>JAAFIW010000010.1 GCA_013297875.1 Comamonadaceae bacterium | reverse complement strand
CTGTACCCGCTTCCTTGTCGCCTCGTCCATCGCCTTCTTGACCATGATTCATATCTCCAAACAACGCGTTGTAGACATAACGCATCGGGTCAAGATTGGTTGTCATGATTTATGAAAATATCAATAGCATGCAAAGCCTTTTCACACTGCTGATTCACCCACTTCTAACCACCCAAGGACACCCACACCATGAAACTCTATTACTCCCCCGGCGCCTGCTCACTGTCGCCCCACATTGCCTTGCACGAAGCCGGCCTGGCTTTTGAACCCGTGCTGGCCAGCACCAAAAGCCACAAGCTGCAAGACGGCACCGACTACTACGGCATCAACCCGCTGGGCTATGTGCCCCTGCTGGAGCTGGCCGACGGCAGCCGCCTGCGCGAAGGCCCGGCCATCGTGCAATACATCGCCGACCAGGCACCCGACAAACACCTGGCCCCCGCCGCCGGCACCATGGAACGCTACCGCCTGCAAGAGTGGCTGACCTTCATCGGCACCGAGCTGCACAAAGGCTTTTCCCCGCTGTTCGCCCCCAACACCCCTGCCGAATACAAAGTCATCGCCACCGAAAAACTGCACAGCCGCCTCAAATGGATGGATGCTCAGTTGGAAGGCAAAACCTGGCTGATGGGCGACACCTTCACCGTGGCCGACGGCTACCTGTTCACCGTGACCAACTGGCCCGCATTCGTGGGCCTGGATCTGTCGGCCTACACCCACCTGCTGGCCTACCGCGCCCGCGTGGCGGCAAGGCCTGGGGTGCAGGCAGCGATGAAGGCTGAGGGCTTGTTGAAGTAAGTTTTTGAGTGACCGGCTGTTCCATCGGCCGATCCGCGACAAGCATTTGGGGTCGGATCCCGATTCAGGACGAAGACTTGGCCGAAGCGCTGGGTACTCAGACGAAATCGGGCTCCGACCCCAATTGCGCTTATGAAGCAGGGAGGTGCCCGCTAATCGATACCCGAATTGTCAATCTTTGACATTTTCTGATAGATTTCAGATCTTTTTTAGAAAGATATCAGTATGGGCATGAACGTCAACCTCACACCTCAGCTGGAGGTGCTCGTACGCGCCAAGGTTGACTCGGGCATGTACACATCTGCCAGCGAGGTCGTGCGCGAGGCGCTTCGCCTCATGGACGAGCAGGATCGCCTGCGGCAGGCAAAACTTCAGGAGCTACAGCGCGACGTTCGCAAGGGCCTGGAAAGCGGCACCAGCGCCCAGTGGGACGCGACAGCGGTCAAGGCAAAAGCACGCACACGCCGCACTGTCAAGTCAACGGTTGCATAGATGGCGCACATCACCCGTCGGCCTCTGGCGGAGGCTGACATTCTGGAAATTTGGGACTACATAGCCGAGGACAGCGTTGTTCAGGCGACCGTTGGGTGGATGGTCTGGACGAAAAATTAGCCCTGTGGGCTACACAACCTTTGATGGGCCGCAGCCGCGCTGAGCTGGCACCCGGCATTCGCAGCTTCGCGTTTGGGCGATATGTGGTGTTTTTCTTGCCCCTGGCAGATGGCATTGATGTGGTTCGCGTTTTGCATGGGTCACGGGATATTGACGCTTCGTTTGCAGATGAAGGCTGACGGCTTGTTGAAGCAGGTCTTTCAGAGACAGTGGCCGTTCCTCGGCCATTCCGCGGCAAGCATTTGGGGTCGGATACCGATTCAGGACGAGGACTTGGCCGAAGCGCTGGGCACTCAGACGAAATCGGGCTCCGACCCCAATTGCGCTTTTGAAGCAGGGATGCCGCTCTCGTCCGCTAGAGCACTTGAGCCAGTCTCTTGGCAACGCTTGCGCTTACCTTGGCGAAGCCGACCACAAACGCCACCGGTTTACCCACCAGACTGAGCTCAGCCCCATTTTTGTGAGCTAGTTCATCGAGAAGAATGGTGTGTATGTGTTCATAAGCCTGCGGATCAGCCTCTTTGAATACGGTTGCTGCCGCCATCAATTCCCGCTCAACAATGGCTTCAATCGTGACCGTGCTCGTCCAGACCGATTGCCGCCCGAACAAGGCAACAAGTACACCATAGGCGATCCCACCAGCGCACCACAGCAAAGGGAAGCTGACTCGCCTGGCACCTCGCGCTTTAAGAATTTCCCCAAACCTTGCGAAATGCTCCATTTCGTGCGCGTGCATCTCGGACAAGGGGGCAATCAGGTCGCGAAAAAAAACAGCTGCAACGACCCGATGACCCCAGTACACGCCGGTCGCACCCTTCTCACAGGCATAAATCACGCGCAAGTGCTGATTGAGCAGATCCGTGCTGGTCATGGTCGTCCTATGCGAGGGTTGTCACTTTTTTTGCTGCTGCGCTATGGCCTTACTCTCTTTTTTCAGACCGCGTGAAACTGGACAGACAGCTTGGGCAAACGAAGCAAGCGTGTTCGTCAACGTATCTCGCTCAAGACTGTAAAAAACAAACTGGCCACGCTTTTCTCCGTGGATTAACCCTGCGTTTTCAAGAATCTTCAGGTGCTTCGAAAGGGATGGTTTGGTCATATCAAAGCGGGCGGCTATGTCGCCCGCAGATAGCTCGGCCTCTGACAGGTAGGCCAGAATTTTTCGGCGCGGCGTAGATGCCAGGGCTTCAAAGACTTTATCCATGTTCCGTACTCCAATTGCCGTCATTTTGTCATTTATTTAATTAGCTATTTAGCTAAATATTGGATAGACTCTGCTCCTGTCGATACGCAAAAAAAGGTCACATCATGGAAGAAACAGGAACCACAACCGTTTACTACAACAGCGCTTGCCCGGTGTGCGATGCAGGCATTGCCGCTCAACAAGGCCGTATGGCCAGCTGTAACGTGGTCTGGGTTGACGTCCACAAAAACCCGCAAGCCGTGCAAGAACTTGGCACCGACTTGGAGTCGGTTCGCCAGCGGCTGTACCTTCGCGACGAGTGGGGCCAGATACATGTCGGAGCCAACGCATTTGCGCAACTTTGGTTGCGCACACCTGGCCAGGTTTGGTTGGGAAAGCTCATTCAATGGCCGCTTGTTAGCTGGGCTGGTAAGTTGGCTTATGACCTGTTTTCCAAGGCGCTGTACCGCTGGAACCTCTGGAAGAAGCACTGGTAAGTCACTACAAAACAGGAGCCAGCAAATGAACCCCAACAACTTTCACCCTGCAGAACTCGAAAAATTCTCAGCCCTGGCCGACCGCTGGTGGAACCCCGATCTGGAGTTTCGGCCACTGCATCAAATCAACCCGCTGCGCCTGTCCTGGATCGATTCCTTGGCAAGCCTGAGCAGCAAGCACACCCTGGATGTGGGTTGCGGTGGCGGCATCCTGACCGAGGCGATGGCGCGCAATGGTGCGTTGGCTAGCGGTATTGATCTGGCCGAAAAGCCCTTGAAAGTGGCTGCCTTGCATGCCCGGCAAAGCGGCGTGCCGGTGAACTACCGGGCCATCAGCGCAGAAGACCTGGCCCAAACCGAGGCCGCGCACTACGACGTGGTGACCTGCATGGAAATGCTGGAGCACGTGCCTCAACCACATCTGGTGGTGCAGGCCTGTGCCGATCTGGCCAAACCGGGCGGCTGGGTGTTTTTTTCCACCTTGAATCGCAACCCCCTGAGCTGGGTGACGGCAATCGTAGGAGCCGAGTACGTGCTGCGCCTGTTACCCCGTGGCACCCACGACTGGCGCAGCTTCATCAAACCCGCCGAGCTGCAAGCTTGGGCCGCGGCTCCCGGTTTAACGCTGATCGACCAACGTGGGCTGGGCTACAACCCGTTCACCCGGGTGTTTCGCCTGCACCGGTTCATGGGTGTGGGCTACCTGCTGGCGATGCGCAAGACTCCATCATGAAAAATTTCTGCATTGACAGAAATAAAAGACACAACTAAACTCAAACCATGGATCTCAGCACCACCTCCCAAAAATTCATCCTCCACTGGGGCGAGATGGGTGCCAAGTGGGGCGTCAACCGCACAGTCGCGCAGATTCACGCCCTGCTCTACCTGCACGGCAAGCCGCTACCGGCTGACGAGATTGCCGACACGCTGGCGGTGGCGCGTAGCAATGTGAGCAATTCGATTCGGGAGTTGCAGGCCTGGAACCTGGTGAAGATGGTGCATGTGATGGGCGACCGGCGTGACCATTTTGAGACCAGTACCGACATCTGGGAACTGGCCCGCACCATCGTGCGGGAGCGGCAGGAGCGGGAGATTGCACCCACCGTCGATGTGCTCAAGGCACTGCTGAACAGCCCGGAGCTGATGGTAGACGGGGTGGATCGCGCCAATCGCATCAAGGAAATGTTGACGATGTTGGAGTCGCTCACGGTGTGGAGCGACGAGATGCTGCGGCTGGACACCGAGACCTTGACCAAGGTGCTGATGTTGGGGGCGAAGATTCAAAAGCTGATTCGCGGGGAGAACCTGGGGGCCAGCGAGAGTGAAAAGGCCAAGGCGCAAGCGCTGGGGGCTTTGATGGGGCCTTGATCGCTCTTTTTTTGGTTTTTTATTTCTGTTTTAACTGAAACAACAGCCATTTAGAAATATATGAAAACAAACCTGATTCTGAACCCTGGCCCCAGCTGGGCCATACAGGCCCTGGGACGCAAAGCCCTGTGGTTACGCATCAACCGTGCATTGGCCTGGGCGCTGCTGACATCGCCAGTGTGGCACTGGCTTTTGGGCACGTCATTTGGCGCTGGCTTGCTGGTGGACTTGTGGCTTCTGCTGGCGCATGGTGCCCTGTCTCTGGTGCTGTTTGGAAAACCCAAAATACCGCCGGGCAGCATGCCGCTGGCCAATTGGGCGCTGGGCATCACCCCCCAGCAAGCCAGCGCACGCGCCCGGTTTTTGATGACGGGTTGGAAGGTCGTTCTGGCCGTGTTTTACGTCGGTGTCGGCTGGGTGTTTCTTGCCTGGCTCAATCCCGTTGCTGGCAGCAGCGGCTGGGTCATTCTGTGGATGTTTTTCTGGGCCATGCGCCTTCCCTTTAGCACGTGGGGCCACGTGAACGGTGCAGGGGCTTACGCAGCCCTGCGCTGGAAGTGGGCCCCCAACCTGGCAGCGGCCCGTGACTGGGGCGCTCTGCTGGTGGTGCTGTCGATTGCGGGCAATCTGCTGACACTGGCTCGCGCTGCGTGAAATCGCTCCCGTCCTCGCATTTTCAGAAAGTCAAACCATGCCCATGAACCCAACCCCCAACTACCCGCTGACCTTGCTGTACGACGGTGCCTGCCCGATTTGCTCGCTGGAGATGGACAACTTGCGCACCCGGGACAGTTTGCGCCGCCTGATGTTTGTCGACATTGCGCAGCCCGATTTCGACCCCACGCCCTACGGAGCCACCATAGCCGACATGCAGGCGCTGATTCACGCCGTGCGGCCAGATGGCTCGCTGGTGATCGGCGTGCCAGCCCTGCGGCTGGCTTACCAGGCCGTGGGTTTGGGTGCGCTGGCGGCACCCACCGGCTGGCCGTTGCTGGCACCGGTGTTTGACTGGGCTTACCGCGTGTTTGCGCGCAACCGCTACGGCGTGTCGGGTGCGCTGATGCCATTGATTGCGCATGTGGCGCACAACCGTGCGGCCAAGCGGGCGGTGAAGCGGGCTGCGGCATGCGCAGACGGTGTTTGCGACCTCACAAAGGCCGATTTGATGCCAAAAGAGGCTCCCGCCCAGGTAAAACCTGCTCAAGCAGCTATCAAAAAAGAAGCAAGTCAAACCATTTACCCAGAAAGGAGCGTTGTATGAAAGTCGTTGTCTTGGGTGCCCGGGGAATGCTGGGCAGCGCCATTTGCCGTGAGTTTGTGGCGCAGGGCCACCAGGTGACCACGGTGGCCCGCGACACGGATGGTGGTGCCGACATGGCGGTGGATTTCCGTTTTGACCACACGGCCGACGCCTTGCGCCCGGTGGTCAAAGGCGCAGACATCGTGGTCAACGCGGTGGGCATCCTGCTGGAGCGCGATGGCAACACCTATCAGCAGGTGCATGTGGACGCGGTGGGTGCCCTGTGCCAGGCCTGCCAGGCCGAGCGGGTGGCGCGCATCGTGCACATCTCGGCGCTGGGCGTGGGCACGGGTCTGCCGGGTGCCTACATGGCCAGCAAGTTGGCGGCTGAAGCTGTGCTGGCCGCCCATGCAGTGGACTACGCCGTGATACGCCCCGGCTTGTTGATGGATGCCGCCAGCCCCAGCACCCGACTGTTTGCCGCGCTGGCCCGCCTGCCCATCATCGCCCTGCCCGGCCTGCGCCACGCAGGTAGCAGCCGCCTGGCACCGGTTGCGTTGAACGATGTGGCGCGCTGCGTGGTGCGCATTGCGGGCAACCCCAAGGCCCTGCGCCGGGTGATGGAGTTGGCGGGCCCGCAAACCTTGAGCTACCGCGCGCTGCTACAGCACCTGCGCACAGCCCAGGGCAAAGGGGCTGCGCTGTGGCTGCCGGTGCCATGGTGGCTTATGACACTCAGCGCGTGGCTCATGCAACGCTTGCCCCAAAACGTGGTGAGTGTGGACAACCTGCGGGTGCTGCAAGCCGGGTCCGTGTCGGGCCGCAGCGAGACTGCGCGCTGGTTGGGGCGTGAGGCTTTGAGCTTGGATGAGATGGATTTACTCGGGGTGACGGCAACCCACGCATTGCCCCCACCCCAGCCCTCCCCCGGGAGGGGAGGGAGCCGGTCAGATATCGCAAGCCAGGCCATCCGGAGCTAAGCCATGGACACCACCACCGCCGTTCCACGCATACACGCCAACCCCACCAGTTGCCCGGTGCAAGGGCACATGCGCTGGGCGCCGGTTAAATCCATCTGGATCAGTTGCATGACAGGCATTGCTCTGGTCTGGGGCCCCGGCACGCTGAGCTGGACAACCGCTGCGCTTTTCATAGCGCTCTGTGCAGTCACACTCTGCCTGGGCCACTCATTGGGCATGCACCGCCGGTTTGTGCACAACAGCTACGAATGCCCGCTGTGGCTGGAGTACACGCTGGTGTACCTGGGCACGCTGGTGGGCATGGCCGGGCCCATGGGCATGCTGCGCACGCACGACCTGCGCGACTGGGCGCAACGCCAGCCGCTGTGCCACGACTACTTTGCCCACCGCCGCCCCATCTGGCAAGACTACGCCTGGCAACTGCATGCCGACATTCACCTGGCCCACCCACCGGCTTTTGTACCTGAAGACCGCGTGGCCAACAGCCGCTTTTACCAATGGCTGGAACGCACCTGGATGCTGCAGCAACTACCTCTGGCGCTGGCCTTATATGCGCTGGGCGGCTGGGCCTGGGTGGTGTGGGGCGTGTGCGCCCGGGTGGCGGTGTGCGTGACCGGCCACTGGCTGGTGGGCCACTTTGCACACCGCACGGGCCACCAAGACTACCTGGTGCACGGCGCAGGCGTACAGGGGCATAACGTGGGCCTGGGTGGCATCAACGGCCTGGTCACCATGGGCGAGTGCTGGCACAACAACCACCACGCCTTTCCCGGCAGCGCCCACCTGGGCCTGCACGCAGGGCAACCTGACCCGGGTTGGTGGGTGCTGCAAGCGCTCAAACGGCTGGGCCTGGTGTGGCAGGTGCAGCAGCCACAAGACCTGCCGGTGCGCCCTGCGGTGCAGCCCTACCCATCCTTAACAAGCATCGAAACACACCATGCCAAACCAGCGCTCTAACCCTATCGCCACCCAGATTCCGGCCGACTCGCGCATTGCGCATCTGTACCCGGTGACCCACCTGGCCGACGCCTATGCCATCGACCTGCCCGCGGGCAGCGACACCCGCCCCGAGCCATTGGCGCGGTTTATTTTTTCGCACAAAGCGCCGTGGATTGCCGGCCTGATGGCGCTGCGCGACGCCCTGGTTGGCAGGCTTGGGCTGAAGACTTCTGCGCAGCTCACCGCAACCGACGCAGCAGGCCAGAAGCAGCGCGTGGGCATCTTCAAGATTTACAACACCAGCGAGCGCGAAATCGTGATGGGTGAAGACGACTGGCACCTGGATTTCAGGCTCTCGCTGCAGTGCTCAGGCCCGCCTGCGGGTGAGCAGCGGCTGGTGCTGTCCACCGTGGTGCATTGCCACAACCGGCTGGGCCGCGCCTACATCTTTGTCATTGCGCCGTTTCACCGGCTGATCGTGCAGGCCTTTTTGCGGCGGGCCGCGCGCCAAGGCTGGCCAACCGCTGCTACCCATTCAGTTACCCATTCATAGAAGGAGCTTGAAACCATGTCAAAAGCAACCGCCTGGGCCATCTTCCTATTGGGCATCGTTCACATCGTGTTTGGCATCCTGCGCTTCAAGGTGCCGCTGGCCGCTGCGGTGGCCGATGGTTTTTTTGGCCAGTTCGCTGTGCCCGACATCCGCTACGCGGCTTTCTGGTTTGTGATGGCTGGCCCTTTGTTCATGCTGGCCGGGCACCTGGCCATTCATGCGGTGGCGGTGGGCGATTTGCAGGTGCTCAAGCTGATTGGCTGGTACATGCTGGCCTCATCCATCGTGGGCGTCGCGGCCTTTCCGGTGTCACCGCTGTGGGCACCGCTGCTGCTGTCGCTGCCGCTGATTGCGGCAGGGTACGGATGGATCACCTAGCCCGCATATTTCACCGTGGGTGTCGAGTCTTTTTGCTGCGTACAAATTGGATTTGAGCGATCCGCATCACAGGAGAAAAGCTTGCAAAAAGAGGGTCGCGGTGAAATATGCGGGCTAGCAGCAGGTATTGCCATAACGGGCGCATGCAAGGGCAATGGCAGTTGGCGGCAGGAATTTGAACGAAATTGGCTGGTAGTGCAAACTCAGTGGGCTTTGTCAGCTATCTTATTTATAGCGACTGATAGAAACTTCGCTCATTCAAAAAACCGCATTTTTTTGCAGAAGAAAAAATTGAAATACATGCCCGACAGGCTGCCCAACGCCACACCCGCGGCCGCAGCGCCCGGCATCGCCACCAGCGCCACAAAGCCGATGTAGACCAGCCAATTGACCATTGCGCCGATCAACATACCCAGCACGAAAGAAACGTAACGGGTTTGCGATGCAGCGCCTTTCAGGTTTCGCACACCGGCTGAAAAACTGAATCGTTTGTTCAGCAGCCAGGTCACCGTGGCAGCGCTCAAAAACGACACGACCCGTGCGCCATACCAACCCAAACACCCAGCCACGGCATACAACACACCCACATCCACCAGAAAACCAACGACTCCGACAGTGCCGAAGCGAAGCAGATGGCCAAGCTCAGATCGATGCATGTGACATGTCAGTCCCGGTGGGTGTGGCGCTGGCCGATGGCGAGATACGCCAGGTGCTTGACTTCTCGCCGCCCCTGTGTGACGGCATGCAAGATCACCCCACACACCATACACAGCAAGGCACACAGCATGATGCTGGCGGCCAATACGGCTGTGGGCAAACGGGGAACCAGGCCGGTGTCCAGATACGTCCATGCCAGCGGCACGAAAAGCGCCAGTGACAACACCACCAACAAAGCGGCCAACAGACCAAAGAAAGCCAAAGGTCTTTCACTGGCGTACAGCTGCACAATGGTTTTGAGAATTCGCCACCCGTCGGCAAAAGTCGACAGCTTGCTGGCCGAGCCTTCGGGGCGGGATCGATACCCGACGGGCACTTGGGCATATGGCATGCGCAACTCCAGCGCGTGAATGGTCAATTCGGTTTCCAGTTCAAACCCGGCGGCCATGGCTGGAAATGTTTTGACGTACCGGTGTGAAAAAACTCTATACCCCGAGAGCATGTCAATGAATTGCCCACCAAACACCTGCCGCACAGCACCTGTCAATAGCCTGTTGCCCAGTCTGTGCCCCGGCCGGTACGTTTCGCGGGCTTGCGCGTTGTCCTGCCGATATCCGGCAACCATATCAAGTCGCTTGTCAAGAAGTAATTGAATATGTTTTTCGATATTCGATACATCATAAGTCGCATCACCATCGATCATAACGTAGATATCCGCCTGAATATCTGCAAAACCTCGCCGAATGACGTTGCCTTTGCCCCGCAACTCCACAGCAATAACTGTTGCACCGTGTTGTCTGGCCACATGGCTGGTGTCATCGGTCGAGGCGTTATCAAACACATAAAGCCTCGCAGTAGGAAGAGCTAGTTTGAATTCCTCAAGAACCTGCGCGATCGCACGCGCTTCGTTGTAGCACGGAATAATGACTGCAATTGATTGTTCTGCCAGATTCACGGATTTGCTCATACAAAAAGGGCTTTCATAGCGTCAGGTATCAGACACTGAATGGTTTGGGTTGCTGGATGTCAATACAAAATATGCAAGCACCAGTGCAGCAGAAATTGGAAATAAAACCATCAGCCTGACCATTCCCCAGGAGTGAATCACCGTGTGATTGGCAAACAAGAGATACCAACAAATAACGCTCAAACCAATCGATACCGGGATCAAAAAACGCTGGTGGGCCCGCCTGAAAAATGCCAGCGGCAGCGAAGACAATAATATCAATGTACTTAGACCAAACACCAGGCTGGACAGCCAGGCGGATGAACCGGTCAGCATGGGCAAGTGGAATGTGATGGCTTGCCAAGTTTCCGCAACCGTATAGCTGCGCAGATTCTCCGGGGTACGCCATCTCTCGTCAATCGACAGTCCTAACAATGGGTGCAAATTCAACCGGATGGCCAAGTGCTTGAAAAAGTTTCCAACCGACTCCGCGTCACTTGTTAGTGTGTTGATCAATAGCAAGGCCAGCAAGCAGCCAACAATGGTTGAGCCACCAACAATCCATATTTGCATTGCTTTGGCAATAGCATTTTTTTCACCTTGCCGATGCGCAAAGTTCACGGCTACCACCAGGGCAATGGCCAACAGCGCGGGGCCAGTGAGTAACTCAAACCATGCGGTGAGTGCAAACAGCGCAGCTGCAGGCGCATATAAACCTAAATTTGACTTTGGCGGAGGTGCCAGTACACTGAATACCATGAAACCGACCAGGCTCAACTCCGAAAATGCGTGGGCAAGCGTTGATGCGTAGTACCACAGGTCGTAACAGAGTAACCACCCCAGTGCAAATACACCGGTAGTCGCATACAAAATCGGGTTATGTCTGCCGCCCCTAAAAAGGCCATACCCGCTTACCAGAGCGGTGAGCGCCAGAAGAAAATAAATGGCCCCTCGCAGGATCACTCTCATGTGTTCCAGAGATACCAGCGTGAGGCCCCAGCCAACGAAGGTCTTGGCCCCGAAATAATATCGCGAATAAGCGTACTCGTACTTCTCCAGCATGGCTGCATCGAACTTTCCGTGTACAAAACTCTTCAGCGTCGCACAGGGACTTTGGGCGGGCTCCTGCAGCACCGTTGATTGCAGGGCAATTTTGCGCCAGTCGTCCCGTCCAACCAGAAGGCTCTGTAGTATCAGGCAGTCGTTAACGGTATATCGTCCTCTGCGCGAGTCATTGCCCAGGTAGGCAGGTAACACCAATTCCTGCGTGTCAAATGCCGTCAGAATTCGAGCCTTCAGCGTATCGGTTGAAATCAACAGCGTGGTGCTGGCCAGAAAAATGGCCACGCAGGCTGAGCTCAGGCAGATCGCAATTAGCAGCAGCAAGCGCCGCACGGGGATTTTCATTTCGGGGAAATGGTGGGTTTGGAACGCACACGAGTAGGTGCATCGGGGGTTGCCGACTACCGGGGGCTGGATTTTTGCAGGTTTTTTATGTGCCGGTCTCGGATGGTCTGGCTGACGCCCCGCAATGAGCGCCACGCTGCTAACTTGACTGCGCAGCTTCAAACCGCCAGCCACCGGGATAATCGAAGGCTTTGCCCCGCACCCACCCGCTCACATGTCCTACGCACACGAAACCCGCCGCCGCCGCACCTTCGCCATCATTTCCCACCCCGACGCTGGCAAAACCACGCTGACCGAAAAGCTGCTGCTGTTCTCCGGTGCGATACAGATTGCGGGCTCGGTCAAGGCGCGCAAGGCCACGCGCCATGCCACCAGCGACTGGATGGAGATTGAAAAGCAACGCGGCATTTCGGTGGCCAGCTCGGTGATGCAGATGCTGTACCGCGACCACGTGATCAACCTGCTGGATACACCGGGCCACAAAGACTTTTCGGAAGACACCTACCGCGTGCTGACCGCGGTGGACTCGGCGCTGATGGTGATTGACGCGGCCAACGGTGTCGAGGCGCAGACGCGGCGGCTGATCGAAGTGTGCCGACAGCGCGACACACCCATCATCACCTTCGTGAACAAGATGGACCGCGAGGTGCGCGAGCCGCTGGACATACTGGACGAGGTGGAACGCGAGCTGGGCATGCCCTGCGTGCCCATGACCTGGCCGGTGGGCCAGGGCAAGTCGTTTGGCGGCATCATGAACCTGCGCACCCAGGCCATGACCGTATTCGAGTCTGGCACAGAAAAGCGACCACAAGACTTTGATGCCATGCCACTGGCTCAGCGCGACGCGCTGATCGCACGCTTTGGCCACGAATACGAGCTGGCCGAGCAAAGCATGGAGCTGGCCGTGGGCGCATCACCTACCTGGGACCATGCGGCCTTTCTGGCGGGCAAGCAGACGCCGGTGTTCTTCGGCTCCGGTGTGAACAACTTTGGCGTGATGGAAGTGCTGGACGCCTTGGTCGATCTGGCCCCCGCACCCCAGCCGCGCAAAAGTTCGGTGATGGTCAACCGCGCACCGGTGGAAAAGACCATTCAGCCCGAAGACAGCGCCTTTGCGGGTGTCGTGTTCAAGGTGCAGGCCAATATGGACGCCAACC
This sequence comes from Comamonadaceae bacterium, assembly GCA_013297875.1. Lineage (GTDB taxonomy): Bacteria > Pseudomonadota > Gammaproteobacteria > Burkholderiales > Burkholderiaceae_C > JAAFIW01. The sequence continues at coordinate 135,785 of JAAFIW010000010.1, read as the reverse complement.
ACCGCGACCGCATTGCCTTTGTGCGCATGGCCTCAGGCAAGTACACGCCGGGCATGAAGCTCAAGGTGCAGCGCACCAGCAAAGAATTGCGTCCTACCAGTGTGGTGACCTTCATGAGTCAGCGGCGCGAGGCGGTTGACGAGGCCTATGCTGGCGACATCATTGGCTTTACCACCCATGGCGGCGTGCAACTGGGCGACACCATCACCGATGGCGCTTCGCTGCAGTTCACCGGCCTGCCGTTCTTTGCGCCCGAGCTGTTCATGGTCGTCATCTTGAAAAACCCGCTGCGCACCAAGCAGCTGCAGCAAGGCCTGGCGCAGCTGGGCGAAGAGGGTGCGATTCAGGTGTTTCGGCCCGAGGTGGGTGGGCCCATGCTGCTGGGCGCGGTGGGCCAGCTGCAGTTTGAGGTGGTGCAGCACCGCCTGAAGGCCGAATACGACGCCGACATTCGCCTGGAAGGCTGCCCCTACACCGGGGCCCGCTGGATTACCGCCGACACACCAGCCGAGCTGAAAGCCTTCACCGACGCCTACCCGCAACGCCTGGCACTCGATGCGGCCGATACGCTGGCCTATCTATGCACCAGTCCGTATGACGTGCGCCTGGCGCAGGAGCGGTTTCCGAAAATTCACTTTCACCCGCTGCGTGAACATGCGGGGTTGAGCCTGGGTAGTGCCGGTTAGCGACCTGTTTGCCCGCTTGCCGGGCTGACTTTCCAAATGCCGCAAAGCATGTAGATAATCCAGCTAACTTTTTGCTTCTTTTAGCTATTCGAAGGGGACAGGCCATGAAGACAACCACGATGACCCGCCTGACGGCATTGACGGCATTGCTCGCGCTGGCGGGTTGCGGCGGCGGCGGTGGAAGCTCTGGCGCATGCACGGCCAGCCCGTCCGTCTGCCAGCCCACCACGGCTGCAGTGCCTGCACCACCACCCCCACTGGTCGTGGTGGATGCGCCCACGCCTCCCCCAGTGGCGGTCGCGCCAACGCCAGCACCCGCACCAACACCTGCGCCCGCGACGCCGACACCTTCCCCCGCACCCGCGCCGACCCCTGCACCCACCCCCGCTCCAACGCCGGCACCAGCGCCCGCTCCAACACCAGCGCCCGCTCCAACACCAGCCCCTGCGCCGGCGCCAGCACCCGCCCCAGCTCCCGCACCAACGTCGGCCCCCACACCACCGGCACCGGCACCCAGTGGTCTCCCCACTTCTGCCAGCGTGGCCAATGTCTGCACATTCGGCGGGCAGCAGTCGTTCACGCGCTCGTACTTGAACGAGGCCTACCTGTGGTACCGCGAAGTGCCGGCAGTCAACGCAGCCAGCTTCACCACCATTCCCAGCTATTTCGAGGCGCTGCTGACGCCACTGCTAGACAGCACCGGCGCACGCAAAGACCGGTTCAGCTTCGTGATCACGAATGCGCAGGCAGACACTTCCGCCAGTGGCGTGGGGGCCAGCTACGGTGCTGAATTCATTGTGGACAGCGCCGACCGCATCCGCGTGGCCCAGGTTGAACCCAGCTCTCCGGCGGCCACTGCAGGCCTGGCGCGTGGTGGCGAAATCGTGCGGGGCTACTCGGGCACCCTGTTTCCCTCGCAAGCCGGTGTGTCCATCACGGTTTCCTATCGGCCCACGCCAACGGACACCGCTCGAAATGTGACCATGGTCTCGGCCATTGTTCAAAACGACCCGGTGCCTCAAGTTAAAGCCTTCCAGACGGCCAGTGGGAAAAAGCTGGGCTATGTGCTGTTCAACTCGTTTTCGACCGGTGCGCAAGACAAGCTGATCTCGGCGGTACTGAGCCTGCGCTCCCTCGGTCTGGACAGCATGGTGCTGGATATGCGCTACAACGGGGGTGGTTTTCTGTACACCGCGCAGTCGCTGGGCAGCATGCTGACCAGCACGGCCAACGACGGCAAGGTGTTTGAGCGCCTGCAGTACAACGACAAGCGCGCGGCCGAAACGGCAGACAGCACCTTCAACTTCACCGGTAGCCTGGAGGTTGGCGAGACCACCTACCGGCGTGGTTACGCGCTACCGCGTCTGGCGCTGCCCAAGGTTTATGTGTTGACCACGGGCGACTCCTGCTCAGCCAGCGAATCCGTGATCAACGGCCTGCGCGGGGTTGATGTGCAAGTGGTCTTGATCGGTTCCACCACCTGCGGCAAGCCCTATGGCTTTGCCCGCAAGGACAACTGTGGCCTGTCTTACTACCCTATTGAGTTTCAGGGTACCAATGCCAAAGGCTTTGGTGACTACCCGGCAGGCTTTACCGCCACCTGCAACGTGGCTGACGATTTGACCAAACCGCTGGGCGACGCCACAGAAGGCATGCTGTCGGCCGCTTTGGTCCATGCAGACACAGGGGCCTGCCCGGCTGTGCGCACCACCGCCACCGAGCGACCCAAGAGCCAATCAGCGCTGCAAGCCGAGTTGGCGGCCATTGGTAAGCCGGCCAAGCCGGGCAAGCTGGTGTCGCCGAAATAGCCTCTGTGCTGCCACTTTCCCACTGGCCCCTGCCGGCCAGAGCGGGTTTGTTGGGCCTGTTCACCGACGTTGACGACACCGTCACCACCGAGGGCGCCATCACCCCCGATGCGCTGGCCGCGCTGTCAGACCTCAAAGCCGCTGGCCTGAAGGTGGTGGCCATTACCGGTCGCCCCGTCGGCTGGAGCGAGCAGTTTGCGCGCACCTGGCCGGTTGATGCTATCGTGGCAGAAAACGGTGCCGTGGCATTGATTCCACAGCCACCTTCAAGCCAAAATTCAGGCCAAATCGGCCTGCAGCCCATGCAAATACTGCTCAAGCAGCTATCAAAACTATATCAACAAACCACTGACGAACGAGCCACCAACCACACCCGTTTGCAAGCCGCCGCCCAGCTGGTGCTGCAACAGATCCCTGGCACCCGGCTCGCACAAGACAGCCCAGGCCGCGAAACCGACATCGCCATCGACCACAGCGAATTCACCCACTTGCCCCCCGAAACCATCGCCCGAGTGGTCGCCCTGCTGCAAGCCCAGGGCCTGCACGCCACCGTCAGCAGCATCCACATCAACGCCTGGGTGGGCGACCACAACAAATGGCAAGGTGCCCAGTGGATCACCCGACAACTCTGGGGCCGCGACCTGGCGCAAGAGATAGACCACTGGGCCTTCGTCGGCGACTCCACCAACGACGCACTGATGTTTGAAGCCTTCCCGCACAGCGTGGGCGTGGCCAATGTGCGGCGCTTCGAAACGCAGCTGACGCATCTGCCGCGCTACATCACAGACGGGGAGCGCGGGGCGGGGTTTGCGCAGGTGGCAAGGGCCGTGTTGGATGCTCGATGACGGGAATGACTTAGCTACGCTCAATGACAGATGACAAGAAGATGCTTCAGCCGTCATCCGTGATCAACGGCGCAGCCGAGGTCATCACGCCTTCTTCACCGGCCGCTTCCACCCCTCAATACTCACCTGCTTGCCCCGCACCACCGTCAGCGCACCGGGCGGGGTGCTTTTGGTGACGGCTGAGCTGGCACCCACGGTGCCGCCTGCGCCGATGGTGACCGGGGCGACTAGCACGCTGTTGCTGCCGATGTGTACGTCAGCCTCAATCACGGTGCGGTGTTTGTTGGCACCGTCGTAGTTGGCGGTGATGGTGCCGGCGCCGATGTTCACGCGTTCGCCCACGGTGGCGTCGCCCAGGTAGGTGAGGTGGTTGGCTTTGGCACCGGGGGCCAAGGTGCTGTTTTTCACTTCCACAAAGTTGCCAATGTGCACATCAGCACCCAGTTGTGCGCCGGGGCGCAGGCGGGCAAACGGGCCGACGATGGCACCGGGCCCCACCACCACGCCCAAAGCTTCGCCGTCGATGTGGCTGTAGGGGTGAATCACCGCGCCGGCTTCAATTTGGGCGTTGGCCACCACGCAGTGCGCGCCGATGCGCACGCCTTCGCCCAGGCTGACCTGGCCTTCAAAAATGCAGCCCAGGTCAATCTCCACGTCTTGCGCGCACACCAGGCGACCCGGCTGGCCGCTGGCGTAGCCGCGTGCGTCGGCGCGCAGGTCAAAGCGCGCGGGGTCAGCCAGGCGCACGCCCTGCTCCATCAGCGCGTGGGCCTGGCGCAGCTGGTGGGCGCGCTCCAGCTGGGCCAGTTGCACGGGGCTGTTCACGCCGTCGACCTGCACGGTGTCGGTGGTTTGCGTGGCCACCACGGCTACGCCGTCGGCCACGGCAAATTTCACAATGTCGGTCAGGTAAAACTCTTTTTGTGCGTTGTCGTTGCGCAAGCGGGCCAGCCAGGGTTTGAGCTGCGCATTGGGCACCGCCATCACGCCGGTGTAAATCTCACGGATCTCGCGCTGCTGCGCCGTGGCGTCTTTGTGCTCCACGATGGCCTGCACCGCCTCGCCGTTGCGCACGATGCGCCCGTAGCCCGTGGGGTCGGCCATGGTCACGGTGAGCAGGGCCAGTTGGGTGCCACCGCAGGCGGCCAGCAGGGTTTGCAGGGTGGGGGTGGCAATCAGCGGCACATCGCCGTTCAAGATCAGGGTCACGCCGTCATCAGGCAGCGCAGGCACGGCCTGCTGCACCGCATGACCGGTGCCCAGCTGGGGCTCCTGGCGCACGCACTGCAGGCTGGTTTTTGAGTCAAAAGTGGCGATTGTGCTGATCCAGCGCGCTAGAGCCGCTTCTATTTCCATAGCGCCATGACCGGTGACCACCACCAGCCGGTCGGGCTCCAGCTGCGCCGCCGTGCCCACCACATGCCCCAGCAAAGCGCGCCCAGCCAGCCGGTGGAGCACCTTGGGCAGCGCGCTCTTCATGCGGGTACCCTTGCCAGCGGCCATGATGACGACGCTAACGTTCGCATAACTTGCTGCTGTTTCACTACCGTCTTTGATCACCTGAACACCCTGAACCATGCTGACTCCTAAAAAATTGTTTCAAATTATCGGTGCGCTGCTGGCCGCAGCGCTGCTGGCCGGTTGCAGCGCCGTGCGGCTGGCTTACAACCAGGCACCTGATTTGTTGTACTTCCAGATCGACGGCTACCTGGATTTCACCGACGCGCAATCCCCCCGTGTGCGCGACGACCTGGGTCGCATGCTGCAGTGGCACCGCAGCACCCAGCTAGCCGGCTATGCCGATCTGGTGCAAAAAACCCGCCAGCAAATGCCTGACCCCATCACAGCCGAACAAGCCTGCACCACCTTTGGCCAGGTGCGTGGCAAGCTGGATGCGGTGCTGGACTATGCACAACCCACCGTGGTGTGGGTGTCTACCCAGCTGAGCGAAGACCAGTTGAAATACCTGGAGCGCAAACAAACCAAGACCAACGCCGAATGGAAAAAAGAGTGGCTGAGCATCACACCCAAAGAGCTGCAAGACAAGCGTTTCAAGCAGGCGCTGGAGCGCTCGGAGATGATTTACGGCTCGCTGGACGAGCCCCAAAAAGCCGCCATTCGCGCCAGTGTGGCGCAGTCCGCATTTGACGTGAACGTGGTGCTGGCCGAGCGGGTGCGTCGTCAACAAGACAGCCTGCAGGTACTGCGCCAGATCAGTAGCCAGAAACTCAGCGAAGCGCAGGCCCAGCCCCTGATGCGCGCCTACCTGGACCGCTCGCTACGCTCACCCAACCCCGCCGCCCAACGCCACTCAGAGACCATGATCGCCGAAGGCTGCGCCAGCTTCGCCCGCGTACACAACGCCACCACACCCGCGCAACGGGCCAAGGCTGTGCAGACGCTCAAGAGCTATGAAGACGATTTTCGAGCGTTGGCGGCGCAACGGTGATGACGGCGCTGCGCGCCATGACTTCGCCTGGCGGCGGCTATGACAAATGACAAACCCCGGTCATCTGTCATCCAAGCGCAGCGAGGTCATGGCGCGCAGCGCCGTCATCGGTCGTCAACAACACCACCGCCCTCGCCTCCATGCTCTGCCCCAGCCCCACAGGCCCCAGGTGCTCCGCCGTTTTGGCCTTCACATTGACTTGATTCAGCGCCAGCCCCAAGGCCTTGGCGATCACCGCGCACATGGCGGGAATGTGCGGGGCCAGCTTGGGGGCCTGGGCAATGACGGTGCTGTCGATGTTGGCTATCTCAAAGCCTGCTGCGCGCACGCGGCTTGCGGCCTCGGCCAGCAACACGGCCGAATCGGCACCTTTGAAGCGCGCATCGGTGTCGGGGAAATGCCGGCCAATGTCACCCAGGGCAGCTGCGCCCAGCAGGGCGTCGGTGATGGCATGCAGCAGGACATCAGCGTCGGAATGGCCCAGCAGGCCCAGCGCGTGGGGAATGTGCACGCCACCCATGATGAGTTTGCGCCCGGGTACCAGGGCATGGGTGTCCCAGCCTTCGCCGATGCGGATGCGTGTTGTCATGTTTGTCTACTTTCCAAAACCGCCTGCGCCAGCGCAAAGTCATCCGGATACGTCACCTTGAAATTTTGCGCGCTGCCCACCACCAGCAGGGGCTGCAGGCCCCGTGCCTCCATGGCGCTGGCTTCGTCAGTCACCTGGTCACCGGCGGCTTGCAGCGCATCCAACAAAGGCCCGATGCGAAACATTTGCGGCGTCTGGGCCAGCCATTTGTCACGCCGATCCAGCGTGCTGGCCACGCGGCCACTGGAAGAGGTCTTCAGGGTGTCTGCCAGCGGCTGGGCCAGCAGGCCGCCCACCGGGTCGTCCAGGCAGGCGTCGATCAGGCGGCTGATCTGCTCGGGCGTGATCAGGCAGCGCGCAGCGTCGTGTACCAGCACCCAGTCGGTGCGCGTTGCACCATGCTGCATCCAGTGATTTAAACCATTTAAAACGCTGGCCGCCCTTGTGTTTCCTCCACAGGGCGCTACCAAAAACGCAGCATCGTCTGGCGGCTGAAAACCATCATCTGCTGCCAGTACCAGCAGCCGCCCCGCCAGCCGCGGCACCGCCGCAAACGCCGCCAGGGTGTGCAGCACCAGGGGCTTGCCGGCAAGGGGCTGATACTGCTTGGGGCCTGCCGTGCCGGCGCGGCTGCCGGTTCCGGCACAGGGGATCAGCGCATAGATTCTGGATGGCTTCATGAGATCCAGTTCAGCGACGTGCGCCTACTGCCGCGCCATCCGTGCATTGCCCGGCAGGGCCTGCGGGTAGCTGGTGCGAAAGGGGTTGATGTCCAAGCCGCCGCGGCGGGTGTAGCGGGCGTAGACCGCCAGTTGGGTGGGTTTGCAGCGCTGCCAGATGTCGACAAACATGCGCTCCACGCAGGGCTCGTGAAACTCGTTGTGGTTGCGGTAGCTCACGATGTATTGCAGCAAGCCACCCTGGTCGATTTGCGGGCCGCTGTAGCTGATTTGCACGCTGCCCCAGTCGGGCTGGCCGGTGACCAGGCAATTGCTTTTGAGCAGGTTGCTGGTGAGCACTTCGCTGACGGGCTGCTCGTCCAACGCGGCGCTCAGCAGGTGCGGGGCGGGAGAGTAATGGGTGCATTCAATGTCCAGCCGGTCCAGGCTGAGGCCGGTGAGTTCGTGCACCGGCTCCTGGTCAAACAGCTCAGGCATGAGCAGGCGCACACCCACGCTGCTGACCGCGGGCGCGCCGCGCCACACGGCTTCTGAAATGTCAGCGCGGATGCGCTCGCGCACTTCGTCAGGCCCTGCAAAACGGGTGTTGGAAAAGCTGTTCAGGTACAGCTTGAATGACTTGCTTTCCACAATGCACGTGCTCTCGCAGGGCACGGTGATGTGGGCAATGGCCACCTGCGGTTTGCCGCGCGGCGTGAGCCAGCTCAGCTCAAACGCGGTCCACAAATCAGCGCCCAAAAAGGGCAGGGATTTCAGACCCAGTTCTTCGCGTTTGGGGGCGCGTGGAAACGGGAACAGCAGCGACCGGTCGTAGTGGTCGACGTAGGCCGTGGGCTGGCCCAGCTGGGATTGTTCAGGCAGGTTCATGTTGTGGCGCGCTTGCGGCATGTGTATTCATAAACGGCACCAGGTCTTGCAGCACCCGCGTCACCACGCCGGGCGGCAGGTCGTGGCCCATGCCGTCGATGGCCACCAGCCGCGCACCGGGAATGCGCCGGGCCGTGTCCTGGCCGCAGGCAAAGGGCACCAGCGGGTCGTCCTTGCCGTGGATCACCAAGGTGGGCACCTGGACGCGCGACAGCTCCTGCGCCCGGCTGCGGTCAGCGGCGATGGCCACCATTTGCCGCTGCGTGCCCTGCGGGCGCCAGCTGCGCGCAATGCCAGCGCCAATGCGCTCGCGCAGCAGTTGCTCATTGGGCGGGAAACCGGGGCTGCCAATCACCTTGAACAGGTGGATGTAATGGTTCAGCACCGCGTCTTGCGCAGCGCTGGCGGGGCGGGACATCAGGGCCCGCATGACATTGGGATGGGCCTCGGGCAGGCCACGCGCGCCACTGCTGCTCATGATGCTGGTCAGGCTGATGGCGCGCTGCGGCGCCGCCAGTGCAACGCGCTGCGCAATCATGCCGCCCATGCTCACACCCACCACGTGGGCGCGCTGCACCTGGCAGACGTCCAGCACGCCCAAGGCATCAGCGGCCATGTCGTGCAAGGTGTAGGCAGGCTTGTTGGCCATGCCCACGCGGTACTTGACGCTTTCCCAAATCAGATGGGGCTTGCCCGCGTGGTCAAAGCTCTGCGACAGGCCAATGTCGCGGTTGTCCATGCGAATGGTTCTGAAACCCGCCTCCTGCAGCGCTTGCACCATCGCAGGCGGCCAGGTGACCAGCTGCATGCCCAGACCCATCAGCATCAACACAGCGGGGCGCTGGGTGTGCGTGGGGTCGTGGGAGGCCGAGTCTTCTATCTCGATATCGATATTGTTTGCTCTAATTTTCATAGCTGGTTGAGCAGGTTTTACCTGGGCTGGAGACGATTTTTTGAACGCAGAGGGCGCAAAGATTACGCAGAGGACGCAGAAGGGGGCAAAGAAAATTCAAAAAAAGAAAGTCAGCGGCCGTTCGGCTCTATTGACCGAATTGGCTTCTTTTGCGTCCTCTGCGCAACTTTTGCGTCCTCTGCGTTCAAAGACTTCTGCATTAAAAGACTTGGGCGTTTGAAACCGTCACTCAAAGCGCCGTTCCCTCAGCCATTTGGTCGCAATCCACTTTTCCCCTTCAATCACCGGCGCACCGCCATGCAAGGTCTTGGTCGACGGGTGGGCGCGGTCGTAGCTGAAGAAGACGGCGTTGCCGCGTTTGGGGGCGACTTCCAGGTGAATGTCGGGGAAGGTGGTTCCTCCCCCCTTGGCGGGCTCGCCCAGGTACATGACGATGGTGCCTACGCGCTGGCCGCCGCGCTTCAAGATGGTGGGGGTGCCGGGTTCGTTGGGGTCGAAATAGTCGTAGTGCGGTTTGTATTCGGCACCGGGGTGGTAGTGCAGGATTTGCAGGCCTTCGCCGTTTTCTTCGGGCCAGTTCAAGAGCCTGGCCAGGCGCGCTTCCAGGGCTTTGACGACCTCGTTTTCGCCGCGCTGAAAAAACATGCCGCTGCTGGTGCGGTCGCCGTTGATTTCTTCGCCACCGGTCTTGGTCTCCACCGTGAGCGAGCGGGCCAGGCGCGGGCGGGCGGCGGCAATCAACGTGTCGCATTCCTCGTCAGACAGCACATTGCCAAACACCACGATGGGCGGGTTGGCCACCACCTGGAGCACGTGCACCTGGCGGTCACCGGCGTCCAGGTACAGCGGCGACTGGTCAATGGCGGGGCGCGGCACGGGCACCGGATCGGGCAGGCCTTTTTTGACTGCCTGCTCTTCCAGGTGGGCTTTGAGCGTGGTTTCCATCGCATCGACCGCAACGTCCTCGTCCCAGCCCGAGGCCAGCATGGACTTGAGCACCACGTCAGCGGTAAAACCCGCCTGGGCCTGGTCCACGATCCATTTGCGCAGCTCGGGCGTGATGGCCTGGCTTTGCTTGACTTTGCTGTTCATGTCTGCTGTCTCCGTCTGAATACCAGTCGTTCGGGTGTGGAATCTGCCGCGTGAAAAGCATAGCCGTCCAGGTGAAAGCTTTCCAGCGTTTTGGGTGTGGCCACTTGGTGGGTAATGGCATAGCGCGCCATCAAACCGCGTGCCCGTTTGGCAAAAAAGCTGATGATTTTGTACTGGCCATTTTTGTAGTCTTCAAACACGCATTCGATCACCCGCGCTTTCAGGGCTTTGCGATCCACCGCCTTGAAATACTCCTGCGAGGCCAGGTTGACGACCACGGGCGTGGCGTCTTGCTGGGCGCGCTGGTTCAGGTAGTCGGCAATCTGGCGGCCCCAGAAGTGGTAGAGGTTGCTGCCTGCCTCGGTAGCCAATGCCGTGCCCATCTCCAGCCGGTAGGGCTGCATGCGGTCCAGCGGGCGCAGCACGCCGTAGAGGCCGCTCAATATGCACAGGTGTTGTTGCGCCCAGTCCAGTTGGTCATGTGTCAAGGTTTTGGCCTGCAAGCCGTCATACACATCGCCGTTGAACGCCAGCACCGCCTGTTTTGAATTTTTGGCTGTGAAACGGGGGCTGAAGGCCTGGTAACGGGCCACATTCAACGCGGCCAGTGGGTCACTCAAGTCCATCAATTGGGCAACTTGCAGCGGCGTTTGGGTTTTCAGCAGCTCAATCAACCGGTGGGTCTGATCTTTGAATAGCGGCGTGGTGTGCGGCACGTCACCCGCGGGGGTTTCGTAATCGAGCGATTTGGCAGGGGAGATGAGGAAAAGCATGCAAACCATTATCGCCAGCGTTTATGCCCAATCTTTATCGCCAGCCTTTGACCAGCACCCATTGGCTGCTCGCGCACGCCACCACCAGCGCCGCGTAAGTGGCCATCTTGCCGTCGTTGCCAAAGTAGGCCAGGCCCGCCAGCAAGGCCACGATTCCTGCTACACAATTTATAGCTGCTTGAGCAGTAAACGAAAGGGCTGACGGCCGCTTTTGCATGAAAAAGCGAGCGATCAAGGCCAAAGAAGCACCCACCGCCAGCGCCGGGGCCAGAAAATTCAGCAGGTGAAGGGCAAGATCCAAAGCGCTCATGGAAAATTTTGATAGGGGTGATTGACGCACCGCAAGTGTTCACATAATCGTCAAATTTTATAATCCGGCCCTATGACCGTCTGGGCCTTAGGCATCAACCACACCACGGCTCCGCTGGACTTGCGGGGCCGGTTTGCGTTTGCGGTCGATCAGTTGCAGCCCAATGTGCGCGCGTTGCGCAATATTTTTGCCAACCCCAGCGAAACCACCCTGCTGTCTACCTGTAACCGCACCGAAATTTACGGTGCCGGCGACCCTGCAGCCATTGCCCCCACGCTGGACTGGCTGGCCACCACCGGTGGCGTGCCCACCAGCGCTTTGCAGCAACACAGCTACACCCTGCGCGACGACACGGCCGCGCGCCATGCCTTTCGCGTGGCCAGCGGGCTCGATTCGATGGTGCTGGGCGAGCCGCAAATCCTGGGGCAGTTCAAAGACGCGGTGCGCGCCGCCACCCAGGCTGGCGCGGTGGGCAGCACGCTCAACCAGCTGTTTCAGCGCTCGTTTGCTGTGGCCAAAGAGGTGCGCAGCTCCACCGAAATTGGCGCGCACTCCATCAGCATGGCCGCTGCGGCGGTGCGGCTGGCGGGGCAACTCTTTGAAGACCTGCGCCAGGTGCGCGTGCTGTTTGTCGGCGCAGGCGACATGATTGAGCTGGCCGCCACGCACTTTGCGGCCCGGCAACCCAAAAGCATCACCATTGCCAATCGCAGCCTGGCGCGCGGCGAAACACTGGCCGCCCGGTTCAGCGCCCAGGTCATGGGCCTGGCCGATCTACCGGCCCGCCTGCACGAGTTCGATGTGGTGGTCAGTTGCACCGCCAGCACCTTGCCGCTGATTGGATTGGGCGCGGTGGAGCGAGCTTTGCGCGCGCGCAAGCACCGCCCCATGTTCATGGTCGACCTGGCGGTGCCGCGCGACATTGAGCCCGAGGTGAAAGATCTGCAAGACGTGTACCTGTACACCGTGGACGACCTGGCCTCCGTGGTGCAAACCGGCCAGCAAAACCGCCAGGCGGCGGTGGCCCAAGCCGAGCTGATCATCGATGCCGGCGTACAAAGCTTCATGCACTGGATGGACCAGCGCCACCCCGAAACCGGCACGGTGCCCTTGATTCAGCAGCTCAACGCCCAAGCCGACGAATGGCGCGCCCTGGAGCTGGCCCGCGCCCGCAAACGCATGGCCCAAGGCGAAGACATGGACGCCGTGCTGGAAGCGCTGAGCCGCGGCCTCACGCAAAAAATGCTGCACGGTGCCCTGGTGCAACTGAACACCGCCGACCCTGCCGCCCGCGAAAACGCCAGCGCGGCGGTGCAGCGGTTTTTTCTGCGCAAAGAGCGTTAGCTGCGCTGCTCACAGACCCCGATCCGCTGGGAGTTTTTGAACGCAGAGGACGCGAAAGATGGGAAAAGGCGCAGAAAAAGCAGCCAGAAACTTTCTCTTCTTTTAGTTTTCTCCTTCTGCGACCTCTGCGTCACCTTCGCGTCCTCTGCGTTCAAAAATGCACCCGAATTCACCCGTCAGCACGACCATCAGCGATGAAACCCTTCCTCAAACAACAACTAGAACGCTACCCCGTCCGCCTGCAGGAGCTGGACTTTTTCTTGCAGCAAAGCGATGTGGTGGCCGACATGACGCGCTTTCGTGCGTTGACCCGTGAGCACGCCGAGGTCAGTGAAGTGGCAGGCCACTACGCCGCTTACCTGCAACGCCAGTCCGATCTCGCTGGTGCATTGGAGATGCTCGACGACCCCGACATGGCCGACATGGCGCGCGAAGAAGTCGCCCAGGCCAAAGCCGATCTGGCCGAGCAGGAAGAGGCCTTGCAACTGCTGCTGCTACCCAAAGACCCGGACGACGTGCGCAACACCTTTCTGGAGATCCGCGCAGGCACCGGCGGCGACGAATCAGCCCTGTTTGCGGGCGATTTGCTGCGCATGTACACCCGCTACGCCGAGCGCCAGGGCTGGCGCAGCGAAATCGTCAGCGAGAGCCAGGGCGAAGTGGGCGGCTACAAGGAGGTGGTGATTCGGCTGGAAGGTGATGGCGTCTACGGCAAGCTCAAGTTCGAGTCGGGCGGCCACCGCGTGCAGCGCGTGCCCGCCACGGAGACGCAAGGCCGCATCCACACCAGCGCCTGCACCGTGGCCGCCCTGCCCGAGCCCGATGAAACCGAGGCCATCAAAATCAACCCGGCTGATTTGCGCATCGACACCTACCGTGCCAGCGGTGCCGGTGGCCAGCACATCAACAAAACCGACAGCGCGGTGCGCATCACCCACCTGCCCACCGGCATCGTGGCCGAATGCCAGGACGGACGCAGCCAGCACGGCAACAAAGCCCAGGCGCTCAAAGTGCTGACTGCCCGCATCCAGGAAAAAGACCGCAGCGAGCGCGCCGCCAAAGACGCCGCGCTACGCAAAGGCCTGATTGGCAGCGGTGACAGAAGCGACCGAATAAGAACCTACAACTTCCCCCAAGGGCGCCTGACCGACCACCGTATCAACCTGACCTTGTACAAACTGGGCTTCATCATGGAAGGCGACCTGGACGAGGTGGTAGGCGGCCTGCTGCTGGCGCGCAAGGCCGAGCAGTTGGAGGAGCTGGAGCGGGTGATGCCTGCTTAAGGGTGCTTTAGGGCCATTTGTGCATCAAATCGGCCACCAGCCCATATATTCATTGCTCAAGCAGCTATTAAATAAGTAGCATCTAAATGGCCACCACCTCCATAGCCGACGCGGTTCGCACTGCCACGGCGCAAGGTCTGCCACGACTCGATGCCCAATTGCTGCTGCTGCACGCCCTGGGCCGCGCGCCCGCTGAGCGCGCCTGGCTGCTGGCCCACGACAGCGACCCGCTGAAGCCCGCCGCCCTGCAACGCTTTCAAGGCCTGTGCAAGCGCAGCAGCGCCGGTGAGCCGCTGGCCTACATCGTGGGCTACCAGGCGTTTTACGGGCTGAACCTGGCCGTCGATGCCCGCGTGCTGGTGCCCCGGCCCGACACCGAAACCCTGGTGGATTGGGCGCTGGAATTGCTGGCTGACATCGCCACGCCGCAAGTGATCGACCTGGGCACGGGCAGCGGCGCGATTGCGCTGGCGATTGCGTCGCAAAGACCCGACGCGCAGGTCACGGCGGTGGACGCCAGTGCCGATGCGCTGGAGGTGGCGCGGGGGAATGCGCAGGCGCTGGGCTTGGGGGTGGCGTTTGGTTTGGGAAACTGGTTTGAATTCACGGTTGACGAGCGCCGTGTGTCCTCTGGCCCTCACCCCAACCCTCTCCCAGAGGGAGAGGGAGAAAATCCCGTGTTACCGCCTTCCTCCCTCTCCCCTTGCTGGGAGAGGGCTGGGGTGAGGGCCGCCTCCCAACCTGTTCATTTGTCGCCGCGCTACCACCTCATCGCCGCCAACCCCCCCTACATCGCCCCCGGCGACCCGCACCTGGCCGCCCTCACCCACGAGCCCACGCAAGCTCTGGTGGCCGCCAAAAACGGCCTGGCCGACCTGCAAACCATCGCCGCGCAGGCCCCTGCCCACCTGCTGCCCGGCGGCTGGCTGCTGCTGGAGCATGGCTACGACCAGGCTGAGGCCGTGCAGGCGCTGTTGGCCCGCCAGGGCTTGACCCAGATCAGCACCCGCGCCGATCTGGCGGGCATTGCACGCGTGACCGGCGGGCAATGGCCTGTCGCGGGATAATTCATCAAACCGCTGCATAACTTTTGCGGAACTGCGGCGAACGGATTGGGAATTAGCGCAAGGCGTCTTTTTGCAGTCAATAGCGGTGCTATTGACAAGAAAAACAACGCAGCGGTACGCCCAAGTCCGTTTGATCGCAGACCGCAAAAGTTGTGCAGCGGTTTCCTAAGCATTCAAACCGGAGAGAACCCATGAGCGACACACAACAACGCATCGACAGCCTGGTCAAGGAAAACGACATCGTGCTGTTCATGAAAGGCAATGCCAGCTTCCCCCAGTGCGGCTTTTCAGGCCGCGCCATTCAGATTTTGAAAGCCTGCGGCGTCGACACCAAAACCGTGAAAACCGTCAACGTGCTGGAAGACAACGAGGTACGCCAAGGCATCAAGGACTACAGCAACTGGCCCACCGTGCCCCAGCTGTACGTCAAAGGCGAGTTCATTGGCGGCTCAGACATCATGATGGAGATGTATGAGAACGGGGAATTGCAACAGGTGCTGGGTGGGCAATGACACATGACCGTGCGCTACGCGCAGCGATGACGCGGCGCTGCCGCATGTTCCCGTATCAGTCATTTGTCATGTAGCGCGAAGCGCGCCGTTATATGTCATTTTTGGCGTCAAACCACCCAGTTTTTCTTCGCCGCCATCACCGAATCCGGATACGCCGCCTTGCCCCGGCTGCCGTTGTAGCGGCCCAGGGCTAGAAACAAGTCGCCGCGTTCGCGCTCCAGGTAGTGGCGCAGGATCACGCAGCCAAAACGCAGATTGGTCTGTAGATGGAATAGTTTGCTGGCGTCGCCATCGCCGATCACGCGGGTCCAGAACGGCATGACCTGCATGTAGCCACGGGCACCCACGGGGGAGACGGCGAATTTGCGGAAGGCGCTTTCGACTTGTATCAAACCCATCACCGTGGTGGTGTCCAGCCCGGCGCGCTTGCTTTCGTACCAGACGGTTTGTAAAAACTCTTTACGCTGGGCCAACTCAGGCTTGCGCTTGGCCAGGCGTGGGCTGAGTGCGCCCAACCAGCGCAGGTAGACCAAGCGCGATTCGGTGTCTGAAAACTCGGGAACCGGTGGTGCGCTGTTGGCAATGGCCGAGCTGAGCGCGGTACGCACCGAGTCAACCAGCGGCTCTTCCAGCTGCGCGCCGGCTGTTGCCTGCTCTGCTATTGATAGCTGCCCGAGCAGTATTGGCAGGGACGACAGGCAGATTCTTCTTGAAATCACGTGATGTCAGGTACTCAGACGCTGCTGCACAAACGCCAGCGCCTCGCCCACCGGCACGCGCGTGGCCTCGGTGTCGCGGCGGTGTTGGTACTCCAGCACGCCGTCTTTCAGCCCTTTGTCGCCGACGGCGATGCGGTGCGGCACGCCGATCAGTTCCCAGTCGGCAAACATGGCACCGGGGCGCTCGCCGCGGTCGTCGATCAGCGCGTCAACGCCAGCGGCCAGAAGCTGCTCATACAGCTGGAACGCGGCGGCTTTGACCTCGGGGCTGCGGTCCGGGTTGATGGGGCAGACCACCACGGTGAACGGGGCAATCGCATCGGGCCAGATGATGCCGCGCGCATCGTGGTTTTGCTCGATCGCCGCTGCTGGCAAGCGGGTGATACCGATGCCATAGCAACCCATCTCGAAGTGCTTGGGTTTGCCGTCGTCGGCCAGGAAGGTGGCGTTCATGGCCGCGCTGTACTTGGTTCCGAGCACAAAGATGTGCCCGACCTCGATGCCGCGCTCAATCGCCAGCACGCCCTTGCCGTCAGGCGACAGATCGCCTTCGACCACGTTGCGAATGTCAACGACTAAATCGGGCTCAGGCAGGTCGCGACCCCAGTTCACGCCGGTCATGTGAAAGTCTTCTTCATTGGCACCGCAGACCCAGTCGGCCATCACCGCCACGTCGCGATCGACCACCAGTTGCACCGGTTTTTTCATATTCAGTGGCCCGAGATAACCCGGCTTGCAGCCAAAGTGCTCGATGATTTCGGGCACGGTGGCAAAGCGGAAACCGGCATCCAGACCCGGCACCTTTGACACTTTGATTTCATTCATGTCGTGGTCGCCGCGCAGCAGCAGCAGCCAGACCTGGGTTTTGACGATCTCGCCCTTGTCGTTGGCCTGGTCGGTGGCCAGCACCAGCGATTTGACAGTGTTTTGCAGCGGCAGGCCCAGCAGTTGCGCCACGTCGGCGCAGGTGCTTTTGCCGGGCGTGGGCGTTTTGGCCAGTGCCTGCGTGGCTGCTGGGCATGGGCCTTGGGGGGCCAATGCCGAGGCTTTTTCCATATTGGCCGCGTAGTCGCTAGCGGGGCAATACACGATGGCGTCTTCACCCGTTGCCGCAATCACCTGGAATTCTTCCGACAAGTCACCACCAATCGCGCCGCTGTCGGCGGCCACCGCGCGGTAGCGCAGGCCAAAGCGGTCGAAAATCTTGCGGTAGGCCGCGGCCATCGCGTCGTAACTCTTCTTGGCGGCTTCCAGGTCGCGGTCAAAGCTGTAGGCATCTTTCATCGTGAACTCGCGCCCACGCATCAGGCCAAAGCGCGGGCGGCGCTCGTCGCGGAATTTGGTTTGAATCTGGTAGAAATTTTTCGGCAGTTGCTTGTAGCTGCGCAACTCCTGGCGGGCGATGTCAGTCACCACTTCTTCGCTGGTGGGTTGCACGATGTAGTCCCGCTCATGCCGGTCTTTGATGCGCAACAGCTCAGGCCCCATGGTTTGAAACCGGCCCGATTCCTGCCACAGCTCGGCCGGTTGCACCACCGGCATGGAAAGCTCCACCGCGCCAGCGCGGTTCATTTCCTCGCGCACGATGGCCTCCACCTTGCGGATCACCCGCAAACCCATGGGCATGTAGGTGTAAATGCCCGCGCCCAGTTTTTTGATCAGTCCCGCACGGGTCATCAACTGGTGGCTGGCCACCTCGGCGTCGGCGGGGGCTTCTTTGAGGGTGGAGATAAAGAACTGAGAGGCTTTCATGCGGGTGGGGGTGTTGAGTGAACAGCGCGCGCAGCACCTGCCAAATGCCTGCAGCGCTACGAAAATAGGGTTACCCGGCCTAGGCGGCGCCAGCGTTGGCGGGCATAATCAAGACAGTTAAAAAATTGGGGTTTGATTATGCTTGACCGGGACGGCTTTAGGCCTAACGTCGGCATCATCTTGCTCAACCAGAAGAGCCAGGTGTTTTGGGGCAAGCGCATACGCACCCACAGTTGGCAGTTTCCGCAGGGTGGCATTGATCGGGGGGAAACGCCCGAGCAAGCCATGTTGCGGGAGCTGCACGAAGAGGTTGGTCTGCAACCCGAGCATGTGCGCATCGTGGCCCGTACCCGCGACTGGTTGCGCTATGAGGTGCCAGACAGATACATCCGGCGCGATGCGCGCGGCCATTACCGTGGCCAAAAGCAGATCTGGTTTCTGCTGCAATTGCTCGGTCACGACTGGGATTTAAACCTGCGCGCCACCAACCATCCGGAGTTTGATGCCTGGCGCTGGAATGACTACTGGGTGCCGCTGGACATGGTGGTGGAGTTCAAACGCGGCGTGTACGAGATGGCGCTGACCGAGTTGTCGCGCTATGTGCCGCGCCACGACGGACGCAACCGCCGCGGTGGGCGGCCCCGCGACGGGGATCACGAGTCAGCGTCTGATTTTGCTGGCCTGGAGCGTCGTGAACTCACGCCGTCGCAGCTCATGACCCTGCCCATGCAGTTTGACTTGCCACCCGGTGCCAGCTTTGACCCGGATCCCAACACCAGCCTGTCTGCTATGGCACGCAACAACACAGGAGACCCGCTTGCGCCAATCTGATTTTTTGCGCCTGGGTATTGTCTGCCTGTGGGCCGTGTCGGCACTGGCTGCCCACGCCCAGTTCAGCGACCTGGACCCTGACTGGAAAGAAAGCCAGGCTTCCGCGCCACCGGCGTTCAGTGCCGATGGACTGATCGATATCGAGGTGGCGAGGTTTGCCAACTTGCGCTTTGGAATTGACCCCAAAACCGTGAGCCTCACGCCCGATGGCGTGGTGCGCTACGTGGTGGTGGCCAACAGCAGCAGCGGCGCGCGCAATGCGCTGTATGAGGGCATTCGCTGCGCCACCGGTGAAGTCAAGGTGTATGCAAGGCACACGGGGCAGGAATGGAGCCTCACGGCCAACCCGCAATGGCGATCCTTACAAGACCCACAGCCTTCGCGCCACAGCTTGAGCCTGGCGCGCAATGGCCTGTGTTTAGGTACCTCGCCCAATGGCTCCGTGCAGCAGATGGTGCGTGACTTGCGTGCGCCGGTGGACACGCGGTTTGGCGGCAAATAAGCCTGGTGGCTCAGGCGTTGGTCAGCACCAAGTTGTCCCGGTGAATCATCTCGGGCTCAGCCGCATACCCCAGCAGGCTCGCAATCTCGGCTGAGGCCTTGCGGCACAGCAGACGGGCTTCGGCGCTGGCGTAGTTGGCCAGGCCCCGCGCAATCTCGGTACCCTGGCTGTTGCGCACGGCAATCACGTCGCCACGCGAAAAATCACCTTCCACCGCCGTCATGCCAATCGGCAGCAGGCTCTTGCCCTCGGTTTGCACCTTGGCCACCGCACCGTCGTCCACCGTCACCGCACCACGCAGTTGCAAGTGGTCGGCCATCCATTGCTTGCGTGCCTGTTTCTTCTGGGTTTGCGCCACCAGCAGGGTGCCAATCGGCTCGCCGGCGGCCAGGCGCAGCAGCGCGTCGGGCTCGCGGCCCCAGGCAATTACCGTCGATGCGCCCGAGCCCGCGGCACGCTTGGCCGCCAGAATTTTGGTGATCATGCCGCCGCGTCCAATGCTGCTACCGGCGCCGCCAGCCATGGCTTCCAGCGCCGGGTCGCCGGCTTTGGCCACGCTCACAAACACGGCCGCCGGGTCTTTGCGCGGATCGGCGCTGTAAAGGCCTTTTTGATCGGTCAGGATCACCAGCGCATCGGCATCGACCAGGTTGGCCACCAGCGCGCCCAGGGTGTCGTTGTCGCCGAATTTGATCTCGTCGTTGACCACGGTGTCGTTTTCGTTGATCACCGGCACCACGCCCAGTTGCAGCAAGGTCAGCAAGGTGGAGCGGGCGTTCAGGTAGCGCTCGCGGTCAGCCAGGTCGGCATGCGTCAGCAGCACCTGGGCGCTGCCCAGGCCTTGCTCGCGCAGCTTGGTTTCGTACATCTGGGCCAGGCCCATTTGGCCCACGGCCGCAGCGGCCTGCAGCTCGTGCAATTGGGTGGGGCGGGTGGCCCAGCCCAGGCGCTTCATGCCCTCGGCAATGGCACCGCTGGAAACCATGACGACCTCGCGCGGCTGGCCGCCCTGCCCTTTGACCAAAGCCGCCAGTTGGCGGCACCACTGGCCAATGGCCTGTTCGTCCAGGCCGCGGCCTTCATTGGTGACCAGGCTGGAGCCCACCTTGACGACGATACGTTTGGCATCGCGCAGCACGGTCGAAACAGGCTCAGAACTTGATGGATGAGTCATAGTGGCTTGCAGCCTATTCGAATACTGCTCAAGCAGCTATATTTTTAATAGCAATCAACGATTCAAGCCCCGGGCGTATCGTCACCTTCAATCGGCGCAAAACGCGGGTCAATATCCACCGGTGCTTGGCTTGCAACCTGCTGGGATTTGATGTGGCGGTAAATCGCCTGTACCAGCGGCTCGCAGCCTTCACGCGTGAGGGCGGAGATTTCAAACACCGGGCCTTTGTATTTGAAACGCTTCACAAAGTCTTTCACCAGCGCAGCGCGGTCGTCGTTGTCGACCATGTCCAGCTTGTTCAGCACCAACCAGCGCGGCTTGGCATGCAGCTGAGGGTCGTATTTTTTCAGCTCGGCCACGATGGCCTTGGCTTGCGCGACAGGATCCACCGCGTCGTCAAACGGTGCCACGTCAACCATGTGCAGCAGCAGCCGGGTGCGCTGCAAATGGCGCAGAAACTGGTGACCCAAGCCAGCGCCCTCTGATGCGCCCTCAATCAACCCTGGCAAATCAGCCACCACAAAGCTTTGCTCAGGGCCCACGCGCACCACACCCAGATTGGGGTGCAAGGTGGTGAAAGGATAGTCAGCAATACGCGGGCGGGCGTTGGAGATGGCACTGATCAGCGTCGATTTGCCCGCGTTGGGCATGCCCAGCAGGCCCACGTCGGCCAGCACTTTCAGCTCCAGCTTCAGGCTGCGCTTTTCGCCGGGCCAACCAGGCGTTTTCTGGCGGGGCGCGCGGTTGATGGCGCTTTTGAAGCGCATGTTGCCAAAGCCACCGTCACCGCCCTTGGCAATGGTGATGACCTCGCCGTCCACGAGCAATTCAAACAGCACGTCGCCGGTTTCCGCGTCGGTGATGATGGTGCCCACCGGCATCTTCAGCGTCACGTCGTCACCCGCGGCACCAAACATGTCCGAGCCCATGCCGTGCTGGCCGCGCTTGGCATCGTGGCGGCGCGAAAAGCGGAAATCAACCAGGGTGTTCAGGTTGATGTCGGCCACAGCGAACACATGGCCGCCGCGCCCACCATCACCGCCGTTGGGGCCACCAAATTCTTTGTACTTCTCGTGCCGAAACGAGACGCAGCCGTCCCCGCCGTCTCCGGCAGAGATGTCGATAAAGGCTTCGTCAACGAATTTCATGGTGGATTGATTGAGGCTAAAAAAACAAAGCCCCGACTTGTCGGGGCTTTTGATGGGTGCTACAGATCAGACGGCCTGTAGACAGTCCGTTCAGGCCGCTGCGGCAACGTCTGCAGCAACAGGCGTGACGAAGATGGTGTGCTTGTTCAAGGCACCCTTCACGGCGAACGACACGTGGCCGTCAACCAGGGCGAACAAGGTGTGGTCTTTGCCCTGGCCCACATTGGTGCCGGGGTGAAACTTGGTGCCGCGCTGGCGCACGATGATGGCGCCGGCGCTGATCAACTGACCGCCAAACGCTTTCACACCCAACATTTTGGGCTGCGAATCGCGCCCGTTTCGCGTAGAGCCGCCGCCTTTTTTCTGTGCCATGTCTAGCTCCTGCGATTAACCCGCGATGGCGCCGATTTGCAGTTCAGTGAACTGCTGGCGGTGGCCCTGGCGTTTTTGATAGTGTTTGCGACGGCGCATTTTGAAAATGCGCACTTTGTCGTGCAAACCATGAGCGACCACCGTGACGGTGACGGTTGCGCCGGACACCAGGGGCGTGCCGATCTTGATTTCGCTGCCGTTGCCGACTGCCAAAACCTGATCCATCACGATTTCCTGGCCTACGTCCGCAGCAATCTGTTCTACTTTAATTTTTTCGCCGGAAGCAACACGATACTGCTTGCCTCCAGTTTTTATGACCGCGTACATACAAACCTCTTTGAAATGAGTTCTGCAGACGGATTTCTACAGAGCCCACGATTATAGCCCGGCCTTGAGAGATTGGGGCTTTTGCGGCGTACACGCCACAAACAGGCTGGCACGCGTTCCTATAATCAAATAGAACTTCTTGATCACATCCTTGGCTGTCACCCCCTCCCCCACTGCATCTGCCCTCGCCCTGGTTGCCGCTGACATGGCGCAGGTTGACCTGGTCATTGAGCGCCGCCTGACCTCGTCGGTACCCCTGGTAGCCGATGTGTGCCGCTACATCATCACCGCCGGGGGCAAGCGTTTGCGCCCTGCCCTGCTGCTGCTGACCTGCGGGGCGCTGGGCTATACCGGCGACACCCGCTTCACACTGGCCGCGGTGGTGGAGTTCATCCACACCGCCACCCTGCTGCACGACGATGTGGTGGATGCCTCCACCCTGCGGCGCGGCCAGCCCACGGCAAATGAGCACTTTGGCAACCCCACCAGCGTGCTGGTGGGCGACTTTTTGTACTCACGCGCCTTCCAGATGATGGTGGACGCGAACAACCCGCGCGTGATGCAAATATTGGCTGACGCCACCAACGTGATTGCCGAAGGCGAGGTGCTGCAGTTGATGAACATGCACGATGCCTCGCTGACCGAAGCCAGCTACCTGCAGGTCATTCGCTCCAAAACCGCCAAGCTATTTGAAGCGTCCACCCGCCTGTCTGCGGTGCTCGCGCAAAGCAGCCCCGCCGTGGAGCAGGCCTGCGCCGACTACGGCCAGGCGCTGGGCACGGCGTTTCAACTCATTGACGATGTGCTGGACTACGCGGGTGATGCCCATGAACTGGGCAAAAACCTGGGCGACGACTTGCGCGAGGGCAAGGTCACCTTGCCGCTGATCACCGCCATGCACCGCGGAACCGCAGACGATGCCCTGGTGATCCGCAACGCGATTGAAACGGGCGACCTGCAGGCGCTGGATCAGATTCTGGAAATTGTCAAACGCACCGGCGCACTCGATGTGGCGCGGGCCACCGCGTCAGCGCAAGCCGCCCTGGCCGCTAGCGCGGTGGCGGCTTTGCCGGGCAATGAATATTCAGACGCTTTGCTGGCGCTGGCCAATTCGCTGCTAGACAGAACGCAATAAGACTGCGCTTTTGCTACGGTTTTTATAGCTGCTCCAGCAAGCAATACCTGGGCGATGCGGCACTTTCACCCATAAATGCCCCCCACATCGGTCGACAGCGCATCCACGCAGCGATAAGGCATTTCCATGCCGCGCGACGCATCGTCAACCGCCCAAGCCTGAATGAACGGCGCATGGGTTTGCACCGTGCCAAAGATGGTCGCAAAGGCCACATCTGCTGCGTCGCGCCCGGTGCCAAAGCGCATGAACGCCATCGGTGTGGCGGTGCCCGAGGCATCAAAGATGTACCAGGCACCCAGCCCCTGGCGGTCTTGCAGATACACCTCCACATACGCGTGAAAGTCCGGCGGGCCCAGCACCGGGTCGGCACCGTAGTCGGTGCCGGTGGCAAAGCGGGCCGGAATGTTGACGGCCCGGCACAGGGCAATCATCAGGTGCGCAAAGTCGCGGCAAATGCCCACTTGTTCGATCAAGGTGTCTACCGCGGAGGTGTTGGCAGTGCTGGAGTTAGACGTGAACGCCACATGCGCCTGCACCCATTGCGCAATGGCCTGCACCCGCCCGTAGCCCTGCCACATGCCGCCAAATGCCCGCGTGGCCAGCTTGATCAGCCGGTCTGACTGGCAGTAGCGGCTGGGGTAGATGTAGCCCAGTGCCTGCGCGGGCAGGTTTTGCACGGGTACTTCAAACAAATCGGCGGTGTTCACACGGTGGTGAAAGAGGTCTACCGTCGCGCTGTAGGACAGCTTCAACTCGCCGGAAAAAGCCCGCAGCCGCAGGTAGCGGTTGCCGGTGGTGGGATCGGTGTGCAGGTGCGAAGTCACCGCCTGGCTGAGCCACAGGTTTTCGTTGGAGACCTGCTGGCAGGCGGTGTAGGCGGGGTGAATATTGAAGATGAAGTCAGCGCCGCCTGCATCGACTTCGTAATGCAGAGCCAGCTGGAGGTCGATTCGGATCATGGATGGGGCCGGTGGTTGGGTACCGACCCAGTATGCGCAGCAGTCAAGACGCTTGTATGTCTGCTATCGCACAGACCAAGGCGGGGCCTCGCTTTCAAGACTTCCATCAATGCCACGTTACGCCCCGTACTCAACACTTACACATCACCGCTTGCGCTTTCAGCGTGCGGCGCTCACATTGACACACCAAATTCAATAGGGGAAACAAATGAACCTTCGAAGCCTCAACGTGCTCATGGCGGCTGTCGCTGCGCTGTCTGTGTCCGCACCGGCGGAAGCCATCAGGATTGTGGGAACCTCGGCACAGGCACCCTTTAGCCACCCCGCCTTCCCGCCGTGGAACGCTGTTGACGACAACTGGAACACGATATGGAGTTCGGGTGGCTTTGCGCCCGGTTCAATCGAAGTAATCTTGCCTGGCAACTGGACGCTAGAGAGCGTCCAGACGGCGGCCGTCATGTGGCCCAACCCGGGCCCAGCGGCCCATCACATCTACGGTCGCACCGGCGACGGTAACTACTACTACCTTGGTGCGATTTCTGGTTACATCTCAGACGGGGATTGGTTCTGGAACACGGTCAATGCGCCTTACATCTTCAATGCCGTGGCAATTTACGCGGTCGAGGGAACCACTTCTTGGGTGGGGTGGCGTGACATTTATGTGTAAGGCACGCCCTACGTGCCGCCACCACCGCCGCCACCTCCCCCTCCACCGATTGCGGCCCCACGCAATCCGGGCGATGTGGTTGGACGTGATCTCTCTATCCCAGGGTTCGGCTTCCTCGGTCACATCGGTATTCATGATGGTTCGAACAACGTTTACCAAGTGATGAACGAAGCATCAGTTGTTCAAAAAGTTAGTTGGGACAACTTCCGCTCCCAAGATACACCGTGGCCAACACTGTATCCCGCCATTCCTAATCACACGGTAAAGGGTTGCTACGCGGATGAGTGCATTTTTTGGGATCCACCATTTGGACAACAGTACCTAAGTTTTTCGGCCAAACAGGCAATGGTGGAACGTGCACGGCAAATCCAGCAGATCGGTGCAGACTACACCCTGACGACATCTGTGATCGTGGCAGAACCCAGGATGTACGACCAAAGAGCTGGGCGGCGTTTTCCTGCCATACGCGGGAAGTACCGCTGCGATACCTTCGTCATGGATGCCTTTTCCTACAGCCACGCGATTGTTGGCGGAGGTAGAAGCTACGACATCCTTGGCTTCCCAACGCGCTTGTGGCGCGAATCTGTTGGCCAGTCTCAAGACTGGGCCAACAGAATAAACGGTCTGATTTATATGCCGGGTATCACGCCAGTTCAGGTTTACAACCGCATTGGGAGCTTTCAATGAACCAATACCTACTTTTCAACGGTGTTGCCCTCGCAGCCGTGGCTTGCGCTTTGGCACTACCTGCAGGCCCAGCACTATCGCAATCGCCCCGTATCACCCCCGCGCCACAAGTCGGCGGCTTGCCTAGCCTGGATCAACGTCGCGCTGAGTTGGCGGTGCGCCGCGACAAGGCACAGGTGCTGTGGGACACGTGGCGCGCCAACCCACGTGCGGCCAAGAATGATTCGCTGGAGCAAATTTCGGCTTTGGGTGGCTTGCGGCCCACCAAAGAGAACACCACTGCGCTGATCGAGGCCATGCGCACCCTGGGCACGCCGCTGGAAAAGTCTGTGCTGGCCAGCATGGCCGGGCAGTTGTATCGCGACCTGGACGACCAAGGAGACAAGCAGTCGCAAGAGATGGTGCGCACCTACATTGCGCAGGTGGCCAGCCGGGAGATGGAGCCTCAGGTATGGAAAGCTGCGGCTTTTACCTACTCGCGCATGGGGTGGTTCTCGGACTCGATGCAGGTATTCACCCGCGCCAAATACATTTGGGGAGACCGGAATTACTACGGCGAGCTGGCGCACGCGGTAGTGAGCGCACCGCAAGCTGAGCAGATCAAAATCATCAAGGAATTAGAGGCAGGAGACACCCGGTTTGGCGGTGGATTCAACGACTTTGGCAAGGAGATTCTGGCCAGCCAGTTGACGAATGATCATGCAGTCAAGGCGCTACACCCTGAAGCGGCCCGCGCAGTTCTGGCGATGTTCAATAGGAAGCCGCCAGCTTTTCCGGCAGAACTGGAAAAAATAGGTGTGAGCGACCTGGCTGCCTATAGAGAATGGATGATGGCGGTGGTTGCGCTGACAGCGAATGCAAACGGTGAACCGCCAAAAAACGTCCTGGCTCGCATGATCGATGTGAACGGTGATCCTCGCAAATTGATCGCGGTGCTGCCAGACTCCCGAACCCATGCCGCCCTGGATCAAAAGTCTCTGGCCGCTATTGATGCCAATTTGGCCAGCTATGGCGCGAAATACAAGGCCGACGCAAACCTGCAGGGTTTCGTGGCAAATGCACGCAGCGAGTTGGCTGTTCAGAAATGAATTGCTATATTTGCTCTTATTTTTATAGCTTCTTGAGCAGTATTTATTCAGGCCGGATCAATATTCAGCCAAAACCAAGTCAAGCCCGTGGGTGATGAAGTTTTTAAAGTCGCGATCCAGGGTCAGCAGGCGAAAGCGCCCACCCATGGCAAATGCGGCCAGGTAAGCATCCATCCAGACTTTGGGCAATGCCGTGGGCAAGGCAGCCAGGGTACGCCACAGATTCAAAGCACCCGGTGGCTCGTCGCGAATCACCACTTGGGGCAGTGCTTGAAACGCATCCAGCGCCAGCAGTGCATCCTGGTTGGTTAATCCATCGGCCCCGTATGCCTTGAGCAGGGTCGGCGTGCTGGCCAGACGCAAAAAGCTCTGTTGCGTTGCGCGACACAACACCGCTGGATTGCTGGGCGTGGCGCGTTGCAGGTGTTGCTGGGCCAACGGATGAAAGGGGTGACTGTCAAAAACCGCCGCGATCCAGATGTTGGTATCAAACAGCGTGCCCGACATGCACCAAATCCTCCTGAGTCTGCGCCTGCTGCTCCAACTGGAGAAGGTCTTCGACACGCATGTGCTGCGCTGGCGCTTGGGGTGTGCAGCGGATAACGGGCAACCCCTGTTCGCTGATCTGCACCCGTGAGCTGGCGGAAAGGCGATCTGCTGGCAATGGCTGCGCCATACCCAGCCCCTGCCGTAACAAATCAGCCACCAAATCGCGCAGCGTTCGCCCTTGCATCAGCGCGCGCAGCTTGACTTGATGAACGAGTTCATCGGGAAGATCCAAGGTGGTTTTCATGGAGCCAGTTTACCAGCTACCCAGCTTGCTGGCTATTTTTCAGCTATGCCGCTCTGCGCGGTAGGCCACACACGAGAGCCGCATCGTCATTGCCCGGCACGGCCAGATCGTCTTTGGCGTGGCCCACATCCATATCGCGCGGCAACGCCACGCCGTTTTTCACGGCGAGGATTTCGGCCATCACGCTCACCGCAATTTCCGGTGGGGTTTTGCTGCCGATGTAGATGCCAATCGGCCCGCGCAGGCGCGCCAGGGTGTCGGCGGTTTGCTCGAAGTGCTCGACCATGCGCTGGTGCCGCGCCGAGTTGTTGCGGCGGCTGCCGATGGCGCCGACGTAGAAGGCATCGGTTTTCAGGGCTTCCAGCAGAGCCAGGTCGTCCAGCTTGGGGTCATGCGTGAGGGCCACCACGCACGAGCGGCGGTCGGGTTTGAAGGCAATCACCACGTCGTCGGGCATGTCGGCCGTCACACGCACGCCCTGCACGCGCCAGGCACCGCGGTACTCCTCGCGTGGGTCGCACACCGTCACGGCAAAGCCGCTGAACAGCGCCATGGTGGCCAGGTATTCGGTCAGCTGGCCTGCGCCAATCAGCAGCATGCGGTATTCGGGGCCGAAGGTGTTGACCAGGGTGGTGGCCGACAGGCTGAGGTCTTGGGGCGCGGTGGCCGCGGCCAGGGACGCGCGCCCATCGGCCAGTTGCACGGTGCGCTGCATCAGCTGGCCGGCTTCCAGCGCGGTGACCAGTTCGGCCAGTCCCGCAGGGTCAGGATCGAACTCCAGCAGCAGCTCCAGCGTGCCGCCGCAGGGCAAGCCGAAGCGGTGGGCTTCGTCGGCGCTGATGCCGTATTTGATGAAGCTGGGTGGGCCGCTGGGGATGTGTTTGGCATCATCCGAAGCGGCATCTGAATAAGCCTGCGTGAACTGGTAAATCAGGTCGTCTTCGATGCAGCCGCCCGACACCGAACCCACCACCTGCCCGTCTTCGCACAGCGCCATGATGGAGCCGACCGGGCGCGGCGAGCTGCCCCAGGTGCGCACCACGGTAGCCAGCAAGGCGCGCTTGCCTTGTTCACGCCAGTCGCGCAGCGTGCGCAGCACCATCACATCAATGTTTTCCATATGTTTTTGGCATCTCGCCCAAGTAAATACTGCTCAAGCAGCTATAACAAACATAGCATGACTTAACACCTTCCCCCGCTGGGGGAAGGTGGGGATGGGGGCACGAGCGCTACAAAATTTGAACAGTATCACCACACGCATGCCCCCATCCCACCCTTCCCCCAGAGGGGGAAGGAGCAAAACCATCCTGAACATCAAAAAATGTAGCTCGCATTCACCCCAACCAAGCCACTTCGCCCCGGCGCAGGCTCAAAAACCCGGCTGTTGCCTTCATTGACGATCACCGAGCCAGCGTAGTTGCGATTCGTCAAATTGTCGATGCGCACGAACTCCTTGAATGTCCATTTACCAACCACTTGCGACAGAGAGGCTCGCAGGTTGAAGGTGGTGGCGGCGGGGGCAGCGTCGGTGTTGCGGTCGTCGACATAGATTTTGCTCACGTGGCGCATTTCAAGCGCGGTCTCCAGGCCCCAGGGTTTGTATTTGTAGGCCGCTTCAGCAAACAGGCTGGTGCGCGGAATGCCCGGTATACGGTTGCCACTGGCCACGCGCAGGTTGGGTATGGTGCAGGGTGGTGGGCCGCAGGTCAGGAAGCTGTTTTGGTACTGTGCATCGAGGTAAGTGGCCGACAGGTAGGTCGTCCAGCCCGTGCCGCCCTTCGTCATGTCGCCAGCCAATGCAGCCTCTATGCCGCTGCGCTGTGTGGTGCCCGCGTTTTGAAAGCTGCTGCGCCCGCCGGTGTTACTGAGTACCACAATTTCGTTATTGGTTTTGGCCTGAAAGTAAGCGGCGTTCACACGCCACTGGTCGTTCAGCTCGGCTTTCACGCCCAGCTCCCACTGGCGACTGCTGGCACCTTTCAAATCAAAGTTCAGCCCGGTGCCGCCACTGGCGCGGTAGGCCAGCTCGTTCAAGGTGGGCGACTCAAAACCACGGCCCAGCGCGGCATAAAGGTTCAAGCGATCGGTGGCGTGAAACACCAGGCCCAGCGCGGGCGTGGTGGCCTGGTAGGTGGCCGCGCCGCTGTCGTTGCCATTGCCAGGCACGATGTACTGGTCTGTCGATGAAAACCGGATGCGCGTGTGGCGCAGACCCGCCTGCAGGCTCAATGGCTCGGCCAGAGCCCACTGCGCTTGGGCATAGACGGCGTCGCTGGTGACCTGGTTGCGCTCGTCACGGCGCAGCGCGCCCTGGATACCAATAGATGTGCCCACAAAGTTCTGAAAGCCCTTGCGCGCCTCGCGCAGCTCGTCCGTGGCTGCACCCACCGTGAGCGTGAACGGCCGGTCAGCCAGCCGGGTTTTGTTCACCCAGCGCGCGTCCAGCCCCTGGTAGCGGCGGGCCAGGTCAATCACGCCGCCAGGCTGGGTGGCAGCAGCTTGGGTGGCCACGGGAATCGACTGGAACTGGGTGATGTCACGCTCGCCGTAATAGGCGGTTAACTGCAGCGCGTGCTGCGCGTTCAGTCGGTGGTCCAGCACCACACCGGCCTGGGTTTGCGCGGTGGATTTGCGGGTGTTGAACTGCGTGGCGCTGGCCGTGGTCTGGCGCGGGTTGGCGTCAAACTCGGCGCGGCTCAAGCCCAGCGGGTCTTGCACATCGGGCATGTTCACATGGTTGAGCACCAGGCTGAGTTTGGTGTCGGCGCTCACGTTGTATTTGAGCTTGCCGTTGAAGCTGTCACGCTGCGCCGCGCTTTGCGGTCGCAGGCCATCGGTTTGAAAACGGGCGGCACTCAGGTTGTATTGCACCGCACCCTGCGTGCCACTGAGTTTGATGCCGCCCCGGCGCACGCCATCACTGCCAGCGGCGCCATCCAGCTCCACCACCGTTTGTGGCCCGCCATCAGCAGTGAAGATGCTGATCACCCCGCCCGACGAGTTGCCATACAGCGCTGAAAACGGCCCGCGCAGCACCTCCACCCGGGCGGCGGACGACAAATCAAAGTGCGACACCTGGCCTTGCCCATCGGGCCCGCTGGCCGGAATGCCGTCGGCATACAAGCGCAGGCCGCGCACGCCGAAGGTGGAGCGGGCACCAAAGCCGCGAATGGAAATTTGCAGGTCTTGCGCATAGTTCTGCCGGTTTTGCGCCACCACGCCGGGCACCCGCACCAAGGTTTCAGACAGGTTGACTTGCAGCTGGCTGTTTTGCAGTTGCGCGCCCTCCAGCACGTCAACCGAGGCCGGCGCATCAAACCCGGCTTGCGCCACACCCGGGCTGACGGTGATGACGACGGTGCGCAGCGTGGGCTCGGTGGGTGGCGTTGTTTGTGCACCAGCCGATGCGCAGCACAACAAAAAACCTGATGACGCACCAAGCAGATGCCGTAGGCCGCGTTTCAACAGTCCATTGCGTAGATTGAGTATGGTCACAAAAAAATCGGTTGTCATTCCCGCGCAGGCGGGAATCCAGGTGCGACAGCTTCGCGTGTCATGGTGCACTTATCGCGCCGAGGTGTGGATTCCCGCCTGCGCGGGAATGACGCCAGATGTGTGCATGGATTCGAATCAACTTACTTGGCTTCTGAAACCTTCTTCGGCGGCCGGATCGCGTCCGCCGTGCCCTGAATAAAGGCCTTGATCTGCTCGACTTCATCTTTGCTCAGCTTGCCGGTGAAGTCGGGCATGCCTCGCTCATTGGCCGGGCCTTTGTAGACGAAGTTTTGCAGGTTTTCAATGTAGCCAGAGGCCATGTAGCCCAGATTGGGAATGTTGCCGCCCCGATCTACACCGGGCACGCCGTGGCAGAACACGCAATTGTTCACATACAGCATGGTGCCGGCTTGCACCTGCTTGGGGTCGTACTTCACGCCCGAGACCAGCTCGTCCATGCGGTATTGCACGGCTTCTGGCAACGGCGCTTTGCCGCCCACCGCAAAGGTGTAGACCGTGCCTGGGCCCTGCCGGTCAGTGGCGCGGGTGGTGATGCCGTACACACCGCCCCAGCCCACCGCAATCGACACATATTGCTTGCCATCGACCATGTAAGTGCTGGGCGCGGCCACCACGCCGGTGCCAGTGGGGCTTTCCCACAGCTTTTCGCCGGTTTTGGCGTTCAGCGCCATGAAGCGACCGTCTGCCGTGCCTTGAAACACCAGGTTGCCTGCGGTGCTGAGCGTGCCGCCATTCCAGGGCGAAATTTGCTCATTCGTCCACGCCGGTTTTTGGCCGATGGGGTCCCATGCAATCAAGCGACCAAAGGGCGCGCCCTTGGGTGGCTCCACATTGGCCATCTTGCTCAGGTTCCAGCCCAGGCCGCCATGCGGTTCGCCGGCTACGTTGGCATTGGGCTTCCAGTTTTTGTTATCCATCAAGGTCAGCGGCACGTTTTGCACCGGCATGTAGACCAGCCCGGTTTGCGGGTTGAACGACATGCTGTGCCAGTTGCGTGCGCCATAGGCGCTGGGAATCACCTCAAACGGTTTGTCGGTTCGGCGTGCCTCGGGATTCACCATGGGGCGGCCGTCTTTGTCATAGCCGGTGGCCCAGTTCACTGGTACAAAGTTTTTGGCCGAGATGAATTTGCCGTTGGTGCGGTCAATCACAAAAAAGAAGCCGTTTTTCGGCGCATGCATGATGACCTTGCGCTGCTTGCCTTCGATCTTCAAATCGGCCAGGATCATCGGCTGGGTGGACGTGTAGTCCCAGTTGTCGCCAGGGGTTTGCTGGTAGTGCCACACGTATTTACCGGTGTCGGGGTTCAGTGCCACGATGCTGGCCAGGTACAGGTTGTCGCCACCGGCAGGGCTGCGCAGCGCGGCAGACCAGGGCGAGCCGTTGCCGGTGCCGATGTACATCAGGTTCAGCTGCGGGTCAAAGCTCATGGTGTCCCACGCGGTGCCACCGCCACCCAGCTCCCACCACTTGCCCGCAGGGTCCCAGGTTTTGGCGGCTTTTTCCATGGCCTCGTTTTCAAACGGCTTGCTGGGGTCGCCAGGCACGGTGTACCAGCGCCATTTCTGGTCGCCGGTTTTCGCGTCATAGGCGGTGATGTAGCCACGCACACCCAAATCTGCCCCGCCATTGCCAATGATCACCTTGCCCTTGAACACCCGAGGTGCACCGGTGATGGTGTAAGACATCTTCTTGTTTTCAATCGTGTCTTTTTCCCAGACCTTTTCACCGGTGGCGGCGTTCAACGCAATCAAACGCCCGTCATACGAGGCCACAAACACCTTGCCTTCATGCAGCGCCACGCCGCGGTTGACCACGTCGCAGCAGCCTTTGTAGCCACCTTCGCGCGGCACCTTGGGGTCATAGGTCCAGATGCGCTTGCCGGTGCGCGTGTCCACCGCATGCACGATGCTCCAGGAGGCACTGACATACATGATGCCGTCCACCACCAGCGGCGTAGCCTCTACCCCGCGGGTGGACTCCAGGTTGTACGACCAGACCAGGCCCAGGTCTTTCACATTCTTGTCAGTGATGCCCGTCAGCCGCGAAAAACGGGTCTCCGCGTAGTCCAGCCCATAGCTGGGCCAGTCGTTGGTTTTGGCGGCGTTGGCCTTGATGAAGTTGCCGTTGACCTTCTGGGTCACGGTGGCGATGTGTTTGACCGAGCCTTTGGGGGCGGAGTCCTTGGCGATGCCGGGCGCGGCAAACGCAAGAGCGGAAAACGCGGCAACGATCAGCCGCATGCTGGGCTTACAAGTCATCAGTTGTCTCCTGTGTGTGGTGGGTGTGCGTCAGGGCAACCCAAGGAGAATTCTGTTCTTGCGCCAATCGCCGGGTATAGGGATTGCCCGTAGCCACGGGCTGGTGGGGCGGTTTTGGCTGTCGCAAATTGCGACTATCTGATGCGTGGTTGGGGGTGGGGGTTTAGGGGGTAACGGCGTGTTTCGGCAGAGGGTTCAGGCGTTGCTGCGCACCGCCTGGCTTGCGAGCAGCGCTCATTCGTTGCTCGGGCGCTCATAGTCCGACTGAACATGCCACCACCGTGGCCTGCGAGAGACGTACGAGTGGTATGTCGGCGCAAACTCCTTCAGTTGCGGCTTGTCGAAGACTCCTGTGACCAGTGCCACAGTCGGTTCGTCGTCCATGGCGCCGATGGTGGTGCCGCAATCGCCGCAAAAGGCCCTGCTGGAGTACGACGACGAGCGCCAGGTTGACGGCTTGCCGCCTGGGCCGACCCATTCCACGTTCTGCTCCGGAAACTCCACCCAGGTCAACGTGAGCGAGCCTGAGTGCTTGCGGCAGTTTGCGCATGAGCAGGTGTGCGGCTTGCCAGGCTTACCCGTGGCTCGAAACCTGATCGCGCCACAGAGGCAACCGCCTTCGTATTGTTTGGGATTCATTGAGCCTCCGTTGGTGAAGTAACGTGTTTGCGACGCCTGATGGCGAGCAGATACGGTTCAAATTCTGTTGTCCAGGTTCCCCTAGCGCAAAACCAGCACCAACCCCAGCACCACCACCGCCCCGGCCACCCAAACCCAGACAGGAACATTCAAGCCTTTTGACGCTACAGCCCTCGAATCATCTGCTGGAGCAGCTATTGAATCAGTAGCAACTGCAACTTCAGCCGCTGGATACTGCCGCTGCATTTCCAAGTCAAACTTCTTGAAAAAGTCTTCCGCCATCGACTTGGCCACGCCGTCGATCAGCCGCTGGCCCAGTTGCGCAATCTTGCCGCCCACCTGGGCATGCACCACGTAGCTCAGCTCGCAGGCTTTGCCGCCTTCCAGCGGGGCCAGCGACACCTTGGCGTCGCCTTTGCCAAAGCCGGCTGCGCCGCCCTGGCCGTCAAAGGTGATGGTGTAGCTGTTGGGCGGGTTGATCTCGCTCAGCGTGATCTTGCCGGCAAACTTGGCTGAGACCGGGCCGATCTTCACGGCCACGCCGACTGCGTATTGGTTGTCGGCGATCAGCTCCAGCTTGTCGCAGCCGGTGATGCAGGTTTTCAGCACCTCGGGGTTGTTCAGCGCGTCCCAGGCTTGTTGCTGGGTGACGGCGAGGGTGCGGCTGGCTTGCATGTCCATGGGGGTGTCTCCGATCAGTGATGGCTGCGTTTGTAAACCGGTTTGGATTGCAGTTTGAGATTTTTTTGAGCGTTGAGTGCAACCGCAGCAGGGGAACAAGCAATGGGGGTCGGATCAAAATTCAGGACACGGTCTATTCGGCGGACTTGGTGCGCATACGAAATTTTGCTCCGACCCCTATTGCGGGCCACCGGAGACTACAAAACCTGATTGCGCGTCAACAACAAGGCGAACACGCATTACTGAGCAAGACGGTGGGCTTCGGCGAAGACGTCTGTAGCGGCATACGTCACCGATTCGCCGCGTTCAAATGCAGCAACGCGCCTGGCAATTTCACGCTCCCACTCAACGCTCAGCCCAGGCTGCGCAGATTCCTCCAGCGACTCAAGAAGCATCTCGGCCAGTTGTGCTCTTTCCTCTGAAGAAAGCGTCTTGGCACGTGCGGACAGCTCCAGTAAGTAAAAGTTCAGACATTGCCAGTCTCCCGAAAAAAAGAAAGTTCATTTTACGAATCCGATCAGCCAGCCCCAACCCATCGTGTGATCACCCAAACACCCCCTGCAAATACCAATACGCCGCCTGTTGCCGGTGCGCGGGCATTTGCAGCAGCTGGCTTTTGCTCAGGCGGGCGCAAAACACCCACAGCAAGCCGGCGCGGGGGCTGCGGGCCAGGAAATAGTCGCGCAGGCTCAATGGGGGGCTCAGGGGGTTGGCAGGGTCGCGTCCGCTGTTCCACTCCACGTCCCACCAGCCGGCTTCCACGCGGTGGGCGCGGGTGAGCAGTTGCAGGCGTCCGCCGTAGCAGGGGTGCTGGTTCTGGGTGGCCAGTGGCAGGGGCTGGGGCAGCAGCCAGGGGGGCATCAGGTCGGCGTCGGACGGTGTGGTGCAGGGGTGTGGTTTCGGGCCGAGCGACGGGGTATTGCCCACGACGTCTTGCGCGGCCACCCAGCGCTGCATGCGCTCGGGGCGCCAGTCGGCATGGGGCTGGGGCACCTGCACGTTTTCGGGGCCCAGGCGGGCGCTCAGGCGCTCGACCAGCTCGTGCAGGCTGGTGCCCTGGGTGCGGTCTTCAATCAACAGGTTCTGGCTGGCCCCGGCCCAGGGCGCGGTGTCCAGCGTGCGCAGGCGCAGGGCGTTGGCGGGCGCGGCCAGGGTGGTGCGGTTCAGGTGCTCGCCCACCAGGCGCACCAGGTGGGACATGTCTTGGGTGGGCTGGGCAGTGCGCACGGTGATGTGCTGGTGCGGGGGCAAGTCCAGGCCGTTGTGGCGCTTCAAATCGAGCGTCCATTGCAGCTGTATGGCCAGCACGCCGCGCTGGCGGGCGGCCAGCCACACCTGTAGCGCGTCCAACAGGCGCTGGGCCAGCCACAGCAGCTCGGGGGCGCTGCTGGCCAGGCCGGGCAGCTCGTGCTGCTGGTCAAACACATCGGGCAGGGCCAGCCAAGGGTAGACCTCGGGTTTGTCACCATAAGCGGCGTCCAGCGCCTCCAGCAGGCCGGGGAAACGCCGGGTTGCAGGCCCGCGGGGCAGCGCACGCACCTGGCCCCAGGTTTTGCAGCCCACGCGCGCCAGCAGGGGCAGGTAGGGCCCGGCAGCGCTCAGGGTGGCCAGCGGCAGCGCATCAACCGGCACGATGGGACGGCCCTGGCAGGCCAGACGCAGCTGGGCAATTGCTATTAAAGATGTAGCTGCTTGAGCATGTTTTACATGGGCTAGCGGCGGATTTGGCTTTAAAAGCCACTGCAACAGGCGTTTGCGCCCGCCCCACAGCCGCAGGCTGGCCGACACCTCCAGCAGCAAAGCCTCTTGCACCTGCACCACGCGCGGGGTGAACTGCAGCGCATGCCAGCCCCAGGCGGTGTGCTGGTGCTCAGGCGGTAAGAGCGCGATCCACATGGCGTGCGCGGGTGTGGGGCGCAGCGGGGTGTGGTGCCAGGCTTTGTTGCGCCATCTGTTCCTCGCTTTGCTGCGCCATCTGTTGCTCCGTGTCCCATTCCAGCTCCTGCGCCCTTATTTCGCGGGCGGCCTGCAGCAGCGCGGCCAGTTGCACGGGCTCGGCTGGCAGTGACACGGGCTGCACCGGGGAGCCACGCCGCTTGAATACGTCCACCTCAAACCGGGTGTGATCGTCTGCCTCCAGGCCACGCAATGACAGGCGCAGCGGTGCGGCCGATGCCTCGCGGCGGGCGGCCGGGGGGCGCATGACGAACAAGGGCTTGTGCTGGGTTTGTGCAATCAGGTGCAGGCGGCGCAGGTCTGTGGCCAGCGCACCGGTGTGGCTGCCGGTGTTGCCCGCGCTGTTGGTCGCATTGGGTGGTGCCTGGCTGGCCACCTCCAGCCACAGCAGCACCGCTACCACCGGCGCGCACTGCAGCGCATGCTGGGCCGCCCACAGCCGCGCCTGCTGCGCACCGGGCGCTTCTCTGTGCCCGGCCCGCACACACAGCAGCCGCGCAGCAGCCAGGCCCTGGGCTTGCAGATTGGGCGCAAACGGCTCAAACGGTGCGCCCACCAGCACCAGCGGCCCGGCTTTGTGTGCCAGCACCTGGCTCAAACCCGGCGCCAGCAAACGCCAGACAAACTGCCCCGGCTGCGGCGGCAGCACCTCCACCAGCCCAGCCAGCGGCCAGCCACCGCCGGGCAAGGCGGCATCCAGCGCGGCATGGCCGGTGGACCAGGTTTCCACCGCATCCCCGCTCGAGCGCGCCATTTCGTGGCCCTGCCAGATATGGGCAGACAGCAGATGCAAAGCGGAGCGGGGTAAGGCAGACACGGCACGACAGACGGATGAACGACAGGTAAAAACTGTATTTTTATACAGTTTTTCTGGACTGGCAACAGAAATTTTTTAGCCCCTACGACAGGAGTTTTTTCAGAGGTTCCCTAATGAACCCAAGGCGGGAAGGAGCAAGACACTGTGCTGCGACCTGAGCAGTCACCCAATCAAAGGCTGAATCTGCCACCAGCCCATACAAATACTGCTCAAGCAGCTATTCAATCAGGAGCGTTTTTCAGTCCAAAACCATCAAAAACCGGATTCATGTTGCCAGTAGCGCCGGTTGGTCGCCCGCTCGCAGCCCACCACCTGCGGCTGCGCAGATTGCCACCGCGCGGCGCCGCAGGCTGGTGACGCAATCACCTGAATGCCCCGCTCAACATAACGCTGCGCCACCTCGGGCGCGGGGTGGCCAAAGCGGTTGCGGTAGCCGGCTTGCACCAGGGCCAGGCGGGGCTGCACCGCATCTAAAAACGCCGCGCTCGACGAGGTTTTGCTGCCGTGGTGGGGCACCAGCAGCAGGTCGGCTTTGAGGTTTGCCGTCTGTGTGGCCAAGAGCTGCGCTTCTTGCGGCTGCTCGATGTCGCCCACCAGCAGCGCGGTTTGCCGGGCATTGCTGATGCGCAGCACGCAGCTCAGGGCATTGCTTTTCAGGGCGCGGTCGTAGTCCGCCGCCTGGGGGTGCAGCACCTCGAATTGCACGCCATCCCACACCCAGCGCTGACCGGCGGTGCAGCGCATGGCCGGGCGCAGCGCTTGCAGCTCGTGGCCGTCTTCAATCGAGCTGAGCAGCGCGGCCTGCGGCTGCATGGCCAGCACCGCCGCCGCGCCACCGGTGTGGTCAGCGTCGCGGTGGCTCAGCAGCAAGGTGTCGACCCGCTCGCCCAGGGCACGCAGCAGCGGCACCAGCACGCGGTGGCCGGCGTCGCTCTCGCGGCTGTAGCGCGGGCCAGCGTCATACACCAGGGTGTGGGCGGCGGTGCGCACGATGAGCGCATTGCCCTGGCCAATGTCGGCAGCGATCAACTCAAACTCATCTGCGCTTGGCCGCGGTGCCTGCCACAGCAGCACCGGCAGCAGCAGCGGCACACCCAGCGCCCGCACGCCCCAGGGCCAGCGCATCACCAGCAGCACACCGCCCAGCACGCCCGCCGCACCCGCCCACAGCGGCGCAGCCGGCACGGCCACGCTGGCAGCCGGCCAAGTGGCCAGCCAGCCCAGAAACCAGGCCAGCGCCTGCACCGCCAGCGCCGCCCCGTCCCACAGCGGGTTGACGAGCACCCCGGCCAGCGCCAGCGGCGTGACCAGCAAGGTCACCCACGGAATGGCCAGCAAATTGGCCAGCAAGCCCACCAGCGAGACCTGGCCAAACAGCAGCAAGGTCAGCGGCGTGAGCGCCACCGTCACCACCCATTGCTCGCGCAATAATGAAACAAATCGGCTACCAGCCCATGAATTCATTGCTCGAGAAGCTTCTGAATTGATAGCAACCGGGCTGCTGACAAACAACACCCCCACCGCCACAAAGCTCAGCCAAAAGCCCGCCTGCATCAACGCCCACGGGTCGGCCACCGCCACCACCGCGGCCACCAGCAGCCACACCCGCGTCCACGGCCATTGCAGGCCCGCCAGCCGCAGCAGGCCCACAGTGGCCAGCATCAGCACCGTGCGCTGCGCAGGCACGCCCCAGCCGCTAAACAGCGCATAAGCCCCCGCCAGCGCCACCCCGCCCACCAGCGCCGCATGGTGGGCCGGCACCGCCTGGCACAGCCGCGTGCTGCGCCGCCACAGCACCCCCAGCAGCGCCGCCGCCACCCAGGCAAACAGCGTGATGTGCAGGCCCGAAATGCTCATCAAATGCGCCACGCCAGTGGCCCGAAACACATCCCAGTCAGCCCGCTCAATGGCCGCCTGGTCACCGGTGATGAGCGCCGCCAAAATGCCTGCCTGCTGCCGGTTTGCCACCCGCTCAAACACCGCATCACGCACCGCCTGGCGCGCCCGCTCCACCGGGTGCCGCCAGGTGCCCCCCAGCCGCAGCGGCGGCGCATCGTTGGGCCCCGCACGCACATAGCCGGTGGCCTGCAAGCCATGCTCCCACAGCCACAGCTCGTAGTCAAAGCCATGCGGGTTGCGGTTGCCATGCGGCGCTTTCAGGCGCACCGTCATCTGCCAGCGCTCCCCCGCGCGCAGATTGCCAGGCAGCCGTTGCAACCCATCGGGCTGCACGCCACCCCACCAGCCCAGCCACAAACTGGGCGGCAGCGTCACCGGTTGTTTGTCCAGAAAGGCCGATTCCACATCCAGCCGAAACCGCAACCCCGCCTCACCGCGCTGCGGCATGGCTGCCACCACACCCACCACCTGCACATCCAGCCCCTGAAGCGCTGGGTTCAGCGCCTGCTGCGTGTACACGCTGGCCCGCAACCCACACACGCCAAAGGCCAGCGCGGCCGCCGCTGATAACACCAGCATGCCCCGCCGCAGCGCTGCAAACGCTCCTGATTCAGGAGCTGCCCCAGCAATGAATACAAGGGCTACCAGCCCAAAAGCCACATAAAACCAGACATTCCACAGGGCGCTTTGCTGCAACTGCACGATGGTGCCCAGCAGGCAGCCCAGCAGCGCCAGCGTGCCCAGCTGGGCCAGCGTGGCGCCAGGGTTGTAGGGCTCGTCGGGTTCGGTGGCTTGTGGGTCGGTTTGCATGGGGGCGTATATGACCACATGCTGCGAGCGCAAGCTCAGGCGAAATGCAGCGCGGGCGAACCTGCCAGCAAAGCGTCCAGCGGACTGGCCGTGCCGCCCGCCGCCACCTTGAGGACATGCGTATAAATCATGGTGGTAGAAACATCGCTGTGGCCCAGCAACTCTTGCACGGTGCGAATGTCGGTGCCCGATTGCAGCAAATGGGTGGCGAAGCTGTGGCGCAGGGTGTGGACGGAAACGGGTTTGACGATGCCCGCCAGCGGCACGGCCTTCTTGATGGCGCGTTGTAAACGCTCTTCAAACAGGTGATGACGCCGCTGCACGCCTGATCGAGGGTCTACCGAATGCGTGGGTGACGGGAACATCCAGAACCAACCCCAAGTGTTGCCAACTTGCGGGTATTTGGCCTCCAGCGCGTGGGGTGTCTCCACTCCACCGCGTTGCGCCTGGCGATCCACCTCCCACACAGCCCGCGCCGCGTACATCTGCTGGCGCAAAGCGGGCACCAACGAACGCGGCAACATCACCACCCGGTCTTTGCCGCCCTTGGCCTCCCGCACGATGATGACGTGACGGTCAAAGTCAACGTCTTTGATGCGCAAACGCAGGCCCTCCATCAACCGCATGCCTGTGCCATACAGCAACCGCGCCAGCAGTGCCGGCTCCCCTTGCATCTGCGACAGCAGGCCGGCTACTTCGTTTTGCGTAAGCACACTCGGAATGCGCCGCTTTTGCTGAGGCCGCCCAATGTCGTCCAGCCACGGCAGCTTGACGGCCAACACCTTGCGGTACAAAAACAAAATGGCGCTCAAAGCCTGGTTGTGGGTGGAGGCGGACACTTTGCGTTCAACCGCCAGCATGGTCAAAAACGCCTCCACTTCGGGCGCGCCCATGTCGCGCGGGTGGCGCATCACCCCCGTGCCCCCGTTGCTGCGCCCATGCCAGCGCACAAAAAACTTCACCCAATGCACGTAGGTGGTCTCTGTGCTCAGGCTGTAATGCAGGTAACGAATGCGCTCGCGAACTTGATCCAACAATCGGGTTGATTTGAGGGGGATGGGGACGCCTGCTGACCTGCCGGGTTTCATGGTTTGAATTATAACTGTATTTTCATACAGTAAAACCAAAATTTTTCATTTCTATCAATGGCTTATGATCGCTTCAATGAACCATGTAAACCGCAACGCCCAGAATATTTCGCAGGTTTTGCGGGGGACATTACGTTAGGCTGCGCAACACTCGACCTCCTCGCACTGGCACTATGAACCCGATCTTCACCGTCAACTACCCTGAGCTGCTGGTAGCTACGTTCCTCCAGCAACACTTCTCTACCAAGAATGGCTACAGCGTACTGCTCCCTTTGTCAGCTCAACAAAAGGGCTACGACTTGGCGCTCGTCAGGAGAACCGCTGCAGCAACAAAGGTCGTCACGTTCCAGGTCAAAAGTTCTCGAACTTTTGACGGAATGCCTGGGACCGCGCCTCGGACAGGTCAGCGAAACTTCAAGCATTACATGTGGCTCAAGACCTTCAAGGTTCCGCCGGAGGCAGACTTCTTCGTCCTCATTGGTCAGTACGCAACGAACCCAACAAGTCTGAAGACCACGGCAAATCTCTGGCAGTCCCACCTCTTGCTTTTCACTCAGGCCGAGATGACTGCGTTCATGCCTCTGGTACGCCAGAAGAAGGTGAACAAGGCGGACACACACTTTGGCTTCGGCTTCGATACAACTAAAGAGGCGTTCTTCACTCGCGGACATGTGCTTCCTCAGCACCCAGACTATTCAAAGCACCTATTCGCGTCGCGGCAAGCCATTGTCCAAGCAGCCCTATGAGTTCTCTCGGCCCAGCGCAGCCTAACCCTTCATTCAAGCGGAGCCCCAACAGCGTTGCGCGCTGGCCATCAAGTGCAGGGGCTGCGCCCCATTTTGCACTTGCTGCCCAGCGCGCAACGCTGCCGGGGCCCGCTTAATTCAAACGTTAGAGCGCATCACACCATGATTCGATCCGAACGCCTCATATCAAACCTAGAAGGCGAGTTCGTCGTCTTCCTGATCGGGCTACGAATCAACAAGCCGCTGCTGGTGCACAAGTGGTGGCCGGTAACTCAAGCCATGCCCCGAATGCTGGAAGAACTCAATCGCCAACCAGAACTCGGCTTTCTCCATGCGGAAATGTGGTTCTCCCGAACCACGATCATGGTTCAGTACTGGCGGTCCATGGAACAGTTGTTGGCTTACGCGAGAAACAAGACTGCTGAACATCTTCCAGCATGGCAAGCCTTCAACAAGGCTGTGGGCACCAACGGTTCAGTCGGCATCTGGCACGAAACCTACGCCGCGTCGCCTGGAACCTACGAGAACATGTATGTCAACATGCCTCCGTTCGGTCTTGGCAAGGCCGGCACATTGCGTCCCGCCACAGGCGGCATGCACTCAGCCGCTGGCAGGTTGAGCAAGGGCAAGAATGCGCCCTAATCGGGTAGGCAACGGCTTCTAACCGTCGCCCCCCACACCACCCACCGTGCGGGTCCGCAGTGGGCGGTTCAACAAGTTGGCTCGCTCGACGAAGCCTTTACTTTCTTTGCCGTGTAACCCTGGGCCTGGCACCACAGGTCTTTCACACTGAGCAAACCTTGCTCCTTTAGCCACGCGTTGGAAATTGCCTGATTGATCACGGGGGTTCTGGACATTTGCCAGTAGCTGTTGCTGCTGCATCCGTGCTGAATCGCCGACTTCAGGCTCACGCCCAAGGCCAGCAGATTCTTGATCTTTGTGCGAGGCCAGCGCCACTGTTTCCAGTAGCACATACGCATGCGCCGTCTGATCCACTCGTCCAGTTCGGGTACCGGGCGGTAATACTGGCTGATGCCAAAGTATGCCGTCCATCCCCTCATGTATTGCCCCAGCTTTCGCAGGCGGTATTCCATGGATACCCTTGCAGGGCGCTCCGGTGCCAGAGGCACCTACTCTTCGCCAGTCACAAACAGTCCTCAGGACTGTTTGTGTACGAGCGAAGCCCCAGCTCCTGCCCGTCAACTCCTTGATCCGGTGCTGGAAGTTCGCCAGTGCCTTATCGGTCCAGCGTATCTTCTTGCCCTTGATCGTGAAGCCCAGGAAGGCGCATTCGCTCATCGGTGCCACTTTGCTTTTGGCTAAGTTGACTCTGAGCTTTAGGGTGGTTTCCAGATACCGCGTGATGGAGCCCATCACCCGCTGTGCAGCGCGTTCGCTTTTGACAAGAATGACCATGTCATCGGCATAACGTGCAAATCGGTGTCCCCGCCGTTCCAACTCAAGGTTGAGTTGGTGCAGCAGGATGTTTGCCAGCAGTGGCGAAAGTGGCCCACCTTGTGGGGTGCCCACCTCGCTCGGCTCTACTTGCTCACCGACCAGCACCCCGGCGCGCAGGTAGCGCCCGATCAAGAGCAGCAGTCGCTTGTCGGCAATGGAGCGAGCCAGCAAGTTCATCAGCACGTCATGGTTGACGGTGTCGAAGAACTTGGCAAGGTCGATGTCCACTGCGGTGCTTTTGCCACCCTTCACAATCGTTTGTACCTGCCTGATCGCTTGGTGTGCGTTGCGGCCCGGTCGAAAGCCGAAGCTCGATTCCGAGAATGTCGGGTCGAATATCGGCGTGAGCACTTGGGCTATGGCCTGCTGGATAACCCGGTCCATGACCGTGGGGATGCCCAGCTGGCGTTTGCCGCCACCGGACTTGGGTATTTCTACCCTTCGCACGGCCTGCGGCTGGTATCCCCGTCCTTGATCTGCTGTCGAATCGCTGACCAGTGCGCGCGCGCATGGTCGGGGAAGTCTTCAATGGTCATGCCGTCAATACCCGGCGCGCCTTTGTTGGCCTTCACCCGTTTCCATGCTTGCGCCAGGTTGTCGCTGGTCAGCACTTCTTCAAGCAGTTCGCTATTGACTTTCACTTCGTCTTGTTTCAAGGCTCGGTGCGTGTTGGCCGCCGTCCGCATCTGGCCCGCTCGGGCTTGGTCGATTTGGTCGAGGTCAACACGCCTGCTCCTTGTGTCTCATTGTTTGGACCTTCAGCACCCCGACTCCTGGGCACCTACTATGGCCGCTGCTGACTTCTGCACCATCACGGCCCGCATCTCTACGGGTCGCGCTGTGTTCATGGACGACGTTGCTGCCAGTTTCTTCGACACGCAGCGGACAGCTCGCTACGGCGCTGGGTCTTGGTATCCCGGTAGAACCTATCCGGGTCATGTCGTCATTCATTTGCACCGCTCGCGGAGCAGATCTCCCCAGGTAAGGGTCGCGAACTGTCTGTGCACAAGCGCCGCATTTACCGTAGGCGTCGAACCGGTGGGCTTTGCCGTCATGTGCCAGCTTGCCTCGACTCCCTCGGCCTTGACTATGCGGTTTCTGTCCGTCGCCTCGCACATTTGCACTCGGGCTTCCTCCAGACCCACCCTCGCGGGTAAGCCCTTGCCATCGGCTAGTGGTTAATATTGCTCTCATGAGTCCAATTCGGTTCTCCCACAGGGGACTTGCACCCCATAAGTTCACGCCCATGCTGGGCGCACACCCTTCCATCGAGGGAACCCACA
This sequence comes from Comamonadaceae bacterium, assembly GCA_013297875.1. GTDB lineage: Bacteria > Pseudomonadota > Gammaproteobacteria > Burkholderiales > Burkholderiaceae_C > JAAFIW01. Next base: position 91,259 of record JAAFIW010000010.1, on the reverse strand, counting down.
AAAGGCTACGCCTTTTGCGGTCCCCTCATGTCAAACGTTGTGCCGCTGAGGGGTTTCGGCTACTACGATTTTGATAGCTGCTTGAGCAATAAACACTTGGGCGTGTGGCGGTTTTTGCTTCAAACCGCCCCACACGCCAGAAATATTAGCCAGAGAAACCGCCTGAGCTGCGGGCGGTCACTCACCCCTCCTGCTGCGCAATCTGCGCAGCTGAAACCTCAAGTAGTTGTCATACAAAAAGGTTTCGCAACGCAGCGCGTTGCACAGTACGAGCACACATCAATCTGGGTCCAGCAGGCAAGGCAATTGGCGCATTCGAAGCCATAATTTACGCATGCCCGCCCGCGCTACGCTTTCAAACCCCTATACCGACAGCGTCAGTTCCTTAACCAGCAATGGTTCAGTCCAAACGAGGTTCATCGGCTGCGTTGAACCCAGAATTTCCATTAGGGTTTGGATAGACAACGGATGCAGTTGCGAGTCAGTTTTGACCCGACTGAGGAGGCCCATGGCGCGCGCCATGGGCGACGAAGAGGGTCGAAAATGGCCGCAAATGCGGCGTTGGAATCCAAACAGCACCGAAGGTGCGCCTAATGGAAAATCTGGGTTGAAGGCTTTGACTTTGGCTGGGTTGGTGGGCGTGGCGGATAAAAGCTGATCCCATCAGGAGTGACGCAACCACACTATTGAGCGTTTCAAAAAACATGACGGCTGGAACGCTCAATCCCTCACCCCAGCCCTCTCCCGGAGGGAGAGGGTGAAAACAGTCCAATTCACTGTCGTGAATTTGGAAGAGATCAATAGGCGTCCCATGCACGCAGTTCCCCTCTTCTTCACGCTGATGCTTGTTTCTACGCTTGCAGTCACAGGTCCGCGGATCGACCCACTGCCTGCCAAACCGGCCACGTCGGAGTCTGGATGCAGGTTCCAGGTAAGAGCTGCGCAAGAAGAACCCCCTCAGACCGTTCTTGAGTGGGTAGGACAGAAAGCCTCGATGCAAATTGACGGACGAGTCCTGTTCATGGATGTAAGAGAGGAGCAGTGCTCGCGTAACTGCCTCGCACCAGGGAAGACTGGCATACGAGTTATTCACTTTCTGGGCGGCGGAGTTCGAGCAACCCTCCGTGTGCCAGCCTTTTGCCCCCAAAGCGCCGAAGCGTGTTCCGGGCTGTTTGCAGGTAGAGGTAGCCTCGTAGTTTTTGCCGGTGGGAGTCAAACCGCACTCTCGGTATGGAACGAGGACTGTGATCAATAAGTTCCGCGGGAACGCCTGATCCCGCGCTCAAGCGGAGCGCCAACGGCAGGCCTCACAAATACTCAAGGCAATCAACGCCTCGCTCTACGATTGCCCAGCACGCAGGTGGCAAACACCGACGCGAAAGCCAGACTTTTTGTTTGCGGTGCGGGCGCTGTCCCATGTGTCTCGCGGCAAATTTCTGGCGGCGCACGAGCGCCTCATAGCAAGCCTACAATACAAACCATATTTGAAAGTATGGGTGACCCATATGAAAACCACCATCGATATCTCTGACACGCTTTTTGAGCAGGCACGCGCACAGGCCAAAGACCGGGGGCTCACATTTCGGGCCATGGTGGAAAGTGGATTGCGCATGGTCATGGCGCAGCCCAAGCCTGCAGCTGAACCCTTCCACCTTCAGGATTTCAGCTTTGGCTCAACAGGCGCGGTGCCGGAGCTCAGCGTGCTGTCAGACCCCGCAACATGGCGCGACGCCGCCAATCCGGAATGGACCTTGAAGGATGGACGGCTGATTCGCGTGGACGGCCAGGACAGCGGGAACCGCCAGCAGTGATCGCCGTTGACACCAACTTGCTGGTGTACGCCCACCGCAGCGACGTGCAATGGCACCTGCCCGCCAAAGCTGCGCTGAAGCGGCTGGCAGAAGGCAATCTGCCATGGGGAATTCCATCGGCCTGCCTGTCTGAGTTTTTGGCGGTCGTGACGGGGTTCAAAGCGCCGGTTTTGGCAACACCTTTGGAACAGGCGCTTGAGCAAGCCGCTGAATGGTTGCGTGCGCCATCGTCAAATCTTTTGCGGTGCGGCGACGGCCATGCCCAAACCCTGTTTGACCTGGCGCGCGCTGCCAAAATCCGTGGCGGGCAGTTTCACGATGCACGCATCGCCGCCATCTGCATAGAGAACGGCGTGACTGAACTGTGGACTGCGGACCGCGATTTTTCAAGATTTCCGCAAATGAAAACGCGCAATCGGCTCGTGGTGGTTTGACGGCGTGTGCCTGGCACTCAAACCCGCCGGGGATCTCTGGGCATTTCGCCAAGCGCTACGCAGGTGTGACACAACAAATAGAGTGGCAGCCATTTCACGGACACCTGACCGTGAAGCCAACACGGACTCCGGATGCCCCGACGTCGCAACCCGAAGCACTTAGCACATGCATAGCTTCATGCACAACAAAACACCCAGCCGTCATGCAGATTGGGCGTAGAGCTTGCTAGTATGGGCAACGGGCCTTCTTCCCCGCATTGCCCACGCTGAACCGAGACAACGCTCATGTCCATACACGCCGCCTTAAACCACGTTACCCACTATAAATACGACCGCCCGGTCAACCTTGGCCCCCAAGTCGTGCGCCTGCGCCCTGCGCCGCACAGCCGCAGCCAGATCATTTCGTATTCGCTCAAGGTGGAGCCTGCGGGGCATTTTGTGAACTGGCAGCAAGACCCGTTTGCCAACTACCAGGCGCGGCTGGTGTTTCCCAAGCCCACCACCGAGTTCAAGGTGACGGTGGATCTGGTGGTGGATATGTCGGTGTTCAACCCGTTTGATTTCTTCCTGGAGCCCACAGCGCAGAAATTCCCTTTCACCTACGCGCCCGAGCTGGCGCTGGAGCTGGCGCCCTATCTGGTGACCGAAGCGCCCACGCCGCTGGTGCAGGCCTACCTGGCCAAGATTGACCGCACACCCCGGCCGACCAACGACTTTCTGGTGGCACTGAACCAGCAGGTTTCCAAAGACGTGCGCTACCTGATTCGCATGGAGCCCGGTGTGCAAACGCCGGAGGAAACGCTGACATTGGCCAGTGGCTCGTGCCGCGATTCGGGTTGGCTGCTGGTGCAGATTTTGCGCAACCTGGGCCTGGCGGCGCGTTTCGTGTCGGGCTATTTGATTCAGCTGGTGCCCGATGTGAAATCGCTGGACGGCCCCAGTGGCACCACGGTCGATTTCACCGACCTGCACGCCTGGTGCGAGGTGTATTTGCCCGGCGCAGGCTGGGTGGGGCTGGACGCGACCAGCGGCCTGCTGTGCGGCGAGGGGCACATTCCCCTGGCCTGCACGCCCAGCCCCAGCAGCGCCGCGCCGATTGAAGGCTTGATGGACGAGGCCGAGGTGGAATTTGCCCACCACATGCAGGTCACCCGCATTTTTGAGTCACCGCGCGTAACCAAGCCTTACAGCGACGAGCAGTGGGCCGAGGTGCTCAAACTGGGCCAGCAGGTCGATGCCGATTTGCTGCAAGGCGATGTGCGCCTGACCATGGGCGGCGAGCCCACCTTTGTGGCCGTGAGCGACCGCGACGCGCCCGAGTGGAACACCGAGGCGCTGGGCCCGACCAAGCGCGGCTACGCGACCGAGCTGGTGCAAAAGCTGCGCGCTGAATATGGCGACGGCGGCTTTCTGCACTTTGGCCAGGGCAAGTGGTACCCCGGCGAGCAGTTGCCGCGCTGGGCGCTGAGCATTTTCTGGCGTGCAGACGGCCAGCCGATCTGGAAAAACCCCGCGCTGTTTGCCGACGAGCGCCTGCCTTCCAACTACAGCGCGGCCGACGCCAAGCGTTTCACCGACGCGCTGGCGCGCAAGCTGGGCGTGACGAATCAATTTGTGCAGACCGGCTATGAAGACGTGTTTTATTACCTGTGGCGCGAGCGTCGCCTGCCGGTGAATGTGGACCCGTTTGACTCGCGGCTGGACGACGAAATGGAACGCGCCCGGCTGCGCCGCGTGTTTGAGCAGAAGCTGGATGCGGTAATTGGCTACGTGCTGCCGATCAAGGCGGAAGAAGGCCCCCAGCTGAGTGGCCCGGTGTGGAAAACCGGCCCCTGGTTCTTCCGCGACGAGCGCATGTACCTGCACCCCGGCGATTCGCCCATGGGCTACCGCCTGCCGCTGGATTCCATGCCCTGGGTGACCGATGGTGACTACCCGTACCTGGTGGAGCCTGATCCGAGCGCGATTACCAGCACTTCGAGCACCCTGCCCGCTTCCGCTGCACTCCATAGTCGCTATGTTTTCAATAGCGGCTTGAGCAATATTGACATGGGCGGAAGCCCGAAAACGCTTCAAAACAGCTACCCCGCCGCGCCCAACCCGGCTCAAAACCCCCGCCGCCTGAGCCAACTGCAAGGCCAGCTCGAAGCTGCCCGCGCCGCCACCGCCGCAGGCAATGCCAACGCCCGCACCGCCGCCCAAGCCGAGCCGCAAGCGTTTTCCAGTCGCAGCCCCAACCGCTTCGAATCCGCCCACTGGATCACCCGCACCGCCTTGTGTGTAGAGGCCAGAGACCCCCGCCGCGCCAACGGCCCCAAAGCCGAAATGCAGGGCACCAAAACCGGCTGCCTCTACATCTTCATGCCGCCACTGGCCAACCTGACCGACTACCTGGATTTGCTGGCCGCCGTCGAAGCGACGGCGCAAGAGCTTCAGCTCAAGATAGTCATCGAAGGCTACCCACCGCCACGCGACCCGCGCCTGAAAATGCTGCAAGTCACGCCCGACCCTGGCGTGATTGAAGTCAACATTCACCCCGCCCACAACTTTGGCCAGCTCGTCGCGCACACCGAGTTTTTGTACCAGGCCGCGTTTGAAACCCGCCTGTCGGCTGAAAAGTTCATGACCGATGGCCGCCACACCGGCACCGGCGGCGGCAACCACTTTGTGATGGGCGGTGCCACGCCCAACGACTCGCCGTTTCTGCGCCGCCCCGAGCTCCTGGCCAGCCTGCTTTTGTACTGGCACAACCACCCGTCACTCAGCTACCTGTTCAGCGGCATGTTCATCGGCCCTACCAGCCAGGCCCCGCGGGTAGACGAAGCGCGCAACGACCAGTTGTACGAGCTGGAAATTGCGCTGCGCGAGATCAACCGCAACCGCGAGGTTTACGGCCAGGCCATGCCGCCGTGGATTGTGGACCGCACCCTGCGCAACATCCTGATCGACGTGACCGGCAACACCCACCGCAGCGAGTTTTGCATCGACAAGATGTATTCGCCCGACAGCGCCACTGGCCGCCTGGGCCTGCTGGAGCTGCGCGCCTTCGAAATGCCGCCGCACGCCCGGATGAGCATTGCGCAGCAGTTGCTCATTCGCGCGCTGATCGCCCGCTTCTGGAACACGCCCTACAGCGCCCCCGCCACCCGCTGGGGCACGGCGCTGCACGACAAGTTTTTGCTGCCCACGTTTGTGCAGGCCGACCTGCACGACGTGCTGGCCGAGATGCGCCAGGCTGGCTATGCGTTTGACGACGCCTGGTTCGCTCCGCATTTCGAATTCCGCTTCCCGCTGGTCGGCCAGGTGCAGTCCGCCGGCATTGAGTTGACCCTGCGCAACGCGGTCGAGCCCTGGCATGTGATGGGCGAAGAAGGCGCACCCGGTGGCACTGCCCGTTATGTGGATTCCAGCCTGGAGCGCATCGAGCTGCGCGCCACCGGCCTGAACGAAAGCCGCTACGTCATCACCTGCAACGGCCAGGCCCTGCCCCTGCAACCCACCGGTGTTTCGGGTGAATATGTGGCCGGCGTGCGCTACCGGGCCTGGGCACCGCCTTCGTCGCTACACCCCACGATTGGCGTGCATGCGCCGCTGACGTTTGACATCGTCGATACCTGGATGAAGCGATCCCTGGGCGGCTGCCAGTACCACGTCGCGCATCCGGGGGGCTTGAGTTATGACTACCTGCCGGTGAATGCGTATGAAGCCGAATCGCGGCGCTTGTCGCGCTTTGTGCGCATGGGGCATACGCCGGGGGTGATGAATATTCCGCCTGCGAGTATTAATGTGCCGGGGAGTCGGGAGTTTCCGTTTACTAGGGATTTGAGGCGGTAAGACTGCCCATGGGAAAAGGTCAAACCTGGTATTGCCCTAAATGTGGGTCTGAGTTGCTTCTCGGTAAAGAAATGGTAGCCTGTTCAGTTTGTGATGCCTATTTTGGTAATATAGCTGGGAGATCATTGTCAGCTTCGAGCAATATTTTTATTCCACGCGCCAGAGTGCCTGAACCGCCATCTAGCAGTCGGTTTTTATGGTTCACGTTTTTATGGTTCGTTCTTCGGTTGTTAGGGTCAGTGTTGATTTGGCTCGTTTTAGGCCTTTTCGCCATTGGCCCGGCGATTCCCTATGGCGGCGCGTTGAATAAGTGGCTTATTCTGTATTGGGCGTTCTCGACCCTGGTTCTTCCAATATGGATTTTCCTGCCTTCGATATTAGCCATCATCAAATGGCGTAGAGAAAACCGCCGGTGAATTGTGTTGCCCGCGAGGCTGAAAACCATGAAACACGCCAGTTCTTCTCCTACCTCTGATGCAGCTCCCCGCTTGCGTGTGGGACTGAAAGATGTCAGCCAGCCGGAGTTTGCTGACACACTCACCCAGCAAATGGGCAAACACCGCATCACCATCATGCTGGACGACGCAGTGGTGCAGGCCTACAAAGCCAAAGCAGGCGGGCGTGGCTACCAAACTTTGATCAACGACACCTTGCGTCGTGGTCTGCAGGCAGATGCTGTCAAGGAAGCGCTGCGGGAAGTCATTCGTGAAGAGTTGCGCGCTGAGTAGGGTACCTATCGATCGTCCGTCTCCCTGATGCCTGCGTCCAGGCACCCACCCGCATGAACCAAATCCTCAAACTACTCACCAAGTTACGTGCACAACGCACACCACCCATACCCCGCACCCCCCGCCGGCTGACCTTGGCGCTGCTGTGTCTGACTTTCGGCGGGGCTTTTATCAGCACAGCCCGCGCCCAGGTTCTGGCTGCTTTTTCGACGCTGCAGGCTGGCCAGGCGCTGCCCAAGCCGTTTCGGGTGATTCGCTTGCCTGGGGCGTCTCTCAACACGTTTTCGCTGGTGTCTGATGAGGGCCAGACCGTGCTGCGGGTGGAGTCGCGCAACAGCGCGGGTAGCCTGGGCGTGCCCGTGCCAAGCGAGGCGCAAGGCAACAAGGTGCTGCAATGGCGCTGGAAAGTCGATCGGCTGATGGACAGTGCCGACATGGGCGAACGCTCGAATGACGACCACCCGGCGCGCGTCTATGTTTTTTTTGATGTGCCGCTGGAGTCGCTGTCTGCGGGCGATCGCACCAAAATCAGGTTAGCGCGCACCTTCAGCGGTGAAGAGGTGCCCACAGCGGCTCTGTGCTACGTGTGGGACAACAAGCACCGGGTGGGCTACACCACCTGGAGCCCGTTTACCAAACGCATCCGCCGGGTGGTGCTGCAAAGCGGGCCCGCGTCTGTGGGCCAGTGGCGAACCGAGTCGCGCGATGTGGCGGCTGATTTTCGCGAAGCCTTCGGCATGGCAGCGCCAGCCATCACGGGCGTGGCGGTGGGCAACGATTCCGACAACACCGACGACCACGTGGTCACCTGGTTTGGTGACATTGCCTTTGTGAAGTAGTTCGGATGCAAGGGCCTCCCCGACTCCCGTAAGCTCGCTCGCATGTACCCCTTATCTGTTTTAGACCTCTCGCCCATCACCCAGGGCAGCACCGCCGCCCAGTCGTTTCGCAACACGCTCAGCCTGGCCCAGCACGCTGAAAGCTGGGGCTTCAAGCGCTACTGGCTGGCCGAGCACCACGGCATGCCGGGCATTGCCAGTGCGGCCACCGCGGTGCTGCTGGCGCATGTGGCGGCGGGCACGCGCAGCATTCGCGTGGGTGCAGGCGGGGTGATGCTGCCCAACCACTCGCCGCTGGTGACTGCCGAGCAATTTGGCACGCTGGAGTCATTGCACCCGGGCCGCATCGACCTGGGCCTGGGCCGCGCGCCGGGGTCTGATCAGGCGACCGCGCGGGCACTGCGGCGCAACCTCACGTCTGACAGCGACGAGTTTCCGCAAGACGTGCTGGAGTTGATGGATTTCATGTCGCCCGAACCCAAACAACACGTGCTGGCCGTGCCCGGCAAGGGCTTGCAGGTGCCGATATGGATTCTGGGCTCCAGCCTGTATGGCGCGCAGCTTGCCGCCATGCTGGGCCTGCCTTACGCCTTTGCCTCGCACTTTGCGCCTGCGCAAATGATGGACGCCATTGCTGTGTACCGCAGCACCTTCCGCCCCTCGGCGCAGCTGGCCAAGCCGTATGTGATGCTGGGCTTTAACGTGTTTGCGGCTGACTCCGACGAGCAGGCCCAGCTGTTGGCCAGCAGCATGCAGCAAGCCTTTGTGAACCTGCGCATGGGCCGCCCGGCCCAGCTTCCGCCCCCGGTGCCCGGCTTTCTGGACAACGCGGGCCCGCAAGCCCAGGCGCTGCTGCAAGGCGTGCTGTCGGCCTCGGCCATCGGCTCGCCGGCCACGGTGCGCGCGGCCATGCAGGCGTTCATTGCCCGCACCGGTGCTAATGAATTGATGGTGGCCGGCGCCATGTTTGACCACGCGGCGCGGCTGCGCTCGTATGAGATTGTTTCGGGTGTTCGAGAGTCACTATCAATTCAATAGCTGTTTGAGCAGGTTTCATCTGGGCTAGCATCCTGAAATGCACATCAATCCTGCCCTCGCCCGCTGGTTCCCCTTCCTCAACTGGCCCCGCCCCACCGCCGCCTTGCTGCGCGGCGAAACCATGGCGGGCCTCACGGTGGCGCTGGTCATGGTGCCGCAGTCGGTGGCGTATGCGGCGCTGGCCGGCATGCCGCTGGTCACCGGCCTGTATGCCGCGCTGCTGCCCGCGATGATGGCGGTGCTGTTTGGCAGCTCCACGCGGCTGTCGGTGGGCCCTGCGGCCTTGACTTGTGTGTTGATTGGCTCGTCGCTCACCGGCATGGCGCAGCCGGGCAGCGCGCAGTGGGTGCAGCTGGCGGTGTGGCTGGCGGTGCTCTCGGGCGTGCTGCAGCTGGCCATGGGCGCGGGTGGTTTTGCCTGGGTGCTCAACCTCATCAGTGCGCCGGTGTTGATGGCGTTTACGCAAGCTGCCGCGCTGCTGATTGCGGCCTCGCAACTGCCTGCCTTGCTGGGCCTGAAAGGCGGTTTGAGCAGCCTGTGGCAAGCGCCGCAGTTTGACCTGGCCGCGCTGGCATTTGGCTTGGGTGGCGTGGCCGCGCTGGTGCTGGGCAAGCGCTATGTGCCGCGGTGGCCCATGGTGCTGCTGGTGGTGGCGTGTGCAGGCGTGGTGAGCTACCTCACGGGCTATTCGGCGCACGGTGCGGTGGTGGGCAGCCTGCCTGCGGGCCTGCCGTCGCCGTACCTGCCGGGCTGGCCCGGATGGGATGCGTTCAGTGGCTTGCTCATACCGGCTTTGGTCATTGCCTTTGTGAGCTTTTTAGAAACCGCATCCAGTGCCAAAACCGAGGCGCAGCGCGACGGCAAGCGCTGGAACGACAACCAGGACTTGATTGGCCAGGGTCTGGCCAAGCTGGCCAGCGCCTTCAGCGGCAGCTTTGCCACCAGCACCTCGTTTTCGCGCTCGGCCGTCACGCTGTATGCCGGTGCCAAAACCGGCTGGGCCACGGTGGCCTGCACCCTGTTTGTGCTGCTGGCCTTGCTGCTGCTCACGCCGCTGCTGTTTCATGTGCCACGCGCGGCGCTGGCCGCGGTGGTGGTGGCGGCGGTGCTGGGTTTGCTCAAGCCCACGGCGTTTGTGCAGCTGTGGCGCATCAACCGGGTCGAGACGGCGGTGGCAGCCATTACCTTTGCCGTGACGCTGCTGACGGCGCCGCGCATTTACTGGGGCGTGCTCACCGGCGTGTTGCTGGGCATGGCGCACTTTTTGTACCACCGCCTGCACCCGCGCATCATTGAAGTGGGCCTGCATGGCGACGGCAGCCTGCGCGACCGCCACCTGTGGAGCCTGCCGCCGCTGGCACCGCATTTGTATGCGCTGCGCATGGACTCCGAGCTGGACTTTGCCGCCGCCAGCGGCTTTGAGCGCGCCATCACCGAGCACCTGGCCGCCCACCCGAACCTGCAGCACGTGTGCCTGTTTGCCCAACCGATCAACCGCGTGGATGCCACGGGCGTGGAGGTGTTCATGCGTCTGCGCCAGACCCTGGAGCAGCGTGGCATCACGCTGCACATCAGCGGCATCAAGCTGCCGGTGGAAACCGTGTTGATTCAGGCAGGTGCCCTGAAGGAAAGCCGGTTTTTAAAGATGTACCGCACCGATGCAGACACCCTGGCCGCCTTGCAGGCTGAGGCGCAGCCTGCGGGCTGACGCGCCTGGTTCGTTGGCAGCTCATTCCGTTTCCAAATCATTGCTGTAGTAGGTGCGACGACGAAGACAGTGCTGTAGCACGGCGAGGAGGAGCAACGACCTACGGCGATGATTTGGAAATGGAATTACTTGTCGTCGGGCATGGGCCGGGCCTGCACCGCAGCGTCCAACGCTTGTTTGTATTGCTGCTGAATCTGCTGGCTCTGCTCTTTCACCGAGGCATTCGGGTCCACGGCAATGGGGTTGGGCAAGCCAGGCACCTGCAAAGCCGGCACGGCCTGCTGGGTCGATGTCAACTGCTTTTTCGCCACCAGCCCCACGATGGCCAGGGTGACCAGCAGGCCGATCAAACCAAAAACGGCTTTCATGGCTTAGCACTTTCCGGGGCTTGTAGCCCCTTCAAATTCAAGGTCTGCATCCAGCCCGCCAGCGCCTGCTCGTTTTCATTGCCCGCCGCGTAAATCGCATGCATCTTGGCATGCGCTTCTGGCCGGTGCTGGTTAATTTTGACCTTGCATTGCAGGCTGTTCACCCGCAGCTCAAACGCCACGATGCCCGCCAGCATCTTGTGCTGAAACTCTTGCCCCAAATCAATCCACTGCTGCGCATAAGGCGGCTCATGGTCGCCAATGAGTTTTTTCAGCAGCGCGTCTTTGGCCTGCGGCTCTTCAATCAACGACACCGTGACCTGCGCATGCACCGCCAGGTAGTTCCAGGTGGGCACGCGCGCCAGGTCGGGGTAGACCTGGGGCGACATGTAGGCGTGTGGCCCCATGAACGTGATCAAGGCCTTTGGCCGCGCCGCCAGGTAACGCCAGTGCGGATTGGGCTTGGCCACATGGCCCAGCAGCCGCCAGCCACCGTCTTGTGGCAAGCCCTCGGCGGCGTCCACATGCAGCGGCAGGTGGGTGACGAAGGGCAGGCCCTCGTCATCGTTGGAAATCAAACTGGCCAGCGGGTGCTCGCGCATCAGGCGCAAGGCCATGGCCGGGTCGGCGGCGTTGAATTGGGGTGGGAGGTACATGGCTGTATTTTGGGGGATGGGATGTGGGGAGGTGCGTTCGGGCTTCGTTCATCGCAGCAAATCACTATGTATTTGATAGCATCTTGAGCAGGTTATTCATGGGCTACAGCGCGTTTTGCCTTGTTTTCAGCCGATGCCTTCCCCCGATTGCCATGGGGTATCTTCACATCTATGAGGCAAGTGGTTTTGCTCCCTCGCTCCTCTGGGGAGAGGGCTGGGGTGGGGGGCTGCGCGATACCTGGCTTGTACGACGCGGCGGCCCTCACCCCTGCCCTCTCCCGCGAGCGGGAGAGGGGTAAGGCCGTTGCGCCCTCGTATAGCTGGCAAAAATGAGATGTACGAATCCACATCAACCCGTCATTCCCGCGCAGGCGGGAAATCCAGGCGCGAGGACGTCGCGGTGCGCGGCCGTTGTGGTCCACGAAGGTGGATTCCCGCCTGCGCGGGAATGACGGATTGGCGCTTGGCTGCTGAGATGCGGTCAACACCCAGACGCCGCATCGCCGTAGTCCTAGCCTCAACTCACTATGTATTTGATAGCTGCCCGAGCAATTTATTCATGGGCTAAAGCCCATTCCCCCCCAAATTCTCACCCCTTCCCACCCTCCCCCAGCGCCGCCTTCCGCCCCCGCTCCATATTCAGCGGCACCAGCAGCACCAGGCCCACGATGAACATCACGGCGGTGGACAGGATGGCGACGCGCTGATCGCCACCGGTGGCCCAGGTGATGGCGCCGTAGGTCAGCGGGCCCACGATGCTGGCCAGGCGGGTGGCGAAGGTCCACAGGCCGTAAAACTGGGCCAGCTGCAACGGGGGTGCCAACAGGCCCACCATGGCCCGGCCGGCGGACTGGCTGGAGCCCATGCACAAACCGGCCAGGGCGGCGGCGTACCAGAACCCGCCCTTGGTGGTGACCACCGAGGCCATCACGCAGGTGACGATCCAGCCCACAAGGGTGAGGCTCAGGGCCAGCTTGTGGCCGATGCGGTCTTGCAGATAACCGAAGCCAAACGCGCCAAATGCTGCGGCCAGGTTCAGCGCCAAGATCAACAGCATGGTTTCCTGGGGCTGAAAACCAATCACTTGCTCGGCATAAATGGCCGCCAGCGCAATCGTGACGGCCACGCCTCCTTGGTAAAACACCGCGCAGGCCAGCAGCCACATGAAATCGGTGTAGCCACGCGCCTGCATGAAGTTTTGCTTCATCTCGGCCAGCGCGGCCTTCAGGCCAGAGGTGTGCGGTCGGTCGGTCTGCGGCACAGCGCGCTCTTTGAGCAGACGAAAGGTCACCAGCGCCGCACCGCCGTAGATCACAGCGGTGATCAGCATGGTGACGGGCACAAACTTGTCAGCACTCATGCCCTGGCCCTGCGCCCACAGCACAAAACCCAGGCTCAGGCCCAGCGCCAGCATGCCGCCAAAGTAACCAAAGCTCCAGCCCCAGCCACTGACTTTGCCCAGGGCCTCGGGCTTGGCAAGCTCGGGCAGAAACGAAGCGGTGAGCGACTCGCCGTAGGAATAAAAGGTGTTGGACAAAACAATCAACACCACCGCCAGCGCCACCATACCCGGCCCCACCAGCATCAGCCCCAGCGTGGCGACCACGCAGCAGGCGGTGGCGATCATCAGCAGGCTTTTTTTGGCGGCGTGCCGGTCGGCATAAGCGCCGATGCTGGGCATGGTCAACATGACGATGGCATACGACACGCTGAGCGCCGCCGTCCAGGCAAACGTGGCCCAAGCGGCTTTTTGCGCCACGCCGCCCACAAAGTAAGCCGCAAACACCGCCGTGAGCACCACCGTGGTGTAGCCCGAGTTGGCAAAGTCATACATCGCCCAGCCAAACACCTCGCGCTTGCGCACACCGGGGTTGAGCGCGTCTTGAGAAAAGATTGCCATGGTGAGCCTGTGCCGGGTGGTTGGGGTCTGCAGATTACATACCGATTTTTACAGGGCTGGCGCGTTGCAGACGCGTACAGTGAGCGTGGCGCAGAAAGCAGATCAACAGACCAACACCCCAAGGAACGAAATGGAGCCCATCGAATGGAACGACTTTGCGAAAGTTGAGCTGCGCGTGGGCCGCGTTGTGGCCGCCGAGCACTTTGCGCAAGCACGCAAACCGGCCTACAAACTCCAGATCGATTTCGGGCCTGAGATCGGCACCCGCCAATCCAGCGCCCAAATCACCGCGCTGTACCAGCCAGAAGACCTGGTGGGCAAGCTGGTGGTGGCCGTCGTCAACTTTCCCGCCAAACAAATCGGCCCGTTCATGTCGGAATGCCTGGTCACGGGTTTTCACAATACCGATGGGCAGGTCACGCTGTGCGTGCCCGAGCATGAGGTGCCGCTAGGAACCAAGCTCTTGTGAGCCAGCCGCCCTGCGCCTGGCGCTTGGAGAGGGGAATTTGGCGAAAGAAAGTGTCGTCGTGGTGTCGCAAATAGCCAGCGTCGAAAAGACCCAGTTCGGGCCCTACATCGGCACGCTTTCGCCCCACCGGGTCGACCAAATCCTCGCTGGCCTGAGGCTTCAACAAGCCTCTTTTTTCCATCGGGGCAGCGCGGGCGATGCCTGACAAGAGAATTTGCATTGCCGAGGTGGCGCGGGAGGTGGGAGTGGGTCGGGTGAATGCCGGGCGGGGGCGCTGCGTTGGGTTTTTGGGGTTGCGGTTCACTACTGATTTGATAGCTGTTTGAGCAGGTTATGCATGGGCTGTCGACTGTTTTGAATGATTTTTTCCCGAATCCGCCTGCCAATCCCGCACGGGCGGGAATCCGGGCGCGAGGGCCTTGCGGTGCGCAGCTTTTGTGGCCTGCAAAGGTGGATTCCCGCCTGCGCGGGAATGACGGATTGGTGGTTGGCGGGTGCGTTTCCGTCGCTTAAAGTCAGGGGTATGGAAAGCAGACAACTGAGTTACCTTGGCCCTAAATTGCACGGTTTGACGATGCTTTTTTATGAGCAGCGTGTGCTGGTGGGATCCGGGTTTGAATCAATTTTTGGCTGCCGGGTGGCAGGTCTCTGCCGCAGTGGGTTGCGGTCGAAATTTCGTTTGACGTCATGAACATTGCGCTGTGGATATTCCTCTATGTCGGGAACACGACCTTCGTATGGTGGGTTGTGTGGGGCGGTGGAGCTGCGTGGTTTCAAGGTTGGCGCTCCCTATCCATCGTGGACTGGTTGTTCGCCTATAGATGGAACTCAGAGCAAATCGCTCTTTACACCCTCATTTGTTGGGTAGGTCACACCATCTGGTTTGTCGTTGGACTTTTCGTGCCCGAAGCGCGGGGCTTCTATTGGTAGCAAGAGAGCGCTCATGGCACCACACCTCTCAAACGACAGGCCTGTTGAAGGGTTTTTACTATGCATTTGATAGCTGCTTGAGCAATAAATCCATGGGCTGTAGCCCATTTCGCCTTGTTTTGACCGCCCCAACCATGAACGCCCTGCTCGTCATCGCCCACCCAAGCCCATCAAGCTTTACCCACGCCATGGCCGAGGTGACCGCTGGCGTGCTGTCTGAATCGGGCTACCAACTGACTCGGCACGACCTGTACGCGCAGGCGTTCAACCCGGTGCAGCCCACTGTCGAAAGCGCGAACACAAGTTCCACCGACCCTTTGGTGGAAACGCATTGCGCCGACCTCAGCAAAGCAGATTTGATCTTCATCTTTCACCCCAACTGGTGGAGCCAGCCGCCCGCCATCATGAAAGGCTGGATTGACCGGGTCTTCAGGCTCAACACCGCCTACGGATACCCAGACGGCGTGGGCTACGAGGGTGAACCGGTGGGTTTGCTCAAGGCAAAACACGCGCTGATCTTCAACACGTCCAACACGCCTGCACTGCGGGAGCAAGCGGTTTTCGGCGACCCCTTGGAAACCCTTTGGCGTACCAGCGTGTTTGCGCTGTGCGGCGTGAGCAGCGTTCACCGCCGCATGTTCGGCCCCATGGCATCCAGCGACGCGGCGCAACGCGCGGGCTGGTTGGAAGAGGTTCGCAGCGTGGTGCGGCAGGTGGCCTGAGCGCCACGGCGCAGACCTCACCCAAGGACAGAGATGGAACAGATCGAATGGAATGATTTTGCGAAGGTCGAGCTTCGCGTGGGGCGGGTTGTTTCTGCGGAGCATTTCCCCGAAGCGCGAAAGCCGGCCTACAAACTGCTGATCGATTTCGGGCCTGAAATCGGCAGCCGACAGTCCAGCGCTCAGATCACCCCGCTGTACCAACCAGCAGACCTCATTGACAAGCTGGTGGTGGCGGTCGTTAACTTTCCTGCCAAACAGATCGGCCCCTTCATGTCTGGGTGCCTGGTCACTGGCTTTCACGACGCTGATAGGCAGGTCACTTTGTGCGTGCCCGAGCATGATGTGCCAGTCGGAACCAAGCTCTTGTGAGCCGACTTTTTAACGGCGACCTCAAGCCAGCGGATTCCCCTCCGCCACCATCCCACCCCACTGATCCATGGTGATCAAACCGCCCGCCGTATCCGCCTTGTTCTGGTCACGCGCCGGCAACACGCCCTGAATGGCGTCGATGCGTTTCCAGCCGGGAATGGGTTGCACGCCGGCTGCGTCGGGCACGTAGCGCGAGGGTTCCATGCGTTGCATGCGGGGGATGTAGCGCGGGCAGTTGGTGATGAGGGCGGTGATGTTGACCTGAATCGCGAACTGTGCGCCGGGGAAGCGGCTGACCAGTGCGGGGTCGTCGGTCAGCTGCGCTTTGCCTTGCACCCGCAGGCGGGCGGGGCGGTCGAAGGCCATGAAGAGCATGCCGATTTCCGAGGTGGTGGCCACGTTGCCCATGGAGTAGTACATGCCGTTGCCGTCGTAGTTGGGGAACAGCAGGGTGCGGTCGTTCAGTACGTGCACAAAGCCGGGTGCGCCGCCCTTGAAGCTCACGGTGGGCGAGCCTTTGTCGTCTACCGTGGCCAGCCAGAAAAACTCGGCACCGCTGACGAAGGCTTTGTCGGGCTCGGTCAGCTCGTCGTGCACGATGACGGCCAGCTCGGCGTCGGCCAGGTTGCGGGTGTCAAAGCGGTCTTGCAGTTTGCGGGCTTCTTGGGTGTAGGTGAATTGGTGCATGTTGGTTTCCTGGGGTGATGGGGTTGGTGCGCTGATGACAAATGACTTAGCCGCTGGCGCGGCTTCAATGACAAATGACTGGCTGCCTTTGTCATCTGTCATGCAGCCCGTCGGGGCGCGTCATTTGTCATGCAGCCGTCAGGGCTGCACAGCCGTGGATTCCGCTGCCTGGCGCAGGCCCTGGTCGAAGTTGACGACCGGGCGGCGGCGGGTGGTGTCCAGCATCAGGCGGGTCACGTCGGGGCGCGAGTAGTGGCCCACGGGGTCGGCAGCGGCCTTGGCTACGGCGATCATGGGCAGGCTGATGTCCGCATACAAAATGCCTTCTTTGTCTTCGGCCAGGGGCTCGCACAGTGGGCGGCCATCGGGGCCAAAAATCATGGAGAAACCGCCGCCAGGCTTGCCGGTTTCGGGGTTGAGCATGGCGGTTTTGTCGGGCGTGTCGCACAGCATGTCAAAGGTGTCCTGGCCGGTGAGCGCCACCGCGGCCAGCACGTAGCAGCTGCCTTCCACCGCATAGGTCTGGCTGGCCGCCAGGTTCACCTGATGGCCCAGCGCATAAGCGCCGCCGCGGTACAAGGTGAAGCTGGGCCAGGCCGCCACATGCACCTGCTCGTGCATGGAGTACATGGCGTATTTGCTCAATGGCTGCAAATGCTCCCAGCAGCACAGCCCGCCCACGCGGCCCACGCTGGTGTCGGCCACCTGAAAGTCCGAGCCATCGCCCTCGCCAAACAGCGTGCGCTCCACATGCGTGGGCTTGAGCTTGCGGCGTGCGTAAATCAGCTTGCCGTCGTCGCCAATCAGCGCCTGCGCCATGTACAGGCTGCCGCCGTCAATCTCGGTAAAACCCATCATCACATTGATGTTCCCGCGCGCCGCCGCCGCGCCCAGCTGCGCCATCTCGGGGCCATCAACCCGCATTGAATTGGCGTGGTAGCGCGGCACAAACTGCAAACCCCAAGCCGGCGCACCCAGCCACAGCCACCAGGGGTAACCGGGAATCCAGGTTTCGGGGAAGGCAATCAGCTTGGCACCGTTGGAGGCGGCTTCGTCAATCAGCTTGATGGCCTTGGCCACACAGCCGGGTAAGTCCATGAACACCGGGGCGGCTTGCACCACGGCGGCTTTGAAGTTGGCGTTGGGCATGAAGGGCTCCTGTGGGTTGGTTGGGGGAGAAGTTCAACGAATGGTGCAGGGGCGCGGGCGGGTTTGCTTGACTGGGTGCGCGGTGGGTGTTGGATGGGGGCGCGGGTGGAGCAGATCGGACTCGCGCTGCTGCTGTCACTGCCCGTAGCTGATACCATTCGTATCCCATAGGCTACAATTACGTCATGCGTGTAGAACAGACAGAAACCTTCCGCGAGTGGATCAACGCGCTCAAGGATAGAGCCGGAAGAGCTCGCATTCAGGTTCGCGTGGATCGGCTGGTGCACGGCAATCCGGGCCAGTACCGGGATTTGACCGATGGCGTGTCGGAGCTAAAAATTGACGTTGGGCCGGGGTATCGGGTGTATTACACGCAGCGAGGAAACCGAATCCTGTTGCTGCTGGCGGGTGGGGACAAGTCCACGCAGCAAAAAGACATCGCAACGGCCATTGAGCTGGCCCGAAATTTTCAGGAGTAGCCCTATGACGAAACCTGCTGTGACCAAGCAAACCAAAACCACGCCCTACGACGTCGCCGAGCAACTGCGCACACCGCAAGAGATGGCCGCGTATCTCGACGCCTGGCTGGAAGAAGCGCCAGATGACGCGTCCGGAATTGCCAGAGCACTCGGCGACATCGCCCGGGCCAAGGGCATGACGCAAGTGGCCAAAGATGCCGGCTTGAGCCGCGAGAGCCTGTACCGGGCGTTGAGCGCTGATGGCAATCCGAGCTTTGCGACGGTGCTCAAGGTGGCGCGCGCGCTCGGGGTGAAGCTGCACGCGCAGGCCGCGTAGGTCGCGCTTCAAACCGGCAAAACGCCGGGATTGCGCCATTGCGCAGTCGCCGCCACGGCGCTAGCGTTCGGTCGTGAATTTGCATGAACCTTGCTTTCACACCCACCATGCCCACCGTCCTCTCCATCACCGACATCCCCGAAGCCCGCCGCGAAGCGGCCTGGCGCGATGCGGTGTGCGACACCTTTGTGCGGCTGGAGTGCACGCCGGATCGGCAGGCGCCGCTGCATGGGCGCATTGAGGCGGGCGCGGTGGGGGCTTTGCATGTGGCGCGGGTGACGGCTTCACCGCAGCGGGTGGAGCGCACGGCGGTGCGGGCGGCGCAAGACGACCAGCCCAAGATTTTGGTGAGCGTGCAACTGCGTGGCCGCACGGTGGTGCAGCAAGGCGGCCAGCAAGCGGTGCTCACGCCGGGTTGCCTGGCGTTTTACGACACGGCCCGCCCCTATACCCTCACCCTGCCGGGCGACTTTGACCAGATCGTGCTGTACCTGCCGCGCCAAACCCTGGCCCAGCAGGTGCCCGGCGGGCTCGACCATATGGCCCAGCGCATCAATGCCTCTGACCCGTTTGCCCAGGCCATTCTGGCGCTGGCCCCACAGCTGTTGCGCATGGTCAACGCCGCCCGGCCCGAGGTGGCGCAGCGCACTGCCGCGGCGGCGGTGGAGTTGATTGCGCTGGCGCTGGATTCACTGGGCACCGACACCGCCGTGACCCACCAACCCACACACAGCCACCAGGCCGTGGCCGACGCGCTGGTGTGGCGCACCCGCGAGCTGATTGGCCGCCAGCTGGACGACGCCCAGCTGACGCCCACCCGCCTGGCCGCGCAGGTGCATGTGTCGCTGCGCCGCCTGCAAGAGGTGTTTCAAAGCCAGGGCACCACGCTGTCTGATTGCATCTGGGACACCCGGCTGGAGTTCGCCCGCGGCCTGCTGGCCTCCAGCGCCCACAGCCACGAATCGGTCAGTACCGTGGCTTTTCAAGCGGGCTTTAGCGATGTGGCGCATTTCAGCCGACGCTTCAAGCAGCGCTACGGCATGGCGCCCAGTGAATACCGGGCGGGGAGCTTGCATTGAAGGTGCACGCGCACTACTGATTTGATAGCTGGTTGAGCAGATTATTCCTGGGCTGCCACGTGTTTTGCCTTGTATTTCGAAATCAAACTCGCCACCAAGCCGCATGCCAAACCCAGCTGCAAGCCAGGGTTGCGGCTGTGCTGGCATCAGGCGGCGAAGCGCGGCTACACGTTCAAGCCGCTACCTTCACGCCCTTCCAGAACGCCACCCGCCCGCGAATGCTCTCGGCTTCGGGCTTGGGGTCGGCGTAGTACCACACAGCATCGGTGTTCATCTCTCCGTTGACGATGAGGCTGTAGTAGCTGGCCTGGCCTTTCCAGTGGCACTGGGTTTTGTGGTTGCTGAAGGTGATGTAGTCGCGGTTGAGCGAACTCTCGGGGAAGTAGTGGTTGCCCTCCACGACCACGGTGTCGTCGCTTTCGGCTATGACGGTGTTGTTCCAGGTGGCTTTCATGGCAAGTGTTCCTTATGTGTGAGGGTTTTACAGCGTGAAGTCAAACTCGTAAAAATGCTGGCCGTCAACAATGTTGATGCGCAACTGACCGCTGATGCCCACCAGCGCGTCGGTGCCCGAGTCAGGCACAACCGTCACCGACAGTTGCGGCACACCCTGGTTCATGGTGCCGCTGTGTTGCAGCACAAAACTGCCCACCAGGCTGGCACCAGACACCTGCAGGGTGCCACTCACGCGTTCAATGGCCACATAGCCTGCGGAGCCTTTTGTGGGTGTCATTGCGGTGAGCATCTGGCCCTGGCCAGTGGCAGCCAAGTCGCCTGAAAACGTCTTCTCCAGAAGCATCCGGCCCAGCGTGACGGCGGCGGCAGGCTCGTCGGAGAGCTGGGGCTTCATGGAGACCTCGAACCGGCCTTTGGCGATGTGGGTCATGGGTACATCTTTGGGTTGGGAGACGGGTGAATGCCATCTCTGTAGGCTGAGCAGGCCGACGCACTATACGGGCTTTATTAGTAGCACAAAGGCACGCCTGCGGCTTGCAGGCAGATTGAACTTGAAAACGCACTGCTGCCCAGGTATTTATTGCTCAGGCAGCTATGAAATTGTGAGCGAATTTCACATTGGCCTTGCGGAGATTCCCAAGCGCTCCAAGTCCTGCAACGCCAGCCGCGTCGCACTCAAACGTGGCATGCAGGGGCAGCTGGTTCGTTGCTTGTGCCCCAGGTACCCAGCCAGGCATCAAGCTCATCGTGGGTCACGTGCAGCCCGGTAGCCTGGTAATCGTGCCAAGCCGCCATGGCGTCCTGATTCCATTTCATGGTCGCTTCTTTTGGCGCCACATAGCTTTCAATGGCCTCCAGCGCCAGGGCGTGCGACGAAATCATTGTGGCCCTGGCCCCTGCAACCAATGCAGGCTAAACAGCCCCTGCGCGTCCGTCCACACCGGCCCCGGCTCAAACCCCGCCTGCACTGCCAGCGCACGCAGGCTGGCGATGGTGAATTTGTAGGAGTTTTCGGTGTGCAGGCTGTCACCTTCTTCAAACACAAACGTCTGATTGCCCAGGGTCACCTGCTGGCGGCGCAGGCTCATCAGGTGCATTTCGATGCGGCGCATCGGGGCGTTGTAGAAGGCGCTGTGGGCGAACTGGTCGATTGCGAAGTCGCAGCCCAACTCCCGGTTGGCGCGCGCCAGCAGGTTCAGGTTGAAGGCGGCGGTGACGCCTTGGGCGTCGTTGTAGGCGGCGTGCAAAACAGCGGGGTCTTTGACCAGATCTGCCCCCAGCAGCAGGGCGCCGCCTTGCAGCATGTGCGCGGCGTTTTTCAGGAACGCCAGCGCTTCGGGGGGCGTGAAATTGCCGATGGTGGAACCGGGGAAAAAGCCGATGCGCCGGGTGCGTTGGGTGAGTGAAGGGGCAGGCGCTGGCAGCAGCAGGGGCTGGGTGTAGTCGGCCACCACGGGGGCGATGTTCAACGTGGGGTAGCGCCCGCTGAGCGTGGCGCAGGCGCTGGCCAGGTGCTCGCCCGAGATGTCGATGGGGCGGTAGGCGGCGGGGGCGTGCATGGCGTCCAGCAGCAGGCCGACCTTGACGCAGGAGCCTGCGCCGAATTCGATGATTTCGGCCTGCGCGCCCATGAGTTGCGCCATCTCGCCTGCATGGGTTTGCAAAATCGCAAGCTCCGTGCGGGTGGGGTAGTACTCGGGCAGCTGGCAGATCTGGTCGAACAGCAGCGAGCCCTGCGCGTCGTAAAAGTATTTGGGGGAAATGCTGCGCGGGTGCTGCGACAGGGCGCGCTGTAGGTCGTGGGCGAAGCCGGTGGCGGGGGTGGTCACCGGTGCTGCAGGAAGGTCAAACAAAGCGGGATTTAACAAGTGGCGTCTTTTGCAAGTCGCAGGCCGCTGAACTGCCAGCGCGCTGCGGGTGGAAAGAAGTTGCGGTAGGTGGGCCGGGTGTGGCCGGCCGGTGTGGCCAGGCTGCTGCCACGCAGCACCTGCTGGCCGCTCATGAACTTGCCGTTGTACTCACCCACCGCGCCGGCAAAGGGCTGAAAACCTGGGTATGGCGCATAGGACGAGCGCGTCCACTGCCAGGCGTGGCCGGTCATTTGCGTGAGGCTGTGTGTGGCAAAGGCTGCTTCCCATTCAAATTCGGTGGGCAGGCGGGCACCGGCCGATTCGGCCTGGGTGGCGGCCCACTCGGCATACGCGCAGGCTTCATAAAAGCTCAGTTGCGTCACGGGCTCGTCGGCCTGCAAGGCTTGCACACCGTGCAGCCCAAACACCTGCCAGCCGTCTGACGGGGCGCGCGCATCACCGGGGGCCAGCCAATACGCCGGCGCTTGCCAGCCTTGGGCTTGCACCGTGGCCCAGCCATCGGACAACCACAGCTGTGGCCGCTGGTAGCCGCCGTCAGCGACGAACTGCGCAAATTCGCCGCAAGTCACGAGACGGTCAGCCAGCTGGTAGGGCTGGAGCAACACCTGGTGCTGCGGTTGCTCGTTGTCAAACGCAAAGCTGTTGCCCGCGTGGCCGACCGTGTGCACACCACCGGGCAGAGGCACCCAGCGCGCTGCAGTGGGGTGTGTGCTGTGCGGCACGGCCCGCAGCGCAGGCGTGGGCATGCGCGTGGTGGGTGCGCTGATGCAAGCCGGCAGCAGCGGGTTGCATGAAAAGGCATGCAACAGATCGGTGAGCATCAACTCCTGGTGCTGCTGCTCGTGGTGCAAGCCCAACTCCAGCAGCGGTGCCACCGCGGCCCACACATCGGCCGATGCGTCTTGCGCCAGCGCCTGCAGTTGCGCGTCCACATGTGCGCGGTAGGCATGCACCTGCGCCAGCGTGGGGCGGCTGAGCACGCCGCGCGCGGGGCGGGGGTGGCGCGGGCCAAGCGCTTCGTAGTAGGAGTTAAACAAATGGGCCCAGCGCGCATCAAACCAGCTGAAACCGGCTTGGTGGGGCTGCAGCACCACCGCCTCAAAAAACCAGCTGGTGTGCGCCAGGTGCCACTTGGTGGGGCTGGCGTCGGGCATGGACTGCAGGGCCTGGTCTTCGGCAGACCACTCGCGGGCCAGCGCCAGGCTGTGGGCGCGAACGGCCAGCAGGCGGCTGAGCAAGGCACTGCGGGTTTCGGGGGTGAAGGATTCTTTCGGCTTGGCGCTGGCAAGGGATGGCACGGGCGTTGTCTCCTACACACTCGATTTAGGTTCTCACGGCTGCTCGCCATGGGCTGAAATTTATTACAGCACAGCCGCATGTAACTAGGCGAAGCTCAGCGTAACCCAGCACAAACAGCTGTCGCGCTGGCAACGCACAATGCCCCTGCTCAGCGCTAGCATGCCGCCGCGAACGACCCCTAAACTCCGGAGATTTCCCCCATGACCACCCTCACCTCCCTCGTCAACCACCAAGTCCGCCTGGCCGCCCGCCCCGTGGGCATGCCCGGCCCCGAGTGCTGGAGCCACACCACCGAGGCCGTGCAAGAGCCAGCCGAAGGCGGCGTGCTGGTGAAAACCCATGCGATTTCGCTCGACCCGGCCATGCGCGGCTGGATGAATGACGTGAAAAGCTACATCCCACCCGTGGGCATTGGCGAGGTGATGCGGGCTGGCGGTGTGGGCACCGTCATTGCATCCAAAAACCCCCAGTTTGCTGTGGGTGATGCCGTGTCGGTGGGCACCGGCGTGCAGGAATATATGCTGGTGCCGCAAGACCAGATCCGCAAAACCGGTCTGGTGAAGATTGATCTGAGCATGGGCAACATGACCCAATGGCTCAACGTGCTGGGCATGCCCGGCATGACGGGCTACTTTGGCTTGATGGACGTGGGCCAGCCCAAAGCGGGTGAAACGCTGGTGGTCTCAGGCGCCGCCGGTGCCGTGGGTCAAACCGTGGGCCAGGTAGCAAAAATCAAAGGCTGCCGCGTAGTGGGCATTGCGGGCGGCAAAGCCAAGTGCGACTGGGTGGTCAATGAGCTGGGCTTTGACGCCTGCATTGACTACAAGGCTGGCAACGTGAAAGCCGGTTTGAAAGAGCACTGCCCGCAAGGCGTAGACATTTACTTTGACAACGTGGGCGGCGACATTCTTGACGACGTGCTGGCCCGCATCAACCGCAAGGCACGCATCATCATTTGCGGCGCCATCAGCCAATACAACAACACCACGCCCGTGCAAGGCCCCAAAAACTACCTGAGCCTGCTGGTCAACCGCGCCCGCATGGAAGGCATCGTGGTGTTTGACTACGCCGACCGCTACCACCTGGCGGTGGCCGAAATGGCCGGCTACCTGAAAGACGGCCGTATGAAAAGCCGCGAAGACGTGGTGAACGGTTTGAACACCTTCCCCGAGACACTGGGCAAGCTGTTTTCAGGGGCGAACTTTGGCAAGCTGGTGCTGAAAGTGGCTGATTGAAACAGCCAACAACTACTTCAAAATAGATAGCGGCTCCAGCAGTATTGACATGGGCTGGTGCCGTTTTCTACCAAAAATTCAACGCCAGTGGTGCCCGCGATGGCCATGCCAACCGTGGCGCACGTAACCCAGGTTCAGGGAGACACCCACCGGCGGGTAGTAGGGGCGGTACACCGGCTCGGCCACCACGTAGGTGGGCACGGTGACCACCGATTGCACGTAGGTCGGCGGTGCGCTGTAGACGGCTTGCGGTTGTTGCACCTCCAGCGGCGGAGCCTGCACGGAGCCCACGGGCGTGACCTGCAAACGCACGTAGGGGCCGGGGTCTTGCGCCATTTGGGTGGTGTACTGGCGGCCACCAAATTCATAGACCACGTTGTAGGCCACGGCACGGTTTTCGTAGAAAGTTTGGGTGGTGCAGACCTGCTGGTTTTGCACTTGGCTGCCGCGCTCACCTTCGATGTTGTTGCCCAGAATGGCACCGCCCACAATGCCCAAAATGGTGGCCGCCGCGTTGCCGCTGCCCTGGCCAATCGCATTGCCAATGGCACCCCCGGCCAATGCGCCAATGGCTGCACCGCCGCCTGATTTTTGCTGGGGCACGGCCACTTGCTGCTGACTGCAGACCTGGCGCGGCACGGCCACTTGCTGCACCACCGGTGTGCTGGAAATCACGCGGCCGATGTCTTGGAGCTGGACTTGCGGCAGGACTTGCGGTTGCACAGCGGTTTGGGCTGTGGCTGCGGTGGCCAGCGCCAGCAAACTGGCGGCAATCAGGGTCTTGTTCATGGTGGGCTCCAAAGGAAACGCTCGGTGCTGAAATTCTAGGCATTTGGCATGTTTTGCACCGCTTGGTTCCCGTAAAGCCTGTGTAAAACAATGACGCTCATCCAACAACGTCACAGTCTGCCCGGTGGTTTACCGGCGGGCAGCCCAAACCGCCGCATCAAAACCCACGGTTACGTCTCCCCCAGCCCACTCCACCACGGGCCGCTTGACCACGCTGGGCTGCTCGCGCATCAGCGCCTGGGCGCTGGCTGCGTCCACTACGCCAGCCTGCGTGGCGGCGTCCAGCTTGCGCCAGGTCGTGCCTTGCCGGTTGAGCAGTTTTTCCCAGCCCAGGGCCTGCACCCAATGGGCCAATGATTCGGCTGGAACGCCCTGGGTTTTGAAGTTGTAAAAGTTGTATTCAATTCCCGCGTCCATCAGCCAGGCGCGGGCTTTTTTGACGGTGTCGCAATTGGGTATGCCGTACAGGGCGATGGGCTGTTTCATACCCATCATCATCGGGCAAATTCGTCAGCCACAATCGGCGGCTTTCCTGCAATGTGTTTATGAAAACCCTCTCTGAATGGCTGGCCCACGCTGAGCAACTGCACCCCACGAGCATTGACATGGGGCTCGATCGTGTGCGCGCTGTGGCAGACCGCATGCAACTGCGCCTGAGCTGCCCGGTGTTCACCGTGGCCGGCACCAACGGCAAGGGTTCCACCTGCGCGATGCTGGAAGCCATTTTGCTGGCTGCGGGCTACCGCACCGGCCTGTACACCTCGCCGCATCTGGTGCATTTTGAAGAGCGCTGCCGGGTGCTGGGCAACATCATTGCCGCTGCTGACTTGTGCCCGCATTTCGAAAAAGTGGAGGCCGCGCGCGCCGGGCAAACGCTGACGTATTTCGAGTTCAGCACCTTAGCCATTTTGAGCCTGATGGCGGCATCCAACCTGGATGTGGTGGTGCTGGAAGTGGGCTTGGGCGGGCGGCTGGACGCGGTGAACATCGTTGATGCTGACTGCGCCATCATCACCAGCGTGGATCTGGATCACATGGCCATTCTGGGCCCCAACCGGGAAGCGATTGGCTTTGAAAAAGCTGGCATCTTGCGCACAGGCCGCCCCGCCATCATCAGCGACCCAGCACCGCCCGACAGCGTGCTGGCCCATGCCGCCGCCCTGGGTGCTGACGTCTGGCGGTTTGGCCCCGATTTCTCCGTCGAATCGCCCGCCGGGCAGGAGCGCCAGCAGTGGACCTGGGCGGCCAGCGCAGCCAAAGGCGGGCGGCGCTACCCGGGTCTGGCCTACCCCGCGCTGCGCGGAGCCAACCAATTGGTCAATGCAGCCGGTGTGCTGGCGGCGCTGGAAGCCCTGCGCCCACGCCTGCCGGTCTCGGCGCAAGCCATTCGCCAGGGCCTGAGCGTGGTGGAGCTGCCGGGCCGTTTTCAAATGGTGCCCGGCCAGCCCGCGCTGGTGCTCGATGTAGCCCACAACCCGCATGCCGTGGCGGCGCTGGCCGCCAATCTGGATGCGATGGGCTTTTTTCCCTGCACCCATGCGGTGCTGGGAGCCATGGCGGACAAAGACATCGGCCCCATGCTGGCGCGCATCAACCCGCTGATCGACCGCTGGTAT
The DNA here is from genome assembly GCA_013297875.1 of Comamonadaceae bacterium. GTDB lineage: Bacteria > Pseudomonadota > Gammaproteobacteria > Burkholderiales > Burkholderiaceae_C > JAAFIW01. Next base: position 64,474 of record JAAFIW010000010.1, on the reverse strand, counting down.
TTCACTGACTTGCCCACACCGCGTGCTGCCACGGCCCAGCACCTGCATCAGCAATGGCAGGCTCAAAACACCCGCACAGACGTGCAGGCTGCGCTGTACACAAACCCACAAGAAGCCCTGACGGCTGCGGCGTTGGCAGCAAGCCCGGCAGATAGAATCGTGGTCTTTGGCTCGTTCTACACCGTCGGTGGCGTGTTGCACAACGGGGTGCCGAGGCTGGTAGCAGGGGCTGACCCCGCTGATTCGGATCACGCGCACCACGATCACGCACATCCAGAATCCCATCCCGAAATTCCATCCATCAACGCCCATGCCCCTGTTTAACTTTCGCCGTGGCGCAGGCGACGCCGCCCCCACCGCCCAGCCCGAAAGCGTGGAAACCTTGCGAAGGCGCGCGCGCCACCGCTTGATCGGCGCGGTGGTGCTGGTAGCCGCCGGGGTGGTGGGTTTTCCGATGCTGTTTGACACGCAACCGCGCCCGGTTGCGGTGGATCTAGACATTGAAATTCCCGACAAAGCCAGCGCCAAACCCATGGCCCCGCTGACGCCGCCCGTGCGCAGTGCGGCGTCCGCAGCCACACGTCCCGCAGCCCCCGCACCAACGGCCGCGTTGCCCGCCGCGTCGGCAAGATCGGACCCGCCACAACCCCCACCAGCCGTGTGGCGGCTGCAGCGAGTCTGGATGCCAAAGAAGAGGTAATTTCGTCCACTTCAGAGCCAAAACGGCCAGCCGCCCAGGTGAATACTGCTCAAGCAGCTATCAAAACAGAAGCAGCCTCCAAACCGGAACCCAAGCCAGAACCCAAGCCAGAACGCAAGCCTGAGCCCAAACCCGAGCCCACCACCGCCCGCACAGACGACGGTGCCAAGGCCCGCGCCCTGCTGGAAGGCCGCAGCCCCGAGGCACCACCGGCCACGTCCGCGGCGACCACCGTGGCAGCGGCTGGCGAGCGCTTCATCGTGCAGGTCGGCGCGTTTGCCGACCCTGACAAGGCCCGCGAAACCCGTTTGAAAGTGGAAAAAGCCGGCTTGAAAACCTACACCCATGTGGCAGAAACCAAAGACGGCCCCCGCACCCGCGTGCGCGTGGGCCCGTTTGCCAGCCGCGCCGAAGCGGACAAGGCCGCTGACCGCATCAAGGCGCTTGATTTGCCTGCCAACATCCTGAGCTTGTAACTGCACAGCCATGGCGGTTCTGGACTGGATTTTTATCGGCGTGCTGCTCGCCTCCCTGCTGCTGGGGGCCTGGCGTGGCCTGGTGTATGAGATGGTGTCGGTGGCCGGCTGGGTGGCTGCTTTTTTTGCTGCGCAATGGTTCGCAGACGATGTGGCCGCTATGCTTCCTGTAGCTGGTGGAGCAAGCTCCATGCGCTACGCAGCTGGTTTTGTCATTGTTTTTGTGGTGATGGTGTTTGCCGGTGGCCTGGTGGCCTGGCTGACCAAAAAAGCCATTGAAGCCGTCGGCCTGCGCCCGGTAGACCGCACCCTGGGTGCCGCATTTGGCCTGGTGCGCGGCGTGGTGGTGCTGCTGTCATTTGCCGCCGTGGTGGGCATGACGCCCTTGAAATCGGGTGAGTGGTGGCAGGAGTCGGTGGGCGCTGGCGTGCTGCAGGCCACGCTAAGGGGCATGAAGCCGCTGCTGCCGGAAGATTTTGCAAAGCACTTGTCGTGAGATTTTTAGTTTCCATTTTGAACGCAGAGGGCGCAGAGATCACTCAGAAGACGCAGAAAGGAAAACCAAAACCCAGATTATTTTTTGGCTGTTCTTTTGCGACCTCTGCGTAACCTCTGCGCCCTCTGCGTTCAAAAAATTTGACTTTTAAGCCCCCAGTTTTATTGGAATAAACCATGTGTGGAATCGTTGGTGTTGTCAGCAGCACCCCAGTCAATCAGCTCATTTATGACGCGCTGCTGCTCTTGCAGCACCGCGGGCAGGACGCGGCGGGCATCGTCACCCAGCAGGAGCGCAAGTTTTTCATGCACAAGGCCAAGGGCATGGTGAAAGACGTGTTTCGCACGCGTGACATGCGGGCTCTGCCGGGCAACTGCGGGCTGGGGCAGGTGCGCTACCCCACGGCTGGCAATGCTTACAGCGAAGAAGAAGCGCAGCCATTTTATGTGAACGCGCCCTTTGGCATCGTGCTGGTGCACAACGGCAATTTGACCAACGCCCACGCGTTGAAAGCCGAGCTGTTTTCCACCGACCACCGCCACATCAACACCGAAAGCGACTCCGAGGTGCTGCTCAATGTGCTGGCACACGAGGTGGAGCGCTCCACGCGCGGCATTCCCCTGAAACCGCAAGACTTGTTTGACGCCGTGCGCAAGGTGCACCAGCGCGTGAAGGGCTCGTATGCGGTGGTGGCCTTGATTGCCGGGCACGGCCTGCTGGCGTTTCGCGATCCGTTTGGCATTCGGCCGCTGTGCATGGGCCGTGCGGCGGACGGGACGATTGCCGTCGCCAGTGAATCTGTCGCGCTGGAGGGCACGGGCCACCGCTTTGAGCGCGACATATTGCCCGGCGAAGCTGTGTTTATCGACCTGGCCGGCCAGGTACACGCCCGGCAATGCGCCGATGCACCGCAACTGTCGCCCTGCATTTTTGAGTTTGTCTACCTGGCACGGCCCGACTCGACGATGGACGGTATTTCGGTCTACCAGGCCCGGCTGAACCTGGGCGAAACACTGGCCAAGCGGGTGGTCTCCACCGTGCCGCCGCAAGACATTGATGTGGTGATTCCCATCCCCGAATCCAGCCGGCCCAGCGCCACCCAGCTGGCGCATTTGCTGGGCAAGCCCTACCGCGAAGGTTTTGTGAAAAACCGCTACGTGGGCCGAACATTCATCATGCCCGGCCAGGCGGTGCGCAAAAAATCGGTGCGCCAAAAGCTCAGCGTGATTGGCAGCGAGTTCAAGGGCCGCAACGTGCTGTTGGTCGACGACTCCATCGTGCGCGGCACCACCAGCCGCGAGATCGTGCAAATGGCGCGCGACGCCGGTGCCAACAAGGTCTACATGGCCAGCGCGGCACCACCCGTGCGCTACCCCAATGTGTATGGCATCGACATGCCCACCAAAGACGAGCTGGTCGCGCACGGCCGCACCGTCGAAGAAATTCGTCAGATCATTGGCTGCGACGCGCTGATTTACCAGGACGTGGATGCGATGAAGCGGGCCATCGGCTCATTGAACGCGCAGATCCACAACTTTGACGCCTCGTGCTTTGACGGCGTGTATGTGACCGGCGATGTGGGCGCAGACGACATTGCGCGGCTGAACGACAAAAGGGTGGGTGGCGGCGAGCAGGAGGAAGACACCTCACGTTTGGCTTTGCCCAATGCGCAGGAACATTGATTTGCGCTTCAAATTTGCATAAAAACCGGCACCAGCCCATGTAAATATTGCTCAAGCAGCTATCAAAAGCATAGTAATAACAGCCCAGACATGAACCCCAAAAACCTTCCCCCCGGCCTGCACCGAGACACCCTGGCCGTGCGCGCGGGCATTGAACGCAGCCAGCATGGCGAAAACTCCGAGGCGCTGTACCTGACCAGCGGCTTCGTACAACCTGACGCCGAAACCGCCGCCCGTCGCTTTGCCGCCGTGGGCGACGGCTACACCTATGGCCGCACCTCCAACCCCACCGTGACCAGCTTTGAGCAGCGCCTGGCAGCGATGGAAGGCACCGAGGCGGCGATTGGCGCGTCCACCGGCATGGGTGCGATTTTGATGATGTGCATGGGGCTGCTGAAGGCCGGCGACCATGTGATTTGCTCGCGCTCGGTGTTTGGCTCCACGATGAACCTGCTGGGCCGCGAGTTCGGCAAATTTGGGGTGGAGACCACGTTTGTGTCGCAGACCGACATCAGCGAATGGCGCGCAGCCTTGCGCCCCACCACCAAGCTCCTGTTTGCCGAAACGCCCACCAACCCGCTGACCGATGTGTGCGACATCCAGGCGCTGGCTGACCTGGCGCACAACGCGGGCGCGCTGCTGGCCGTCGACAACTGCTTTTGCTCCCCCGCTTTGCAGCGGCCCGTTGAAATGGGTGCCGACCTGGTGATTCACTCGGGCACCAAGTACCTGGACGGCCAGGGCCGCGTGATGGCCGGTGCCGTGTGCGGCCCGTCGCGCCTGATCGTCGATGTGTTTGGCCCCGTGGTGCGCACGGCGGGCATGACCTTGTCGCCCTTTAATGCCTGGGTGGTTCTGAAAGGCCTGGAAACGCTGGGCATTCGCATGCAGGCGCAATGCGCGAACGCGCTGGCATTTGCGCAGTGGCTGCAAACGCATCCCAAGGTGTCCCGCGTGTACTACCCGGGCCTGGCCTCGCACCCGCAGCACGCGCTGGCCATGCGCCAGCAGTCAGGCCAGGGCGGCGCGGTGGTGTCGTTTGATGTGGTCGGTGGCGACCCTGTTGCGGCACGCACCAACGCATTCCACGTGATCGACAGCACCCAGGTGGTCAGCATCGCCACCAACCTGGGCGACACCAAAACCATCATCACCCACCCGGCCACCACCTCGCACGGCCGCTTGACGGAAGACCAGCGTCAGGCGGCGGGCATCGGCCAGGGCCTGATCCGCGTGGCCGTGGGGCTGGAACATGTTGACGATATCAAGGCCGACTTGCTGCGCGGCCTGGACAGCCTGCGCTGATCGTTACAAAGATCGAACCAGGGGCTGAAGCTTCAAGCGCCCTGCCCGTTGCGAGAACTTGCGATCAAAGCTCACGACGGCCTCGCAGCTCTGGCTGGCGCGCAGGTGCAAGGCATCGGCGAAATCCAGGCCTTTCACATGGTCGTCCAGCGCTGCAATCACGCTTGTTCTGGATTCCACCGTCACGTGCTTCAAGCCCGTCAGGTGCCTGACCACGCTGGCAAACTGACTGGCAGAGAAACCGTAAAACGCGCGCAACACCCATTCAAGCTCCAGCACAACCGATTGCGGCACAAACAGGGCGTTGGCGCTCTCAAAAACTTGGCGCGCTACCGGTCGTTGCTTGACCGCCTCCAGATCGTCGGGGTCATCGACGTAGAAACGGGCGATGACGTTGGTGTCCAGCGCAATCATTTTTTGGCGGCCTGGCGCATGGCGGCGGCAACATCAAACGCCATCAAATCGCGTTCTTTGCTCGTGCGCTTGGCTTTCAACATACCGTAACCACTGGCCACCTCGCTGGCCGTGACCGCCTGCTGCACGCTGACCCGCATCACCGCGCCATCCACCTCAAAACCCAATTTCACACCGGGGCGAATGCCCAGGCTGCGCCGGATGGCAGCCGGAATCACCACCTGGCCTTTGTCTGATACGGTCACGGTTTGCATGATGTTCCTCTTACGTGGTAAGACGTTTTCAGTGTACCGTTAAAATCTCGTCATGAAAACCCGCACCCGTTTCGCCCCCTCCCCTACCGGCTTCATCCACCTGGGCAATATCCGCTCGGCCCTGTACCCCTGGGCATTTGCCCGCGCCACCGGTGGCGACTTTGTTTTGCGCATTGAAGACACCGATGAAGACCGCTCCACCCAGGCGGCGGTGGATGTGATCCTGGACGGCATGGCCTGGCTGGGCCTGAACCACGACGAAGGCCCTTTCTACCAAATGCAGCGCATCGCCCGCTACAAAGAGGTGCTGGCGCAGCTGCAAGCGGCCGGTCACGTTTACCCCTGCTACATGAGCGTGGCTGAACTCGATGCCCTGCGCGAGCAGCAAATGGCCGCCAAACAAAAGCCGCGCTACGACGGCACCTGGCGGCCCGAGCCAGGCAAAACCCTGCCGCCGGTGCCCCAGGGCGTGCAGCCCGTGCTGCGCTTCAAAAACCCGGTGGGCGGCGTGGTGGCCTGGGACGACAAGGTCAAAGGCCTGATTGAGATCAGCAACGACGAGCTGGACGATCTGGTGATTGCCCGCCCGGCCAAACCGGGTGAAACCGTGGGCACACCCACCTACAATTTTTGCGTGGTGGTTGACGACATTGACATGGCCATCACCCACGTGATTCGCGGTGACGACCATGTGAACAACACACCGCGCCAGATCAATATTTTCAAGGCGCTAGGTAACAAGCCACCGGTGTATGCGCACCTGCCTACCGTGCTCAACGAAGCGGGCGAGAAAATGAGCAAGCGCAACGGCGCTAAACCCGTCACGCAGTACCGCGACGAAGGCTTTCTACCCGATGCGATGGTCAACTACCTGGCCCGCCTGGGCTGGAGTCATGGCGACGACGAAATCTTTTCCCGCGAGCAGTTTGTGCAATGGTTCAACCTGGATCACCTGGGCAAAAGCGCCGCGCAGTTTGACGAAGCCAAGCTGCGCTGGGTCAATGCCCAACACCTGAAAGCCATGGCTGACGACGCGCTGGCACCCCTGGTCGCTCAGCACCTGGCCACCCGCGGCATCGCCACAGACGAGCGCCTGCCTGCAATCTGCGGCCTGCTGAAAGACCGCTGCGACACCACGGTGGCGCTGGCTGATTGGGCCGCGAAGTTTTATGCCGATGTGCAAGCGTCGCCCGATGAACGCACCCAGCATGTGACCCCCAGCGTTCAACCAGCACTCGTACTGCTCGGTGAAAGGCTGGCCAACTGCGAATGGAGCAAAGCAGGTGTTGCCGCCGCACTGAAAGAGGTGCTGGCTACCACCGGCCTGAAGATGCCCCAACTGGCCATGCCGGTGCGCGTGCTGGTGATGGGCACGGCACAGACACCATCGCTGGACGCCACACTGGCCCTGCTGCACCGCGAGACCGTTTTGCAGCGCTTGCAAGCTGCATGAACAGAAAGCGCCATTTTTCGGTTTATAATTTGAGGCTTCGCAGATTGCCGGGGGTATAGCTCAGTTGGTAGAGCGCTTGCATGGCATGCAAGAGGTCAGCGGTTCGACTCCGCTTACCTCCACCAGGCGTTCTGAGAAGTAAAAATCTAGGTTTTGACCCTATCGTCTAGAGGCCTAGGACATCACCCTTTCACGGTGAGTACCGGGGTTCGAATCCCCGTAGGGTCGCCAGCTAGTCTGGCAGTGTTGCTCTGAGATTAGGAGCAACACGCTACCAGGAGTGGTAGTTCAGTTGGTTAGAATACCGGCCTGTCACGCCGGGGGTCGCGGGTTCGAGTCCCGTCCACTCCGCCAATCACATCAACGGGTTGCAGCAGTTTGCTGCAGCCCGTTTTTTCTTGTGACCTGGGATCTGCTCGGCAGAAAATGGGCTACTCGGTCACCGAAGCGGCTGATCGGGCCGACCTGATCGCCTACGTCGAAAAGATATCTCCACCATGACCCCACTTCCCCAGTTGTTGCAGCAAGTGCGTGCCTGCACCCTGTGCGCACCGTATCTGGCGCTGGGGCCCCGGCCCGTGCTGCAAGTGGCGGAAACGGCCCGCATTCTGATCGCCGGGCAAGCCCCAGGGCGCAAGGTGCATGACAGCGGTGTGCCGTTTGACGACGCCAGTGGCCAGCGCTTGCGCCAGTGGATGGGGATTGATGCCAATGTGTTTTACGACCCGACGCGCGTGGCCATCTTGCCCATGGGTTTTTGCTACCCCGGCACCGGCAAGTCAGGCGATCTGCCGCCCAGGGGTGAATGCGCGCCGCAGTGGCGGGCGCAACTGCTGCAGACCATGCCCAACATCGAACTGACCCTGGTGATTGGCCAGTACGCGCTGGCCTGGCACTTGCCAAATGCCACGAGCAGCCTGACCGACACCGTAAAGGCCTGGCAAGACCACTGGCCTGCCGTGCTGCCCCTGCCCCACCCCAGCCCGCGCAACAACATCTGGCTCAAAGCCAACCCGTGGTTTGCCGCCGAGGTGGTACCGCAATTGCAGGCCAGGGTTGCGGCAGTGCTGGCAGCCTGCAGTTGATCGGGCTACAGCGTGCTCAATGCGTGGCCACTTCCACCTGCCGGGCCTGTCGCCGGGCCAGCTGGGTTTTCCCGCCGTAGCCCCAATCGGTCGCGGCCAGTTCATGCACCTGTACGTAGCTGGCCACTTCCAGCGTGCTGCCGGGGGCCAGCTGGCGGTGCAGCTCGGCAAAGGCGGTGGCCACAAAGGCGGCTTTCTCATCAGCCGTGTTGGTGCCCTGGGTGATGCGTATCGTGAGCAGTGCCGTGGGTTTTTCGACCACCTGACCACCCACAAACCAGCGGGCGGCGGGCAGGTCGTCAATCAGCACGGCAGTGACCTCCGGGCGCTTGCCCAGGGTATCGGCCGTGATGCGGGTCAGCGCCTGGGCCAGGGCCTGGTAGCGCTGGGGGCTTTGCAGGGGGGCCACTTGCAGGTGTAGGGTGGGCATGGTGTTCAAGCCCCCAGCATGCGCGAGGTCGATGAAGCGTTTTTGCGACGCAGGCGGCCGAGGGAACCACCCACCGCGTTCACAACCTGGTCGATAGCGTGGTTGATGGCCTGCCTGCGCAGCAGCACCGCGCGGGCTTGGGCAGCTTGCTTGAGCGCGGCGTAGTCGGCAGACGTCAGGGCCGTAGTGGGCAGATCGTGGCGGGTCATGGTGGATGTCCTTTCAGGCTGGGCCCGGTCAGGTTGATCGGGTGAATGGACTTTAAGCAGGCGCTGTTGAATCGGAAACAGCGCAGCGCGCAAATGGGTGTTGCAGTTTTTGCAAAACCAGCGCTTGGCGACTACGATCTGGCCTATGAACCCAGATTTTCCATTAGGCGCACCTTCGGTGCTGTTTGGATTCCAACGGCGCATTTGTGGCCATTTTCGACCCTCTTCGTCACCCATGGCGCGCGCCATGGGCCTCCTCAGTCGGGTCAAAACTGACTCGCAACTGCATCCGTTGGCTATCCAAACCCTAATGGAAATTCTGGGATGAAAAACCTGAGCTTTGACGACATGCACCTGTTTGCCCGGGTGGCGCAGCTGGGCACGCTGTCGCAGGTGGCGCGCGAGCGCGATGTGCCGGTGAGCCAGATTTCGCGCCGCTTGAGCCACATCGAAAAAACCTGTGGTGCCCGCCTGATTCACCGCTCCACCCACGGCCTGTCGCTCACCGCCGAGGGCGAGGCTTTTTTGGGCTATTGCGAGCGTGCAGCCAGCACGCTGGATGAGCTGGAAGGCGAGTTTGCCGGCACCAGCCACGAGGCCAGCGGCCTGGTACGGGTGGCTGCCAGCACCGTGATGGCACAGCAACTGCTGCTGCCCAGCCTGACCGGGCTGAACCAGCGCCACCCGCGCGTGCGCATCGACCTGCACGTGAGCGATGTACTGGCCGACATGGCGCGCGACGGCATCGACATCGCCATTCGCACCGCTACCGCATTGCCCGACACCGTGGTGGCCCGCCAGATTGGCAGCATGTGGCGCAGCCTGTACGCCGCGCCCCGCTACCTGGCCGCCGCTGGCACGCCCAGCCAGCCGGATGATCTGCACCAGCACCAACTGATCGGCAACAGCGCCGTACCCTTGATGAACCACTGGCCTACCCTGGTCAAAGGTAAAAAGCAGGTGTTTGTGGCGCAAGGCCACTGGCTGTCCAACGACACCAACGTGGTGGCCAGCATGGCCCTGCAAGGCCTGGGCATTGCCCTGCTCAGCAGCATCGCCGCCCAGCCGCTGGTGCGCCAGAAGCTGCTGGTACCAGTGCTGCCCGACTGCGTGCGCACCGAGCCGCTGGCCATTTATGCCGTGACCGCCACCCGCCGCCACCGGCTGCCCAAGATCAAGGCTTGTCTGGACTATTGGCAAGAATGGTTTGAACAAGGACAGACCTCATGAATGAATCAACCGCCCTCGCCCCAAGCCGCGCCACCGCCCGCTTCATGCTCTCGCACCCCGCGCACGCCATCGCGCTGGGCTTTGGCTCGGGCCTGTCGCCCGTGGCACCCGGCACCGCGGGCACGCTGTGGGCCTGGGTGGCCTATCTGGTGATGCAGAAATACCTGAACACCTGGCAAATTGGCACAGTCATCGCCATGTCCACCGCCGTGGGTTGGTGGGCCTGCACCGTATGTGCCCGCAACCTGCAAACCACTGATCCGAGCAATATCGTCTGGGACGAGGTGGTGGCGTTCTGGCTGGTGTTGTGGCTGGTGATGCCCTCAAACGGCGACGTTTGGACGACAGGTTCAGGTTTCTGGGCCCAGGCCGTGGCCTTCGCCCTGTTCCGTTTCTTTGACGCCGCCAAACCTGGCCCGGTGGGCTGGGCCGACAGCCTGTTTCACGGCTTTGGCTGGAAAGGCGGCTTTGGCATTTTGTTTGACGACTTTGTGGCCGCGTTTTGCACCTTGCTGGTGATTGCAATGTGGCGGTTTATTGCATGAATACGCTATCAAATAGAGAGCTGCTTGAGCCCTATTCACCTGGGCGGGAGCAGCATTTGGCACTTATTTCACAGTTAGCACAGGCGCTGCAAGAAAACAATTGGCTGCTGGCCACCGCCGAAAGCTGCACCGGCGGCCTGATCGCGGCGGCTTGCACCGAAGTGGCAGGCTCCAGCAACTGGTTTGAACGCGGCTTCGTCACCTACTCCAACGCCGCCAAAACTGAGCTGCTGGGGGTTGACGCCGCACTCATTGAAGCCCACGGCGCGGTGAGCGAACCTGTCGCCCGCGCCATGGCCCTGGGGGTGCTGGCCCACTCACATGCCCACGTGAGCGTGGCCGTGACGGGCATTGCCGGGCCGGGGGGCGGCAGCGCGGCCAAACCGGTGGGCACGGTGTGCTTGGGCTGGGCCTGGCGAGTGGGTGACGGGATGGAATGTCGGGTGGAGACGCAGTGGTTTGCAGGAGACAGAGTGGCGGTGCGGGGGGCGACGGTGGTGTGGGCATTACGGGGGTTAGCCGATCTGATAGCAACCGATTAACCAGGGAAAACTACCGTGCTCTATCTGCTTGTGCGATTGCGTTTGCTGCTCATATTCGGCTGTGCTGTGATCAGCTTTCATGCGCACGCCTGGAGTACGAAATCGACCTACGCCGCCGACGCGTATTTTTCCGAAAACTCGGCGGCGCTCACGCACGAGCCCAGCATTCGAAAGCTGCACGATATTGTGCAGCGAGTAGCTTTGATACGTCTGGAAGTATTTATTGCTGTCGGCCACGCTGATGCGACAGAACGAAATCCAACCAAGTTGTCTCGCGACCGGGCAGTAGAGATAAAACGCTTGCTGGTGGAGATGGGTGTTGAATCAAATCAAATTTCCGTTGAAGGCAAAGGAGCCACTCAGTCAATATCACGGTCATTGAATGAAAACCGTAGGGTTGAAATAGAAGCGGTCGGCACGATATCCCGTCAAATTCCACAAAACGAATTAACTTGGCGCATGTTGATCGGAAATTCAGATCGAAGCGCCATACCGCCGAAACTGATAGCGCCGCAGCGCGCAGCCATGCCGATTGTGGAATTTATTCAGGCGCTGGATGACCCGGAGCTTCGCCTGAAGTTTGCAAACAACTTGTTGATCGAGGCCATTTGGAGACAAGACGATTCACTAGCTCGCCAGGCCCACTCGGAGCGCCAGATCGCCATGGCTATCCTCAGTCGCCAACAACGATATTCGGACAATTTACCAAATGCGGCATTGGAAGCAGCTGTTTACGGAACAGCGTACACCAAGCGTTTGATGAACCTTGAGTTTGAGCAGATAGCTGCAGATCATCCACTGCGGTTTGACGCATTGAAGCGTTTGATCTGCAACCCAGGAGGTTACTCAAATATAACTTTACAAGATGTTCAATCTGCCAGCGCGTTGCTATATCCAGTTGAAAAATTCGCAGGCAAATTTTGGGGCGAAAAGCAGTACGAATTATTGACCTGCGGGTTCGATCGCATGAATGGCGTTTTTGAGTGGCTTGTTGAAAACGGTGCCAACCCAGACACCACCAACAATCTGGGTCAGAACTTTCTTCACTTGACGTCCGAAATAATGGTGGACGAGGAGTGGCCATGCTGTTGCGGTACGGTGCAAATGCTGGAATAGCCGACTACTTGGGCAATACGGTTTTGCATCAAATAGACAAGGCCTACATCCGACCCCCTTCCCTTGGATTTCCAGGGCGAGACTTATCAAAGTCTGAAAAACAAAAGCTCTGGGACATCCTCATCGCCGCCGGTGCCGACCCCAACCGTCCCAACAAAGCCGGCCAGCTCCCGGTGAAGCCGTAATCGCCAAAAAAGTGGCCAAAACCACTGTCAGCCCATATGTTTACTGCTCAAGCAGCTACTGAATTGATAGTGGCCGCATAGACAAGAGACACAATCAGTCGACCCACATCACTGCGATTGATCCCATTGCGGGCGTATTGCAAAAAAAAGCCTCAACATGGACTGTCATTCCCGCCTGGGCGCGCGTGAACCGGAATGACAGGCCTTTGAGGCACAGGCTCACACCGCCTGCAACACCCCCTGCTTGGGCACATTGCTTCCAAACTGAATATCTCCCGAGAGCTGCCCACCCTCCTCAATCACGACTTTGCCGTAGCGAATCTGGCCGGTTACTTTACCGGTGGCGTAGATCACCAGCTTCTGGCGCACGGTGAGCTTGCCGTCAAAAGCACCGCGAATTTCTGCAATATCAATTTCGCACGAGCCTTTGAATGCGCCGCGCTCGGAGATTTGAATCACGCGCGAGTCCATGGTGGCTTCGACTGAGCCTTCCACCACCAGGGTGTCGCAATCGGTGATTTCCACGCCTTTGAGTTTGATATTGGGGCCCACGGTGAGGCGGCTTTCATTGAGCTTGCTCTCGCCAGCCTTGCCATCAGCCTCACGGCCAGCCGTTTCGGTGCGCACGCCAGGGGTAGTGACCGGCGACGGGGCTACGGCGGTGGGTGTCAGGCCCACGGTTTGCAGACCGGTTGGAAGCGACTCGCGTTTGTTGAAAAAAGGGCTTTGCAGGGCCATGGATGCGTCCTTTGATGAGTCGTTGGTGAAGCACCCATGGTAGGCAGCATGGCGCTTACATGCCGGGCGCAGACGCAAGTTCGGTAACCAAAATAGAGCACAAACGGGAGGCTGGTTAATTAGTCACCACCTGGTTTTTTGCGCAAGGCGGCAAAGGCCACCACCTCGGCACCGCTGCGCAGGCCCAGCTTTTTCTTGATGCTGGCGCGGTGCACATCGACCGTGCGTGGGCTCAAGTTCAGGGCTTAGGCAATTTCCTTGGTGGTTTTGCCCTGTGCGATTTTCTCCAGCACCTCCACCTCTCGCAGCGACATACCGCCAGCCCCGGTGGTTTGCGACGGCAATTCAAGCGGCGCAGCACGGCGGGCGCGGCTGGCCATCAAGCGGTTCAGCAGTTGCGCACTGACGGTCGGGCTGACCCAGCGCTGCCCATTGAGCACGGCACGCGCGGCCTGTGCCACAAATTCATAGGCCTGCTCGGTCATCAGGTAGCCTAAAGCGCCCAAGCGCAGCACGTGCTCCGCGTAAATGGATTCGTCGTGCATCGACAAGACCAGCACTGCCCGGTCAGCCTGCGCGTTCACCATCGCGCGCACGGTCTCCAGCCCCCAGGAGTCTTTGAGCGACATTTCGGTGATGAGTAAATCCGGGCGCAGGGCTTCAATTGCATTCAGTGCAGTTTTTAAATTAGGCGCAGAACCAACGACTTCGAATTCTGAAATGCTTTTGAATAAGACTTCCAACCCAAAACGCACAATGTCGTGGCTGTCAACGATGTAAATGGACTTCATTGCAAGGGGATTTGGATTTGTCTGCCGGAGACCTCGTTTGGTGACGGTATGGTGACGGGTGTGTCAAACCTCAGATTAACTGACAACGCGCAAGCCAACGCCAGTGGTTTAGCTAGTCTGACTAAGCATATTTACTTACCCAAAACTAACCCACTGCTCAGCTTCAAATAGGTGCCTTAGCAAGAGGCAGATACCCAACGTGCTTTTGTAAAAATATATATTGCTGACCGGTTTCCTGAGCAATCATATTGCCCAAACAACCCAGGGATGAGCGGCCAATACCCAGTAAAACTACTTAGCGCATACGGCCAATATCGCTAGCCAACGACGTCAAACCGTTGACACTGATTTATTTGGTTACGCTAAGCTGGCACGACTTTGGAGTTCGCGGCTTCGCACCGAACGCGACAGCCGACAACTTGCCGAAATTTGTCACAGGGAGTCTTCACATGCAATCCATTGCAGTCATCTACGTTCGCACCGTGCAGGGGCGCGTGGCGGCGTTCAACCCGGCATCCAACATGCCCGAACCCTTGCGGCTGGTGCTGCAGGCGGTGGATGGCAAAACCCCGTCCAGCACGCACCAAAGTCGGTTTGGCTCGCTGGGCCATGTGCCTGATTTGCTGCTTGAGTTGGAACGCCATGGGTTGATTGAAGACCGTAGCACCGCCGTTGACCCCGCCATATCAGCCCCAGCATACCAACCGGGCGCATCAGCTGCGGTGCCGCTGCGATGGGTGGCCAATAAGCAGAATTACTTGGGGTCTTCGTTGGGCTCCAGCAACGATCTGGCGCTGCTGGCCCAGGCCAGCGCGACGTCGGCGTCTTGGCTGCCCACGTCCACCTCGGAGTTGGAGCCGCAAACGCCATCGCTGGAAACGCTGCTCTTGCGCCTGACCCAGCAAGTAGCTGACGTGATGGCCACCTTCATGCTGACGCACCTGCCCTACGCGGCATTTCCGGTACTGGCCGAGCTGGAGAGCCTGCGCAACCCCGCGCAGCTCAAAGCCATGCTGCCTGGCTACGAAGCGCTGGCCCGATCGGCCGGGCCAGCAGGGCACCTGCACTTGTATGAGCTGCATCAGCTGATCGCCGAGACATTCAAGGCGGCTTGACAAAGGCACGCCTGCCCAAGGGGCGACCAGATTAAACTGCCCAGCTTGTCTTTTGCTGGCAGACCTTCCTTGTTTTCATCTGTACTTTTTAAACAGGCCCTGGGGCTTGCGGTGCTGTGCTGCCTGCTGTGGCTGCCGGGGTTTGCAAGCTTGCCCGTGGTGGACCGCGACGAAGCACGCTACGCCCAGGCCACCAAACAAATGGTGCAGACCGGCGACTACATCGACATCCGGTTTCAAGAGGAAGCGCGGCACAAAAAACCGGTGGGTATTTACTGGCTGCAGGCAGCCAGCGTGCAGCTGACCGGTGTGTCAGACGCGATCTGGGCCTACCGCCTGCCCTCGCTGCTGGCGGCCATCGCTGCCGTGCTGATGACAGCTGGCATGGCCGCAGGGCTGTTCGGCGCGTCGGCTTTTTTGCCGGCGGGCGTGTTGCTGGCCGGCTGCTTTTTGCTGGGCGTGGGAGCCCGCGTGGCCACCACCGACACCGCGCTGCTGGTCTGCGTGCTGGCGGCCCAGTGGATGCTGGGGAAGGCGTATTTAAAGGGTTTTAGCCCATCAGCCCAGGTAAATACTGCTCAAGCAGCTATCTTTTGGATAGCAGTTGCGGGGGGTGCATTGATCAAGGGGCCGGTGATTCTGGCCATCGTGGGGCTCACGGTACTGGCGCTGTGCGTCGTCAGCCGGTCGTGGCGCTGGCTGTTGCACCTGCGACCGCTGTGGGGCGTGCCGCTGTTTCTGGCGCTGCTGCTGCCCTGGTTTGTGGCGATCACGCTGAAGTCTGACGGCAGCTTTTGGGTGGAGTCGCTGCAGAAAGACATTTTGTCCAAAGCAGTGAGCGTGCAGGAGTCGCATGGCGCGCCGCCGGGCTCTTATGTGATTTCGCTGGTCTTGACCTTCTGGCCCTGGACGGCGCTGCTGATTCCGGCCGCCTTCACCGCATTCAGGCAACGCCAAAACCCAGCCGTGCAGCTGTGCCTGGCCTGGGCCGTGCCGGCCTGGCTGATGTTTGAGCTGGCGCCCACCAAGCTGCCGCACTATGTGCTGCCGCTGTTTCCGCCGCTGGTGGCACTGGTGGCGCTGGCCTTGCGCGACTGGGCGCAACTGCCCACCTGGCTGCGCCGGGGCACGGCCGTGCTGTGGGTGGTGCTGGCGGCGGTGGTGGGTGCCGGTGTGGCGGTGGCACCGCAGGCGGTGGGCGGCGAGTGGTCGCCGTGGGTGTTGGGGGCTGTCGCTGTGCTGGTGGTGCTGCTGTGTGTGGCGCTGCTGCTCAAACCTGCGCAGCCGCACACCGCGGTGCTGTGGGCGGGTGGGGTGCTGGTGGCGTTTCAGGCGGCGTTCTGGCAGTTCACGCTTCCCGATCTGACGCAGCCCTGGCTCAGCCGCACGGCAGCCCAGCTGATTGCACCCTACCGCGCCCAATGCCCGGGGCCGGTGCTGAGCGCGGGTTTTGAAGAGCCCAGCCTGGTCTTCACCCTGGGCACCGACACGCGGCTGGGGGCGGGCCGCATACCGCAGCTAAGCGCAGAGACCTGCCACCTGCTGCTGGTGGACGCGCACGCCTGGGCCAGCGTGACGGCGCAGCTCAACGGCCGCGTGATGGTCACTCTGGACAGCGCCGGGGGCTACAACTACTCGACCAACGAGAAAGCCCAGCTCACGCTGTACCGGCTGGAGGCCGTGCGCCAATGAAGTTGGCACCCCACCCGCTGGCACGCAGCGGCGGCTTGGCTTTGCCCCAAGTTTTGGCGCTGGTTTTGACGCTGGTAGCCCTGGTGGTCTGGGTCGATCAGCCGGTGGCGCACGCCATGGCCGACTTGAAAGCCTCCATCGTCAACAGCTTTCAATACATCACCTGGTTTGGCAAACCCGGCTGGGCGCTGGTGCCGCTGCTGGCAGGTCTGGCCGGTGTGTGGGGCTGGCGGCGCTGGCTGGTGACGCACCCCAAATATGAGTCAAAAGTGCCACCCGCCCAGTTAAAACGTGCTCAACGCGCTATCATTTTTATACTGGCCGCGATGGCTGGCGCAGGCTTGATCGTGAACCTGCTCAAGCCACTGTTTGGTCGCACCCGGCCCAGCGAGCTGATTGGCTTTGATCAGCATTTTTTTGCCTGGCTGAGGTTTTCTGACACCTGGATCAACTCCACACTCAACTCATTTCCCTCGGGCCATGCCGCCGCCATCGTCTCGCTGGCGGCGGCCCTGGCCTGGCTGTTTCCACGCGGCAAGTGGTGGTTTTACGCAGCCGCCCTGCCGGTGGCCCTGAGCCGCCCGGTGGTGGGCGCGCACTATGTGTCGGATGTGCTGGCGGGCGCGGCCGTGGCCGTGCTGTGGACTGGCTGGCTGGCGCGCCGACCGTGGTTTGGCGTGACGGCTGTTGCTCCCTCTCCCCTCGGGGAGAGGGCAGGGGTGAGGGCCGTTGCGCACGACCCACTGCCCAGCCACACAACCACCGTCACCCCCACCCTCTCCCCGCAAGGGGAGAGGGGGCAAAACCCACAGCCCCAGCGGGCCGGGAAAACAGACGTCAAACTCACCGCCAAAGCGCCCATCAAGCCGCGACGCAAACCCAACAACCGCATCCGCCGCGCCGTGCGTCGCTAAACCCCGTTCTCCGAAAGACACCATGGAAATTTTTGACTACGACAACGTGCTGCTGCTGCCCCGCAAGTGCCGCGTGCAAAGCCGCAGCGAGTGCGACACCGCCGTGACCCTGGGCGGGCGCAGTTTTCGCATTCCCGTGGTGCCGGCCAACATGAAAACCGTGGTGAATGAAGCGCTGTGCGTGTGGCTGGCGCAAAACGGCTACTTTTATGTGATGCACCGCTTTGACCTGGACAACGTGCAACTCGTGCGCGACATGCACGCCAAGGCCTGCTACGCCTCGATTTCCCTGGGCGTCAAGCAGGCCGACTACGACACGGTGAACCAGCTGGCGGCTGCGGGCCTGGTACCTGAGTACATCACCATCGACATTGCCCACGGCCACGCCGACAGTGTGAAAGCGATGATCGAGCACATCAAAGCCAAGCTGCCCGCCAGTTTTGTGATTGCCGGCAACGTGGGCACGCCTGAGGCCATTATTGACCTGGAAAACTGGGGCGCCGATGCCACCAAGGTAGGCATTGGCCCCGGCAAGGTTTGCATCACCCGCATGAAGACCGGTTTTGGCACCGGCGGCTGGCAATTGAGCGCTCTGAAATGGTGTGCCCGCGTGGCCACCAAACCCATCATTGCCGACGGCGGTATTCGCGAGCATGGCGATATTGCCAAAAGCGTGCGCTTTGGTGCCACCATGGTAATGATTGGCTCCATGCTGGCCGGCCACGAAGATTCTCCGGGTGCCACCGTGGAAGTGGATGGCAAGTTATTCAAGGAATATTACGGCAGCGCCTCTGACTTTAATAAGGGCGAATACAAACACGTGGAAGGCAAACGCATTCTGGAGCCTATCAAAGGCCCGCTCGCTGGCACTTTGAAAGAAATGCAGGAAGATATTCAAAGCTCCATCAGCTATTCGGGCGGCACCAAGCTGATGGATGTTCGAAAAGTGAATTACGTGATATTGGGTGGGGACAATGCGGGGGAGCATTTGTTGATGTAACGCTCCCCAATTAGCTAAGGAACGTCTGATTGGGTCGCCGTGTATCATCTTGTTGCTTTATACAAAGCAGCACAGATGCTACTTGCCAGCATCGCATTCAAAACCCTCTGGAGGACAATTCATGCTCAAGTTTGACCGTTTGACTTCGGTTGTAGCCCTGTTTGCCTGTGTGGCCGCAGCCAGCCAACTGACAGCCTGCGGAGGCGACGACACCCCCGCCGCAACCCCTGCCCCAGCACCCACGGCCACGCCAGCGCCCACCGGCACAGCGCCTGCCACACCGGCACCAGCACCGGTGACCACGCCAGCGACACCTGCATCCCCGCCCGTTGCCAGCGTGCCTGCACCAGCCACCCCTGCTGCACCCGCCGCCAGCGCGCCAACTGTTGCCGCGCCGCCTGCTGCGCCCGTCACCGCGCCCACACCCTCGGCCAGTGGCGATTGCAACCTGGACGGCAATATCTTCACCGTTGCCGGCAACACGGCCCAAATGGACAACAACATTTACGACGCAAGCGGCCAAACCATTGCGCAGCGCCAGCAAAACAAGTTCAGCATCCGAACCGGTGCCACCTTCCGGGCCGAGTCAGGCCTGACCGAGATCAACCAGGACACCACCACCGTCGTCAGCGGCGTCAGCGTGCAGGCCAACACCAAAAGCTACGGCAAAGTCAACGGCGCAAACTTCAGCACCTACGGCGTTGTGAACACATCGACTGCTGCCGGCTTTACGGTTGCCTCCACCATCGTGTTGAACCCCGCCAGCGCGGTGCCGACCAGCCCCGCCCTGAACACGCCCTACACCAACCGCTACGCCACCACCACCGATGTCAACGGTGCAGCCCAGGCACCGGTCAACCAAACCGTGGTCACAACATACGAGGGTATTGAAACCATTTCTGTTCCTGCCGGCACATTTGCCGCCTGCAAGATCAAAACCGAAACCACCATCGGCACCGCCGCCCCGGTGACGTCGTTTTCCTGGACGGTGGCATCCGGCCGCTTGAAAGGCCACGTTCTGAGAAGCACCACCGGTGCGGGCGTTCGCCAACTGGAAGCCACGGTGCTACTGGTCAACGGGTCGTAAGTCCAGCGGGCGAGTGAGGGCCGTTTTTGTTTGTGCCAAATCCGGCCCTCGCCCACGTAAATATTGCTCAAGCAGCTATTATTTTTGCAGCAATTGACTGGCCAAAGTCTGCAGCCTATGCCCCGGTTGTGCCAGTGCTTCGAGCACGCTGAAGTGGTTCAGGCCTGCCAAGCTTTCACAAACCGGCACCACATCCGGGCCCCAGGCATCGGCAATCAAGCGGTTATGTCGTAAAAACTCGGCGCTTTCGTCGGCACCAGCCACGGTGTAGAGCGTGCGACCTTCGGGCGCAGGCAGCAGCGCCGGGCTGGCTTGTCGTGCGTCGTCAGGCGTGAGGCGTAACGACTCCTGCAAAAACGGCGTGCGCATCAGTGGCATCAGCTCATACAGCCCGGAGATGGACAGTGCACGCACAGCCAGATTCGCTGGCAGGTCCTGGCCCAGGCTGGGCCAGTGACAGGTCAATGCCATGGTCACCAGATGTCCACCAGCCGAGTGCCCCACCAGAGTGATGCGCGATGGGTCACCACCGTAGCGGGCAATGTGGCGCCATACCCAGGCAATCGCGTGCACCACTTGCAGGGCGATCTGCGGAATGGTCACGGCTGGGCATAGCGCATAGTTGGGCAGCACGACGCACGCACCCTGCTGTGTGAATGCAGGGGCCAAAAACGAGTGATCAGACTTGTCCAGCGAGCGCCAGTAGCCCCCGTGAACGAATACCAGCACCGGTGCGCCCGGCTTATGCGTCGGAAAAATATCCAGCGTTTCCATGGCACTGGGGCCGTAGGGCACATCCAGTGTGCACAGGTGGCTGATGCGCGCGTGTGCCGAGTGGCTGGCCCAACGGGCAAAGTGCTCGGCATGCTCGGGCACCAGGGCCCGGTTGTTGTATTGGCGGGTCAGCTCGTCAGGGGTCATGTGGGGATTTGTCATGAGGACACGATTGAATCAAGGGTTGAAGCTCCACTATAGGGTGATCGGGAATTTTTTGGGCCTGCGCAGCGTCTCTCAACCGATGGCACCCGGCATATTCCGACCCGCACTTTTTTTCTCTCACCGCATGTTTTTTATTGACCGTTTGATGACAACAGCGGGCAGCACCGCATGATTCGCAATGCTTTGTGGGGCTACAGCCTGTTTGCGCTGGTGCTGTGCTGCTGGCTGCTGTCGTTGGTGGGTGGCTGGGTGTTTAACGACCTGCTGGCCTGGCTCGCAGGTTTGTTGTATGTGACTTATGACACCTGGTTGCTGGCCTTTGTGGCCTGGCGCACGCGAGGCCTGCGGGCCGCTTCGCCGCACACAAACGAAACGCCCATCCGGCCCACGCTGGGCGTGCTGATCTCGGCCCGCAATGAAGAGCTGATGCTGCCCACCTGCCTGCGCACCTTGCTGTCGCAAACCGATGTGCCCGATGAAATTTTCATCGTTGACGATGGCTCCACTGACAACACCCGCGCGGTGCTGCAGCGCGAGTTTGGCTTGGTCGAGCAGACCGATGCTGACGGCACGCTGCATTCGCGGGGCCAGCGAATTGAGGTGTTTCACCGCGCCAACACCGGCAAGGCCCGCGCGCTGAACGACGGCCTGCAACGCATGCGCGCCGATGTGGTCGTCACCATTGATGCCGACACCTGGCTGCAGCCGCAAGCACTGGGCGCGTTGCGCCAGGCCTTTGCGCAAGACCCGCTGCTGGTGGCCGGCTGCGGTGTGCTGCGCCCGCGCTGCGCACCGGGCTGGCAGGGCCGGGTGTTTGAGTGGTTTCAAACCTTTGAGTACCTGCGGGCCTTTTTGTCGCGCGTGGCCTGGATGCAGTCGAACGCGCTGCTGCTGGTCTCGGGCGCGTTTGCGGGCTACCGGCGCAGCGCGCTGCTGGCCGTGGGCGGCTACCACGGCACCAGCCGGGTGGAAGACTACGAGCTGATTCACCGCATGCACCGCCACAGCCATGACCATGCCTTGGGCTGGCGCGTCGAGGTGGTCAGCGGTGCCCGGGCCGAAACGGATGCCCCGGCCAGCGTGCCCAACTTTTTGCGCCAGCGCAGGCGCTGGTTTGCCGGTTTTCTGGAAACCCAACTGGCCAACCACGACATGGTGGGCAACCGCAACTACGGCACCGTGGGCCGGCTGATGCTGCCCATCAAGACCGTGGACACCCTACAGCCGGTGTTTGGCCTCACGGCCTTCTTTTTTCTGGTGTATTTCCTGGTCACGCAGCAGCCGGTGTTTTTTCTGGTGTTGCTGGTGATCGCCATCAAGCTGGGCATTGATGTGTTGTTTCACATCTGGTCTGTCTATCTGTACCACCGCTGGCTGGGGCAGCGCGTGCCGCCCGCCACCTGGCTGCTGGCCGTGGCCGCCGCGTTTGCCGAGCCTTTCAGTTTTCAGCTGCTGCGGCACCTCGGGGCGGTATCAGGCTGGGGCGTGTTTCTGACCAAGCAGACCGACTGGATGCCGCAGCGACCCGAGACCGTTGCGCTGTCACAAGCGCCCGTAAAAATCAACTTGCAAACCGACCACTCTTTGAAAGACCCACGATGAACAACAAGCTCCCGCGCCTGATCACCCTGGCCTGCCTGGCGTACTTGGCTATTGCCACCCATGCGTCTGCTGCTGATTTCCAGCAAGGCATGCGGCTGAAGGCCGACAACAAACTGGAGGCTGCAGCCAAGGAGTTTGAAGGCGTGCTGGCGCAAAACCCGCGTGACGGCAAGGCGCTGGAGCAACTGGCGGTCATTCAAGGCTGGCTGGGCCGCTACAACGAATCGATTGCCAGCTGGCAGCGTCTGCTGGCCATTGAGCCGGGCCGCGAAGATGCCCGCATCGGCATTGCCCGCGTGCAGTATTGGTCGCAGCAACCGGCTGCGGCCCTGCAAACGCTGGACGACGTGCTGTCACGCCAACCCCGCTCGGCCGAGGCGCTGACCCTGAAGGGCGACGTGCTGCTGGCCCGCCAGCAAGTGCCCGCCGCGCGTGAGGCTTACCAACTGGCGCTGGCCAACGGTGGCGACCCGGCCGAGCTGCAAAAGAAAATCGCCCGCATCGTCAGCCCCAGTCAGTGGCGGCTGGACACCGGCTTTGGCAGCGACAACTTCAGCAACAGCCGCGGCACCGAGTACAACGGCTTTGTGCAACTGGGCTACCAAGTCAGCCCCACACTAAGCGTGTATGGCCGCTACGAGCTGGCCCGCCAGTTTGGCAGCAACGACACCACCTATTTCGTGGGCAGCTACTGGCAACCCGCCCCCGACTGGCTGCTGTTTGGCGAAATCGGCCAGACCCCCAGCGCAGACTTTCGGCCCAACAACCAGGTGCAAGTGGGTCTGGAGTACCTGGGCAACCGGTACCTGCAACCGCTGCTCACCTACCGCCACGCCCGCTACGCCGGCACCACCACCGCCACACCCGGCGTGGTCTCGGGCAAAGGCAATGTAAAAACGCTCACCCCCGGCGTGCGCCTGATCTGGCCCGGCGCAGGCAACCTGGAACTACGTGTGGGCAGCAGCGACAACATCGACGGCAGCACCACCCGCGTAAGCCAGCTGCGCCTGAACTTGGAAGCCGGCGACAGCTGGTCTCCTTACATCGCCTACTTCAACGGCAAAGAAGCCCTGCCCCCCCAATCCGCAGCCTCATTCAAAGTGGTGGTGCTGGGCGCGGTCTACCGCCTGAACGACACCTGGAGCCTGCGCGCCGACCTGGCCAACGAGCAGCGACGCAATTTCTATACGCGCAACAGTTTGGCGCTGGGGGTGGGGTATCGGTTTTAGGGTTGCCCAAAGCCTATACCTGTCAACTTAAGTGCGCTAAAACATTCGTATCTTCTATTTGTGCTTCTAGAAAAACGCACAGGAAGAAATGGACTAAGTTGGCGGGGGCTCTAAGAACATTCCATCGTGGTGAAGTTTAAACACCTTCATCTTGCTCGCATTCTTGGTGATTTTATTATTGTTCCATTCAAATATATGCGCCTTGAGACCATCTATTTTTCGTGATTTACGACAAATTTCAAGTATCGTAAAGCCCCGCAATGAATCTTCGGGTCTACTTCCAGCTGGTTTCGTTGCAGTAGAGGCTTGAGACGTTACCAATCTAAAGCTATCCGACTGGTATTTAACTTCGCCTTGATGAACATGCCCATAAAGAAAAAGTCCCGTTCTTGCATTGGCACTATTGAACAACATCCCCATAGCATCATCGTTTTCAATGGATTTGTCACCCGAAGCTGACAGCGGGCAATGATGTCCAATACCAATTCGCAATAAAGGCTCACACTGATCTGTTTCTAAATTTAAATTATCCCAGACCTCTGCAACAATTTTAGGATCAACGCGTCTTTTTGGCCACATAAACGGATCAGGTTGAACAGTTGATACACCATAAAAAACCAAACCCAAATGGCGAAACTGAGTTTCCGTCCACGAATCCTTTCCGACCATTAAATGATTAGACAGCTTAGATGCAAACTGACGATAGTAATGAAGTGCCAGATCAGGTAGAGAAGAATGAATTAGACTATCTGACAAACCGAACTTCGGAGTATCGTCCACGCCCTTACTAAGACTAACTCTGCCTGCCGCAACAAGTTGCATGGTCACATCATGATTTCCGGGAGTAAGGAATATCCTACGACTCGGAAATTTGTCAGGAAAGCCTATACGTTTACACAATTCATGTACCCAAACCTCTGCATCTGAGAATTGCTGCTCTGTTCCATGCTCTGTAATATCACCTGATATTGCCAAAAAATGCGGTGAAGAAATAGTACAACCAAGTATTGCTTCAGCAATCCTCGCCGTTTCAAGCTTGACATTATCCTTGTTGAAGCCTCCAAATTGCGGATCAGACAATTGAACGATAAATATCGATGAATCGTCAGTAGAAGGAAACCCATTGTCAATCCCATGGCGCTCACTCAACGCCTTTCCGAGTTGAGCAATCGGATATATATCGAGATTCTCCACTTCTCCCCATTTCATAAACGCTTTGCATTCAAGTAGCTGGAGACATTCATCTATTTGCATAGTATTTGCGGCATCCCATTGCTTGCTTACAATGGCAAAATAAATTGACGATGAGGTAATTTGCTTGACAGCCCAATTAATAGAAAAATCCTCACCCCAATTATCAGTCAACACTGCGTCAATCAGTGCAAAGGCATACGTTCTAGCTCCAAGCATCGGTGCGAGCATTTCGGGCACTTCAACAAAGTGTGGCGTTATGTCAACTCCCTGCAAACGCTTGCAGACCTCTTCAAAAAAAGCTTTATACCCGGCACGACGAGCAGAAGTCTCATCATCAACGATTAATATATCTAACTTCACAATAAAAGCTCCTTCGGATAAAAATGACTTCGAAGAGGAATTCGCAAAGAAAATACAACTATACGATTCTGCCGCACACTCTTTACATCGTCAATCTCTATCGAAATTTCAAACGACCCACCCAGTTCTTCTATCCGCGCAAGCGCCGGGGTGTACTTCAGTGATATCTCAGACCGACTCGAACTGTTGGCGGTCTTAAAAAGACAAAACTTCTCCTCTATTTTTATATCCCACCACATATCCGCTTTTCTTGCACCTTGATCACCTGAGGTCAACCAACTTCTAGGACAAAATATCTCGCCCTCCGAATAAACAACATTTATAAGTGCATCACAAATTGCCTCTTTGACATACACATCAAAATACATATCAGCAGATCTTCCATAAACGCTTAAATCTGCACATTGATGTAGAGATCTGCCCGAAAACTTTCTTCTGGCTTCTGAGTTACTGTCGAAAATTTCGGAAAGCTTGTCAGCAACGGCTGCGCGGACGTTTCCAAAGAATTCCGATTTATAGTCATCCTTTCTCAGAGTAACATATAGCGAGTGGATTAAATTTAGCGGACTATTCTTACCAACAAATACAAACTTGTTTGCCTCATTAGCATAGCTAATTAATGCCGCGAAATTTACAGCCCCCACTTTCAACATCTCGTGATTGGCAATAAACTTACTGAGCGAAAGCAAAATGCTCTCAATCCCTTGCAATGCATCGGCCGCCAAAGTTGAACCATACAACTGTAGTTTTTCGAATGCCAACTTCATCCGCATTAACTCAACGCCAATCCTTCTTAAAACTATTTTGGTTTCGACCTCATTACTTAAACTATCCCTGTTTTGGAGGCTAATTAAATCTGCACGGAATTGGGACTTATGCCAACTAGACTGGCTACCCAAAATCGTAACTAATACAGAAATCGCATTCTTAAGCTCCACAGATCGAACCAACAAAAAGAAGTTCTTAAGCTCAAGGTCGCTGCAATCATTTTTTGGTCTATATTGAGTTTCGGAAAATGTTTCTCTGCGATTTAGAATAATTCCGGCAACTATTGCTGCATCAACATTGCCAATCGGAACGCTAGCCATTAAAGGTTGAATGCAAGATGTCCAAATATCCTCGTAAAGATCATCATCAATCAGGCACAAGCAAAGCGCTGCCATTGCCGTTAGTGAGGATGACACATCATGTTCATAAAGTACTTCGAACAGTAGCGCAGTTCTTTCTTTACGTTGAGAGTAATCTAGCTCATCATGAAAATAAATTAATTGAGTAATCAATAATTCCAATGCGGCAACGGGGTACGTATTCCGTAGCTTCTGTGCCCGTTCAAACGCCTTGTCCACCCTTGTGGTCAGTCTAGACAACTCAACGAATACAGAAGCCAAGGTAGTGGAATCTGGTGCATCTATGTGTTGAAAATTACCTCGATGAAGCCCGAACTTGACTCGCTCAGGCTTCTGGAACGTTTGTGCTGCAACACCTTTGTGACGCCAACCATCGAGAACGTCCACAACGCTCCAGTCGCTTTGCCACTGCTTGAGTCTATTTCTATGGTGTCCACTTCTGGTTGAATTCGCAAAGTTAGATGCAATGATTAAAGCGTGACATATCGGGCAGTCTTTTCGATGCCCCAATGCTGGAATATCTAGTCGCCAATATCTACGATTTTTTGTTATAAACGCCGGCATGCCCGCATCTCTAATTTGACTACCGGATCTATCAACAATCGCCATAGTGAAAATATCGTGCGCGCCCACCGCTTTGGCGATCTGCGACAACTCACTAAATGTTTTTCCAGATATTGTTCCATCGTCAAATAGAGCAGCTCTCCAGAAGTTTTTTGAGCTAGTAGCCTTTTTGATTCTATCCTCCGTAAGAGGAGAAACAAGATTTGGTGAAATCGTTTTTGATCCAATAAACTTTATTGGGAATATTCCACACTCAGGCAAACAGTCCTTGAACTCAGGCGCTTCTGATATATATGAAACAATTCGATCTGTAATTCTATGCGATGGATACAACAAAACACTCGCCCTGGCTTGGCCTCCCGCCCCTCTAAGAGGTTTGAATGTTTCATTAAATAAGTCTACCAACCAGCGATATAATGAATCTAATTCAAGAATCGACGTCGAAAATGCCCGCTCCATATTAATAGTAAGCAGATCGTGTCTATTTCCATAACGCCAGTGACCGAGCCTCAAATTTCGGCTTCGAGCAAAATCCAAGTACATTTCATCGGGAGTTCTCCCATACCAAGATGACTTCTGATCTTCATTTTGATTATAACGTATTGCTGATACGTATCTTTCACCATCTGGTGCAATGTATGGAGTATTCCGAATACGCGTCCAATTGCGCGATGGTATCGCCTCTTCGGAGGATAACTCGCTTCGAGCCGGAGGACCCCAGAGTAGCGCCCGAATTGGACCAACTGGCACCTCTTCTTTTGACGCATTCCCCACATTCGCTGACGAGTCATTTCCCAGGATTTCTTGAAAATTTTCGTGAACTAGTAAAAATATTTCTGGGAAATTTCCGACTGTGGGCTTCGCTCGGAAGCGTTTCATCGTTTCTCCGGACACAGAGATACTTCCAACCGCAACCAGTCCCTTCTCATATCTTTTTGTGGTAGCTGACTTAGAATAACGGAAAATCCTCTGAGCTGCATCATTTACTAAAGAGCTGATCAAATCATCAGTGGCTGCTGGCAAATAGTCTGGAAATAGTTCAAAACACCTACGCAATGCCCTCCGCGCTGCTTTATATCTCGCCTCGTCAACCAATGCTTGACCCACATCTAAATATCTATCTAATTTGTAAGTCTGCCCAGTTGAACTTGGCCAAAGAACTTCCGCGTCCAGCAGCACATCATCTAGCTTTCCATCACTTGCATCCCAAAATAATTCGCTGTCAGCGTTGCGTAGCAATATCGCCACGTCGGATGCATTCAAGTATTCCGTTTCAGCCTTCAAAAATAGACTGCTCGCTAGCTCAGTATTTATTACTAGCCGACCTGCACTTGTAGGTCTGGCCGAAAGGCATGTTGCTACCCACTGCTCAGACATCACAAATATGTCAAGTCGAGTCGTTCGATGAACATTAACTACTTTAAAAAACTCGACGAATGACAGTGCTTGAAAAGGAGACATTTCTACCAAATACAAGGCAGTCGGCGAATATTTTGTTCTATGCGAAAGCGTTCCCGCAAACACTTCCAACCACACACCTAAGTCCGCTTTTCTAACTAGTCTCGGTGGTCGCAGCACAATGTGTTTAGGCAAGTCAACATGTTCGAACAACTCATCCAAATCCGCCTTGTTAGGCACCTCGCAGTTTTGATTTGATCTTCTGTCGGCAAAGTGGATTAGTTTGCTTGAATATTGTTCGTTTCCCCGAAGAGCATCTGCTATTAAGTTCAAATCTCTTCCAGCCGGGATCACCCACTCGACTTCAGGATATAAAGGTTTTGATTCTGGTTGGAGGTATATAGAAAAAGCGGCCCCCGAACAAAATGATGAAGTCACCTGACTTTGCTTGGAAGGAGCAACTAGAGAAGGTTGAAATGGCAATCGCCCCCCCAACCAAGTCCCCTTGTCAGAATAAATACGCAAGTAGTCGCCATGCATGCGAAGAATGTGTCCAAGATGCATCAGACCAGTCACTGACGTTCTATCGGCACCTCGCTTTGAATATCTTGATATTGGAGAAACGAAGAGCTTGTGCGCCACTGCAGCCAGTGAACGGGTTGACGACTTCTTGTGATGTATTTCATCAGGTACATCCCATCGGTCACTCCCATAGGTCAAGCCATGACCAGCATCGCAAACAAAGAGTTCAATCCATTCGGAGAAAATATTGGGAGCAAAACTAGATAATCCCAAAGTACTCTTACGCTCGAGCTTCAACAGGTTAGCCCAAGTTATTCCCTCGGCGTTAGTTTGTGGCTTCCCAGATCGAACGCGCACATATATCCCCACTGTTGGCTCACCAGTAACCCCGTCATAGCCATGTTCCACAACATTCTGAACCAGCTCAGTCAGGAGTTTTCTAATTTGCTGAAAAAGCACATCCCTAGCGTGTGGATCGTCAGAGTATATTGAATTGATTGATCTTTCAGAAGCTTCGTCATGAAGAGACTCCACCTGTTTGTATAGTGTAGATTGCGTCAAAATATGAGACACTGGAATTTGTTTTGCGTGAATGCAATCAGCATTTTGATAGTTAACCTCAACCGGCTCTTGAGCCAAACGTTCGATCATTGAATTCGCGTCAACTGAAAAGTAGTTATTTCCTATCCAACGAAGACGAATACCCGTTGCTAGAAATGACTTTAGAAAACCTTGAGTAGCAAGGAATTTTCTAAATATTTTTAGTTCTTTTTTGCTATTATTTGGCGAGCCAAGATCAACGACGAAACAGGTGTGTCTAATGCTGGCTGCTACGCATCCCAGCATAAGTAAGGCGACAGGATCTGCCCATTTTGTCTTTGAAATATTCAAACAAATATTAGTTATTTCATTGTTATGCTGAATAAGACTCTGCAAACTTCCGAGTATCTGCATTGCAGAGTTTGAGAGTGTCGTGCTGTACTCTCTAAATTCTGATCCGACATGAAATACAAGCTCATCACCTTCTTCAAGCCACATTTGAACTCCCTTTAGATGCAAACTCTTTAGACAACAGCCTTTTTCACAGTTTTATGCGAGAAAGTCACTGTCTCCTACATCATGCCAAACTTCGCTAGCTGTGTGACTGCGCAAACACCTTAGTGCGCGCGGCGTAACCTACGTCAATCATGAACCCTGACGCAAAACTTCTGTGGCGCGGCCCGCGCTGGGCCTTGGCCGTGCTGCTGGCCGTGCTGGGCATGCTGGGCCCGTTTTCCATTGACACCTATCTGCCGGCTTTCTCGGGCATCGCCAGGTCGCTCGGTGCCACGCCGGTGCAGATGCAGCAGACGCTGTCGGCCTATCTATTTGGCTTTGCCTTCATGAGCTTGTTTCACGGCGCGCTGTCAGACAGCCTGGGTCGCAGACCGGTGATTTTGTGGGGTATTGCGGTGTTCACACTGGCCTCAGCCGGGTGCGCGGTGGCGCAGAGCATCGAGCAATTGGTGGCGTTTCGGGCGCTGCAGGGGCTGTCGGCGGGGGCTGGCATTGTGGTGTCACGCGCGGTGATACGCGACATGTTTGCACCCGAAGATGCCCAGCGGGTGATGGCGCAGGTGACGATTTACTTTGGCGTGGCACCGGCCATTGCGCCCATCGTGGGTGGCTGGCTGTTTGTGCATGCGGACTGGCACAGCATTTTCTGGTTTCTGACTGGCGTGGGTGCCTTACTGTGGCTGGCCAACTGGCGGCTATTGCCCGAGACCTTGCATATCAACGACCGCCAACCCTTCAAGGTGCGCAACCTGATGCGCGGTTATGTGCAACTGGGCGGTGACCCCCGGTTTTTGCTGTTGGCGTTGGCCAGTGGCGTGCCGTTTAACGGCATGTTTTTGTATGTGCTGGCCTCACCCGAGTTTTTGGGCACGCACCTGGGGCTGGCACCCAAGCAGTTTTTCTGGCTGTTTTTGCTTACCATCAGCGGCATCATGGGTGGTGCCTGGCTCAGCGGTCGCCTGGCTGGCAAGATCGCGCCCAAGCGTCAGATTCGCTGGGGCTTTTCCATCATGCTGGGCGTGTCGCTGGTCAACGTGGCGGCCAATTTTCTGTTCACGCCGCATGCGCTGTGGGCGCTGTGGCCCATTGGGTTTTTCTCACTGGGCTGGGCCTTGATGGTGCCCGTGGTCACCCTGCTGGTGCTGGACTTGTACCCCGAGCGGCGCGGCATGGCTTCGTCGCTGCAAGCCTTTATCGGCGCAACGGCCAACGGCGTGGTGGCCGGTGTGGTGGCACCGCTGGTGATGCATTCCACGCAGGCGCTGGCGGTGACTTCGCTGCTGATGCTGTGTGTGGGTTTGGCGGCTTGGCAGGTGCTGCGTAAGCGTTGGCCGGAGGTGGGGCGGGCGGTGGATTAAGGAACCCGTGCAGCAAATAAAAACCCCGCAACGGTTGCCCGTTGCGGGGTTTTTTAATGCGACTGCGGTTTAACGCGCTGGCTTGGCAGGCCGCTTGGCTGCGTCACGCGGCACAAATACCTTGCCACCAGGCTTGGGAGCAAAGGTTTTCGGTGCAAAACCTTTGGAATCAAACGGCTTGGCGTGGGGTGTGCGGCGCTCGGCAAACTCACCGCCACTATTATTTTGATAGCTGCTTGAGCGCTCTTTACCTGGGCTGAAGGGCTTTTTCTCTGCAAAACGGTCACCAAAGCCACCGCCAGCAGGCGCACGGTCGTTGGAGAAGCGGTCGCCACGGTCAGCGCCGAAGCCACCAGCGGGCGCACGGTCACCGCCGAAACGGTCACCACCCGGTGCAGGGCGGTCGTTGAAGCGGTCACCAAAACGGGCACCGCCGCGAGGGGCACCGCCGCCGCCAAATTTGTTGTCACCGAATCGGTTATCACGCGCTGGCGGGCCGCTGCGGCGACGGCCACCGAAGCCTTCGGAGCGGCCACCAAAGCCACCGGTGGGAGCGCGCTGCTGGGGCTCCAGACCCGGAATAACCTCGGCCTTGAACTGTTGCTTGCTGTAGCCCTCAATGTCAAAAATCTTGCGGCGGTCGCGCAGCTCGGCAAAGGTCACAGCCAGGCCGTCGCGCCCGGCGCGGCCGGTGCGGCCAATGCGGTGGGTGTAGTCCTCGGCCTTCATCGGCAAGCCGTAGTTGAAGACGTGGGTGATGGTGGGCACATCAATGCCGCGCGCGGCCACGTCGGTGGCCACCAAAATTTGCACATGGCCCTGGCGCAGCGCCATCAGGCGGCGGTTGCGCAGGCCCTGGCTCAGGGCACCGTGCAGGGCGACGGCATCAAAACCGGCTTGCTGCAGGTCGCCAGCCAGGCCGTCACACTCAATTTGCGTGCTGGCAAACACGATGGCCTGGTTGATGGTGGTGTCGCGCAGCCAGTGGTCCAGCAGCTTGCGCTTGTGCTGGGCGTTGTCGGCCCAGAACAGCACCTGCTTGATGTTGACGTGCTTTTCCTGCGGGTTGTCGATTTGAATCTTGCGCGGTGTGCGCATCACGCGGGAGGCCAGTTGCTGGATGCGCGGCGCAAAGGTGGCGCTGAACATCATGGTTTGCTGGCGCTGGATGGTCAGCTGGTTGACTTCGGCCAGGTCGTCAGAGAAGCCCAAATCCAGCATGCGGTCGGCTTCGTCAACCACCAGAAACTGCACTTGATCCAGCTTGATTTGCATGGAGCGTTGCAGGTCCAGCAGGCGACCGGGCGTGGCCACGACCAGGTTGGCGTTGTGCAGCTTGGCAATTTGCAGCTGGTAAGGCATGCCGCCCACCACGCTGGCAATGCGCAGGCCTTTGCAATGCGTCACCAGCTCAATGGCGTCGTGCGCCACTTGCTGGGCCAGCTCGCGGGTGGGGCACAAAATCAACGCTCCGGGGGTGGCGGCTTTGAAGTTGCGGCTGTTGGTGGGGTCTTTGCGCTTGGGGCGCTTGGGGGGCGCTTCGCCTTTTGCAGCGGCGTCGGCCACGGCTTGCTCGTAGTCGGCGCGCTCTTTGGCTTCGGCATCGGCCTGCTGCTTGAGCAGGGTGTGCAGCACGGGCAACAAGAAGGCGGCGGTTTTGCCGCTACCGGTCTGGCTGGAGACCATCAGGTCAGTGAAGGCAGTTTTTTCAGTGCCATCGGCGTCCAGGCCTTGCATGGCCAGGGGAATGGTTTGCTCTTGCACCGTGGTGGGCTGGGTAAAGCCCAGGTCTTTCACCGCCGCAATCAGCTCGGGGGCCAGGCCCAGGCGGATGAAGCCGTTGGGGGCTTCAGGCATCTCGGGGGTATCGACCACAGCCATGGTCAGGGTGTCTTCTGAGGTTTCAGAAAGCGAATCAGCCAAAGCGTTGCTCGGCACATCAAACGTGTCAGTCATTTTTTCTCTCACGCGCAACGCATCCCGTGGGGACAGCGTCCGTCGATCATGGTTAAAAAACATCAACCATCAATCGACGCAGTTGGTAGCTTTGCTACCTCGGCGGACTCATTCAGTGAGCCGGTGAATGAAGGAGATGTACAAAAAATCGCGTAGGGGTTTACGCGAAGCCCTCGATTATGGCACGGTTTACTTGAACAGGTGCTCGCGATAGTGGGCAAGCTCCTCTATTGACTCGTGTACATCGGCCAAAGCCGTGTGTTTTTGCTGCTTTTTAAAGGCCGCATACGCCTCGGGCCGCCAGCGCTTGGCCAGTTCCTTCAAGGTGCTCACGTCGATGTTGCGGTAGTGAAAAAACGCGTCCAATTTGGGCATGTACTTCACCAGAAAGCGCCTGTCCTGGCTGATGGAGTTTCCGCACATGGGCACTGTGCCTTTGGGTGCATAGCGGGCCACAAATGCCAGCATTTGCTCTTCGGCCTCCACTTCGCTGACGGTAGACGCCTTGACCTTGTCAATCAAGCCGCTGCGGCCATGCGTGCCCTTGTTCCAGGCGTCCATCTTGTCCAGTTGCTCGTCGCTTTGGTGAATCACCAGCACCGGGCCTTCGATGCGGGTGGCCAGGTCGGCGCTGGTGACGACCACGGCGATTTCGATGATGCGTTCGATGTCGGGATCCAGGCCGGTCATCTCGCAATCGAGCCAGATCAGGTTCTGGTCAGATTTTTGTAAAAGCGCCGGGGTTTCGCAGGTTGTGTTTTCAAGCATGCGCCGGATTGTTACCGATGGCCTAAACTTGTCCGCTCACTCTGCGCAAAACATGTCTTCTGCCCTTATTTTTTCCCTGATTTTTTCTGCCGCGCTATTGGCCGGCCTGGTGTTGAAGCTGTGGCTGGCCACGCGCCAGATCCGCCACGTGGCGCAGCACCGCGACGCCGTGCCCGCCGCATTCACCCAGACCATGCCGCTGGCAGCCCACCAAAAGGC
Organism: Comamonadaceae bacterium; assembly: GCA_013297875.1. Classification (GTDB taxonomy): domain Bacteria; phylum Pseudomonadota; class Gammaproteobacteria; order Burkholderiales; family Burkholderiaceae_C; genus JAAFIW01. Next base: position 30,723 of record JAAFIW010000010.1, on the reverse strand, counting down.
GGCTGACTATACCGTGACCAAAGAGCGATTCGGCCTGCTGGAGCTGGCAGTCGGCACCGCGCTGCTGTTGGGCTGGACCTTGCTCGGTGGCCTGGATGTGCTGAACCAGGCGCTGCTGGACGTGATGGGCGGTGGCATGGCGCAGCAACTGGCCTTGCTGCTGGCATTTGCACTTATCGGCGGCCTGCTGGACTTGCCGAGCGCGTTGTATCAAACCTTTGTGATTGAAGAAAAATTCGGCTTCAACAAAACCACCTTCAAGCTGTGGCTGGCCGACATGGCCAAGGGCCTGGGTGTGGGCCTGGTACTGGGCCTGCCGCTCGCCTCGCTGGTGCTGTGGCTGATGGGCGTGGGCGGCACCCTGTGGTGGCTGTACGCCTGGGGCGCGTTGGTGGGCTGGCAGTTGCTGATGATGTGGCTGGCCCCAGCCTACATCCTGCCGCTATTCAACAAATTCACCCCGCTGGAAGACGCCAGCCTGAAAGACCGCGTGGCCGCCCTGATGGCCCGCGCAGGCTTTACCGCCAAAGGCTTTTTTGTGATGGATGGCAGCAAGCGCTCAGCCCATTCCAACGCATTTTTCACCGGCTTTGGCAGCAACAAACGCGTGGTGTTTTTCGACACTTTGCTGGCCAAGCTGAGCCATGAAGAAATGGAAGCCGTGCTGGCTCATGAGCTGGGGCATTTCAAGCACAAACACATCATCAAACGCATGGTCACCAGCTTTGTGATGACCTTGCTGGGCTTTGCCTTGCTGGGCTGGCTGTCGGCCCAAACCTGGTTTTATGTCGGCCTGGGCGTGCAACCAGGAATGCTGACCCCCACGCTCAGCGCTGTCGCGTCATCGCTGCCCCCCGAGGGGGCCGCTGCATTCGCGACCGCACCCAACCACGCCCTGGCCCTGCTGCTGTTCATGCTGGCCATTCCCGTGTTCACCGTGTTCATGACGCCGATTTCCGCCCAGTTTTCGAGACGCGACGAGTTTCAGGCCGATGCCTATGCCGTGGCGCAAACCGGCACCCAGCACCTGGGCAACGCCTTGCTCAAGCTCTACCAGGACAACGCCTCCACACTCACGCCCGACCCCTTGTTCGTCAAGTTCTACTACTCCCACCCCAGCGCGGCTGAGCGCCTGGCCAAAATGACTTCACAGGTGCCCGCATGAGCGATTTCAAGCCAAAAGACTGGTCAGCCCAGGCAAGACGTGCTCAAGCAGCTACAGAAATAGTAGCAAAACTGGCGCTGCTGGAGGGTTGGAAACTGACAGGTGACGGCGCGCAAGTGGCGATTGAGAAAACCTTTCGCTTTGCCAACTACTTTGAAACCATGGCCTTTGTGAACGCGGTGGCCTTCATCGCCCACGCCCAAGACCACCACCCCGACTTGTCGGTGCACTACAACCGCTGCGTGGTGCGCTGGAACACACACGATGTGGGGGGCATCTCCAGCACCGACTTTGAGTGCGCCGCGCAGGTCGACGCCTTGCTGGCATGACAGCTTGAGCACGTCCCAAGCCGGTCTTGTGGTGGCCACCCACGGACGGCACGTGGTGGTCGAATCGCCCGACGGCACACGGCGCATCTGCCACCCGCGTGGCAAGAAGAGCCTGGCAGTGGTGGGCGACCAGGTGCTGTGGCTGGCCTCGCAAGACGAGGGCACCATCGAAAAAGTGCTGCCCCAGCGCAACCTATTGCATCGGCAAGACGAAATTCGCACCAAACAGTTTGCCGCCAACCTGGATCAGGTGCTGGTGCTGATTGCCGCGCGGCCCGAGTTTTCTGAAAGCCAATTGGCACGCGCCCTGATTGCCTGCGAGGCGGCAGGCATCAAGGCCTTGGTGGCACTCAACAAGAAAGACCTGGGCGAATTGTTTGAACGCGCCTGGGCACGGCTGGCGCCGTACCGCGACATGGGCTATGCCGTTTTGCCCCTGGCCTTGAAAGACAGCAGCGACCCCGACAACGCCGCGCTGTTTCGGCAACTGCAAGGCCAAACCACGCTGGTACTCGGCCCATCGGGCTCGGGCAAAAGCACCCTCATCAACGCGTTGATTCCCGGCGCGCTGGTGCAAACCAACGAGATTTCCCAAGCGCTGAATTCGGGCAAACACACCACCACCAGCACCACCTGGTACTGGGTTGACCCCGAGCGAACCACCGCCATCATTGACTCCCCCGGCTTCCAGGAATTTGGCCTGCACCACGTGGAGCCCATGCAGTTGGCCCAACTCATGCCCGACATCAAAGCCCAGGCGCAAGACTGCAAGTTCTACAACTGCACTCACCTGCACGAGCCGGGCTGCGGTGTGCTGGCCACGCTGCAGTTAGATGCCAAATCGGCGGACAGCCCAGGGAAAATAAGCTCAAGCCGCTATAGAATTTATAGTGAATTGTTTGAGCAATTGTCTCAGCCGCAGCGCTACTGACGGGACTGGTTCAACCTAGAAACAGCAGTTGGACGCGCCCAAGTGGGTCGTCATGGGGTGGGCTGGCAAGGCCCAGAGCAGGCTTGCCTGCGCTGCGCTTGGCTTTGGACGACGCAGGCTCTTGCCTGCTAGGAGGAGCAACGCCGCCAGCGCACGCCAGGGCGGCTCAATTGGGTGCGTAGCGCTCTCACCCAGTTGGTGAGCTCGCTCAACGCTACAAGTGTTTGATTTCATTGGTCAAAGTTACTGGGATGAGCGGTCAGCTGCTGTTTCTAGGTTCAACCCAGCAGCCGCGCCAAGGTCAGCAGCGCCAACAGCACCATCCACAGCACCACCGATCGCCACACCAGGCCCACGATGCTGCGCAGGTGCGCCAGCTCGGGCTCGCGGCCCGGTGTGGGTTGCGTGGCCTGGGTGCTGGTGGAGGCAAAGCCGGGCATGGATGCATCGGCTTGCGCGAAATCTGGCGGCGTCGGACTTGCCCGAAAGCCCTGTGAGCTGTCGGGTGCGAAGGCGGCCTTCAAGGCCTGGCCGCCCAGGCGCACGTTGACCGCACCGGAGGTGGCCGCCAGGATCACGCCGTCGTTGTCGTTGGGAAAGCGCTGCGCGTAGTTGCGCCAGCAGTCAATCGCTTCTTCAAAGCTGCCCACCACGGCAAACGCCACGGCTGTGGTGCGCGCGGGCAGCCAGTCCACCACCCGCCAAGCGGCCTGGGCGGCTTGCTGCACCGCGGGGCTGACCAGGCCGTCGTCGGCCGCTGGGTGGTCCGGGCCCTGCGCATCCAGCGGCGTCATCTGGCTTTCGGGCAGTTTGATCGCGCCATGCCAGTAGCGCGCGACAAACTCACTCAAGCGGAAAAACATCGCGCCGGCCGGCCCAAAACCAAACGCTGCGAGCACCGAGAACCACAGCAGCACGCCAAACACATGGCGGTGCGCCGCCAGCACCGAATACTCCACCACGTGGCGCACGATTTCGCTGCTGGGCAGCTGGCTGGCGTCTACCCGCTGCCAGCGGGCCAGCAATTGGCGCGCGGTGGTCTCGTCACCCGCCTCCAGCGCATCGCGGATGCTGGTGAAGTGGTGGCTGAACTGGCGAAACCCGAGGGTGAGATACAGCACGGCCACACTGAACAGCACAGCGGCCGGCCAGCCCACCCACAGCGCCAGCAACCAGTAAACGCCCCAAACGCCCAGCGTGGGCAGCAGCACCGCCAGGCCCCAGGCGATCCAGCCGTGATGCGGTTTGCCTGCATCAAAATTGCGGCTGGCCCAGCGCACCCAGCTGCGCAGCAAGCCGTGCACCAGGCTGCTGCGCGACAGGGGCCGCACCTGCTCGATCAGCAATGCAAACAGAATCGCGAAAAAACTCATGGCGGGGATGATAGCCCGCAGCGTGAGCGCGCCCAAAGCGCGTTTTAGGCCGACAGAAAGCGGTAAAAGTTGCGCAGCATGCCGGCCGTGGCACCCCAGATGAAGCGCTCGGTGGCCCCGTCATAAAACGGCATGGAAAACCATTCACGCCGCTGCCCCTCCCACTCAAACGCATGGCGGTGGTGGTGCGCAGGGTTCATCAAAAACGCCAGCGGCACCTCAAACGCATCGGCCACTTCCGCCGGGTTGGGGTTCAGCACAAAGCCGGGTTGCACCAGCGCCACCACCGGTGTCACCACAAACGAGGTGCCGGTGGTGTAAGTGGGCAGGTGGCCCAGTATGTGAATAAACGACGCATCCAGGCCCACCTCTTCCTGGGCTTCGCGCAAGGCGGTGTGCGACAGGTCGCGGTCCGTTGCATCGGCTTTGCCACCTGGAAAGGCGATCTGGCCCGAGTGGGTGGCCAGCTGGGTGCTGCGCTCGGTGAGCAGCACCGTGGGCTGCTCGCGCAGCACGATGGCGATCAGCACCGCTGCATCGGCCATGGGCCTGTCCATGAATTTGCGCTCCAGCGACACCTCCGGCGCCCACGGCGGTGGCGCAACAAAACGCTCACGTAATGCCTGCGGCGTGAGCGCGGCCTGCGGCACGGCGGGCAGATGCGCATCGACACCCACCACGGGCACCTGGCGCGGGTCAAACGGAGGCAGCTTGCTCAAACGGGGGGTGGACATGGCGCAATTGATCGGATGGACGCCTGACAAAAAAAACCGCCACCGGCGCAGGGCGGGTGGCGGTTTTTTTAAAGCGGGGCTGGTTACGCTGCGGCGGCTGCAGCTTTGGCCGCTTTGTCTGCTGCCGTGAGTTTTTGTGGCAGCTTTTCCTTGATACGTGCCGACTTGCCGCTGCGGTCACGCAGGTAGTACAGCTTGGCGCGGCGCACATCACCACGGCGCTTGACTTCAATGCCAGCAATCAACGGGCTGTAGGTCTGGAACGTGCGCTCCACGCCTTCGCCGCTGGAAATCTTGCGCACGGTAAAGCCGCTGTTCAGGCCGCGGTTGCGCTTGGCAATCACCACGCCTTCGTAGGCCTGCACACGCTTGCGCGTGCCTTCAACCACGTTGACGCTGACGATCACGGTGTCGCCAGGGGCGAAAGGGGGGATGGTTTTGCCAGACTTTTCGGTCAAGCGAGCAATTTCTTCGTGCTCAAGGGTTTCGATCAGGTTCATGAGGTTTTTCCACCTTTTCCACTATTGTGGGATCGTGCCGTGCTACACAAGGGGCCCATTCGCTAGGTAACCAATTTGGCGACCGACTTGACCGGTAACGAGGAGGGCGGCAACAGTAGAGGATCCGAGAAAAGCCCGCGATTATATGATTTTTTTCAACGTGGCTTCGTCAGTGGCGGTCAGCTTGCCCGCTTGACGTGCGCTGTCAATCAATTCGGGCCGGTGCTGCGCCGTGATCTGCAGTCGCTGGTCGCGCCGCCAGCGTTCGATCTGCGCATGGTGGCCTGACAGCAGCGGCGCCGGAACGCCCTGCCCTTGCCACTGCTCGGGCCGCGAGTAGTGCGGGCAATCCAGCAGGCCGTCCAGCGCGGGATTGAAGCTGTCTTGCTGGTGGCTGCCTTCGTCGTTGAGCACGCCGGGCTGTAGACGAGCCACCGCGTCCAGCAAGGCCATGGCAGCGACCTCGCCGCCCGACAGCACGAAGTCGCCCAGGCTGATTTGCGCGTCGACATGGGTGTCGATGAAGCGCTGGTCAATGCCTTCGTAGCGGCCACAGACCAGCACCGCGCCGGCGCTGTGGGACCAGCGTTCAACTGCGGCGTGGTTGAGCACCTGACCAATCGGAGAAAACAAAACCACCGGCGCAGCATCGTTGCGCTCGGCGCGAATCGCCTCCAAACACAAAGCCAGCGGCTGCGCCAGCATCACCATGCCGGGGCCGCCGCCAAACGGGCGATCATCGACGCGCTTGTAATTGCCTTCCGCGTAGTCGCGCGGATTCCACAGCCGCACCTGCACCTGGCCCGACTCGAAGGCGCGGCGGGTGATGCCGCTGGTGAGAAACGGCGCAAACAGCTCGGGAAACAGCGTGATCAGGTCAAAGCGCATGGCCGTTGCCCGCTTTAATAATCCGGCTGCCAGTCCACCGTGATGCGCTTGCCTGGGAGGTCAACGGTATCCACAAACGCCGACACAAAGGGAATCATGCGTTCCTGCGGTTTGCCATCGGCCTCGTAGCTGAGCACCAGCACGGTTTGCGGCCCGGTAGACAGCAAATCGGCCACTTGGCCCAAAGCCAAGCCTTCACGGTTGACGACCTGCAGGCCCAACAAGTCAACCCAGTAGTACTCGTCGGTAGCGGCGGTCGGGAAACTGGTGCGTGGCACAAAAATGCGGGCACCGCGCAAGGCTTCAGCCGCCGTGCGGTCATCCACCTCCTGCGCATGGGCCACGACGGTGCCCGAATGGTCTTTGGCTTCGCGCACGCGCAGCAAAGCCACGCCGTCAAAGGTTTTCAGGCCTCGTTCGGTGGGCAACAAATACCAGCGCTTGGAAGAAAAAAGCGCCTCGGGCGAGGCGCTGTGGGGCAAGACTTTGAACCAGCCCTTGATGCCCCAGGCATCGGTGATGCGCCCGACTTCGATGGCATCTGCCGGAAGTTCGGCGGGCTCCAAGCCGGGCAGCATGCTGGTGTTTAAGCTGTGGGAGCTGCTTTGTCAGCGGCTTGCTTGATCAAGCGCTCCACCGTTGGCGACGCTTGTGCGCCCACACCGCGCCAGTAGGTCAGGCGGTCTTGGGCAATGCGGATGCTTTCCTCGCCGCCGCGGGCAATCGGGTTGTAAAAACCGATGCGCTCGATGAAGCGACCATCGCGGCGAACGCGCTTGTCTGCCACAACAATGTTGAAAAATGGGCGGGCTTTGGAGCCGCCGCGGGCAAGTCGGATAACGACCATAATGAATCCTTCGGGTGGGAACGGGGGGTTTTTCAACGTTGAGACACGCGCTATGACCACCCGGCCAGCGACACGCTGAAAAGCCTACGATTATAGCCCGCGCCGGTTTACCACCGCGCAAGGGTGACAGTTTCAAGACATTAACGCTTTGCCTCATGCCTCACATTCGCCCTTGCACCGAAGCCGACCTGCCCTTTGTGACCGCCATCTATGCCCACCACGTGTTGCACGGCACCGGCACCTTTGAAACCGAGCCGCCCACACTGGCTGACATGACCGCCCGCCGCGCCGACGTGCTGTCGCGCGGCCTGCCCTACCTGGTGGCCGAGGAGGCCGGCCAGATACTGGGTTTTGCCTATTGCAACTGGTTCAAACCCCGCCCGGCCTACCGTTTCAGCGCCGAAGACTCGATTTACCTCGCCCCCGAGGCCGCAGGCAAAGGCCTGGGCCGCTTGCTGCTGACGGCGCTGGCTGCCCAGGCACAGGCCGTGGGTGTGCGCAAACTCATTGCCGTGATTGGCGATTCGGCCAACGCCGGTTCGGTGGGCGTGCACCAGGCCTTGGGCTTTACCCACGTGGGTGTGCTCAAGTCGTGCGGCTGGAAATTTGGGGCTTGGCGCGACGTGGTGCTAATGGAAAAAGTGCTGGGCGAAGGCGACAGCACGCCGCCGGAGGCCGCATGAAAAACAAAACACTGGCCGCCTGGCTGGCCTTCATCGGTGGCCCCTTGGGTCTGCACCGCTTTTACCTGCATGGGCTGGGTGATCTGTGGGGCTGGGCGCTGCCGATTCCCACTGCCATTGGCTTGTATGGCATTCAGCGCGTGCAGCAGTTTGGGCTGGACGACAAGCTCAGCTGGGCGCTGATTCCGCTGCTGGGTTTCACCATCGCGGGCTGCGCGCTCACCGCCATTGTTTACGGCCTGTCCAGCCCCGAAAAATGGAACGCATGGCACAACCCCCAGGCCGCACCCGACGCCCCCGCCGGGCGCACCAGTTGGCCCACCATCTTCGCCGTGGTCTTGTCGCTGCTGGTGGGCACCACGGTGCTGATGAGCAGCATCGTGTTCAGCTTTCAGCGCTACTTTGAATACCAGATTGAAGAGGGGCGAAAAATCTCGCAGTAGCCGCCTGTTTTGGATTAAACCAGTCACCAGCCCATGTATTCATTGCTCAAGCAGCTATGAATTTTGTAGTGACTGATGTGCCCTCCGGCTGCCATGTGGTGCATGCAGACCCGCACCTGGTCGTCGTCAACAAGCCCCCTGGCCTGCTCAGCGTGCCAGGCCGCGGGGAAGATAAGCAAGACTGTTTGTACCGCCGCGTGTGCGAGGAGTTTCCCGATGCATTGGTGGTGCACCGGCTGGACATGGCCACCTCAGGCCTGTGCGTGTTTGCGCGCAGCGCGGCGGTGCAAACCGCTTTGAGCAAAGCCTTTGCGGCGCGGCTGGTGCACAAGCGCTATGTGGCGGTGGTGGCGGGGCAGCCTGTGGCTGATGCGGTGGATGCCGATGGCTGGCAGGTGATTGATTTGCCGATTGCAGCCGATTGGCCAAACCGACCGCTGCAAAAGGTCGATCAGGTCACCGGCAAACCCAGCATCACCCACTGGCGCATGGCGAGCGGCCTGCAAGCTTGGCCTGACGCCACCCGCCTGGAACTGGCCCCGCTGACCGGCCGCAGCCACCAGCTGCGCGTGCACATGCTGGCCATCGGCCATCCGATTTTGGGCGACGCCTTGTATGCGCCTGCTGAGGTGCAGCAGCGCGCGCCACGCCTGCTTCTGCATGCCAGCGAGCTGGGGTTTGCGCACCCGGTGAGCGGCGAGGCGAGGTGGTTCACACAGAGCACAGATTTCTGAGCCAGATCCGCTGACAGCCCATAGATTCACTGCTCAACCAGCTATTAAAAACGTAGCGCCTGTTACCCGCCTTGAAACCCACCCGCCCGACAGGTCACCACCAGCGTGTCCCTGTACGCTGCTTCGCCGCCGTCTGCAACAACAGGCTGAATCGGCGTCGACTCATGAATCACCCGCGCGTCATCCAGCAGCACCAGGCTCCATGGCTGCGTGAGCGTGAAGCGCTCGCCGCGCGTTCCGCTGGCTTCAAACACCCGGGTTTCGCCGCCTTTGATGCCCTGGCGGTTCACGAGAAACACCGCCACCAAGTCCACCCCGTCGCGGTGCGCGCCTTCGGGCGTAGGCCGGCCAATGCCGCCTTCGGTGTCGATGCGGAACTGATGCGCCTCCACATACCAAGGCTGCTCCCCACGCAAGGCCGAGCTTTGCTTTGCCAATGCCAAAAGCAGAGCATTCCAGGCCGGCGAGGCCAACGCCTGCGGCAGCATGGGCTCAAACCAGCGCTGCATGCCGCCGTGCAAGGCGTTGTATTCCAGTGGCTGCCAGTGCGCGCGGTGCGGCATGGGCTGCACCGCATCGCCATCCACCACAAAACAGGCGTGCCGCCGGCGGCGGTAGCGGCCACCGTCTTTCAAGTAGGCATCGGGCGGCAGGTCGGCCCAGGTCTGGCCCAGCGCGGCCAGCTCGCTCGCGTGGCACGCGGCCAGCTCGCAGGTGCCCTGGGCACTGAGCACCGCGTAACCCTGCTGGCGCAGCGCAGTGGGCAATTGGTCGGGGTAGGTGTAGGCGGGAGTGAGGATCATGGTTTTTTGTTGGTTTGAATTGCTACGCAAATCATAGCTGCTTGAGCAGTATCTATCTGGGCTACTGGCTGTTTTGCCACCAACCCGTGCCCTACAGGACGGCTTCACCGCGGTGGCGGGATCACCTGCCCCCACATGCGCTGCCACAACCAAGGCAGGCCGCGCTGGATGTCAGGCCGGGCACCGATTTGCTCGGGCTTGGCCAATGGCACCAGTGCGCCGCCGTTGCGCCGCGCTACCGCAAAGCTGAAGATGTAGTTGGGCTCCTGGCCCATGCGCAGGTCGGTGATGAAGACCTGGCCTGCCTGCTCATGCAGCTTGTAAAAGCCCTGGCTGAAGGCCTGAATTCGCTGCACGCCCAGGTCGTTTGGCAGCTGCGCGGTCAGCGCGTGGCCACGCGCAAAACGGTCAAAACCCATCGTCGGCGCTGGATCCAGCAGCGAGTAAAACCCTTCGTAGTAAGCGTCTTGCGCAGGGTCACCCGAGACCGCCACCACCCGCCACAGCAGCGAGTTGAAGGCGCTGGGTGTCACCAGCACATGCTGCGCGGCAATGCCTTGCGCCGCCAACGATGCCTTGGCCACCTGCGTGGCCTGCGCCTGCGCAAACACGCCCCAAGCCAGGTAAGCCGTGCTCAGCACCAGCCCGAGGGCATTGGCCCGCAAGCCCGCTGCCGACCCGCGCCCCGCCAGCGCCCAAATGGTGCCCACCAACAGCGGCAGCGTGTACAGCAGGTCAATGATGAACACGCTGCCCACGCCGTAGGGGTGGTTGGTAAACGGCAGCGCCAGTTGGGTGCCATACACAGTCATCACGTCCAGCAGCGGATGCGTCACCAGCGCCAACCACATCGCCAGCCACCAGCGCCCGCGCAGCGCCCACTGTTTGTGCAGCCCAGCCACCACTGCCGCAAAGGGCAAGGAGAACAATGTGAGCCAGAACAGCGAATGGCTCTCCGCGCGGTGCAGCACCATGTTGGCAATCGGGTCACCGTGGTCGAACAGCACATCCAGGTCGGGCAGCGTGCCCGCCACCGCACCCCACAGCGCTGCTTTCCACAGCGCCGTGCGACGACCCATCACCGCCACGCTGACGGCGGCGCCTAAAGCAATTTGAGAGAGGGAATCCATGGGACGTTACTGTAGTCAAGTGAGATTGAGTGAGCGTTGTCCAGACGCCCAAGTGCTTTGTTGGTCGCCGATTTTTGGGGTCAATTGCTCCTTATTCGATAGCTTCTTGAGCAATGAATCTATGGGCTTGTGGCTGATTTAGTACAAATCTAGCTTTGCGACCCAGTCCCGGATTTCACCACCTTGATGGGAATCGCTTTGAACGACGGACAGCCGTAAACCGCAATGCTCTCTCCATCCACTGGGTAGCTGCCGCAGCTGGTCATTCGCCAAAACCAATTGCCGTAAATCGAGCAACGCGAAGTACCCGTATCGGTCCACTCCAGAAACACACAGCTGCGGTCGACGCAGCACAGACCGCAATGCGTGCAACTACCCTGGATGGTTTCGGCGGGCTCCCCGCGCTTAACTGGCGCTGCAGGTTGCGCGAGATGACTCGGGTTCTCTTCAATGCTCTGGCGTAGCGCACAGACAATACGATGGTGCTGCGGTACTGGCGCACATACTGGATGCGCCCCGACAGTACGGCGCAGGTCAACGGCGACGCAGGAATCAGCACCGCCATTGCGCCCAAGGTCAAGGCCTCTACGCTGCGGGCGAAAAATCGGGTTGCTAACGCAGCCATACTGAATCAGGGCTATTGCCCAAACGCCTTGGCAAGAATCGCGGCTTTTTCAGGGGTGTAGTCGCCTTCAACACTGGCCAGCACCTGCCCGCCGCGGGTCACGATCACCGCGTAAATGCTCTTCGTTGAATCTGGCAGGCCCATGGCTTTGAGAAACGGGGCGCGCTCGATGTACAGGGTGATGATTCGGTTGCGTGTGGCTTCATCGCTAACGCCCATGCGCATGGCGCCGTCAATGAATGAGCGCGACCAGCTACCGCGCGGTCCGATAACGGGTAGCTCTACCCACGGCTCCGTGCTGGTTTGAAGGTTCAATCCTTTTTTCCAAGTGTCAACGTTGGCTTGTTGATTACGCTCAAAAGCGATGAACGCCAAGGTTTTCTCGCCAGGTAGGTCTTGCGGCAGGGTGACCTTGCGCTCGGTCAGTGTTTCCGCCTGGATGAGGGGCATTTGCCCTGCAGGCGGCGTTTGAGCGCTCGCGTTACTGGTGACATACATCAATGAGCCAATAAGGCACAGCGTGGTGAGTGCGCGGTTGGGTAGGTTCAGCTTGTTCATCGTCGCCTTTCAAACGTTGGAGGGTCAAAAAACACAAAATAAAGCGAAAACTGCTATTCGCCCAGGGATTCATTGCTCAAGCAGCTATTTATTCGATAGCAATCTAGATACGGGTTCTGCTTGCCATGCGGTGACATCAGCCTCACTCCAGCCGCCACCAACCGCCTGATACACGTTGATGGCTGCCTCCAGGGTTTGCAGGTGGGCGGATGACTGGGCGGCTTGGGCGGTGATGGCGGCGCGCTGGGTCTGTAGCGCCAGCACAAGGTCTATCTGGCCTGAGCTGTGCTGAATTTGCGCCACCTGTGCAGCTTCACGCAAGGCCTGCAGTTGGGTTGCGGCTGCGGCGCTCTCGCGGTTGCGCGCATCCAGCGTGAGCAGCGCCGATTCGGTCTGGGCAAAGGCGCGCAGCACGGCTTGGCGGTACAAGAGCGCAGCTTCTTGCGCCTGGGCGCGGCGCTGGTCGCTGCGAGCCGCTTGGGCACCGCCATCCAGCAGCGGCCAGGTCACGCTGGGGCTCAGCGCCGCCAGCAGCGCGGCGGGCGTGCCCAAGGCTGCAGCCGATGCAGCGGCCCAGCCCAACTGGGCATTGATGGTAAAGCGCGGGTAGCGCTGCGCCAGGCTGGTGGCCAGCTCGGCGGAGGCGGCGCGCACCTGGGCTTGGGCTTCCAGCACATCGGGCCGGCGCAGCAGCAACTGCGAGGGCACGCCAACATACGTGTTCAGCTCGCCGCGTGTGGGTGGCATGGGCAGTTGCGCCGAGTTGCCCAACCATTGGGCGGCTTGCGCCGGTGTGATGGCGGCCAGCACCGCCAGTGCGTTGGCTGTGGGCACCTGCTCGGCCTGCAGTTGCGCCAGGGCCTGGTCGTTGGCACGCACGGCCGCTTGGGCTTGCAGCACGGGCACCTGCACGGTCAGGCCAGCGCGACGCTTGGCAACCGCAATTTCTAGCTGCTGGGTGTCAATGGCCAGCGTCGCCTGGGTGGCATCAATGCGCTGGCGCAGCGCGCGTGCCTGCACCACCAGGCTGGCGGCCTGCGCGGCCACCAGCAGGCGCGAGGCGGCAGCGGCGGCGCGGCTTTGCTGCACGCGCTCGGTGGCGGCGGTTTGCGCCAACTTCAGCTCATCAAACGCATCCCACTGCCACTTCAGTTGCGCGTCTGCGCTCCAGGTGGTGCTGTCGCGCGGCGCGCCAGCGGCATTGGCTGCATTGAACACTTCCAGCGAGCGGCGCTGGCGCGTCACGCTGGCACCCAGGTCAATTTGCGGTGCCTGGTTGGCAACGCTTTGGGCCAGCAAGGCCTGGGCTTGCGCCACACGCGTTTTGGCGGCCTGCCAGCTGAGGTTTTGCGCCAGGGTCTGGTTGACGATCTGGCTCAGGGCCGGGTCGTTGAAGCTGTCCCACCACGCCATGGTGGTTTGGTTTGCAGCATCACCACCGGCGCCTTCATAGGCGGCAGGCAGCGTGGGCGGGTCGCTGAGCGGGGCTGGTGCTTCCTGGCGGTTCAGGCTGGAGCAGGCGCACAGCCCCACGGCCATGGCCAAAGCGATGGGTTTTTTCAAAGCGGAAAGTGAAAGGCGCGTCATGCTGCAGTTTCTAGATTCAACGCACCGGCTGCGCGGTGACAAACGCGTCAACCTGCTGTCCCACGTAAAAACCGGGTGTGTTGGCTGGCAAGGCGTAAATCACCTGTAGCACCCGAGTATCTACCCGCTCATCGGCCGCATTGGTGAGCGACCGTTTGGGGCTGATAACCGGCTCGGCCCGCACAAAACTGGCCACCACCGGCGCACCCGCCGCACCGCGCGCCGACACACTGGCAGCGGGGCCTAAGGGCAAACGGGACACATCGGCCTCGTCAAAGTCCACCCGCACGTGCAGCGGCGTGGTGTTGCCCAGGGTGAGTAGCGCGGTGTTACCTGCGCCCCCTGTGGCTTGCGCGAACTCGCCTGGTTTGAGCCGCAGTTGCAGCACGGTGCCGGCCAGCGGCGCGCGCACGGTGAGCAGCTCCAGCTGCGTGCGGGTTTGAAGCGCAGCGGCGCGGGCGCTTTGGGTTTGTGCCTGGCTGGCCCGCAGGCGGGCTTGCGCCACGTCCACCGCGCCCTGCCGTTTCAGCAGCTCTTCACGCGCCATGGCGCGCTCGTCGCCAATGCCCTGGTACAGCGCCAGCAGGGCCTGCTTGTCGACCAGCTCGGCGCGCGCTACCTGGGCGCTACGGGCAAGGGCCTCAATTTCTGCCGCGCGGCTGGCTTGCTGGCTGGTCAATTCCCGTGCGTCAAGCGTGAACAAAATTTGCCCTTTCTTCACCACCTCGCCCACCACCACATTCACGCTACTCACCACGCCGCTGGCGTTGGGCGACACGGTGATGACTTCGCTGGACGGCTCGACCACGCCCGCACCGGCAACACGGGCCGCAGTGACGGTGGTGGTTGAGGTGGTTGAGGTGGTTGACGTGGTTGAGGTGGTTGACGTGGTTGAGTTGGCGGAAGGGCTGGACGGGTTGGGCGACTGGGTCTGCGAGCCCCCCGCCGGCGCAATCACCGGGGCCAGGGTTTTGTCGTCGGGCCGGCCGGCTTGGGTGCGCCAGGCCGCATAGGCAATGGCCAGCAGGGCCAGCAAGGGCAACAGGTATTTGATGGCGAAATGCAGGGGCCGAAAGGTCATGGAGGTCACGCTGGGGTTGCGGTGGTGGGTTTGGTGGCGGGTGTGGCTTCGGTGGCTGGCGCATGGGGCGCTTTCTGGCTTTGGTGTTTGCCTTCGCGCGTGGCCACAATGCGGCCGTCTTCCATCTCCAGCACGCGGTCAGCAAAGTCATACACACGTTCGTCGTGCGTCACCACAATCACCACCCGGTCGGGTTTGACCGCCAGCTCGCGCAGCAGGCCCATCACGGTGCGACCGGTGGCAGCGTCCAGCGCCGACGTGGGCTCGTCGCACACCACCAATTGGGGGCCATGCACCAGCGCCCGCGCAATTGCCACACGCTGCTGCTGGCCGCCCGATAGTTGCGATTGCAGCTTGCCTACAAAGGCCGCCATGCCCAGCTTGTCCAGCATGTCCAGGCCTTTTTTTGTCGCGTCAGCGCGAGACTGCCCGGCCGCTGCCATCGGCAAGCCCGCGTTTTCGGCAGCAGTGAGCGTGGGTAGCAAATTGAATTGCTGAAACACAAAGCCAACTTTTTTCAACCGAAACCGCACCAGGGCATTGCCCTTCAGGCTGGCCAGTGGTGTGCCAAACAATGAGACATCGCCTTCGGTGGGCGACAAGATGCCGGCAATGATTGAGATCAAGGTCGTTTTGCCGCAGCCCGAGGGGCCAACCAGCAAGGTCAGCTCGCCTGCGTTCACATCGGCTGTGATGTCGCTGAGCACGCGGCGCTTTTCCGAGCCATCGCCAAAGTCTTTGCTCAAGCCGCGAATTTGAACCGCCGCATTTTTTGTGTTGGCCGCCGGTTTGTCGGTGGCGGGCACGGCCTTGTCCGTCATCGAAACACCACCGCTGCATCAGTGGTCAACACCTTGCGAACCGAGAACATCGCTGCGCCCAAGGTCATCACCACAATCGCCACCGCCGTGGCCGCCATGACCTGCCAAGGTAAGTAAAACGTGGCGAAACTGGGCACAGCTTGTGATAACGCGGTGAGCAACCAGGCCGTGGCACCAATGCCCAAGCCGTAGCCAACGAAGGCCGCCAGCATGCCCTGGGTGATGACCATCAAGGTCAGCACCGAGTTGCGCACACCGATGGCCTTGAGTGCCCCCAGTTGCTTGATGTTGTCGCGAATAAACAGGCTCAGCGTGAGGCCCACGATGACCGCGCCAACGATGGCACCCAAAATCACCACCACGCCAAAGCCTTGAACAATGCCGCCGTCCTTGATGATCTGGTTCACGTTTTCCTTGGCAAAGTCCAGGCGCTGAATGGCTTTAAGCCCGGTGGTCTGCGTGATGCGGGCCGCCAGCTCGGCCATGTTGATGCCTGCTTGCGCTTTGACCACCACAAACGACAACGTGTTGCGCCCGCTGGGCACGAACCGAACCGCGTTGCTGTAGCGGGTGTAAACCACGTTGTCGCCGCCAAACCGGGGGCTGCTTTTGACAATGCCAGCCACCACCGCGCGCCGGTCGTTCAGCTCCAGGGTAGCCCCCAGGCGCTCGGGCTCTCCGGGAAACAGTTTCTGGTAGGCCACACGGTTCAGAAACACTGCATTGGGGCGGCGCAAGTCTTCAAACGCACCGAGCAACAGCGTTTGCGGTGTGCCGATCAAGGTGTCGTCGTCCACCCCCAACACACTCACAGCCAAGGTGCTGCCGTCGGCAATGCGCACCTGCGCATTGCCATTGAACAGCGGCATAGCCCACTCTACCCCGGCCACCCCCTTGATGCGCAGCAACTGGCTGGAAGCCATGGGCAGTGCCGACGTGACGCTGGCGGTGCCGGGTCGCATCACCCACACATCAGCCTCGCGCACATCGCGCACAAAGTTGCCCGACAGAGACAAAAGCCCGACGGCAAATGCGCTTTGCTGCGCCATGAGCAAGGTGGCAAAAGCCACACCAAAGATCAGCGCAAAAAACTTCACGCGGTCTCCAATGAGCATGCTGATGGCGACCCACTGCATGGTGCAAATCCCGTCAATGAATGAAAAACGTGGCTACAGGGCTTACAGCGCGCGCGTCACACCCAGCACAAAAGTGGTTTGGTCTTTTTGTCGAACAATGGGGCTGTCTGCCGCATCGCCCTGCAGTTGATACAGATTCAGGCGGCTGAACAGGCTCCACTGGTTGTCAATGCGGTAGAACGCCGTGGCAAACGCACCGGCGCTTTGCAGACCACCACTGGCCTTGAACAGCGGCAATTTCGATGCCGCCGATTGCTGCGCATTCACGCCGAAAAAGTTGCGTGCATAGGTGTTGTCCATGGTGCGCAGGTTCAGGCCCGCACCCAGCACCAGCGACTGTGTCTTCACCAGGTTGTAGCCCAGATCCACATCAAACGAGGTGCCACGCCGGTTACCCGAACCCAGGCGGCTACTCAAGCCCGCTTTGGCAAACGCATCGCCGAGGCGGTAGTCCAGCCCCAGCAGCAGCGCACCCGCCGCATTCACATCACCCAAACCGACCAGCCGGGGGCTTTCTTTCTCTTTGCGCGAGGTCAGATCAAAACCAATGGCGGCACTGCCCGTGAGGCCATCGGCCAACTGAAGATCAACCCCAATGCCGCGAATGGGGCTGATGAAAAGGTAATTTTTGTAGCGCGCGTCGATGACCGGTATGAATTGCGTCTTGTTGTCGCTGGTGCCTGGATACCGTGGCCCGGTGACGATGGCGGCACCTACATTGACCGTCCAGTCACTCACGGGCGCGGGCCGACTGGTTTGAGCGTGTGCGGACGCGAGCAGTGTTAGCCCAATGCTGGTCATCAGCAAGCGGGCGGTGCGCGTGGGGTTGATATGGTTTGCAGGCATGTGTGACAGCTTTCAACGAGTTTCAAAAGATGGTGAATAGGTTGCCACACACAACATGAAGACTGGATGAAGTTGGATGCACACCGCAAACCCGCACAAGCGCTAAAGTTTGCGGAGCCATTTGACTCCTGATATGACAATTTTGCTCATCGAAGACGATTTACCCCTGGGCACCTCGCTGCAGCGCGTGCTGGCCGACGCGGGGCACAGCGTGGTGTGGCTGCGCACGGCTGCAGCTGCCAAGCGGTTTTTAGATCAGCAATCGTTTGAATTGGCGCTGCTTGATGTGATGCTGCCCGACGACTCGGGGCTTGCGGTTTTGCGCTGGCTGCGTGCCCGCGGCGATGCCACGCCGGTACTGATGCTCACCGCGCGCGACAGCGTGAGTGACCGGGTGGAAGGGCTGGACAGCGGAGCTGATGACTACTTGCCCAAACCGTTTGCAATTGAAGAGTTGCTCTCGCGCATACGGGTTTTGCAGCGCCGCCAGCATCAGCAACTGTCTGCGGTGTGGAGCTTGGGCAGCCTGCAGATTGACACCGCGCGGCGACGGGTGCGCCTTAATGAGCTGGACGTGCCCCTGTCTGCGCGCGAATACGACCTGCTGCTGGCCTTGGCGGGCCACCCCGGCAAGGTGATGACCCGTACACAAATTGAACAGGCTGCGGCCATAACCGAAACCACCGACAGCAACACGCTGGATGTGCACATCTACAACCTGCGTAAAAAATTGGGCAGCCAGATGATTGGCACGGTGCGCGGTGTGGGCTATGTACTGGAGGTAGCGCCATGAAGGTGCAGACCCGAGCACCTTCGCTGCTGCGGCGATTGATTTTGTCTCAGGTATTGGCCATGGGCGTGGCCTGGCTGGCGCTGCTGGCCTGGATTGTTTTTGCCATGCTGGAGTTTGGCGATGGTGGCCTGGACAAGCGCATGCTTTACTTTGCCAAAAGCCTGGCAGAAGCCGCCAGCGGAGCGGGTGAGGATGCCGACCGCCGCGTGCAGCGGCTGCAAGCGGCTGAGAAAATATTTGTCGATGGGTTCGCCGAGTTCAAGTCCACCCAGGGCTACCAACCCACTTACCAGGTTTTCAACCAGGCGGGTGTGCTGATGTATCAAACACCCAGCGCGCCCGCTCAAGCCATGGCGCTGCAAGACGGTGTGTTCAGCCAGCGTGCGTTCTCCGATCACAACTGGCGCACTGTGGCTGCCACCAGCAGCGACGGCATGTTGCGCGTACACATTGCAGAGCGCACCGACCAGCGGCTGGCTGCCAACTGGCGCATGGTGCGCAACATCGGCCTGTCGCAGTTGCTGATTTGCCTGTGGTGCATCGTGGTGATCTGGGTGGCGGCCCAGCGCGGCTTTCGCCCGCTCAAAGCCCTGGCAAGTCAACTCTCTGCCCGCAAGCTGGGCGACGTGCAACCGATTGCTGTGGCGCATCGCTACGCCGAGACCGCACCCATCGTGGACGAGCTAAACGCACTGCTCGCCCGCGAAAGCGCCCGCCTGGAGGCCGAGCGCAACTTTCTGGCGGATGCCGCGCACGAGCTGCGCACCCCGCTGGCTGCCATCAACGCACAAGCGCACGCCATGCTGAATGCCCAACAGGCCGACGCCAAGCTGCTGGCTGCCAACGAGCTGCAGCAGGGCATTGAGCGCGTATCGCACCTGATGACCCAGCTGCTGTCCATCGCCCAGGCCGAGTCGCTGGCCGCACAGACTTACCGTGCGCAAATTGATGTGGCCGAGCTGGTGCGCGAGCACCTGGCCGTGATGGCCGGGCTGGCCAGGGCCAGCAAGATTGACCTGTCGCTGGACGCACCGACCCAGCTGATGTGCGCAGTGGACCGAGCTGGTTTTGTCTCGATGCTGGACAACCTGGTCAGTAACGCGATTGCGTACACACAGAGCGGGGGCCAGGTTGTGGTTTGTTTGAAAGCGCAGGCAGACGACACCGTTCAACTACAGGTCAGCGACGACGGCCCGGGCATTTCGCCCGACGTACAAGCCCGGGTGTTTGAACGTTTTTACCGCGTGCCTGGTACCACCCGATCCGGCTCAGGTCTGGGTCTGTCCATCGTCAAACGCATCGCCGAATCACACCAGGCCGTGATCACGCTGGGCGGGGGCTTACACGGAAAAGGCGTGGGAGTGTTGGTGTCGCTGCCGAAGATGAGCACCTGAGCAGCTTTGGCGCAGCCATATGTTTGCTATTTATTCGATAGCTGCTTGAGCAATGAATCTATGGGCTGGTGGCTGATTCGATGCTCAGAGAGCCCCGCAACTTACTTGGGCCGCACCTCAAACGCCAAAAATTGCGTGGTCTGCGTATCGTTGAAGTTGTTATCGGCCACCAGCACCAGGGTGCGGTTGCCGTTGGGCAAACGCGGGCCCCAGGAAATGCCTTCGATGTTGTCCAGCTTCACGCCCTGGTAGGTCAGGGGCATCTCCAGCAACAGTTCACGCTTCATGGGTTTGTAGTTGGCACCCACCAGGCTCTTGATGTTCTGCACGTCGGTCGTGTCGGCTTCAATCGTTGTTAAAAACAAGCGGATGGTGTTGCCCACACCGTCGCCAAATGCGCGCTCAACAGCAATGAATTCGTTGTTCGATACGGCCAGCAATTCGGGCAAGCCGTTGTCGGGCGGGAAAGCGCCGGTGGGGGCACGGTCTACCGGGATTCGGGGCAGCTGATAGGCATATTGCGCCGTGGTTTTGCCGCTGACGGGATCCAGGCGCATCACACGGATGACGCTGCCCGCCGTCAATGTGGTGATGGGGCCGTCTTCAATCAGCGCATCTTCATTGGCGGTGTAAATCGACCCGTTGGGCGTGACGGCCAGGGCTTCAAACAGTTTGTTGCTACGCCCGCCCGTGGTGGTGTTGTCCACATAGTTGAACGCAGCGGGTGTTTCAAATGTGCGCACGAAGGAGCCATCGGTCTTGATCTCGCGCACAAAGGGCTGGAACAGGTTGGTAGGGCTGATGTAGTTGCCCTCGCTGGAGATGTAGAGGTTGCCATTGGGTGCCACGCGAATGCCTTCGGGGTCGACCGTGCGGGTGGTGCCCGAGAGGTTGTTGCCGTCTGGCCCTTTGATGTAGACCATCTTGTTGATGGTGACGCTCCTGAAGGCGGTGGCATCAAAGTCGATGCTCAACGAATAGAAACGCGGAATGCCGCGCTCACCGCCCCGCTCGTCAGATATCGCCCAATACGTGCCGTCGGCCGCGCGATCAATGCCGGAGATGCCGCCGAACTCCACACCTTCAAACAGGGTTTTGGTTCTGATCGAAAAGTCGCCGATCAGGCGCAGCGAGCCGATGGTGTCGGGTGCGGCTGTAGCCACCGGTGCGTCGTCACCACCACAAGCTACCAGGCTGATTGCCAGCGCGATGGATACGACAAACGGCTTGCTGCCACGACGGACTTGCGACATCACTTGAGAAACATTCACGGTTTTTCCTCAGGTTGGTTAACTGAATCAATCAGAAAAATGGGGCTTTTATCGTATGTCTCGAATGTGACAAATTCAGCAAAAGGTGTCGTTCAATCAGCCAGCGCGGCAACGGCAGTGCCCAGCAGGGCGTAGGTCTCGAACTCCAGTTCGTTGATCCAGGCTTCGGGCCACGCACTCCAGATGACAGCGATCACCCGGTGCGCCGGGTTGATATAAATGAACTGGCCGTAGATGCCTTGCGCGGTGAACGCGCCCTCGTGTGGCGCGACCGACGCATCGTTGGGGAACGACCACCACTGGTAGCCGTAACCCAGCGGGTAATCTGGGTACAACGCTCCGTAGGCCGTGATGGCGTTGTCGGGATGGCCCGCCAGGTTGCGCCAGTTGGTGGGCAGCCGCGTGCTGCCTGCACCACCATTCAACATGAACAGGCCCAAGCGACCATAGTCGCGCAGCGTGGCACTGATGTTATTGCCACCCATCTCGGTGCCGCCCGGCGCGTCCAGCATCCAGTAGCCGTCGGCTTGCATGCCGGCAGGCCCCCAGACTTTGTCTGACAGGTAGTTGCTGAGGTTGCTACCCGTTGCAGCAGCCAGCACGGCACCCAGCACATAGCTTTCACCTGTGCTGTAGTTGAAGGTGCTGCCCACGGGCGCAGCGCGAGGCCGGCTGCGCATCAGTTCAAGCACAGCGCCCGGCTGACCGGAGGAAAACGCCAGCACCAGATTGGCAATGTCTGAATCGCCGGCTGTGGTGTAAGACTCGTTCCAGGCCACACCCGAGGTCATGCGCAGCAAGCTGCGAATCGAGCAACCTGCGTAGGCGCTGGATGCCAGCGCGGGCACGTAGCGTTCTACCGAATCGTCAAGGCTGCGAATGCGGCCTTCCTGCAGCGCCACACCGATCAGCACAGATGTGACTGACTTGGCCACCGAGAACGATGTCCACAGCGACCGCTCGGTGTTGCCCAAGGCGTATTGCTCCAGCGCAATTTTTCCGTCTTTCAAAATCAGCAAGCCGCTGGTTCGGCTTTTGCGCATGTAGTCGGCCAGGGTTTGCGAGCCAGCCCCCGCGTCGTAGCGCAAGCTGTTCAACGAGACGGTGTGCGCCGCCAACGGGCTGACCACGGTACTGCGCGCAAAACGGCGTGTTGCATACAGGCGATCGATATTGCGATAGGTGGCAGCCTGGTTATCGGGCGTTACGGTGGTGAGACCCGTGGCGATGGGCTCCAGGGCAATTGGAACGGGCTCGTCGTCACCCCCACAGCCAGCTAACAACCCCGCCGCGCTCAAAGCGCCCAGACCGCCCAGACCACCCATGGCCCCCAACAACCGCCGACGCGAACGCGATGGGTCACTAACCTGGTGATGATTTGCCATGCTTGTCTCCTTAGAATGTTTAGAGATCGAAATTTATGGCGCACCATCGCTTGCGCCTAGTTCTTCGAATGGAGCGTCCTCATATGCAGATGGCCCGGCTTTGACATCCGATTTCCCCTCACAACTGGGCACCGCCTTGCTTGATGGCTTGACCGCTGCCTGGAGTGGCGCGCGGGTGCAAACCTTTGAGCGTGTGATGGCGTCGCTGCGCAACAGCGTGCCATTCGATGGCGCGTGGTGGGGCCTGATCGAAGGCCCGCCAGATGTTGCGGTGGTGCCCAGCTTTCACCTTGCAGGGTCTATCGACTTGAGCGATGCGCTGCGTGAGGAATACGCCAACATCTGCAGCGAAGACAGCTTTGCAGCCGCCGTGATTGCCCATCCGGGTGAGGTCTTGCGCTGGTCGGGCCCGGGCGATGCGGTCGAGCCACAAGTTCAAGCCTGGCTTGCCCGCCACCGCCTGGCCCACGGCGCGGCTTTGTGCAGCCACGAGGTGTTCAGTGGCCAGTCCCTGGTTGTTGTGCTCTACCGCTTGGAGGGCGGCACGGCCTTTAGCGACGAAGAGGCGGTTCTGATGCGCTTTCTCCTGCAGCAACTAGGCCTGCTGTGGAGCAAAAGCCTGCAAGACGTGTTCAACACCACCACCGCGCAAGCCTTGTCAGGAACCCTGTTGGCCAGACTGGATGGCTCGCTTCTGTACTGTGGTGCCGACATGGCATCGCGCCTGGCCTGCATCGGTTGGGACCGCCAAGGCCAGCATGCGCCGTCGGTCCTGCTGCAATTCGGCGCGGGCAGCGGCCGCATCAAAATCGGCGGGGAATGGATCGTGATTGGCGCTGACAGCGAGGGCTTGCGCGCGCAATTTGCAGCAACCGGCGGCACACCGTCGTTGCCAGCCCGGTTGATGCGCGTTGCCGCCCTGTCGTGCGACGGCCTGACGGCCAAGGAGATTGCCAAAGAGCTGAACCTCTCCCCAGCCACCGTGCGCACCTATCTGCGCAACGCATACGAGCAACTGGGCGTGCGAAACAAGCTGGGCTTACACGGTGCAATGGGGCGCAGCGTCTCTCAGTCAGCCAGTAAATAGCGTGATGGCCGCCACGTGTTTACGCCAGGAGAACTTGATGCGCTGCTCATCGCCTAATCCGAGCAAAAGGAAGAATAAGCGTGACCTATCAAGAATTCAATAACTTTTGCCGGTCTCTTCCGGCTACTTCCTACGTCGTTCAATGGGGCGGCGCTCACGTGTGGAAGGTGGGCGAAAAGGTATTTGCCATTGGTGGCTGGGGCCCATCCAATGAGCCGGCTTTTTCGTTTAAAACATCGCCAAATAATTTTGAAATATTGAAAGACATGCCCGGCTTTCGGCCTGCGCCATACCTGGCTTCGCGCGGCATGAAATGGATACAGCAGTACCCGGCACCCGAAGTCTCGGATGATGATGTCAAGGGACATCTGAAATATTCCCACCATCTTGTTGCTTCGGGATTGAGCAAGAAAAAGCAACGGGAGTTGGGTCTTATTCAGTGAGTCGCTTATTGCAAGCAACTGCTATGTTTTTTGCAGCTGTTTGAGCAGTATTTACAAGGGCTATCGCCTACTTTCACCGAAATTACCTCCCCTCACCCCCGATACGCCCACCTAGCCAGCGCCTGTGCCAGCACAGCCGCCGGGTCGATGAGCAGCACCTGCGGATGCTCGGGCAGCGCCGTCAAGGCCAGCGGGATTTCGGTGCAACCCAATATCAGCGCTGACAACTTGTGCTGCGTGACCATGCGCTGGGCCACCTTGCGAAAGCAGGCTTGGGCCAGCGGCATGTCGCCGGCTTTCACGCCGTCGTAGATACCTTGCATCAGCACCGCCCGGTCGCCCGGCTCGGGCAGCACGCAGCGCACACCAGCGGCTTGCAGGGCTTGTTCGTAGACGCCGCTTTGGTAGGTGCCGGTGGTGGCCAGCAGGCCAACCTGCGTGACGCCGTTGGCTGACAAGAATTGCGCAGTTTCATGCGCCACGTGCAGCACCTCGATCTGCGGAAAGCGCTGCTGCATGGTGGGGTGCCAGGCGTGGGCGGTGTTGCAGGCAATCGCCACGGCGCGGGCACCCAAGGCGGCCAGGCGACCCATGGCTTGCAGCATGGGCTCCAGCGGCTGGTGGCCGCCAGATTGGGTGGATTGCAGGGCGGCGCTGCGGTCGGGCACTGGCACCTGGGCCAGCCAGTGCTCGGGGTACGCCTGGTCGGTCACGGGCAGGTGCAGCTCGTGCATGCGGGTGGCGCAGGCTTGCACGAACAGGCGGGCGAAGTCGGCACCGGCGGCGGGGCCCATGCCGCCAAGGATGCCGACCACCTGGGGTGTGGCTGGCTGGGTGCCGACCACCCGTAAGGCACCCAAGGCGGTGCCGACAACTTGCGTGGTGTCCATGGTCGTGCCAGTTGAAGATAGGGCCCGTCATTCCCGCGTAGGCGGCAATTCAGGTGCTGACCGGTGCGCGTTCGTGTGGCGGAGCCCATGGATCCCCGCCTGCGCGGGGATGACGATCACGAAACGGAAATGAAAGAGAGCAGGTTTGTCGCTGCTTACAGCGCTGGCTTGTCGCTGCGCTCTTTGAGGTTGGCTTTGAGCTGCTCGCTCATCGGCAAATTCAGGTTGATGTTTTTCGGTGGAATAGCCGAGGCAAACCACTTGGTGTACAGCTTGGCGAACTCGCCGCTTGCCATCATCTTGCCAATCACGCCGTCGACCAGCGCCTTCATTTTGGGGTCGTCTTTGCGCAGCATGCAAGCGTAGGGCTCCACCTGCAGCGAGTCGCCCACCACTTCCCATTCGGCGGGGTTTTTGGCGTTGGCCATCAGGCCAAACAGCAGGATGTCGTCCATCGCAAAGGCCACGGCGCGGTCGCCTTCGACCAGCAGCAGGGAATCGGCATGGTCTTTACCCAGCACGATTTGCATGTTCAGCGCCTTGTCGGTGTTGTACTTGCGCATGACCTGGGCGTTGGTGGTGCCAGTGGTGCTGGCGATGGTTTTGCCAGCCAGATCGGCGTAGTTTTTCACCTTCGATGTTTTCTTGGCCAGCAATCGGGTGCCGGTGTAGAAAATGTTGGTGGAGAAAGTGACGTCTTTGGCGCGGGTGCTGTTGTTGGTGGTGGAGCCGCACTCCAGGTCAATCGTGCCGTTGACCAGCAGCGGAATGCGGTTTTGCGAGGTGACCGGCATGTATTCAATTTCGAGCACCGACTTGTTGGTCACGCGCTTGATTTCCTGCACGATGGCGTTGCCCAATTCAGCGGAGAAACCCACGGGTTTACCGGGGCCCACGATGTAGCTGAACGGCACCGACGATTCGCGGTAGGACAGCGTGATCTTGCCGCTATCAGCTACTTTTTTCAGTGTGTCCGCATGGGCGCCAGCGACACAGGTGGTGGCCAGAACCACAGCGGCCATCAGGTGGGAGAGTTTCATACGGAGCCTTTCGGTGAGCAGATAAATAAACAGTTGATAACGGTACGCAGTGTAGGCAGCGCGTGCCACGCAGGCCAATTCATTTTGCGCGAAAGCCTATGTGCAAAACTCATGCCGCATGGGTAGAAACACCGATGCCATACGCGAAAGTTATGACCACCCGGCGCTTTGGCATTGTTCAAAACGCTGCGTTTTTTCTAGCATAGCCGCTTCGATTTTTGAAAGCGATGCGATGCATGTGTGTGTATTGGGGGCGGGCGTGGTCGGGCTGGCCACGGCCTATCAACTGAGCCAGGACGGCCACCAGGTGACGGTGATTGACCGCGGCGCGCCGGGTGCGGGCACCAGCGGCGGCAATGGCGCGCAGCTGAGCTATTCCTATGTGCAGCCGCTGGCCGACCCCAGCATCTGGCGGCAGCTGCCCAAGCTGTTGCTGGCCGCTGACTCCCCACTGAAGCTGCGCATTCAGGCCGACCCGCAGCAGTGGGCCTGGGGGCTGCGCTTCATGTTGGCCTGCAACGGCGCGCGCTCGCGGGACACCACGGCGCAGCTGCTCACCCTGGCGGCCGAAAGCCGGGCAGCCTTTGACCAGATGATGCAGGCCGAGCAACTGGCCTGCGACTTTGCAGCCAGCGGCAAGCTGGTGATTTATTCAAATGCCGATGCCTTTGCCGCCGCCCGCCAACAGATGGACTTGCAACGGGCGCTGGGCAGCGTGCAGACAGCGCAAACCGCGGCTGAATGTGTGGCGACGGAACCGGCGCTTGCACACTACCGGGCGCACATTGAAGGCGCGATCTACACCGCCAGCGAATGCGCGGTGGACAGCCAGAAGCTGTGTGATGGCCTGGCCGCGGTGCTGCGCCAGCGCGGTGTGCGGTTTCTGCTGCAAACACCAGTGACGGCGTGGGTGCAGGCCCAGGGCCGCGTAGCGGCGGTGCACACGCCGCAGGGCGAAGTGGCGGCTGATGCGTTTGTGCTGGCGCTGGGCCCGCAAGCGCCACAACTGGCTCGTGCGCTCGGCGTGCGGCTACCGATTTACCCGATCAAGGGCTACAGCATCACGCTGGACGTGGCCGCACAACCCAGCGCCGCGCCCACCGTGAGCGTGACCGATGCCGCCCGCAAAGTGGTGTTCGCCCGCATCGGCAACCGGCTGCGGGTGGCTGGCATGGCGGAATTGGTCGGCCATGGGCTGGACATTCCACCAGCGCGCATCGCGTCGCTGCAAGCGTCAACTCAGGCGGTATTTCCGCACACACGGGGGCTGCCGGTGACGCAACCCTGGGCTGGTTTGCGCCCCGCCACGCCAACGGGTCTGCCCATCGTGGGGCGGCTGGCCGGGGCACCGGCCAACGTGCTTTTCAACGTAGGGCATGGGCCACTGGGGCTCACGCTGGCGTTTGGCACGGCGCAGCGGGTGGTACAGGCGCTACGGAAAGAATAGCTGCTTGAGCAATGAATACCTGGGCGCTTGCCTAATTTGGCTGAAACTCCTTCCCCCGCTGGGGGAAGGTGGGGATGGGGGCATGCGTGTGAAGCAGCTTGTTCATAGCGCGGCCCACAAGCGAGCCCCCATCCCACCCTTCCCCGAGCAAGACCGCTCATCCCCCCTACTCCTTCAGCGCAACCACCGCCTGCTGCACGCAGCGCACAAAGGCCCGCGTGGCCACCGAGCCAGGCTTGCCAGCGGGGTAGACCGCATGCACCGGCACCGCAATCAAAGGCTCCACCGCCAGCACGTCAACCCGCGTGCGGTCGGCCGACACGGCGGTGCAGCTGTCGACCAGCGCCAGGCCCAGGCCGTGGTGGGCCAACGCCAAAGCCGCGTGGTAGGTCTGCACGGTGATGTGGGCTTGCAAGCCGCCGCCGGCATCTCCCACGCCAGTTGCCTGTATCGCCTGCTGCAGCGTGATGCCAATCGGGTCACGCGCATCCAGCCCAATCAGCGGCAGGCCAGCCAGCTCCAGCAAACCCACCTGCCCGCGCTTGAGCAGCTTGGCCGCCAGCATGCCCTTGGGTGCCACGCACACCATGCGCCCGGCGGCCAGCGGCTCTTGCACCAGCGCGGGGTGGGCGTTGGCGTGAAACACAAAACCCACATCAGCCTCTTGCAAGGCCAGGCTGGCCACCACCTGCGGCGAGTGCAAGGCCTCAATGCTGATGGCCACATCGGGGTGGCGCTTGCGAAACTGCGCAATCGCGCGCGGCAGCACCTCGTAGCTCAGCGCCAGCACGGTGCGCACCCGCAATTGCGTGGCCCCGTCACCCCCGCGCAAGCCCGTGGCCAGACGCTGCACCTGGCCCAGCTGGGTGAACAGCTGCTCAATGTGCGGGTACAGCGCCAGCGCCTCGCTGGTGGGCACCAGCCGCCCCCGGGTGCGCTGAAACAGCGCGAACCCCAACTGAATTTCAGCGTGTTGCAGCAGGCGGCTGACCGCTGGCTGCGTCACGTTGATCAGCCGCGCGGCGGCGCTCACGCTGCCGGTGAGCATGACGGCGTTGAACACTTCGATGTGGCGCAGGCGCATGTCAAGTCTTTCGTTCAAACAGCAAGTTGCTGCAGCGGTTTTAGCACGCGTTTCTCTTCACTTTTTAAGGACACCCCATGCAATTCATCACCGACGACCAGATTCGCGCCAGCATCACCGTAGCCGACGTGCTGCCCGCGATGCGCCAGGCCTTTGCTGCGCTGGGCAATGGCCGCGCTGCCAACCTGGCCCGCAGCCGCGTGGCATCTACCGCCTGGCCCAGTAGCCGCTCGCTCAGCGTGATGGGCGGCATTCTTCCCGCAAGTGACGGGCAAGGCCGCAGCGTGATGGGGGCCAAGGTCTACCCCACGGTAGACGGCCAGTTCAACTTCATCATCCCGCTGTTTTGTGCCGACAGCGGGCAGTTGCTGGCGGTGGTGCAAGGCAATGCGCTGACCGAGCTGCGCACCGCCGCCGTGACCCTGCTGGCCGCTGAATTCATGGCAACTGCGACGCCCAGCAGCTTGGTGGTGTTTGGCTCTGGCATTCAGGCCCGCGCCCACGCCATGGCCTTGTGCGGCCACTACCCGCTCAAGCAGGTGTGGGTGGTCGACCCGCACGGCAATGCGGCCCAACTGGCCGCTGACCTGCACAGCCGCTTCGGCGTTGCGGCGCAAGTGAGCACCGCCGAGCAGGCTGTGCCGCAAGCCGATTTGCTGGTGCTGGCCACCCGCGCCAAAGACCCGCTGTTCCCCGGCGAATGGGTTCGCCCTGGCACCTTTGTGGCGGCCATCGGCTCGAGCAAACCCGACACCCGCGAAACCGACGACGCCTTGCTGGAGCGCTGCGCCTGCGTGGTGGTGGAAGACAAAACCCAGGCGCTGCGGGAAGCGGGTGACCTGGTGCGCGCCAGCGACAGTGCGCTGAACCGCGAACGCGTGATGGAGTTGGGTGCCTTGGTCAACGGCTTGTCAGGCTGGACTCGCCAGAGCGCGGACATCACGCTGTACAAGTCGGTGGGGATTGGGCTGGAAGACGTGGCGCTGGCCCGACTGGTGTGGGAGACGATATTAAATGTGTAGCAGATTGAGCAGGCTGGGAGCTGCTGTTCATCGCAGTTGGTTCAACCCACCCGAAACGCCCGAGTGATCTGCAACAGCCAACGCCGCATGGCCAACACCACGCGCTCGTCTTTTTGCTCGGGGCGGCACACGGCGTAGTAGGTCAGCGCGGTTTTGGGGCCGAGCGGTAGCGGCGCCAGCAGTGTGCGGCCAAAGCCGGGGTGGGCACGAATGATGGGATCCATGGCCAGCGCCACGCCCAGGCCGCGCTCAGCGGCTTCGATGGCCAGGGGTACGTTGTCAAACCACATTTCAGCGGCGGGTGTGAGGCTGGGCGAACCGTTGCTGGCCAGCCAGGCGGGCCACATGCCAGGGTGTTGGGTGGACTGGATCAGGGTGTGATGGGCCAAGTCGTCGGCAACTCTGATGGGCTTGCTGCCGTTGACCAAGGCAGCTGCGCACACAGGCAGGGCTCGCACGTCAAGCAGCCTGTCCAAATGCAGGCCTGCCGTGCGCTCGCGCCCCATGCGAATTGCCACATCAACGCCCGAGCCTTCAAAGTCGGCGTATTGCAACGTGGCTTCGATGCGCAGCCTGATCTGCGGGAACAGGCGCAAGAACTCATCGAGGCGCGGCAGCAGCACATGGCTGACGATGAAGGGCAGCGCACTGATTCGAAACTCACGCTGGTCGCCCTGCGCAGGTGTCAAGGCGCGGCTGCCGTTTTCCAGCAAGGCCAGCGCCGCCTTGGCTGTAGCCAGGTACTTTTCACCCGCCAAAGTCAGGCTCACGCTGCGCCCGGCCCGCGCGAACAGGCGCACGCCAAACTGGCGTTCCAGACCCCGGACCTGGTGACTCACGGCTGATGGCGTCATCGACAGCTCCATCGCCGCGAGCTTGAAGCTCAAGCGGGCGGCCGCACGCTCAAACGCGCGCAGGGCCACAAGCGACGGCAGGTATGGGGTCGATGTGGTGGAGACCTTAGCGTGAGAATTTTTCATCTATGAAGAGAATTCATCGCTTGTCATGGGTGTGAAGGTGAATCTAGCATGGCAGCTGTTTCAACCAATAGGGGTAGTGCCATGCCGACCGTATTCACCAAATCGCAAGCCGATGGATGGTTGCCTTCAGAGCTGGCACAAGGGCCGTTTGCTGGCTTGCAAGGCGGAGCGGTCGCGGGGCTGCTGGTGGCCGAGATTGAGGCGGTGGCTGCGGCTGAACAACTGGGCCACGTGGTCGGGGTGTGCGTTAGTTTTTATCGAGCCACGCCACTGGAGACAGTTCGCACGGCGTTGACGCGGGTGAAAACCGGGCGACGGGTATCGTTCATTGAAAACACGGTGATGCGCGACGATGGCGAGGTCTGCGCCCGCGTGAGGGCCACCCTGATTCAGGCGGCGACGGTTGATATACCGGTATTTGCTGCCATACCACCAACGGTCGATCCCGCAAGCTTCCCACCGCGCGAAGGCCTGCGCGCGCCGCACGGCAAGCCCTGGTTCATGGACACCATGCAAGCGCGCGTGGGCCCTGATGGCACGGCCTGGTTCAACCCAAATTTTCCATTAGAACTTCAAGGAGGCTTGGATGCGGCAAAGGTAGCAGGCAGATCGAATGACTTGGCTTGATCCCATAGGCCCTGCATCCATGCGCGTTGCTGCATGGCGATAGCCA
>JAAFIW010000003.1 GCA_013297875.1 Comamonadaceae bacterium | reverse complement strand
CCTGAGCGAGTTGCAGACGACTGCACGCAACAAGCTCAAGAGTGCACAACAGCGCCCCTCCATCATCGTTGCTTGTTGGAAGCAGGCAGATTTGTGGTGATGTCATGATTTATGAAAGTCTCAATAGATTACTTGACTCGGGGATCCCCTCGTCGGGTAGCTCCACGGCTTGATTGGCCCGCCGTTCCCGGTCTTTTTCAAGCAGCCTGATCAGTGCTTTATGTACGCTTTCCAGCGTACCGCCCGGATTCACCCACCAATCAGTCGACCAGATGCGCACGATCTCCCAGCCAAGTCCACGCAGCACCTGTTCGCGCAACTTGTCCCGGTCACGCGCAGTTGCAGAGCGGTGGTAGGTTGCACCGTCGCATTCCACCCCCGCCAGGTATCGACCCGCAAAATCCGGGTGCACCACGCCAAGGTCTAAGCGGAACGATGAAGCGCCGATCTGGGTATGCACCTGCCACCCCTTGCGGCCCAGCGCCGTGGCCACGCTGGCTTCGAAGGGACTTTCGAAGTCGCCCTGGCTGCCGTGGTGTGCTTCGGCAAGTGCGCGCGGCCCGAATTCTGCAAACTCCAGGAAGTGCTTCAGGTCACGCACGCCGTTCGCCTTGGTGCGCGACAGGTCCATTTGCTCGCCACGCAGGCTGGAGAACACACGCAGTTCGTGCCGTGCGCGTGTCACAGCCACATTCAGGCGCCGCTCGCCGCCGTCGCGGTTTAGTGGCCCGAAGTTCATCGACACCGCACCGGCCATGTCAGGCCCGTAGGCGATGGAGAAGTACATGATGTCGCGCTCGTCACCTTGCACGCTTTCCAGGTTTTTCACGAACACAGGTTCGAGCTCCATTTCAGAAAAATAGTATTCCAGCCCTGGGTCTTTGCGACGCTCCTCATCAAGCAAGTCTTCGATCAGGCCTTGCTGTTCAGAGTTGAATGTCACTACACCAATGGTAAGACCAGCTTCTCGAAAACCTGGGCACTTGAGTCGGCTCACCAGATCGGCTACCAGGGCCTGGGCCTCCGGTTGGTTGATGCGGGCACCACCTTTTTCGTAGCGTCCCTTCACCAAGTGGAAGCTGACGGCGCGGTCGTCGGTGAAAGGCGACGGGAAGGTGACAAGGCCACCGCCGTAGTAGCGGTGGTTGCTGAAGGCGATCAGGCTCTCGTGGCGGGACCGGTAGTGCCACGACAAGTTGCGCGTTGGCAGGCTGGCGCCTAGGCACTCGTCAAGGATGCTTTCCAGGTCGCCTTCCACGACATCGTCGTCACCGTCGGCACTGTCGCTGCGGCCGAAGAAGTTGGTAGGCGGCAGTTGCTTCGGGTCGCCCACCATCACCACCTGCTTGCCACGGGCCATGGCACCGATGGCGTCCCATACCGGAATTTGCGACGCCTCGTCAAACACCACCAAGTCGAAGTTGCTGGCTTCGGCCGAGAGGTACTGCGCGATCGACAGCGGACTCATCAGCAGGCACGGTGTCAGCCGCAGTACAACCGATGGAATCTCTTGCAGCAGTTGGCGCAGCGGCTTGTGCTGCTTCTTCTTGGTGATCTCGTGGCGCAGGATGCCCCACTCACTGTTGCGCAGGATGCTGTCGGTCGTCGGCAGGTTGGCACAGAGCTTGGCGCGGATCCACTCGCGGGATACCTTGGTGAATTCGTCATCCAGGGCGCGGAATTCCTGAATGCGAAGCTCATGCTCAGCGGAGACAAAGCGCTTGAGCACTTCGTCCTCGTCTACCGCTTCTGCAAGCCACCAGCGGGCGTAGTTCACTTCAAACGCGGCGGGCACCTGCGCTGGGGTCACGTCACCCACCTCGATAGCGACTACCAGTGCCGGGAGTCCTGCATTGCGTGCATCGACCTGAGCGTGGCGCCAAGCGCACCATGCGTGTAGGCCGTGGTGGTGTGCCTCAAATTGCACCGCCGCCTCAGCTAACTCTACGGGCTCAATGTCTGCGAACGCGCGGCGGACGCTGTCTGGTTGCGCGGCGTTGTTGCAAAACTGGTCTGTCGCACTGTTGAGATCTGTTAGCTTCACCATGACCCCGTGGCAGGTTTGTCCAATCCCGCCCGTGTCACCCAGTTCAGAGCGACGCGTTGCCAGCACCTGATGCAAGCTGCGACGCGCAGCCGCTGTGCAAGAGTGATCCAGTCCAAGGCCAGACAAGCCAGCCTTCAGCAAGGCATAGAACTTCAGTGCTCGCTCGATACTGTCGCTGTCGGTATCCAATGCATTCCAGACGCCAGAACACTCGGTCGCAAGACTTGTCATGGAAAGCAGCTTTGCTTCCACCGCACCGCGCTTCTGCAACCACTCATGCTGTTGCTGCAGGGCGGAGCCACATCGCCCATCGGCCACCTCCTGATGCGGTGCTTGCAACGCGCCTCGCTGTTGCAAGACCAATCGTTCGCGCTCAAACGCGAGCGCTGCACGAAGAACTGTGGAATTGGTGTCGTGCCCTTGCCAGAGCCCATGGCTGCTTTCTGAGAGAGATGCACACTCAGTCAAGTGGCAGTCCAGGTTCAAAATGCTCTTTAGAAGTTGAACCTCGCGTGTCCAGCTCTCGCCACAGTACCCCTCCGATGCAGCTTCCAGCCCCTCTAGCGAGAAAGGTTTGTGCATACGTGCGGCATGCAGAGCCGTATTCGCCTTCAAGGCGCTGCTAGCGTGATCAAGCCGGGTCTTGATGCCTGCCCACAAACCTTTAGCTGCGGTGCCAGGATTCAGTTGCTGGACTTCTTCACGCAGGTTCTTGATGCGCACGAGCGCATACAGATCGTCGGCGACACGTGGTTCACCGGTGCTTTCAATGACGCCTTCCAGCACGCCGCGCACTTTTCGCTTGCCCAACCAAGACATCGGCCAAAACGCCTTGTCGGCTTTGGCCCAGTCGCGCTGCAGCTGCGACACGTTGAGCTGTCCCACACCGGCACCGTATTTCACGGAAAGTCCAGCGCGCAGTTGGCTCATTTCCTCAATCAACCGCACCCCGTGCTCGATCTCATCGCTGACGGCAGGTGGCCAGGGCGTTCCGAGTTCCGTGTGCAGGTTTCGGTGCTTATCGAGCAAGTCGAGCGCCTGAGACATGCGAGTCTGCAGCTCTGCCGACCACGGAGCGGACATTTTCGACGAGATTTCCCGATGTTGGCCGAGCAGATCATTGCCGACTTTCAAGGCGGCCCAGATGGTTTCACTGTCCGGCAGCGCGCAGAAGCTCCAATCTTGGGACGACGCTTGGGGCAAGGCCTTGGCAAGTACACCGAGTGCCGATCGGGTTTGACGGTGCAACGTCGGCCACTCAATGCCAAGCATTTGTCCCAGGGCTTGTGCTGCTGTCAGGAAGTCACGGCTGGTGGTCTGTAGCGTCTGTGCGGACCTGACCATCTCTTGCTGCCACTTGGCGGACCAGTCCGTGACATGCACAGGTACCAGTGGGCCCGCCAACAATTGATCAGGGTTAACCGCCGCCGCGTTGGCCTGCAACCTGCCAGCGAGATTGCGCAACTCGGTCAGCACAGCTTCGTCATGCGCACGGGGAGAGGGCCAGCTGAATCGCAGGTTCGGAAGTGCATCGCCGCCGACAACACACCCGATGGCTTTGAAAATCGTCCAACCGTTGCTGTGGCGGTTGTGTAGGCGCTCCACATAGGTTGACAGTTGTTCGCGCACTTGGCCGAGCTGCCTTGCCTTGGCCTCCCAGGTGGCAGCGTCCACTTCACCCTTGGATTCCCAGGACTTCTGGAGTTGGCTCAGTACATCAAGCTTGCGGCTCTTGTTGGAGTGCAGTTCGAGGCAGAACTCCCCGAGTCCCACTTCGCGCAGGCGACGGAAGACGACATCCAGGGCAGCGATCTTTTCGGCCACGAAAAGTACGCGCTTGTTCTCTGCCAGGCACTGTGCGATCAGGTTGGCGATGGTCTGGCTCTTGCCGGTGCCGGGTGGACCGATCAGTACGAAGTCTTTGCCTCTGGCCGCCGCCATCACAGCGGAAAGCTGGGACGAGTCTGCGGGGAGAGGGCTGAAGACCTGCTCTGGCGGGAAGTCTGAGTCCAGTCGGCTGGTCTCGGGAAAGGGCGTTTTAGAGGGATAGGGCTCGCGCGGCGTGTCGATCAGGTGCGCCACCACCGGCGACTTACGCAAGTCGTCGATGCGATCCGACAAGTCCTTCCACATCAGGTATTTGGCAAAGGAGAACATCGACAACACAACGTCCTCGCTAACTTCCCAGCCCCGGATGTCTTTGATGGCGCTGCGAACGCGTTTCCAGATGCCTGCAATATCCAGACCGGACTCATCACGCGGCAGATCACCAGCAGCAATGCCCAACTCCAGTTGAAAGTCTTGCCGCAGCATCTCGACCAGCGTCGGGTTGAACAGCGCCTCATCTTCATGCCCCTGCAGCGTGAACCCCGACCGAGCGCTTTTGCGATTCAGCGTGATGGGCAACAGAATCAAAGGCGCTTTGACGCGCGAGTCCGACTTGTCTGTACGGGCCCAGACAAGGAAACCAAGCGCGATAAAGAGTGTGTTGGAGCCTCCTTCTTGCATCGCGTTGCGGGCACCCCGATACAGATCAACCAGGCGACCTTCCAGTTCTTGATCTTCCAGCCGGATGAAGACTTCGCGGCGTTTCAGGGCATCTAACGCATGCGCCTTGTGAAGGTCCTCAAGGCTTCTGGCTTCGTGTAGTTGCTGGCTGCGAGGGTCTTGGCCCTGCATCAATGCAGGACTAGGTAGGAGCTTAATCGTTTGACCTTCTGCCAGGACGTTTTCCAATGCTGGCGCTGCCACGTCCAGCAGCAACGCCTTTTTACCCTGCTTGAAGTTCAACAGTGTGTTTCTCAACGAAAGATCAAGCAGTTTGCGTTGCCACCGAGCTAGCCGGTCTTTGGGGTTCAGCTCGGATGTCGGTGTGTCGGTGATTACCTCGTCAGGTAGATCCGGGGCATCTTCAATGCCTATCGTTGCCTCTGGTTCCACAGCAATTGGCATTGCCTCTGCGACTGCGTGTGCCTGAGCCAGCGGTTTTATGCGCGACATTCGCGCACGCTTCACGTCGATTACCAGTTCAAACTTGTCTTCCTCCTCCTCCGACAACTGACGGTTTGCGTTGGCAATGGCCTTACTGAAACTCACGGCTTGGCCCTGCGCCGCAAGGGTCGTTTCAAAGACCAACATCTCCTGCAACTTCAACCGCTTTCTCACCGCTGTGATGTCATCGATCACAGATGTAGAGAACTCCTCATCGCGCAGCCACACACCTACAAATGCGTGTCCACGAGTAAATACCAACAAGGGGTTGAGGTGTGCCTGTTCCAGGCAGGCAGCGAACAGCAACGCAAGGTCAAGGCATGTGGTCAAACCTCCATCAAGCACCTGTGAAGGACTGCGAACCTTCTGCCCAGTGTGTTCAAAACTGGCAGGCGGCAGTGCGTAATTGAGCTTGCGTTGGAGCACAGCAGTCCAAATACCAGATACCAACTCCCAAGCCCGTTTCGAGCCATGGGTATAGCCGTCGATCGACCCGGACTTGCCACCCGTTTGCAATGCCAAGGCGGCACCTTTGAGTAAGCGATCAATGGCCTGGTCGTTCGGCTGTACGAACGCCGCCACCATTTCTGGCAGGTGACCAATTCCGCCCCATTGATTGCGAGCCAGCAGTTCTACGGTGGACTCGTGTGTTGCGAGGATTGCATCCGATTGCTTGCGACTGCGCAGCTCGAAATGCAGCGAAGCTGATTCAGACTCCGTCAAGCGCGAAAGAAGAGCTCCATCCAACTGCACGTCGAGATCACGCAGGTGATAGCTCTCGCCTGCGCCCACCGATTCGACGTTCCAGACGCGAGGCTTTACGAACGGCGGTTCGGAAACCAGCTGAACGGTCAACTCGCTGATCAGAGACGAGGTCTCATTAATGATGACCAGTTCCTGCAACGCGGGTACCGCGTTCTGAAAGGCGGCGAGGTTCAGTTTTTTCGCAGAACTGATCTGCAATCGAATTGTGGGCGGTGCCACTGAAACGGCAGAATTTCCAGACGTATCAGCCTTTGTCGATTGACCTGACTCCCTTGTCATGCACGATCTCCTTTTCGGCCTCATTTTGGCGCGGGGATAACGTTGTAACAAATTTTGTTTCTTCCTGTCTCTCACCTGAAGGTTACCTGTGGACGAATTTTTAATTTAACCCCTCGGCACTCAAAGGCAAGTGAGGATCTGATTTTTGACGAACCGGGTGTCGCTACAGGAACTGAAAGCTGCTATTTCTCAGGGTGATTTTTCGCCGTCGAGCTAAATCATCGTTCTGTGGTGTGAGGCTTGCCAGCGAATCGCACGATACCTTTTGCCAGATTCCGCTCCTCCGGCTCACCCGAATCCGGCGACGTTGCAAAGGGCTAAGTCAATGAAGTCATTTTGTTCAGGAGGTATTGACACGCTTGCCCGAGTTGGTTGTCAAATGGGTCGGACTATGATTTGTGCTTCACCACATAGTTGGTGAAGCACATCACTTCCCAGCCTCCACCCTCACCCGTGCATTCGGCCACTCTCCAAACATCTCCGGCGCATACATCGCCTCCACCCGGCTGGGCGGCAGCGCAAATTCACCCACGTTGTTCAGCCGCACGGTGTATTCCATCTTGACCACACCCTTGGGCAAATACTCGTAGTAGCTGCGGAAGGACTCAAAGCTGCGTTCTTCAAACGCCGGCCAGCCGGCGCCTGAGCGTTTTTCGCCCTGCGTGGCGATCTGTGAGTCGCGGCCCAGGCCGCTGCCCAAAATCGTTGATCCACCCGGGATGGGGTCGGTAATCGCCACCCAGGTCATGTCGGCGCTACCATTGACTTCCAGGGTGATGCGCAGCACGTCGCCGCGCGTGTATTTACCGGGCACGGCCTGCTCGACCGGGGTGATGGTTTTCTTGATTTGATAGCCGGCGGCAAACGGCTCTTTGAGAGCTATGGCGGCGATGGACTGCAAGGTGAGCCAGGGTTTGCCAGTACCTTGGTGGGCTACTTTTAGCGTGTCTTTGGCGGCATCCTTCGTCCACAGCAGGAACATGCTGTTGTTGCGCAAGTTGCCCGGCGATGCGGGCGCTCCGAAGAAGGTGGTCTGATGCGGTGCGCCCAGCGGGTCGGTGGTCTTGACGCGCTCGACCTTGGCCCAATCGACCCCGCCCGAACCTTTGCCCATGCTGGCGGTGGTGAAGCCCGCCACCGGCTCCGCTTCAAACTTGGCCGAGAATTTTTCCAGGGCCAGGCCGCCCCACAGGTTGGCGGTGGTGGTGTGCCAGGCGCCGCGTTGTTGGCGGCCGATGAAGCCGTTGGCCAGGCGGGGCATGTCGTCTTTCCAGGCCGGGTCGTCCAACACGGCCAATATCAGCTTGGCCGTGTTGGCGTCGCCATTGACCATGAGCCACCACCAGTAGTCGTCTTTTTCGGTGCTGAAAATCGCCTTGGTGCCCTGAAAGCTCAGGCGGGCGCGCAGCACCTGGTTGGCCTCCGCCATGCGTTTGTCGCGCTCGGGCACGTCAGCCACGCGCTTCAAGATGTTCAGCCAGTCGATCACCGCGTGGGTGGGCCACTGGTTGGGGGCAATGGTGATGTTGCCTGTCATGCGGCCCTTGGCTGCGCCATAGCGCGACAGGGCTTCCAGCGCACCGAGTTTACGCACGTCCAGGTCTTTTTGTGGGCTCCAGAACTCACGGCTGATCTTGCCTTCAATGAAGCTGATCAAGCCGCGCTCCATGGGCGCGCGAATCGCGTCAGGCAGCGCAAACGCGGGGTCGATGGACGCGGCTTCGTGGGTGGCCGCCAGAACGTAGGCGGTCAGCGTGTCGCTGCCGCGGTTGCCGTCTTCGGCGCGGGGCGGGAAGTAGCTGGCCAGGCCATCGGCATCCAGATACGTGGGGATTTGCGCGGCCACGGTTTGCCACAGCTTGCCGTCGCGCAGACCCACGGCCTTACTGGTTTTTTGCTCCAGGCAAATGAAGGGGTAGCGGGCAAAGTAGTCGCGCACGCCGGGCATGCCTTCTGCCAGTTTGGGCTGTAGCGACAGCTTCAGGCCGCCGCGACCTGGCAAGGCATCAGCGGGCGGGTTCACGTCGATGGAAAACGCGCCATCGACCTGCACCAGGGTGGCCTGCTGCACCGTGAGCGGCACGGCTTCAATCAGGCGCTGGCGGGCCTTGAGTGCATCGCGTGCGCCGCTGATGGTGTCTTTGGCTTCGATTTCCCACAGGATGGCCTGGGCGCGGGTCTGCGCCAGTTGTGGCGGGGCGGTCACTTCCCAGGCCACTTCGCGGGCCTCACCGGCGGGAATGTCCACCACTTGAGGCTTCAGTTCCAGCATCGTGGCGCGCGGGGTCACTTCCACCTTCATCGCAGCTTTGGTGGTGTTGCGCAAGGTCAGTTGCGCCCGGAACTGGTCGTCTTCACGCACCAGCGGCGGCAGGCCGCTGATGATTTGCAGGTCTTGGGTGGAGCGGATGGTGGTCTGGCCGGTGCCAAACAGGCCGGTGGCGGCATCGGCCACGGCCACCACCTTGAAGCTGGTCAGTGCATCGTTTAAGGGCACGGTCACCACCGCTTGGCCTTTGGCATCGAGCACGATGGAATGCTTCCAAAGTAATAGCGTCTCCAGCAATTCCCGCGTGCCGCTGCGGCCGCCGCCGCCTCCAGCCGACACGGCTTTGCGGCCATAGTGGCGGCGGCCGATGATCTCCATTTGCGCGGTGGAGGTTTCCACACCCCAGGATCGGCGTTGCAGCATCGCACCCAGCAAGTCCCAGCTGTTGTTGGGAGCCAGCTCCAGCAAGGCCTGGTCTACCGCGGCCAGCGCCACCTCAGCGCCTGCGGCGGGTTGGCCGTTGGGCAGCTTGGCGGTGATGGTGACGGTGGCCGAGCCTCGCACGGGGTAGCTTTCTTTGTCGGCCTTCACGCTCACATCGAGCTGGTGCGCCTTGGTGCCCACGCGGATTTCGGCCAGGCCCAGGCGGAAGGCGGGCTTGCTCAAATCGACCAGCGCCGTGGGCGCGGTGTATTCGCGGCCCTCGTACCAAAACGCCGTCCACCACTCGCGCGGGGCCTTGTAGCCCCAGGTGAACAGGCTGTACCACGGCACCTCGCGCAGGCGGCCGCGCAAGGCCAGCACGCTCACATACACGTTGGGCCCCCAGCCGTCTTGCACCTTCAGGTTGATGGTGGGGTCTTGGCCGTTGAGCTGCACCACTTGCGTCTCGATGATGCCTTCGCGCTCGACTGCCACCAACGCGGTGGCAAAGCGAAACGGCATGCGCACCTGAAACTTGGCCATGTCGCCGGGTTGGTAGCTTTTCTTCTCGGGCAGCACGTCCATGCGGTCGTGGTTTTCGCCGCCAAACCACAGCTCGCCCTGCTTGGTGACCCAGACCGAGCTGGCCGCTTGAATGCTGTTACCCGCCGGGTCTTTGGCCGTCACCGTCAGCTCCACCTCGCCGGCTTCGCTTAAGCGGGTTTCGCAGAGCAGCAGGCCACGCGCGTCGCTCTTGCCGTCGCAGACCTTGCCCAAGTCTTTGATCTCGACCTTGTTGTCGTAGCTGTAAAAACCGCCCACCATG
The DNA here is from genome assembly GCA_013297875.1 of Comamonadaceae bacterium. Taxonomy (GTDB): domain Bacteria; phylum Pseudomonadota; class Gammaproteobacteria; order Burkholderiales; family Burkholderiaceae_C; genus JAAFIW01. Next base: position 303,584 of record JAAFIW010000003.1, on the reverse strand, counting down.
CGCTTGCGGCTGGTGGTGGTGATGCGGGCAATGGCGTTGACTTGCAGTGCAATATTGATAGCAGGCTTACCAGTTAAATCAAGGGCGAGTGCCTGAAAACGTATCTTTTGAGCGCTGGACACCCAGCCTTCGGTCTTGATGCCTGCCACCACTGCCGCAGGCCACAGGGTGCTGACGCTGCGTATGGTTTGCACCTCGCCATTGGGGTCGGAATAGGTGGCCTCCATCAACAGCTCTTTGGGCTGGCGGGCCGTGGGCACCTTGTCGATGGTCAGCTTGCCCGCACCCGTTTTATCCAGCGTGATCGGCAGCTTATCGGCAATCAGCTTGTTGTCCTGGCTGGCCGTGGCCTCTTCCTCGCCTTCGGTGTTGCCCGCCTGCTTGCCGCGCGGCGGCTGGAAGCTGAATTCTTCGTAGTCGGGGTAGCTCAGGTACTTGCCGCGCACCAGCGCGCTCACGCGCACAGGCAGGTTGGCCGCTCCACCGCCTTGCACGTAGGTGATCTGCACGTCGGTGGGTACCTGCTTGGCATTGACCAGTGGTGCCTTGTCGCTGGGGCCCACGCGGCCTTCGAGCACGGGCAGGCGGAACTCTTCCACGCGGAAGCTGCCGGTGTCGATGCCGCCCAGCTTCACTTCATACATGCCCAGCTTGGCGGCTGGGGGAATCGCAAACTCGTTGGCCGCGCTCAGGCCGCCCGTGCCGGTTTTGCGCCAGGTCACCACCTGGCTGAATTGCTGGCCGCTGCCCACGTGGGTGATCTCCAGGGTTGCGGTTTTATTCTGGTAGTCGGGCACGCCAAAACCCTTGCTGGTCTCAGAACGGATCAGGTGCTTCATGGACACGGTTTCACCCGCCCGCAGCAGCGTCCGGTCAAAAATCGTGTGGGCCCGCACATCGGGCTGCGGCTCGCGGCTGGTGGGCACGTTGAAGCGCCAGGGCTCAATGCCTTTGTGCCAGTTGCTCCAGGTGAAGGCCAGGTCGGCCACGTTGCTGACCGTGGCCCTTGCGCTCACAAAGTAGCTGCCGCCGTAGTCACCGTCCATCTCGTCGTTCTCGGTGCTTCGGTTGCGTCCGTTGCAGTTGGGCGCAGCGGGCGACAGGCCTTTGATGTCGGCCACACCCTGCGCATTGGTGGTGGCCGTGGCCAGCATCTTGCCGGTGCAGTCAGACACCTGCACCGTGGCGCCGGGCACCACTTGGCCCTTGGCCAGCGTGGTCACCCAGGCCGCTGCATTTTCGCGGCCCAGCTTGAAGTGCACCGCCAGGTTGGTCACCAGCGCGCTGCTGCGCACATACATCGTTCGGCTGTCGCCATAGCGCTCGTCCAGCAGCGCACCGCCGAGTTTTTGCGAGGCGATTTCCAGCACATGAAAGCCGGGTTGCAGCGGAATGCCCACCACCTCAAACGGGCGCGGATCCTGGTTGCTGGGCTTGGGCAAGTCCAGCGTTTTTACACCAGGTTGGCCGCCGAGCAAAGACACCATGCGGGACTGAACGCTGGTGTCGTTTTTCTCCAGCACCTTCGGGATCGGCAGCTTGCTGTCTTTGGCTGCTTGTTTGCGGTCCACGCTGCTCTCGTGGTAGCGGGTGATCTTGCTGAACCACGCAATGATTTCGGCGTCGGTTTTGGGTTGCAGCTCTGAAACCTTCCCAGGCGTCAGGCTCTGCGTTTTCAGCGCTGCCTCCACATTGCGCAAGGTCACCGGCATCAGCGCCGCACCGTCGGGTTCGGCCAGCCGCTCGACAATGCCAAACGGTGCGGCGGCAAACTTGGCCAGTGGCGGTTGGCCCGCAGTGGACACCTTCAGCGGAAAGTTGTCGGCATTGCGCAGCGTGCGGCCAGCGGAGTCCTTGAAGTCGCTGGGCAGCTCAAGGGTGAACGGGGTTTGCTCAGCGAACGGCCCCGGGAAACTGATGCCGTTGACCACTGAATCTTTGTCTTTGTCGTCACCTTCCAACGTGGGCTTGATCGTGTCTTTGGCTGATTTCAGGCGTATGCCCTCAGCCAGCTTGCGCGGCACCGGCGCGTTAAAGCTCAGGCTCATCGGGCGGATCGGCAAGCAGGCGCTCTGCGCGTTCTCCCGCTCGCAGCTGAAGTTGGCCGCAAACGGTTCGCGCACTTGCCAGGCAAAGCGCTTTTCCACTGAGTTGGCCACCCCCGACGGCGTGGCCACGCCTTTGCCAAAAACCAGCTGCACCCGCCCGTCCGGCGTGAAGCGCCGGTTGCAGCGCAAGGTCACATAGGCCAGCGGCTCCTTTTCTGCGGCCTTGGTGTAGCCATTCGCTTTGAGCAACTCCGCCCGTTCACTGCCCTCAATCAACTTCACCGGCACCCGCTCGCCCAGCCCGTCAATGGCGCACCAGGTGTTGGCCTGCACGCTCGCCAGCGTGGCCGGGCCGTTCAGGCGCAGCACAAAAAACTGCTCTTCGTCAATGCGCTGGTAGCTGCCTGGCAGCACGTTGCGAACAAACGGCCCACCACTATTAAATTTATAGCTGCTTGAGCCGGAAATACCTGGGCTAGACGTCGATCCTGGCGATTTGAACCCTGAAACAAGGGCCACCGTGCAACTCACCCCTGGTGGCAAATCATTCTCGAACTCAAAGGCCCATTCCTTGTCACTGATCCAGCGCCCATTGCCCTTGCTGGCCTGCGCGTCGGTGCAACTGACAGCCAGCGGCGCAGGCGCTTTCGGGTCGCCAAAATTCACGGCAGCCACATCAAACTTGGCCACCACCTGGCGAATCTGCGCCACCTCGCCTTGCGGCGACAGGCTGACGATTTGCAGGGCATGGGCGGGTAATGCAAGCAGCGACAGGCAGGCTGCGACAAGGTGTGCGGTGATGCGCATGAAATTCCCCTCGGTGTGCGGTGATCGCAAGGAGCTTAGCGCGAAAGGCATGACGGTTGGTTCGAAACCTGGTGGGCGCATTCGCCCGTACCCAACCGTGCGCCGGTGGGCGTTGCGCGCCACCGGCGGGAACTCAGGAAACGCTTATTTGTTCTGGAACGCGTCGTGGCAGGCTTTGCAGGTGCCCGCTGTCGCGCCAAATGCGGCTTTCAAGGTGTCCAGATTGCCCGTTTTGGCGGCCGCGACCAGCTTGATGGTCTCAGCCTGCAGGTTGTCGCTGCTTTCCTTGAACTTGGCTTGCTCTTTCCAGATTTCAGGCTTGGCTTTGCCGCCTTCGGTGCCCGCGCCAAAACCAGCCCACGGCAGCTTGGCCATGGCGGCCACAATGTCCACGTTATCTGCGGCTACCTTGGCATCAAACGGTACCCGGCCATTGACCATGGCACCCACGCGTCCGAAGTGGGTGCCCATCACGGACAGCGCACTCTGGCGGTACTTGATGGCGTCTTCAGGTTTCTGGAACTGGGCTTGCGCGGGCGCTGCCAGAGCAAATGCCGCACAGGCCAAAGCGAGGGTCGAGAGCAGTTTCATGGTTTCTCCGAGGTGGGTGAGGGCTGGTAACGCCCGAATTGCCGGTTGGTGGCTGGCTGGGTTGTATCGCAAACTTCATCTGTCGGCAAGCGCCCGCTGGCACCTGTGCGCAACGCGGGCATTTTTTGGTTTCTAATTCACCTGGGATTTTTTCAAAGGATCCGTATGACAGGGCATTCCGTCAGGGTTTGGGATCTGCCAACCCGTGTTTTTCATTGGCTCTTGCTGGTGTGCGTGGTGGGGCTGTTCATCACCGGTAACGTGGGTGGCAATGCCATGCCCTGGCACTTTCGCTTTGGCTACGCGGTGCTGACCCTGCTGCTGTTTCGCATCATCTGGGGCCTGGTGGGCGGTCGCTGGTCGCGCTTTGCATCGTTTATTTATGGCCCGTCCAGCGTGCTGGCCTATCTGCGTGGGCAGGCACCACTGGCGCACCGGGTGGGCCATAGTCCGGTGGGGGCCGGTTCGGTGTTTGCCTTGCTGCTGGTGTTGCTGGCCCAGGTGGGCACGGGCTTGTTTAGCGACGATGAAATTGCCAATTCGGGGCCGCTGACGCGCTTCATGAGCAATGCTTGGGTAAGCCGTGTGACCGGTTACCACAAAGACATTGGCGTATGGCTGCTGGCGGGCCTGGTGGCCCTGCATGTTGCTGCCGTGTTGTTTTACCTTTACAAGAAAGACAACCTGATCAAACCCATGCTTGGCGGTGACAAGCAGTTGCCGCAAGCGATGCCGGCATCACGCGACGATGCCGCGTCGCGGCTGCTGGCGCTGGCCGTGCTGGGGCTGTGCGCAGCTGCGGTGACCATGTTGGTGCGCTGGGGCGGCGGCTGATCGAACCAGTGGTGCAAACTGCTTTCATACCTACAAACAGACGCGCCCCTTGAACCAGCCACCGATTCACTTGCAAGTGCCTGAAGACGCCCAGGCCTTGCTTGCAGCCCGCGAGATCATTCGTGAATATGCGCACGGCCTGGGCGTGGATTTGTGCTTTCAGGACCTGGACGCCGAACTGGCAGAACTGCCCGGCGACTACGCAGCACCGCGCGGCGTGCTGCTACTGGCCTGGGTGGATGGCAGCGTGGCCGGGTGCTGCGCTTTGCGCCCGCTGGACAACTGCGACTACCCCAACGCCGCCGAAATGAAACGCCTGTATGTGCGCAAAGCCTTCAGAGGTTTCGGCCTGGGCCGCCAATTGGCTGAAGCGGTGCTCGATGCCGCCCGTAGTGCAGGCTATTCCAGCGTGTTGCTGGACACACTGGACGATATGGAGGCGGCCCGCGCGCTTTATGAAGAGCTGGGATTTGAGGAAATACCGGCCTACTACCACAACCCGATTGGCGGGGCGCACTACCTGAAGGTTGATATTTGAGCCTTGGATCCCCCGGGGCTAGGCAGGCTTATGCGGCGAGATAGTTGAGCCTTGCACAAGCTGCCGAGCCAAACCCAAACCCGGCTCCCACGCCAGTTTCATTTGGTCAAGCAAGTGTGACGAAATGCGACGATCAGTACGGCACTTGTCCAGCGCCTGCGCCATGCCTTGGGCGATGCGCTCCAGCACCACGCCGGGGTGGGCAACACCGCAGATACGGTGCCCAAAGTCCAGCAATTCGGCCGCATAGGGGTAGACCTTGGATCCCTTGGGTCCGGCAAAGAGCTTGAGCGCCAGGGTGTGGTCTTCCAGTTCGGGGCCGCCCTCAAAGCGCTGGTATTTGTAGATGGCGGTGGTCACTGCATCAAACAACGGGGCCAGGCGTACATCGTCCACACCGCTGTAGAGCACGCCATAGTTTTTCAGGTGGCCGTCGCCGTTGCGCACCATGGCAGTGAAAGCCACTTGCTCGAAGAAGCGCGCCAGCTGCGCCTTTGGCAGGTTGATCAGTTTCAAAGCGGTGGCCATGCGCTCGTAGCTGCCGTGGTATTTGCGGTCTGACAAGGTGTCGCGTACCCGCTGGCCCATGATCGATGCCAGGTCTTCAAAGCCCAGGCGTGCGCCGTTGGGCGTGATGTCAAAGCGATCAATCACCAGCAGCGAGCCGTCTTCAGACAAATCAAACGGTGCAACCTGTATGCCCGCCTCGCGCGCGGCGCTCAGGCACATGAACTCGTTAGCAGACAGGCCGGGGTAGCGGTCGGCGGCCAGCTTCACGATCAGCGTGGGCACCGGCACGGTGGCCCGGTCAGGCACCATGATTTTGGGTTGCACGCCCGAGATGCCGACACCGGTCGACAGGTAGGCGTGCATCAGCTCCTGAAACAAGGCCGGGCCGCGGCTGCTGGCCAGCAGCTCGGCCTTGTTGACCGGTGCGGTGATGCGTGTGGTCGGCGCATCGGGCAGTCGGTAACCCAGTCGCCCAATGCCGTTGTCGCCCATCAGGGCCAGCAAGTGCATGGGTGTGATGGCCTGCTTGGGGAAAAAGTCGCGGATCTGCTGGAACAAGTAGCCTTCGGGTAGGTTCATGTCCATGGCAGGAAACAGCGCGACGCCACCGTCAAAGCGCAGGGTGGCCGGCGGCATGAGCAGCGACACGCCAGGCTGGGTCGGGTCGTCGCGGGCGTAGTCGAAGGTGTAGGTTGAGGTGTGTGCCAAGCGCCCGCTGGGCGCGCTGTTCACCGCGACATCGAGCAGGCGTATACGTTCAGGCAGCATCGTCAGCTTCGTCGTCTGCAAAGCGGCGCTGCATGTCTTGCAGTGTCGGCAGGCCCGCTGGCTGCAAGCTCAGGCACAGGCCCATGGCGCGCAGGATGTCGAACAGGGATGCAACGGTGACGTCATCGCCGCGCTCCAGCTTGTGCAGCACCGTGCGGCTGCGCCCAGCCTTGCGGGCAATGGCAACAGCCGACAACTTGTTGTCCTTGCGGTGGACGGCAATGGCCTGGCCCAGATCGATGGGGAGTGCTAGTTTGTCCATGATGGTGAACATTTTCTATTTTTTCTCGATATTTGTCCATCTTCGTAAGCACTTTCGTCCTTTTACTTGCTTGAGAGGCAACGCGCGAAACAGTTCTGGCTGCAGCTTGCTCGCGCCGCAGCGCTTTATGTCATAAACCCGATCCGGAACTTCACACCCCCCAACCGGCTCACAGGCACAGCCTCACGCCCTCACCATGAACCTCAAACCGCTCATTTTTGCTACGCTATTCATAGCTGCTTCAGCAGTATTTCCCTGGGCGAATGCACAAAATGGCTCTAAATCAGTCGTCACCACCGACCAGGTGCGTGCCGAGTTGATTGCCCACGCCCCGCAGGGCGTCACACCCGGCCAGCCGCTGGTGCTGGGTTTGCAGATTGCCCACCAGAGCGAGTGGCACACCTACTGGAAAAACGCCGGTGACTCAGGCCTGCCTACGCAGCTGACCTGGCAACTGCCGCCAGGGCTGGATGCGGGTGAGATTCAATGGCCGCTGCCTAAAAAGATTCCGATTGGCGACCTGGCCAATTATGGTTACGAGGGTACGGTGCTGCTGCCGGTGCCGGTCACCGTGTCGCCCGGCTTCAAGCCGCCTTTGTTTGGCGATGTGGAGATCAAGCTCAAGGCGGCCTGGCTGGTTTGCAAGAAAGAATGCATTCCGCAAGACGGCGAATTTGTGCTGAAGCTACCGGTCAAGAGCACCACCGCCATGTACAGCGGCGCATTTGATGCTGCAGCGGCCGCGCATCCCAAGCCGGTCGCTGCCAACCCGGCCACGCAAATGCAGCTGGAGGGCGACCAACTGAGCTTCACCGTGCATGGCCTGCCCGCTGCGCTGCAAGGCAAGAAGCTGAGCTTTTTCCCCGAAATTGCTGAGGTAATTCATACCGCCGCGCCCGGCACCCAGGCCTGGCAAGGCACGGTGTGGACGGCCAGCGTGCCGGTGGCAGCCCAGCGCAGCGCCAGCCCGGCGGCGATGGGCTTGGTGCTGGCTGTAGCAGACGGTTCCTCGGGGCCAGGGGCTTTTCGGGCAGATCTGGCGCTCAATGGCAGCTGGCCTGTGGTGGTGGCACAGGCAGGCGTGTCGCCTGCGCTGCAAACGGCGCTGAACAAGAACGCCGCCCCGCCCGTTCCGTTGAGCTTTTGGGCAGCCTTGCTGGGCGCGGTGATCGGCGGTTTGATTCTGAATTTGATGCCCTGCGTGTTCCCGGTGCTGGCCATCAAGGTGCTGGGTTTTGCGCAGCACGGCAGCGATGTGCGGGCGCACCGTGTCAACGGCGTGGCTTACACGGTAGGTGTGGTGCTGTCGTTCATGGCGCTGGGTGGCTTGATGCTGGCGCTGCGTGCGGCGGGCGAGCAGCTGGGCTGGGGCTTTCAGTTGCAGTCGCCTGCGGTGGTGGCGGGCCTGGCCGCCTTGTTCACGCTGATTGGCCTGAACCTGGCGGGCGTGTTTGAGTTTGGCAACTTTTTGCCCAGCGGCGTGGCCACTTTGCAGGCCAAGCACCCGGCGGCAGACAGCTTTTTGTCGGGCGTGCTGGCGGTGGCCATTGCCTCGCCTTGCACCGCGCCGTTCATGGGCGCGTCGCTGGGCTTGGCGGTGGGTTTGCCACCGGTGCAGGCGCTGGCGATTTTTGCGGCGATTGGTATGGGCATGGCCTTGCCGTATCTGGCGGCCAGTTGGGTGCCCGCCGTGGCGCGCGCGCTGCCGCGCCCCGGTGCCTGGATGGACACCTTCCGCCGTTTCATGGCCTTCCCGATGTTTGCCACCGTGGTGTGGCTGGTGTGGGTGCTGGGCCAGCAAACCGGCATTGATGGCGCGGGCGCGCTGCTGGCGCTGCTGGTGCTGCTGAGCATGGTGGTGTGGGCGCTGACGCTTGCCGGTCGAACCCGGCTGGTGATTGCTATTATTTCAATAGCTGCTCTAGCAGTATCGATAAGGGCTATCGGCCCAAATATCTTGAAAACGGACGACTCAGCTGTTGCCACAGCGCCCGCCGGCTGGCAAAACTGGGAGCCAGGCAAGGTGGATCAACTGTTGGCCAGCGGCCAACCGGTGTTTGTCGATTTCACCGCCGCCTGGTGCGTAACCTGCCAGTACAACAAGCGCACCACCTTGGCCAACGCCAACGTGCTGGCCGACCTGGCCGGCAAAAAAGTGGTGCTGCTGCGCGCCGATTGGACCCGGCGCGACCCGGCGATTACCGCCGCCTTGAGCCAGCTGGGCCGCAGCGGCGTGCCCGTGTATGTGTTTTATAAAAATGGGGCGGCTCCGGTGGTGCTGTCTGAAGTGATTGCAGTGGAGGAAATGCGTGCCGCGATCTCTCGTCTGTAAATTTTTCAACCTTGAAGGAGTGTTTATGTTGCGTCGTTTCGTTCTTGCCTTGATTCCTGCTGCTACGCTTTTGGTAGCTGCTCCAGCATATTCTGCGGCGGCTGTAGGCCAAAATGCACCTGATTTCGCGTTGAAGGACGCCAACGGCAAAACCGTCAAACTCAGCGACTTCAAAGGCAAACACGTGGTGCTGGAATGGACCAATCCCGGCTGCCCGTTTGTGCAAAAGCACTACAACGGCGGCAACATGCCCGCCACCCAAAAAGAGGCACTGGCCAAGGGCGTGGTGTGGCTGTCAATCAACTCCACCGAAAAAGGCAGTGCCGACTTCATGGAGCCCGTGAAACTGGCGGCCTGGCAAAAGGAAAAACAGGCACCGGCCACCATGCTGATGGACGAAGACGGTGTGGCTGGCAAGGCCTACGGTGCCCGCACCACGCCACACATGTACATCGTCAACCCGCAAGGCCAGTTGATTTACGCCGGCGGTATTGACAGCATTGCGTCGGCCAACCCCGCCGACATCCCCAAGGCCACCAACTACGTCAAGCAGGGCCTGGAGCAAGCGCTGGCTGGAAAACCGCTGAACCCAGCCAGCACGCAACCTTATGGCTGTAGCGTGAAGTACAAGAGCTAGCAGCTTGCATAGCCACCGCGTAACCCTCGCGGAACTGCGGCAAATGGATGGGGTTGCAGATCTCAGGTTTGGCAGCGGCTGCAGAAATAGGTCGAGCGCTGGCCCTGGCGCATCAGCCGGATGGGCTGACCACATGCGTGGCAGGGCTGGCCCGCACGGCCATACACCCTGGCCTGCAGTTGAAAAAGCCCGGTCTCCCCGTGGGCGTTGGAAAAATCGCGCAGCGTGCTGCCACCTTGCTGCACGGCCAGCGCCAGCACATGAACAATCGCCTCGTGCAGCCGCAGCACGCGGGCACGGCTGATGCGCGCAGCCCGCGTGGTGGGACGAATGCCCGCGCGAAACAAAACTTCGCAAGCATAAATATTGCCCACGCCCACCACCACATCGCCCGCCAGCAACACCTGTTTGATGGGTGCTTTGCGCAGGTGCAGCTGGGCATAGAAAACCTGGGGTTCAAACTCCGCAGACAGCGGCTCCAGCCCAAGGCCGCCCAACAGCTTTTGCGCTGATGCAGCTTGCTCGCTGTCTGCAAACACCGCCGCCCCAAAACGCCGGGGGTCGTGCAGGCGCAACACGCCGTGACTGGTCACCAGGTCAAAGTGGTCGTGTTTGCCCGCCACGGGCGCGGTACGCATGAAAGTCAGGCTGCCCGACATGCCCAGGTGCACCAGCAGCAGGCCGGCGCTCAAATCCAGCAGCAAATATTTGCCACGCCTGCGAACTCCCAGCACGGTTTGCCCCACCAACTGCTGCGGCGCGCAGCCCAGCGGCCAGCGCAGCGGTTTGCCCAACTGCACCTGCTGAATCTGGCCACCCGATATGGCGGGTGCAAAACTCAGGCGTGTGACTTCAACTTCCGGTAGTTCGGGCATGGTGGCAGGCAGTGTCGATTAACATGGACTGATGATGAAAAAAGTACTTCGCGCGCGGCGTTTCTGGCTGGTGGCACTTGGCATGCAGGCGGCACTTGCGTTTGCACCTGTGGCGCAGGCCCAGCCGACCACCAGCCCTGCCACCACGAGCACCAACTCGGCGCTGGATGGCGCGCTCTTTTACCAGCTTTTGCTGGGCGAGCTGTCGGTGCAAGGCGGCGAGCCGGGCGCGGGCTATTCGCTGGTGCTGGATGCAGCACGCAAAACCAACGACGCCAAGCTGTACCAGCGTGCCGTCGAAATCGCCTTGCAATCCCGCAATGGTGACTCGGCCGCGCAGGCAGCGCGGGCCTGGCAACAGGCGCAACCGACCTCGCGCGAGGCCAACCGGTACTTGATGCAGATCTTTGTGGCACTCAACCGCCTGGCGGAAAGCGCCGAGCCCCTGGTTAAGGAGCTGGAGCTCACACCGGCGGCAGAGCAGATCGGCTTTCTGGCCCGAATTCCCGGCCAGTACCAGCGCGTGGTCGACAAAAAACTGGCGGCCGACGTGGTGCAAACAGCGCTGGCCAAGTACCAGACGCAGCCAGGCATCGGCGCGCAGGCCTGGGTGGCAGTTGGCCGACTGCGATTGGCCGCTGGCGACACCGCAGGCGCGCTGGATGCCGCCCGGCGGGCCCAGGCGGTCAACGTGCAGTCGGAAGGCTCGGCCGTGCTGGCGCTGGAAATGATGGATCCGAAACAGCCGCAGGCCGAGGCGGTGGTGCTGGCTTACCTGTCAAACAGTCAGGTCAGCGCGCCCCTGCCACAGGTTCGCATGGGTTACGCCCGGGCCTTGCTGGATGGCCAGCGCTATGCCGAGGCCACCGGGCAATTGCAAAAAATAGTGGCCGATATGCCCGAATTTTCCGAAGCCTGGTTGGTGTTGGGCGCGCTGCAAGTGCAAGACAACCAGCTGGCAATGGCCGACAAATCATTGAAGCAATACCTGGCCTTGACGCAGGATCAGGCCGCCAGCGAGGAAAAGCGCCGTGGCCAGACCCAGGCCTTCCTGTCGCTGGCGCAGGTGGCCGAAAAGCAACGTGATTTCGTGGCCGCCCAGGCCTGGCTGGATCGCATTGAAAACGCGCAAGACATGGTGGGCGCGCAAAACCGCCGCGCCTCCATTCTGGCCAAGCAGGGTCGGCTGGACGAGGCCCGGCAGCTGATTCGCGGCTTGCCCGAGCGCAGCCCGGAAGACGCCCGCACCAAGCTCTTTGCCGAAGTGCAACTGTTGCGCGACAACAAACAGTACAAGGCCGCCTATGACCTGCTGGCCAAGGCTTCCGAGAAAGAGCCCACCGACACCGATTTGCTGTACGAGCAGGCCATGATGGCCGAGAAAACCAAAAATTTTGTGGACATGGAGCGCCTGCTGCGCCAGGTGATTGCCGCCAAGCCCGAGTCGCACCACGCCTACAACGCCTTGGGCTACTCGATGGCCGATCGCAATGTGCGCCTGCCCGAGGCCAAGCAGCTGATTGAAAAAGCGGTGGCCTTTGCACCCGGCGACCCGTTCATAGCTGACAGCCTGGCCTGGGTGGAGTTCCGGCTGGGCAACAAGGCCGAAGCCCTGCGCATCCTGGAGGCGGCCTACAAAACCCGACCCGACGCCGAAATTGCGGCCCATCTGGGTGAGGTGCTGTGGAGCATGGGCCAGAAAGAGCGTGCGCTGACGATCTGGCGCGAAGGCCAGTTGCTGGCCAACGACAACGAAACCTTGCAGGAAACCCTCAAGCGCCTGCGCGTCAAGCTGTGAGGCCAGCAGGCGGGCGGGCGCTCAGGTTTGTTGCATGTTTGTTTGCTACTTTTTTAATAGCTGCTTGTGCAAGCAATACCAGGGCGATCAGCCCAAATGCCTCCGAAAACCGGGTGTGGACGGGGCGCCTGGGCTTGCAGGTAGACGCCAGTGACACGCAAGCCGCCCAGTCGTTTTCTGCCAGCTTCGAGCTGGGCGGCAGCGCTCAGGCCGGCCAGCTGGTTTTGCTCAGTCCCTTGGGCAGCACGCTGGCGGTTTTGAACTGGCAACCGGGCGAAGCCCTGCTGCGCGAAGGCCCGCAAACGCGCCGGTTTGACACCTTGGATGCCTTGTCTGAAAAAGCCACCGGCACAGCATTGCCGATTGCCGCCTTGTTTGACTGGCTGCGCGGCGTTGACACGCCAGTGGCCGGCTGGCAGGCCGATCTGTCGCAACTGCCTCGCCGCTTGATCCTGCAGCGGCTGTCGCCCGTGCCGCCGGCCCAATTGCGATTGGTGATCGAGCCATGAACCTGTACGACCTGAGCGCCCCAGCCAAGCTCAACCTGTTCCTGCACATCACCGGGCGGCGCGCCGATGGCTACCACTTGTTGCAATCGGTTTTCATGCTCATTGACTGGTGCGACACGCTGAATCTGGCGCTGCGCCACGACGGCATCATCAGCCGCGAAGACCTGGGTACCCGCCTGCCGCCAGACGACCTGATCGTGCGGGCAGCGCGGGCGCTTCAGCAGGCCAGCGGCACCTCCTTGGGCGCGCACATTGGCGTTGAAAAGCAGCTGCCCATGCAAGCGGGCCTGGGCGGCGGCTCGTCCGACGCGGCCACCTGCCTGTTGGGCCTGAACCGCCTTTGGGGTCTGAACTGGTCGGTGACGCAGCTGTCGCGCATCGGCCTGTCGCTGGGTGCCGACGTGCCGTTTTTTCTGTGCGGCCACAACGCCTGGGTTGAAGGCATTGGCGAGCACATCACGCCGCTGCGTGGCAATCAGGGCTTACCTCCAGCCCGGTTTGTGGTGGTCAAACCCGGCCAAGGCGTGGAAACGGCATGCATTTTTAGATCGCCGCACCTGAAACGCGACACAGTCGCTGCTACAATTACGGGCTTTGCTGCGAACCCCTACGGTTTTGGTCACAATGATTTGCAGTCCGTGGCCCAGAGCACATGCCCAGAGATCGGTTCAGCACTGGACTGGTTGGGCAGCCAGGGTTTGCAAGGGCGCATGACGGGGTCAGGCAGTGCGGTTTTTGCGCAGTGCGCGCTGCCGCAGCAACTGGAGGCACTGCCCGTCGGGTGGCAGGCTAGGCAATGCAGTAATTTGGATGTTCATCCTCTGGTGGGTTGGGCATCCAGCGACGTTTGATTTTCGGTGGGTGGTTCCCGGCTTGTGAAAGCCAGAAGCTGCCAACCCGCGTAGGGGAGTCGCCAAGTTGGTTAAGGCACTGGATTTTGATTCCAGCATGCGAAGGTTCGAATCCTTCTTCCCCTGCCACGTTTTTGAGAGTGATGGCCACCCGCACCCCAGTGGTGCAGGTTTTTTGCGGCGCTGAACAATCGGGTTGATATCAACGGGCGTCGGCATTTCGGCACCCAGACAAAAATCGCATTTTCAGCCACAGGCTGGTACAAACGCCGTTATGCAAGCTCCACAACACCCCGATTTCATGGTTTTCACCGGCAATGCCAACCCGGGCCTGGCCGCTGAAATTGCGCAACACCTGGGCATTTCATTGGGCTCGGCCAATGTGGGGCGCTTCTCCGATGGCGAGGTCACCGTCGAAGTCACGCAAAACGTGCGTGCACGCGACGTGTTTGTGGTGCAGTCCACCTGCGCGCCCACCAATGAAAACCTGATGGAATTGCTGTTCATGGTCGATGCGCTCAAGCGTGCCTCGGCCGAGCGCATCAGTGCCGTCATTCCCTACTTCGGCTACGCCCGCCAGGACCGCCGCCCGCGCTCGGCCCGGGTGCCAATTTCGGCCAAAGTGGTGGCCGATCTGCTGCAAACCGTGGGCGTGGCGCGCGTGCTCACCATGGACTTGCATGCCGACCAGATTCAGGGTTTTTTCGACATTCCGGTGGACAACATTTATGCCTCGCCGGTGCTGCTGGGCGACGTGCGGCAAAAAAACTACGAAGACCTGATCGTGGTCTCGCCCGATGTGGGCGGCGTGGTGCGTGCGCGGGCGCTGGCCAAGCAGTTGAACTGCGACATGGCCATCATCGACAAGCGCCGCCCCCGCGCCAATGTGAGCGAGGTGATGCATGTGATTGGCGAGATTGAAGGCCGCAACTGTGTGGTGATGGACGACATGATCGACACCGCCGGCACACTGGTAAAAGCCGCCGAGGTGCTCAAAGAGCGCGGTGCCAAAAAAGTTTATGCCTATTGCACCCACCCTATTTTTTCGGGCCCGGCCATCGAGCGCATTGCCAAAGGTGGCGCACTTGACGAGGTGGTGGTGACCAACACCATTCCGCTGAATGACGCCGCCAAGGCTTGCAAAAAGATACGCCAACTGTCCGTGGCGCCGCTGATCGCCGAGACGATTCAGCGCATTTCCAAGGGCGAGTCGGTGATGAGTTTGTTCTCGGATCAAGACAACTTGTTCTGAGGCATCAAGTGGCTTCTTGTGAAGCCTTTTTTTAATGGAATCACACTGGTCGCGGTGGATTCTTTCATTGGAGTCAGTTATGAAATTTGTCGCTTTTGAGCGCGCTTTGCAGGGGACGGGTGCGAGCCGCCGTCTTCGCATCACAGGAAAAACACCGGGCATCGTTTATGGTGGCGAAGGCCAGCCGCTGTTGATCGAACTGGATCACAACGCGCTGTGGTACGCCCTGAAAAAAGAAGCCTTCCACGCCACCGTGCTGGAGATGGAATACAACGGCCAGGTCAGCCCCGTGCTGCTGCGCGACGTGCAATACCACCCCTACAAGCAGCAAGTGCTGCACATTGACTTTCAGCGCGTCGATGCCAAAACCAAATTGACCATGAAGGTGCCTCTGCACTACAGCGGCGAAGAAACCTCGCCAGCCGTCAAAACCGAAAACTGCATGGTCAATCACATCGTGACCGAGTTGCAGGTCTCCTGCCTGCCGTCCGATCTGCCGGAGTTCATCGCTGTTGATCTGTCGGGTCTGAAGAAAGGCCATTCGCTGCACCTGAACGACGTCAAACTGCCCAAAGGCGTGACCGCGTTGACCCGTGGCAAGGTCAACCCCGTGCTGGTTTCGGTGGTGGCCATTGCCGAGGAAGTACCCGATCCTGCAGCAGTGGCTGCAGCTGCTGCGCCCGCCAAAGGTGCAAAAGGCGGCAAGGCCGCGCCCGCGGCGAAAACTCCAGCAGCCAAAACACCGGCTGCCAAGAAGTAAGCCTGTATCCAGCGCGCCTGCGTACGGCGAAAAAGCCCGCTTCGGCGGGCTTTTTCGTTGCCAGGCAGCTCGGATAATCTCCACCCATGATCAAACTGTTTGTCGGCCTGGGCAACCCTGGCCCCGAATACGAACACACCCGCCACAACGCCGGCTTCTGGTGGATTGACGAGCTGGCCCGCGAGCTAAAGGTCTCGCTGGTGGCAGACAAGGCTCACCACGGCCACGTGGCACGCACCGTGGTGCAGGGCCACACCCTTTGGTTGCTCAAACCGCAGACCTTCATGAACCTGTCGGGCAAGTCGGTGGCTGCGCTGGCCAAATTCTTCAAGATGACGCCTGAGGAGGTGCTGGTGGTGCACGACGAGCTGGATGTGCTGCCCGGCCAGGCCAAGCTCAAGTTCGCCGGCAGCCACGCTGGCCACAACGGGCTGCGCGACATCCATGCCCAGCTGGGCAGTGCCGACTACTGGCGGCTGCGCCTGGGCATAGGCCACCCCGGCGTGAAGTCTGAGGTGATTCACTGGGTACTGAAGAAGCCCTCGCAAGAGCACCGCGAAGCGATCGAAGACTGCATCACCCGCACCCTGAAAGCCGTGCCCGCGTTGCTGGACGGTGACATGACCCAAGCCACGCTGCTGATACACACCCACAAGCCACCCAGGCCCAAACCACCGCGCCCAGAGGGCGTGTGAAGCCCCAGGTTTACTATCGTTTTGATAGCTGCTTCAGCAAGAAATACATGGGCGACAGCCCAAAATGTCTATCAATGCCTCGGCACCACCCAGAAAAAGGCCGGATCAGGCTGATGCCTGCAGCCTTTGGTACTTCTGCATCAACGTTTCGCGGCTTTCCAGGTGCGCCGGGTTCAGCGGAATGCAAGCCACGGGGCAAACCTGCACGCACTGCGGCTCGTCAAAATGCCCCACACACTCGGTGCATTTGTGCGGGTCAATCTCGTAAATTTCCTGCCCCATGTAAATCGCCTGATTCGGGCACTCGGGCTCGCACACATCGCAGTTGATGCACTCATCGGTAATCATCAAAGCCATGTTTTGCGTATTCCGGTTGGTTGAAGTTGCTCTGGCATTATCCGGCGCTGTATGAGTCTTTTTCTCTTCAAGCGCCTGATGACCCTGCTGCTCACCTTGGTGGGCGCGTCGCTGGTGATTTTCGGCGTGCTGGAAGTTTTGCCCGGCAATGCCGCACAAATGTTGATGGGGCCCGACGCCTCACCCGAAGCCGTGACCGCGCTGGCCAAGCAACTGGGGCTGGATCGCCCGCCGCTTGCGCGCTACTGGGACTGGATCAGCGGCCTGCTAGCTGGCAACATGGGCTTGAGCTATGCCTACAGCACCCCGGTTTCCGAGCTGATCTGGGAGCGCCTGGCCGTGACGGTGCCGCTGGCCTTGATGGCCATGGGGCTGACCACCACGCTGGCCCTGTCCGCGGGCATTTACGCAGCCGCCCGGCACAACAAGCTGGGCGATGTGGGCGTGATGGGCCTGTCGCAACTGGGCATTGCCATTCCCAATTTCTGGTTTGCCATTTTGTTGATTTTGTTGTTCTCGGTGGGCCTGGGCTGGTTCTCGGCAGGCGGCTTTCCAGGCTGGTCGCAAGAAGACGGTGGTGGCCTTCTGCCGGGGCTCAAGGCCCTGCTGCTGCCCGCCATTTCGCTGGCCGTGGTGCAAGCCGCCATCCTGTCGCGCATCACCCGCTCGGCCGTGCTGGAGGTGCTGCGTGAAGACTTTGTGCGCACCGCCCGGGCAAAAGGTTTGACGCAGCGCGCCACCATGTGGCGGCACGTGCTGCGCAATGCGCTGATTCCGGTCATCACGGTGATGGGCCTGCAATTTGCCGAGCTGCTGGCCGGCACCATCGTGGTGGAAAACGTGTTCTACCTGCCTGGCCTGGGCCGCCTGATCTTTCAGTCCATTTCCAACCGCGATGTGATCGTGGTCCGCAACTGCGTGATGCTGCTGGCCGCCATGGTGGTGCTGGTGAATTTTGTGGTGGACGTGCTGTATGCGGTGATTGACCCGCGGGTGAAGGCCAGTGACATCTAAGCAGCCGACCTCTGTCTTACTCCCTCGCCCGCTTGCGGGAGATTCGTCTGTTCTCCCGCCTGCGGGAGAGGGCTGGGGTGAGGGCGTTTGCGCGCGAGGGCCCGCATGACCAGCAGTACCTCCCAGTCGCTGCCCACCCGCCTGCGCCAGCACAAGAGCTTCATGCTCGGCGCGTTGCTCACCGCCCTGCTGCTACTGGCCGCCGCACTCTCGCTGGTGTGGACACCCCATTCCCCCTACGAGATGAACCTGCCCGGCAAGCTGCAAGGGCCCAGCGCCACGCACTGGCTCGGCACCGACCCGTTTGGCCGCGACATCGCCTCGCTGCTGCTGGTGGGCGCGCGTGCATCGATTCTGGTGGGCATCATCGCTGTGGGCATCGGGCTGTTCATCGGCACGGCCCTTGGGCTGCTGGCCGCAGCCCGGCGCGGCTGGGTGGAAGAAGCCATCATGCGCTTGAGCGACTTTGGCTTTGCCTTCCCCGCCATCCTGTCGGCCATCATGCTCACAGCGGTCTTTGGCGCGGGCCTAGTCAATGCCATCATCGCCATTGGCATCTACAACATTCCCACCTTCGCCCGCATCACCCGCGCCAGCGCCAACGCCGTGTGGTCGCGCGAGTTTGTGCTCGCCGCCCGCGCCTGCGGCAAAGGCCGCTGGCGCATCACCGTCGAGCATGTGCTGCCCAACATCGCATCGGTGCTCATCGTGCAAGCCACCATCCGCTTTGCGATTGCCATCCTGGCCGAAGCCGCCTTGTCGTACCTGGGCCTGGGCACCCAGCCGCCCCAACCCTCCTGGGGCCGCATGCTCAGCGAAGCGCAAACCTTGATGTTTCAGGCCCCGATGCTGGCGGTCTACCCCGGCGTGGCCATTGCGCTGGCGGTGCTGGGGCTGAACCTGCTGGGGGATGGGTTGCGGGATGTGCTGGATCCGAAGCTGTCGCGCAAGCGTTGATTTTGCTTGTTGATTGCTCCTGAAAGAATAGCTGTTTGAGCAGTATTTACTAGGGCTAGAGGCACTTTTTGCTTGAATTACGCGGGTTTTAGCTCTCTCCCCTTCCGGGGGAGGGCAGGGGTGGGGGCAGACTGTTCAACTCCCCTTTTACGCAGCGTTGGCTGGCAAGCGACGGTCGGCTGGGTATGCGCTGAAGAAAATTTCCGCAATCACGCGATTGCGTTTTGCAGCGTTCGCAAGATCAACCCGCGCCTTGCTCCAATTTTTTCATCCCACACCCAACCACCCGCCGCAGCATGGGCTTGTTTTGTCGCGGGGGGATTCAGGTTGCTCCTGGTTTTGTAGCTGCTTGAGCAGGTTTTGCTTGGGCTGAAGGGCGATTTTGCTCACAGTTATCACCGAATACTCAGATGCGATTTTGACTAAAACTCGTATCCCAAGCGGCTGGCAACGGCTTTTTTTGATCGCCATGCTATGGTGCGTCTCACCATTTTGGGTAGATGGTTGGAGTCTCCCCATTTCAAGTTACAAGGCAGAAAGTGACCTCGCTGATTCCTCCGAAATGCAAACGTCCATCATTGTGGAAACGATTGGCGACCTTTGTTGTGGGCGCATCAGTCGGCGCTGTGATCGCCCTCGTGGCGTGGATTGTTTCCGGTGATCTATCGTGGTTCTACGCAGTTCCGATCTTCGGCGTCATTTGCATGTGGTCCCTTGACGACTCCAGGCCCAATGTGCTCTGGGGGCGCGGTGGTCATTAGATCGATGCTAAGTGCGCCATCGCGGCCTATTCACGACCAAAGGTAGCTTCGAAGGTGTACACGCTCTGTCGCCTCGGATCCATTTCTCATGACCCAGATGCGCTTTGGCTGTCGTACAAATGGAATGACTCTTTTGAGAATCTGAATGGAGCTTGTGTGTCGAGCACTTCCTGGGGCAATTGGCCAAGTTTGGACGCAGGCCAATCTCACTTTCTGTGCCGCTTTCACCCCTGGGTGAAGACTTCGTCGAGATAGGCACCTGATCGACGGAGTCCGAACGACATTCAGTTCCGACCTCGGCTATTGATTGATTCGGCCCGATGAAGTTTGAAATTTCCTTCGGATTTGGCAGGGTGGGGAGCCCCTTCAAATAGACCCCGTTCAGGCTGGGCTGAGGAGCGCAAAACCCGGTGGATCAGGGCATGTGCTTGTCTGAGCCGCAGGCGAGTTTGCACATGACCCCACCGGGTTTGAGCACCGCAAGGTGCCCGTAGCGAAGCGAAGGGACCCAGACTGCGGGTCGCCTTTCTTTTGCTTGACTTTTCTTTGGCGACGCAAAGAAAAGTGAGTCGCTGTCGGGCGACCCCGACATCTACGCACGCTACTGAGCCCTGTTTTGCTACTGAATTAGTAGCTGTTTGCCCTACCAGTGTGCACGCTTGGCGCAGATCGATCGGTCAAGTTTCAGTAGCGCTCGTCTTTGCTGGCTTTTTGCATTTCCGCTCCTAGAATGCACTGTGCCCATTTCACCCGTTCCCAAACCTGCCATGCCTGATGAGAACTCCAGTCAGGAGCGGGCTGCGCGTTTTCTGATTGTTCACACGGCGTTGGCCGATCTGAGTCTGGAAGATGCGCGGGTGGTGGTTGGCTATATGCGGCCTCGGCGCATCAGGATGGGTGAAGTGTTTATTGAAGAGGGCGAAATCAGCGACACCGATTACATGATGCTCATCATTGACGGTGACGTGTCGGTGGAAAACCATGGCACCTCGCATGGCGACAGCATGGTGATGTCCATCATTGGCCCTGGCAGTTTGATTGGCGAGATGGGTGTGCTGGACGCCGCACCCCGGTCCGCCAGTTGTACCGCCGTCACCGAGGTGAGGGCTGCAGTGCTGTCACGCGAGGCCTTGCTACGGTTGATCGACGGCAACCCCCGGGTGGCGGCGCGATTGATTTTGGCGATCTCCAAATGCCTGGCCGATCGCCTGCGTCTGGCCAATCGCAAGATCAAAACCATGGCTGGGTTGAGTCGCTCGCTTCAGCAAGAGCTGGAGGCGGCGCACCAACCGAGCCGCCTGACCATCAAGCTGAACCCGCCGAAACCGCGCGCATGACGTTGCCCATGAACTTGTGACTTTTTTACCTGTCACCATACGCCAAATAGGGTATGGACAAGCCGCGCTGATCGATTAGTATTTGAGTACTCATTTAGCGTTAAATATGTCACAAGAAAGCTTTTATCGTGACCAGGCAGCCAGCCTGCTGGTGACGCACCCCGCGTTTGCCGGAATAGACCGTCTGGACGCGCAGGTCATTGTTGGCTTTATGCAGCCGCTGCGCATGGCTGTGGGCAGCGTGTTGATGGAAGAAGGCCAACCCGGCCAGACAGACTTCATGCTGCTGGTGCTGGAGGGTGAGGTTTCCGTCAAAACTTACGCTGTGGCGTCCGACCAAAGCATCAATATGTCATCGTTGGGCCCAGGCAGCCTGATTGGCGAAATGGGCGTGCTGGACGGTGCGCCGCGCTCTGCCACCTGTGTCGCCGTCACTGAACTGGTGGTTGCCCGGCTGGCGCGCCAGGATTTGCTGGCCCTGGTTCGAAAAGACCCGCAGGTCGGTGCCAGCCTGCTGCTGGCCATTGCCGTCAGTCTGTCGGGGCGGTTGCGGGCGGCCAACCGGCAGATCAAAACCCTTTCGGGTATCAGCCGGGCGCTGCAGCAAGAGCTCGAGGTTGCCCACGACAGCCAGTTCGCAGGGATGGCCGAGGCACAGCCTGTGCACCAGCTGTCCACATTCAAAGACCGCAGCTCGGGTGACTGGAGCGAATCTGGCGTGCGTTTGCACGGTTTTGCCAAGACCCAGCCGCCGCCCCGGGTTGGTCGGTGATAGCTTCTGGAATTTCGCTACTCTATTTATAGCGTGTTGAGCTGTATGGGCTTGCACGTACCACCGATCCGATCAAAAAACGTCGCCCGGCACACGGCATTCACGTGGCTGGCTCCCGTAGGCACAATTGCACCCTAGGTGCGGGCTCGCGCCCACTCACAAACAAGCCCAACATGTCCAAAACCAAACTCCAAGCCGCCACGCTGGGCGGCAGCGCCGATGAGGTGGAAGCTGCGTTTTATGAAGCGCTGCAAACGGGCAACATCGACAAGCTGATGGCCTGCTGGGCGGATGAAGACGAGATCGTGTGTGTGCACCCCGGTGGCCCGCGCGTGGTGGGCGCAGGGGCTATACATGCCGCGTTTTCGGTGATTTTTGCCAATGGCAGCATCAAGGCCTGGCCACAGCGCGTGCGCAAGGTGGAGGCGCTGGCCAGCAGCGTGCACAACGTGCTGGAGCGCATCGAAGTGCTCACCCAGGAAGGCGTGCGCGAGGCCTATGTGATTGCCACCAACGTCTACCACAAGACCGCTCAGGGCTGGCGGCTAGTGGCCCACCATGCCAGCCCCGGCACGGCCACCGAAATGCTGGAAGTGGCCGAAGTTCCGCAGGTGCTTCACTGAACCTAGAAACAGCAGTTGACCGCTTGTTCCGGTAACTTTTTCCAATGAAATCAAACACTTGTAGCGTTGAGCCGCATCACCAGTTAGGGGGGAACGCTACGCACCCGATTGAGCCACCCTGGCGCGCGCTGGCCGCGTTGCTCCGCCTAGCAGGCAAGAGCCTGCGTCGTTGTCGCGCCTTGCCAGCTCACCCCATGGCGACCCACTCGGGTGCGTCCAACTGCTGTTTCTAGGCTGAACCGTGGCCACGGGGTGCCGCGACAATAGGCACCATGAAACACCTGCTACCGATAGAAGCCTGGAACCTGCTGCAAGCCCAAAAGGACGCGTTGCTGATCGACGTGCGCATGGAAATCGAGTCGCTTTACGTGGGGCGGCCACCCGGGGTTCACAACATTCCCTGGTATGAGTATCCCGAGCTGGTGCCGCATCCGCAGGCGTTCGTCGCTGCGGTGGAAAAGGAGGCGCAGCGCAAAGACAGGCCGATTGTGCTGATCTGTCGCAGCGGCCAGCGCACGGTGCACGCCGGGCAGGCGCTGGAAGCGGCGGGGTTCACCGACGTGGTGAATGTTCTGCACGGGTTTGAAGGCGATCTGGACGCCAATTTCAAACGCTCCAGCTTGAATGGCTGGCGCCACGACGGCTTGCCGTGGGAGCAGATGTAAAAACCGGCGAACGCAGCAGAAACTGGCACACTGCGCAAACTTTGTGACAAAGGAGTTTTTTATGTCTTTGAACCTCTCGCCAAACCGCCGCAACGTTCTCACCACCACCGCCCTGGCCGCGGGCTCGCTGGCCCTGCCGCTATGGGCGCAGGCCCAGAGCCGCAAAGACGCCATCACGCTGGCCATGACCCTGGAGCCCACCGGCCTGGATCCGTCAGCCGCCGCAGCCTCGGCCATTGCCGAGATCACGCTGTACAACATTTACGAGACGCTGACCAAGATCAATTCCGATGGCACCGTGTCGCCGCTACTGGCCGAAAGCTGGGAAATCTCGCCCGACTTGCGCACCTACACCTTCAAGCTGCGCAAAGGCGTGAAGTTTCAAAACGGCGAGCCGTTCAACGCGCAGGCCGTGAAGTTTTCGTTCACCCGCGCGGGCGGCGAAAAAAGCACCAACAAAGACAAGCGCACCTTTTCCAGCATGGAAACCGTGGCTGCCATTGACGAGCACACCGTGGTGGTCGTCAACAAAGAACTTGATCCTGACTTTCTGTTCCTGATGGGCCAGGCCACGGCCATCATCGTGGAGCCCAAGAGCGCTGACACCAATGCCACCAAACCCGTGGGCACAGGCCCGTACACGCTGGGCAACTGGGTCAAGGGCTCCTCGGTGGTGCTCAACAAGTGGGACGGTTACCGCGCGGCGGGCAGCATCAAACTCAAGCGCGCCAGCTTCCGCTTCATTTCCGACCCTGCGGCGCAAGTGGCCGCCATGCTGGCTGGCGATGTGGATGCGTTTCCCCGCATCACGCCGCGCAGCGTGCCGCAGTTCAAAACCAACCCCAAGTTTCAGGTGGTGGTCAGCGGCTCGCGGGCCAAAACCATTCTGGCCATCAACAACAAAAAGAAGCCGCTGGACGACGTGCGCGTGCGCCGGGCGATTGCGGCTGCCATTGACCGCCAAGCCGTGATCGAGGGCGCGGGTGACGGCTACGGCGCGCCGATTGGCAGCCACTACGTGCCCGGGGCGTTTGGCTATGTGGACACCACCGGCGTGAACCCGTTCAATATTGAAAAGTCCAAGGCCTTGCTCAAAGAAGCGGGCATGACGTCGCTGGAGCTGACCATGACCTTACCGCCTCCGCCCTACGCCCGCCAGGGCGGCGAGGTGATCGCGGCGCAGCTGGCCAAAGTCGGCATCAAGGTGAAGCTGGAGAACGTGGAATGGGCGCAGTGGCTCAGTGGCACCTTCGGCGCAAAAAACTACGACCTGACCATCATTTCCCACGTGGAGCCGTTTGACCTGGGCAACTTTTCCAAGCCTGATTACTACTGGGGCTACCAGTCGGCCAAGTTTGACGACCTGTTCAACAAAATCAAAACCAGCCCCCGCCCCGCCGACCGCGCCAAGCTGCTGGGCGACGCGCAACGCCTGCTGGCCGAAGACGCGGTACACGGCTTTTTGTACCAGCCGCAGTGGATCACCGTGGCGAACAAAGGCATCAAGGGCCTGTGGAAAGACATGCCGATTTTTGTGAATGATTTGTCGGCCATGTCTTGGGCGTAGGCTTTCATGCGGGGGCAACTAACACAGAGGCACAGAGACACAGAGGAAGCGATTCAGAGAGAAATTCATAGGATTTATCAACACAATTCCTTCCTCCTCATTCCTCTGTGTCTCTGTGCCTCTGTGTTCAAGGCTGTCCGAATTCGGTATTGAGATCAATGACTGCCCTCCACACCCTCCCGGCGCTTGACCTCCTGGCCGCCTACCGCGCCAAAACCCTGTCCCCGGTCGAGGTCACGCAGGCTGTGCTGGCGCAGATCGAGCGGCAGGAGCCGCAGTTTTGTGCCACCTATCTACTCAGCCCTGAATCTGCCTTGCACCAAGCCCGCGCCAGCGAGCAGCGCTGGCTTGCTGGCAACCCGCAAGGCCCGCTTGACGGCGTGCCTGCCACCATCAAAGAAAACATCGCCACCCAGGGCCAGCCCATGCCCTTGGGCGTGCACGCCAGCGATCATTCGCCACAAGTGGCCGATGCGCCGCCCGCCGCTCGCCTGCGCGAAGCGGGTGCGGTCATCGTCTGCAAAACCACCATGCCCGACTACGGCATGTTGTCCTCTGGCCTGTCCAGTTTTCACAAGCTGGCCCGCAACCCGTGGGACGTAAGCAAAACCCCCGGCGGCTCCAGCGCGGGCGCGGGCGCAGCAGCTGCCGCTGGCTACGGCCCGCTGCACATCGGCACCGACATTGGCGGCTCGATTCGCCTGCCGGCCGGTTGGTGCGGCGTGTTTGGCCTGAAACCCAGCCTGGGCCGCGTGCCGATAGACCCGCCTTACATGGGCCGCGCCGCCGGGCCCATGACGCGCAGCGTGAGCGATGCGGCGCTGATGATGCAGGTGCTCAGCCAACCCGATGCGCGCGACAGCATGGGCCTGCCTGCGCAACACATCGATTGGTTGGCTTTGCAAACGGGAGACCAGGCGCTGGCCCATCTCAAGGGTTTGAAAATTGGCTTGCTGCTGGACGCCAGTTGCGGCCTGCCGGTGCAGCCGCAGGTGCGCGCCGCAGTGGAGCGCGCGGCGCAGTTGCTGGAGCAAGCCGGTGCCGTGGTGCAAGCCATGCCACCGTTTTTCACGGCCACCCTGCTCAGCGGCCTGGACCATTTCTGGCGCATGCGCTGTCACCTGGAGTTGCAGGCCCTGCCCGCGGACAAAAAAGCCACCGTGCTGCCTTTCATTCAACAATGGGCCGACAGCGCGGCGACGATGACAGGCCCGCAGGTCTTCGCCGCCTTCAGCCAAACCCACGCCACCCGCGTGGCCACTGTGCGCGCCTGCGCCGCGTTTGATTACGTGATCTCGCCCGTCGCCCCTGTGCCCGCCTTCGAGGCCCACCTGCCCAGCCCCACCAACGACCCGCTGCGCCCGCTGGAGCACATCGCGTTCACCGCGCCGTACAACATGTCGGAGCAACCGGCGGCATCCATTAACTGCGGCTACACCGACGGCGGTTTGCCGATTGGCTTGCAGATCGCCGGGCAGCGCTTTGATGACTTGGGGGTGTTACAGGTGGCGCGTGCGTTTGAGTTGATTCGGGATGCGCAGCGGGACTGGCCGTGTGGATGATGGATGACTCGCCTGCGGCGGCGCAATGACAGATGACTTCACTCCCTCCCCTTGCGGGGGAGGGTAGGGGTGGGGGCATGCGCGCCCACCCCCTCAATTTCCGAAACCATCCACCCTATGCAAACCGACTCCCTCAACAACCCCATCACCCTGCAACACGAAGCCAGCCTGCCCCTGCTCAATGACTTCGTCGAAGGCTTCATCTCAAGCCAGGCCCGCGCCGTCAACCTCCTGCAATTGGCGTTGACAGACCACAGCCCCATCGTCCAGTCTTATTGCGCCGCCCTGCACCTGTTCGCCGAAAACGCAGATGCGGCCAAAAACGCTCAACCCTTCATTACCGCCGCCCTCGCCTCCCCCATCCAGGCCACACCGCGCGAGCAGCGCTTCGTACAAGCCGTGGCTGCCTGGGCGGCGGGCGACATTCCGCGCGCCATCAAGCTGCACATGGAACAAGCCACCGAGCACCCGCGCGACCTGGTCTCGCTCAAGCTGGGCCAATACCACCTGTTCAACACCGGCGACGCTGCGGGCATGCTCAAAATCGCGCAGGCTGCCCAAGCCAAGTCTGCCCACGTGCCCCACTTTCACGGCATGCTGGCCTTTGGCTACGAGCAGTGCCACCTGCTCACGCAGGCCGAAACCAGCGCTCGCCAGGGCCTGTACTTGACTCCCAAAAATGGACTGCAAGACCCCTGGGCGCACCATGCGCTGGCCCACGTCATGCTCACTCAGGGCCGAAATGCAGAGGGCCAGGCCTTCATGCAAGAGGCCAGCAGCCACTGGCAGGGTCTGAACTCCTTCATGCTCACGCACAACCACTGGCACCAGGCGCTGTTCGCGCTGGAACTCAATCAGCCAGAGGAAGCGCTGCGCCTGTATGACGAGCAGGTCTGGGGCGTGGCAAAAGACTATTCACAAGACCAGATCAACGCTGTCTCGCTGCTGGCCCGGCTGGCGCTGGTGGGCGTAGACGTGGGAGCGCGCTGGCAAGACCTGGCCCCGTATCTGGCCGCGCGCACCCACGACCACGTGATGCCGTTTCTCGATCTGCAATACCTGTACGGCCTGGCAAAAGCTGAGCGTTCCGGGGCCGACCGACCCGAAGCCGATGTGCTGATGCGCAACCTGCAAGCCCATGCCACCGCCCAGAAAGACCGCGCCGCGGCCCACACCTGGCAAAAAGTGGCCCTTCCCGCTGCGCGTGGCCTGCTGGCGCATGCACGCGGCCAGTGGCGCATCGCCTCCCAGCAACTGGGCATGGCCCTGCCCCAATTGCAAGCGATTGGCGGCAGCCATGCGCAGCGCGATTTGTTTGTGCGCATTCACCAAGATGCCAGCGCGCGGGCCAGAATATGAAAAAAAACCGCCAGTGGCCCATGTGTTTATTGCTCAAGCAGCTATTTATTTCATAGCGTATTTGACATGACCTCACCCGTAACACCCACCGTTTCCACCACCCCGCAAGCACGCAACCCCTTGCACGGCCTGACCTTGGAGGCCATCGTCACCGCGCTGGTGGCGCACTACGGCTGGGATGGGCTGGGCCAGCGCATACCGGTGCGCTGCTTCACCAGCGACCCCAGCATCGCCTCCAGCCTGAAATTTCTGCGCAAAACGCCGTGGGCGCGCGATAAGGTGGAGGGGCTGTATTTGTTCATGCTGCGCGAGATACGGCGCAGTGAAACTTCACCTTGAGCGGATTTCAAGCGTTTTGGCCTGATTGGGTACATGCCTCAGACACTACCAATCCGTCATTCCCGCGCAGGCGGGGATCCACCTCAGCGGCGAGTGGCTTGTGCTTCGGGTCGTCCTTGCACCTAGATTCCCGCCTGCGCGGGAATGACGGTCTGAGGCGAGTGTCCAATCTGTCACTTTGACCGTTCAGCCCATGTAAATACTGCTCAGGCAGCTATGAATTTAGTAGTGAACATCATGCCTCAACTCCTCCTGCTCCCCGGCCTGGCGGCTGATGCCGCCATGTGGCAAGACCAGCTGGCCGCCCTCCCGCTGACCCGGCAAGTTCAAGTGACCGACGTGCACACCCGCCAGCCCAGCATCGAGGCGATGGCCGCCGCGCTACTGGCCGAGCACGACGGCCCGCTGGTGTTGTGCGGCGCGTCAATGGGCGGCATCGTGGCCATGCAGGCGGCCTGTCAGGCGCCACAGCGCATCGTGGGCCTGGCTTTGCTGGGCACCACCGCGCGGCCCGAATCAGCCGAGATGCGCAGCCTGCGTGAAGCGGCGATTGCGCAGTTTGAGCGCGGCCAGGTGCGCGAGGTGATTGAGCCCAACGTGGCCCTGGCCTTTCACCCTGCTCAGGCCGCGCGCGCTGGCCTGGTGCAGCGCTACCTGGACTTTGTGCTGCGCGCCGGAGCCGACCAACTCATCGCGCAAAACCGCGCCATCATGGCCCGGCCCGATGCGCGGCCTGGGCTGGCGCAGATCAACTGCCCCACGCTGGTGATGTGCGGCGACAGCGACGCCTTGACGCCGCCCGAGTGCAGCGACGAGATCGCGGCCTTGATACCGGGAGCCAAGCGCGTGGTGGTGCCGCAGTGCGGCCACATGCTGACGATGGAGCAGCCTGCGTTTGTGAATGCGCAGTTGCTGGGGTGGCTGGCGGGTTTGTGAAGCTGGGTGAATGACAGAAGATGGCTCTGCGCGACCCTAATGGATGACGGGTTTTTTCGCGTTGTCTGCCTTCAGTCATCTTTCATTCAAGCCGCAGGCTGATGTCATTTGTCATCCGGTCATCGTTGCGCCAGCCGGGTGTCAAACAGCGCCGCCACGCTTTGGGCGATCGCGTCACCGTTGTTTTTAGGGCGCGCGTCGGTGGCGGCCTCGGTGTTGGTCAGCACGATCACGGACAGGCCGGTGTCGGTGTAGCGGTAAATGGCGGTGTTAAAGCCAAAACCGCCGCCGTTGTGGTGCACCAGGCGGCCAGCGGGTGTGGGGGCGATTTCCCAGCCGAAGCCGTAGTTGCTGATCTGGCCATTGGTCAGCGTGGTGGGGGTCCACATCTGGGCTTTGGTGTCGCCGGTCAGTATGGCGTCGCCCCGCAGAGCCGACTCCCATTCGGCCAACTCCAGCACATTGCTGGCGATGCCACCACCGCCCAGCGCATGGGGCACGGCTAGGGTTGGTGTGGGTGCAGCCGCTGTTTTAGACGGGGTGCGCGCATTTTGCGGCCCTGGCGTCAAGGGTGCCAGGCTAGCTGGCTGTAGCGCAGCGCCTGGCGCACCGGCCTGGTAGCCGCGCGCATGGCCGGGCTGGGCCTGTGCGGCGTAGACGGCCAGCGCCGTGCGCTGCAGGCCCAAGGGACCAAAAATCTTGTTGTTCAGAAAAGTGAAGTAACAGTCGCCAGTGACCCGTTCAATCACCGCTGCCAGCGCGTTGTAGCCTGCGTTGGAGTAGTAAAACTGTGCGCCCGGCGCGGACTGCGGCGTCAGCTTGAACAGCGGGCCCACCATGGCTTGCGGTTTGCAGTTCTGCTCGGCCATCGGTGCATAGGGCCGCACGTCGCGTGGCAGACCGGCGGTGTGCGACAGCAGGTGGCGGATTCGGATGCCGTCCCAGCTTTTGGGTGCGCCTGGCAGATGCACTTTGACCAGATCATCCACCGTCAGGCGCCCCTCTTGCACTAGCAACATGATGGCCGCCGCCGTGAACTGCTTGGTGGTGGAGTCCATGAAGAACAGTGTCTCGGGCTTGGCAGCCTCGGCGCTGACCACGGCACCACCGGCCAGCTTGGCGTCACCCCAGGCCCGCGCCAGCACCGCTTGGCCATTGCGCACCACGGCGACCGCGACGCCGGCGATCTGACGGCTGCTCATCTGGGCACCGACAGCTGCATCCAGCGCGGCGTCGGTGGGGGCCACCAGCGGACTGCCCACTTGCGCCCAGGCGCTGGGCAGGGCAGAGATCAGGGCAGCTTGAACACCTAAAACACCGAAGGCGCGACGGGATGTAACCAAGGTCATGGCGACTCGCTTAAATGTGATTTTTATCACGACGCCAGGATTATTACTGAGCCTTCGCTGTGTGAGAAGAAGGTCTGCAAAAAATATATCAATCGCCCCGTTGTCCGCTCAGGGTGTGCACAGGTAGCTATTATTTTTGTAGTGCTGCGCGTGCAGCCTGGCGGATTGCGCAGGCGACTACAGCAAGCTGGCGATGTTGATCCACGCAATCCCACGCGGCCCCACTTTGCCGGGCTGTTGCAGCGCTGTGAAGATCAGCCGGTCGCCCGACGGGAAGAACTTGGCGTGCTGGGCTTGGTAGGCCGCGTCCGTCAGTTGCACCGGGGCTTTGGTCGATTGTGTGTCCAGCAAAAACAGCGCGTAGCCGCCTGCACGGTCAGACTCAAACACCACATAGCGGCCGTTGGGCGACCACTGTGGCGCACGGCCTTGAAAAGCGGGTGAGTAGGTACTCACCGATGCGCCAGACTCCATCGGTGCCGAGCTGAACACGCCGCCCACGTTGCGGTTGATGAACACATAGTTGAAGTCCTGGTTATAGGCGTCGGCTGGCGTGGCGGGTGGCGGCGTGCTGGCAGGGCCCCAGCCGGTCAGATTGGGTTGGCCGGCAAACACGATGCGGGTAGGGTCGCCTGGGCTGGGCGAGGCAAAGCCACCAAATACGGCGGTGCCGTTGGCGTCTTTGCCATTGATGTTGGCCTGCTGCACCACGCCTTCCAGGTTGATCAGGCTGGTGCAAGGCTGGGGTTGCGCAGCAGCGGAATTGTTGTAGACGATGAGCTGGCTGCCATCACGCGTCCAGGTGGGGTACAGGTAGCCCCGGCCATTGGGCACAAATTTGGCCGAGCTGCCATCGCCCGGCGCGGTCAGGGCTTCCACAGGCGCAGCGTTGGACGCCGCCACGTTTACCACCACGTTGCCCGTGGCCCAGTTCCAGTCGGGCCG
Source organism: Comamonadaceae bacterium (assembly GCA_013297875.1). Taxonomy (GTDB): domain Bacteria; phylum Pseudomonadota; class Gammaproteobacteria; order Burkholderiales; family Burkholderiaceae_C; genus JAAFIW01. The sequence goes on along the minus strand of JAAFIW010000003.1, from coordinate 272,974 downwards.
CGTCTGCGAGGGTGGCACCGCCACGCCCAACACCGTGGTGGCCGGCAGGAAGCGGCGCAAAGCGGGCGCTGGGCCCAGGGAACTGGCCAGAAACAGCGCGGTGTCGCCGCCAGCGGCGGGTGTGCGCTCAAAAATCACCTGCGCACCCGAGGCATCAATGGCGGGTCGGTAGTCAGAAAACGCCGGATCCTGGGTTACAAAACTCAGCGCGGGGAAAGCGGGAGCGGGAGCGGGAGCGGGAGCGGGAGCGGGAGCGGGGGGCGGTGGCGGTGCTGGGGGCGGTGGGGCTGGCGTGGGGGCTGGTGGCGCAGGGACAGGGGCCGGTGGGGGTGCTGGCACTGGGGTCGGGGTCGGGGCTGGAACCGGCGCGGGAGCGGGTACAGGGGCGGGCGCGGGTAAGGGCGCGGGTACAGGTGCTGGCGTCGAAGGAATGGGATTGGCTGCTGTCGGCGTAGGAGCGGGGTCATCGCCCCCGCAAGCCGTCAGACCCATCGCTGCGCCCAGCGGGGGCGCAGATGTGATTAAAAACTGGCGTCTATCCATGTGGTGGTCTCCTCAATCCTTGGTTTTGGGCCAACAATTTTCCACCACAAAGATGGGCCTTGGCCGCAAGCTGGCCTTGGCCGAACGGAGAAACCTACTTTTTCTGCCTGAACTTGCGCAAGGCCGCAATCTGCGCCGCCATCACTGCCAACTCCGACTGCGCTTTGGCAATATCCAACTCGCCTTTGGCATTTCTCAAAGCTTCTTCAGCCGCTGCTTTGGCCGCGTTGGATTTTTCTTCATCCAGGTCTTTGCCGCGAATGGCGGTGTCGGACAGCACGGTCACGCAGTGGGGTTGTACTTCCAGCACGCCACCGGCCACAAAGACAAACTCTTCGCTGCCGTCAGCCTTTTGAATGCGAACCGAGCCGGGGCGAATGCGGGTGATCAAGGGTGTGTGGCGCGGCTTGATGCCCAACTCGCCCGACTCACCGGGCAAGGCCACAAACACCGCTTCGCCAGAGAAGATGGACTCTTCTGCGCTGACGACATCAACACGGATGGTGTTCATGGCAATTAAACCTTCTTGGCTTTCTCGAACGCTTCGTCGATACCGCCGACCATGTAGAACGCCTGCTCGGGCAAGTGGTCGCACTCGCCGTTCACAATCATCTTGAAGCCGCGAATGGTCTCAGCCAAGGTGACGTATTTACCAGGCGAGCCGGTGAACACCTCGGCCACATGGAAGGGCTGGCTCAGGAAGCGCTGGATTTTTCGGGCACGGGCCACAGCCAGCTTGTCTTCAGGTGCCAGGTCGTCCATGCCCATGATGGCGATGATGTCGCGCAGCTCGCGGTAGCGCTGCAGGGTGCCCTGCACCGCACGGGCGGTTTCGTAGTGATCAGCACCGACCACCAACGGATCGAGCTGGCGGCTGGTGGAGTCCAGCGGATCCACAGCGGGGTAGATGCCCAGCGATGCGATGTCACGGCTCAACACCACGGTGGAATCCAGGTGGGCGAAGGTGGTGGCTGGCGACGGGTCGGTCAAGTCGTCAGCAGGCACATACACGGCCTGAATGGAGGTGATGGAGCCGACTTTGGTCGACGTAATACGCTCTTGCAGGCGGCCCATTTCTTCGGCCAGTGTGGGCTGGTAACCCACCGCAGAAGGCATACGACCCAGCAGCGCCGACACCTCGGTGCCGGCCAGGGTGTAGCGGTAAATGTTGTCCACGAAGAACAGCACGTCTTTGCCTTCGTCGCGGAACGATTCGGCAATGGTCAGGCCGGTCAAGGCCACGCGCAGGCGGTTGCCTGGGGGCTCGTTCATCTGGCCGTACACCATGGCTACTTTGGAGTTCTCAAGGTTCTCCAGATCCACCACTTTGGAGTCAGCCATCTCGTGATAGAAGTCGTTGCCCTCTCGGGTACGCTCGCCCACACCGGCAAACACCGACAAGCCGCTATGCGCTTTAGCGATGTTGTTGATGAGTTCCATCATGTTCACGGTCTTGCCCACACCAGCGCCGCCGAACAAGCCCACCTTGCCGCCCTTGGCAAACGGGCAGACCAAATCAATCACCTTGATGCCGGTTTCCAGCAATTCCTGGCTGGGGCTCAACTCGTCATAAGCGGGTGCCTTGCGGTGAATCGAGGCCGACAACTCGCTGGACACGGGGCCGCGCTCGTCAATCGGGTTGCCCAGCACGTCCATGATGCGGCCCAGCGTGGCTTTGCCCACCGGCACGGTGATGGCCTTGTTGGTGTTGTAGACCATGTTGCCGCGGCGCAGGCCGTCAGACGAGCCCAGCGCAATGGTGCGCACAATGCCATCGCCCAGCTGTTGCTGCACTTCCAGGGTCAGCGCAGTGCCTTCCATCTTGAGTGCGTCGTAGACTTTGGGCATCTTGTCGCGGGGAAACTCCACGTCAACCACAGCGCCAATGCACTGAACGATTTTGCCGAGGACTTGGGTGCTTGCTTGAGCCATGTGTTGCTCCAAAAAATAATCTGAATAGGGGTCTGGAACCAGGTCACACCGCAGCCGCGCCGGCCACGATTTCTGACAGTTCTTTGGTGATGGCGGCTTGCCGGGTCTTGTTGTAGATGAGTTTGAGTTCACCAATCACATTGCCCGCGTTGTCGGTGGCCGCCTTCATGGCGACCATACGCGCCGCGTGCTCGGACGCCATGTTTTCGGCGACAGACTGGTAGACCAGCGCTTCGACATACCGCACCAGCAGTTCATCAATCACGGTCTGCGCATCGGGCTCGTAGATGTAGTCCCAGGCATGGTGCTCGCCGCTGGCCTTGCTGTCAGCCTGCATTTGCTCAGCCGACAGGGGCAGCAGCAAATCGACCGTGGGCACTTGACTCATGGTGCTGACAAACTTGTTGTAGCAAATGTAGACCGCGCTGACCTCGCCAGCTGCGTAGGCGTCCAGCAAGACTTTCATCGGGCCAATCAGCTTGTCCAGGTGCGGGCGATCACCCAGGTGCGTGACATGAGCCACGACCTTCGCGCCGATGCGGTTCAAAAACCCCAGGCCTTTGCCGCCAATGGCCACAGCCTTGGGCGTGTTGCCCGCAGACTGTGCTTCGCGCAGCCGGGTGGTGACAGCGCGCAGCAAGTTGGTGTTCAAGCCACCGCACAAGCCTTTGTCCGTGGTCACCACAATGAAGCCGACCGACTTGCCGTCGTTCTTCTTCATGAAGGCGTGCACATACTCCGGATTGGCTTTGCCCAGGTTGGAGGCAATCGCGCGGATTTTGTCGCTGTACGGGCGGGCCGAGCGCATGCGCTCTTGCGCCTTGCGCATTTTGGACACCGAGATCATTTCCATGGCTTTGGTGATCTTCTTGGTGTTTTCCACCGATTTGATCTTGGTGCGTAGTTCCTTGCCTGATGCCATTGATGACTCCTAAGGTGTGGTCAACAACGGGGTTCAGGCGAAGGATTTTTTGAACGCGCCAACAGCAGCAGTCAACTCGGCTTCTGCGTCTTTGTCCAGGGCTTTGCTGCTTTCCAGTTTGGCCAGCAGGGCAGCGTTCTTGTCTTTCAGGTGGGCGTGCAGGCCCGACTCGAAGGACAGGATTTTCTTGACATCCACGTCGTCCATGTAGCCCTTGTTCACCGCAAACAGCGTGGCACCCATCAGGCTGATGGGCAGGGGGCTGTATTGCTTTTGCTTGAGCAGTTCGGTCACGCGGGCACCGCGGTCCAGCTGCTTGCGGGTGGCTTCATCCAGATCAGAGGCGAACTGCGCAAACGCGGCCAATTCACGGTACTGGGCCAGGTCGGTACGGATACCACCCGACTGGCCCTTGATGATCTTGGTCTGCGCGGCACTGCCCACACGTGACACCGAAATACCGGCGTTGATCGCAGGGCGGATACCGGCGTTGAACAGCGAGGTTTCCAGGAAGATCTGACCGTCGGTGATCGAGATCACATTGGTGGGCACGAAAGCCGACACGTCACCCGCCTGCGTTTCAATGATGGGCAGTGCTGTCAGCGAACCGGTTTTGCCTTTGACTTCGCCTTTGGTGAAAGCCTCAACATAGTCGGCGTTCACGCGGGCAGCGCGCTCCAGCAAACGGCTGTGCAAATAAAACACGTCGCCGGGATAGGCTTCGCGGCCGGGTGGGCGGCGCAGCAGCAAAGACACTTGGCGGTAGGCCACGGCCTGCTTGGACAGGTCGTCGTACACGATCAAGGCGTCCTGGCCACGGTCACGGAAATACTCGCCCATGGTGCAGCCCGAATAGGCCGACACGTACTGCATCGCGGCAGATTCAGAAGCGGAAGCGGCCACCACAATGGTGTAGTCCATGGCACCCGCCTGCTCCAACGCACGCACCACGTTTTTGATCGATGAGGCCTTCTGACCAATCGCCACGTAAACGCAGGTCATGTTCTGACCCTTCTGGTTGATGATGGCATCAATCGCAACAGCCGTTTTACCGGTCTGGCGGTCGCCAATGATCAATTCGCGCTGGCCACGGCCAATTGGCACCATAGAGTCAATGGACTTCAGGCCGGTCTGCATGGGCTGATCCACCGATTGGCGGGCAATCACGCCGGGCGCGACCTTTTCGATCACGTCGGTCATCTTGGCATTGACGGGCCCTTTGCCGTCAATGGGCTGCCCCAGCGCATTGACCACGCGGCCAATCAGCTCGGGGCCCACGGGCACTTCCAGAATGCGGCCCGTGCACTTGACGGTGTCGCCTTCGGAGATGTGCTCGTACTCACCCAAAATCACCGAACCGACGGAATCGCGCTCCAGGTTCAGCGCCAGGCCGAAGGTGGGGGTGCCATCGGCGGTGGGCGGGAATTCCAGCATCTCGCCGGCCATCACGTCCGACAGGCCATGCACACGGCAAATGCCGTCAGCAACCGACACCACGGTGCCCTGGTTGCGAATGTCTGCACTGGCTGACAGGCCTTCAATACGGCTCTTGATCAGCTCAGAAATTTCTGCGGGGTTCAGCTGCATAGCAAATTCCTTGGCATGTGTCTTTAAGGGTTACGCTGACAGCGCAACTTTCATTTGTTCCAGGCGGGCTTTGACCGAGGTGTCCAGCACCTCGTCGCCCACCGCCACGCGAATGCCACCGATCAGCGTGGGCTCAAGCGCCACCGACAGGTTCAGCTTGCGTGCAAAGCGTTTTTCCAGCGTTGCCGCCAGATCCGCCAGCGCCACGCTGTCAATCGGAAAGGCGCTGTAGACCACGGCATCGGACGATCCACCCTGGGCGTTTTTCAACGCACGGAACTGGGCCGCAATCTCGGGCAGTGCGACCAAACGGCCGTTGTCGATCACAGCGCGCAAAAAGTTCTTGGCGTTGTCGGGCAGCGCCGTTTTGCTGACCCCACTGATCACGTCAAACACCTGGGCTGTCGTGACTTTGGGGTTGTCTGCAAACTGCAGCAACTGTGGATTGGCTGCAATAGCAGCCAATTGATCAACCCAGGCGGCGGCACCATTCAAGTCGGCTTGCGACGACTTGAACAGCGCTTCAGCGTACGGGCGTGCAATGGTGGCGAGTTCAGCCATGATGTGCCTGCGCGGTGATCAAAGTTCGGTCTTCAAGCGCGACAGCAAGTCCGCGTGGACACCGGCATTGACTTCTTTACGAAGAATCTGCTCGGCACCTTTCACGGCCAGCGCAGCGACCTGCTCGCGCAGGGCCTCACGGGCTTTGATGGTTTGCTGCTCGGCTTCCACTTTGGCGGCAGCAACGATCTTGCTGCCTTCTTCGCTGGCGCGGGCCTTGGCTTCTTCCACAATGGCTTGTGCACGGCGCTCGGCGTCGGCCAGACGCTGCGCGGTTTCGGTACGCGACTTGGCCAACTCTTCTTCCACACGCTTGTTGGCGTTGGTCAATTCGCTTTTGGCTTTGTCAGCGGCCGACAGGCCGTCGGCAATTTTCTTGGCGCGCTCGTCCAGTGCTGTGGCGATGGGTGGCCACACGAATTTCATCGTGAACCACACCAGGATCGCGAAAACAATCGCCTGAACGAACAGGGTTGCGTTGATGCTCACAGCAACACCCTTTCAGTTAGGTGTTAAGGGATTACTTCAGCACGAACGGGTTGGCAAACGCGAACATCATCGCGATACCGACACCGATCAGGAAAGCCGCGTCGATCAGACCGGCCAGCAAGAACATTTTGGTTTGCAGTTCGTTCATCAACTCTGGCTGGCGGGCAGCAGCCTCCAGGTACTTGCTGCCCATGATGCCGATGCCGATACAGGCACCGACAGCGCCCAAGCCAATGATCAAGCCAGCGGCGAGTGCAACGAGACCGAGTACGTGTTCCATTTAAATGCTCCTGAGGATAAAAAGTTAATGGTTAAAGGAAAGGGAAACTCTTGAAAATGCTTAGTGGGCATCATGGGCTTGGCCCACGTACACCAGGGTCAACATCATGAAAATAAAGGCCTGAAGGGCGACGATCATGATGTGAAAGATGGCCCAGACCGAGCCAGCAATGATGTGGCCAACCGGCAGCAAGATGCCTGGAAGGGTGAAGGCAGCAGCGCTGCCCATGAGTGCAATCAACATGAATACCAGTTCACCCGCGTACATGTTGCCAAACAACCGCATGCCATGCGAAACGGTTTTGGCTGCGAACTCAATCATCTGCATCAAAAAGTTGATGGGCCAGAGAATGGGATGCGCGCCAAACGGTGCGGTGAACAACTCATGCACCCAACCGCCCATGCCCTTGATCTTAATGTTGTAAAAAATACAGACAAGCAGCACCGACATGGACAAGCCCAGCGTTGTGGACAAATCAGCCGTCGGCACCACGCGCATGTAAGACAGATGCAGCACCTTCTCGCCAAACAGTGGCAGGAGATCCACCGGCAAGAAATCCATGGAATTCATCAGGAAAATCCAGACAAACACGGTCAGCGCGAGCGGCGCTACCAGTTTGCGGCTCTGCGCGTTGTGAACGATGCCTTTGGCCTGGTTGTCGACCATCTCGACCAGAATTTCCACCGCAGCCTGAAAGCGGCCTGGCACACCCGAGGTGGCGGACTTGGCGGCGCGGTACAGAACGTAAGAGCCGATGATGCCCAGCAGTACCGAGAAAAAGATGGAGTCCAGGTTGAAGACCGAAAAATCAATGATGGATTCCTGCTTTTTAGATTGCAGGTGAACCAGGTGGTGGCTGATGTAGTCACCAGCGGTCATCGCTTTACCTTCAACGGCCATAAGTCACCTGTTTCATCACTCGTTTCCAGTCGTTGCGGGTTTGGGTTTCGCTTTGCTGTTAAACAGCAGCGCGATCCAATACACCTTCATTGTCACCACCAGACCCACCAGCATGGCGGGCCAGCTCAAATTTGCGATCAGCCTTGGGGCCGCGAAAAGCATCGCGATTGTCAAGGCAATTTTGACCATTTCCCACAAAAAAAATCCGAACACCGCAGCGCCCGGACTGGAGCGAGACATTCGGCTGGTCAAGCCACGTGCGAACAGGGCAGCAGGTATCACCACCGCCAGCGCGCCGTAACCGGCAGACCAAGCCAGATTTTGTCTCCCCATCAGAGCCCAGGTGGCCAACGCCACCAAAAGCCCCACCACCGATTGCCCCAACACCACCCACCAAGGGGATAGTGCCGGATGCGCCTCTCGCAGCTGCTGCGCTTCTTGCGCGGTCAGCGGCTTGAACTGCGCCTCGTGTTCTTCATCTGCGGGGGTCGAAACGATTGTTGGCATCTCAGATTACGTTTCGGTTACAACCGTCAGGAATTTCACAAAGCCATTGATTATAAGTAAAAACCCGTGCGGTCTTTCGGGCGGTCGCTCAATATGTCATTTGGCCCTGTTTTTGTGCTCAAAATCGGCCCTTCTCCGCATGCTTCAATGACGTCACAACCACCGAGCCGACATGACCTTACCGCTTCCAGTGCCCATGCCTGCAGCCCCGCCCGCTGCCCAGCTGCCCGACTGGCCCTGCTACTTGAACGGCGAGTTCACCACCCTGCCGCAGGCCCGCATCAGCGTGATGGATCGCGGCTTCATTTTTGGCGACGGTGTGTACGAGGTGGTGCCGGTGTACGCCGGTTACCCCTTCCGGTTTGACCACCACCTGGCCCGGCTGGGCCGATCACTGGCCGAAGTGCGCATGACCAACCCGCTGAGTGATGCGCAGTGGCGATTTCTGGTGGCCAGCCTGGTCAATCCAGATGCTACGAAATCAATAGCTGCTTCAGCAATAAATACATGGGCTGATGGCGCATTTGATTCAAAAACCACCGATCACCTGGTCTACATCCAGATCACCCGCGGCGTGGCGATGCGCGACCACGCCATGCCTTTGGGGCTCGTGCCCACCGTGTTCGCCATGGCCTCGCCCATGAAGCCCGCCAGCGGTGCTGCGCGCACACACGGCGTGGCCTGTGTGAGCGCTGACGACTTTCGCTGGGAAAAGGCGCACATCAAAAGTACCAGCCTGCTGGGCGCGGTGCTGTCGCGCCAGATCAGTGTGGACGCAGACGCCGTGGAGACGGTGATGTTTCGTGGCGACCACTTGAGCGAAGCGGCCTCCAGCAATGTGTGGGTGGTCAAAGACGGGGCGGTGTTTGGCCCGCCGCGCGACCATCTGGTGCTGGAAGGCATTCGTTACGGCTTGATTGCCGAGCTCTGCCAGGCGTCGGGCATCCCGTTTCACCTGAAAGCCATCAGCCGCGCCCAGGTGCTGGCGGCTGACGAATTGCTGTTGTCGTCGGCCACCAAAGAGGTGCTGCCCATCACCCTGCTGGACGGCCAGCCGGTGGGCGACGGCAAGCCAGGCCCGGTTTACCAAAACCTTTATGCGGGCTATCAGCTGGCCAAACAAGCGAGTGCCGCATGACCACCCCTGCACCCGAAGACCCACCGCGCAAAGACTCGCTGATTGACTACCCCAGCGCCTTTCCCATCAAAGTGATGGGCCTGAATGGCGAGGGTTTCGTACAGGCCCTGACCCACATCGCCCGCCAGTTCGATCCTGCTTTTGACGCATCAACCATCGAGCTGCGCGACAGCAAGGCCGGCAACTACCTGGGCGTCACCCTCACCGTCACGGCCACCAGCCGCGAGCAGCTCGACGAGCTGTACCGCACCTTGTCGACGCACCCGATGGTCAGGGTGGTGCTATGACCGAACGCGCCGTACCTGCTGATTTTTCTGAATGGGATGCGCACCGTCTGTCGCAGGCACCGGGCCCTCATCAAACCTTGACGGACGACGAGTGTGACGAGATGACCCGGCTGTTCAACACGCTGGATTTGCCCGAGACGGCAATGAACTTTGAGATGGCCGATGGCTACATCACCTGTTGCGCTTTGGGGCCGGAGGCGGTTGAGGTGGCCGACTGGATGGCGGGCATTTTTGGCCAGAACAGCCTGCCGATTTGTAGCGATCTCGCCCAGCAAGAAGCCCTGCTGAGCCTGCTGCTGCGTCACCACGCGACCACCGTGCAAGCGCTGAACCTGCAGCACTCGGCCATCACCCAGGAGAACGCTTTTGTACCGCTGATGGGGGAGGTGCTGCCGCAGGCGTGCATACGGCCTTACCAACTCGACGCAGACGGCGCGCGCATCGGCGATTGGCACGGCAAAGAATGGGCTCGGGGTTTTCAGCTGGCGCTGCTGGAAGACCCCGACTGGGAGGTGCTGGTCACCGACCGGGGGTACTTCTTCCTTCTATCGCCTTTCGTGATCCTTTCACAGGGCTTCAACCCCGACAAACGCGACTATCAACTGGACGACGACCCAGAACTGATCAGCATGCTGGTTAACTGCCTGTATGGCATTCGCCAGTACTGGGACGACTTTCTCAACACCTCCTGGTTGCCTCCCGTGCGCCCACGCACCAAAGTGGGCCGCAACGATCCCTGCCCGTGCGGCAGTGGCAAGAAGCACAAAAAGTGCTGCGCCGCATAGACAAGTCACTGGCGATGCAAACCTCGATGCTGGGCATGGTTGCCTACGCCTCCACCTACACCGCGATGCGTCAGTTCACCACCGAGCGCACAGCAGACACACCCGATGCGCTATGGATATGTGAGCACTTTCAGCAATATACACAAGGGCTGGCGGGCAAAAGTGCTCATATTCTGGCCTCAGGCGATATTCCGGTGCTGCAAACCGACCGGGGCGGCCAGGTCACCTTTCACGGCCCCGGCCAGGTGGTGGCCTACCCGCTGGTCGATTTGCGTCGAGCGGGCTACTACGTCAAGGAATACGTTTACCGGGTGGAAGAAGCGGTGATCCGCACCCTGGCGCACTTTGGCGTGACCGGCCACCGCGTGCGCGGCGCGCCGGGCATTTATGTGCGGCTGGATGATCCGTTTTCACATGCCCGGCTGGCAGCAGATTTCACATCGCAACAATTGGAATCTGACCCCCATTGTTTTGACGGCCTGGGCAAGATCGCGGCGCTAGGCATCAAAGTCAGCCGCCACTGCACCTACCACGGCGTGGCGCTGAACGTGGCGATGGATCTGGAACCCTTCTCGCGCATCAACCCCTGTGGCTATGCCGGCCTTAAAACGGTTGATCTTTCTACAATCGGCGTCTCAACCACTTGGCAGGAAGCCGCGCAGGTGTTGGCCCACCAACTGACTGTTCGCCTGGCACCTTAAGGTAAAAAATGTCCACCACTGAAGTCGTGCGCGAAGCGCCATCTACCGAAAACTACAACGCCACAACCGGCCGTATGGACGGTTACAACGCATCAGCCAAGCAAAAAGCCGCCGCCAAGCTGTCGCGTATTCCCGTCAAGGTCGAGCAGGCCCCGCTGTTGAAAAAGCCCGACTGGATTCGCGTCAAAGCCGGCTCACCCACCACCCGCTTTTACGAAATCAAGCAAATCCTGCGCGAAAGCAACCTGCACACCGTGTGCGAAGAAGCCAGTTGCCCCAACATTGGCGAGTGCTTTGGCAAGGGAACAGCCACCTTCATGATCATGGGCGACAAGTGCACCCGTCGCTGCCCGTTTTGCGACGTAGGCCACGGCCGTCCCGACCCGCTGGACGCGCAGGAGCCGTTCAACCTGGCCACGACGATTGCCAAGCTCAAACTCAAATACGTCGTCATCACCTCGGTGGATCGCGACGATTTGCGTGATGGCGGCGCCGCCCACTTTGTCGAGTGCATCCGCCAAACCCGTGCGCTGTCGCCTTCCACGCAAATCGAAGTGCTGGTGCCCGACTTTCGCGGTCGCGACGACCGTGCTTTAGAAATCCTCAAGGCGGCGCCGCCCGACGTGATGAACCACAACCTGGAAACCATTCCCCGCCTGTACAAAGAAGCCCGCCCCGGCAGCGACTACGCGTTTTCGTTGAACCTGCTGAAAAAATTCAAGGCACTGCACCCCGGCGTACCCACCAAGAGCGGCATCATGGTCGGCCTGGGCGAGACCGACGAGGAAATTTTGCAAACCATGCAAGACATGCGCGACCACCAGATCGACATGCTCACCATCGGGCAGTACCTGGCCCCGTCCATATCGCATTTGCCGGTGCGCCGCTACGTGCACCCTGACACCTTCAAGATGTTTGAGGCCAAAGCCTACGAAATGGGTTTTTCCCACGCCGCCGTGGGCGCGATGGTGCGCAGCAGCTACCACGCCGACGAGCAGGCGCACGGCGTGTTACAAGCCGCGTGAGGCACGGTGGGCGCGCACAAATTCCTGCTGGATCCGCAGTCCCTTTCCGCCCGGGTGAGCGCGGCCACGTTTGACCGGGGCCTGGCTGTTTACCGAAACCAGCAGGTGTTTGATTGCCAGTTGCACGGCGCCAGCGCCACGCAATGGGCCATTGACGGCGTGGTGCATGGCAGCGGGCGCGAGGCTTACAGCGTGCGTGTGGACCTGGAAGCCGCCGTCGACGGCACCATCACCTACTTCGAGGGTGATTGCTCCTGTCCTGTGGGCAACAATTGCAAACACAGCGTGGCGCTCACGCTGAAAGCCGCCTACAAATCGGGCGGCGTGCGCCAACGCAGCGAAACGGGCGTGGCCAGCCCGCCGCAGCCTCTACCCAAGCCGCAGCCCAGCGAGCAGGAAAAGGCGCAGAAAAAGGTCGCGCAATGGCTGGACCTCTTTGGCTTAGACGAGTCGTCCACGTCGGCTGCCCAAGCGCCATACAAAGACCTGGCGGACGATCAGGTGGTCTACACCGTGGTAGCGGCTATGCAAAACGGTGTGATGCAGCTGCAACTGGGCTACGGCCTGTCGCGGCGTCTGGTCAATGGCAACTGGGCCAAGCTCAAGCCGGCACGTTACGTTGGCGATGGTCAGGCTGGCGAGCAGGATCTGGAAATCATCCGGCTCATCAACACCTTGTCCATCGGGCGCTACAGCTATGGCGTGCAGCTGGCGCAGGCAGCCGTCACGGGTGCCACGGGCAGCCTGGCACTGCGTTTGGCCGCTGCCAGCGGGCGGTTGTTTCACATGCCTGTTGAACGGGTGTTGGGCCGCGAGCTGTCGCTGGGTGAGCCGCGTGCGGTGAGCTGGGCCTGGCGCGAGTCCGCTCCCGCAGGCGGCACCCACCCCGAACCCAGCTGGGCTTTACACGCCAGCCTCACGCCGCCCACCGCCCAATGGTTTGCCAACGCCCCGCCCACCTACCTGGATCTGGAGGTTGGCCTGTGTGGCCTGCTGCAAGCCCCCGGCATGTCAGACGAGCATTTGCTGTTGCTGCTCAAAGCCCCGCCCATTCCCCAGTCGGCCCTGGCCCAGCACGAAGGCAGCTTGCTGCGCCGTCTGGCCGGACTGCCGCTGCCGCCGGTGATGAAGCCGCCACAGGTGTTGCAAGGCCTGACACCCAGCGCACACTTGCACCTGGCACCCGTGCCTGCAGCCGATGTGCCGCGCCTGGGCCTGCTGGCGGCCCGCTTGCGTTTTGACTACGACGGCCTGCGCCATTTCACCGCCGACGTGCGCAATCCGCTGCTGCTGGACAAGCCCGAGCCCTCCGAGTCGCCACGCGTGTTGCTGCACCGGGATCTGGCCACCGAGCAGCAGATGCAAGCGCGCCTGCGCGCGCTGGGTTTGACCGGTGACGTCACGGGCTGCTTCGTTTTGCCCTTTTTGTCGCCCCAGCAGCAGCAAACCTGGCTGCAATGGGCCGATGCAGACTTTGCACCGCTGCGCGAAGCGGGGTTTGTGGTCACCACCGACGCGCAGCTGGAACACTGGATTGCGCGCGCCGACGCGCTGGACGTGCGACTGGAAAGTGAAACCAGCGCTGCCGACGCCGCCGACCTGGCCGGTGGTAACGATGCGGCATCGCCCTGGTTTGACCTGTCGCTGGGCATTGCCATTGACGGCCAGCGCCGCAACATCTTGCCGCTGCTGCCCGAGCTGCTGGCGCAGTTGCAGATCGCCACCCACAGCACCCAAACGGCTGAAGATGCTATAAATTCAGGAGCTGTCTCAGCAGGATTGGAAAGGGCCAGCCTGCAATTTCCACCCTATATCTACCTGCAGCAGGACGACCACAGCTTTCTGCGCCTGCCCACTGAGCCGTTGCGCCCGTGGCTGCAGGCCCTGCTGGATCTGGTGGGCGAGCGCGACGTGCCCACGGGTGCTGACAGCCTGCGCCTGTCGCGCATGGAGGCCCTGCGCGTCGGTGCCGCGCTGGGGCAGAGTGTGCGCTGGCAAGGTGCTGACAGCCTGCACCACCTGGTGCAGCAACTGGCCGGGCGCAACGCCTTGCCTGAAACGCCGCCACCCACCGGGTTGAACGCCACGCTGCGCCCCTACCAGCAGCAGGGCCTGGACTGGTTGCAGTTTTTGCGCGTCAACGGCCTGGCCGGTGTGCTAGCCGACGACATGGGCCTGGGCAAAACCTTGCAGACCCTGGCCCATGTACTGGTTGAAAAACAAGCCGGGCGGCTGGATCGGCCCGTGCTGATCGTGGCCCCCGTGAGCGTGCTGGGCAACTGGTTGCGCGAGGCCCAGCGCTTCACACCCGAGCTGCGGGCCCTGGTGGTGCACGGGCTGGACCGCCACAAAACAGCGGCCGAGCTGGCCGCGCACGACCTGGTGATTGCCCCGTATTCGCTGCTACAGCGCGACCGCGAGCGCTGGATGGCCCAGGCCTGGCACCTGGTGGTGCTGGACGAAGCCCAGAACATCAAAAACGCCAACACCCAGGCCGCGCAGGTTGCCGCCGAGCTGAACACCCGTCACCGCCTGTGCCTGTCGGGCACGCCCATGGAAAACCATCTGGGCGAGTTGTGGAGCCTGTTTCACTTTCTCATGCCCGGGTTTCTGGGCAGCCAGATGCGCTTCAAGCAAGTGTTTCGCACACCCATTGAAAAGTATGGCGACAGCGAGCGCATGGATCAACTGCGCCGCCGCGTCACCCCCTTCATGCTGCGCCGCGCCAAACGCGAGGTGGCCACCGACCTGCCGGACAAGCTGGAGGCCGTCTCCTCGGTGGAACTGGGCGACAAACAGGCCGACCTGTACGAAACCATCCGCCTGACCACCGAAAAAGCCGTGCGCGAGGCCCTGGCCAACAAAGGCCTGGCCAAGTCACAAATTCAGGTGCTGGACGCGCTGCTCAAGCTGCGCCAGGTCTGCTGCGACCCGCGCCTGGTGTCGGTGCCAGCGGCGAAAAAAGTGAAAGCGTCGGCCAAGCTGGAGCTGCTGATGGACCTGCTGACCCAGCTGCTGGCAGAAGGCCGGCGGGTGCTGGTGTTTTCGCAGTTCACTAGCATGCTGGAGCTGATCGAGCAGGAGTTGGCCAAGGAAAAAATGAGCTGGGTCAAGCTCACCGGCCAATCGCAAAAGCGCGACGCCATCATCGAGCGCTTTACCAGCGGCCAGGTGCCGCTGTTTCTCATCAGCCTGAAGGCAGGCGGCACCGGCCTGAACCTGACGCAGGCCGACACCGTCATCCACTACGACCCCTGGTGGAACCCCGCAGTCGAAAACCAGGCCACCGACCGGGCCCACCGCATCGGCCAAAGCCAGCAGGTGCTGGTCTACAAACTGGTGGCCCAGGGCACGATTGAAGAACGCATATTGGCCTTGCAGGAGCGCAAAGCGGCCCTGGCCAACAGCCTGTACAGCGACGCGGTGGCGCGCAAACAACCCTTATTCACCGAAAGCGACCTGTCGGAGCTGCTCAAGCCACTGGGGGCCTGAACAGCCAAGATTTTCAGTCAAATTGAGCTCACGTGCAGGCCATATGCGCTGAAGCAGCTATTAAATCAGTAGCGTTTTTAGAATTTGGAAATGGATTGGTTACATGCTGCAATCGCACTTTCACCCGGCAGCGCACTTTCAAACGATTTGTTTCCGGCGCTTTCGTAAAGATTTGGCCTAATACCTAAGGCTTAAAAGTTTCTGAAGCGAGGGCACCCGGTACCTCCCCACCACCGGTTTAACTGCGTTAGCGAACAAGGCTTTTCTGATGACCCCTCATGACACCTCGCCCGAATCCGTCGCCGCTGACTACGCGGCTCCCGACGCTACGCAGACACAGGATGCGCTGTCGGCCCTTCCTGTGGCAGGTGTCGCTGCGCTGGCTGCCCTGCCCCAAAGCAGCAGCCTGGCGGCGCTGGCCGCCAGCTTCACGCTGGCTGCCTGCGGTAGCGGGGGCTCAGACGGTGCTGCCGTCGCGGCAGCACCCATCGGTGCCGCACCGCTACCGCTGCCCACGCCCATCAGCCTGACGCCGGTTCCCTCGCTCGCACCCAGTGCTGCGCCCGGCAGCCTGCCGCCCGCTACGGCGCCCACGGTGTCGGCACCTGTGACAACACCCCCTGTCGCGGGGGTGCCCCCAGCGCCCGTACCGCCGCCCGCACCGGCATCCATGCCTGCGCCCCCGGCACCGGTTCCCGTGCCAGCGCCAGCGCCTGGATCCGCTCCCGCCCCGGCACCAACACCTACAGCGCCAACACCGGCAGCACCTCCAGCGCCAACACCAGGCCCGGCCCCTGCACCCGCCCCTGGCGTACCACCACCGCCCCCTCCACCACCGCCCCCTCCACCACCGCCCCCTCCACCACCGGCCCCACCGCCGCCGGCGCCCTTGCCCAGCGTCTCGCTGGAGCAGGCTGCGCGCTTTTTGCTGCAAGCGCAGCTCAGCGCTTCTGACACCGAGATTGCCGATGTGCGCGGCTTTGACTACGCGCCCTGGCTGACCCAGCAGCTGAACGCCCCTCAAAGTCAGACCGCGTGGGATTGGATGGAGTCACGCGGCTACGGCGCGTCAGACATCAACCGCTACTTTTTCACCACCTACCCGGCGGAGTTTGCGATCTGGAAGCAGCTGATGAGTGCCCCGGATGGCGTGCGCAAACGCGTAGCCCTGGCCTTGAGTGAAATTTTTGTGGTGTCGTTTGGTTCGTCGGAATTCAACTGGCGCGCTCATGCTTTTGCCAACTACTGGGACATGCTGAACAAAAACGCGTTCGGTAATTTCCGCCAGTTGCTGGAAGACGTGACCCTGCACCCGGCCATGGGCTACTACCTGAACACCAAGGGCAACCAGAAAGAAAACACGGCCACCGGCCGTGTGCCAGATGAGAACTACGCCCGTGAGGTGATGCAGCTGTTCACCATCGGCCTGTTCGAGCTGAACAACAACGGCACCGAAAAGCGCGATGGCGCTGGCAACCGAATCGAAAGCTACGACTCCGACGACGTGAGCAATCTGGCCCGGGTATTCACAGGCTGGGACTTTGACAGCTCCGACGGGGTACGCGTGAATGTGTTCAAGGACGGCGGTGGTTTTGAAAGCTACACCGTCGAAAGCCGCGATTTCGCCCGCAAGCCGATGCGCCTGGATGCCAACCGCCATTCGCTGCTGGCCGCCACATTTTTGGGCACCACCATACCGGCCAATACGCTGGGTGCACCCGCGCTGAAAATGGCGCTGGACACCTTGTTCAACCACCCCAACGTGGGCCCGTTCATTGGTAAGCAGATGATCCAGCGCCTGGTCACCAGCAACCCCAGCCCGGCTTATGTGAACCGAGTGGCCAATGCCTTCAACAACAATGGCAGCGGCGTGCGCGGCGACATGAAAGCCATGGTGTCTGCCGTGCTGCTGGACGATGAGGCCCGCAATGCCGCAGGCCTTTCCAACACCACTTTTGGCAAGCTGCGCGAGCCCATGCTGCGTCTGGTGCAGTGGTCACGCACGTTTGGGGCCACCTCGGCGGCCAATAGTTGGAAACTGTTTGACCTGAGCAACCCGGCCAACCAGCTAGGCCAGACACCGTTTCGCTCGCCCTCGGTGTTCAACTTTTTCCGCCCGGGCTATGTGCCGCCGGGCACAGCCCTGGCGGCCACGCAGAGCCCGGCACCCGAGTTTCAGTTGGTCAATGAAACCAGCGTGGGCGGCTACTTGAACTTCATGCAGGACACCATTGAGCGTGGCCTGAACTGCCCGGAACCCACGGTTCCCGAGGCCGCATTCCGAAACTACCTGAGAGACATCAAAGCCACCTATGCCAGCGAGTTGGGCCTGCTGACCAACGCCGCCACCCCGGCAATTGCCACGGCCGACGCGACTGCCCTGGTTCGACGCATCAACCTGCTGATGTGTGCCGGCCAGATGTCAGCGGCCACCCAGAGCCTGATGGTATCGGCCCTGACCACACCGCCGCTGACAGCCACCAGCACGCTGCAGCAGCGCCAGGAGCGCGTCTGGTCGGCGGTGCTGATGACCATGGCCTGCGCCGAATACCTGGTTCAAAAGTAAGCCCCCCTGGGCACACCTTTGCTTTGGCACCCTCACGAGAACACACCATGAACTTCATTCAACCCGACAAACACACCCGCCGCGCCTTCTTGCAGCGCTCCGGCCAACTGGCGTTCACCGGTGCCGCCCTGCCCCTGGCCATGAACCTGGCAGCTTTTGGCGAAGCCGCTGCGTTTGACGCGACGGACTACAAAGCCCTGGTGTGCATCTTCATGTATGGCGGCAACGACTATGCCAACACCGTTGTGCCCTACGACAACGCCAGCTACAACCAGTACAGCACCATCCGCGGCGGCACGTCTGGCATTGCGCTGGCGCAAGGCGCGCTCACGCCCACGCTACTAAACCCAACGACCGCCTTGACTGGTGGCCGCCAGTACGCGCTGCATCCGGCCATGACCGGCATGGCCAATCTGTTCAACACCGGCAAGGCCGCCGTTCAGCTGAACGTGGGCCCGCTGGTGGTACCGCTCACGCGCGCCCAATACAACAGCAGCAACCGGGTGCTGTACCCGCTGCCACCCAAGCTGTTTTCGCACAACGACCAGCAATCCATCTGGCAGTCTTCTTCGCCTGAAGGCTCCACCATTGGCTGGGGTGGCAACATTGGCGACCTGGCCTTGTCGGCCAACACCAACTCCCTGTTCACCTGCATTTCGGTCACCGGCAACACGGTGTTTCTGTCGGGCGACTCGGCGCTGTCTTACCAGGTGGGCACGGGCGGCCCGGTGAACATCGGCAGCGTGACCAACTCCAGCGTGTACAACTCAGCAGCCGTGAAAAACACGCTGGCCACGCTGGTGCAGCAAACACGGCCCCATGTGCTGGAAAACGAATACAACCGCGTCACCACCCGGCAAATCACCTCGGGGCAGGGCGTCAAAACCGCGATTGACCTGTTCCCGGCCAACACCGCCCCGTTCAACGCTTTCCCCACCAACAACAACCTGGCAGACCAGCTAAAAATGGTGGCCCGCCTGATTGCCGGCCGCAGCAGCCTGGGCACCAAGCGCCAGGTATTTTTTGTCTCCATAGGCGGTTTTGATCTGCACGACAACCTTATCTCCCAGCAACCGGTGCTGATGCAGCGCCTGAGCGAGGCCATGACCGCGTTTTACAACGCCACGGTCACACTGAATGTGGCCGACAAAGTGACCGCCTTCACGGCCTCGGATTTTGGCCGCACGCTCAGCTCCAACGGCGATGGCTCAGACCACGGCTGGGGTAGCCACCACTTCATGGTCGGCGGCGCGGTTAAAGGCCAGGCCTTCTACGGCACACCGCCACCGGTCAGCGTGACCAACAGCACCACCGACGCCAATGACCAGTGGCACGTGGGCCAGGGCCGCCTGTTGCCCAGCACCGCGGTTGACCAATACGCAGGCACCCTGGCCAAATGGTTTGGCGTGTCAGACCTGGAGCTGATCGGCGCTACAGCAGGCCAGGGCGTGCTGCCCAAACTGCGTAACTTTGGCAGCGCCGCGTACCCACGGGATTTGGGGTTCATGCGCTGAGGAGCCTGGCAGGCGGCAACGGGTTCATGGGCATCAAGTGCGTTGCCATGGCGTCCAGCAAATGCTGCACGCTGTCAAAAATCTCGCACCCGTCCACCTGTGGTGCACCCAGCACGCACAGCACCGGCTTGCCCCACTGCCTTGCCAGCGCCATCTCACTCAGCGTGCCCAGCCCACCGCCAATGGCCACCAGGCAGCGGGCGCTGCGGGCGACCAAGGCGTTGCGGGTGATGCCCAGGCCGGTGGGCAAGGCCACGGTGAGCCAGGGGTTGGCTTGGGCTGTGTCGTCTTCCGGCAGCAGGCCCACCACCACGCCGCCTGCGGTGTGGGCACCTTCAGACGCAGCGGCCATCACGCCCTGCTTGCCGCCGCACACCAAGGGGATGCCCGCGCGGCCCAGGTGCTGGGCGATGTGGTGCGCAGCGGCCAGTTGCTCGGGCGTGGCGTCGCGCGGGCCGACGATGGCCACCGGTTGGGCGTTACGCGCCGGGCCGGACTGGATGCTGGCCAGCGCGGCCCAATCGGGTTGATGGGCGAAAAAATCAAGCATGGGCTGAACCTTTTTCATTGCCGCGCGACAGCACATCGCCGAGCGCCAGCACCGCGCAGCAGGCGGCGGCCAGCAAGATGGACATGACGGCGGCACCGGCCAAGTCCGAGCTGCCATCGCTGACCTTCACATACAGCAGCAGCGGCAGGATGTTGATTTGCGTGCCCACCAGCGCCAGCGCCGTGCCATAGGTGCCCAGCGCAATCGCGGCGATCAGGCACCAGGTGCTCAGCAGGGTGGGGCGCAACTCGGGCCAGACCACATCGCGCAGCGCCTGCCAGCGGCTGGCACCCAGGGTGCGCGCGGCCAGATAGGGGCTGTGCGAGGCGGCTTGCACCACCGGCAGCAACAGCAAGGCAGCGCGCGGCACCAGGTAGTAGGCGTAAGCGGCCACCAGGCCCGGCATGGAATACAACCAGCCGCCCACCACCGGGGCCGGGGCACCCGCCGCCACCACGAGCTGCGTGGCAAACCCGGCGCGGCCATAGACCAAGATGAAGCCATAGGCCACCACCAGACCCGAGAACGCCAGCGGCACGCCCAGGACCACCAGCCAGCGCTGCTGGCTCTGCGCGCTGCTTTGCGAGATGGCCCAGGCCAGCACCAGCCCGAAAACAACGGACAGCGTGGCTGCGCAAGCGGCCAGCCACACCGAGTTGCGCAGCGCGCGCAGCAGCAGCGGATTGCCCAGCGATTCGGCCCACGCAGCGGGCGCGCCGACTGCTTCCACCAGCACCGCGGCCAGCGGCGCGAGCAGGAAGAAGGCCACGATGGCGATGCCGGGCAGGCAGGCAAGCAGGACAGGCCAGGGGGTTTTAGAGGTCATGGTGGAATCGGAAAAATGCTATGAAATTAATAGCTTCTTGAGCAAGTAACTCCTGGGCGGGAGGGCGATTTGGTACTTAAATGGGCTGTCTGGCCCCTTCCCCCGCTGGGGGAAGGAGTCCGATCTGTTTCCCCCAGCGGGGGAAGGAGTAAACAAGTTCACCGCAACACCGCCGCCGCCCAATCCCTGTCAATCTCAGCCTTTTTGGCAGCCGCCGTCACCACATCCAGCGGGCGCAATTGCGGTGCGGCGGGCATGCGGGCGGCCATTTCGGCGCTGAGCGCAATGCCGGGCACGGACGGGCGCACATAGCCTTGGGCGAACAAGGCCTGGCCCTGCTCGCTCATGGTGAAGTTCAGCCACAGGCGGGCGGCGTTGGGATGGGGTGCGCCTTTGACCAGGCTGATCGCGTAGGGCGCGGCGGCGCTGGCTTCGCGGGGAATCACCACTTCGGCGTCTTGCATACCGTCGGTGTAGCGCGCCTTCAGGCCGTCGTTTTCATAGCTGATCCAGATCGGGATTTCGCCTTTCAAAAACTTGGCATACGGCGTGGTGCCCTCGGTGCGCAGCACATTGCCGGCCTGGTGCAACTTGGCCAGGTAATCGATGCCGGGCTTGGGGTTGTCCACGCTGCCGCCGTTGGCAAACGCTGCGGCAAACACGCCCACCTGGCCCACGCCGGTGGAGCGTGGGTCCAGGTACACCACCGAACCTTTGTATTCGGGCTTGAGCAAATCGGCCCAGGTTTGCGGCACGTTGGGCGCCAGCTTTTTGTTCACGATGAAGGCAATGTTCAGCGTGTGAATAGTGAACCACTCGCCTTCGGGGTGGCGAAACACGGGGGGTAGTTTGTCGAAATTCACCGGCTTGAACGGAGCCAGCAAACCCTTCTTGGCAGCGTCCACGGCAGACGCTGCAAAGTAATAAGCCGTGTCGGCCTGCGGGCGGCGGCGGGCTTTGTCCAAGGCCACCACGGTGGCAGCGGAACCCAGGTCGTTGTAGATCATTTCCACTTCGGGGTAGCGCTTTTTGAACTCGCGAAACAGCACCTTCCAGTTGGCCCATTCCGGGCCCGTGTCAAACGAGACCACCAGGCCTTCTTTGGCGGCGCGGTGGTACAGATTGGTCTCCCCCGCGTACAACTCGGGGCCAACCAGCTCGGCGGCGTGGCTGGTGGGTAATAGCAAGGTGGAACTGGCCGCTGCGGCAGCGGAGGTCTGAATAAATTGACGGCGTTGCATGGTGAACTCCTGGGTGGGTGAGGTTGGGGAAAGAGAAATCAGTTGTCTGGCATCAGGTGCAGGGTGCCGGGGTCCAGCGCCACGCTGCGGGGCAAGGGGCCGGTGGCGTCCACGGTGATGAGCCCTGCGCCCTGGGCGGCAAAGTCAAACACGGTGCGTGAGCCCTGGTAGCGGGTGCGCAGCACCTGGCCGTCAAAGCGGTTGGGCATGCCCAGCGGCGGGTTGGCCAGCACATGCTCGGGCCGCACCATCACCTGCACCGCATCACCCACCGCAAAGCCTTTGGTTTTGCACGCCAGGCTCCACGGCGGTGCCTCGGCCTCGTGTACGCGCACGCAGTCGCTCGCCTGCACCTGGGCGCGCAGCACGGTGCACAGGCCCGTGAGGCGCGCCACCTCGGCGTTGGCCGGGTGCTCGTATACCGTTTGCGGCGCGGCGCATTGCAGCACCTGGCCGCCGGCCATCACCGCCACCTTGTCGGCCAGCTCGAGCGCCTCGGCGGGGTCGTGCGTCACAAAAATCGCGGTGGCAGAAGCTAGCCGTTGCAGCCGCTTGATCTCGTCGCGCAGCGGGCCGCGCAGGCTGGCGTCCAGTGCCGAGAGCGGCTCATCAAGCAGCAGGGCACGGGGCTTGACGCACAAGGCCCGTGCCAGCGCCACGCGCTGCTGCTGGCCGCCCGACAGTTGCGTGGGCCGCTGGTTGGCAAAGGCCGACAGGCCCACCAAGGCCAGCATCTCGTTGACCTTCACATCCAGCGCAGGCCCTTTGTCACCGCGCACGCGCAGGCCGTAGCCCACGTTGTCGGCCACTGTCATGTGCGGAAACAACGCATAGCCTTGAAACACCACGCCCATGCGGCGGCGGTGCGGTGGCAGCTGGGTGATGTCTTTTCCATCCAGCGTGATGCGGCCTTGCGTGGGGGCCAGCAAACCCGCGCACAGCTTGAGCAGGGTGGACTTGCCGCAGCCGCTGGGCCCCATCACGGCCAGCAGCTCGCTGTCGGCCACCTGCAGGTTGATGTTGCGCACGCCGCCTGCGCCCGTCGTAACGCCCGGTGTGGGGCCGTAGCCAAAACCAATATCGTGAAGTTGCAGGCTCATGTTGATTTCTTTGAAGTAGTGGCGGGCAAACCCAGCGCGCTGGTGCGGGCCGATGCGCCGGCCGCCATCAGCGCCACCAGCAGCAGCACCAGAGTCGCAGCGCAGGCAAAACCGGTCGCGCCATAAAAGGCTTGCAGCATCAGCACGGGGAAGGTTCGGCTTTCAAAGCCAGCCACCAGGTTGGATAAATTGAATTCGCCCACTGACAGCGCGCAGCACAGCACCGCGCCCGACGCCATCGGTGCCCGCAGCGCCGGCACCGCCACTTGCCACAGCGCCTGGCTGGGCGTGGCACCCAGGGTTTGCGCGGCTTGCATCCATAAGTCCACGCTCTGGTGGCGCAGGCCGTTGAGCAGTGCGTTCAGCATGTAGGGCAAGGTCAGCACCACATGCCCGGCAAACAGCACCCACCACGATCCCAACCAGGGCAAGCCCTCGCTGGAAAACAGCACCACGTAGCCAAAACCCAGGGTCACGGCGGGCACGGCAATCGGCGAAATTAGCAACCAGCGCGTGGCCACGCCCCATGCGCCTTGCGGCTTGCGCAGTGCCAGTGCCAGTGGCAGCCCCAGCATCAGGTTCACCGCCGCAGCCGCCACCGCCGTGCCCACGCTCACGCCCAGCGCCTGGCGGTAGCTGGTGTCTTCCCACAGCTCGCGCAACCACTTGAAGGTAAAGCCGGAGGGAAGCAGCGAATTGCTCCAGTTCTCACCAAACGTGCCCACCAGCACCAACAGCATGGGCAAAAACAGGTACACGCTGTAGGCCCACAGCACCCAGCGCCCGGCCGGGCTCGGAGCGTTCAAAGGAGCGGTGAAGTGTTCTTTCGTCATGCCGTCATCATGCCGATGGAGAATTCGATTTGCATGACACTTGCAAGCATTTCAAGTACGAAAACATTCCTAAACCGCATGCAAACGCATCTACGCACCGCTGCACCCCGCCACCCCGCCATGCACGACCTGGTCGCGTTTGACGCTGCGGTGCGCCACGCCAGCTTCACAGCCGCGGCTGCTGAACTGGGTCTGACGCAAAGCGCGGTGAGCCGCCAGATCGCCTCGCTGGAGCAGCATTTGGGGGCCAGGTTGTTTGAGCGCGCAGGCCGTCGCGTGAGCCTGACCGACGCGGGCCAGCGCTTTCATGCCAGCGTGGCCCCGGCGCTGTGCGCCATTCAAACGGCGGCCATCGAGCTGCGCATCACGCCTCAGGGCTCGGGCCTGCTGCGCCTGGCCAGTGTGCCCACCTTCACCACGCACTGCCTGATTCCGCGCCTGCCTTCATTCCGTGAACAACACCCCGGCATTACCATCAGTTTTGCTCAGCATTTAAGCGGCAGCAGCCCCATGCCTGCCCATGTCGACGTGGCGGTGCGCTACGGCCTGGGCCAATGGGGCAGTGATACGGCGCAATACGTGGCGGGTCGCGCCTGCGTGGTGATTGCTCCGCCGCAATTTCAGCCGGGTGACCAGGCTTTGCAGCGCGCCACATTGCTGCACCACGTGGAAACCGCCGAAGCCTGGGCCGCCTGGTGCGCCGCCACGGGCACGCAAGGGCTGGATGTGCGCGGCGGCATCTTCTTCAACCAGTATTCGCAAATCATCCAGGCCGTGGTGGCCGGCATGGGCCTGGCGGTGGTGCCGTTTTGCCTGGTGCAAGCCCTGATCGCCGAAGGCCGCCTGAGCCTGGCCCACGAAGCGCAGGTCAAGCTGCCCGACGGTCACTACATGTGCTTTCGGCCTGAGGCTGCGGATCACCCGGCGGTGGCCGCTTTTCGCAGCTGGCTGCTGGTGCAGGCGCGTGCGGCGGGGTGGTTGGCGTGAGGTATCAATTGCTATTTAAAAGATAGCTGTTTGAGCAATATATACCTGGGCTAGCGGCCAATTTGATTGTTTTTACGAGCAAAAACTAAATTGCCGACGCTTCCGTCACCCACGCCGGGCGCGCGCCGGGCGGAATGGTGTCGTCGTCGCTGGACTCGGCGGGCAGGCAGCGCAGCACAAAGGCGCTGAAGTTGTCGTGGCCGCTGGGCATGCAGGCCTGCACGGCTGTTTGCAAAGCATCACGCCAGACCTGTACGTTGCTGCTGTCGGCGTGTAACTGGGCCAGCTGCGCATCTTCCAGCAGTTCCCACACCCCGTCGCTGCACAACAGCAGGCCGTCACCGGGCTGCAGCGCGATGGGTTCGGTGCTCAGAAAAGGCTCGGCCTGATCCTGGTTGGCACCCAGGCTGGCATACAGCACATTGCGTTTGGGGTGCTCGCGCAGCTTGTCGGCCGGGTACAGGCCGGCATCAATGAAGCGCTGCACCAGGCTGTGGTCGTGCGACTGCGCCACCACCTGGTTGCCGCGAAACACATAGCAGCGCGAGTCGCCCAGGTTGCCCAGCAGCGCCTGGCTGCGTTGGTAACTGATGAGCAGCACCACCAGGGTGGAGGCCATGCGCGACAGGTGTGCATCGCCAAATTGGCGGGCCAGCACGGCCAGGTCGGCCTGCTGTATGCAGCGGCTCAGGGTGTCGGTAGAAAACGCCGGTAGCTGGACAAATGCCGCCTGAGCAGCCGCCACCGCCGTTTGCGATGCGACATCGCCACCGCCCTGGCCACCCGCACCGTCGGCCAGCACAAACAGGCGCAGGGCACCCACCGCTTCGCATTCGCCTAAAGCGTCCTCGTTGTAGCTGCGCCCGCCTTCGTGCGAGAAACGGGCCGCTTCAATGCGGATGGCAAGGGGGGCGTTCATGGTGCCCCACGGCCCGTGCCTTGTGCCTTCATCCGGGCGGTTTCGCGCTCATAGGCTTTCATGAACGCCTCGCCAAAAATGCTCTGGAAATCGTCTTCTGCTTCGCGCCGTATCAGCGCATAGCGCTCCAGATACAAGTCCCACAGCTTGGTTTTGCGCATGGCAGGTAGCGCCCGCTCCAGCAGCGAGCCGCCAATCAGACGCCCCTCCAGAATGGCCGGGTCAAACTTGCCCAGTACCTCGCCCAGCGCCGCGCGGGTGCCCGCCATCACGCCCAGCTCGTGGGCGCGCAGGTCGTTGAAGGCATCGCGCATGGCCTCGTCGGGGCGCATGAAACCGGGTATTTTTTTACCTAGAAACTGCTGCAGCGCCGAGTCGGCATCGGGCAAAAACTTCAGCGGGTTGTTGGCCTGGCTGGAGATGATGGTGACATTGGCCTGCACCTCGCGCTTGATGTTGGCGCGAATGGCCAGCAATTCGATGGCACCGCCGGTGGCGCTGTGCAACAGACTGCCCACGATGGTCATGATCTCCGGCGTCAAGCCATTGGGCAGGGCGCTGGCGGGCAACTTGGAGCCGGTCAAAAACGCTTGCGTGAGCGCATCTGCGGGGTAGCTGGGCATGGCCACCGCCTGAACCGGCGCGGGCGGAGCAAACACCTGCTGCGGCATCGGCGGCGTGGCAGCCGGGGCAAACGAGAAGGCCGGATCCATCGCACGGGGCGGCTGGTAGGCCCCGCCGACTTCGGCCAGGTCGTCGCGCATGGGCTTCATGAAGCCGTCTGTACTGGGCGGGGCACTGCCGAACATCGCCAACGGGTCGCTGTTGTCGCCTGCGGGCAACAAAGAAGCGGGCGAGCCAAACGGTGCAGGGGCATAGCTGGCACCAAACGCGCCGCCACCCGATCCGCCACCGCCCAACAAATCAGCACCAGACGACGCACCCGATGGCCCAAACAGGGCATCGATCGACTGCTCGCCCTGGGTCAGCGCATGAGCCCCGGCCGCATCTGCACCGCCCAGCATCGACAGCAGTGGATCGGCGCTGTTGCGCGCTGACGCGGATGGCATGTCAAACGGATTGAAATCGTCAGGAATGACGCTGGCAGCGGGTGCATAGGCCGGTGGCGAGTACGCCGCGGCAGGCGATGGATTCACCGGTGAACCCGCGCCCAAGCCCAAAGCCGCAAACGGATCCGCACCGCCGCCCAACGGTGCCGGCGCGCCAGAGGGAGCCAGCAGACCTGCCAGAGGGTCATCAAAACCGAGATTGCTCGCGCCTGGCATGGGAGGCGGGGGGTATGCGGGAGGGTATGTGGGTGGATGCGCTTGTACGGGCGCTGCAAGGGGTGCGGGAGGTGGTGCGTAGGCCGGTGGCGCAGCAGGCGGCGGGTAGGCGGGTGGCGGCGTCGCGGGCCCCAGCCCTGACAGCAGATCCGCGAACGGATCGGCACTTGCGTCGGGCAGGGCAGCGGAGCCGTACGCAGCAGGCATCGGCACGGGGGCTGTGGGCCGCGGCGCGTAAACCGGGGCTGGCACAGCAGGCGCTGGCGGGTTGACCGGTTGGTAGGTCGCGGCGGGCGCGGGAGTTGCAGCGGGCGCGACATTTTGGCGCACCACCAATACATAAGGGCCAATCTCCATCTCCATGCCCGGCACCAGCGCCATGGCTTGGCCGCACTCCAGCTGCAGGCCACCGACAGTGATGGGCAGCGCGGCGCTGGAGTTGGTGATGGTGGCCACGCCACCCGGAAAACTGACCGCCGCATGCAAGCGGGAGACGCGCCGATGGGTGTCGGGCAAGGCCAGGGTGTTGCCCTCGTCGCGTCCGATGGTGCCGCCGCTGCCTTCAAAGCAGCGACTCAAACCGACCAGGGGCTTGCCGTCCAGAGAAACCAGATCCAGGGTAATTTGCGACATACGCTGAGGTCCTTCGAGAAAGGCCGACGAGAAGATGGCGGGCGGTTATCGGTTGACGGCTTTACGCGCCTGTTCAAACTGGGGCCCCCACACGGGGTGCCCGCGCTCAGCGGGTGCCAGGTCAAACTTGTTGTCCAAACGGAAAGCGCGTTCAAAGGTCTGACGGCAGGGCACGGCTGCGCGCGTCAGGCATTGGGCAAAGGCCAGGGTTTTCAGGGCGCGCAACTGGTTAGCCGTATCCAGCGTTGTGTCGCTGGTCAACGCAGTGAGCTGGCGCATCGCAGCGGGGTAGTCGCCCCGCTCATAACTGGCCAGTGCAACCATCAGTGCCTTCTCACTGGCCGAGGGCTCGGCGGGTGCGGGCGCTACCGGCGGCGGCGCAGGCACCGGTGCAGGTGCCGGTGCCGGCTCCACTGGCCGCGGCGCGGGCGCAGGTTGGGTAGCCACCGGTGCAGACGCAGGCCTGCCGGGCGGTGGGGTGGCGCAACCGGCCAGGAGGGTGACCACAAAGATACAGAGAGAAAAACGTGGCACGGTATGCATGGTGTTTCAGTAGGTGGTAACAGGTTTTGCCGACGTAGGTGAGGGTGCGACGGAGGGTTCTTTGGCAAACGAATGCCGCACGATGGCAGTTTTGCCGGCCACCACTTTGATGGCCCGTTTGACGGTGGGCAGCGCCGGGTTGCGCAGTTCGACCTCGTAGCTGCCGGGTGGCAGTTTCAGACTGACCACCGGCGGTGCAACGCCTTTTTCGTCGCCATTGACAAACACCGTCGCCCAGCCGTCTTTCAGCTCAAAACGCAGCACACCGGTGGTGGGCAGCGCGGGCGGCTCGCTGGCGGCGGGGCTGGCTGGGTTGGCAAGCGCCTGGGCTTCAGGATTGCCGCTGGGCGGGACAACAGAGGCCGGTGCGATCACAGATGGTGGCGTGCTGGGCGCTGTTGCGGCTGCCGTTGGTTCTGCCGGTGTGGGCGTGATGGTGGGCGGCGCAGCAGGTGGAGCAGTCACGGTCGGCACCACTGCCGGCGTGACCGGCTCAATGGGTGCTGGCACGGGCGGCGCTCGGGGTGCTGATGCCAGTGGGCTGGATGGGTCGGAAGGAGGACCTGACGGTTGTCCGAGAAAATATGTCAGCCCAGCTGCCAAAGTCAATCCGGCAGCGGCAAGTCCCGCCCACAGCGCGGCGTTGGGCTTGGACACGGCACCCACATCAGGGCCAGCAGATGCCGGGGCGGCCGGTTGGCTGCCAGCACCCACACCGGGCGCAGCCTTTGGCGCAGGGCGCGCCGGAACCACCGTGGCCAGCGGGTCAAAGGTGCTGGCGGCCGCCGGCCTGGCACTGACGGCCCGACCTGACATCGCGGTGGCCTGGGCATCGAATGCTGGCGGCGTGCCGCTGGCGGGCGCAAATGCCTGGGCCCAGCCCAGCGCAGCGCGCAAAGCCTGGATGCTCTGAAAGCGGTTGGCGGGAAGCACTGCCATGCTTTTCATGACGCAGCCGCACAGTTGGTCGGAATAGGCCAGACGGGACAGTTGCTCCACAGCGACGAGTGGATCGGTCGCCATGCGCGCAATCGCCTGCACCGGCGTCTGCCCGGTCATTGCCTGGTATAGCACGCCGCCCACCGCATACACGTCCGTCCAGGCACCCTGGTGCATGGTGCCGTCGTGGGCGTATTGCTCGATCGGCGCATAGCCCGGTTTGAGTACCGCCGTCACGGCTTGGCTCATGCCTCCAATAATTCGCCGCGCAGCGCCAAAATCCATCAGCACCGAACGTCCGTCGGGCAGCACCATGATGTTGTCGGGTGAAATGTCGCGGTGGTAGTACTGCTGCTGATGTAGTTCGCCCAAAGCCAGCAAGACCGGATCCAGCGTGCGGCGCAACCAGGCTTCGGTGGCCACTTGCGGTGTGGCTTGCAACATCGCCTGAAGGGTTGCGCCGGGGTAGTAGCGCATGGCCATGTAGGCGGTTCCGTTGGCTTCCCAAAAACGAAACACCTCGACCAATGCGGGGTTCGAAAAACCGGCGAGCAGGCGGGCTTCATTGACAAAACTGGCTAGGCCTGCAGCAAAGGTCTGTTTGTGCTCAGCCGACTTGATCTGCACCGTCGCCCGACTGTCGCGAAACGACAAAGCCGAGGGCAGATACTCCTTGATCGCCACTTTGCGGTCAAGGCTGGCATCGTGCGCGCTGTAGACGATGCCAAAACCACCTTCGCCCAATACGCCGGTGATTTCAAACTCGCCCAGCCGTGTGCCAACGGGCAGGGCACTGGAGGCAGTGGCGGGCGGCGGCAAGCTGGAGGTCATGAATAGGTGGTCAACGCGTTGGGGGTTGGGCTCGGTTGAAAACGTGTCGTGACGCGTGCTGGCAACCAACCCGAAAGGACCTGATTATGGGTTTGCAATGCGACAAATTCTGAACGCAATGCGGTGTTTGGGCAAGGCGTAGGGGTGGGCTACATCATCAAGTAAGCCAGAACCAAAGCGAAGACCACGACGCCGACCACAGCACCCCATAGCCAGTTGTGCGAGGACGCAGCCGGCGGGGCCGACGGCGGCACATGCCTGACAGCCTGGTTCGGCGTCGGTACAGCCGAATGAGCGGTCAATGGTTTGACAGCGATCGGCGGCACCGGTTGCGCAGCAGCCATCTGCCATCCCAGCGCCTCGCGCAGGGCTTGAACGGTTTGCACGCGGTTTTCAACCGCAACCGCCATTGCTTGCGCAATGGTGTTGGAAAAGCGCGCCGAAAAGGCATTGCCCGTGACCTGGCCAACAGTGGGCATGGCGTCCGTCATCATCCGGGACACCGCCTGCACCGGTGGCCTGCCAGTGGCCATGTGGTACATCACGGCACCCAGCGCATAGACATCGGTCCAGGCACCCTGGCGCATGCTGCCGTCGGTCACATATTGTTCGACCGGCGAGTAGGTCGGCTTGAGTACGGCTGTCAAAGCCTGGATCCCGTCGCCGATGATGTGTCGGGCGGAGCCGAAGTCCAGCAGCACCGAGCCGGATTCGGACAACATGATGTTGTCCGGCGCGATGTCGCGGTGAAAAACCTGGGCCTGGTGCAGCATTTCCAGCGCACTGAAGATGGGCAGCATGATTTGCGCAATGGCCGCTTCATCAAACGCTGCAGCCCCGCGGCGCGACATGCGTTGGGCCAGCGTTTGGCCTTCATACAGGCGCATGGCCATGTAAGCTGTAGCGTTGCCCTCCAGCAACTGGTAAACCTTGACCAAAGCGGGGTGGCTGAACCGCGCCAGCAACCGTGCTTCCTTGATGAAGCCTTTCAGGCCAGCGTCAAACTTGGCCTGGTTGTCGGCGCTGCGCACCGCCACGCGGGTACCGCCCACCCTGCCAGCCAACGCGCTGGGCATGAATTCCTTGAGCGCAACATTGCGCAGCAAGGCCGTGTCGCGCGCCAGATAGACGATGCCAAAGCCGCCTTCACCGACCAGCCCAGTGACCTCGAATTCAGCAATCCGGCTACCCAGCGGCAAGCAGTTGGGATGCGCGTGCAAGGCAGGTTGGGGCAACACGTAAATCCTCAGTGGGGGTGGAACTCGGGACGTCGGCGGGAAATTTTTCATCCTGCCACATAAATATAAGCCAAATCGGGCTTGGGTGCACATCCAGAGCGCACTAGATGCTATAAAAACGAGAGCATTTAAGGTTCCAGAATGTCATACGTATGTCTTCAATTTTATGTTTGAATCTGTCAAAAATTGCGCGAAGGCCTGGGATTTGTCCAAGCATGTGACCTTCGTCACCTTGCAAATATGTGTGCAAACTGATGTACTGCGCACCGTTTGCAAATCACTTCTCAAACGCTTCCAGCACGCCACAGGAGAACCACTTGTACGACCTGAGTCAGCACGCGCAACCCATTGATGCACAGCAGCCCTGCGGGCCTGACCTGGAGTACGACGGCAGTTTTTTGGCACTGTCTCAGGCTGCGTCAGGCAAACCCGAGCAACAGTTTGGCGACACCGTGATTCCCGCAGTCGAGCCCGACTGGAGGCTGGTGGAGCGGCTGGCCACCGAGATGCTGGGCAAAACCAAAGACCTGCGTGTGGTGGCCTGGTTGACCGAGGCGGCAACCCGGCTGCATGGCGTGCCCGGTTTTGCAGCCGGCGTGCAACTGATGAACCTGCTGTGCGAGCAGTATTGGGACGACGTTCACCCCCGTCTGATCATTGATGGCGACAACGACCCCTTCCTGCGTATTGGCGCACTGGCGTCACTGTCCAGCAGCGGTGGCAGCTATGCCGATGGTTCGCCCATCATGCGGGCACTGCGCGATGCGCTGCTGGCCAATCGGGCCTTGCCCATCAAGGTTCGCGATGTGGAAATGGCCGCCAGGCACGATGCCGCCGCCAGTTACTCCGACGCGCAAATCGTCTCCATTCTGAAAGACGCCATTGACGAGGGTTCGCCATCGGTATTGGCGCTTGAGCAAGCGACGGTGTCAGCTGGCGCGCTGGCCGCTTTGGTCGAAGCCCGTATGGCCGGCGGCGAGCAACCCGACTTTTCCGCACTGAAGACCCTGCTCAAGCTAGTGAGCGCTGCGATTGGGCGCGCCAAGACGCCAGAGGGCGACGATACACCTCCAGCTGACTCTGCCGACGCTCCAGTCGATGGTGCTGAAGTGGCATCCGCCGGCGCACCGACGCGGGGCGCGGGCTTGGGTGAAGTCAAGTCGCGCGACGACGCGCGGCGGGCGCTGCAACGGGTTTGTGCCTATCTGGAAAAAAACGAACCCAGCAACCCAGCCTCTTTGTTTGCGCGAAGGGCCGAGCGCCTGCTGGGCATGGACTTCATGGACATCGTGCGCGAGTTGTCACCGGATTCGATGCAGCATATACAAATGCTTACTGGCGCAAAGTCGTCAGACGAGTGACACTCAAATCTGGTTACAACAAAATGATGGGTCTTTGGAACTAACTTCAACAGGAGAATCGAGCCATGTCAGCAAGGAAAAGCGGTCAGAAGTGGATATCTAAAAATCGCGCCCCGCGCGTTCAGATTGAGTACGACGTCGAGGTCTATGGATCAGAGAAAAAGATTCAGATTCCATTCGTCATGGGTGTGATGGCCGATCTGTCCGGCAAGTCGGAAGTGCCCTTGCCCGACATTGCCGATCGCAAGTTCACCGAAATTGACTTCGATAACTTTGATGCCCGCATGAAGGCCATCAAACCCCGCGCTGCGTTTAACGTACCGAACACGCTGACCGGCGAAGGCTATCTGTCGGTAGATGTGAGCTTTGAAAGCATGGATGACTTTTCGCCTGCCAATGTGGCCAGAAAAATCGGCGCGCTCAACCAACTGCTGGAAGCGCGCACCCAACTACACAACTTGCTCTCCTACATGGACGGCAAATCCGGTGCCGAGGAGTTGCTGGCCAAAGTCTTGCAGGATCCCGCACTGATGGCCTCGTTGTCAGCATCCGCCAAGCCGGGTGATTCCGCGCCGAGCGCCACTTGAAGGACGGAGTAAAAAATGGCAACAGAAACCCAATCATCATCAGCCCTAGGACAAGTCGAATTCCAAGGCCATGAGTTCGCATCACTGCTGAACAAAGAATTCAAACCCAAGACCGACGAGGCCCGTGGCGCGATCGAATCTGCCGTACAGACGCTGGCCCAACAAGCCCTGGTGCACAGCAAAACCATTTCCACCGACGCCTATCGCACGATCGAAGCACTAATCGCCGCGCTGGACAAAAAACTGTCGGAGCAAATGAATTTGATCCTTCACCATGAGGATTTCCAGAAGCTGGAAGGCTCCTGGCGCGGCTTGAAGTACCTGGTCGACAACTCAGACCCAGACGAGATGCTCAAAATCCGGGTTTTGAACATTTCAAAAAATGATTTGCGCAAGACCATGCGCCGCTACAAGGGAACAGGCTGGGATCAAAGCCCCATCTTCAAGAAGCTGTATGAAGAGGAGTATGGCCAGTTTGGTGGCGAGCCCTATGGCTGCCTGGTAGGCGACTACTTTTTTGATCACAGCGCACCCGATGTCGAACTGTTGGGCGAAATGGCCCGTGTCGCGGCCGCCGCGCACGCACCCTTCATTGCCGGCGCTTCGCCCAATCTGATGCAGATGACTTCCTGGCAGGAGTTGTCAAATCCACGTGATTTGACAAAAATCTTCTCGAATACGGAATACGCGGCCTGGAATGGTCTGCGTGAGTCTGATGACTCCAAATATGTGGGCCTGGCCATGCCACGCTACCTGTCGCGCTTGCCGTACGGCGCTACGACCAACCCGGTCGATGAGTTTGCCTTTGAAGAGGACACCGAAGGTGGCTCGCACGCCAAGTACACATGGTCCAATTCGGCCTACGCAATGGCGACCAATATCAACCGGTCTTTCAAAGAGTATGGCTGGTGCACCTCCATCCGGGGCGTTGAATCTGGCGGTGCCGTCACCGATTTGCCCGCGCACACATTCCCTTCAGATGATGGTGGCGTTGATTTGAAATGCCCTACTGAAATTGCTATTAGTGATCGCCGGGAAGCCGAATTGGCAAAGAACGGCTTTATGCCACTTGTTCACAGAAAAAATACCGATATTGCGGCCTTCATTGGCGCGCAGTCGCTCAATAAGCCAGCGGAATATTATGATGCTGACGCGACAGCAAATGCAAACCTTGCGGCACGTTTACCTTATATGTTTGCATGTTGTCGCTTTGCCCATTTTTTGAAATGTATTGTGCGCGACAAAATTGGCTCTTTCCGCGAACGTGAGGATATGCAAAAGTGGTTGAACGGATGGATTTTGAATTATGTAGACGGTGACCCGGCCAGTTCTTCACAAGAAACCAAAGCACGCAAGCCCCTGGCTGCTGCCGAGGTGGTTGTTGAAGAAGTTGAGGGTAACCCAGGCTACTACACCTCAAAGTTTTTCCTGCGGCCACATTATCAATTAGAGGGATTGACTGTTTCGTTGCGTCTGGTATCGAAACTGCCGTCTACAAAGGCTGCTTCGTAATAGATCTGGGCATATTGATCCGGAAGTTTTTGCACCCTTCTTTCGGGAAGGGATTTTTAACTGTCAGTGCTAGTAATCCTTAGGAGCAAATCATGGCTGGAAATCTGTTTTTACAAATTGAGGGTGTTGGTGGCGAGTGCGTTGAATCCAACCACAAAGGATGGATCGATGTCGAGTCGTATCAAGAAGGTCTGCACTCAACCAGCAGCGCAGGCTTTGGCGGCGGTGCGGGTTTGGGTTCCGTGTCTTACTCAGACATGGTGGTTACATGCCAATTGGAAAAAGCCATTCCTACCCTGATGGCGGGTTGCGCTGGTAATAAGCACTACCCAAAAGCGACATTGCATGCAACCAAAATGGAAGGCAATAGCAGCTGGAATTACCTGGAAATCACGCTGACTGACGTCGTTGTAACAGGTGTTTCATTTTCTGGCCAGCCCAATGCAATGCCTCATGTCAGTGTTTCGCTGGCATTCTCGAAAATCAAAACGGAATACTTCCAGCAGACCAAAGAAGGCGGCAAAGGCGCTGGAACCGTTGCCGAGTGGGATCAAAAAGAGAACAAGAAGGCTTAATACACCTCATGCTGTTGGTTGGTCGAGGGGGCCTGTGTTTGACGGCCGCCCTCGGCGTTGCAGATGTGTCGCATGAGGAAACGATATGAACCAAGATGCAACTACGCTTGCAAATCAGCTGACAGAGCTTCAATCGCAGATCAAGCGCGACGCCAGCTCTGCGAAGCTTCGCATTCATCTTTTTCAGCTTTTATGTGTGATGGGACGATGGCAGCGGGCGCTTGAGCAGTTGCAGCTGTGCGCGCAGCTAGATGCAAGCGCCTTACCTATGGCGCAGATGTACCGTGAAGCCATACGTTGCGAGTTGTTTCGCAGTGACGTATTTGCGGGCAAGCGCACACCCC
The DNA here is from genome assembly GCA_013297875.1 of Comamonadaceae bacterium. Taxonomy (GTDB): domain Bacteria; phylum Pseudomonadota; class Gammaproteobacteria; order Burkholderiales; family Burkholderiaceae_C; genus JAAFIW01. The sequence continues at coordinate 237,440 of JAAFIW010000003.1, read as the reverse complement.
AGGTCATGGGCAAGCCACCGTCCTGGATCGGCTTGTTGATTGAGGCTTTGAAACAAGATGCGGCCGGGCACGGTGCGGCCGCGATTGATTTGCGTACCCAGGCGATGGATGCGGCGCAAGCCATACCGTGCAACGTCGATGCCCAAGCCTGTGAATGGCTGGCAGATGGCGACGCACGGTTGGGCCCTGTCTGCGAAATTTTCACCAATGGTCAGTATTACTGGTTGCCGTTTGAGTCGTGCTCCGGCATTCACATCGACGCACCAGCCGACATGCGTGACCTGGTCTGGTCGTCTGCTGAATTGATGCTACCCAACGAGGGGCGCGTTGTGGCGCTCATCCCCACCCGGTACCCGGATACGCCACAAACCACGCTGCCAAACGCCGATCAGTTGGCCCAAAGCAAAGCCACACACTGGATTGAGAATGGTGCCGACATGTGGTTTGGTTTGGGGCAGCGCATGTGGGTCAGCGATGTCGGCGAACACCCGATTCTGGATACGCGGGCACTCACCTGGTCAGTTGCTGCGGCCACTGACGGCGATGTAGCAGCAGCCTGAGCGCACCTGTCGCTGCGCTTAACCCACCCACGACAGCGCGGCCATCCATGGAAGAAGTCAGCAAACGCTCCGAGGGTGACCGCCTGCAGCCTGCCTTGCTGGATCGGTTGACCGACGACGAACCCAGCCAACGCACCGAAACATCCCAACAGGCCGTGGTGTCCAAAGGGCGGCTCAAACGAACGGTGTTGAGAGACTTGATCTGGCTGTTCAACACAACGTCGCACCATACCGACGATCAACTGGACAATTACCCAGAGGTGCGCAAGTCGGTTGTGAATTTCGGCATTCCCGTGCTGTCGGGGAAAAATTTCTCCGGGGTGGACTGGCGCGAATTGGAGCAACAAATTCGCGAGGCAATTCTTATTTTTGAGCCCCGCATACTGCCCGACTCGCTGGTCGTGAAAGCGGTTGCGCCCACTGACATGCTGGGGCATCACAACTTACTGCAATTTGAATTGCGTGGCGATTTGTGGTCCATGCCGTTTCCCATCGAGCTGCTGCTGCGCTCGGAGTTGGATTTGGAAACGGGTTACATGAAGTTGACAGACCAACTGGCAACGGGGGGCAGCTGACGTGGATCCGCGCTTTCTTGACTACTACAACCGCGAGTTGGCCTACGTGCGCGAGCAGGGCGCAGAGTTTGCGCAGCAATTCCCCAAAGTTGCCGGGCGCCTGGGCATGCGGGGCATTGAGGTTGCTGACCCTTATGTTGAGCGTTTGCTGGAAGGCTTTGCCTTCATGTCCGCGCGCGTACAGCTCAAGATGGATGCGGAATTTCCGCGTTTTTCTCAGCGGCTACTGGATTTGGTTTACCCCGGCTACCTGTCGCCGACCCCGGCCATGGGTGTGGCGCAGTTTGAACCCTCAAAGTCCGAAGGCGGATCGCCTGATGGCTATGTATTGCCCCGGCACGCCCGCCTGCGTGCCCGTTTGTCCGCGCATGAACAAACAGCCTGCGAATTTCGTACCGCCCACGACCTGACGCTTTGGCCATTGCGTCTGGCGGAAGCGCGATTAACCGCTGCACCACCCGATTTACCGATTGCCGGCTATCGCTGGGGCGCGCCAGTGCGCGGTGCCTTGCGGCTGGTGTTTGAAACCACGGCACAGCTGGAAGTAACGTCCCTGAAGCTGGACAACTTGCCGCTTTTCATCACCGGTACGCCCGACATCGCTTCCAAGCTGCAGGAGTTGATACACACCCAGTGCCTGGGCCTGCTGGTGCATGCAGGTGGCCTGCCCATTAAAGAGCTGGTGCCCTACCCAGCCGACGCCTTGAAATGCGAGGGTTTCGCCACGGACCAGGCCATGTTGCCCAACAACTCCCGGGCGTTCGATGGTTACCGCTTGCTGCACGAGTACTTTGCTTTTCCCGAGCGCTACCGCTTTTTCTCGGTGAACGGGCTTCAGCGGGCCCTGCCGCTGATCGCGGGCAGCCGCTTTGAAGTGGTCATTCTGCTCAAAGCCAGCCAGGTCGCGCTGGAGCAGGTGGTTGATGCAAGCAATTTTCTGCTGCATTGCGCCCCGGTGATCAACCTGTTCAACCGTACGTCGGATCGCATTCCGGTCGGTGCCAATCGGTTTGAATATCACGCCGTGGTGGATCGGGGCCGCCCGCTGGATTTTGAAATTCACAGCATTTCCAAAGTGACAGGTCACCACAGCGAGGCGGATCGGGAACTGGTTTTTCAGCCTTTTTACGCGGCTGCCGACACCGACAGACGTGGCTCCGGCGCTTATTTTTCCATGCGGCGCGAACCCCGCTTGTTATCCGAAAAATCCCGTCGCCACGGGCCACGCACAGGTTACGTGGGCAGCGAATGCTTTTTGTCCCTGGTGGATGCCAACGAGGCACCCTATGCAGCCGAATTGCGCCAAGTCACCGTCGACGCGCTGTGTACCAATCGCGATCTGTCGCTGCTGACGCCCATCGGTGCAGGCGGCTCCGATCTGTCTTTGCTGGCCTCTGCGCCGATTGACAGCATTCGCTTTGTGGCAGGCCCCACACGGCCCACACCCGCGTTGGCCGAGCGGGAAGTCACCTGGCGCTTGATCTCTCACCTGAGCCTGAACTACCTGACCCTGACCGATTTAAATGCCGAGCAGGGCGCTGCATCGTTGCGGGAGCTGCTGGGCTTGTATGCCCGCCTGGGTGCTGCCGGTGCCGATGCACAGATTGGTGCTGTCCAAAAGATGTCGGTAAGCGAGGTCAATCGCCGGGTACCAGGCCGGGGTCCCATCGTGTTCGGGCGGGGCGTTCAACTGGATTTGCTGGTCGATGAGATCCCTTTGGCGGGCGTCAGCCCCTGGCTTTTGGGAGCCGTGCTGGAGCAGTTTTTTGCCCGACACGTGAGTGTGAACGCGTTTACCGAATTTGTGATTCGCAGCACGCAGCGCGGCCAGATCGCCAGTTGGCAACCCCATATCGGCCAGCGGCCCTCGGTATGACCGACATCATCAAACCTCAAATCACCCAGCCACCCTCTGCAAGGCTGGAAAAACTGTTTCTGGGTCTGGAGGCAGATGCGACGCAGTTTGATTTTTATTACGCCATGCGCCATGTCGATGCGGCCATTTCCGGCTCGGTGCCGCTGGGCCGCGCACCGCGGTCGCGCGACGAGCCCTTGCGGCTGAGCCAGTACCCGTCGCTGATTTTTGCGCCCACCTCGTTGTACAAGTTCCAGCCCGGCGTGGCAGCCCATGGGTTGGGTCGTTTGTCCGTCTATCACTTCGGCCTTTTTGGCCCTAACGGCGCGTTGCCACAGCACATCACCGAATATGTGCAAGAGCGCTTGATACACGCCAAAGACGAGACCATTGCCCGGTTTTGCGACATCTTTCAGCACCGCATGATTTTGCTGTTCTATCGGGCTTGGGCCGATTGCCAGGCCGTAACCAGCCTGGATCAGCCAGACCGCGATCACTTCAGCCGCTACGCTGCCAGCCTGGTCGGCCTGGGACAAGCCAGTTTGAAAAGCCGTGACACGGTTCCCGATCATTTGAAGCTGCACCATGCGGGTCACCTGGCTCGCCCGACCCGCAACCCCGAAGGGCTGGTGCGTCCCTTGGCCGCATTGCTTCGGGTTCCGGTCGCGCTCAAAGAGTATTGCTTGCAGTGGCTCAGCTTGGCACCAGCAGACCGCACGCGGTTGACGTCCGTGGCGTTGGCTGGTGCGAAGTCCAGGCACCGCATGGAGGTGGGTGCCGCCTCGTCCCGCCTGGGCCAGGGCGCAATTGCCGGCGTCAAAGTGCCTGATGTCCAGCACAAGTTTCGGCTGCAACTAGGCACCATGTCGCTGGAAGAATTCGAACGCTACCTGCCCGGTGGTGTGCGTTTCTTTCAGGTCCGAGACTGGGTGCGCAACTACCTGGGCCTGGAGCTGGCATGGGACGCGCGATTGGTGCTGGCGCGCGACCAGGTGCCCTCCACCCGCTTGGGCCAGTACGGTCAGCTGGGCTGGACCAGCTGGCTGGGCATGCCCGCACAGCGGCGCACACATGACGCCGATGACGTGCTGCTGGACATCGAGCGTCTGAGCCGTCTGCAGCCGCGAACAGCAAGCCATCCCCATCAACAACCTCAACCACTGAAAGCGTCGTATGTCTGAAATCAGCCGTTCCGCCTTGTTTGGCAAGCTCAACCCGCTGCTCTACAAAGCCATCGAGGGTGCCACCGTTTTTTGCAAGTTGCGCGGCAACCCCTATGTGGAACTCATCCATTGGCTGCACCAGATTTTGAGCACCAACGACAGCGATCTGCACCGAATCGTGCGGCATTTCGAAGTAGACGCCTCCAAACTCGCCGCTGACCTGACGCGGGCACTGGACAAGCTGCCGCGCGGTGCCAGCGCCATTTCTGATCTGTCCGAGCACATTGAAAATGCCGTGGAGCGCGCCTGGGTTTATGGCACGTTGAAGTACGGCGACGACCAGGTGCGCAGCGCCTACATCATGGTCGGCCTGGTCAAAACCACCGGCCTGCGCAACATCCTGTACGGCATCTCGCGCGAATTTGAAAAGCTGGGCGTGGATGCCCTGGCCGACAAACTGGCCGACATCGTCAAAGGTTCGCCCGAGGCCGATTTGTCTGCCAGCGATGGCAGCGGCTTGAGTGGCGAGCCGGGCGAAGCCAGTGGTGCGATGGCTCCAGCGCAAATGGGCAAACAGGAGGCGCTGAAAAAGTACGCGGTTGACCTGACTGAAAAAGCCCGCAATGGCGAGATTGATCCCGTGACCGGTCGCGACGAAGAGATTCGCCAGATCGTGGACATCCTGATGCGTCGGCGCCAGAACAACCCCATCCTCACCGGTGAAGCAGGCGTGGGTAAAACAGCGGTCGTCGAGGGTTTTGCCTTGCGCCTGGCCAAGGGCGATGTGCCGCCGCAATTGAAAGAGGTTTCCCTGCTCACGCTGGATGTCGGCCTGCTGCAAGCCGGTGCCAGCATGAAAGGCGAATTCGAGCAGCGCCTGCGCCAGGTGATTGACGAGGTGCAGGCCAGCCCTAAACCCGTGATTTTGTTTGTGGACGAGGTGCACACGCTGGTGGGCGCTGGCGGTGCGGCCGGCACAGGCGATGCCGCCAACCTGCTCAAGCCTGCGCTGGCGCGCGGCACCTTGCGCACCATCGGTGCCACCACCTGGGCCGAGTACAAAAAGTACATTGAAAAAGACCCAGCGCTGACCCGCCGCTTCCAGGTGGTGCAAGTGCCCGAGCCCGACGAAGCCAAGGCCGTGGCCATGCTGCGCGGTGTAGCCACCGTGCTGGAAAAACACCACAAGGTGTTGTTGCTCGACGAGGCAATCACCGCAGCGGTGAACCTGTCGCACCGCTACATTCCAGCCCGCCAGTTGCCCGACAAGGCCGTCAGCCTGCTGGACACCAGTTGCGCGCGCGTCGCGGTGAGCCAGCACGCCACGCCGCCGGAAGTCGAAGACGTGCAGCGCCGCATTGAAATGCTCGACGTCGAGATCGGCATCATTGAGCGTGAGGTGGCCGTGGGCATCAGCATTGGTGAGCGCCTGAACGAAGCCAGGGCCAAGAAAACCACGGAAACCGACAAACTGGCCGTGCTGGACGCGCGCTGGAAAGAAGAGAAAGAGCTGGTCGCCCAGGTTCTGGATTTGCGCGGCAAGCTGCGCGGCACGGGTGACGGCAAGGTGGATACCGCCGCAGTGCCTTTAGATGACGCAGCGCGCGCCGCCTTGCTCGCGCAACTGCACGAGTTGCAAGCCAAACTGGCAGCGATGCAGGGCGACACGCCGCTGATCTTGCCGGCAGTTGATGCGCAGGCTGTGGCTTCCGTGGTGGCTGACTGGACCGGGATCCCCGTCGGGCGCATGGTGAAAAACGAGGTGGAAGCCATACTGAAAATCGCCGACACGCTGAACCAGCGCGTGATTGGTCAACGCCACGGCCTGGACATGATTGCCAAACGCATTCAAACCAGCCGGGCGCGGCTGGACAACCCCAACAAACCGATTGGCGTGTTCATGCTGTGTGGCCCGTCAGGCGTGGGCAAAACCGAAACGGCACTCACCCTGGCCGAAACCCTGTACGGCGGTGAGCAGAACATGATCACCATCAATATGAGCGAATTTCAGGAGGCGCACACCGTCTCCACGCTCAAGGGCGCGCCACCCGGCTATGTGGGCTATGGTGAAGGTGGTGTGTTGACCGAGGCCGTGCGCCGCAAACCCTATAGCGTGGTGCTGCTGGACGAAGTGGAAAAAGCCCATACCGACGTGCACGAGATATTTTTTCAGGTGTTTGACAAAGGCATCATGGAAGACGGCGAAGGCCGTTTGATTGACTTTAAAAATACCGTGATTATTTTGACCAGCAATGCCGGTAGCGAGCTGGTGATGAGCATGACCCGTGACCCTGAGTTGATGCCAGAGCCCGAGCAGATTGCCAAAGCACTGCGGGAGCCTTTGCTCAAAGTATTTCCCGCTGCCTTGCTGGGACGCTTGCAGGTGATTCCGTATTTCCCCCTGAGCGACGAAATGCTGGGCAATATCATTCGCCTGCAACTCAATCGCATCAAGAAGCGCATCGCCGAAAATCACAAAGCGGTATTTGACTATTCGGAAGAAGTGGTCAAACTCATTGCGTCGCGGTGTACAGAAATTGAAAGCGGCGGCCGCATGATTGACGCCATTTTGACCAACACTATTTTGCCCCGCATTTCAGAGGAATACCTCAAACGCACAATTGCAGGGCAGGTGCTGCATGAGGTCAAGATCGATGTGGCGGCGGGTGAGTTTGCCTATGAGATTGCATAGCTATTTAATTTATAGCAATAAGTTTAATCAATGCATGGGCAGCAGCCCGTTTTGATCATCATCCAACTCTAATGTCAGCCAAAGGCCCACACCATGGAACGATTAGTTGATTCAACAACCCCTTTGGGCGCGGCGCTTTGGTTTCGCGAAATGCGTGGTTCAGAAGCGCTGTCCAGCCTGTTTCAGTTTGATGTTCAATTCCACAGCAAACAATCGGGCTTGAGTGCCAAGGCCATTCTGGGAAAAGACATCACGCTGAAGGTGGAAACCTTTGGCGGCGGGGTTCGCCACTTCAACGGCATCTGCACCCGATTTGGTGGCGGCGGGCGCGAGGGTGAGCATCTGGTTTACAACGCAACCATGCGCCCCTGGTTATGGTTGGCCGGAAAACGCAGTGATTGCAAGATTTTCCAGTTTAAAAAGGTGCCCGATATTATTTCGGAAGTGCTCGGCAAGTATGGGTTTCCAATATCCATCAAGAACAAAAAATCCTACCGGGAATGGGAGTACTGTGTTCAGTATCAGGAAACTGATCTGAATTTCGTCATGCGGCTGATGGAGCATGAGGGAATGTATTTTTATTTCGAGCACAGCGAGGGCATGCACACACTGGTGATTGCAGACGATATCAGCTGCCATTCACCGTTGCCCGGTAAACCCAGCATCAAATACCTGGGTGTTGACGCTGCAACTGTGGCCGACGAAGAGCATTTTTTTGGCTGGCAGGTACTTGAGGATGTGAGCTCGGGTGAATACATCACCGATGACTACGATTTCATCAATCCCCGTGCCGACCTGAAAACCAAGCGCAAAAACCCCTTAGGCCACACCAACGACAGCTGGGAGCGCTACATGTGGCCGGGCGGGTATGTGAACGTGGGCGACGGCGAAACCTATACCGGTGTGCGGCTGGAGTCACTGGAAGCCGAGCATGAGCGCACCCAGGGCCCCACCACAGTGCGAACCATGGCAGCGGGTTACTTGTTCAAACTGGAGCGCTGCCCGCGCGCAGATCAGAACCGCGAATACCTGTCGGTGGGCGTGAGTTACTACTTTCGGGACAACACCCGCATGTCGGCGGGCGGCGGCGGTGCAGGTGATTCCAAATGGGAGATCATCGTGACGTCGCACCCCACGTCACTGCCTTACCGACCCCAACAAATCACACCCAAGCCGCTGACCCACGGCCCACAGACCGCCGTGGTCGTGGGGCCTGCTGGTGAAGAAATTTACACCGACAAATTTGGTTGCGTGAAAGTGCAGTTTTTCTGGGACCGCTACGGCAAGAAAAATGAAAACAGCAGTTGCTGGCTTCGCGTAAGCCAGCCCTGGGCAGGCGAAAAATGGGGCTTCATCCACATCCCGCGCATTGGGCAAGAGGTCATCGTTGATTTTCTCGGCGGCGACCCCGACTGTCCCATCATCACCGGCCGCGTCTACAACGCAGACCAGATGCCGCCGTATGCGTTGCCCGACAACAAAACCGCCAGCGGCATCAAATCGCGCTCCACCAAGGAAGGCGGGCAAACCGATTTCAATGAAATCCGCATGGAAGACAAGAAGGGCAAAGAGCAGCTGTATGTGCATGCGCAGCGCAACCTGGATACGGTGGTGGAGGCCAATGAATCGCGTGTGGTCGGCCATGACCGGCAAACCCGTATTGGTCACGACGACAGCCGCTTTGTGGTCAATGACGACAAGCATGTGATCAAGGCCAACCAGGCCGTGCAGGTGCAAGGTGCCCAGTCAGTGGCTGTGACCAAGGACCAGGACAACAGCGTCAAGGGCAACCAAAGCAATATGGTTGCCGGAAGCCTCACGCAAAGCGTGGGCGGAAAACTCAAGGAGTCTGTGGACGGCGACCACCAGGAAAGCGTGGGTGGCGATCACACCTGCACCGTATCGGGCGATCAAAAGAACAACATCAGTGGCAAGCAGAGTAACTTTGTTCAAGGCGGGCGTCGCTCCACCGTTGTCGGCAAAGAGGTGGTAACGGCCACCGCCAAGATCAGTCATTTTGCTGCCATGGGTTACAGCGTGAGTACACCGCTGAAGTACTCCTTGCAATGCATGACGCGCGAAGCCATGGTTTTGGCTACGGACAAGACTGAAGTGATCGGTATGCAAACCCTGAAGGTCGGTGCCATGCGTGACACCACCGTGCTGGGTGCCGACAAATTGAACGTAGCCGCAGCCCAGACAAACACGATCGCTGGTGTGCAGACCACCACCGTCGGCGCGGCCAGTTCGCTGACGGCTGCGGTCGTCAGTGTGACCGCGCTCGGTGCCATGTCTATCACTGGCGGCGCGGCCGTCACTGTACAGGGCGCAACGGTCACGGTCACCGCCGCCACCATTAACCTGGTGGGCATTGTCAATGTGGTGGGCATGCTCAATGTGGCGGGTGTTATCACCACCACCAGCATCGTGTCTCCGCTGTACTCGCCGGGTATCGGCAACTTTATCTAGCGATCACCATGGCCGACACGCCCTCTGGAGACGCCCCAACTGTGGCCAGGATCACGCTGTGGCCAGCGGATGTGTTGGCCCGGCACCTGGTGTCTGAGGACGCCGCAGTGCGAACCACGGCGCTGGGCATGGCCTTGCAACCGGGTGCCCCATTGGACGCGTGCATGGAGGCTTTGGTGACCTGCGCCCAGCGCTGCGGGGGTGATCCCCTGGCCTCGCAGCTGGCCGCTACGGCGCTGGGCAGTCTCTCACCCAAAGGTGCAAGCCCTGCCGTGCTGGACTGCGTGTGCCAATTTGTGGCCGAAGGCAACAGCATGCCAGCACGAATCGCGGCTGCCCATGCGCTGTTTCGCCTGGCTTGCCTGCCTGCGGCTGCGCACGACCCAGTGTGCGCCATGCTGCTGGATGCCGATGGCAACGCCCGCAAAGTGGCCTTGTTGGCCATTACCCCCTTCGCCCGCGAAGCGGCGGCCAGCATTGCCAGGCACGTCTCTGGCGTCAGCGCCGAACGCTGGACTTCCGAGGCCCTGCATGCACTGGCCCGCAGCGCCGGTAAAGACAACGACCTGCGCAGCAAGCTGGAAGCTTTTGTCATGCGCAGTCTGGCCGGTGCGCCGCTGATGCCCACCGGCATTGCGGGCTACGGCGCGCTGGCGCAACTCAATCCTCAAGGGGCTGCCATTGGCGCGCTGGTTCAGGTGGCCGCTGACACCCGCGACAACGACAAGGCGTTTGCCGCGCTGGATGCTTTGGGTGAACTGGGTGAAGCGGCCCAGCCCCAGGCCAACGCCGTTGCCCAGATGTTGTCGGCCACCGACGATCCCGCGCGCGAAGAAAAGCTGTGCCGCACTTTGCTGCGCCTGAAACCAGGGCCCAAAGACCTGCCCATGGCCCACGTGCTGCAGCGGGTGGAAAGCGCGCCTGACCGGGCCTGTGCGGCGCATTGCATGCTGCTGTGCCTGCACCCCAAAGACTTCGCGCCGGCTGCGGTGGTGGTGCGCAAGCGGCATGCCCTGGCCAGTTCCGCACTGCAAAAAGTCCTTTCACAGGTGCACAAGACGCTGGTGGGCACGGAATTGACGGAAATAGAAGCGAAAAGTGCCACCAGCCCATGATTTGCCTGCTCAAGCAGCTATCAAATTTATAGTAATTTAAACCGAACCCTTTGCACACAAGGACAACCCAATGGCCGATACCGACGCAGCAGCCAAGTCCATCGACGATGCCAAGTCGAAAGCCGACACCGCCACCGATGCGGTGGGTCAGGCACTCACCTTGCTCAAGTCGATTGAAGAAACCAAAGCCTTTGCCGACAAAGCCAAGGAAAAAATGGACAAGGCGTCCAAGCTGCTGGACGAGGACGTGAAGCTGGTCAAAGGCGCGCTGAAAGACTACGAAGAAATCAAGGCTCTGCTGGAGACCGCCAAGAACGACCTGACAGCCGCCGTCGAAACCCTGAGCGATGGCGTGGATCAGGCGGCCGATGGCAACGTCATCGCACTGGCGGGCACCGTGGTCAAGGGCGTTGCGCAGATCACTGATGCCGTGACGCGCTACGCCAAGGTGTTCAAGGATCTGAAAGAAAAATTCGAAAATTACAAGAAAGCGGTTGAACACAATGTGCAAGTCATTGAGACGTTTTAAAGTGCAAGCGATATTGACTATTTGTGAGGCAAGCAATGGGTGATCGCAGCCGCGTCGTCTGGTCGGAGGGCATGTTCCTGCGCCCGCAGCACTTTCAGCAGGCGCAACGCTTTCAGGAATATGCCCAGCACCAGTTGCTGATCAGCGCGCAAGGTCACTTCTGGGGCTTTCATTCGCTGGTGCTGGACACCGCCAGCCTGGCCATCGGCAAAGTCGCCATCGCCAGCGCCACCGGCGTCATGCCCGATGGCACGGTGTTCTCGTTTCCACAGGTCAACGAGCCACCCAGCGGCATCACGATTTCCGAGACCGTCAAAGCCAAACGCATCATGCTGTGCCTGCCGGTGTTTCGCACCGGCAGCGAAGAGGTTTCGTTTGACGACGACGCCCGCTCGCTGGCGCGCTACAAGGTGCTGGAAGAAGACGCGCCCGACCAGAACTCGGTCGGCGGCGACCCGGCCCCCATCCAAACTGCCCATTTGCGCCTGCGCCTGTTGCCCGAAGACGAAGTGCCCGAAGGCTGGATGACGGTGGGCGTGTGCCTGGTCACCGAGCGGCGCAATGACCTGTCGGTCTCGCTGGACGAGGGCCATATTCCCCCCATCGTGGTGGCCCACGAAAGCCGCGTGCTGTCGGGCTTTTTGCGCGAATTGGCCGGGCTGCTGCACCACCGGGGCGAGGCGCTGGCCGCGCGCCTGTCGGCCCCCGGACGCGGTGGCGTGTCCGAGGTGGCTGACTTTTTGATGCTGCAACTGGTCAACCGCTACGAGCCCTTGATCGTGCACCTGTCCAAACTGCGCACCCTGCACCCCGAGCGCCTGTATGCCGACCTGCTGGCCCTGGCCGGCGACATCACCACCTTCACCCGCGACACGCGTCGCCCCGGTGACTACCCAGCCTACCACCACGACGATCTGGCCTCGTGCTTCACGCCGCTGATGGCTGATTTGCGCCGCTCGCTGTCCATGGTGCTGGAGCAAAACGCTTTCCAGATCGAGTTGCTGGAGCGCGCCTACGGGGTGCGCGTGGCCGTGATTGCCAACCCCGAACTCATCAAAACCGCCACCTTTGTGCTGGCCGTGGCGGCCGATTTGCCGGGCGAGACCGTGCGCAAACAGTTTCCCTCGCAAGTCAAGATCGGCCCCGTCGAAAAAATCCGCGACCTGGTCAACCTGCACCTGCCCGGCGTGGGCCTGCGCCCCTTGCCGGTGGCACCACGGCAGATTCCGTATCACGCGGGCAACAACTATTTCGAGCTGGACACCAGCAGCGAATTCTGGCGCGGCCTGGAGCGCTCAGGCGGCCTGGCCATGCACATCGCGGGCGATTTTCCGGGCTTGAAACTTGAGTTCTGGGCCATTCGCGCTTGAACCCGAGCATCGGGACAAAAACACAGACAGGCAGAACATGAACACACCCGTCAATCCCCCCTCTGCGGCAAACCTCGACCCATTTGCGCTTCTGGCCGCCCCCCCGCCCCCGGCGGCTGCGGCGGCGGCAGCCAAACCTCTGGCCTCGGTGTTGGCCGGCCCGGCGCTGGCGGCGGATCTGCCAGAGATTCAAAGCGGCTCCAACCCGCTGGCCGTAGCCGCCAATCCGCTGCTCAACCTGATTCCGCAAATGCGCGTGATGGCGCACCACCCCGACCCGGGCCAGCTGCGCAACTACCTGGTCGATCAGGTTCAGCTGTTTGAGCGCCGCGCCCGCGAGGCGCTGGTGCCACCCGAAACCGTGATTGGTGCGCGCTACGCGCTGTGCACCGCACTCGACGAAACCGCCGCCAAAACCCCCTGGGGCGGTGGCGGTGCCTGGTCACGCCACAGCCTGCTGGTGACCTTTCACAACGAAACCTGGGGCGGTGAAAAGTTCTTTCAGGTACTGGCGCGCCTGGTGCAAGACCCCAAAAAACACATCGACCTGATCGAGATGATGGCCGTGTGCATTGCCTTGGGGTTTGAGGGCCGCTTTGGCGTGGTGGACAACGGCCGCACCCAGCTGGAAGCGCTGCGCCGCCGCCTGGTGGAAATCATTCACGGCGCACGCGGCGAGTTTGCCAAACCCCTGTCGCTGCACTGGCAGGGTGCCACCTCCGACGGCAAGGCCAAATGGGGCTTTTTGCCGATGTGGATTGCTGCCGGTGCCACCTTGCTGCTGCTGGCCGCCATCTACTTTTTGTATTCGTTCCTGCTGGCGGGCAAATCCAGCGAGGTGTTCAGCACCATTGCGGGCATACGCCTGGCCAAAGCGCAAGCGGCAGTGGTGCAACCGGCACCGGTCAAACGCTTTGCACAGTTTCTGGAACCCGAGGTGCGCGAAGGCCTGGTGACGGTGCGCGATGAAGCCGACCGCAGCGTGGTGATTTTGCGCGGCGATGGTTTGTTTGACTCCGGCTCCACTGACGTGAAGTCGCGCTACCTGCCGGTGCTCTCACGCGTGGCCGATGCGCTCAACACGGTGAGTGGCTCGGTGCTGGTCACGGGCTACACCGACAACGTGCCCATTCGCTCCGGGCGCTTCCCCTCCAACTACGAGCTGTCGCAGGCCCGTGCCGACGTGGTGCGCGGCATCGTGGAGCAGCGCCTTACCGCCAAAAACCGCACCCGTGCACAAGGCCGCGCCGACAGCGACCCGGTGGCCGCCAACGACACCGCCGAAAACCGCTCGCGCAACCGGCGGGTCGAGGTCACCTTGCTGCTGTCTCCGCAAGAGCGCGACCGCGAAATCACGGCAACGCCCGTCAAACAATAAAACCACGGAAAAGGACAACGGGCCATGTTTTCATCCATCCGCCGGTTTTTCGGTTACTTCATCAACCGGACCACACTGACCATTTTTTTCCTGCTGCTGCTGTCGCTGCTCATCTGGTACGTCGGGCCGCTGGTTGCGATCTCGGTCTCCAATGCCAAGATGGCACCTCTGGGCCCCGAGTGGATTCGCTGGACGGTGATTGCCGTCATCTGGCTGCTGTACCTGGTCAAGGTACTGATTCGCTGGTGGCGCCAGCGCAACATGAACGACGCGCTTCTCAGTCAGTTGGCCAAGATGCAGAGCAAGCCCGGCGAAGGCCAAACAGCCGCTGGCAGCGAGGAAGTGGCCGAGTTGGGACGTCGCTTCAAGGAAGCCGCCGATGTGCTGAAGAAGACGCGTTTTTCAGCCAACGAAAAAGGCGGCATGCTGTCCAGCCTGTCGAATCAGTATGTGTACCAGTTGCCCTGGTATGCCTTCATTGGTGCACCCGGTTCCGGCAAAACCACGGCGCTGGTCAATGCCGGCCTGACCTTTCCGCTGGCCGAGCAATTTGGCAAAGCCGCCATTCGCGGTGTGGGCGGCACGCGCAACTGCGACTGGTGGTTTACCAATGAAGCGGTGTTGATCGACACCGCAGGCCGCTACACCACCCAGGAAAGCAACCAGTCGGTCGACAAGGCCGAGTGGGCCGGCTTCATGGGCTTGCTCAAAAAGTTTCGTCCGCGTCAGCCGCTGAACGGCGTGATGCTCACGCTGTCGGTATCCGACCTCTTGCAAATGTCGGCCCAAGAGCGCGAGGTGCACGCGGCCACGCTCAAGGCGCGTCTGGCCGAGCTGCGCGATGGCCTGGGCGTGCAGTTTCCGGTGTATGTGCTGGTGACCAAGGCCGACTTGCTGTCGGGCTTTTCTGAGTATTTCCTGAACTGCTCGCGCGAAGAGCGTGCCCAGGTGTGGGGCTTTACCTTGCCCTACAACCCCAAAAACAACACCACCATTGCGGTGCGCGAGCACTTCAACCAGGAATTTGACCTGCTCTACCAGCGCCTGAATGCCGGCATGCACGAGCGCCTGCTGGCCGAGCCCGACCTGTCGCGCCGGGCGCTGGCCTATGCGCTGCCGCAGCAGCTGTCGGGCCTGCGTGATGTGATTGGCCGGCTGCTGGCATCGGTGTTCGCCGAGTCCAAGTTCAACGAGCAGCCGCTGTTGCGTGGCGTGTATTTCACCTCGGCCACGCAAGAAGGCACGCCGTTTGACCGCGTGCTGGGTGCCATGCAGCGCACCTTCCGCGTGCCCAGCAAGGTGGCCGGTGTAGAGGCCATGGCGGGCACGGGCAAGAGTTTCTTTCTGGCCGACGTGTTGCAAAAAGTGGTGTTCCCTGAGCACTTTATTGCCGGGCGCAACATTGCCGCCGAGCGCCGCCTGCGCTTCATCCTGCTGGGCGGCCTGGCCGCCTGTGCGCTGCTGTTTGTCGGAGCCAATGTGGCCTGGTCGCCACTGGTCAGCTACGGCAACAACAGCACCTACATCACCGAGGTGGGCACCAAGGCGCAGGCCCTGCGCACCACGGTAGAGGCCATTCCCGCAGCCGTCACTGAAGACGCACCGGCGCTGCTGCCCGTGCTTAACCAGGCGCGTAGCGTGGCGGTGATCGACAAGTTTGATTTCAACAACGTGCCCTGGGGCTACCGCTACGGCCTGTACCAGGGCGACAAGCTGGACACCGCAGGCCAGATTGCCTACAACCGCTTGCTGGAAGAAGCCTTTTTGCCGCGCATCGCTACGCGGCTGGAAGCCCTGCTGCGCGCCTCGCCGCCCGGCAACTCCGACTACCTGTACCAGGCCCTGAAGGCTTATTTGATGCTGGGCGGCGCAGGCCCCTTCAGTGCTGACGCGCTGAAGATCTGGATACAGGCCGACTGGAACCGCAGCATGCCCACCGCCACGGTGGAGCAGCGCAAGCAACTCGATGAACACCTGGACGCGCTGATGCAGGGCAAAGTGGTCATCTCGCCCTTTGCGCTGGACAAAGACCTGGTGAAAAACGCGCGCGAAGTCTTGAACCAGCAGCCCCCGGCCAACCGCACCTACAGCCGCATCAAGTCGCGCCTGCTGGCAGGCAGCGAGCCGCCCGAATTCACCATCGCGCGTGTGGCCGGGCTGGAAGCGCCCAACGTGCTGGTGCGGGCCAGCAAGCAACCGCTGAACGCGGGCATTCCCGGCCTGTTCACCGCTGCGGGTTACCCCAAGTTCCAGAAAGAGCTGGCCGCTGCCATGGCCGACATGGGCCTGGAAGACGCCTGGGTGCTGGGCCGTGTGGCCCCCACCACCAAACCCGTGGTACCCAACCCGCTGGAGCTGGCGCAGCAAACCCAGCAAGTCACCCGCCTGTACCTGACCGAATACGCCAAGCTGTGGCAGGAATATTTGAACGATGTGCGCCTGATTGGACGCAACAGCCTGTCGGACACCATTGCCGTGACCCGCCTGCTGGCCAGTGTGGAATCGCCCCTGCTGCTGCTCACCCGTGCGGCCGCCAAAGAAACCACCTTGATCCGCACCGACTCCGGTGGCTCCACCAAGGTTGATCAGGCATTGAACTCATTGGAAAGGGCCAAGCAGGAGGTCACGGCCGCCATCGGCCTGGCGGGCGGCTTGAATGCCAGCACCGGCCTGGACGACAAGCCCGAAATGATTGTGCAAGGCCCGTTTTCCAGCCTGCATGCCGTAACCAAAGGCGCGCCGGGCACCGCACCCATCGACGGTTTAGCCAAGGTGCTTGATGAGTACCTGGCCAACCTGGTGGCCGCCGAAAGTGCCATTCGCGGCGGCACGATTCCGCGCACGCAAGATGCTGAAAACCGCCTCAAGTCAGAAGCGGCACGCATGCCGCAACCGGTGCGCAATGTGCTGGAAGCCCTGCTCAGCCAGGCCACCGTGCAGGTGTCGGGCGGCACCCGTGCCAGCGCGGCGGCGGGTGTCAAGGGCGGTGTGGGCCAGACCTGCGGCGCGGTGATTGCGGGGCGCTACCCGGTTGCCCGCGGGTCTGCGCAAGACATTCAAACCAACGACTTTGCCCAGGTGTTTGCGCCCGGCGGCCTGATGGACGAAACCTTCCAGAAAAACCTGGCCCCGTTTGTCGACACCTCCAAAGCCACCTGGGCACCGCGCCCCGGCCCCGAAGGTGCGGCGGCAGGCTCGGCCGGCGATCTGGCGCAGTTTCAGCGTGCATCGGTCATTCGCGATGCCTTTTTTGCGCCCGGCAGCCGCGCCATGAAGTTTGACTTGATCGTGCGTGTGGTGTCGCTGGGCGGTGCCGACAAAGTGGACATCGACATCGACGGCCAGGGCATCAACGCCAGCGCCACCAACGACGGCTCCAAGCGCATCAGTTGGCCTGGCACGCGCGGCACCAACCAGGTTCGCCTCACGGTGGGCAAAGCCCCGCCGCTGGACACCACCGGAGCCTGGGCGCTGCACCGCCTGATTGACAAAGGCCAGGTGCAGGGCGGCACGCCGCCCGAGCGGGTGCTGGTGAACTACAGCCTGGACGGCAAGACCGTGGGCATTGAGTTCACCGCCCAGTCGGTGCGCAACCCGCTGCGCCTGCCGCAGCTGGAGAGTTTTGCCTGCCCAGGACGAGGTTGAACCATGGACCCCCACCAAGCCCCCGACAGTGACCTGCCCGGCGATCTGGCCTCCAGCCTGGCCTGGTTTGGCAAGCTGCCCAGCGCAGGCGACTTTGTGTCGCGCCACATGCCTTATGCGGTGCAACAGTTCTGGGATCGCTGGTGCGCCGACGGCATGGACATGCTGAAAGCCAGCACCCAGGCCACCGGGCTGGATGTGTGGGGCAGCACCCCCCGCTGGGCCTTTGTGCTGCCAGCCCAGCCCGGTGTGCCCACCGGGCAAATGGGGGTGGTGGCCCCCTCGTGCGACCGCGTGGGCCGCATTTTTCCCTTCATCGTCACCGTGCCCGTGGTGCCCGACCAGCGAGACCTGTTGCTCAGCCGCGCGGCCCTGCTCGGGCTGGCCTGGGGCCAGGTGGTGGGGCAGGCCCAGGAGTCGCGCCTGAGCATCGACGCCGTTGACCACGGCCTGCACACCGCCCTGACCCAGACCCTGGCCACCGAGCCGGTGCAAGACGACGATGGCGAAACCACGCTGCCGCGCGGCATGAACCCGTCGTCCTTGCCCTGGCCCCAACTGGGCCAGACCTTTGATTTGCACGGCTCCGAAAGCCACTGGTGGAGCGTGCCACCGGCCAGCACCGGCTTTCAGTCGCGCACCCAGCTGGGCGCGCTGAAGGCCATGCATTTTTTGAGCCTGTGCCAGCGCTGAAGAATTAGCCGCCTCCTGTCTGGTCGGAAATTCTGGGTTTGAGCCAAATCGCCCGGCAGCCCATGTCGATACTGCTCAAACAGCTATTTATTTAATAGCAAATGCAGCGTATCCGCGAGCATGCACCCAACTGGGCCATACTGCCAACCCCCAACACAACCCCCGTACACACCCCGTGGAACTCTTTCTCCCCTGCGCCGCTGGCGTTGAAGACTATCTGGCCGAAGAAGTCCATGCCCTGACGGGTCTGGTGGGCCAGGATCTGCTGGTGTTTCGCGGCGGCGTGCGCGTGCAGGCCAGCTGGCACGAGGCCATGCGCCTGAACCTGCATAGCCGCCTGGCCCAGCGCGTGCTGGTGCAGCTGTCGCACACACCCTACCGCAGCGAAAACGACCTGTACGAAGCCGCCAGCGCCGTCGCCTGGGAAATCTGGTTCACGCCCAAACAAAGCTTCAAGATCGACGTGACCGCCCAGCACAGCCCGCTGACCAGCCTGAACTTCGCCGCCCTGCGCATCAAAGACGCCGTGGCCGACCGCTTTCGCGCCAAACGCGGCGAGCGCCCCGACGTGAACACCCAATGGCCCGACGTGCGCATTTACGCCCACCTGACCACCGACCACGCCACGCTGTACATCGACACCTCGGGCGAGCCCCTGTTCAAGCGCGGCTGGCGCGAAGACAAGGGCGACGCCCCCTTGAAAGAAACCCTGGCCGCCGCCATGCTGGCCGCCAGCGGCTGGACGGCTGAGGTGGCAGCACAAGGCCTGCCCCTGTACGACCCCTGCTGCGGCAGCGGGACGATTGCCATCGAAGCCGCGCAAATCGCCTGCGGCATTGCGCCCGGTTCACTGCGTCGCTTTGGTTTTGAAAAGCTTTTGCCCTATCAGGCCCATGTTTGGGACGCTATCAAAAAAGAAGCTGCTTCAGCAGTATCTACAAGGGCGGGTGGCACAAACAGCACTATTTTTGGTAGTGATGTGTCCTTCCGCATGGTCGATTTCGCCACCCGCAACGCCGAGCGCGCCGGCGTGGCCGATTACATCGAATTCAGAGGCGGCGACGCCCTGCAACGCATGCCCCCCTGCGAGCAGCCCGGTGTGATGCTGGTGAACCCGCCGTATGGCGAGCGCATTGAGGTAGCTGGTGTGGCGGGCGAGGGCACTTCGCCACCGCGCCCCACCCGCAGCGGTGGCCGCCAGGTGGCCCAAACCGAGCACGGCGAAGCGATCAACGAATCCAGCGGCAACGAATTCTTCAGCCAACTGGCCACCCACTGGAAGAAAAACTACCCCAACTGGACCGCCTGGGTTCTCACCCCCGACCTGAAACTCCCCACCAAAATGCGCCTGAAAGAGTCCCGCCGCGTGCCGATGTGGAACGGGCCGATTGAATGCCGGATGTTTCGGTTTGAGATGGTCAAGGGGACGGCGCGGGGGAAACCAGGCGCTCAGGACTAGTCATCAAACCAATTGCCGCGCCCGCTCCAGCCGCTGCACATTGCCTGCGCAAATCGCACGAAACACCTCAGACACCCGCCCATCTGCGGCTGCCCGGCTCCAAAACGCCAGCGCTGCCGTGCAGGCGGTTTGCCACACCGCTGCTTCTTGCGGTAGTGGCAAGGGCGGTTGCCACTGCACAGGGGGCACTTCGGCTCCGGGGAGCGGGGCGTAGGCCATGGGGAGCATGTCGTAGACCGGGGCTAGATTGAAGTGGGGCCGCGGGGCAGCGTGGCAGAACAGGGCCAGGTTGCCCCAATGCATGTCGGCGTTGGCAATCAGGCGGCCAAACCACCACAGGTGGGCCACCGCTTGGGCGTCGGACAGCGGGAGCAACTTGCGCGCAGCCAAGGCCTGGGCATGGCTAGGCCAGTCGTCTGCCATGCCCAAGAGGTGATGACTGGCCTGCCTGACACCCGCCAAGCTCGCAAGGCTTACCAGGGCGCGGCGGCCGTGGGAGCCGATGCGGTCAAAGCGCTCGGATTCCAAAAACGTGCGGCCCTGGCCTTGCAGTACGCGGGTGGCGGCGGGGGTGATGCCCGGCAGGCTGGCGCTTTGCGCAATGGCCAGGTGCTCGCACACCAGCAGGTCGGCCCAGCGCTGCACGGCCGGTGAGCCGTCCACCACACCGGAGAATTTCACGATGACGTGGGGCGTTGCCATGCCCGGCAGCTGTCGCTGCGTGGTGAATTTGGGGAACTCGCCCGCCGCGCTGCTGCCCGCCAGGCCCAGGCTGGCAGCTTGTTGGGCTTGGTGGTTGTACTGCTGAACCAGGTCAACTTCATCATCCATGACGGGCGGGGCCTGCCGGCTGGCCTGGTACAGGCGCAAGGCCGCGTCGCCCACGATCAGGTTGCCGCTGGTGTCAAACGCGCGGCGGCTGAGCACGTAGAGCACATGGTGGTCTTGCCATTCCTTGGGGTTGGGTGGCACTTCCAGCACCTGGTGCTCCTGGCGGGCAAAGGCGCGGCCCAGAAAACCCTGGGGCTGCATGTCATACAGCGGGTAAGGCAGGCCGTGCCACCAGCCGTCTTGCGATTCGCTCTCGCACGGCCAGTGGGCCGATAAGTCGCAGTGGCTGCCCTGGGGCTGAATCAGGTTGATGCTGGCGATCTGGCTGGCCTGGCCTTGCGCGTTGAGGGCGTAAACCGGGTGCGGTGTGCTGTCGCCGCGCAGGGGTTTTCGCAGGGCGTACCGGCGGCGGCTGGCCAGTCCGGCACTGAGCACATCGGCTGGGCGGGTTTCCAAAATGCGCAGCACCTGGCGGTTGGTCAAGCCAGCCGCTTCAGCCAGCTGTGGGGCGCTGCACACCCCGAGCGACAGGGCTGCCCAGAGGGCGGCATGGGCTTCGGTGTTGGGTGTTCGCACGGCAATATGTCG
This sequence comes from Comamonadaceae bacterium, assembly GCA_013297875.1. Taxonomy (GTDB): domain Bacteria; phylum Pseudomonadota; class Gammaproteobacteria; order Burkholderiales; family Burkholderiaceae_C; genus JAAFIW01. The sequence continues at coordinate 216,518 of JAAFIW010000003.1, read as the reverse complement.
AGATTTATGTCGACATATTATGCTTAATTATTCTTTTTTAACAATGATTTGTAAGTGATGTAGATTTTATTAAGTCGAGATATAAGTCTCTATTTTTTTCGATACCAAAGCCTCGTCCAGCACCTGCACCCAATGCCTGACCGGCGTGGCCGTGCCGCTTTGCAGGTGGGTGATGCAGCCGATGTTGGCGCTGGCTATGACCTGCGGCTGCAGCTCGCTCAGATGACCCAGTTTGCGGTCGCGCAGCTGGTAGGCCAACTCGGGTTGCAGCACGCTGTAGGTGCCGGCGGAGCCGCAGCACAGGTGGGCTTCGCAGGTGGCGGTTTTGATGTTGAAGCCCAGCGCGCTCAGGTGCTTTTCCACGCCGCCTTTGAGCTGCTGGCCGTGCTGCAGGGTGCAGGGCGGGTGGAAGGCGAGGCTGGGGGTACCTGCCGATGTGAGCTTGCTTTTCAGCGCGGGCACCAGGTCGGGCAGCAGCTCGCTTAAGTCTTTGGTCAGCTCGCTGATGCGCTGGGCTTTGGCGGCGTAGGCGGGTTCGTATTTGAAGGTGTAGCCGTATTCCTTGACGGTGACGCCGCAGCCCGAGGCGTTCATCACGATGGCCTCTACCTGGTCCACATAAGGCCACCAGGCGTCGATGTTGGCGCGCATCTGGGCTTTGCCGCCCTCTTGGTCGTTCAGGTGGAATTTCACCGCGCCGCAGCAACCGGCGGCGGGTGTCACCAGGGTTTGAATGCCTGCCGCATCGAGTACGCGGGCGGTGGCGGTGTTGATGCCGGGCATCATGGCTGGCTGCACGCAACCGGCCAGCATGAGCACCTTGCGTAGGTGCTGGGTAGTGGGCCAAATGCCCGCGGGTTGGGCGGCAGGCACCTTGTTTTTCAGCGACTCGGGCAACAGGCCGCGCACCGCCTGACCCATCTTCATCGCCGGGCCAAACAGGGGCGACGGCAGGCCTTCTTTCAAGGCCCAACGCACGGTTTTTTCGGCTAGTGGGCGGGGTACTTTTTCATCAACCAGTTTGCGGCCAATGTCCACCAGGTGGCCGTATTGCACGCCACTGGGGCAGGTGGTTTCGCAATTGCGGCAGGTCAGGCAACGGTCCAGGTGCATCTGCGTTTTGCGGGTGGGTGCCTGGCCTTCGAGCACCTGCTTGATGAGGTAGATGCGGCCACGCGGGCCGTCCAGCTCGTCGCCCAGGAGCTGGTAGGTGGGGCAGGTGGCGGTACAAAAGCCGCAGTGCACGCATTTGCGCAAGATGTCTTGCGCAGCCAGGCCGTCGGCGGTGTTTTGGTATTCGGGGGAAAGCTGGGTTTGCATGATGTCTACAAGTCTCGGTAAAGCCTGCCGGGGTTGAAGATGCCGTGCGGATCGAACTCTTTTTTCAGTTGCTGGTGAATGTGCAGCAAAGGCGCTGAAATTGAATCGAATCGGCCGTCCGCCCATGTATTCATTGCTGGAGCAGCTATAAATAAAGTAGCGTGTCCGCCCGCCTTCGCAGCCACTGCGCGCAGACGCTGGGCTTGGCTTGGGTCACTGGCGTGCACCCGCAGCCAGCGCTGGCCGCCGTGCCATTCGATCAGCGGCGGCTCAGGCAAATCGAGCACCGGTGCGGTTTGTGGCACCGACAGCCGCCACAGGTTTTGCGCGTCGGTGCGCGCGGTGAACCAGGGCAATTGCTGGTCGCGGCACAGGGCCCAGTCGGCCGCGGTTTGGGCGGTGTGTTGCCGCTCGCCGCCCAGGGTTTTGCAGGCCGCCTCCACAGCCGCCACCGCACCGCGCAGGCGCAGGTATAAGGTGTCCACGCCCCTGTCATGCACCCAGCAACTTGCGTTTAACGGCAGCGGCAAGCCACCCCATTCGTTGAGTTTTTGCAGGGCTTGCGTCTGGCTCATTTCAAACTTCAGCGTGGTTTCTGCAGGGGCCACCGGCATGATTTTCAGGCTGATGTCGGTGATCAAACCCAAGCTGCCCAGCGAGCCCGCCAGCATGCGGGAAACGTCGTAACCGGCCACGTTTTTCATCACCTGGCCGCCGAAAGTCAGGTGCTCGGCGCGGCCATTGATGAGTTGCAAGCCCAGCACATAGTCGCGCACCGAGCCCACGCTGGCGCGGGCGGGGCCTGAGAGGCCGGCGGCGACCATGCCGCCAAGGGTGGCTGGGCTGATTGGTTTCGAAGCTTCACGGATGGTTGGCACGCTGGCCCCCACCCCCGCCCTTCCCCAGGGGGGGAGGGAGTTATTCACTAAGTGCGGCGGCTCGAAAGGCAGGCACTGACCCTGTTCGGCCAGCGTGGCTTCCAGTTCGACCAGCGGCGTGCCTGCGCGGGCGGTGATGTACAGCTCGCTGGGTTCGTAGGCGGTGATGCCCGTGTAGGCGCGGGTGTCGAGCAGTTCGCCCGCGGCGGGCTCGCCGTAAAAGTCTTTGCTGCCGCCACCGCGAATGTGCAGCGGGGTTTTATTGGCAGCAGCCGCCTGAATGCGGGCGATGAAGGATTGGAGTACGGCTTGCATCCGCACATAGTAAGCCTGCCCTGTATGCGAAGCACATGATGTTTTTGCAGTCAGTCGATGAAAAAGTTGACGGGCAACCCGGGCACCTCCACCCGCATGGACAGCACACAACCCGACAGCGGCAGCGCTTGCAACTCAGCGGCGGGGCGTTTTTCACTGGCAGTGGTCAGGTACAGCGTCTGCAAGTCGTCACCGCCAAAGCAGGGCATGGTGGGGCATTGCGCGGGCACCGGCATGTCGGCCAAAACCTCGCCCGTGGGAGACAGCTTGAGCAGGCGCGCGCCTTCGTACAGGGCGCACCAGTAGTTGCCCTGGCTGTCAACCGCTGCGCCATCGGGCCGGCCGCCGTAACCTGCGTCACCCGGCAACCAGCCCGGCGGCTTGAGAGGAAACTGCCGCAACACGCGCTCGCCTGACAGTACGTTGGCCTGTGCATCCCAGTCCCAGGCGCGAATCACATGGGCGGTGGTGTCGGCCCAGTACAGCGTGCTGGCGTCGGGCGAGAAGGCCAGGCCGTTGGCCACGGTGGCGTGGCTGGCTTTGGCTTGCAGGCTTGCGCCGTCCAGGCAAAACAGTTGCGCCGCTGGGCTGGTGCGCGGCTCGTAAATGGTGCCGGCCCAGAAGCGGCCCAGGGCATCGGCCTTGCCGTCGTTAAACCGGGTCGTGGTCGGGTCGTGCAAAGCGGGTGCCATCCGTTCCAGTGCACCGCCCCATGTGCGTGCCCGGTAAATGCCGTCACGCAGTGCAATGACCAAACCGCCACGGGCCGCGGGTGCCATGCAGCCGGGCGTTTGCGGCAGCTGCCAGCGCTCGGTGGTGCCCCGGTCAACATTGGCGCGCAACACCGTGTTGGCCGCAATGTCCAGCCAGTAAAGCGTTTGCTCCTGCGGATGCCAAAACGGTGATTCGCCCAGGCCAAAACGTTCGGGGGTGAGGGGGTGCCAGGTCATGGGATTTTGAATTCGGAGACAAGGACGCAGAGGACGCAGAGGACGCGAAGATTACGCGAAGTGCGCGAAAGAAAGGCAGAAACTCTGAGCTTGTCACTGGGCATTGATCATTGCCGTCGATCATGAATTTTTTCTTCATTTCGCGTCCTTCGCGCCCCTTCGCGCCCTCTGCGTCCTTGCCCCCGATCCCGAACCTCCCAAAAAAAGAGCCCGCACGCGGCGGGCTCAATAACCTTTGGAGACTGCTTACGTTCTATCTAACCCCTCTAGAAATTTGTACAGCTCAACGGTGGTAGGCCGTTTCGCCGTGGCTGGAAATATCCAGGCCTTCGCGCTCTTCTTCTTCGCTCACACGCAGACCGATCACCAGATCAACCAGCTTGAAGGCGATGAGTGAGACGACTGCTGACCAGACCACGGTGACCAGCACCGCTTTGGCCTGAATCCACACCTGGCCTGCAATGCTGTAGTCCTCGGGCTTGATCATGGTGGCCGTGACCCAGTCGCCCATGGCGCTGGGGCCACCCAGGCTGGGCGATGCGAACACACCGGTCAGCAGGGCACCCAAAATACCGCCGATGCCGTGCACGCCAAACACGTCCAGCGAGTCGTCGGCACCCAGCATGCGTTTCAGGCCATTGACACCCCACAAGCAGACAAAGCCAGCCAGCAGGCCAATGATCAGGGCACCGCCGGGGCCGACGTTGCCAGCCGCTGGGGTGATAGCGACCAAACCAGCTACGGCACCAGAGGCAGCGCCCAGCATCGAAGCCTTGCCTTTGGCCAGCGCCTCGCCAATGCACCAAGCCAGCACCGCCGCAGCGGTTGCCGCAAAGGTGTTGATGAAGGCCAATGCGGCAAAACCGTTGGCTTCCAGAGCCGAGCCGGCGTTAAAACCAAACCAGCCCACCCACAGCAAGGCAGCGCCCACCATGGTCAGGGTCAGGCTGTGCGGGGTCATGGACTCTTTGCCGTAACCAATGCGTTTGCCAATCACATAAGCGCCGACCAATCCAGCCACGCCGGCGTTGATGTGCACCACGGTGCCGCCTGCAAAGTCCAGCGCGCCCCACTGCCAGATCATGCCGGCCTTGGCGTTCATCGCATCGGCGACTTCTTTGGCGGTGTAGGCGTCAGGGCCCATCCAGAACCACACCATGTGGGCAATCGGCAGGTAGGCGAAAGTGAACCACAGCACCATAAAGGCCAGCACGGCGCTGAACTTGATGCGCTCGGCAAACGCGCCCACGATCAGGCAGCAGGTGATGCCGGCAAACGTGGCCTGGAAGGCAGCGAACACGATTTCAGGAATGACCACGCCCTTGCTGAAGGTGGCTGCATTGGCAAACGTGCCACCCACGTTATCCCAAATACCTTTGAGGAACAGCCGGTCTGTGCCGCCAATGAACTGGTTGCCTTCGGTGAATGCAAAGCTGTAGCCATAGATCACCCACAGCACCACGATCAGGCTGAAAGTGACCATCACCTGCATGAGCACCGACAGCATGTTTTTGCTGCGCACCAAGCCGCCATAGAACAGGGCCAGGCCCGGCAAGGTCATCAAGATCACCAGCAGGGTAGCCACCATCATCCAGGCGGTGTCGCCTTTGTTGGGTACGGGGGCTGGGGCTGCGGGCGCTGAAGCGGGTGCGGCAGGGGCTGCAGCAGCCGTTGCAGCGGGAGCAGCCGCAGGTGCTGCGGCAGCGGCCGGCGCAGCAACCGGTTTGAACAGCGAAATATCAACGCGACGGGCTTCTTCGCCCTTGCCTGCGTTGATGTCGTCCGGCTTTTGCAGCATCACGCTGTCAGCTGATGCACCGGCTGCCACCAAGGCATCGCGCACCGCAAAGGCGCGCTTCTTGGCAATTTCTTTGTTGGCTGCCGGATCACCCGTGCCGTCCACAAAACCAGAGAGCGTGAGCTTCTCGGCCGGGTTGGCTTTCAGGAAATCAGCCGCAATCTTGATCGTCGCATCTGCGTCTTTGGCCAGCGTGTTCTTGCCGGTTTCAAACATCACGTTGACGGTGGGGAACTCGGCGGCATGCGCCCAGCCTGCGAACAAGCTGACCGCCAGCACCAGCAGGGAAAGTAGTTTTTTCATGTCGTGTCTTTCTGATGGGGCTGTTGTTACAGAGCCTCTTTGCCGGTTTCGCCGGTTCGAATGCGTACAACCTGCTCCAGGTCATACACAAAAATCTTGCCGTCACCGATCTTGCCGGTGCGTGCTGCACCTTCGACAGCTTCGATCACGCGCTCGACCAGGTCGTCGGACACCGCCGCTTCGATCTTGACCTTGGGCAGGAAGTCGACCACGTATTCGGCGCCGCGGTACAGCTCGGTGTGGCCCTTTTGGCGGCCAAAGCCTTTGACCTCGGTAACGGTAATGCCCTGCACGCCCATGCCTGACAGGGCTTCACGCACCTCGTCAAGCTTGAACGGTTTGATGATGGCTGTGACGAGTTTCATAGCGTGTCCTTGTGATGATCCTTGAAGAATCAGAAGCTGTATTTCGCGCCGAGAACCAGCGTGCCGTTGCCCAAAAATTTGCCCTTGCTATCGGTGTAAAAGGCTTTCTTGGCGTTGGTGCCAATGGCTGCTGCGCTCAGTGAAAAGCCGTTGCCCATGTCTTTGGACACCGTCAGGGAATAGTCGGTGTAGTTGTAGTCTTTGTTGTTTTTCACTTTTTGCACGCCAATGTGCGGCGTCAACGTGAAGCCATCGCCCAGGTCAAACGCTGCGCTCAAATCAAGGTAGTTGCTGCCGGAGCTCTTCAAAAAGCCCAGGAAATTACCGGTGCTGTGGCTGTACTTCAACGTGAACATTTTGTAAGAGAGGCCGCCATATACCTCGGTGGTGTTGGCATTGGTCACACTGCCTGCGCCAGGTGTACCCGCTGCGCCGGAGTTGTTGCCTGGATATTGATACGCAATCAAACCGACATCAAATCCCAGGTCTTGCGCGATCTCTCCTTTGTAGCCGCCGTATAGATCAATTTCCAGGTTGCCTTTGGTTGCGCCATTGAAGTCTTTGATCCATTTGACGTTGGAGCCCCAGACACCCAAGTAAAGACCGTTTTTGTGCGCAAAATCGAGCCCGCCTTGAATGGCCGCTTTTTTGGAGGTTTGGGAGATGCCGCGGAAACGGTAATCGGTGACCACGCCGATGTTGTAAGACAGCGTGAAATCAGGCTCAGGTGCTTTGGCCTGAGAAAACGCGGCGCTGGAAAATGCCAGTGCTGACAAAATCAAAGTGGTTTTCAACTGCATGAGGGGCTCCGGGTTATAGACAAAGGTTGTGAGACTAAGCAGGGACTGTGCCAAATTGCACATCTGCAAATCCTGTCGTCAAATGACACATCCATGACGACGGACGCATGGGTGTATCACAAGACCATGGACGCACCAATTATCAGCATGCGCACAAATTTGGTGCAATTTTTCACATAAGCACTGCAAGAGGGAGTAAACGCAAGATGAGCTTGTCTTTGGTGCGCAGCCGGGCGCTGGTGGGTTTGACGGCCGCTCAAGTCACCGTCGAGGTGCATCTGGCCAATGGCCTACCCAGTTTCACCTTGGTCGGTCTGGCCGAAACCGAGGTGAAAGAGGCGCGGGAGCGGGTGCGCTCGGCCTTGCAAAACAGTGGGCTGGAGTTTCCCAGCAACAAGCGCATCACCGTGAACCTGGCCCCGGCCGACCTGCCCAAAGACTCGGGCCGGTTTGATTTGCCAATTGCGCTGGGCATTCTGGCGGCCAGTGGGCAGATTGATGGCAACAAGCTGGCCGGCCACGAGTTTGCCGGCGAGTTGTCGCTGTCGGGTGAGTTGCGGCCGGTCCGCGGTGCGCTGGCCATGAGCCTGGCGCTGCACGCGCAAGCGGCTCAGTCCACCCTGGTGCTGCCGCCCGGCAGCGCCGAAGAGGCCGCACTGGTGCCCGATACCCTGGTTTTTCGCGCGGCGCATTTGCTGGATGTGGTGCAGCAGTTTTTACCAAAAGCACCCGACAACCCGCAAGCCACCGGCTGGGCCCGCGTGCAGCCCGTGCCATTTGCAGCCCAAGCCACCTATGCCGACCTGGCCGACGTGAAAGGCCAGGCGGGCCCCAAACGTGCGCTGGAAATTGCAGCAGCCGGTGGCCACAGCCTGCTGCTGGTGGGGCCGCCGGGTTCGGGCAAGTCGATGTTGGCCCAGCGCTTTGCCGGGCTGCTGCCCACCATGACCACCACGCAGGCGCTGGAAAGCGCGGCGGTGGCCAGCCTGGCCGGGCGCTTCCGGCTGGAGCAGTTTGGCCAGCGGCCAACCCTGGCCCCTCACCACACCGCCAGCGCGGTGGCCCTGGTGGGGGGTGGTTCGCCGCCCAAGCCAGGCGAAATTTCGCTGGCGCACGAGGGTGTGCTGTTTCTGGATGAACTGCCCGAGTTTCCCCGCGCCGCGCTGGAGGCGCTGCGCGAGCCGCTGGAAACGGGCCACATCCGCATCTCGCGCGCTGCGCGGCAGGCGGAGTTTCCGGCGCGCTTTCAGCTGATAGCCGCCATGAACCCCTGCCCTTGCGGGTATCTCGGCTCCACGCTCAAAGCCTGCCGCTGCACGCCCGACCAGGTCTCGCGCTACCAGGGTCGCATCAGCGGCCCGCTGCTGGACCGGCTGGATTTACACATTGAAGTGCCCGCCATTTCGCCCGACGAATTGCTGGGTGCACCTTCAGGCGAGACCACCGCCAGCATCCGCGCGCGCTGCGCCGCAGCCCGCGAGCGCTCGGTGGCACGCCAGGGCAAGGCCAACCAGGCGTTGCAGGGCAAAGAAATTGATCTGTATGTACTGCTGGATCCGCCCGCTGGCAAGTTTCTGAACACCGCTGCCGCCCGCTTGGGCTGGAGCGCCCGCAGCACCCACCGCGCCTTGAAGGTGGCCCGCACGATTGCCGACCTGGCCGGTGCCCAGCACACGCAAGTCACCCATGTGGCCGAAGCCGTGCAGTACCGGCGGGCGTTGAAGATGCTCGGCTGATTTTTTGCTATCGAATAAATAGCTACTCGTGCTCTCCGAACCTTCACGTTGAGCCCAAAAGGCTTGAACACACACCAAACCAGATAGAAATTAACAAAGCTGTTGCACCCATGTCGTACAGACGACCCATCGCACCTGGCGATGCACCCAAAGCGGGCGCGGTGGTGCAAGAATGGATGCCCAACCCCATTTCGCTCATCTATGTCACACCCTACGCCCCGCGCCAACGACCTGTTTGAGCAAACCCTGCTGTCCACCTGGCTGGACGAAGCCGATGTGGGCATTTGCGTGCTGGACGACACGGCCCGCGTGGTCATGCTCAACGCAGCCGGTGCCCGCATGATGAACATTGAGGCCCTGAACGTGCTGAACATGCCGGTGACCCGCCTGACGGAAAAAATCGATGCTGACGTGACCCTGGCGCAATGGTTGGGTTCGCCCGGACAGGACGGCGAGCGCACCGTCCGGCGCGCAGGTGCCGAGGGCGCGGTGCACTTGCTGCTGAAAACGCGCGGTGTAAAAAACCCGGCGGGTGAACGCTTCAAGGTGATAGCCATCAACAATATCACCGCCACGCTGCAAGCCCAACAAGCCCTGGATTTCATGAAGCGCCAATGGGAGGCACTGAATGCAGGCGTGGTGATCTCCGACGCACGCGCCCCTGACATGCCCATCATCTACGTCAACCCCATGTTTGAGCGCATGAGTGGCTACTCCGCAGCCGAAATCATGGGCCGGAACTGCCGGTTTTTGCAGGGCACAGACCGGCACCAACCGGCGCTGGACACCATTCGCCAAGCCATCCACGACGAAACCAATGGCCACGCCATCCTGCGCAACTACCGCAAAGACGGCAGCATGTTTTTAAATGAGTTGTTCGTCTCCCCGGTGCGAGACGCGGCCGGTGTGGTGACGCATTTTGTGGGTGTGCAGCACCCGCGTGGCAGCGCGGCAGCGTTGGATAGAGCGCCATGACCGAGGTGCTCAACAGGCCCGCTCGGGCCGCCGTGTTGACGTTTAGCGTGGAGGGGCTGCCTGCGCGCGACGAGCTGCTGGTCAAGAGCTTTGTGCGCCTGCTCAAACACCGCACCGCGCATGAGTGGCTGTACCAGGCCCAACCCGCTGATTTGCGCATGGTGGCCGAGGGCGTGCTGTCGAAAAACCTGGTGGCTAATAGCGGCCAGCAGCAGCAAGCCCTGGTGCTGGGCAGCTTGCCCAACCCGCGCCCCGGCTACCTGTGCATGCCGCTGCGGGCCGATGAACTGCAGCACGAGCTCGACCGTCTGGGTGCGCTGATCGTTGAAGCGCGCCCTGCAGGGGCTGAAAACGGTGTGAACTGGAACGCTGAGGCACCGGCCCGCCTGCTGCGCTGGCCGCCCGCCGACCTGGTGGCCACGCCCCAGCGCATGCGGCTGGCCACCTTGCTGACCGGCAAACCACTGACACTGAACCAGCTGCACCGTCGCTCCGGCCAGCCAGAGGCCGAATGCGGCGCTTTTTTGAACGAGCTGCTTCGCGCCGGTCTGCTGGCTGGGGCGGCGGTGCCCGCCGCTGCCAGCGCCGCACCCGCCATGGAAAAACCGGACACCCCAGCCGTGGCACCCACGGGCTTGCTATCGCGCATTCGCAACCGGCTGAGTCTGTTCACTCTGGGTAAATCGTGATCGAACACAAAATTCTTTTCACCGGCGTCACCGGTGCTGGCAAAACCACTGCCATTGGCGCGGTCAGCGAGATTCCGCCGCTGTCCACCGACGTGCGCAACACCGACGTCAACCTGTCCAAGGCCATGACCACGGTGGGCATGGACTATGGCGAGCTGACACTGGACAACGGCGAAAAGCTGCGCCTGTATGGCACGCCGGGCCAGCAGCGGTTTGACTTCATGTGGAAGATTTTGAGCAATGGTGCGCTGGGCCTGATCATCCTGATCGACAACAGCCGGAGCGACCCGCTGGACGATCTGGACCGCTACTTGAAAGGCTTTGCCAAGCTGATAGAAGACACCGCCTGCGTGGTGGCGGTGGGTCGGCTGGAGACGCACCCGCAGCCTGGCATCGAGAAGTTTGTGGCGCACCTGGAATCACGTGGTGTACTGTGCCCGGTGCTGCCCGCCGATGTACGCGAGCGTGAGCAGGTGGTGCAAATTCTGGAATTGCTGCTGTTGCAGCTGGAAAGCAAAACGGAAAACGATTAGCCATGACGACCAAGATTGATTTCAACTTGCAGCGCGCCGCTGACGCCGCGGTGCAAACCGTGATGGACGACATCAAGGGCGCAAAAGCTGTGGTGATCTCCACCGAAGACGGCTTTGAGGTCGCCGCCCGCACCGAAAACACCGCCCAGGTGGCCCGTTTGTCGGCGATGGCCAGCTCGCTGGCGGCCTTGGGTGCGATTGCTGGCGAAGAAAGCAACCTGGGGGCGTGCGACAGCTTGGTGATAGAGGCCAGGGAAGGCCACATCGTGATGCTGCAAGCCCGCCGGGCCGATGTGTCGCTGATCTTGAGCGTGGTGACGGGGCGCGACGCCATCATGGGGCAGGCCATTTACTACGCCAAAAAAGCCGCTCGCGCGCTGGAGCAAGCCTGATGCCTTTGATTGCTGCCCATCTTGAAAAACTGGCCCGGTTTCCCGGCGTGCAGGGCTGCGCGCTGGTGGAGGCCGAAAGCGGCATGGTCTGGCACCACGCGGGCCAGTTGCCCGATATTGAACACATTGGCGAGGCAGCGGTGGAGTTCTGGCGGGTGCACCAGCGCCTGTCGGTGCAGCTGGTCAGCTTGGGTGGCCTCAAATCGGCGGCCTATTCTTTTGCAGACCACGTGGTGGCGCTGTTTCCTTGCGGTGATGCACCTGCGCGGGTGTTGATATGCGTGGCGGCCAAGTCTGGTGTGGCGTGGGCTGATTGGGGCATGCAGGTGTTGGCACTTCGCAAAGCCCTGATTGAAACGGAATCGTTACAAAAGGTTATTGCAAGCTAGCTAGTATGTAGTTCCTCAACCAGCAGCAGCCGAATATGTCGCCGCGACAGCTACTGGAATCTGTAAACGGTGACGATTCAAGGAGAAGATTCGTGGCAACCATTAACCAATCCATGCAGGAGCTGCTCACGCTGGACGGCGCCATGTGCGCCATGCTGGTGGATTCGTCCAGCGGCATGATCCTGGGCCAGATCGGCTCAGGTGTCGACATGGAAGTCGCGGCTGCGGGCAACACCGAAGTGGTACGCGCAAAAATGAAAACCATGCGCGCGCTGGGCCTGAACGACGTGATCGAAGACATTCTGATCACGCTGGGTAAGCAATACCACATCATTCGCCCGATGGCACGCAAAGAAGGCTTGTTCATCTACATCGTGCTGGACAAAGCCAAGAGCAACCTGGCCATGGCGCGCCGCAAGGTGCAAGACGTGGAGAAAGACCTGGCGGTCTGATTTTTCCCCTCGCATCAACGTAAAAAAGGACTCCGAGGAGTCCTTTTTTACTATCAAATAGATAGCTGTTTGAGCAGTATTTGAATGGGCTGCTGCCCGATTTGGCTTAAAAACGCCGGTTTACTGCTTGCTGACGGAGTTGCCGTCAATCTTGACCACATCGCCGACCACCCATGCAGGTTGCGCGTCTTGTTCCACGGTTTTGACGCTGCCGTCTTTCATTTTCACGCTGGACAGCCAGACTTTCTTGCCCGTCACATTCTTTTGAATCTCGTTGCCTACGACGGCTCCACCGACCGCGCCGCCGACGGTGGCCACTTTGTTGCCATCGCCCTTGCCAATCTGGTTACCCAGCAAGCCGCCCACCAGGGCACCCCCGACGATACCGGCCGCGCCGCCCTTGCCTTTGCGCTCTTCGGTTTTCAATTCGGTGACCGTGCCACACAAATCGCACACCACCACGGGGGCTGCAACAGCCACCGGAACGGGCGCCGGTGCAGGGACGACTGCCGCAGGTGGCGGCACGGGCTGTGGGGCGGGCACGATCACCACGGGTGCAGGTGCGGGCACAACCACGGCAGGCGCTGGAGCAGGCGCTGGCGCGGGTGCGGGAATGGGTGCCGGTGCCGGGGTGGTGGTGATGACCGTGGTTTGGGCCAGGGCAGCGGAGCTTGCGGCAGCCAGTGCCAAGGACAGAGCCAGTAGACGGGTGGTATTCATAGGGAGGATCCTCCAAAAGATAGGTCGGGACGACGGACGTTACACATGCATTGCGCGGCGCATGGTAACCCCCCGCTCTGGCGTGGAGCAAGCCACCGGCTGCCACAAACCGCACACTTTCGGGTAACAGATTCAACCGTTACCCCAAGTGACAAATCAGTTTACAAATTGGGGGCCAGCAGCCGCTGCACCTCGGCCTGCGGCATGGCGCGGCGCTGGGCCAAGTCTTGCAGCTGATCCTCGCCAATTTTTCCCACGCTGAAATAGCTGCTGGCCGGGTGGCTGAAGTAAAAGCCGCTCACACTGGCTGCGGGGGTCATCGCCAGGCTTTCCGTCACGCCCATGCCAATGTCTTCGCATTGCAGCAGACGGAACATCTCGGCCTTCACGCTGTGGTCGGGGCACGCCGGGTAGCCCGGCGCGGGGCGAATGCCCTGGTATTTTTCGCCCACCAGGTCTTCAATGCCCAGCGCTTCTTGCGGCGCATAGCCCCACAGGTCGCGCCGCACGCGTTCGTGCAGGCACTCGGCAAACGCCTCGGCCAGACGGTCGGCCAGGGCTTTGAGCATGATGGCGCTGTAGTCGTCGTGGTCGGCCAGAAAGTACTGCTCCTTCTTGTCGACTCCAATGCCGGCTGTGACGGCAAACAGGCCGATGTAATCGGGTATTTTTAAGCCTTTTGAGCCATCAGCCCATGTAGATACTGCTGCAGCAGCTATCAATTCAGGAGCGTTTGGTGACGGTGCAATGAAGTCGGCCAGGCAGCGGCTGGGCCGCATCACGCCGTCAATGGCCTGCTTTTCCGTCTGCTGGCGCAGGCCGTGCCAGGTCAGCGCAATTTCGCTGCGCGACTCGTCGGTGTACAGCACGATGTCGTCACCCACTGCATTGGCCGGGTAAAACCCCAACACCGCATTGGCCGTGAGCCAGCGGCCTTCCACCAAGCGCTTGAGCATGCGCTGGCCGTCGGCATACACGCGCACGGCCTCGGTGCCCACCACTTCGTCTTTCAAGATGGCCGGGAAGGGCCCGGCCAGGTCCCAGGTCTGGAAAAACGGGCCCCAGTCGATGTACTTGGCCAGCTCGCCCAGGTCGAAGTTTTTGAACACGCGGCGGCCCAGAAACTTCGGCACGGGCGGCTGGTAGCCCACCCAGTCGATCGGTGTTCTGTTCGCCCGTGCCTTGGCCAAAGGCCACAGTGGCGTCTGCTTTTTGTTGGCATGCTGCAGGCGCACCTTGTCGTAGTCGGTGTTCAGCTCGTCGATGTACTTGGCAGCTTGATCGGACAGCAGGCTTTGCGCCACGCCCACGCTACGCGAGGCATCGGGCACGTAGACCACCGGGCCTTCGTAATGCGGCGCAATTTTCACCGCCGTGTGCACGCGGCTGGTGGTGGCACCGCCAATCAGCAGCGGAATTTTCTTGATGCGGAAATGATCGTCTTTTTGCATTTCGGCGGCCACGTATTGCATCTCTTCCAGGCTGGGCGTGATCAGGCCGCTCAAGCCCACGATGTCGGCCCCTTCCACCTTGGCGCGCGCCAGAATTTCATGGCAAGGCACCATCACGCCCATGTTCACCACTTCAAAGTTATTGCACTGAAGCACCACGGTCACGATGTTTTTGCCAATGTCGTGCACATCGCCTTTCACCGTGGCAATGATGATTTTTCCCTTGGCCTTCACGTCTTCGCCTGCGGCGAATTGCTGTTTTTTTTCTTCTTCGATGTACGGCAGCAAGTGCGCCACAGCCTGCTTCATCACCCGCGCGCTTTTCACCACCTGCGGCAAAAACATCTTGCCCTGGCCAAACAAGTCGCCCACCACATTCATGCCGTCCATCAGCGGCCCTTCAATCACGTGCAGCGGCCTGCCGCCTTTGGCCAGCACATCTTGGTAAGCCTCTTCCGTGTCCACCGTGATGAAGTCGGTGAGGCCGTGCACCAGCGCGTGCGAGAGGCGCTGCGCTACCGTGCGCGGCTGCTCAGGTGTGCCCCGCCATTCGAGCTTTTTGCTGTCGTCTTTGGCGGCACCTTTGGCGTTTTCGGCCACTTCGACCAGGCGCTCGCCTGCGTCCAAGGCCGGCTCGCCCGGCCGGTACACGGGCTGACGGTTCAACACCACGTCTTCCACCCGCTCGCGCAAGGTGGGCTCCAGGTCGTCATACACGCCCACCATGCCGGCGTTCACGATGCCCATGTCCATACCGGCTTTGATCGCGTGGTACAGAAACACGGTGTGAATCGCCTCGCGCACCGGGTCGTTGCCCCGAAACGAAAAGCTCACATTGCTCACCCCGCCAGACACCTTGGCACCGGGCAGGTTTTGCTTGATCCAGCGGGTGGCTTCGATGAAGTCAACCGCGTAGTTGTTGTGCTCTTCAATGCCGGTGGCGATGGCAAAAATATTGGGGTCAAAAATAATGTCTTCCGGCGGGAAGCCCACTTCATCAACCAAGATGCGGTAAGCCCGCTCGCAAATCTCGGTCTTGCGCGCAAAGGTGTCGGCCTGGCCTTTTTCGTCAAACGCCATCACCACCGCCGCTGCGCCATAGCGGCGCACCAGGCGGGCCTGGCGCTTGAACTCGTCTACGCCTTCTTTCATGCTGATGGAGTTGACGATGCCCTTGCCCTGCACGCAGCGCAGCCCGGCCTCGATCACGCTCCACTTGGAGCTGTCCACCATGATGGGCACACGCGCAATGTCGGGCTCGCTGGCGATCAGGTTCAAAAAGCGCACCATGGCGGCCTGGCTGTCCAGCATGGCCTCGTCCATGTTGATGTCGATGATTTGCGCGCCGTTTTCCACCTGTTGGCGGGCCACCGACAAGGCCTGGTCAAACTCGCCGTTCAAAATCATCCGGGCGAAGGCCTTGGAGCCCGTCACATTGGTGCGTTCACCGATGTTGACGAACAACGAGCCATTGGCGACCTGGATGGGCTCCAGGCCGGACAACTTCATGGCGGGAACAGTGGTGGAGGCGGGGGACGGGATTGCGTTCAACATGGACTCACCTGCATACAAAAGGATTCAGGTGAGCGCGGTTTGAAAAATTCTGCTGGCCTTCAAGCCTGACAAGATCAACTTTCGCTGTATCTTGCTGCAACGCTCCTTGAAGACAACTTGATTTTAAGCCGCCATGACGAAGCCAACCGATCCCGAACCATTCATTGCCGTACCGATTGAGCGGCACAGCGACACCTTCGCTGGCGTGACCGCCAAAACGCCTGCCCAGCGCATGGCCGCCATCAAAGGCTCAGCCAGCGCAGACCAGGCCGCCCGCATGCTGTGCGCCCCTAGCGCCCTGATGCAGCTGACGCACGACGAAGCTCGTATGGTGGTCAGCTACATGCAGCCCAAAAAGATTGAAGCCGGCACCACCTTCATCCGCCAGGGTGACCGCAAGGAAACCGACTTCATGCTGCTGGTGCTCGACGGCGACGTGACGATCGAGTCCATCGTGGTCAGCCGCGTCGAGCCCATCACGGTCACCGTGCTGGGCGCAGGCAACCTGATTGGCGAGATGGGCCTGGTCGATGGCGAACCCCGCAGCGCCTCCTGCACCGCGCTGACCACCGTGCGTTGCGCTGTGTTGACCCGCACCGAACTGAACCAGCTGCTAGACGACGACCCCCGCACCGCCGCCAAACTGATGATGGCCATCAGCCTGCGTCTGGCCCAACGCATGCGCGACTCCAGCGACAAATTGAAGATGTACGCGCAGCTGACACAGGCGATGCAGGAGGAGATTAATAAGTTGATGCCGACGTGAGGACTGTCATTCACCGGACCCGCAGCGGCGGCATGTGCAAACCGGTCGGATTTGGCAATCAATTGATACGAAATTGATAGCTGCTTGAGCAATATTCACCTGGGCTATCTGCTGCTTTTACTTAAAAACGCTGCTCTACTTGCCCCATTCCCGCTCATACGTCGTCACCAGGCTCTGGTTGCTCAGGCGGTTCACTTGCGCGGGCACGCGGGCCATGTCGGCGGGGAAGTCGAACATCAGGGCCAGGGTGGGCACGGTTAAAAACCGCAAGCCCGGGGGCAGTTGCTCGGGTTTTTGCGGCAACGCAAACGGCCTGCGGCTGGCGATGATGAAGCCCCATTCGCCGAAGCTGGGCACATTAGCGTGGTACGGCGCGGTGCGCAGGCCCACGGCTTCCAGGGTGGTGGCCACCGTCCAGAAGCTCTCGCGGGCGACCAGGGGCGAGGTGGTCTGGATGGTGGCATAGCCGCTAGCCGAGAGACGTTGCTCCAGCAGGGCGTAAAACGAGGTGGTGTAGAGCTTGCCGATCGAAAAATTGGTGGGGTCAGGGAAGTCGACCACGATCACGTCGAACTGTTCCCGCGTATCTTCCAGCCACTTGAAGGCGTCGGTGTTCACCACCTGGAGCTTGGGCGACTGCAGCGCGCCGCCGTTGAGTTTGACCAAGGCGGGTTGCGTGGAAAACAGGCGCGTCATGGCCGGGTCCAGCTCCACCAGGGTCACGCTTTCCACTTGCGGGTAGCGCAGCACCTCGCGCACGGCCATGCCGTCGCCGCCACCCAGCACGGCCACCTTGCGCGCACCGCCGTGCGCGGCCATCGCGGGGTGTACCAGAGCCTCGTGGTAGCGGTACTCGTCTTTTTCGGAAAACTGTAGGTTGCCGTTCAAAAACAGGCGGTGGCCGTGGCGCGTGCCTGCATTGGTGGCACCGGCTGAATGCGTGACCACAATGCGCTGGTAGGGCGAAGTGGTGGCAAAAATCACGCGGTCCTGGTAGAGCTTGTCTTCGGCCAGGGTGGTGATGTGGTCGGCCCCGGCAAAGCCCGCGCCCAGCGCCGCCAGGGTGAGCACGCAGGCCGCAGCGTGGGCCCAAAATTGCCGCAACTCATCGCGAAACAGCCACAGCGCCCACACCGCGACCGCGGCGTTCATCAGGCCAAACAGCAGGCCGGTGCGCACCAGGCCCAGTTGCGGCACCAGCAGCAGCGGAAACGCCACCGACACGGCCAACGCGCCCAGGTAGTCAAAGGTGAGTACCTGCGAGACCAGTTCTTTCAAGGCGGCGTGCCGCTTCAAGATGCGCATGACCAGCGGAATCTCCAGCCCCACCAAGGTGCCCACCAGTACCACCAGTGCGTACAACATCAACCGAAAGCTGCCGGGCGCGACGGCATTCACTATAAAAAGAATAGCTGGCAGAGCACCACCTATAAGGGCTACCAGCAGTTCTATGCGTAAAAAGTGGGCTGGCAGCTGCCGCTCGAAGAAGCGCGACAGGTACGAGCCAATGCCCATGGCAAACAGGTAGGTGCCGATGATGGTGGAGAACTGCAACACCGAATCACCCAGCACATACGAAGCCAGCGCCGCCGCCGCCAACTCGTAAACCAGGCCGCAGGCAGCGACCACGAAGACGCTGGCCAGCAGGGCGACTTCAAGGGGGGATTTGGAAGATGTCACGCGGGATTGAATTCGAAGGCAAAGACGCAGAGGTCGCGAAAACTACGCGAAGGACGCGAAAAAGAAACCAAAATGACAGATTTATTTTGGCCGTTCTTTCGCGTCCTTCGCGAATCCTTCGCGACCTCTGCGTCCTTAGACCCGACTGCTGCAGCAGGAAATCAATGAATCGCGGCTGCCACGATCACGCTGATGCCCAGGCACATCGCTGCCACCACCATGCCCAGCGCCATGTTTTGTTTTTCGACGATCTCTTCCCACAGGTTGTAGGGCGTGATTTTGTCGATGATGATGAAGCTGAGCCAGAAGATGATCACGCCGATCAGCGCGTAGATCACCGAACCAAAAACAGCCACGGGTTTGAGCCATTCAAATGTCATCTCGCTTTTCCTTCACAAATACGTTGAAGACCGGCACAAGCACATCATTTGTGCCCGCCACCACCAGAAAAACCGCCATACGAGCCGCCCGAACTGCGGTTGGAACTGCTGCAGTTCTCGCGTTGCGGATCGCAACTGCAGCTGCGCATCAGCGACAGCAAAATCAGAATAATCACAAACACCACAATGATGGTGATGCAGCCCATGCCTTTGCTTGCCGTGGGCGCGGCGTCGGCGCGCTTGAATAGCTCTTTTTTGTCTTCTATCTTGAAGGCTTTGGCCACCGCCGCACTGTCGATTTTGCTACCACTGGACCAGGTCAACTCGGTGGGCGTCTGCTCCATGGACAGCAGGCTGGTGCCGCTGCCAAAGTCGCGGTTGCTGGTTTTCTGGCCACGCACCACCGGCCAGTAAAACTCGCCCGCCACGTAGGTGGTTTCGGCGTTGTAGCTGTAAAGCAGCTTGTAGCTGGTGCCCAGGTAGGAGGCGCTCTGGCCGTTGCCGGTCATCGTGGGCGCGCCGGTGGTCGGTTTGACCACGCTCCAACCGTCTTCGGAGTCGACCAAAAACACAAAGCCGCGTTTCTGGTTGAACAGCAGGTATTCGTTCCAACCGAAATGCTCTTCCTCGTCGTCTTGCGGGTCGCGGCCCATGCGGTGCTGGAAACCCACCACCTGCCAGTGCACGCCCTGCAACTGGCCGGTGGCACCCAACGGAATGAGCAATTGCACCGGCTCGTCTTGAACCGCATGCGACAGCTCGCTGCCGATGCCTTTGCTCAGGTCAATCAGGCTGTTGCAGGAGCGGCAGGTGATGCTTTTGCTGTTGGCCAGATGCACTTCAACCGGCGCGCCGCAGTTGGGGCATTCAAAGTGCCGCCCTTTTTCGTCCTTGACGTTGTCCTCGCGCAGGCCCGACAGGTTCAAACCTTCCAGCAACACCGCCACGCCACGCGACAGCAACGGCGGTGTGGCGAAGTAGTCGATGCTGATGACCTCGCCCTCGGCACTACGCAGCTCCACCATCGCAAAGGTCTGCCCCAGCGGCGGCAACTTGGGCAGCTCGCCCTGCGCCGAAATCAGCGCCACCTGCTCGCTGGCCGCTACGCTGAAGGGCTTGCCGCCAATCGCGGTGGTGGCACCCACGCGAAAGCGGTCGGCCGGGGGCACCTCGCGCTGTGCGCTGGAGGGAAAGCAGAAAACGTAAGAGCCGTTGTCTTCACCCAGGGTGCCGGTGCGGCCATCGTCAAAAAACGCGTTCCACTCGGTCCAGGTGCCGCTGCCCGAGCGGTATTGCAACCGCCCCACCAACACAAAACCTACTTTGTCGTAGGTACCGCGGGTTTGCAGTTGCAGCGGGCTGTGGTCATCAAACAGCTCGGCCATCTTGCCGATACGCGAGAGCTTCTCGCCATCGCGCACCACCGTGCTGCTGCAATAGCCGCAGACCGCGTGGGTCGATTGGGCACTTAAAAAATCAACCGGCGCACCGCAACCGGGGCACGGTGCCCGGTAAGCGCGTTGGGGGGTTGGTTGGGCCACGGCTTGTGCTTAGCTGAGGCTTAAAAACCGGGGATAGGACGCGAAGGTCGCGAAGGTGCGCGAAGGACGCAAAAGAAAACCAAATTTGGACGAATGCATTTGGATACTCCTCATTGTTTTTGTCTTCATTTCGCGTCCTTCGCGCGCTTTCGCGTCCTTCGCGTCCGGTACCCGCTCCCGTACGTTCAGACCAATTTCTTCAACAACTCCGCCTTCTTCCCGTCAAATTCTTCCTGCGTCAGGATGCCTTTGGTCTTCAGGTCACCCAGCTTTTCCAGCATGGCCATGATGTCGTCTGCACTGGCAGCAGCGGGTGCAGCCACGGCTTGAACTGCGGCAGGCTGGTTGGCACCACTCAAGCCCTGCGCCAGGTTTTGCGCCAGCACCTGGCCCAAGGCCACACCTGCTCCTAATCCCATCGCGTCTCCAGCAATGCCGCTGCCGCCACCACCGGAATTGACCATGCCGGGAATGGCCTGGCCGGTCTGGTACTGCATGAATTTGCCCATGTCGTTGCCGATCATGCCCATACCAATCTTCTGGTCGAGGATTTTTTGCAGCTCTTCGGGCAGCGAGACGTTTTGCACCGTCATGCCCTCGACCTTCAGGCCGATTTTTTCAAACGCGGGGGTCAGCTCGGTGGAAAGGGCCTTGGCAAATTCCAGCTGGTTGGCCGCCAGATCCAGGAAGGGAATGCCGCTTTTAGCAATCGCGTCCGACAGGTGTTGCAGCACCAGGCCGCGCAGCTGGCCGTCCAGATCAGCAGCGGTGTAAGTCTCACGCGTGCCCGAAATTTCGGTGTGAAACAGCTTGGGGTCGGCAATGCGGAAGCTGTAGTTGCCAAAGGCACGCAGGCGCACCATGCCAAAGTCTTTGTCGCGAATGGTGATGGGCTGCGAGGTGCCCCAGCGCTGATCGACCTGCTGGCGTGTGCTGAAAAAATACACATCGCTTTTGAACGGGGACTCAAACAGCTTGTCCCAGTTTTTCAGATAGGTCAGCACCGGCAGGGTCTGCGTGGTCAGCTTGTGCATGCCGGGGCCAAACACGTCGGCCACCTTGCCTTCGTTGACGAAAACCGCCACCTGCGATTCGCGCACGGTGAGCGTGCCACCGTTTTGAATCTCCATGCCCGACATCGGAAAGCGCCAGGCCAGCACGCCGTCACCCTCCTCGGTCCATTGAATAACGTCAATAAACTGTTTCTTGATGAAGTCCATCAGGCCCATAGCAACCTCCAGGTGGTGGAAAAGTTAACGAAAAAGAATGATACCCGCGGCTTGTGGCGTGGCAAGTGCGTTTCTTGCGTGTTTTGGCTTTGCTTTGCGTTCAACTGCCTGTTTGCCCTGAATACTCCTAAATCTATAGCTGCTTGAGCAATAAATACAAGGGCGGCTGGCCGATTGAGCTGTCAACCCCGCAAGATCTTCACTTCACCCAGCGCCAGCGCCTCGGGCTTGCCTGACAGCACCAGCGTGTCGCCCCCCATCAGCACGGTTTCATCGGTCAACACCGCCGCCTTGCCTGCGCGCAGCAGGCTCATCGCCCGCACGCCAATCGCGTGCAGCGCCAGATCGCCCAGCGGCTGGCCCACGCTGCGGGCGCTCAGGGGCACGGTGAAGGTTTGCAGGCGCTCGTGTTGCAGCTCGTCCACGGTGTCGTCATCGGCACCGTGAAAGTAGCCGCGCAAGAGGTTGTAGCGGGCGTCGCGCTGGTCTTGCACGATGCGGATCACGCGGCGCATGGGCACGCCCACCAGGGCCAGTGCATGGCTGGCCAGCATCAGGCTGCCTTCGATGGCTTCGGGCACCACCTCGGTGGCACCGGCGGCGGTCAGGCGCTCCAGGTCATGGTCGTCTTGCGTGCGCACGATCACCGGCACCGTGGGGGCGTGGGCGCGGGTGTTGGCCAGCACCTTGAGCGCGCCGGGCACATCCAGGTAGGTGCACACCACGGCGCTGGCGCGCGACAGGCCGGCGGCCATCAGCGCTTGCAAGCGGGCGGCGTCGCCATAGACGACCGAATCGCCCGCGGCAGCGGCCTGGCGCACGCGGTCAATGTCCAGATCCAGCGCCATGTAGGGAATGCCTTCGCGCTCGAGCATGCGGGCCAGGTTTTGCCCGCAGCGGCCATAGCCGCAAATGATCACGTGCTTGTTGGCATTGATCGACTTGCGGGCAATCGTGGTCATTTGCAGCGACTGCTGTAGCCACTCGCTGGCCACCAGCCACATCACCAGCGGGTTGCTATACAAAATGATGAAGGGCGTGGCCAGCATCGACAGCACCATGCTGGCCAGAATCGGGTTCAGCAGCTCGGGCGGCACCAGCTTGTTGTCTTGCGCCAGCGTGAGCAGCACAAAGCCGAACTCACCCGCCTGCGCCAGGTACAAGCCGGTGCGCAGCGCCGTGCCGTTGGACGCACCCAGGCCACGCGCCAGCACCGCCACCAGCACCAGCTTGAACAGCACCGGCAGGGTCACCAGCACCAGCACCATTTCCCAGCGCGCCAGCACCAAACGCCAGTCCAGCATCATGCCGATGGTGATGAAAAACAGGCCCAGCAACACGTCGTGAAACGGGCGGATGTCGGTTTCTACCTGGTGCTTGTATTCGGTCTCCGAGATCAGCATGCCCGCTAAAAATGCGCCCAGCGCCAGGCTCAAGCCCGCCAGCTCGGTGAGCCAGGCCAGGCCCAGCGTGATCAGCAGCAGGTTCAGCACAAACAGCTCTTCGCTTTTGCGCCGCGCCACCAGCGTCAGCCAGCGCCGCATCACCCACTGGCCGCCCACCAGCAGAACAGTAATCAGCACAGCGGCCTTCAACCCCGCCAGCGCCAGGGCCATAAACAACTTTTCCGGGCTCGAACCCAAGGCCGGAATCAGCACCAGCAGCGGCACCACGGCCAAGTCTTGAAACAGCAGCACGCCCATCACCCGCTTGCCGTGCTCCGACTCCATTTCCAGCCGCTCAGCCATCAGCTTGACCACAATGGCGGTGCTGCTCATGGCCAGCGCGCCTGAGAGCGCCAGCGCCGTCTTCCAGTCCATGCCCCACAGCTGGGGGGCCAGCAGGCCCAGCGCCAGCGACGCGGCCATGGCCAGCACAATGGTCAGCACCACCTGAAACAGCCCCAGCCCGAACACATGGGCCCGCATGGCACGCAGCTTGGGCAGGTTGAATTCCAACCCGATCACAAACATCAAAAACACCACGCCAAACTCACCCAGATGGCGCACACCCTCGGAGTTTTGCGCCAGCGCCAACGCATTCGGGCCAATCACCACGCCCACCGCCAGATAGCCCAGCATGGGCGGCAGCTTCAAACTGCGACACGCCACCACGCCCAGCACGGCGGCCAGCAAGTACAGCAGAGTCAACTCGAGCGAGGTCATGGGGCGATGCTAGCAACTCTCAGGCCGATGACAGATGACCCGGCTGCTTTGCAGGCGGCCTGCGTGGAGACAGTCCACTCATCTGTCATCGCTCGCCGCAGGCAGCGGTCATCTGGTCATCCTTAGAATGCCCGCATGCCTTTCGATCCCCAACAGGCCCTGCGCCTGGCCCACCAAACCTTTGACATTGAAGCGGCCGCCGTTTTAGGGCTGAAGGCGCGTACCGGCGATGCGTTTGCAAGGGCGGTGGAGATCATTCTGCAGCTGCAGGCCAAGCGTGGCCGCGTGGCCGTGATGGGCATGGGCAAAAGCGGCCATGTAGGCCGCAAAATTGCTGCCACGCTGGCCTCCACCGGGACGCCGGCGCTGTTTGTGCACCCGGCCGAGGCCAGCCACGGCGACCTGGGCATGGTGACGGGCGACGACCTGGTGCTGGCTGTTTCCAATAGCGGCGAAGTCGATGAGCTGACCGCTCTGCTGCCCGCCATCAAGCGCCTGGGTGTAAAACTGATTGCCATGACGGGAGGGCTGAAGTCCACCTTGGCCAGCCAGGCCGATGTGGTGCTGGACAGTGGCGTGGAAAAAGAAGCCTGCCCCTTGAGCCTGGCACCCACCGCCAGCACCACCGCACAAATGGCCCTGGGCGACGCGCTGGCCGTGGCCTTGCTGGACGCACGCGGTTTTGGCGAGCAGGACTTTGCGCGCTCCCACCCCGGTGGCGCGTTGGGCCGCAAGCTGCTTACCCATGTGCGCGACCTGATGCGTGCCGGCGACGCCGTGCCCCGCGTGCTGCCGGGGGCCAGTTTCAGCCAGTTAATGCGCGAGATGAGCGCCAAGGGACTGGGCGCTTCGGCGGTTGCTGACGAAGCGGGTCGCTTGCTGGGCATCTTCACAGACGGTGACCTGCGCCGACTGGTTGAAAAAGGTCTGGATCTGCGCGCTATCACTGCGGAGCAGGTGATGTGTCGCAACCCCCGCACTGTGCGCGACGACGCGCTGGCGGTGGATGCGGCGCAGCTCATGGAATTGCACGGCATCACCCGCTTGCTGGTGGTCGATGCACAAGGTCTGCTGTGCGGTGCCATCAACACCCACGATTTGCTGCGTGCCAAGGTGATTTAAGTGCCAAATCACGCTCCAGCCCATGTAAATACTGCTCAAGTAGCTATCAATTTTGAAGCGTCACTGCTGCTCAAGGCACAGGCTGTACGCGTGGCTTTCTTTGACGTAGACGGTGTGTTGACCGACGGTGGTCTGTATTTTTCGGCCGAAGGCGAGGCGCTGAAACGCTTCAACACGCTGGACGGCCAGGGCATCAAGTTGCTGCAGCAAGCAGGCATCACGCCCGCCGTGATCACCGGGCGTGACTCGCCCGCCTTGCGTTTGCGTCTGCAAGCCCTGGGCATTGCCCACGCCCACTTTGGCACTGAAGACAAACTGCCCGCCGCGCAAAGCGTGCTGGCCGAATTGGGCCTGGACTGGCAGCAGGCGGCTGCCATGGGCGACGACTGGCCCGACTTGCCCGTGCTGCGCGCTAGCGCGCTGGCCTGCGCGCCGGCCAACGCCCATGCCCAGGTGTGCGCGGAAGTTCACTACATCACCCAACGGCGCGGCGGCGACGGCGCGGCCCGCGAGTTTTGCGACCTGCTGCTGGTGGCCACCGGCCATTACGCCCGCCTGCTGGACGCGTATTCATGAAGCGTCTTTTGTGGCGCGCCTGGGACGGCGTTGCGGTGTACCTGCCCATCCTGCTGATGGCCTTGATGGCTCTAGCCACCTACTGGCTGGCCCGCAGCACACCCTCGCTGACACCGCCGGGTGCCGCCGCACCCGTGTCCAGCGAGCCCGACTACTTCATGCGCCGCTTTGGGGTCAAGAGTTTTGACGCCCAAGGCCGAATGAAAAGCGAAATGCGTGGCGAACAGGCCCACCACTACCCCGATACCGACACGCTGGACATCGAACAACCGCGCATCCTGGTCTACAACGCCCAGGGGCAGCGCACCGTGGCCAGTGCCAAAAAAGCCCTGAGCAACGGCGACGGCTCCGAGGTGCAACTGATCGGCAATGCGGTGGTGGTACGCGACGGGCGACCCCAAAACAATGGCCGGGCGCAGCAGCCCATCGAATTTCGCGGCGAGTTTTTGCACGTGTTTGCCAACACCGAACGCCTCAAATCGCACAAACCCGTGGTGCTGATTCGCGGGCAAGACCGGTTTTCGGGCGATAGCCTGGAATACGACGACCTGGAGCAGGTGCTGCAGCTCCAGGGCCGGGTGCGTGGCACCCTGGTGCCGGTGCCGCGTTAACCCATCCCACAATCCTAGGAGCACACATGACCCCCCTGGTTTTCATCACCGGCGCCTCCAGCGGCATCGGCCAGGCCCTGGCGCTGCGCTACCACCAGGCCGGCTGGCGGCTGGCGCTGGCTGCACGCCGGGTTTCCGAGGTTCAATCATGGGCTAGTGCACACCAGATCAGCTCAAGCAGCTACGCTATTTATAGCGCTGACGTGGCCGACACTGACAGCATCGTGGCCGCCGGTGCCGCCTGCATCGCAAGCCAGGGCCTGCCCGACGTGGTGATTGCCAACGCTGGCATCAGCATCGGCATGGACACCGCGCAGCGCAGCGATATTGACGTGATGGCCCGCACCTTTGCCACCAACAACACTGGTCTGGCTGCCACGTTTCACCCCTTCATGGCTGCGATGGAAAAGCGCGGCAGCGGGGCCCTGGTGGGCATTGCCAGCGTGGCCGCCATCCGGGGCCTGCCGGGCCACGGGGCCTACTGCGCCAGCAAGGCCGCCGTGGTGGCCTACTGCGAAAGCCTGCGTGGCGAGTTGCGCGCCAGTGGCGTGAAAGTGGTGACGATTTGCCCTGGCTACATCGACACGCCACTGACCAAACAAAACCGCTACAGCATGCCGTTTTTGATGCAGCCACAAGACTTTGCCGCGCGTGCATTGGATGCAATCGCTGCCGGTAGCAGCTACCGCGTCATTCCCTGGCAAATGGGCGTGGTAGCCAAACTGCTGCGCGCCTTGCCCAATGCGGTGTTTGACAAGCTGATGGCCGGTCGGCCACGCAAGCATCGCCAGGGTGAGCAGTAGCCCGCATATTTCACCGGGACCGCCGTTTTGAAGCGTTTTCATTGGCGAAATCTGCAATGACCTCCAATCCAAATTGGATTCCATCAAAACGGCTCAGCGCGTGCCGCATCGTTTTGGCGGGCGCAGGAACGCACAAGCCTCCTTCCCAATAGCAAGTGCTATTGGGTCGTCACCTTGCGCGCCCCTGCATCCCGCTAAAACGCGCGGCCCACGCTGCCCCGATGAAATATGCGGGCTCGCTGCCCGCGTGGGTGAACCCAACAAAAAAGGCTCCATCAGGAGCCTTTTTCAGTTGAGTGAGCGCGGAATCAATAGTCGTTGCCGCCGCCGCTGTCGCGTCGGCCACCACCACGTGGGCCAGTGCCGTAGGGGCTGCGGAATCCGCCGTCGCCACCACCGCCGCCGCTGTCGCGCCGACCACCACCGCCGCCACCACCGCCGCCATAACCACCACCAGAGCCGCCGCCGCCGTAGCCGCCGCCACCGGAACCACCACCTCCATAGCCGCCGCCACCGCCTTCACGGCGACCACCGCCACCACCACCGTATCCGCCCCCACCGCCGCCGCCACCATAACCACCACCGCCGCCAAAACCACCGCTGCGGGGTGGGCGCGCTTCCATCGGACGGGCCTCGTTGACGACCACACTGCGACCACCCAGGGGCTGGCCGTTCATACCGCTGATCGCGGCCTGGGCATCAGCGTCGCTGCCCATCTCCACAAAACCAAAACCTTTTGACCGACCCGTGTCACGCTCCATCATCACCTTGGCGCTGGTTACCGCACCAAACTGACCAAAAGCCTGCTCCAGATCACTGTCGCGCACCGAATAGGGCAAGTTGCCCACGTACAACTTATTTCCCATGAAGGGACTCCTCAAAATGACATAAACCGATAGCGATGGAGTCCCGAAAACGCATTCAGCGAGCCGTAAGACGCAAAGTGACCTGTTCACCGCAAACTTGGATGCTTGGCGTTTTTTTGCCAAGGCTTTGCAATGTTAGCCAAATAGTTAGCGACTATGCAAGCGGCGCAGCGCCAAAACGCACCAGAAAATCGTGGCAAAAAACAAAAAAGGGCCCGAAGGCCCTGTTTTTTTATCAGACGCAAGCGCCTGGTAGTTGTTTTGTGCTTAGTAGCCGCCGCGATTTCCGCCGCCACCGCCATAACCACCGCCGCCGCCGCCACTACGGCCACCACCGCCACCGCCGTAACCACCACCGCCGCCGCCGCCACCACCGTAGCCGCCACCGCCGCCACCAAAACCACCGCCACCTGTGCGGGGTGGGCGGGCTTCCATCGGACGGGCTTCGTTAACGACCAGACCGCGGCCACCGATTTGCTGGCCATTCATGCCGGCAATGGCAGCTTGTGCCTCGGCATCGCTGCCCATTTCCACGAAACCGAAGCCTTTGGAGCGACCGGTATCGCGCTCCATCATGACTTTGGCGCTAGACACGGTGCCGTACTGGCTGAATGCCTGCTCCATGTCGTTGTCACGGTACGAATAGGGCAGGTTGCCCACATAAAGTTTGTTGCCCATCACGGACTCCTCGAAAAAAAACGCTAACAAGCGATGGAGCCCGCAAAACGCCGCCTGACAAACCACAAAAGTATCAAAGACGCGAAACTGACCATTCACCGCAAACCATGTGACTTTTAAAAAATCACTGCGCATTATGGTTCATTTTTGTGTTTTGCATACCGAGATAGTGCACATGGTTTCATATGTGTCGTTTAAATAGCCCACAAAAAGGACCTGAAACGCGAACCAATGCGATTAAATTTATTCAAAATGTAAGAAACCTTTTGTCCACCCCATCCGTATTGCCAGTTATGAAAAATCTGTTGCCTCTCCTCTTGCTGTTGGCCGCGCTGGCGGTCAATGCCCAGCCCGCTGCGCCCGCCACAGCTGCGGTGCCGTCCAATGCAGCCACCGTTGTTCAGCTGTCCATTGAGGGCCGCACTGTGGATGGCAAGCCTTTTGCCTTGAGTGCGCTGAAGGGAAAAGTGGTGTTAGTGATGTTTTGGTCCACCAACTGCGCGGTGTGCCGCGACAAAATGCCGGAGTTGCGGCAAAACTACGAAGGCTGGGCCGGCAAGCCGTTTGAACTGGTGCTGGTCAGCCACGACAAGCGCGTTAAAGACCTGGATGACTACGAAAAAATTATCTCCAGCACAGTTCCGATCAAGCAGCGCTTTGTTCAGCTGTGGGCGGGCGAACCGCGCTACGCGGACAACGTCGGTGTTCCCGCACAACTGCCCACTGCCCTGCTGATTGACAAAACCGGCAAGGTGGTCGAGCGCTTCATGGGCCGCATCCCGGCCGAGGCGTGGGACAAGATTGCCGAGCTGATTTAAAGAGACCTGTGGTCACTCTGATCGGTGCCAACACATGCACGCCATCGCCGTTTTGTAAACTACCCCGTCATTCGCGGAGTTTTACCGTATTTTTCATGAGTTTCAAATAGATGCAAATGTGCTCGCTGCTTCTGCGAACGAAAATGGCTAGGCGCTCATGAACCGACGTGTACCTGCCCCTCATGTTCGCGCCAACCAGACCGGCATTGGCTGGCGGCATCCGCATTACGGAGAGCTGATGCAGCGCGCGCACGCGCCGGTGGGCTCACCGGAGTTTCCGTACCTCGACTTCATTGAGGTGCATTCCGAGAATTTTTTCGGCCAGGGTGGCGCGGCCTTGTCGGTGCTGAAACAAGCGCGCGAGCAGTGGCCGGTGAGTCTGCACGGCGTGGGTTTGGGCCTGGGTTCCGCCTGCGGTGTGGACGATTGGCACCTCACGCAATTGGCGCGCCTGGTCAAGCAGATTCAACCCGTGCGCGTGAGCGACCACGCCTGTTTTGCGCGCGGCGTGCTGGCCGCGCATGTGCGTGACACCGCCGAGCCCGCTACGGTGCATGCGGCCGACCTGTTGCCCCTGCCATTCAACCGCGAAGCGCTGGACGTGTTGTGTAGCAATGTGCACCGCGTGCAGGAGCGGCTGGAGCGCGCGCTGCTGATTGAAAACCTGTCGGCCTACGTCGGGTTTGCTTCCAGCGACATGCCAGAGACCGAGTTTTTGTCCTCTCTGGTGCAGCGCACCGGTGGCCAGCTGCTGGTGGACGTGAACAACCTGTATGTGAATGCCTTGAATGCCCGCCTGGCCGGTGCTACCGACGACCCGGTGCGAAGCTGCTGTGCCTGGCTGGACCAACTGGCCCCTGCGGCGGTCGGGCAGATTCATGTGGCGGGCCACTGCGCGATGGACGACATCGTGGTGGACGACCACAGCCGCACGGTGGCCGACCCGGTCTGGCTGATCTACCGCCATGCCATCTCCCGCTTTGGCCCGGTGCCCACCCTGGTGGAATGGGACACCGACATTCCCGCGCTGGACGTGCTGCTGGGGCAGGCCGATCTGGCGCGCGAGCACGCCAGCATTGCGCTGCAAAACTGGACGCAGGTGTCTGCATGAGCCAAGGCTTGGTGGATGACCAGCACGCCCTGCTGGCGGCTTTGTGGGCACCCAGACAGGTAGATGCTATTCATTCAATAGCTACCCGAGCTCTATCTGAAGGGGCTAGAGGCGAAAAACTCATGGAGCGCGGCCTCAGCGCCTACCGCGCCAATGCGCAGGCGCTGGCACCACGTGCGCTGGCCGGCGCTTATCCGGTGGTGCATCAGTTGGTGGGCGAAGACAATTTTGAAGCCATGGCCCGCCAACACTGGCACGACCACCCGCCGGTGCGCGGCGATTTGGCGCAGTGGGGCGGGCAGTTGGCAGACCACATGGCCATGCTGCCAGGTTTGCTGGAGCAGGAGCCTTATTTGAGCGATGTGGCGCGCGTGGAGTGGGCGCTGCACCTGGCCAGTAGCGCGGCAGATGCCGTGCTGGATCTGGCATCGCTGTCGCTGCTGGCCGAGCGCGACCCGGCGGGCGTTTTCCTGCAGTTGAGCCCGGGTGCCGCCTGCGTGGTCAGCCCCTACCCGGTGGTCACGATTGTGCTGGCCCATTTGCAACCTGCCGGTACCACCACCGCAGCAAGCGGCAGCCCTGCGCCTGCAGACGGTGTCATCACCGAACGGGCGACGGTGGCGGCGCACCTGGCTGATGGCCCGGTGGATCTTGCGCTAGAGCCTTCTGCGGATGCGGTCACGATGGCCCAGGCCGGGCAACTGCTGCGCGACGGTGTGGCTGAAACTGCCTTGATCTGGCGGCAAGGCATGAAGCCGCAACTGCGTGTGGCCCAGGTGGGTGAGATGCGCCTGATTGCAGCCCTGCAATCAGGTGCCAATCTGCTAGAAGCCCTGGCTGCCGCGCCGCGCCTGGACTTTCAGGACTGGTTTGCGCCAGCCGTGCGCAGTGGCCTGGTGGTGGGTGCCAAGGCTGTGTAACCTCAGCGCCTTTGGGGCCGAAGTACCTGGCGGATCCCTGATAACCTGTCTTACAACAACCCGCCCGAGGAGCCTTCACCATGAAATCAAAACCCAGCCTTTTTCAACGCGGCGTGAACCTATGGGCGTTGTTCAGCCGCCTGCTCGATGCACTACAACCCCTGGCCTTGCTGTTGGCGCGGCTGTACGTGGCCCAAGTTTTCTTCCTGTCGGGCCTGACCAAGCTGCGCGACTGGGGCACCACCGTGGCGCTGTTCACCGATGAATACAAAGTGCCGCTGCTGTCGCCGCAACTGGCCGCTTTCTCGGGCACCGCAGGCGAGTTGGTGTTGCCTGTGCTGCTGGTGCTGGGCTTGGGCGGACGCTTCGCAGCCCTGGGCCTGTTCGTGGTCAACGCCGTGGCGGTGATTGCGCTGGCCGATATTCCACCGGCCGCGATGCAGCAGCACGTGTTCTGGGGTGCGCTGCTGGCCGGTCTGGCGGTGTTTGGACCGGGCAAGTGGTCGCTGGACGCGCTGGTGGTGCCACGCCTGTTTGGCACAAAGTAGCCATTCCGCCCAGGTGTTTCCTGGGCTAGCCGCTATACTTTTACCCATAGCGCCGATTTGCTTTCAGCTTGCGGGCGCTCAATAAATTCTGCTAAAGACCTGCCTTGTTTCCATCGAAACCCGGTCTCGTTTTTAGCGACACCGGGTTTTTTTATGTTCGCAACGCCACAGTCCATGCACTTTGCCTCGCCGCTGGCGCTGCAAAGCGGCGCGCGCCTGGCGGGCTACGACCTGACCTATGAAACCTACGGCACGCTGAACGCCGCCAAGTCCAACGCCGTGCTGGTCTGCCACGCACTGAACGCCTCGCACCACGTAGCGGGCGTGTATGAGGGGCAGGACAAATCCGAAGGCTGGTGGGACAACATGATTGGCCCCGGCAAGCCGGTGGACACCAACCGCTTTTTCGTGATCGGCGTGAACAACCTGGGCTCGTGTTTTGGCTCCACCGGGCCCATGCATGTGAACCCCGAAACCGGCCGGGTCTATGGCGCTGACTTCCCGGTCGTCACGGTCGAAGACTGGGTCAACGCCCAGGCCCTGTTGCTCGACGCGCTGGGCATCGAGGTGCTGGCCGCTGTGATGGGCGGCAGCCTGGGCGGCATGCAAGCCCTGAGTTGGACGCTACAGTTTCCAGAGCGTGTGCGGCATGCCGTGGTGGTGGCCAGCGCGCCCAACCTCACCGCCGAAAACATCGCCTTCAACGAAGTGGCCCGCCGCGCCATTGCCACCGACCCCGACTTTCATGGCGGCCATTTCTACCAGCACGGCGTGGTGCCCAAGCGCGGCCTGCGCATTGCGCGCATGGTGGGGCACATCACGTATTTGAGCGACGATGTGATGAACGAGAAGTTTGGCCGGCAGCTCAAAAACGGTATTGATCTCAGCTACACGACCCAAGATGTGGAATTCCAGATCGAAAGCTACCTGCGCTACCAGGGCGACAAATTCGCCGAGTACTTTGATGCCAACACCTACCTCTTGATCACCCGCGCGCTGGACTACTTCGACCCCGCGCGCGCCTACGGCGGCAACCTGTCCCAAGCCCTGGCGCGGGCCACCGCCAGGTTCCTGTTGGTCAGCTTCACCACCGACTGGCGCTTTGCCCCGGCGCGCAGCCGCGAAATCGTCAAAGCCCTGCTGGACAACCGCCGCGACGTGGCCTACGCGCAGATCGACGCACCCCACGGACACGACGCTTTTCTGCTGGACGATGCGCGCTATATGAACCTGGTTCGCTCCTATTTCAATAGCTGCTTGAGCAATGAATCTCTGGGCTCATGACCGATTTGACACCTAACTCAGCCCATCTGGACGCCATTGCCCGCCTGGTGCCCGAAGGCGCGCGCGTGCTCGACCTCGGCTGCGGCGACGGTGCCCTGTTGGCCCTGCTGCAAACCCAGCGCGGCTGCACCGGCTACGGTGTGGAGATTGCCGATGCGGGCGTGCTGGCCTGTGTGCAGCGCGGCGTGAACGTGCTGCAACTCAACCTGGAAGACGGCCTGGCGATTTTTGAAGACAACAGCTTTGACGTGGTGCTGCAAATCGACACCCTGCAACACCTGCGCAACGCCCAAACCATGCTGGTTGAAACCGCCCGCGTCGGCAAAGTCGGCATCGTCGCCTTCCCCAACTTCGCGCACTGGCCCAACCGCCTGAGCGTGTTGAAAGGCCGCATGCCGGTCACCAAACGCCTGCCCTACCAGTGGTACGACACCCCCAACATCCGCGTCGGCACCTTCAACGATTTCGCCGCCCTGGCCGCGCAAAACCAGTTGCAGGTGCTTGATGCGTTTGGTCTGCAGGATGGACAGGAGGTGCGCTTTGCGCCGAATGCAAGGGCGAGCACGGCGGTGTTTAAGTTTCAGCGGCTATGATCTGAGCCATCGGGATCGCAGCCTCCCGAATCTTGAAACTTCTGCTTCACAGATAGACGGTGTCCCGTCCAAGCGCTGGTAACTCGACTTGGAGTATTCCCGTGGACACCTCAACTGCACATGTCATTCCGTCTCCTTTTTCCATCTCGCCTCACGCGCTGAACCTGCGCTTGGGTCGCAGCGATGCGCCGCTGGTGTTGGATGTGCGGCGCGAGGAGAAATTCGCGCAAAGCGCGCGGTTCGTGGCAACCGCGCAGCGCTGCAAACCTGAAGATGTGTCCGCTTTTGCAACCAGCCAGCCGCCGCGCTAGGTGGTGGTGTATTGCGTGTATGGCCACAACGTGAGTGCCGATGCGGTGGCGCAGTTGCGTGCTGCGGGCTGGGACGCCTATGCGCTGGAGGGCGGCATTGAGGGCGGGCAGGACGGTGTGGATGCGCCCGAGCACCTCGCGCAGTGGCGGGCGCAGCCGGTGCTCACGATCGCCAAACGGCCGGACTGGGGTGTGACGGGCGAGCAGGCTTCGCGCTGGATCACGCGCGAGCGGCCCAAGATTGACCGCATTGCCTGCCCCTGGTTGATCAGCCGTTTCATCTACCCGCGCGCGCAGTTTTTCTACGCGCCCACGCCGCAGGTGTTTGCTGAGGCGCAACGACTGAACGCCGTGGCCTATGACATTCCCGGCGCATCGGTGTCGCACGCGGGTGACTTGTGCAGCTTTGATGCTTTGCTGGGCGGCTTTGAACTGACGCACCCGGCGCTGGATTTGTTGGCCCGCATCGTGCGCGGGGCCGATACCGACCGGCTGGACTTGGCGGCGCAGTCGGCTGGTTTGCTGGCGATGTCGCTGGGCTTGTCGCGTCTGCATGCCAACGACCACGCGATGTTGCAAGCGGCCATGCCACTGTACGACGCGCTGTATGCGTGGTGCTGCGACAAGGTGCAGGCGCAGGATGAGGCCCACAGCTGGAAGTTGCCTTGAAAGGATGCCAGCATGAACGACGCTGCTTTGCGGCGCCAGGCAAGGCGCGCCGCGCAATTTGAACAAGCCATGAATCACACCCAAGACGACAACACCCCACCCTCCGTCACCTTCACCCAAGCCCTGGCCTTCTGGTTCAAGCTGGGCTTCATCAGCTTTGGTGGCCCGGCGGGGCAGATTACCATCATGCACCGGGTGTTGGTGGAGGAGCGGCGCTGGATTTCGGAGGCGCGTTTTCTGCATGCGCTGAACTACTGCATGCTGCTGCCCGGCCCCGAGGCGCAGCAACTGGCCACCTACATTGGCTGGCTGATGCACCGCACCTGGGGCGGTGTGGTGGCGGGGGTGCTGTTTGTGCTGCCGTCGCTGTTTATTCTGATTGGCTTGAGCTGGGTGTATGTGGTTTTTGGCAACGTGCCGTGGGTGGCGGCGCTGCTGTATGGCATCAAGCCCGCCGTGGCGGCCATTGTGGTGCATGCGGTCTGGCGCATTGGCAGCAAGGTATTCAAGAAACCGGCCCAGCAGCCCGTTTTGCTTGGCTTGGCAGCTAGCAGTTTTGTAGCGCTGGTGTTTTTCAAGGTGCCGTTTCCGGCGGTGGTGTTGGTGGCTGCAGCTGTGGGCGCAATCGGCGCGCGCTGGGCTCCGGGGCAGTTTGCGGGCGGCGGCGGGCACGCTGGCAAGGCGGGTGCGCCGCACCTGCCGGCATTGATAGACGACCACACGCCCACGCCGCCGCATGCCCGCTTTGTGCGCAGCCGCCTGGCACGGGTGCTGGCAATCGGCGCGCTGCTGTGGCTGCTGCCGATGGCGGCGCTACTGGCCTGGTTTGGCTGGCAGGGCACGGTCACGCAAATGGCCTGGTTTTTCACCAAGGCGGCACTGCTGACTTTTGGCGGGGCTTATGCGGTGCTGCCCTATGTGTACCAGGGCGCAGTGGAGCATTTCCAGTGGCTGACTGCCACGCAAATGATCGACGGCCTGGCCTTGGGCGAGACCACGCCGGGGCCGCTGATCATGGTGGTGGCCTTTGTGGGCTTTCTGGGGGGCTGGGCCAAACAGGTGCTGGGGCCTGAATCGCTGTTTCTGGGCGCTGCACTGGCAGCCATGGTGGTGACCTGGTTCACCTTTTTGCCCTCGTTCATTTTCATTCTGGCCGGTGGCCCGCTGGCGGAATCGACCCACGGCAAGCTGGGCTTTACCGCGCCGCTGACCGCCATCACCGCAGCGGTGGTGGGCGTGGTGGCCAGTCTTGCTCTTTTTTTCATAGCGACAGTCGCAATAAATCCATGGGCTGGAAGCGTTCTTGACGCCAAAATTGACTGGGCGGCGGTGGTGATCATGCTGGCGGCGGCCTGGGCCTTGTTCTGGCACAAAGTGGGGGTGATTCCGGTGATTGCGGGCGGTGCGGTCGCGGGCCTGCTTGTCAAGCTGGTTTTGATCCCTTGGTGACTGGCAGGGCAAGCGCTGGCAGCGTAAAGTGGTGGCTGTTTCAGGAGCAACCCCATGAACGCACCCCTTCACCGTGAAATGCCCGCTGGTACCCTGGATGCTGCTGCCGCACTGGCGCACGCCACCGCCAAATGGGATGGCGACATCGTGCGCCAGATCACTGATTACATAGAGATCCCCGCCAAGTCGCCCGGCTTCGACAAAGACTGGGCCGCCAACGGCTTCATAGAAACCGTGATGCGCAACGCCGCTGACTGGGTGACGGCGCAAAAAGTGGCCGGCCTGAGCTTGGAGGTGGTACGCCTGCCGGGCCGCACACCGGTGCTGTTTTTCGAAATTGCGGCGACCGCTGGGCAAAGCAGCCAAACCGTGCTGATGTACGGCCACCTGGACAAGCAACCCGAGTTCACCGGCTGGCGCAACGACCTGGGGCCGTGGACGCCCAAGCTGGAAGACGGCAAGCTGTATGGCCGGGGCGGCGCAGACGATGGCTACGCGGTCTACGCCAGCATTGCCGCCGTGCAGGCCTTGAAGGCGCAAAACATTCCCCACCCGCGCATCGTGGGCCTGATCGAAACCTGTGAAGAATCGGGCTCGTATGACCTGCTGCCGTATGTGGACGCTTTGCGCACCCCCAGCAACAACCGTTTGGGCGATGTGGCCCTGGTGATCTGTCTGGACAGCGGGGCGGGCAATTACGACCAGCTGTGGCTGACCACCAGCCTGCGCGGCATGGCCAGCGGCACTTTGAAGGTGGAAGTGCTCACCGAAGGCGTGCACTCGGGCGACGCCAGCGGCCTGGTGCCCTCAAGCTTTCGCATCATGCGCCAGGTGCTGGACCGGCTGGAAGACAGCGCCACCGGCCGACTGCTGCCAGCCAGCTTTCACTGCGAGGTGCCCACCGAGCGCTTGAACCAGGCAAAAGCCACCGCCGCGATTCTGGGCGACGAGCTGTACAAGCGCTTCCCCTGGGCGCACTATGACTGCGAGGGCGCAACCGCGTTCGCCCTGCCCACCACCACGGACCCGGTGCAGGCTTTGCTCAAGCGCACCTGGGAGCCCACGCTCAGTGTCACCGGCGCCGAGGGCTTTTCGGCGCTGAAAGACGCCGGCAATGTGCTGCGCCCCTACACCGCCTTCAAGCTCAGCCTGCGCCTGCCTCCATTGGTGGACGCCGCGCGCTGCGTGCAGGAGATGAAGGCGCTGCTGGAAGACAACGCGCCGTATCAGGCCAAGGTCACGTTCGAGCACGGCGGCGGTGGAGGCTTGAATGTTGCCGCTGGAGCGGCAACGGGCTGGAACGCACCGGCCACCGCGCCCTGGTTCGAGCAGGCGCTGAACCAGGCATCGCAAGCCCACTTCGGCGCATCCTGCGGCTACATCGGCCAGGGCGGCACCATTCCGCTGATGAACATGCTCAGCCAGGGCTTTCCCAAAGCGCAAATGATGGTCTGCGGCGTGTTGGGCCCCAAGAGCAACGCCCACGGGCCCAATGAGTTTTTGCATGTGCCATATGCCAAGAAGCTGACGGCGGCCGTTGCGCAGGTAATTGCGCAACTACCGGCCTGACCCGCGCCCCACTTTTCCCCAAAACCTCAGCGTTATGCCCAGCGACACCGGCGACTCCACCCTTTCCACCTACACCTCTGTTCAGGGTGACAACCTGGCCGTGCAAGACTGGCCAGTGGCCAGCCATGAAGGAGCTTTGCGCGGCGTGGTACTGATCGTGCACGGCCTGGGTGAGCATGCGGGCCGCTACGATCACGTGGCCCGCCAGCTCAACGAATGGGGTTTTGCCGTGCGCGGCTACGACCACTACGGCCATGGCGACTCAGCTGGTGTGCGCGGCACCTTGCCGCACGACAACCGCCTGATGGAAGACCTGGCCGACGTGGTGGACAGCACCCGTGGCCGCATGGATCCCGATGTTCCGCTGCTGCTGTTGGGCCACAGCATGGGCGGCCTGGTGGCGGCGCACTATGTGGCGCTGATGGCGCAAACCCCCGGCATGGGCGGTGCCCAGCCGAAATTCAAACTGCCCGTTAATGGGCTCATCCTGTCGTCACCCGCGCTGGATGCCGGGCTGAGCTGGATGCAAAAATTTCTGCTGGCCACCCTGCCCCGCGTGGCGCCTAACCTCACCGTGAGCAACGGCCTGAACAGCCAATACCTGTCACATGACACGGCCGTCATACAGGCCTACCGCAGCGACCCCTTGGTGCATGACCGCATCTCGGGCCGTCTGGCGCGCTTTATTGCCAACACCGGGCCGCTGGTGGTGTCCAAAGCCACTCAGTGGCAGCTGCCCACCTTGCTGATGTACGCGGGTCAGGACAAGCTGGTCAATGCCCAGGGCAGCCGTGCTTTTGCCCAGGCGGCACCCGGCAACGTGGTGACCAGTCGGTGCTTTCCCGAGCTGTACCACGAGATGTTCAATGAAGTGCGTCGTGCGCAGGTATTTGACGAGCTATGCCGGTGGCTGGATCTGAACTTCAAGCAGACCCCCACCAGCCGCAGCATGATGCCCACCGAGTTCAGTCCGATGGGCGCTCAGTAGGCTGGTGCGCATCCACAGCGCACCAACTCGCTACACTAGCTATTATTTAGATAGCAAACCGCCCAACATCCCCATCAGATCACCGCTGTTGCCCAGGCCGCCCGCCGGTGCCTGGCCATGGGGGGTCAGCTGGTCGATCAGGCTGGGCAGAATTTGCGACAACTGCCCGGCAGCGTCGCCGTGCGACATGCCCAGCTTTTCCGCAATACCGCCCAAGGCGTCGCCGCCCAGCACCTGGCTGAGTTGGTCGCCATTGATGGCCTGGTTTTCACCCGAACCGACCCAGGAGCCCAGCACATCGCCCATGCCCGCTTGCTGAAACTTATCCATCAAACCGCCCAGTCCACCGTGCTGGCCATCATTGCCCAGCATGCCGGTGATGACTTGCAGCATTTGGGGGTTGTTGGCCACCATGCTCAAAATGCCGCCCAAGCCACCAGCCGCCGCCTGGTTTTGCTGGCCGCCCATCTGACCGGCTACCGCGCCTAAAACCGAATCCAGTAAACCCATGTTCTTTCTCCTTGAAAGTGAAGCCGATTGAATTAACCGACTTGTGCATTCTGGCGGTGCCGGGTGACAACTGCAAGCCACAGCAAGGCCGCCGCCGTGACCGCAACCGGCAACAAGGAGCCCCAGTTCAGCAGCGCCCAGCCCTGGGTGGTCACCAGCACCCCTGAGGCCAACGAGGTCACGGCCAGCGTGGCAAACACACAGAAGTTCAAGGCACCCTGCGCCCGGTCTTTTTCTTCTGGCCGGTAGGCTTGCAGCGACAGCGTGGTGCTGCCAGTAAAAAGGAAGTTCCAGCCCACGCCCAGCATGAAAAGCGCCACCAAAAACTGGTGCAGATCCACCCCCGACAAGGCCACTGCAATGCAGGCCACATTCAGCACCACACCCACACCCATGATGGGCAAAGCGCCAAAGCGCTTGATCAAATGCCCGGTGAAAAAGCCGGGCGCAAACATGCCAATCACATGCCACTCCAACACCAGGGCCGCATCCGAAAACGGCAGGCCGCATTGCTGCATCGCCAGCGGGGTGGCGGCCATCAGCAGGTTCATCACGCCAAAGCCCAAGGCGCCGGCGGCGGCGGCCACGATGAACACCGGCTGGCGCATGATTTGTCCCAACGGTCGCCCGCCAGTTGGTGCGTTTTTCGGCGGTGGCGGCGGAAAGTCAATCACCGACAGCAGCAACAAACTCAAGAGCGCCACCCCTGCCAGCGCCACATAAGCCCCTGCGAACGGAACACTCAGCGCCGTGCGCGTGTAAGCCGCCAGGTTCGGCCCGGCCACGGCGCCCAGCAAGCCACCCGCCATCACGATAGACACCGCTTTTTCCCGCGCCTCGGGCTTGGCCAACTCGGCCGCCACGAAGCGGTACAACTGCGCGTTGGCGTTGTAGTAGCCCGCCACCACGGTGGCCGCGCACAGCCACCAGAACTGCTTTTCAATCGCTGCCCAGGCGCACAGCAGGCAACTGACCAGCGCCACCAGCGCGCCCAGCTGAAACGAGCGCTTGCGCCCATGCCGCGCCTGCGTGCGTGCCACCAGCACGGTGGACAGCGCCCCGCCCACCACATAGCCCATCACCGGCAAAGTGGCCATCCAGCCCAGGGGTGCCAGCGCCAGGCCCACCAGGCCGTTGATGGCGATGAAGGTCACGTTGTTGGTCAGGAACAGGCCCTGACAAAGGGCCAAGAGCCAGAGGTTTCGGTTCATCGGTAGCCCTTTTACCTTTTAAAGTCAAATTGGGCACTAGCCCATGTCAATACTGCTCAAGCAGCTATTCATTTCATAGTAAACAATCAATCGCTGCCAACGCAGCCAGGGGTGCGGTTTCGGCGCGCAGGGTGCGCCTGCCCAGCGACAGTGCAGCATAGCCCTGCGCCAGGGCCTGGGTTTCTTCGGCAGCGCTCAGGCCGCCTTCAGGGCCCGACAGCAGGGTGACGCCCGTGGGCGAGTTTGCCGTGAGCAAGTGGTCAAGGCTTTGCGCCTGCGGGCTCAGGCTGAGCACCCACCGCTGCGGGGTGGTCGCAGCCAGCCCGGCACCAAAAGTCTGCACCGCATGCAACACCGGCACCCGGTTGCGCCCGCATTGCTCACAGGCGGCTACCGCAATGGCTTGCCAGTGGGCGCGTTTTTTCTCGGCCCGTTCGCCAGACAGCTTGAGCACGGTGCGCTCGGTGACCAGCGGCGTGATGCTGGCCGCACCCAGTTCGGTGGCTTTTTCCACCAACCAGTCCATGCGCTCATTGGTGGGCATGCCCACCAGCAGGTGCACCGCGCGAGCTGCTTCGCGCTCCACCGGGTCGTGCGCGCCCACCACCGCGCGCACGTCGCTGCGGCCCATTTTTTCAATCACCGCTTCAAACTCACCACCCTCGCCGTTGAACAGGGTGATGGCGCTGCCCGGCTGTAGGCGCAGCACCTGCACATGGCGGGCGGCGCTGGTGGGTAGATCCAGACTCAAGCCCTCATGAAGCGGCGTGGGGCAGTGAAAGCGGGGCATGGTTTGTTTTATGTTGCTATTAAATAAATAGCTGTCTGAGCAGTATTGACAAGGGCGGGTGACCTGAAAGTGCCCTAAGTGCCCTCATACGCGGCCAAACGCATAACCCGTGGCCGCTTGCAGGCCCTCGATCTCGTCAATCACCTGTAGCAGCGGCCCCAGCTCGCGGTAGCGGTTGCAGGTGGCGCGGATGTAGCCGATGAAGCGTGGTGCGTCGGCCAGGTACTTGGGTTTGCCGTCGCGCAAAGTGATGCGGGCAAAAATGCCGGCCACTTTCAGGTGGCGCTGCAAGCCCATCCACTCCACCGCGCGGTAAAAATCGCCAAAGTCGGCATCGACCGGCAGCCCGGCTTTCTGGGCGCGCTGCCAGTAGCGAACGGTGATATCCAGCACAAATTCCTCATCCCAGCTGATGAAGGCATCGCGCATCAGGCTGGCGATGTCGTAGGTGATGGGGCCGTAGACGGCATCCTGGAAGTCCAGGATGGACAAGCGGGTTTGCTCGCCCGTGGGAATGATGGCCGACGCGCCGGGCCGCCCCAAGCTAGGCCGCTCCCCCTCGGGGGGCAGCGCAGCACGCGCAGCGACAAGCGTGGGAACCATCAAATTCCGGGGCATGAAGTCGCGGTGCACGTACACGCTGGGCGCGGCCAGGTTGCGCGAGACGATCAGTTGCAGGGCGCTGTCCAGAATGCCTTGCTGCTTGGCGTTGGGCACAAACCTCCGGTGGCGTGCGATGTACCAGTCGGGGAACAAGGCCAGTTCGCGCTTGAGCAGCGCTGCGTCGTAGGGCGGCAGCACGCCCGGTTGCGATGCGAGCTGCCAGCGCACCAATTCATCAACGGCTTGCAGAAACAGCGCCTGATTGGCCTGCGGCTGATCCGGTTGCAGCACCTGCATCAGGGTGTGCTGGCCCACGTCGCTCAACAGCATGAAGCCCTGGGCCTCATCCCAGGCCAGGATGTCGGGCACCTGCAAGCCGGCCTGGCGCATCAGGCCAGCGACTTTCACAAACGGTTTGCAGTCTTCCAGCGCGGGCGGCGCGTCCATGACGATGCGGCTGCCACCGTCGGCACGGTCTACGCGAAAGTAGCGGCGAAAGCTGGCATCGGCAGAGGCACTGCGCACGCTGGCAGGCAGCAGGGCCTGCGGGCCACTGATGGTGGCCAGCCAGTGGGTAAACGCGGCCTGTCGCGCGGCATCGGGCCAGCTGATGGCCTGGGCTGCACCAGCTTGGGCAGTCGGTTCGGTGTGTGGGGTCATGGATAATCAATTGTACGAACGGGCACATCGGTAAGACCCGCCCGCCCCGAGCCACCGCACCGTGACACGATCCGCTTTCCATCTACCTCATTCCCCAGGCAGCCGCTTTCACCTCCATCCGGTTGCCGCCGTGGTGCTGGTGCTGACTGGCCAACTGGCGCATGCGCAGATCGTTTCTGAGCCAACCCCAAGCGGCCAAACCCCGCCACCCGACGCCTTGCGCCTCATTCCCAGCCTGCAAATGCGGCCCGTGGTGCCCGATGGCGAGCGCGCCAGCCTGCCCACCTTCACCACCAGCGACAGCGCCACCGGGCGGCCCGACCTGGAAACCGTGTTGCAAGGCGATGTGGAGCTGCGCCGGGGCGACACCGTGATCCGCGCCGACCGCATCGAGTACTACCAGCCCGACGATCGGGTGCGTGCCAACGGAGCCGTGCGCATCAACCGTGCGGGTGACGTGTTTGAAGGCCCTCAGCTGGAGATCAAGGTCGATAGCTTCGAGGGGTTTTTCCTGCAGCCCAGCTACCAATTGCTGAAAAACAGCGCGCACGGCAGCGCCGACCGTGCAGACTTTGTGGACGACAAGCGCGCCACCCTGCGCAACGCCACCTACACCACCTGCAAGCGCAAACCCGGCCCCAGCTGGCTGCCCGACTGGATGCTGCGCGCCACCAGCGTGCGCATTGACGCCGAAGAAGAGGTGGGCCAGGCGACCAACGCGGTCTTGAGCTTCATGGATGTACCCCTGTTGGTCGTGCCCAGCATGAGTTTTCCACTGACCGACAAACGTAAATCGGGCTTTTTGCCGCCCACCATTGGCGTGGACAACATCAACGGCGTGGAGATCACCCAGCCCTACTACTGGGACATTGCGCCCAACCGCGACGCCACATTTTTTCCGGCCTGGTTGACCAAGCGCGGCGTGGACCTGGGGGGCGAGTTTCGCTACCTGGAAAACGACTACCGCGGCCAGACCCGTTTGAACTACATGCCCAGCGACAAGCTGCGTGACCGGTCGCGCTGGAGCGCCTCGGTGGTGCACGACGCCTTGCTGCAGACCGGCCTGCCGGGTGTGGGTGCACTGGGCTTGAACCTGAACCTGAACCGCGTGAGCGACGACAACTACTGGCGCGACTTTGCCCGCAGCGGCACGTCTCTCACCCAGCGGCTGCTGGCCAACGACATGAAGCTGTCGTGGGCTCAAGGCAACTACTCGGCCAGCCTGCGCAGCCTGAAGTGGCAA
The DNA here is from genome assembly GCA_013297875.1 of Comamonadaceae bacterium. Lineage (GTDB taxonomy): Bacteria > Pseudomonadota > Gammaproteobacteria > Burkholderiales > Burkholderiaceae_C > JAAFIW01. Next base: position 173,204 of record JAAFIW010000003.1, on the reverse strand, counting down.
ACCCTGCAAGACGTGACCTCGCCCATCCTGCCGCCGTATGACCGCAGCCCCCAGCTGGCCGGGCGCTACCTGAACCCCAACGTGGCCGGTTTTGAAGTGCAGGCCGACCTGGACTCCACCCGCTTTCGCTCAGACCGCGTGCTCACCGGCCAACCCAATGCCCGGCGCAGCTTTGCGCAGGCCCAGGTCAGCTACCCCTGGCGCAACCCCGGTTGGTTTGTAGTGCCCAAGTTGCAACTGAACAGCACGCGCTACCAGTTTGAGACCCCGCTGGCCAACGGTGCCGACTCAGCCAGCCGCTCGCTGCCCACCTTCAGCGTGGACTCCGGACTGATTTTTGAGCGCGATACGCGCTGGTTTGGCACCGACCTGCTGCAAACCCTGGAGCCGCGCGCCTTCTACACCCGCACACCGTATCGCGACCAGAGCCTGCTGCCCAATTACGACTCGGCGGCCAACGACTTCAACTTCGCCACCGTCTACACCGAAAACGCCTTTGGTGGCCAGGATCGCATCTCGGACAACAACCTGCTGACCCTGGGCCTGACCTCGCGCTTTTTGCTGCCCACCGGTGTGCAGGTGGCGCGCTTTGATATTGCCCAACGCCTGCGCTTTGCCGACCAGCGCGTCACGCTGCCCGGTGGCGTGCCGGAGAAAAAAGGCGTCAGCGATGTGCTGCTGGGTGCGGGCCTGGCCTGGGACCCGCGCTGGAGTGCCGATGCCACGGTGCAATACAACCAGGAAACCAAAAGCTCGGTGCGCACCGTGATCAGTGGCCGCTACAGCCCTGGCAACTACCGCGTCGTCAGCGCCGCCTACCGCCGCCAGCAAGGCGTCAGCGAACAGCTGGACATTGGCTGGCAATGGCCACTGAACGACATCTGGGGTGACCGGGGGCAAGAGCTGGGTGCGGGCCAAGGCCAGGGCGAAGGGCGCTGGTACAGCGTGGGGCGGCTGAACATGAGCCTGAAAGAAAAGAAGCTGGTGGATACCGTGATTGGCCTGGAATACGACGCCGGCTGCTGGCTGGGCCGCATCGTGCTGGAGCGGCTGGCCAGCGGCACCACCACCGCCGGCGCGGCTACCTCAAACAAGCGCGTGCTGTTCCAGCTGGAGTTTGTCGGCTTCACCCGCCTGGGCACCAACCCGCTGCGCACCCTGCGCGACAATATTCCTCGCTACCAGTACCTGCGGGAAAAAACCACCACGCCCAGCCGGTTCACGCAGTTTGATTAGCCGCTTTTTGATTCGACATATTTTTGACCCAGGTCTGCCCCATGCACAAGTTTTACCCCGTTGCCGCTTTATCTCTGGTTTGCGCAGCGCTGTTGCCCCTGGCTGCGCAAGCCCAGTTGCGTGCCACGCCCCAGTTGGGTGGCAGCCGTGCCCCTGCCGTGACCTTGCCACGCGCGGTGGACACCACACCACGCTCGGCCGATTTCATTGTGGCCGTGGTCAACTCTGAGCCTATTACCAACAACGAGGTGCGCGCCCGCCTGGTGCGCGCCGAGCAGCAATTGGCCGCCCAGGGCTCACCCCTGCCGCCCCGCACCGAGCTGGCCACGCAGGTGCTGGAGCGCCTGATTGGCGAGCGTGCCCAGCTGCAACTGGCCCGCGATACCGGCGTGCGGGCCGACGACAGCATGGTCGATGAAGCCGAGCGCTCCGTCGCCCGGCAAAACCAGCTGGACGTACTGCAAATGCGCCGACAACTGCTGGCCGACGGCGTGGGCGTAGGGCAGTTTCGCGATGAGTTGCGCAATCAGATTCTGCTGACGCGCTTGCGCGAGCGTGAGCTGGACAGCCGGGTGCGCGTCAGCGAGGTGGAGATCGATCAGTTTCTGCGTGAACAGCAGGAAAGCTCCGATCTGGAAAACATCGAGATCAACCTGGCCCACGTGTTGCTGGCGGTGCCCGAAAACGCCACGGCAGCCCAGGTGGCCGCGATTCAAACCCGTGCCCAGCAGGTGCTGGCCCGCGCCGTGTCAGGCGAAGACTTCGCCAAGCTAGCGCGTGAAACTTCCGAGGGAACAAACGCTGCCTCGGGTGGCCAGTTTGGCCTTCGCACAGCCGACCGGTATCCGCCCGCCTTTGTCCAGGCCACGGCCAGTTTGCGCGAAGGTGGCATCAGCGCGCTGGTGCGCACGGGCGCGGGTTTTCACATTCTCAAGGTGCTGGAAAAGCGCCAGGCTGGTATGCCCGGCATGAGCGTGACGCAAACCCGTGCCCGGCACATCCTGTTGCGCACAGGGCCACAGTTGTCGCAGTCTGCCGCACTGGCGCGTCTGGCCGACTACAAGCGCCGCATCCAGGCCAGGCAGGCCGACTTTGCGGCACTGGCCCGCGAGCATTCGCAAGACGGCAGCGCGGCCAGTGGCGGCGATTTGGGCTGGGCCAACCCAGGCCAGTTTGTGCCCGAGTTTGAAGAGCTGATGAACAACCTGAACCCTGGGCAGATTGGCGAGCCGCTGGTCTCGCGTTTTGGTGTGCACCTGATCGAGGTGCAGGAGCGCCGCCAGACCACCTTGAGCCCGCGCGAGCAACGCGAGCTGGTGCGCGGCCTGGTACGCGAGAAAAAACTCGAAGAGGCCTACGTGAGCTGGGCGCAAGAGGTGCGTGGCCGTGCATTCGTGGAGTTTCGTGCGCAACCCGAATAAGCCTGCGAGGGGTCCAGCGCGATGAAACACATGGCGCGCAAGCGCTTTGGCCAGCATTTTCTGGCCGATGGCGGCATCATCGATGCGATCGTGGCGGCCATTGCGCCCCAGCCGGGCCAGCACATGGTGGAAATCGGCCCCGGTCTGGCCGCGTTGACGCAGCCGCTGGTCGAACGCCTGGGGCATCTGACGGTGATCGAATTGGACCGCGACCTGGCAGCGCGGTTGCGTGAGCATCCACAGCTCACGGTGATTCAGGCGGATGTATTAAAAGTGGATTTCGCCCATGTAAACACTGCTCAAAAAGCTACTGATTTAATAGCAAATTCCGGCTTGCTGCGGGTGGTGGGCAACCTGCCTTACAACATCTCTACCCCCATTCTGTTTCACCTGCTGCCGTTTGCCGCCCAGATTCAAGACCAGCACTTCATGCTGCAAAAAGAGGTGGTGGACCGCATGCTGGCCCAGCCCGCTACCGCCGACTACAGCCGCCTGAGCGTGATGCTGCAATGGCGCTACGCGATGGAGCATGTGCTGCACGTTCCCCCCGAATCGTTTGATCCGCCGCCCCGCGTGGACAGCTCGGTGGTACGCATGGTGCCGCTGGCCCAACCGCCGCAAGTCGATGCCCGGCTGCTGTCAGAGATCGTGCAGGTTGCCTTTAGCCAGCGCCGCAAAATTTTGCGGCACACGCTGGGCCGGTGGCTGGAAGAACGTCAACATGCCGAGCCGTTTGACGCGCAGCGCCGGGCCGAAGAAGTGCCCGTGGCTGAATATGTGGCACTGGCGATAAAGATGACGGCGCTGGCGCGCCCATGACTTCGCTGCGCGTGGATGACGGCGCTGGCGCGCCATGACGGGCTCAGCCCTCGCAAACGTCATCTGTCATCAACGCCGCGCAGCGGCGAAGTCATCCCGTCATCAAGCGGCTGCCAGCCAATACCCCGCGTTAAACGGGCTGCTCATGCGCAGCGCCAGGGGCGAGACGTCTATCAACTTGTCGGTGGGCATTTTTTCGCCCTCGTCGGCGCTCAAGGCAATACCGGTAGGCGCGACGCCGTTGGCCTCGTTCGCCCGTTCTGCTTGGCTGGTGGATGCAGAACGGGCTACAGAAAAGAATAGAAGCAGCGAAACGGTATTTTTCGCTCCCCCCAGTAATCTGCGGCATCCCGGAAGATGTCCAACAACTGCTCGCGTGCCTCTTTGTCAAACTTCAGATTGGCCGGAATCTGCTCCAACACGACAATAAAACCCGGCTGTGGGCCAGACTTGTGCACCGAGTCGGTCATGCAGTCGTACAGCGCGTCGAAGTTTTTGCCGAAATGCGCTGGAAAGGTAAATTGTTGGGCAATCAAATCCAGCACATCCTGTTTGGCCTGTGCGCTGGAAAGATTGGCATACAGGAAGTGCTGACCCAAGGATTGGGCCGCCTCCTGCAAGTCTTGCACCCTGAAGGCGCGAATCGATTGCACGATGTTGGGTCGTACGCTACGAAGTGGCATGTCCATCTCCGTTTCTCTTTCTATAGTCAAAAAACTGGTTTTGTCTCGGCTTCAACGCCTTGCAACGCAGAAGAAAACACTTTTTCATGGGGCAATCTGGCGAAAACTCGCGTAATGGTCTGCCGTGTAGTAACAGACCTGCGGGGTCTTGGCCGGGCCACCACACACAATACGCCGGGCACCGCGATCACGCGAGCCTGGGGTTTTCACGGTGTATTCCCGGTAGTGACCACGCGGGTGCTTGGGCAACAAGCGCTCGCGGTTACCAAAGACGGTGCCGTCTTTGTCATAAGGAAATGGGCCGCCCTGGCTGATCAGGGCATAGGTTTCGCGGGCCTGCGCCGGCAACTGGGCCAAGGCCACAGTACTGCGCGCTTCGTCGGGCAATGCGGCTCTTGCGTGCGCAGTTGAGCCCAGGCACAGCATGGCCAGCAGCAAACAGCGGACAAAAACAGCAAGAACGCGCGCCATGGCCTGAGACTTTTCCAAAATGCTTACACAAAAATCAGGGGGGATTGGTCAGAGGTCAACGATGCCAACTGAAGCAGTTGTATCGGGTAAACCCCCAAAAATCGGAAGGCGCGAGTGTGCACCAAGCGCTGAAAAAAGGCAAGTCAATGCACAAAATTTAAGCAAGGAGAACAGGGGCTTTGCTGACGTCAACTCAAAAGCAAGTTAGCGCCCGCTGTTTACCAAGTCTTCACCGAATGGCGTTGGCGTCCGCCACCGTCAGTGCTGTCATATTCACAATGCGTCGCACAGTGGTGCTGGCTGTCAGGATATGCACCGGTTTGGCCGCGCCCAGCAGCACGGGGCCGATGGCGATGTTGCCGCCCGCTGCGGTCTTGAGCAGGTTGTAAGAAATGTTTGCAGCATCGATGTTGGGAAACACCAGTAGATTGGCGTCGCCTGCCAGGGTGCCATGGGGCATCATCAGCTGGCGGGCTGCGCCGTCCAGTGCAATGTCGCCGTGCATTTCACCGTCCACTTCCAGCCACGGGGCCTGGGTTTGCAGCAGGGCCAGGGTGGCGCGCATTTTGATGGCGCTGGGCTGGTTGCTCTGGCCAAAATTGCTGTGCGACAGCAGGGCGGCTTTGGGTTTGATGCCGAAGCGCATCATCTCCTCGGCGGCCATCACGGTGATTTCGGTTAATTCTTCGGCTGTGGGGTCATAGTTCACATGCGTGTCGACTAAAAACACCTGTCGACCCGGCAGCAGCAGGCCGTTCATGCAGGCGTAGATCTGCACATCTTGCGGCGTGCTGGGGCTGCCGCCGGCGCGTTTGCCAATCACCTGGTCGATGTAGTGCAGGTGCAGGGCCGTGGTGCCCCAGGTGCCGCAAATCATGCCGTCCACATCGCCTTTGTGCACCAACATGGCACCAATCAGGGTCAGGCGGCGGCGCATTTCGATTTTGGCGGCCTGCACGGTCACGCCCTTGCGCTCGGCCATGCGGTGGTAGGTCTGCCAGAAATCGCGGTAGCGGTGGTCTTGCTCGACGTTCACCACGTCGTAGTCCAGCTCTTCTTTCAGGCGCAGGCCAAACTTTTCAATGCGCTGGGCAATGATGGCGGGCCGACCGATCAGCGTGGGGCGTGCCAGACCTTCGTCCACCACAATTTGCGCGGCGCGCAGCACGCGTTCTTCTTCGCCCTCGGCATAGGCCACGCGCTTTTTCAAGGCGTTTTTGGCTGCGGTGTAAATCGGCTTCATGGTCGTGCCCGAGGCATACACAAAGCTTTGCAGCCGCTCGCGGTAGGCATCCAGATCGGTCACGGGGCGCAGCGCCACGCCACTGTCGGCAGCCGCCTTGGCCACGGCGGGCGCGATTTTCATCATCAGGCGCGGGTCAAACGGCTTGGGTATCAGGTACTCAGGGCCAAAGGCCAGTTGCTCGCCGACATAGGCGGCAGCCACCACCTCGCTTTGCTCGGCTCGGGCCAGCTCGGCAATCGCATACACCGCTGCAATTTCCATCTCCACCGTGATGGTGGTGGCACCGGAATCCAGCGCGCCGCGAAAGATGTAGGGAAAGCACAGGACGTTGTTGACCTGGTTCACATAGTCGGTGCGACCAGTGGCCAAAATCGCGTCGGGCCGCACGGCCTTGGCTTCTTCCGGCAATATTTCCGGGTTGGGGTTGGCCAGCGCCAGAATGAGCGGGTTGGCCGCCATGGTTTTCACCATCGCGGGCTTGAGCACACCGCCAGCCGACAGGCCCAAAAACACGTCAGCACCCACCATCACATCGGCCAGGGTGCGCGCATCGGTCTTTTGCGCAAACGCAATCTTGTCTTCGTCCATCAACTCGGTGCGGCCTTCATAAACCACACCGGCCAGGTCGGTGGCCCAGATGTTTTCGCGCGGCAGGCCCAGCTTGACCAGCAAACCCAGACAAGCCAGCGCGGCAGCGCCCGCGCCAGAGGTGACCAGCTTGACCTGTTTGATGTCTTTGCCCACCACGGCCAGCCCGTTGATGATGGCCGCGCCCACCACGATGGCCGTGCCGTGCTGATCGTCGTGAAACACCGGAATTTTCATGCGGTCGCGCAGCTTGCGCTCCACATAAAAACAGTCGGGCGCCTTGATGTCTTCCAGGTTGATGCCGCCGAAGGTGGGCTCCAGCGCGGCAATGATGTCGACCAGCTTGTCCAGGTCGTGCTTTTCATTGATCTCGATGTCAAACACGTCAATGCCAGCAAATTTCTTGAACAAAACCGCCTTGCCCTCCATCACTGGCTTGGCCGCCAGCGGGCCAATGTCGCCCAGGCCCAGCACCGCCGTGCCATTGGTGATAACAGCCACCAGGTTGCCGCGGCTGGTGTACTTGAAGGCGTTGTTGGGGTCTTTGACGATTTCTTCGCAGGGCGCGGCCACGCCGGGCGAATAGGCCAGCGCCAGGTCGTGCTGGTTGACCAGCTGCTTGGTGGCCGCAATGGCCAGTTTGCCGGGGGTGGGGAACTCGTGGTATTCGAGCGCGGCGCGGCGCAACTCTTCCATTTTGGCGACGCGTTTTTCGTCGGGCGACATGGTTTTGGTATCGGTCATCAGTGGTCTCCTGTGCAAACCCCAGCGCGTGTGCGGCCAGCGGCAAGCCTGTCAAAGTGCGCCAGATTGTAGGGTGCAGTGGTGCCTGCCAGACCGTAGTTACCACATGCTTTTTTCGCATGAAATCAGCTACCAGCCCATGTAAATACTGCTCAAGCAGCTACTATATTTGTAGCGTTTGTTGGCGCTATCGCAGGTGATTGCCCAGCACCGGAAACAGCTTGAGCAGCCCGTCGGCCATCACCTCTACCGCCAAGGCCGCCAGAATCAATCCCATCAGCCGCGTCATCACGTTGATACCGGTTTTACCCAGCACCCGCGCAATGGGCTGGGCCAGTGCAAAGCACAGCGCGGTGGCCACGGCGATCACGGCGCCGTAGGCCACCAGGGCGGCCAGTTGCCAGGCGTCGGTGGCGCGCTCGGCGTAAATCACCACGGTGGACATGGTGGCCGGGCCAGTGAGCAGCGGAATGGTCAGCGGCACCACGGCAATGCTGGCACCCATGGCGGCTTTTTCAGCGCCGTCTTGCAGCTCGTGGCTGCTGGGCTTGGCTTCGGCGGGCTGGGCGTTGAGCATGTTGAGCGAACTCATCAACAGCAGCATGCCGCCGCCCACCTGAAAGCTGGCCAGCGAAATGCCGAAAAACTCCAGAATGTTCAGGCCCAGCAAGGCGCTGACGGCAATCACCACAAACGCGGTGAAGGCCGATGTGTAGATGGTGCGCCGCCGCTGCTCGGGCGAAAAACCCTGCGTGTAGTGAATGAAAAACGGCACGATGGCCAGCGGGTTCACGATGGCCAGCAGGGTGATGAGGGGTTTGAAGTCCATGGCCTATCTCCCGCCCGACACGTCGAGCAGCGCCATGGTGACGTAGCTGGCTGCAGGCGACAGCAGCCACACGATGGACTGCGCCACTTCGTCTGCCGTGCCGCCGCGTTGCATGGGCACCAGGTGGGCCAGCTGCGCCACGCGGTCGGGCAGGCCGCCGGAGGCGTGAATGTCGGTCTCAATCAAACCCGGGCGCACCGCATTCACCCGTATGCCCTCGGCGGCCACTTCTTTGGCCAGGCCGATGGTGAAGCTGTCAATCGCACCCTTGGCCGCCGCGTAGTCCACATACTGGCCCGGCGAGCCCAGGCGCGCGGCGGCGCTGGACACATTCACGATCACGCCGCCCCGGCCTGGCGCGCCATGCGGGTTCACCCCAGGGCGCGTGCTCATGCGGCGCACCGCCTCGCGGGCACACACAAAGCTGCCGATCACATTCACGTCAAACATACGGCGAATGCGCGCCACCGTCATTTCCTCGACCCGGGCTTGCGCGTCCACCACGCCGGCGTTGTTCACCAGGCCGTCCAGGCGGCCAAAGTGCGCATCCATCTGCGCAAACATGGCCAGCACCTGCGCCTCGTCGGCCACGTCGGCCTGCAGGGCCAGCGCGGTGCCGCCCGCCGCTTGAATCTGCTGCACCACGGCATCGGCCGCGCGGGCGTTGCTGGCGTAATTGACGACCACCGCCCAGCCTTGTTGCGCGGCCAGCGTTGCGGTGGCCGCACCAATGCCCCGGCTGGCCCCCGTTATCAACACCACCGGCTGTTTTGATATGTTCACAATGTTCCTCGTGTGTTTTTCTGTGTCTTTCCAATTACAGCACTGCTCGCAATAAACCGGAGATTTCCCGCATGACCATTAGCGTTGACTACTACTTTGCCCCCCAAAGCCCCTGGACGTATCTAGGCCACGCCCGCTTTGCCAACATAGCCAAAGAGCGCCGTGCGGCAGTGAAGGTGATGCCGATTGACCTGGGCGGCAAGGTGTTCCCCGTCTCTGGCGGCCTGCCCTTAAGCCAGCGGCCTGCGCAGCGCCTGGCCTACCGCCTGGTGGAGCTGGCGCGCTGGAGCAAGTACTTGGGTTTGCCGCTGAACGTGAAACCGAAGTTTTTCCCGGTGGCCGGCGACGATGCAGCCCGCCTGATCATTGCCATCGACCAGTACGACGGCAGCGAAGCCGCTCTCAAGCTCACCGGTGCCGTGCTGGCGGCGGTGTGGGCACAAGAGCGCAACATTGCCGACACGGCGGTGCTGGCCGAGCTGATCACCGAATGCGGCCTGCGCCCCGGCCGCCTGGCCCAGTCGCGCAACAGCTCGGTGCAAACCCGCTACGACGAGTACACCCAGGCCGCCATTGCCGCACAGGTGTTTGGCGCGCCCAGCTATGTGGTGGAAGCTGAAATATTCTGGGGGCAAGATAGGCTGGACTTGCTGGAGCTCAAGCTGCTTGACCTTCAGCCTGAGTCCTGATTCAACCCCTTTATTTTTCTGGAGCTTTCACCATGGGCCAATTTGTCACCCTCACGTCTGACGACGGTTTTGAATTCGCTGCTTACGTCGCGCGCCCGGCTGGCAAGCCGCAGGCTGCCGTGGTCGTGCTGCAGGAAATTTTTGGCGTGAACCCGCACATCCAGTCGGTGGCCGACGGCTACGCCGCAGCCGGCTACCTGGCCATTGCCCCCAGCACCTTTGCCCGCACCAAGCCCGATATGGTGCTGGGCTACACCGAAGCTGACATGAAAGCCGGTTTCGAGCTGAAAGCCGCCGCCGAGAAACACGCTAACGCGCTGCTGGACGACATTCAAGCCGCCATCGACTACGCCGACGACGAAACCGACGGCGGCAAGGTCGGCATCGTGGGCTACTGCTGGGGCGGCCTGCTCAGCTGGCGCGCCGCCTGCGAGCTGGACGGCCTGTCAGCCGCCGTGACCTACTACGGCGGCGGCATGACCGCCGAGCACGCGCTTGAACCCACCTGCCCCGTGCTCAGCCACTTCGGCGACCAGGACGCCTACATTCCGCTAGACGGCGTGGAGGCTTTCAAAACCGCGCAACCCGACGTGCAAGTCCACATCTACCCCGCCAACCACGGCTTCAACTGCGACGCCCGCGGCTCCTACAACGAAGCCGCCGCTACTGCTGCCCGCGAGCGCAGCCTCGCGTTTTTTGCTGAGCACCTGGCCTGAACAGGCCACATTTGGGTGGAGGTGCTTGTGCAGCCCGTTTTTAAGCGTTTTGAGCCAACAGCCCTTATGAATATTGCTCAGACAGCTATTATTTCAATAGCATTTCTATGCACTGCTGGACAAGCCGCTGACTACACCGGCCCCCTGTTCGACGCCCACCTGCATTACAACGACGAGGCATTCAACGGCACCACTGGCCCCCACCCGGTGGCTGACGTGCTGGCCCGCATGCAGCGCAGCGGCGTGAAAGCCATCGTGGCCAACAGCCGCCCCAACGACGGCACCAAAGCCCTGGTAGCCGCCGCCTACAACAGCGGTGGCCTGGCGACCGGAGGAACCGGAACCATTTCGGCCAAAGACCTGGCCGTCATACCGTTCATCCGCCTGTACCGCAACCGCGCCGACTACGACACCTGGTTCAAAGACGACACCATCTACGACATGGTGGTCACCGAGCACGCCCGCGGCGCCACCATTGCCGCCAAACGCGTGGACTTTCGCGGCATCGGCGAATTTCACCTGTACGACAGCGCCAATGCCAACGGCCCGGTCGCCAAAAAGCTCATGGTCTACGCCGAAGAAAAGTCCCTGGCCGTGCTCGCCCACGTCGACGACACCGCCATCGACCTGCTCATGGCCCACACCCCCAGCAAAGGCCAAAAACTCCGCCTGATCTGGGCCCACACCGGCATCGGCGGCGCGTCGGTGGCGCGGGTGGACGAGTTGCTGACCCGCTACCCGAATTTGATGGGCGAGCTGTCGTATCGCCCCGGTTTGACCTGCGAGAGCCAAATAACCGACGGCGGGCCGCCCCAAGGCGGTCGCGCCCCCGGAACCCGCGGCAGCGGGGGCCCTTCCCCGCTTGGGGGCAGCGAACGACACACAGTGCGTGAGCGTGGGGGCGTTACTTTGTGCCCCGAATGGCGCGCCCTCATCCTCAAACACCCCACCCGCTTTCTGATCGGCTCAGACACCTGGGTGAACCAGCGCTGGCAATACTACGAAGAGCTGATGAAAACCTACCGCCAATGGCTAGGCGAGCTGCCCGCTGACGTGGCGCGCAAGGTGGGCTGGGAGAACGGGGCGGGGGTGTTTGGGGTGAAATAGGCTACAAGCCTTTGTACAGAGCGAACCGGTTCAGTGCATCAAGGACACCTGCCGATGGCTGGCCAACGGCAGCATCGCAGTCACCGATCAAAAAACCGGGTGACGCGCTGCCAGGCAATTTCTGGTTCTAAACCGGGGCAGTTTCAAGCCAAATCGGCGTTCTGCCCAGGTAAATACTGCTCAAGCAGCTATTATTTTGATAGTGCTTGTAGCCAGTGTGCGACCACCGCAGCGCCGTAGCGGGCGGCCACCTGCGCTGTGAAGCGGGGGAAGTCCACATGGGCGTTGTCGTCGGCGCGGTCTGAAATGGTGCGCATGGCGGCGAACGGCACGCCGTAGTCGTGACAGACCTGGGCGACGGCTGCGCCTTCCATTTCGACTGCCAGCGCGTCGGGCAGTGCCAGCCGCAAGGCCTGGCTTTCTGCCTGGCTGGAGACGAAACGGTCGCCGCTGGCCACCAGGCCCTGGTGCAGGCCAGCGTTTTGCAAGTCGTAGCGCTCAATGACTTGCGCGCCCAGCGTGGCGGCAAGATGGCTCAACACATGCTCTGCCGCCTGGGCCAGCGCATCGCTCAGGCGGGCGTCGGTGGGAAAGCGGCTGATACCGGTCAGCGGCACCTCGTAGCGCGGAAAAATCGGCGAGGCATCCAGGTCGTGCTGCACAAACGCGCGCGCCACCACCAGGTCGCCCACCCGCACGGCGGCATGTAGCCCACCGGCCACACCGGTGAACAGCACCTGCTGCACACCAAAGCGCTCGATCAGCACGGTGGCGGTGGTGGCTGCGGCCACTTTGCCGACGCGGCTGAGCACGGCCACCACCTCATGGCCATGCAGATCGCCCAGCCAGAAGTCGCGCCCGGCCACCTGCGTTTTCTGCTCGTCTGGAAATAGCTCCAACACAGCCGACAGCTCGTCGTGCAGGGCGCTGACGATGGCGATGCGGGCCATACACGTCAATCGATGATGGAGCCTGAAGCCGAGACCAGCGACATATCGACAAAGCGCGAGCCCTCGTGGCTTTTGCGGCTGAAGCTGATCGGAAAACCGGCCACATCGAGCCGGCCCCCATCTTCCAGCGCGGTCATGAGTTTGTCGCGGCTGGCCGCGCCTTTGACGCGGCCCAGGGCTTCAAACAACACGCGCGCCGTGAGGTAACCCTCCAGGCCGGCATAGCTCAAGGGCTGATTGGTGGACTCCATCAGGGCGCGGTAGTCGCGCACCAGTTTCATGGCCCCCTTGCGCGGGTTGGGCATGACCTGGGTGATCAGCAGGCCCTTGGCTACCGGCGCGCCCACATCTTTCACCAGCGCCAGCGCGTCAACCACCGACAAGGTGTAGGCATGGGTCGTCTGGCTTTCGGTGCGCACGGTTTTGAGCAGCATGCCGATGGCTTTGGGCGCGCCAATCAGCAGCACGGCATTGGACTGGCGCAGCGCCACCTGGGCCAGCGTGGGCTCGGCCAGCACGCCGCTGGTGCGGTCAAACTTGATGGCCGACACGGTGAGCTTGGGGCCCTTGGCCGCGACCTGCTTGTTAAACGAAGCCAGCGCGCCCGCGCCAAAGGCATCGTCCTGGTATAGCACCACCACCTTGCCGGTGGGCGCGCGCTCGGCCATGTTTTTGGCAATGCCGTCCAGCTCGTCGTCGTAGCTGGCGCGCACATGAAAAATCATTTTGCGGGTGGCCATGTCACGCAGCGCCACGGCACCGCTGAACGGGCCAATCAGCGGCAACTTGGCCGCTTCCAGCACCGGGTAAGCGGCCAGCACATTGCCGGTGCCCGCCACACCCACCAGGGCCACCACACGCGCATCGTCGGCCAGCGCGCGCACCTGTTTTTCGGTGTTGGCGGGCACGCCTTCATCGTCTTTTTCCACGAGCTCTATCTTGCTGCCATTGATGCCGCCCTGGGCGTTGACGGCGTCCATCGCCGCCTTGAAGGCTTCAACATAGCCAGCCGCCACGCCCTTGAGCGCGCCGGTGTAGGGCCGGGAAATGCCAATGACGATAGGGCCGGTGCTGGCCGGTTGCGCCCAGGCGGACAGGCTGATCGCAGCGGCCAGGGTGGTCAAGGCAGCTCGGCGGGTGGAAAACGCAGTCACAGTCAATCTCCTCAGGTTAAAAAAATGGTTTTTGGGGTATCAGCCCAGCACCGCCAGCGCGTCTTGCCGTCCACGGTCAAACACGGCCTGGCTTTCGTTGAAATAGTCGAAGTAGCCGCGTTTGCCCGCAAACTCAAACGGGTGCAAGGCCACCTGTTTGTAGCGGTCCGAGGTGAGCTGGCCGCTTTTGAGCAGGCGGTTGATCAGCTCGATGCGGCGCACCTGGCTGGCGTAGCTGCTGTTCATGGCGATTTCGGTTTCCATGTCGCGCTGCTCGAAAAAATTGCTGGGCATGGGGTCCAGCCAGCGGCTGTTTTGCGGGCGCACCAGCCACAGTGCTGCCGGTTTGGCATCGCCAGGCAACTCGCACAGCTCGTCCAGAATGAACTGGCGGTGGTAGGCACCGTCGATCAAATGCTGGCCGTCGTACAGCTGCTCGTGGCCGTAGGCATACAGGTGCAGCGCAGCGCGCACCGCAGCTGCGTCAACCGCCTGAAACACCTGGCTGCCCAGGCGCTGGCCGGGGCTGCGGCCCAGCAGGCGCATGGCAGCCGGGTTCAAAAACAGGAATTCAAAACCCGAGGGCGGGCAAAACGCGTTGAACAACACGGCCACCTCGCTGGCGTTCAGCGCGTCGGCCACTTCTTGGTAGAACGCATCGGGCCGGATTGGCAGCGCGGTTTGCACCGGCAACATGCGGTCGGCCAGCTCTTGCGCCAGGGGCTGGGTGGGCGGGCGAAACCAGCGCTGCCAGTACTCCAGGTTGGCCGGGCGGAACACGCCGGGCAGGCCCGCCACGCCCATCCAGGCCGAGGCCACCGGTGGCGGCACGCCCACACCGGCCGGCGTGGCCGTGACCTCTTTGCGAAAGCGCTCCGCCAGGTTGTCGCCTGCCAGAAAGCGGGCCGCCCAGACGATCATTCCCGAGGTGCAGGAAATCGCCGTGGGCCGAATGCCGCGCTGCTGCGCCGCATCCAGAAAACCCGCGCCAAAACCATTTCCCCCGGCCAGCCCGCCTAACGCGAACGCCACCGGACTGTTTTGCTTTGTTGACATAGGAGACCCCCTTTAGGTTGTAGACCCCGGCAGCTGAACTGCACTCATTGGTCAACTTTGTTGCATTGCAGCATATTCTAGACAGGTCCCGATGAGAATTTGATGTCTTTGCAATTCAAATGAATCGTGCTATGTAAATAATAGCTGCTCGCGCTTTCCAGATAAGCACAAAGAGCTGTTCTGATGCCTGGAATACCCCTTCGCCACACGGTCAGCAAACCCTGTGCTCACTAATTCAGGCTGTACAAAATGTCACAGCGCCATTAGTCTTTGGTATTCATCAAGATTTCACAAAGCCCCATGGTTGCGATTACGAAGGACGACCTGCTCAGCCGACGGCTGCAAGTGGTCACACGAACCGAGCGGGGTCTAGCGGTGGTGCGGCGCGATCCGCGCTCACTGCCCCGGCGCTTGCGGCTGCTGCTCTTGTCCATTGACGGCGGGCAGACCGTGCAGGTTTATGAGGAAACCCTGCAAGGGTTTGGCGATGTGACGTCTCTGCTGGCCGAGTTGCTCAACCTGGGCCTGGTGCAGCTACAAGCACCCCAGGAAGTGCGCGCCAACGCCATGCCCGACTCGCAGTCTGCGCTGGATTTGCTGCTGGAAGATTCTGATTTCAATTCGCAAATCGTCACCGAAATGCTCTACGGCACCACCACGCCGGGCAGCTTTGAAGAGATGCTGCGCGTGTCGCAGCAAACCACGCCCAATTTAAAAGCGACGCTGGCACCGCCCCCACCGGCACCGGCTCCCGTGAGCGAGCAGGTACAGGAAACCCAGATGGCCAGCCTGTTTGCGCTGCTGGAAGCCACGCGGGGCGAGCGCCAGATGCTGAAAAACCAGCTGACCAAAATGCACAAAATGAAAAAGGCCGGGGCTCGCCTGACCAAGGAAAACAAGCGCCTGGAGCGCCTGGTGCTCACCCAGTTTGTGTTTTGCATGGCCCTGGTGATGGCCCTGCTGTGGGCGCTGCTGCGGCGCTAACGGAATTTCCGAACCCGGTTTTGCAGGTTTTCAGGCTGCCGCCCATGTAAAGCCTGCTCAAACAGCTATTAATTTTGTAGTGTTGCCGCTGAGCCGGGATCAGCATTTGGGGTCGGATCCCGATTCAGGACGTGGGCTATCCGGCGAGAAACAAAACAAATCCTGATTAAGCCCAGAATTTCCAATAGGGTTTGGATAGACAACGGATGCAGTTGCGAGTCAGTTTTGGCCCGACTGAGGAGGCCATGGCCTGTGCCATGGGCGACGAGGAGGGGCGAAAATGGCCGCAAATGCGCCGTTGGAATCCAAACAGCATGCCTCAGACAAGCTGAGCTGACCGCACCGACCCTCACCCCAACCCTCTCCCGCAAGCGGGAGAGGGAGCCAAGACAGGATTTCCTCCCTCTCCCGCTTGCGGGAGAGGGGGGTGAGGGCGCCTTCTGCGATTTCCGCGTCCGGCAGTTGGGCTTACTCGATGGCTTTACCCCAAAGCTACTCGATAGCTTTACCCATATCTTCCACCACCTTCTTGGCATCGCCAAACACCATCATGGTTTTGTCCATGTAAAAGAGTTCGTTGTCCAGGCCCGCATAGCCAGCAGCCATCGAGCGCTTGTTGACGATGATGGTTTTGGCTTTGTAGGCTTCCAGAATGGGCATGCCGTAAATCGCGCTGCCTTTCACGTGTGCGGCGGGGTTCACCACGTCGTTGGCACCCAAAATAATCGCCACATCAACCTGGCCAAACTCGCCGTTGATGTCTTCCATCTCGAACACCTGGTCATACGGCACCTCGGCCTCGGCCAGCAGCACGTTCATGTGGCCGGGCATGCGCCCGGCCACCGGGTGAATCGCGTATTTCACGGTGATGCCTTTTTCAGTGAGCTTGGCCGCCAGCTCTTTGACCGCATGCTGGGCGCGGGCCACGGCCAGGCCGTAGCCGGGCACGATGACGACCGTCTCGGCATTGCCCAACACAAACGCTGCATCGTCGGCGCTGCCGCTTTTCACGCTGCGCTGCACGGCGCTACCAGCTGCGGCAGTTGTCGCTTCGCCCCCGAACCCGCCCAAAATCACGTTGAAAAACGAGCGGTTCATGGCCTTGCACATGATGTAGCTCAGGATCGCACCCGAAGATCCCACCAATGAACCGGCAATGATCAGCATGCTGTTGTTCAAGCTGAAACCAATGCCCGCCGCCGCCCAGCCGGAGTAGCTGTTGAGCATGGACACCACCACCGGCATGTCGGCCCCGCCAATGGGAATGATGATGAGCACACCCATCACAAAGGCCAGCGCCGTGGCAATCGCAAAAAAGACATGGTTGCCGGTGACGGTGAAGGCAATCACATTGGCCAGCAGAATCAGGCCCAGCACCAGGTTCAGCTGGTGCTGCCCGCCAAACTGCACCGGCGCGCCCTGAAACAGGCGGAATTTGTAGGTGCCCGAGAGCTTGCCAAACGCAATCACCGAGCCGCTAAACGTGATTGCGCCAATCACAGAACCTAGGGCGAGTTCTAACCTATTGCCCAACGGAATTTCCATGCCCTTGGCCGCGATTTGAAAAGCCCAGGGCTCCACCACCGCGGCAATGGCGATGAACACCGCTGCCAGGCCAATCATGCTGTGGAAAAACGCCACCAGCTCGGGCATCTTGGTCATCTCCACCGTCTTGGCGCGGTAGGCACCGTAGCCGCCGCCGACCACCACGCCCAGCGCCACCCAGGCCATGCCCTGCAGGCCTCTGGCAGCGCCGCCCGCAATTTGCCAGATGAGTGCGCCTGTGGTCAGCACGGCAATGGTCATACCCACCATGCCAAACAGGTTGCCGCGAATCGAGGTGGTGGGGTGGCTCAGGCCTTTGAGCGCCTGAATGAAGCAGACAGACGCGATCAGATACAAAAGGGTAACAACATCCATGCTCATTTGTCCGCTCCTTTTTCAATAGCTGCTTGAGCAGTATTTGCAAGGGCGGGAGCCTTCTTTTCCTTCTTTTTGAACATCTCCAGCATCCTACGCGTGACGAGGAAGCCGCCAAACACGTTCACCGCCGCCAGCGCCACCGCCAGCACGCCCATGGTTTTGCCTAACGGCGTTTCAGTCAGCGCCGCCGCCAGCATGGCACCGACGATGACGATGGCCGAAATCGCGTTGGTCACCGCCATCAGCGGCGTGTGCAGCGCGGGCGTGACGGTCCACACCACGTGGTAGCCCACGTAGATGGCCAGCACGAAGATGATGAGGTTGGTCAGGGTGTGTGAGACTTCCATGTTCTTCTCCTAAATTACTTGCGACGAACTTCGCCGCTCTGCGTCATCAGGCAAGCGGCCACGATGTCGTCTTCCATATCGATCTTTAGCGTGCCTTCTTTGGTGACGATCAGCTTCAAAAAGTCGAGCACGTTGCGGGCATAGAGCGCAGACGAATCGGCCGCCACCAGCGCAGGCAGGTTGGTCTCGCCGATCAAGGTCACGCCGTGTTTGATCACGGTCTTGTCGGTCTCGGTCAGCGGGCAATTGCCGCCAACTCCGTTCGCGCCTTTGCCGGCCGCAATGTCCACAATCACCGAGCCCGGCTTCATGGACTTGACCATGTCTTCTGTGACCAGCACTGGCGCGGCGCGGCCCGGAATCAGCGCGGTGGAAATCACCACGTCAGCCTGCGCCACGCGCTTGGCCACTTCAATCTTCTGGCGATCCAGCCAGCTTTGCGGCATGGGCTTGGCATAGCCGCCCACGCCCACAGCAGCTTCTTTTTCTTCGGGCGTGTCGTAGCTCACGTCAATGAACTTGCCGCCCAGCGACTCGACCTGCTCTTTCACGCTAGGCCGCACGTCGCTGGCCTCAATCACCGCGCCCAGGCGCTTGGCCGTGGCAATGGCCTGTAAACCGGCCACGCCCACACCCAAAATCACCACGCGGGCCGCTTTTACCGTGCCTGCGGCGGTCATCAGCATGGGGAAAAAGCGCTGGTACTTGTCGGCGGCCATCATCACGGCCTTGTAGCCCGCGATATTGGCTTGCGACGAGAGCACGTCCATACTTTGCGCGCGGGTGGTGCGGGGCGCGGCTTCCAGCGCAAAGCCGGTGATCTGCGCGGTGGCCAGGCGCTTCAGGCCCGTTGCGTCAAACGGGTTGAGCATGCCCACCACCACGGTGCTGGGTTTGATATGCGCCACCTCGGCGTCTGACGGGCAGCGCACCTTGAGCACGATTTCGCAGCCAAACGCGCCAGCAGCATCGGTGATTTCACCGCCAGCCGCGACATAGGCCTCGTCGGTGGCGCTGGCGGCCACACCGGCACCCGACTGGATACGCAGTGTGTGGCCAAGGGTTTTGAGTTTTTTGACCGTCTCGGGTGTGACGGCGACTCGGGTTTCGCCTGCCGTGGTTTCTGCAGGTACGCCAATGATCATGGGCGTCTCCTCGGTGTTGTAGGTTGGAATAAAAACGACTGACGTTTAGCTTACATGAAGAAGCGCCACACTCCACACCCGGTTAACCCACAGGCGAAGGCATGACGCAAGCCGCAAACCAAGGTTTTAAACCCAGCGTGACAGTGGCCGCCATCATTGAGCAGGGTGGCCGCTTTCTGCTGGTGGAAGAGCACACGCCCGAAGGCTTGAAACTGAACAACCCGGCCGGGCATTTAGACCCCGGCGAGTCGCCATCCGAGGGCTGCGCCCGCGAGACGCTGGAAGAAACCGCCTACCACTTCACACCCACGCATTTGGTGGGTATTTACCTGTCGCGATTTGCCCGCACCCTGGCCAGCGGTCAGGTGCAAGACATCACCTACCTGCGCTTTGCGTTTTGTGGCGAGTTGGGCGATGCCGTTCCCAATCAGCCGCTGGACCATGGCATCGTGCGCACGCTGTGGATGACCGAAGCCGAAATCCGCGCCAGCGCTGCGCGCCACCGCAGCCCGCTGCTGCTGAAATGCCTGGACGACTACCTGGCAGGAAAGCGCTTTGCGCTGGACCTGGTGTTCACCGATGCCAGTATTTATGGCATTTAGGCTGTCAGCCCAAGTGAATACTGCTCAAGTAGCTATTTTTTGTATAGCGAAAAACAGGTGTTTTGATGTGGCGTCAAGGCACCGGGCGGGTATAGCGGTGCTCCCACGACGCGCCAAAGTTCGCTGACAAGCCGCCTTTACCGACGCGGGTAAAGGCGCGGCCCAGTACGGGGATGCCGTTGCCGCCGGGTGGGTCGACCGTGCCGAATTCGGCGGGGAAGTTGCCTTGGCCGGAGGAAAGAGTGATCAAGTTCAATTGCACCCAACCGTCTCGCAGGCCAGTAGTCGAGAAGTTAATACGCGTGACCGTTGACCCCAATGTGGAGTCAGCACCGACAGCATTGAAGGCCAGAACAGTGACCGCGCCACATATACGGATGGGTTGAGTTGGCGGCTGGGGTATGAAATTTGTGGGGTAGATGATTGTCTCTTCACGGTCGTAGGATGCAGGAGCAGCCGGTGAGCAAAGCTGTTGACCAGATGATGAGTAATTTATGTTGGCACCGAAATAATCCCTCCCCACAAACCGCGAATACCCCACCCCAAACGCCCCCGGCGCAGCCGTCCGGTAATCCAGCCCCACGGCATACCGCCGAGTCGGCGTGCTGAGCACCCAGTCGGTCTGCGCGTTCACGCTGGGGTCGGTGATGTATTCGTTCATCACACTCAGGGTCGCCAAGCGCTTGGACAGCACCTCGGCCTGGTACAGCGGGTACACCGGGTCGTTGCCCGGCGAGCCAATCACATACAGGGTGGACAGATCGGGCAGGTCGGCGTTGCGGGCCACGGCCATGGGCAGTGGCAGGCCCGCAAACGGCGTGCCTTTTCCGTCCTGCACGCCGGTGGGCCCCACATTGCTGGTGCGCAGCGTCGGGTCGGCGGTAAACAGATCGGGCGTGGCGGCGGCTGCGTTGTTTTGCGGAAAAAACACGATGGCCCCGCGTGATGGCTCGCCGGTGTAGGGGTTGCACACCTCGAGGGCCAGCGCCTCGCCCGTGGCCGCGCCCGATTGCGGCACGTTGATGATCGTCCAGTTGGCCGTCAAGCCGGTGGACGGCGCGCGCAGGCCCAGCGCATAGGCCGCGCCCAGGGTGGTGGGGTCGTTTTGCAGCAGGTTCAAGGCATCGGCACTGGCGGGGGTGCTGTAGCACGGAGCCACGCGGTTGACGTGCTTCACCGCGGTATACAGCGGGTTGGGTCGGGCCAGAGAACGGCCAAACGGTGGCGTGCCGGGCCCGATGGGGCCACCGGTCACATCAATCGCCAACCACGGAATGTCGGCCATGTTGATGATCTCTACATAGCCCTCACGGGTCTCGGCTGCCAGCGCATCACCGGTCAGGCGCGGGTTCACGCGGCTGGTGGAAAACGCGGTGCCGCTGATGGTTTGGGGAATGGTGCAGCTGACATCGTTGGTGGTGAGCACCGCCCGGCCATCGGCACCCCGGCTCACATTGGCTGTCCACATGTCGCCCGGCGACAGGAAAACCTGAAAGTCCAGCACGCTGTCAGCGTTGGACGCGCCCCGAAACCGGATCTTCACCGCCTTGGCGTTGCTGTTATCGGTGTTGATCAGGTTGATCAAGGTGGCGTTGCCCGCCTGCACGGTGAAGTAAGGAATGATGAGCTGATGCCCAATGCCGCCCAACACCGTTTGCGTGGCCCGAAAGATGTTGCCCTCGGGATTGGTCGGCGAGAGGGTGGCAGCGCCGTTGTCCACCAGCCGGGAGGCGGCGGCACCGGTACACACCAAGCCGCCCATGCACAAGATGGTTGCCAAAGCCACACGACCGGCCTGTTTGTTGTATTGCATCGTCACTCCCTGTGAATGAACCAGCCCTATCTTCACACATAAAAAAAGGCGGGGATTGCTCCCCGCCTTATCAAGCTTTATTCACCAACCAACTTACATAGAACCAATCATCAAGGCAATGGCCGGGTATAGCGGTGTTCCCACGACGCGCCGAAGTTGGCCGACACCGTGCCGTTGCCTGCGCGGGTGAAGGCTTTGCCGACGATGGGCAGGCCGTTGCCATTGGGTGCCACCAACAGGCTGCCGAATTCTGCAGGGAAGTTATTTAAGCCACCACTCAAGCCTGGTGTGCTCACATTGGCCCAGCCGTCGCGGATGGTGCCGGTGCCAAAGTCGGTGCGGGCAATCTCAGCACCCATCACCGACTGGCCACCCGGCGCATTGAAGGTCAACACGTTGACCTCGCCGCACAGGCGAAAGCCCGCTGCTGGTGGGTTGGGCGAGATCACGAAGTTGTTGCCCACCAGGGTGGTTTCTTCGCGGTCATAGAAAGTCAAGCCGCCCGTGTTCACACAAATCTGGTTGTTCACCACCGAGGTGTTGCTGGCATTGAAATAGTCGCGGGTGCCTAAGCGGGTGAACGCACGAACAAATGCGGCAGGCGCTGCAGGGCGGTAATCCAGTGCCACGCTGTAGCGGCGGGTGGGCAAAGAAAACACCCAGTCGGTGAAGGCTCCAATGCTGGCGTCGGTGATGTATTCGTTGATGACGTTCAAGGTTGCCAGCCGCCGTGTCACCGCTTCGGCCTGGAAGCGGGGGCGTTGCGCATCATTGACTTGGAAGCCATAGTAAGGCGTCGACAGATCGGGCAAATCAAAGTTGCTGGCCACCAAGATGGGCACGGTGCCGCCTGCGTAAGGCGCGCCGGTGCCGTCTTGCACTCCACCTACGCCCACCGTGGAGGTGCGCAAAATCGGGTCTGCCGTGAAAAAGTCTGGCGTGGTGGCGGCTGCGCCGGTTTGCGGGAAAAACACCAGGTTGCCGCGCGCACTGGGCTGGCTAGGCAAAGCCGAATCGATGATTAATTGTGCAATTGCCTCGCCGCTGGATGCGCCCGACTTGGGCACGTTGATGATGGTCCAGTTGGCATACAAGCCGGTGCTGGGTGCCCGCAAGCCCAGCGCATAGGCCGCACCCAGGTCTGCCGGGTCGTTTTGCAAAGCATTCAAAGCTGCTGCACCAGCGGTGGTGCTAAAACAGGGTGCCACACCACCGACGTGCTTGGTGGCGGTGAACAATGGATTGGCTGTGGCAAGCGCCGCACCAAACGGCGCTGCACCGGGCCCCGTGCCCTGGCCACCCACAGCCGCCGGACCTGCGCCAGCCAGGTTGACGCCAAACGGCGGCACATCAGCCATATTGAAAATCTCAACATAGCCTTCGCGGGTTTCAGCAGCCAATGCATCGCCGGTCAAGCGCGGATTCAAGCGGGCGGTGACGAACGAGCCGCTGACGGATTGCGGAATGGTGCAGGAACGGTCGTTGGTCGTGAGCGCCGCACGGCCATCGGCACCGCGGCTGATATTGGCCGACCAGACGTCGCCGGGAGACAGGTAGACCTGAAAGTCATACACGTCGTCGGAGTTGGAGGCGCCGCGAAAGCGCACCTTGACGGCCTTGCCATTGACCGTGTCGGTGTTGACCAGGTTGATCAGCGTGGCGTTGCCCGCCTGCACGTTGTAATAAGGCACGATCAGGATATGCCCGATGCCATCGGTAGAGATGACTTGGTTTCGAGCAGCACCAATGTTCACCGTTGGCGAAATGGTGGACGCTCCGTTGTCAAACAGCACGTTGGCTTGCGAGAAATTTGCCAGACCGATGCCGCCTAAAAGCAGGCCTACACCGATAACGATTGGTTTGCGTTTCATTGATGCTCCTTGAAACCGGGTTGTAAAAGTGCACGAAAGTGTGTTGTAAATCAGTTTAAAAAGCAACAACTTGCAGCAAATGCAAATCAAATTGACTGAGCGTTGCCGGAAAGCTACGTCAATCGCTATGCCGCGCCAACGCCAAAACCCCCAGCGCCAACACCCCTAACCACGCCGCCAGCCCCAGCACCCCGGCAAACTGCAAAGCCGCACCGCTGACCACGGGCCCCAGCGCACCGCCAGCGGTGTAGCCGGTGATCATCGCGGCGGTGCCGGCGGCCACGGCGTCGCCCTTGAAGTGGTGGGCCACGGCAATCATGGTCAATGTGTACAGCGCCCCGCCCACGCCGCCCCACACCCAGGCGCTGGCCCATAGCAGCCACAGGTGCTGCTGGCCGGTGGTGGCGGCAAAAGCGGCCACCGAGACCAGCAGCAACGCACCGGCCACGCCAAACACCCAGCGGGGCGAAAAGCGGTCTGCCGCCAGGCCGGCGGGAAACTGCAGCAAAAAGCTGCCCAGGCCCAACGCGCCGACGATGCTGGCCGCCTGCGCCATCGACAAACCCGTGCTCGCGCCGTGGGCTGCGCTGATGCTGCCCAGACCGGCCTCAAACACACCGCCCACAAAGGCAATGCCTGCCAGCGCCGGCACTTGGCGCATGGCGGACCAGGTGCCCAGGTGTTTGATGCCCGTTGCCCGCGAATCAGGCTCGGGCTGCCGCCGCGCCACGCCGGTGGCCAGCGCCAGTGCCAGCGCGGCAAACTGCACCGCCGCCGCCAGCCACAAGGTGGTGGCCGCAGGCCATTTCAGGGCCACCGGCAGAAAAGGCCCCAGCGCCAGCGCGCCGCCCAAAGCGGTTTGATACAGGCCCATCACACGCCCACGCTGCGCGGGCGGTGCACGCTGGGCCAGCAGGGCTTCGGTGCCGTTCCACACCGCAGCCGCGCCAATACCGCCCAGCACGGCGCTGGCACACCACACAGCAAAACTGTCGGTCAGCGCATAGCCCAGGGTACATGCCGACTCCAGCACCAGCCCCGCCACATAGCAGCGCCCCAGGCCAAAGCGCCGGAAGGCGCGCGGCATCAGCGGAATCAGCAGGCCCACGCAGGCAAACGGAATCATGGCGAATGCGCCAATGGCCGTGGTGCTGTAGCCGCGCTGCTGAAGCTGCACGGCCAGCAAGGGGCTGAACATGGCAAACGAGGTGACGACCAGGGTGGTGGCTGCCGCCAGCACCCAGACGCTGCGCATGTCGGTGGGGTCAGTGCGCATGCGGATGCGGGCCTTTCCGGGGGCAAGATGTGGGCCGTGTGCAGCTATGATTAGCTATAAAAAACATAGCTGCTTGAGCAATATTTATATGGGCTGTCAAGCGTTTTTGCATAAAAATAGGTAGCAATGGACAAATTCAAGGCGCTGGAGTCGTTTGTTTCCGTGGCCACACGTGGCAGCTTAACGGCCGCCGCCCGCGCCGAGGGCGTGGCCGCCGCGGTGATCGGGCGGCGACTGGATGCGTTGGAGCACAGCCTGGGCGTGAAGCTGTTGGTGCGCACCACGCGGCGCATCAGCCTCACGCACGAGGGCAGCGCGTTTTTAGAAGACTGCCAGCGCCTGCTGGCCGAGTTGGCCAGCGCGCAAGACCGCGTGAGCGCGGGCAGCATTCAGGCCAGCGGGCATTTGCGGATCACCGCGCCCGCCGGGTTTGGCCGCCGCCACGTGGCACCGCTGGTGCCCGGCTTTCGCGCCCTGCACCCAGACGTGACGGTGTCGTTGAATTTGAGCGACCGCGTGATTGACCTGGCGGCTGAGGGTTTTGATTGCGCGGTGCGGGTGGGCGACATGCCCGATTCGTCGCTGGTCAGCGTGCGCCTGGCCGACAACCGCCGCCTGTGCGTGGCCACGCCCGCTTACCTGGCGCGCCACGGCACGCCGCAGCACCCCAGCGAGCTGAGCCGTTTTGACTGCCTGAGCCTGTCCAGCGACGCCTCGCAAACCCGTGGCTGGGCCTTTCGCCTGCCCGCTGCCGACGGCCAGGGGCACAGCCTGATTCACTTGCGCCCCAGCGGCCCGCTGGATTGCTCGGACGGCCAGGTGCTGCACGACTGGTGCTTGGCCGGGCTGGGCATTGCCTGGCGCAGCACCTGGGAGGTGCAGCGCGAGGTGGCCAGCGGGCAATTGGTGGCGGTGCTGGAGGCATTTGCCGCGCCGCCCAACGGCATTTACGCAGTGTTTGTGCAGCGCAAACACCTGCCGCTACGCGTCAAGCTGTGGCTGGAACACTTGAAGCTGCAGTATGGGCGGGCGGGGTATTGGCAGGCTTGAACCCAGCCGCAATACCGCTTACTTGCTCAGGCACTCTTTCATGAAAGCCTTGCGGTCTTCGCCTTTTTTGCCGTCGGCCTTGGCGGTGGCGTTGCACGATTTCATTTTGTCTTGCTGGGTTGCTTTTTTGGCGCTCAGGCAGGTGCTCATAAACTTCTTGCGTTCGTCGCCGGTTTTGCCTTCAGCCTCTTTGTTGCAGGCACCCATTTTGGTTTGCTGAGGGGTTTTTGCATCGGCCATGGGCGCCGCGCCTGCATGGCTGGCGGCGTGGGCGGAACCGGCGAGGGCAAAGCCCAGGGCCATGATGGAAAGCAGTGTTTTCATGTGAGTCTCCAGGAGTAGGGGTGGATTTTTGCTGCCCAAAAAGGTAAGCAAAAAGATTCAAGCACACATTTCAGGCTGCAACAAGGGCGCGCCCGTAAAATCGTTTGATGCTGCTCGTCAAACAAGAACTGCTCGCGCAACTGGCGCTTGAGCTGGAAAAAATCTCCCCCGGTGCCGGTGCCAAAGCCGCGTTTGAGTCGCCCAAGCTGGCCACTTTAGGCGATTTGGCCAGCACCGCCGCCATGCAACTGGCCAAGCCGCTCAAACTCAACCCACGCCAGGTGGCCGAAAACCTGATTGCTGCGCTGATGGCCAGCGCGCCGTATCAGCGCTGGGTGGACACGATGGGGATCGCCGGGCCGGGTTTCATCAACATCAAGCTCAAAGCCGCGGCCAAGCAAAACGTGGTGACCGAGGTGCTGACCGCCGGTGCGGGCTTTGGCAACCAGCCTGCGCGCAACCAACGCATCATGGTTGAGTTTGTGTCGGCCAACCCCACCGGCCCGCTGCATGTGGGCCACGGGCGGCAAGCGGCGTTGGGCGATGCGATTTGCAACCTCTACGCGACGCAGGGCTGGCAGGTGTGGCGCGAGTTTTATTACAACGACGCAGGTGTGCAGATCGACACGCTGGCCAAGTCCACCCAGTTGCGCGCGCAAGGCTTCAAGCCGGGCGACGATTGCTGGCCCACCGACCCCGACAACCCCGAGAGCAAGGCGTTTTACAACGGTGATTACATCGCCGACATCGCCGCTGACTTTCTGGCCAAAAAAACCGTGCAGGCCGATGACCGCAGCTTCACCGCCAGCGGCGATGTGCAAGACACCGACAGCATTCGCCAGTTTGCCGTGGCCTACCTGCGCCACGAGCAAGACCTGGACTTGCAGGCCTTTGCGGTGAAGTTTGACCACTACTACTTAGAGTCCAGCCTGTACACCAGCGGGCGGGTTCAGGCGGCGGTGGACAAATTGGTCAGCGCTGGCAAGACCTACGAACGAGACGGCGCGCTGTGGCTGCAGTCGACCGATTACGGCGACGACAAAGACCGTGTGATGAAGAAAAGCGATGGCAGTTACACCTACTTTGTGCCCGATGTGGCCTACCACATCAGCAAATGGGAGCGCGGCTTTGCCAAGGTGGTGAACATTCAAGGCATGGACCACCACGGCACGATTGCCCGCGTGCGTGCGGGCCTTCAAGCCGCAGATGTGGGCATTCCCTCCGGCTACCCCGACTACGTGCTGCACACCATGGTGCGGGTGATGCGCGGCGGTGAAGAGGTCAAAATTTCCAAGCGCGCGGGCAGCTACGTGACCCTGCGCGACCTGATCGAATGGACCAGCAAAGACGCGGTGCGCTTCTTTTTGCTCAGCCGCAAGGCAGACACCGAATACCTGTTTGACGTGGATCTGGCGCGCGCCCAAAACAACGACAACCCGGTGTACTACGTGCAATACGCCCATGCCCGCATCTGCTCGGTGCTGCGCAGTTGGGCAGGCGATGTTGCAACGCTTAAAACCATTGACCTGTCGCACCTGCAAAGCCCGCAAGCCCTGGCGCTGATGCTGCAACTGGCCAAGTACCCCGAAATGCTCAGCAGTGCCGCACAAGACTTTGCGCCGCACGACGTGACCTTTTACTTGCGTGAGCTGGCCGCCTGTTACCACAGCTACTACGATGCAGAGCGCATTTTGGTAGATGATGAAAGCGTGAAAAACGCCCGTTTGGCCTTGGTTTGCGCCACAGCCCAGGTGCTGCACAATGGCTTGGCGGTTTTAGGGGTCAGCGCGCCCGTGACAATGTGAAGAGCATCAACGTGAGCAAGCACTCAACTCAATTTATGAAGCAGCAAGGTGGCGTATTTCTGGGCGTCGTGATCGGCGTGCTGGTGGGCCTGGCGGCCGCGCTGGCCGTGGCGGTGTACGTCACCAAAGTGCCGGTGCCCTTTATCAACAAGGGGCAGAGCCGCACAGCAGGCCAAGACGAGGCCGAGACCCGCAAAAACAAAGACTGGAACCCCAACGCGCCGCTGGCTGGCAAAAACCCGGCGCGGCCTGCGTCGGCACCCGAAGTGGCCACACCACCGCCAGCGCCCCCGGTAGAAGCGGGCGATGCCGCCAAAGCCGCCGCCAGCGCGGCCAAGGCTGCAGCCCGCGCCGAGATCAAGGCTGCGGCTGCCTCAGCCGCCGCTGTGGCGGCCAAAACAACGGCCGCCGCTTCTGCGCCAGAGATCAAACCACCGCCCCCTGCGCCCAAGCCTGCATCGTCCGATCCGTTGGGTGATCTGGCCAAAGCCAAGGCCTCGATTTCCGCCGGGGCCGATCCGTTTTTGTACTTTGTGCAGGTGGGCGCATTTCGCACACCGGAAGACGCCGAAACCCAGCGCGCCAAGCTGTCACTGACAGGCCTGGAGGCCAAAATCACCGAGCGCGAGCAGTCGGGCCGCACGGTGTACCGGGTGCGCCTGGGGCCTTACGAGAAAAAAGACGAGGCCGACCAGCAAAAGGAAAAGCTGGAAGCCGGTGGCCAAGAAGCGGCCCTGGTTCGGGTGCAGCGCTGAACTTTTTCACCCGGCACCCGGTCGCAGTCTCGTTTTCAGTCATCACCACACAGTTTTTGCAACGCACGCACAAGGAGCTTTTTTCATGAAACGACGCGATTTTTCTGCGGCCACCGCCAGTCTGGCCATCGCGGCTACGGGTGCCGGTGCCTGGCAAACCGCCCAGGCGCAGGCCAAAGCGCCCATTGAAGGCATCGACTACGTGACGCTGGACAAAACCGCGCCGGTCGAGTCGGCCGCTGGAAAAATTGAGGTGGTGGAGTTTTTCTGGTACAGCTGCCCGCACTGCAACGCCTTTGAACCCAAGCTGGAGGCCTGGGTAAAAACCATTCCAGCACATGTCAGCGTCAAGCGCGTGCCGGTGGCGTTTCAAGACAGTTTTGTACCGCAGCAGCGCCTGTTTTATGTGCTGGAAGCCCTGGGCAAAGTGCCCGAATTGCATGCCAAGGTGTTCTACGCCATTCACGTGGAAAAGCAGCAGCTCAACAAGGAAGAAACGATTGGTGCCTGGCTTGAAAAACAGGGCGTGAGTAAACCGAAGTTCACCGAGCTGTACAACTCGTTTTCAATCTCCACCAAAGCCCGCCGGGCCACGCAGTTGCAGGATGCGTACAAGGTACAGGGTGTGCCCGCCTTGGGCGTGGCGGGCCGCTTTTACACCGATGGCGGCCTGGCTGGCAGCATGGACCGCGCAGTAACAGTGGCCGACTTTTTGATCGCGCAGATCAAGCGCACTTGATTTTTCGTTTCCTGAAAAGACCCTTAAAAAGCCCGCGCAGCGGGCTTTTTTGTTTGGCGGGCTGGCTACAATGACCGCACAGAATCTTGAGCAAGTTTCGTGCCTCAATGAAAATACTTACCACTTTTTTCGCAGTTTCCACGGTTTCCGCGTTATGGCTGGCGGGTTTGACATTTTCCGGTGTCGCCCTTGCAGAAAAAGCCGACCGCAACCGCCCCATGAATGTGGAGGCCGATGCGCTGCGGTATGACGATTTGCGCCAGGTCAGCGTGTTCACCGGCCGGGTGCTGATGACCAAGGGCACCATCGTGATTCGCGGTGAGCGGCTGGAGGTGCGCCAAGACCCCGATGGTTTTCAGTTTGGCCTGGTGACCGCTGCACCGGGGCAACTGGCGTTTTACCGGCAAAAGCGCGAGGGCGTGGACGAATTCATTGAAGGCGACGGCGAAACGATTGAATACGACGGCAAGGCCGACCGCGTGAAATTCATCAAACGCGCCCAGCTGCGGCGCTTTCGGGGTGCCACGCTGGCCGACGAAATGACCGGCAACCTCATCACCTACGACAACCTGACCGATGTGTTCGCGGTCGACGGCAGCCCCACCACGCCCGGCGCGGCCACCACGGGTGCCACCACACCGGGCGGGCGCGTGCGGGCGGTGCTGGCGCCGCGCAACGCCGCGTCTGCGCCGGCACCCACGGTCAGCCCCACATTGCGCCCCAGCACCACACTGGGCGGGGAGAAGAAGTGAGCGAGGCGGGTACCAGCAGCCCACCGGATTCGCGACCCAACAGCCAACCGGACACCCAGACCGATATGCCGTTGCAGGGCCACAGCGAGAGCAGCCTGGAGGCGCGGCAGCTGCAAAAGTCGTATGGCAGCCGCAAGGTGGTCAAAGACGTGTCGCTGGTGGTGAAAAAAGGCGAGGTGGTGGGCTTGCTGGGCCCCAACGGCGCGGGCAAAACCACGTCCTTCTACATGATCGTGGGGCTGGTTCGGGTCGATGCAGGCGGCATCTTCATTGACGGCCAGCCCGTGGAGCACCTGCCCATTCACCGCCGCTCGCGCCTGGGCTTGTCTTACCTACCCCAGGAAGCCTCCATTTTTCGCAAGCTCACGGTGGAAGAAAACGTGCGCGCCGTGCTGGAGCTGCAACGCGGCCCCGATGGCAAGTCCCTGAGCAAATCAGACATGGATGAACGGCTCAAAGGCCTGTTGGCCGACCTGCGGGTAGATCACCTGCACGATTCGCCCGCACCGGCCCTCTCAGGCGGCGAACGCCGACGCGTGGAGATTGCCCGCGCGCTGGCCACGCAGCCGCGCTTCATTTTGCTGGACGAACCCTTTGCCGGCATCGACCCGATTGC
This sequence comes from Comamonadaceae bacterium, assembly GCA_013297875.1. Taxonomy (GTDB): domain Bacteria; phylum Pseudomonadota; class Gammaproteobacteria; order Burkholderiales; family Burkholderiaceae_C; genus JAAFIW01. Next base: position 142,710 of record JAAFIW010000003.1, on the reverse strand, counting down.
CGTGATCGAGATCCAACGCATCATCGGTTTCCTGAAATCGCGCGGCATTGGCGTGCTGATCACCGACCACAACGTGCGCGAAACCCTGGGCATTTGCGACCACGCCTACATCATCAACGACGGCAACGTGCTGGCCCAGGGCACACCGGAGCAGATCGTGGAAAACGCCGACGTGCGCCGGGTGTACCTGGGTGAGCACTTCAAGATGTGATGTGGCAAATGAGTTCCGCTTGCCTCGATGCCACGCAAAAGTTGTCATTCCCGCGCAGGCGGGAATCCAGGCGCGATCACGTCGCGGGGAAGCTCGGTTTTCGCTCGCCACTGCTGGATTCCCGCCTGTGCGGGAATGACGGGAAACCATGAAACCCGGCCTGTCCCTTCGCGTCTCCCAGCACCTGGCGCTCACGCCCCAGTTGCAGCAGTCCATCCGTCTGCTGCAACTGTCCACCCTGGAGCTGAGCCAGGAGGTGGAGCAGATGCTGGATGACAACCCGTTTCTGGAGTTGTCGTCTGAAGAGGCCGAGCGCGAGGCGTTTGGCGTGACGCAGGCGGATGTGGTAACGCCCCGCGACGACACGGATCACATACCTGAGAGTGCTCCTGATTTCGTAGCTGCCTCAGCAGATTCCACAGGGGCTAGTACCTCAAATGATCCTGAATCAGCCCCCACCGATTCCGATGAACCCAGCTGGGACGGCGATGGCACGGTGGAGCTGGTGCCCGACGACGGCGAGTGGGGCGGCGAGGCCCCCGCGCGCAACGGCAGCACCGGCGACGACGGCGCAATGGACGCCACCTTGTTGGCCCCCGACCACGAAACCCTGCAAGCCCATTTACACCGCCAGGCTTTGTCATTGCGCCTGGACGAAACCGACCGCGCCGCCTTGCGGTTTTTGATCGAATCACTCAACGACGACGGCTACCTGGAAGAGCCCCTGCGCGAATTGGCCGCAGGCCTGTCGGGCACCGACGATCTGGAGCAATACGAAGAGCTGGTACACCGCTTCACCATGGCCCTGCGCCTGCTGCAAAGCCTGGAGCCCACCGGCGTGGGTGCCTGCAACCTGGCCGAATGCCTGAGCCTGCAGCTCAAAGCCCTGTGCGCCGCGCAAGCGCCCGGCGAGGACAGTGACTTTCACGTCGCGCTGCGCGTCTGCCAGCAGCCACTGGAGCTGCTGGCGCGGCGCGACTTCAAGCGCCTGGCCCAGTTGTGCACGGCCAGCGAAGCACAGATCAAGCTGGCCATTGGCCTGATCGGCCAGCTAGAGCCCAAGCCGGGACGCCGCTTTGCCGACGTGCAACGCAACGTGGTGGTGCCCGACGTGCTGGTGACCCAAGTGGTGGGCAGCGCGCGAAACACCGGCGCTGGCGTGGGCAACCACGTGGGCAGCGGCTCGGGCAGCCAGCCACGCTTTAGGGTGCAGCTCAACCCCGACGTGATGCCCCGCCTGCGCGTGCACGACATCTACGCCAGCGCCCTCAAAGCGCACAAAGGCGAAGGCCACGGCGCGCTGCAGCAGCGCCTGCAAGAAGCGCGCTGGTTCATCAAAAACATCCAGCAGCGCTTTGACACCATCCTGCGCGTGTCCACCGCCATCGTGGACCGGCAAAAAAACTTCTTCGTCCACGGCGAACTGGCCATGCGCCCCCTGGTGCTACGCGAAATTGCCGACGAGCTAGGCCTGCACGAATCCACCATCAGCCGCGTGACCACGGCCAAATACATGGCCACCCCGCACGGCACCTTCGAGCTGAAATACTTCTTCGGCTCCGCCCTCGGCACCGAGACCGGCGGCAACGCCTCCAGTACCGCCGTGCGTGCGCTCATCAAACAATTCGTCGCCGCCGAAGACATCAAAAAACCGCTCAGCGACAACCAGATCGCCGACATGCTCAAAGAACAAGGCATCGAATGCGCCCGCCGCACGGTCGCCAAGTATCGGGAGGCTTTGCGGATTGCGCCGGCGAACTTGCGTAAGGCGATGTGAGGTTCATGAGGCCGTTGACTGGTCGCAGTTTTTGATGCACCGGCATCACGTAAAGTGGATGCCATGTCGACGAACGCGCCATCCAACGACACCCACCCGCTCAAGAACTGGATGCGGTGTTTGCTGCTATTTTTATGTGAGCGGCTTGAGCAGGATTGGCATGGGCGAGTGCCGGTTTTTTCTTACCAAGTTGCCAGTTTCTAGAGCAGGTTTTGCTCTGGACATTACGTTAAATTTCAAATGAAACGCAATAAAAATGCGGCTGTGTTGAATTCGCTTACGGGCACTTGGAAATGCGGAGGCGGCTTTTCTGATGTGGAGATCAGTGTCGAATTCAAAGGCGACATACCGAGAGTTTCAGTAATAGACAAATACGATGGCGAGGTTCCGCAACTGTTTGAAGTACTGTGGGATACGGAAAAAGGGATCTTGACCTTTGGCACGCTATGGTCAACCGGTCGTTTCGTAAAGTACTCTTTCATGTCGTCGCCCATTGAGGGTCGTGCCGGTGTCACGTTCTCTTATACAGATCAAGAGTTGTGGGTACGTCAATGAAATTTAACCGGTTGCTAGTCCCGGACGCGCAGCTGCAGGATGCCGCTTCGCGGCGTGTGCTGCCCGCCGGACAGTGCCAACGTTGCCAAAATTTCGCTACTGATTTTATAGCTACCTGATCAATCGTTTCGTGGGCTGCCGCTTTGGCCACCCACACGGGACGCACACCTGGCGGGACGGTTTGCTTTGCCACAACGATTCAGCGGGCCGCTTGCATGGTTGGAACTGTTATAGGTAGGACTTACGCAAAGTGGCGTTTGGCTCCTTCCCCCGCTGGGGGAAGGAGCCAGGACAGCTTTCGTGCGTAAGTCCCAATAGGGAAAAAATAGCTACCAACCCATTGCACACACCATGCCAAACACACACTCAAACTTTTTCCGCCACCTTGCCTGCGCGCTGGGCCTGTTGCTGGCCCTGAACAGCGGGCCGCTGCAGGCAGCCGAAAAGATCAGCATTCCCGGCACCACCGTTTCACTGGAGGCACCCACCGGCTTCACCCCGCTGACGAGCGCCGAAATCAAGCTGAAATACCCGCGCAACAACCCGCCCCAGTACGTGGTGGGCAACACGAGGCGCAGCACCTCGATTGCTTACGAGCTCAAGCCCAACGCCATCAAGGAAGCCGAGCTGGAAAAAGGCCTGGCCGTGTTTGAAACCGTGCTGAGCCGCGCCATTCCCAATGTGGTGTTCAAGCGCAAAGAAATCATCGAGCAAGCCGGCCAACGCTGGATTTACCTGGAAATGACCTCCAGCGCCATCGACACCGACATCTACAACATCATGCTGATCACGCCATTTGACGGCCAGATGCTGGTCTTCAACTTCAACGCCACCAAAGAAGACTTTGCGACGCAGGAAGCGGCGCTGCGGGCCAGTGTGGCGTCGATTCGGTTGAAGTAAGCCCAGGAATTTATCCTAGATACAGGCCAAAAGCACGGGTAGCCCATATCAAACCTGCTCAAGCAGCTATTGAATCTGTAGCATCTATCGGCAAGTCACGGTAGAAAAATCCCTGCTTGACGGGTCTCGCCGCGTGCAACTGCACCTTCTCCCGGATCGCAAAAATATGCTCAGGCGTGGTGCCGCAGCAGCCGCCGACGATGTTGACCAGGCCTTCGGCAGCAAACTCGTGCAGCAGGCGGGCGGTGACGTCGGGCGTTTCGTCAAAGCCGGTGTCACTCATGGGGTTGGGCAGGCCGGCGTTGGGGTAGCAACTGATGAAGGTGTCGGGCGCGGCGCGGTGCAGCTCCTGGATGTAGGGGCGCATCAGCGCCGCGCCCAGTGCGCAGTTCAGGCCGATGGCCAGTGGCTGGGCGTGGCGCACGCTGTGCCAGAAGGCCGTCACGGTCTGGCCACTGAGGATGCGGCCTGAGGCATCGGTGACGGTGCCGCTGATGATGAGCGGCAAGCGCTGGCCACTGGCCTCGAAAAATTCGTCAATGGCAAACAGCGCGGCTTTGGCGTTCAGCGTGTCAAAAATCGTCTCGACCAAGAGCACATCGGCACCGCCTTCGACCAGCGCCTGGGTTTGCTCGTAGTAGGCAGCGCGTAGCTCTTCAAAGCTCACATTGCGGGCACCGGGGTCATTCACATCGGGGCTGATGCTGGCGGTTTTGGGCGTGGGGCCGAGCGCGCCGGCCACAAAACGCGGCTTCTCGGGGGTGCTGAACTTGTCGCAGGCCGCGCGAGCGATTTTGGCCGACTGCACATTCATCTCGTAGGCCAAGTCCTGCATGTCATAGTCAGCCTGGGCCACGGTGGTTGCGCCAAAGGTGTTGGTCTCGATCAGGTCGCAGCCCGCAGCCAGGTAGCCCTCGTGAATGTCACGAATCACATCGGGCCGGGTGAGGCTGAGCAGCTCGCCATTGTTTTTCACGCCTTTGTGGTGGTCGGCAAACCGCTCGCCGCGCACGTCTTCTTCCGTGAGCTTGAAGCGCTGAATCATGGTGCCCATTGCGCCATCCAGAATGGCGATGCGCTGGGCCAGAATGGCGGGCAACTGTTGGCCGCGGGTGTAGGAAATGGAAGGTCGAGTCATCTCAGGATTGTCCATGCAGTTGGTCTTTTGCGCATTGTCCATGCCCCGAACGGGGTGCTCGCTGCGAATGTGGGCTATCGGCCTTTTTGACTACAAATCGCGCGTTCGGCGCAGCCACCGGTCGCCCAGCATCACGCAAGCCAGCGCCGCCACCAGCAGCGCAATGCCCGCCCATTGCCAGGGCGCGACAGTTTCACCCAGCACCAGCATGCCGGCCGACAAGCCCACCACCGGCACGCCCAGGCTGAACGGTGCCACGCGGTTGGCTGGGTGCCGCTTGAGCAGGCCAGTGGTGGCCTACGCCTTGTGGACCGTGGCCGCCCAGCCCAAAAAAGCCACAGCCAACCAAGACACCGGCCCAGCCTGCAGCCAGCGCAACTGCTGCTCGGGCGCATCCAGCAGCCAACTGGCCGCCACAAACGGCAGCACCGGAAACAGGCTGCTCCACACCACAAAGCCCACGGCGTCGTAGCGTGCGCCGGTTTGTTGCAGTTGGCGCACCACCACATTGCTGCTGGCCCACATGAAGGCTGCGCACAGATTCAGCACGAAGCCGAGCACCGTCACAGCGGCAAGCGCCGCCTGATCGCTCACCACAAAATTCATCGCAAAGCAGGCGATGCCCAGCGCCGCCAGACCCAGCCCCACCCGCAAGGCAGGCCCCGGCTTTTCGCCCAGCAAGGCAAAGCCGAGCAAGGCGGTGAAAAACACCTGGGTTTGCATCAGCACCGAGGCCAGCGAACCGGTCATACCCACCTTGAGTGCCCAAAACAAAAAGCCAAACTGGCCCACGCCCTGAAAGAGGCCGTACAACACCAGCCACTTCCAGGGTATGGGCGGGCGGCCCACGAAAAACACCAGCGGCAACACCGCCAGCAAGTAGCGCGCGGCACCCAGCTGAAACGGCGTGAAGTCGTGCAATGCCACTTTCATGGCAACAAAATTCAGGCCCCAGATCACCACCACCGCCAGGGCGGACAGCGCATCGCGACGGGAAAACGCGGGTGCCGATGGCACCGTCACAACAGGCGCTTCAGGTAATGCCCTGTAAAACTGGCCGGATTGGCCGCCAGCGTTTCCGGCGTGCCCATGCCCACCACCGTGCCGCCGCCCGCGCCACCCTCTGGCCCCATGTCGATCAGCCAGTCGGCGGTCTTGATCACGTCCAGGTTGTGCTCGATCACCACAATGGTGTTGCCCGCGTCGCGCAACTGGTGCAGCACCTTGAGCAGCAAATTGATGTCGGCAAAGTGCAGGCCGGTGGTGGGTTCGTCCAGGATGTACAGGGTGCGGCCGGTGTCGCGCTTGCTCAATTCGAGCGCCAGCTTCACGCGCTGGGCTTCGCCGCCACTCAGCGTGGTGGCGGCCTGGCCGAGCTTGATGTAGCTCAGGCCCACATCGAGCAGGGTGTGCAGCTTGCGCGCCAGCGTGGGCACGGGTTTGAGAAATTCGTAGGCGGCTTCTACCGTCATGTCCAGCAGTTGGGCGATGTTTTTGCCTTTCCACTGCACCTCCAGCGTTTCGCGGTTGTAGCGCTGGCCGTGGCACACATCGCAGGGCACATAGACGTCGGGCAAGAAGTGCATTTCCACCTTCACCATGCCGTCGCCCTGGCAGGCTTCGCAGCGGCCACCGCCTGCGGCCTGGCTCACGTTGAAGCTGAAGCGGCCCGGGCCGTAGCCACGCTCTTTGGCCATGGCGGTTTCGCTCATCAGCTCGCGCAGCGGGGTGAACAGGCCGGTGTAGGTGGCGGGGTTGCTGCGCGGGGTGCGACCAATGGGCGATTGGTCAACGTTGATGACCTTGTCGAAATGCTCGATGCCGATGATTTCTTCATGCGCGGCGGGCTCTTCGTGGGCGCGGTAGAGCTGGCGGGCTACGGCCGTGTACAGCGTGTCGTTGACCAGGGTGGATTTACCCGAGCCTGAGACGCCGGTGACGCAGGTCAGCAGGCCCACAGGGAAGTCGACGCTGACGTTTTTCAGGTTGTTGCCGGTGGCACCCACGATGCGCAGGGTCTGCGGGTTGGCCTGCGTGGCCAGGCTGTGCCGCTGGGTGGGCACCGCAATTTTCAAAGTGCCCGCCAGGTATTGGCCCGTGAGCGACGCGGCGGTGTTTTTCACATCGTCAAACGTGCCCTGCGCAATCACCCGCCCGCCGTGCACGCCTGCGCCCAGGCCCATGTCGATCACGTGGTCGGCGGCGCGCATCATGTCTTCGTCGTGCTCGACCACCAGCACGCTGTTGCCAATGTCGCGCAGGTGTTTCAGGGTGTCGATCAGGCGGTCGTTGTCGCGCTGGTGCAGGCCGATGCTGGGTTCGTCCAGCACATACATCACGCCGGTCAAGCCCGAGCCGATTTGCGATGCCAGGCGGATGCGTTGCGACTCGCCACCACTGAGTGTTTCCGCACTGCGGTCCAGGCTCAGGTAGTTCAGGCCCACATCGTTCAAAAACTTCAGCCGGGTGCCAATCTCGCGCACCACGCGGTCGGCAATGTCGGCCTTGGCACCGTGCAATTTGAGGGTGTTGAAGTAGTCAAAGCACTCGCGCAAAGTGGTGTGGCTGATTTGGTAGATCGCGCGGGCCTGCTCGCCCTCGCCCACGCGCACAAAACGCGCCTCACGCTTCAAGCGGGTGCCAGCACAGTCCTTGCACGGCTGCACGCCGCGGTAGCGGGCCAGCTCGTCGCGCACCAGTTGCGAGTCGGTCTCGCGGTAGCGGCGCGTCATGTTGGGAATGATGCCTTCGAAGGGGTGCTTCTTCGTGAGTTTTTTACCCGCCGAATCGCCCGATTCCAGGGTGTAGCTGAAGCGGATTTCTTCATCGCCCGAGCCGTGCAGCACGGCCTTTTGCACGTTTGGAGGCAGCGACTCAAACGGCGCTTCCACATCAAACTGGTAGTGCTTGCCCAGGCTTTCAATGAGGGCAAAGTAGTAACCATTGCGCCGGTCCCAGCCCTTGATGGCACCACTGGCCATACTGAGTGAGGGAAAGGCCACCACCCGCGCGGGGTCGAAAAATTCGCTATGGCCCAGGCCGTCGCAGGTGGGGCAGGCACCCACCGGCGAGTTGAACGAAAACAAGCGTGGCTCCAGCTCGGCCAGCGAGTAGCTGCACACGGGGCAGGAGAATTTGGCGTTGAACAAATGCTCGTTGCCGCCGTCATCGGCCATTTCCAACGCAATGGCCCGGCCGTCGGCCAGGCGCAGCGCGGCTTCAAAGCTCTCGGCCAAGCGCTGCTTCATGTCCAGCCGCACCTTCAGCCGGTCAATCACCACGTCAATGTCGTGCTTTTCGGTCTTTTTCAGCTTGGGCAATTGGTCAAACTCATAGGCCTGGCCGTCCACCCGAAAGCGCACATAACCCTTGGCCTGCATCTCGGCAAACAGTTCCACAAACTCACCCTTGCGCTCACGTGCCACTGGCGCAAGGATCATCAGCTTGGTTTCTTCGGGCAACGCCAGCACCGCATCGACCATCTGCGAGACGGTTTGCGCTTGCAGGGCAAGGTCGTGGTCGGGGCAATACGGTGTGCCCGCGCGGGCAAACAGCAGGCGCAGGTAGTCGTGAATTTCCGTCACGGTGCCCACGGTGGAGCGCGGGTTGTGGCTGGTGGCTTTCTGCTCGATGGAAATGGCCGGCGACAGGCCCTCGATCAAGTCCACATCGGGCTTGTCCATCAGTTGCAAAAACTGACGGGCGTAGGTCGAGAGGCTCTCCACATAGCGCCGCTGGCCCTCGGCATACAGCGTGTCAAACGCCAGCGAGCTTTTGCCTGAACCGCTCAAACCGGTGATCACCACCAGCTGGTTGCGCGGAATGTCCAGGTCGATGTTTTTCAGGTTGTGGGTGCGCGCACCGCGCACGGCAATGCGCTGGGCGGCCAGGGCCACGGCAAGGTACTTGCCGTTCTCAGCCGCCTCAAGGTACTTGCCGTTCTCAGCCGCCTCAAGGTATTTGCCGTTTTCAGCCGCTTCAAGGTATTTGCCGTCAGTTGGTGAGTTCACAGTGGGCGTGGCGCAGTAAAACCAAACATGATAGAGCCCAGCCGCTTCAATTGCAGGCATGCCCGACAATGCCAGCCCGCAGTACCCCGCTACCCATGCAAGCCCCCAGCCCTGATTCCCCCACCATGACCGCCACCGAGCGCCGCGCCAGCGCTGGGTTGTCCGCTATTTTTGCGCTGCGCATGCTGGGCTTGTTTCTGGTTTTACCGGTGTTTGCCCTCGAAGCAGCACGCTACCCCGGCGGGCAAGACCCGGCCATGGTCGGACTGGCCATGGGTATTTACGGTCTCACCCAGGGTCTGCTGCAAATCCCGTTTGGCATGGCCTCCGACCGGCTGGGCCGCAAGCGCGTGATCGTGGTGGGCTTGTTGATTTTTGCGCTGGGCAGCTTTGTGGCGGCGGCGGCAGACAGCTTGCTGGGCCTGCTGGTGGGTCGCTCGCTGCAAGGCGCCGGTGCCGTCTCAGCAGCGGTGACGGCGCTGCTGGCAGACCAGACCCGCGATGTGGTGCGCACCAAAGCCATGGCGCTGGTGGGCAGCAGCATCGCACTGATGTTTGCGCTGTCGCTGATCGCAGCACCGCTACTCACGCCGCTCATGGGCCTTTCGGGCTTGTTTGCCTTGACGGGCTGTCTGGTGCTGGGCGGTATTGCGGTGCTGCTGTGGGTGGTTCCGCCCGCGCCTGCGCAGCCTGTAAGCGTGGCGCGCGGCAGCTTGCGCGAGGTGCTGCGCAACCCCATGCTGCTGCGACTGGATTGCGGCGTGTTTGTGCTGCACGCGGTGCAAATGGCCATGTGGGTGGCGCTGCCCGCGCTGCTGCTGCGCGCCGGGCTGGCAGCGCCCGCGCACTGGCAGGTGTATTTGCCCACGGTGCTGGCCTCGTTCGTAGTCATGGGCCTGACGCTGTTTCCGCTGGAGCGACGCGGCTACCTGCGCGCCTTGTTTCTAAGCTCTGTCGCGGTGATTGGCGTGGTGCAGGCCGGCTTGCTGTTTGCGGCTACCGCAGCACCCAGCCTGTGGTTGCTGGGTGCTTTGCTGTTTGTGTTTTTCTGCGGATTCAATGTGCTGGAAGCCAGCCAGCCCAGCATGGCCTCGCGCGCCGCGCCTGCCCACGCCCGTGGTGCGGCGCTGGGGGTCTACAACACGCTGCAGTCGCTGGGCTTTTTTGTCGGTGGTGCCACAGGCGGCTGGCTGGTAAAAACCAGTGGCGAACAGGCGCTGTTTGCCGCCTGCGGTGGCCTGATGCTGCTGTGGCTGATGGTGGCCTGGCCCATGGCTGCACCCACCATCACCCAAACAGCGCCATCGGCAGCCGACAAGGCCGTGGCCACATAATCACAGCCCGTTTCTGGAGAACCACCATGGCATCAGTCAACAAAGTCATCTTGATGGGCAATTGCGGGCGCGACCCCGAAATCCGCTACCTGCCCTCGGGCCAGGCCGTGGCCAACGTGAGCGTGGCCACCACCACCCGCCGCAAAGACAAAAACACCGGCGAAAACATTGAAACCACCGAGTGGCACCGTGTGACCTTCTTCGACCGCTTGGCCGAAATTGCCGGTGAATACCTGAAAAAGGGCAATCCGGTCTACATCGAAGGCCGCATCAAATACGGCAAGTTCACCAACAAAGACGGCCTGGAACAAAACACCTGCGACATCGTCGCGCAGGAAATGCAACTTTTGGGCACCCGCCAGGGCCAGGGCAGCCCCGGTGGTGACGAAGAAGGCGGCGGCGCCCCCCGCCGCGCACCTGCTCCCGCGTCGCGGCCCCCAATGGCACCTGCACAAGCACCACGGCAAGCACCCGCGAAATCGTCAACCGGGTTTGACGACATGGATGACGACATTCCGTTCTAGATTTCCAATGGGAATCGCGCCCTACCGCTCATGAAGTCGTTTTCTTCCTGGGAACTACCGACAGAAGGCCGAGCGGATAAGCGCTACTTGACGAGCAGCACCGGCACGTCGACGTGGGTCAATACCTGCTGCGCCACGCTGCCCATCAGCAGTCGCCCAGCCAAGCCGTAGCCGTGGGTGCCCAGAACCAGCATGTGCACCTTGTCACGCTTTACCGTGGCAACGATTTCGTCAGTCACGTGGCCCACCACCCAGGAGGCGCTGTAACGCAGGCTGTGGCGATCCAGAAAGCGCTTGATGGGTTTGATCACCTTCTCCGACTCCTCGCGGTAGTAGTCGTCAACGGTTTTTTTGGTGATCATGGCCCTCACATGGGCGGGCAATGGCGGCTGGACGTGCAGCACCACGAGTTCGTCCTCGGGCCCCACCAGGTTTTCATGGGTGGTCAGAAAGGCCAGGGCCTTCTTGGTGAATTTGCTGCCGTCAGCGGCGCACAGGATTTTCATTTGGTCGGCCTTTCCAGTTGGTTTGAAAAATAGGTCAGCGCAGTACCAGCACCGGCGTGTGGCTGTGCGTTAAAACATGCTGGGTTTCGCTGCCCAGCAGCACGCGCTGTATGCCTTTGCGACCATGTGATGCCATCACGATCAGGTCGCACTGTTTTTTTTTGGCCGATGAAATGATGGTTTCGGCCACCAGATCCGAGTGGGTGACCACGGCCTTGGCTTGAACACCTTCGGATTGCGCGCCCTGAACCACGGCATCAACAACCGCCTGACCTTTATCGGCCCAGTGCTTTTCAGTGCGCGCCACCTCGTCTGCCGAGACAGACATTCCGCCCTCAAAGTAGCTCATGGGGTAGCGGGGCACCACATACAGCGCGATCAATTCCGCGCTCAGTGCCTTGGCCAGTTCGACACTGGCCTTCACGGCTTTTTTGGACAATGGCGAGCCATCGGTCGCGACGAGGATGCGCTGGTACATAGAGGTCTCCAATCTGGACAAGGTTTTTGGACATGCACAGTGTTGGCCAAATGCGGTCTGTGGAAGTTGATGTAGGTCAAACCGAAGCGGCTTTGCGCACGGCGCGTTCATCCATGCAAGTGCGGTAGATTGCGTGCATGTCCCTGAACGCTGGCCCCACGCCCCTTGCCTCCCTGCTGCAGGCCGACGATGCCAGTGCCCGTCTGGCGGGGCTGCTGGATTCGGCGACGGACGCCATCGTCACCATGGATGCCGGTCAGCGCATCGTGCAATACAACCGGGCCGCTGAACGCATCTTTGGTTGGTCTTGCGAGCAGATGCTGGGGCAACCGCTGCACCGGCTGATTCCAGCGCAGTTTCAGCAAGTGCACAGCGACCATGTGAAGCGCTTTGCCGCCACGGGTGTGACCTCGCGGCACATGGGTGGCACGGCCTTGGTCCACGGTGTGCGTGCGAGTGGTGAACAGTTTCCGCTGGACGCTTCCATCTCGCAGATCGATACGTCCGACGGCAAATTGTTCACCGTGATCCTGCGTGACGTGACGGAAAAAGTGCGCATTGAGCAGGACAAGGCGCTGCTGGTGGCCCGCTTGTCTGCGCTGGTGGAGTCGGCGATGGACGCGATCATTTCAGTCAATGACGCGCAGCACATCGTTTTGTACAACCGCGCGGCAGAAAGCCTCTTTGGCTACAGCCGCCAGCAAGCGATGGGCCAGTCGCTGGACATGTTGATTCCGCAGCGGTTTCGCAGCCGTCACCAGGCGCATGTGCGTCGCTTTGCCACCACCCATGTCACCTCGCGCCGCGCTGGTGATGCCACAGTGCTGTGGGGGCTGCGCGCAAGCGGTGAAGAGTTCCCCATGGAAGCGTCGATTTCGCAGGTGGACGCCGACAGTGGCAAGCTGTTCACCGTGATCCTGCGCGACATCACCGAGCGCGTGCGGTCGCAAGAAGCGGTCCGGCGCTTTGCGGTGCAGGCGCACGCTGCCATTGAAAGCGACAAAACGCGGGTGGCGCGTGAGTTGCACGACGAGTTGGCGCAGTCGCTCACCGCCTTGAAGATGGACGCCATCTGGATGCGCGACAACCTGCCGCACAACGTGCAGTCGGTTGCTGCCAAGATCGATGACATGCTGAGCATTCTGGACGCGACGGTGGGTGCAACCCGTCGCATTGCCGCTGACCTGCGCCCGTTGTTGCTGGACGACCTGGGGCTGGTGTCTGCCATCCAGTGGTTGGTGCAAAGCTTTTCCCAGCGCACGGGTGTGGCCTGCGAGCTGGTGGTGGACGAGGAGCTGGAATTGGCTGAACCCTACGCCACGGCGGTGTTTCGCATCGTGCAGGAGTCGCTGGCCAATGTGGCCAAGCATGCCAAGGCAACACGGGTCAGGGTTGACGTGGAGCGAACGTTTGACGCGGTGCTGCTGAAGGTCAACGACAACGGCCAGGGCTTTGCCACCCAGGCACCCCGCAAGCCCGCCTCGCTGGGGCTGATGGGTCTGCGGGAGCGGGCTGAGCTGTTGCGCGGCAGCGTGCAGATCGACAGCCAGCCGGGCGAGGGCACCCGCATTGCGGTGAACATTCCGCTAGACGAACCGGGAGCAAACGCTTGATTCGCATCGTCATTGCCGATGACCACACCATCGTGCGCGAGGGCCTGAAGCGCCTGGTGTCGTCAGCGCCCGGCATGCAGGTGGTGGGGGAAGCGGCCGATGGCACGCAGACCTTGCAGCGGGTGCGCGAGCTGAGCTTTGAGGTGCTGATGCTGGATTTGTCCATGCCCGGACGCAGCGGCATGGAGTTGATCAAGCTGGTGCACGCTGAAAACCCCAAGCTGCGCATTCTGGTGCTCAGCATGCACCAGGAGCTGCAATACGCGGTGCGTGCCATCAAATCAGGGGCCAGCGGTTACCTCACCAAAGAAAGCGCACCCGAGCAGTTGGAGCAAGCGATTCGTAAAGTCGCAGCAGGCGGCGCCTACATCAGCGCCGAGGTGGCCCAGCAACTGGCCTTGGGTGCCATGCCCGGCGCCAGCCAGGCCGCGCCGCACGAGAGCCTGTCGGATCGTGAGTTTGAGGTGTTTCGGCTGCTGGTGGCGGGCCTGTCAGCCACCGACATCGCGGGCCGGCTGACGCTGTCGGTCAAAACCGTCAGCACCCACAAATCCAATCTCATGGGCAAGCTGGGTTTGAACAATGTCAGCGACCTGGTTCGTTATGCGATGAAGCACGGATTGGCGGATTCGCTGGATCTGTAGGCCCCATACCGCCACTGTTTTGCCGTTTTCAAGCAAAAACAGCCGGTAGCCCAGAGACTAATTGCTCAAGTAGCTACAAAAAACATAGCGTCGAGTCGGCCAACTCGGAAAATTCCGAGCGGCAGTCGGACGCAGCGCCCACCACATCGCGGCGTTGTCTGACGTCATTTTCAGCCGCCGCCGATGGCGCGGCGGCGCGCTGCCACGCACAGTGAGGGCATGCCCAAACGCCATGCAGCCCCTCAAAATTTTCCTCGTTGACGACTCCGCCCTCATTCGGGATCGTGTCAGCACCCTGCTGTCCAGGCATGCCATGACCATCGTGGGCTATGCCAGCAGCGCGCAGGAGGCCATTGACGGCATTTTGGCCACCCGCCCCGATGTGGTGGTGCTGGATGTGCAACTGACCGAGGGCTCGGGTCTTCAGGTCTTGCAGACGGTTCGTGGTGTGCACCCCGAGATTGCCTTTGTGGTTTTCAGCAACGACTCGGGGCCAGCCTTTCGCCAGCGCTATCTCAGCCAGGGTGCCGCCTGTTTCCTCGACAAGAGCCGTGAATCCGAACAACTCGCACAAGCCGTGCAAAACGCTACCCATGCACCCGGTTCAGACCTGTAAGTACCCATTCACTAGGAGAGCACCATGTCAACTGCCACCCTGGACGCACCCACAGCACCCATGCGCTTTGTGCCCCTGCGCGTTGCCAGCTTGCCCCCATCGGTCGCGCCACTCAAAGCCCCGTGTTCCTCCTGCCACCTGCGGGAGCTGTGTTTGCCCTGCGGCTTGACCGACCTGGATGTGGACAGGCTGGACGGCATGGACTTCAGCCGCCGAAGGCTCAAAGCTGGCCAAACGCTGTACCGGGGTGGCGATGCCTTTCGCTACATCTACGCCGTGCGCAGCGGCACCTTCAAGTCCAGCCTGACTTTGGCCGATGGGCGCGAGCAGGTCAGCGGTTTTCACATGGCAGGAGAAGTGCTGGGCCTGGATGCGGTGGCCTACGCACGCCACGCCAGCGACGCCATTGCGCTGGAAGACAGCGAGATTTGCGCCATTCCCTATGCATTGCTGATGAACCCGTCGGTGGACGGTAGCGGCTTGCAGCAAGCGCTGACGCGGTTGATGAGCCGCGAGATCGTGCGCGAGCACAGCTTGCTGATGCTGTTGGGCAGCATGAGCGCCGAGGAGCGGCTGGCCGCGTTTTTGTTGAACCTGTCGCTGCGCCTAAAAGCGCTTGGATACTCGTCCAGCGAATTCCACCTGCGCATGTCGCGGGCCGAGATTGGCAGTTACCTGGGTTTGAAGCTGGAAACCGTCAGCCGCACCTTCTCGGCCTTCGCACACCAAGGCCTGCTGGAGGTTGACAAACGCCACATCCGAATTGTGAATCCGCAGCGGCTGATGGCGGCAGTTGAGACAAGCCGCCACGAGTCTTTGGCCGCATGAAGCACAAAGACTGGCTCGCAATGGTGTGGTGGTGTTGCGGCTACGACGCGACCCCTTTGAAGAGCTGGACGGCACCCGGCGCCCAGGACCTGGACTCACGTGCACATTGGTGGGGTGCATGATGCTACTCATTCAGTAGCAAAGTTGGGCTCCGTAGCGTACGCAGATGTCGGGGTCGCCCGACAGCGACTGCCTTTCTTTTGCTTCGCCAAAAGAACGTGAGCAAAGAAAAAGCGACCCGGCAGTCTGGGTCCCGTCGCGAAGCGACGGGCACCTTGCGGTGCTCGAACCCAGTGGGGTCATGTGCAAACTCGCCTACGGCTCAGACAAGCACGTGCCCTGATCCACTGGGTTTTGCGCTCCTCAGCCCAGCCTGAACGGGGTTTCTGTTTGAAGGGGCTCCGCGCCCTGCTCAGTCAGCGCGGAGATTCAGGGGGCCAATCAGCGGTTCTTTAGCGCGCGTCGCTCGCTACCGGGGGCGGTGTGCCCGGCTGCATCCACTCATGCACCGCCATACCCACCACCATGGCCAATACAAACGCTGCTGCCTTGGGTTGCCCTGCCGCCAGCGAGACCAGTGCAGGCCCCGGGCAAAAGCCAGCCAGGCCCCAGCCAGCGCCAAACAGCAAGCTGCCCAGCACCAGCGACTTGTCGATCTCGCGTGCGACCGGCAGGCGCATGGCACCGCCCAGAAATGTGGTTGTGCGCTTTTTGGCGATGGCAAAAGCAACCACCCCGACCAGAATGGCACCACCCATCACCAGGGCCAGCGAAGGATCCCAGGCACCAAACAGATCCAGGAAGCCCAATACCTTGGCCGGGTCGGTCATGCCCGAGACGATCAGGCCAGCGCCAAACAGCAGGCCGACAAAAAACTCTGAAATGCGGTTCATCTGCCTGCTCCTTGAAGCATCAGGCCAGTGCGTGCCGCAACAGAAACACCGTCGCAAAGCCCGCACCCATGAATGCCAGCGTGGCCACCAGCGAACGCGGTGACAGGCGCGACAGGCCGCACACGCCATGGCCGCTGGTGCAGCCCGAGCCATAGCGCGTGCCAAAACCCACCAGCAAACCGGCTACGACCACGGTGGCCCAGCCAGCATCGATGCGGGCCGCAACCGGCCCCACCAGCAACAGGTAAAGCAGAGGGGCGATCAGCAAGCCCAACAGGAAAGAGAGGCGCCAACCCACATCCTTGGACTGCGGGCGCATCAAGCCACCCACGATGCCGCTGATGCCCAGAATGCGCCCGTTGACCAGAATGAAAAGCGCGCTGGCCAAGCCCAACATGAGGCCGCCGCCCAGCGCTGACCACGGGGTGAAATTGGGCCAGTCAATCGTCATACGTATCTCCTGCAAAAGCACGAATGATTACGCTAAGCCTGAACAAAAATCGGATTGCAGTCATGCGCAATCACTAGCGGCGGCGCTACCCGGCTTTTGTCATGTAGCCCATCCATGGCCAGTAGGTCAGGGCAAAAACCAATAGCAAAGCCATGCCAGCCGCCGTGATGACCAAGCCGGTGCGTATGAAGTCTCGCGCGTCAAAGGTGTCGGTGCTGTAGGCAATCATGTTTTGCGGCGCATTCACTGGCAGGATGAACCCGAAACTCACCACAAACTGCAGCAGCATGGTCATGCCAATCATGTTGATGCCCGGCGTTTGCACCGCTGCCAGCACGCTGATGACGATGGGAATCATGGCCGACGCCAGTGCGGTGGCGCTGGCAAAACCCAGGTGAATCACCACCAGAAACAGCGACAGCAGCATGAGGATGGTCAAGGCGCTGGCCTGGGCCAGGCCCAGGTTTTGCACGATCAGGTTGGCCAGCCACCCGGCCGCCTGCGTGCGCAGCAGGGCCGCGCCCAGGCTGATGCCAATGGCAAACAACACCACCGTGCCCCAGGGGAAGCCGCGTTGCGATTCTTTCCAGTCCATCACGCCTAGGCGGGGTAGCAACATCAGGCCAACGGCAGCCAGCGTTGTGGAAGCGGTATCGAAATCGTGCAGCAGTTTTTCAGTGGCCCAAAAGCCCAACAGGACCAGCACAATGGCCAGCAGCTTGAACTCGCGCACGCTCATCGGGCCCATGGCTGCCCGCTGTTCTGCAATGGCCGCCTTGCCGCCTTGAATCTGCGCCATCTCCGGCTTCATCATGCGGGTCATGATGAAGTAGACCGCCACGCTGAGCAGGGCCGAAAACGGCGCACCGGCAATAAACCACTCCAGCCAGGTGATGCCCACGCCAAACTGCTTTTCAATAAAGCCGATGGCCACCATGTTTTGCGCCGCCGCCGTTTTGATGCCGATGTTCCAGACACTCGCCGTTTGCGCGGCGGTGATGACCAACAGCCCGGCAAACCGGCTGTGCTTGTCCACCTTGAAGGCCAGAATAAAGCCCATCATGATGGGCACCAGGCATGCCACCCGCGCGGTGGTGCTGGGCACGATGAACGACAGGAGAAAACCCACCGCCATCGCCCCAATCACGATGCTGTTGGGGCGGGCATCCACCTTTGACAAGACGCTCAGCGCAATGCGCCGATCCAGGCCGGTGGCCGTCATGGCCGCCGCAATGAAGCAGGCAGCCGCCACCAGCGCCACCGCGCTATTGGAAAAGCCCGACAAGGCCAAGCCCAGCGCGGCGCTGGTACCCATGTCCGCACCCAGGGGTTTGGCTGCATCGGGTGCATAGGCCAGCAAAAACACCATCAGTGCGCCAATCACAACCGCGCTCACCGCGTAGTCCAGCGCCTCGGTCATCCAGACCACCACCGCAAAAGCCAGAATGCCCAGCATCACCTGCCCCGCGTAGGGCAGCCCTTTGGGCGTGGGCATCAAAACCAGGGCCAGCAAGATGGCCAGCGCCACCAGCAGACCCAGGCGTTTGACGAGGTTACTGCCCGAGATGGGCGGCGCGGTGGCGGTTGATGGGGCGGTCATGCGCGTCTCCTGCAAGGGTTTTTTATGAAGAAACGGTCGACAGCCCATGTATTCATTGCTCAAGCAGCTATCAAAATAATAGTGACTGAATGACGCTGACTTAAACACTGGCGAAGTCCAGCACCACCCGCGCGGCCACGTCGCCGCGTTGCAGACGGTCCAGCACCTGGTTGATTGCTGAAAGCGGCTGCGTTTCAATCACGGCTTTCACCTTCCCGTCGGCGGCAAAGGCCAGTGCCTCGGCCATGTCTTGGCGGGTGCCCACCAGCGAGCCGCGCACCGTGATGCAGTTGAGCACCACATCAAACAGCGGAAACGGAAACTCCCCCGCTGGCAAACCCAGCAGCACGCAGGTGCCGCGCTTGCGCGTCATGGCCACGCCTTGTTTAAACGCACCGAGCGAAGGTGCGGTGATCAGCACGCCATGTGCGCCACCGCCAGTGATTTTTTTCACTTCAGCCACCGCGTCAGCGCTGCGGGCGTTCACCTCTGCCTCGGCCCCCAGCTGCGTGGCGTGGGCCAGCTTGGCGTCGTCAATGTCCAGCGCGCAGACCTGCAGCCCCATGGCTTTGGCGTACTGCACGGCCAGATGCCCCAGCCCGCCGACACCAGAGACCAACAACCATTCGCCGGGCCGTGCACCGGTTTCCTTGATGCCTTTGTAAGTGGTGACGCCCGCACAGGTAATGGGTGCCGCATCGAGTGCCGACAGCCCGGCGGGAATATGCGCCACGTAGTTCGGGTCGGCCAGGATGTATTGGGCGAAGCCGCCGTTTTGGGTGTAGCCGCCAAACTGCGCCTCATCACACACCGTTTCCCAGGCCGACAGGCAGTATTCGCAATGCCCGCAAGCCGAAAACAACCACGGCACACCGACCCGGTCGCCCTCCTTCACGGCGCGCACACCCGCGCCGATGGCGGCTACCAGGCCAATGCCCTCGTGGCCGGGAATGAAAGGCAGGGTAGGTTTGACCGGCCAGTCGCCATGCGCGGCATGCAGATCAGTGTGGCACACCCCGCAAGCCTCGGTTTTCACCAGAATCTGACCCGGCCCGGGGGTGGGAATCGCCACCTCCCGGAAGGCCAGCGGTTGGCCGAATTGCTCAACGAAGGCAGCTTGCATGGTGCGTGACATGGCGTGTTCCTTTGAATTGGAGGTGTCAGCCGGTGGTTCGGTATGACGCGACCAGTTTGCAACCCGTTGCCACTGAGTGACTTGATCTAGCGCAAAAGCCGCGCATCTACACCACACTAGGAAACAGCGATACCCGGTGCTGCGCCACATAGCACTCGCACGCCATGCTCTGCAGGCGCGGGCGGTTGAGCACGTTCACGTGGCCGCGCGCGTAGTCAATCACGCCAGCCAGTTGCAGTCGGTGCGCAGCCGCAGTCACGCTCTCCCGGCGTACGCCTAGCAGCCGCGCCAGCAGCTCGTGCGTCATGGTCAGCTGGCTGGTGTCTGAGCGGTCAAGGCCTTGTAGCAGGCGGCGGCATAGCTGTTGCTCGATGTAGTGGTGGCGGTTGCACAGCGCAATCTGGGCCATTTGGCCCATGGCGGCCTGGGCATAGCGCAGCAGCACAGCCAGCACCGGGCCGCCACGGCTGAACGTTTGCAACACCATGGGCGAGCGGATGCGCCAACCCTGGCCGGGGCTTTGCACCACCGCCTGGCTAGGTGTGGTGTTGCCGCCCATGAACATCGATATGCCCACCACGCCATCGCGCCCCACCACTGCAATTTCGGCAGACTTGCCGTCTTGCGTCATGCACATCAGCGAGACGATGGCGCTGGTGGGAAAGTACACATAGGTCGGTGTGCAGCCTGATTCGTACAACACCTGGCCCAGATGCAAGTCAACCCGCTGCAAGTAAGGTTTCCACAGCAGCTGGTCAGCCGCAGGCAGGGCGGCCAGCAGCGCGTTTTGGTTGATGTCAGCCAGTGGTGCACCGTCATCCAGCACCTGCTGACTGGCAGGCCGATGCAAGCTCCGGCTGCTATGGTGCGCGGACCGGTGGGGTGACTGAAAGGAGGATCGCGGGGCACTGTAAGCCGTGGTGGCGGGTGAGTTGCCCGTGTAGCCAGTCCAAGCCAGTATGGCGTTGCCCGCCGTGGTTGATGGGGTGTTTGCCGCCGATGCGATGGAGGTAGTCATGGCGTTGTCCTTTTCGGGTGTTGGCCGGTGGTTTGACTTGACATGATCAGTTTGCGACCCGTTGCCGCTGCGTGATTTGATCTAGCGCAAGGCCAGCGCAACAGGCCACCGCTTGATCTGAGCGCCTACGGCGCGAATTCGTAGGCCAGTGTCTGCACGGTGCCGCGCCAATACGGTTTGCGCCCCTGCGGCATCAGCCAGGCCACCTCCCCCGTCAGCGGCACGCGCATGCCACTGTGTTCAGCGTAGTTTGACCAGCGGCCTTCCCACGGGGTCATCTGAATGGTTTTTCCAACCGTGCGTCCTCGGGCCTGCGCCAGCCCGGAGTCGATCAGGCCCTGTTCGTTGAAATGAAAAAGCAGTGTGATGCTCAATACACCGTCCGTCAGCGTGGCGGTGGCGGCGTTGTCGTTCACCGCCTCCCAGCGCACACCCTGGCTGGGCAGCAAGGCCGTGGGATACCACGGCGTTTCCGCCACAAAACGCATCAGCTCGCCCTGTGCAATGTCTCCGCTACCGTGCAGTGTGACCAAGGTCAACAGGCCCAGGATCGCGGGGTGCAACAGGCCTTCGCCCGCCACGTAGGCATCGTGCACCCGCACCGGCACGCCGGGCAGCATCATCACGCGCGCATCCCACACGAAACCGGGTCGTTGCGTGATGACACGCTGCTGCGAGGTGAATGGCCTCCACTGCTCGCCGTCCTGGCTCATGTTGAAGCGGCCCTCATGGCTGATGCTGGCCGCTGTGATGATGGATTGCCCGTCTTTCAGCACGGCCCGAAAGTAGCGCTGAACGGGTGCGGGCAGGGTGTTCAGCTGCTTTGCGTCGTAGCGCGTGTTGGCCGGCGCGCTGCGCGCGGCCTCCAACCTTGCCAGCAGGGCCTGAGTGCTCTTGTCCCATTGATGAGCCCCGTACGTTGCTAGAGTCACCAGCAGCAGGGCAGTCAATCCCAGTGCTATCACCAGCCATTTGAGCCACGCCATGAAAAGTGCTCCTTTGCTTGATGTGCACGGGGTCGTCGACCCTCGTGCAGATCGCGGTGCCGCTTAGACCCTTTTGCTCATCGGGCAGCTGTTGATCCCCAGTAAGGTGTAAGCCGGGCACCAGCCAATCAGACCGGTGGCCAGGGGGACGATGCCGATCCAGCCCCACATGCCAAGGCTCCAGCCCCACAGATCCGTTGTGTTGGTCAGGGCCAGGCCAATCAGCGCCAGCCCGATGATGACGCGCAGTGCGCGATCCAGAATGCCTTCATTGACGCTCATATTGATCTCCTGGTGTGATGAAATTGCTATTTAATCTATAGCTGCTTGAGCAGATTTAACTTGGGCTGGCAGGCGTTTTCATGCATAAATGCCTCCTACAACGGCCGTTTGTGCTCCTGAATCGCCTGGCAGGCCGTGCAATAGGGCGTTGCAGGCATGGCCACCAGACGACGCACATCAATCTCTTCGCCACACCGCTGGCAACGCCCGTAGCTGCCGTCATGCAGGCGGTATTGCGCAGCGAGTACCTGCTCCAGTTCAAAGGCCACATGCTCAGCTTGTGCGTCGTCCAGCGTGGCCTGACCGCGTCGTGCCGCCAGGTCTTTGAAATCGGAAACCTCTCTGGCTTCTGGCTCGCCGATGCGGTCAGGCCAGTCTTCGTTGGTGCGCAAGGTGGCCCGCAGTTCGGCCTCTCTTTGGCCCAACAACTGCGTGAATCGGATCGCCTGACTTTGGTCGTAAGTTTGCATGGGGAGCCTCATTGAACGAGAGGCCAATTCTGGGCAGCGCAGGTGCGCGGGGCTTTGACCTAGCGCAAGTCAAACCGTTTTCACGCCGACACGCATCGTGGGACTGGTGCGCTGACCGGGAAAGTCCGTTGGCGGTTTCAAATGCTATTTATTTAATAGCTGCTTGAGCAGTAAATATATGGGCTGGTGGCCGATTTGGCATCAAACGAAAAGAAACAGGGCGGCCTGGTAACCACACGAGTGCCCAACCCAGGCCTCACACGATTGATCTATGTCAATAGCCGGTCTACCTGCCGACGCTAGCCTTGCGCCATGCATGCTGCTGCCCGTTTGCCTCCACCTGCCTTTGGGGCCAATGGCATGGGGCCCATCGACCCGTCGGACGGGTTGGACTCGCAGCATCTGGAGGTATTTGACAACCCGGAAGACTGGGCAGCTTTTAGCCGAGGTGTTGACGCCACCAATCTGTGGGAATCGCAGGTGTTGGTGCGCGGCATGCATTGCGCCGCTTGTGCGTTGGCGCTGGAGCGGGCGCTTCTTAGCGTCAAGGGCGTTGAGGCCGTGCGCGTGAGCGCTGCGAGCGGGCGCGCCAGCATCACCTGGTCATCGGCGCTGACCCGCCCCTCGGTGTGGATGGCTGCACCGCTGGCCTTGGGCTACCAGCTGGTGCCGGCGTCTGATGCGTTTGAGACGGGCGACAGTCGCCAGCAAGAGCGCTTGGTGCTGTGGCGCTGGCTGGTGGCCGGGTTTTGCATGATGCAGGTGATGATGTATGCGGCCCCGGCTTACTTTTCGCAGCCGGGCGACATCACACCCGACATTGAAAAGCTGCTGCGCTGGGCGTCTTGGGTGCTGTGCCTGCCCGTGGTGATTTTTTCCAGCCAGCCGTTTTTTAGCAGCGCCTTTCGGGACTTGCGCGCGCGCAGCATCAGCATGGATTTGCCGGTGGCTCTCGGCATTGCCGTGACCTTTGCGGTGAGCACCGCAGCCACATTTGAGCCAACAGGCTGGTGGGGGCGCGAGGTTTACTTTGACTCGCTCACGATGTTTGTGTTTTTCCTGCTCTCGGGGCGCTTTCTGGAGCAGCGCTTGCGCAGCCGCACCGCGGGTTCGCTGGGCGTGCTGATGCAGCGCTTGCAGGCCAGTGTGGCGCGGCAAACGGCAAGCGGGGGTTTTGAGCGCGTGGCCGCCCGGCGCTTGCGCGTGGGCGATGTGATTCGCGTGATGCCGGGCGAGGCGTTTGCGGCTGACGGCACCATCGTGGCGGGCGAGACGCTGGCCGATGAAGCGCTGCTGACCGGTGAGTCGCGCCCCGTGACGCGGCCCCTTGGCGCATCGGTGATTGCCGGCAGCTACAACCTGGCCAATGCCGTGCAGGTGCGTGTAGACAAAACAGGTACCAATACACGCTACGCGCAAATCGTCGCCTTGATGCAGCGCGCGTCGGTTGACAAGCCGCGCCTGGCGCTGCTGGCAGACAAGGTGGCCAAGCCCTTCTTGATGTTTGTGTTGCTGGCGGCGGCCGGTGCTGCCGCCTTCTGGTGGAACACCGACCCCTCGCGTGCACTGATGGCTGCGGTGGCGGTGCTGGTGGTGACCTGCCCATGTGCGCTGTCGCTGGCCACACCCACGGCCATGCTCACGTCTGCCGGGCTGCTGGCGCGCCATGGCGTGCTGGTGCGGCACCTGCAGGCGATCGAGTCGCTGGCAGAGATTGACACTGTGGTGTTTGACAAGACCGGCACCCTGACCGAGGCTTCCATGGTCTTGCGTGATGCGTACGTGCGCGAGGGCATCACGCGTGCGCAGGCTTTGCAACTGGCTTCAAGTCTGGCGCTGCATTCACTGCACCCGGTGTCGCGTGCGCTGCTTGTGGCCGCCCAGGAATCGGGCGCGTCAAGTCGGTTTGAAGTGACTCAGGTGAAAGAGCTTGCAGGGCAGGGGCTTGAGGGACAGCTGGCAGGTGTCGGGCCAAACGGTTTGCGTGGGCGCTTGCGCCTGGGCACGGCGCGTTTCTGCCATGTGCAAGCTGTTGCGTCAGATGCCATGCAGGTCTGGCTGGCTGACGAGCTGGGCTGGATAGCCCGGTTCGAGTTCATCGAGACGGTGCGCGCGGATGCGTTTCAAGCGGTGGCTGCGCTGCGCAACAAAGGCTTTGAGCTGCACGTGTTTTCAGGCGACAGAACCGCTTCTGCTCAGCAGCTTGCCAACCGACTGGGTATAGACCCCAGCAAGGTACAGGGTGACTGCACGCCGCACAGCAAGCTGGCCTTGATGCAGGCCTTACAACAACAGGGCCGCAAGGTGCTGATGGTGGGCGATGGCCTGAACGATGGCCCAGTGCTCGCTGCCGCTCATGTGTCTGTGGCCATGGGCCTGGCGGTTCCGCTGGCCCAGGCGCGCGCCGACTTTGTGGTGCCGGGCGCGCAATTGTGGGTGTTGCCTGAGATGCTGGCCCATGCACGGCGCACGCTGCATGTGGTGCGCCAAAACCTGTGGTGGGCGGCGGCCTACAACCTGACCTGCGTGCCCCTGGCGCTGGCTGGGTACCTGCCCGCCTGGCTTGCCGGGCTGGGCATGGCGCTCAGTTCGTTGGCTGTGGTGGCCAATGCCGCGCGTCTGGCGCAATTCAAAGTTGGCCGCTGATGGATGTCTTGTTTCTGCTCGTTCCCCTGTCTGTTTTGCTGGCACTGGCTGTGATGGGCGTGTTGGCGTGGGCTGTCTGGTCCGGGCAGTTTGAAGACATGGAGCAGGAAGGGCAGCGCATTTTTCAGGATGACGCTGAGAAAAATAACGCCAAGCCTGTATCTGACGCATCTGCTTGATCTACATCAATAGCAGCGTGCCATGCGGTCAGCACACTAGTCCCCAGCGTAGAAAACAATGCAGAGGGCTTCTGAATGAGTGCAGTACTTTCGACCCCGCAGATCCAACTTCCCACAGTGCGCTGGGCCGCATCACACGCCAGCACCTACAACGACAAGATCGTGCGCCAGTTCACCGTGATGGCCGTGGTCTGGGGCGTGGTGAGCATGCTGGTGGGTGTGTTTATTGCGGCGCAGATGGCCTGGCCCGAACTGAACTTTGGCATTGCCTGGCTGTCGTTTGGACGGCTTCGCCCGCTGCACACCAATGCGGCCATCTTTGCCTTTGGCGGCTGTGCCCTGTTTGCCACCAGCTATTACGTGGTGCAGCGAACTTGCCAGGTGCGCATCATTTCAGACAAGCTGGCGGCGTTTCATTTCTGGGGCTGGCAAGCGGTGATCGTGGCGGCGGCCATCTCGCTGCCCATGGGCTTTACCCGTGGCAAGGAATACGCAGAACTGGAGTGGCCGATTGCCATATTGATCGCGTTGACCTGGGTGGCCTATGCCATTGTCTTTTTTGGCACCATCGGCATTCGCAAGGTCAGGCATATCTATGTGGCCAACTGGTTTTATGGTGCCTTCATCATCGCCGTGGCCATGCTGCACATCGTCAACGCAGCCGTGGTGCCTGCGGGCTGGATGAAGTCGTATTCGGCCTACGCCGGCGTGCAGGACGCGATGGTGCAGTGGTGGTACGGGCACAACGCCGTGGGGTTCTTTCTGACGGCGGGTTTTCTGGGAATTGTTTACTACTTCATTCCCAAGCAGGCGCAGCGCCCGGTGTATTCGTATCGCCTGTCCATCGTCC
The DNA here is from genome assembly GCA_013297875.1 of Comamonadaceae bacterium. Classification (GTDB taxonomy): domain Bacteria; phylum Pseudomonadota; class Gammaproteobacteria; order Burkholderiales; family Burkholderiaceae_C; genus JAAFIW01. The sequence goes on along the minus strand of JAAFIW010000003.1, from coordinate 117,066 downwards.
ACTTCTGGGCGCTGATCTTTACCTACATGTGGGCGGGCCCCCACCACTTGCACTACACCGCGCTGCCCGACTGGACGCAGTCCATCGGCATGGTGTTTTCTCTGATCCTTTTGGCACCCAGCTGGGGCGGCATGATCAACGGGGTAATGACCTTGTCGGGTGCCTGGCACAAGCTGCGCGAAGACCCGATCTTGCGCTTCATGATCGTCGCGTTGTCGTTCTACGGCATCGCCACCTTTGAGGGCCCGATGATGTCGATCAAGACCGTCAACGCGCTCTCGCATTACACCGACTGGGGCATTGCCCACGTGCATGGCGGCACCCTGGGCTGGGTGGGCTTTATTTCAATGGGGGCGCTGTATTACCTGGCGCCGCGCATGTTTGGCCAGACCCAAATGCACAGCACCACGGCCATCGAGGTTCACTTCTGGATTGCCACCATGGGCATCGTGCTCTACATCGCCGCGATGTGGATTGCAGGTGTGATGCAGGGCCTGATGTGGCGCGCCATCAACCCCGACGGCTCGCTGACCTACACCTTTGTCGAGAGCGTGAAAGCCACGCTGCCTTTCTACATCGTGCGATTTTTTGGCGGCATTTTGTACCTGAGTGGCATGGTGTTAATGGCCTGGAATGTGGCGATGACCGCCATGGCCGGCAAGCCCACCGAAACCACCATTCCGGCTGCGTCAGCCCACGCCTGAAAGAGTTATATGTCGTTCTCACACGAAAAAGTTGAAACCAACAACACCTTGATGATTGTGTTGGTTCTGATCGTCCTGGCGATTGGCGGGCTGGTCGAAATTGTTCCGCTGTTTTTTCAAAAATCCACCACGCAACCCATCAAAGGCATTGTTCCGGACTCGCCTTTGAAAATTGTGGGCCGCGACATTTATGTGCGTGAGGGTTGCTACAACTGCCATTCACAGATGATTCGCCCGCTGGTGGCTGAAACGCTGCGCTATGGCCACTACTCGGTGGCAGGCGAGTTTGTTTACGACCACCCGTTTCAATGGGGCAGCAAGCGCACTGGCCCCGACTTGCACCGCGTGGGTGGCAAATACAGCGACGAGTGGCAGCGCCTGCATTTAATCAACCCGCGTGATCTGGTGCCCGAATCCATCATGCCGGCCTATCCGTGGCTTGAAAAAACACCGGCCGATGCCGACTCCATCCAGCGGCACATGCGCGCCTTGCGTGCTGTGGGTGTGCCTTATACCGACGCAGAAATTGCGGGTGCCCCTGGCGAACTCAAAGGCAAGACCGAGATGGACGCCATGGTGGCCTATCTGCAAGGTTTGGGCCTTGCACTCAAGTAAGAGGACTTATCACATGGACATCAATCTGTTGCGCACCCTGGTCACGGTGGCTGCGTTTGCCGGGTTTATCTCGATTCTGGTGTGGGCCTACCGGCCCTCGCGCAAGGCGCAGTTTGATGAAGCGGCGCAGTTGCCGTTTCGCTCTGAGCAATAACAGCAGGTAAGCGACATGAGTGACTTCACAAACGGTTTTTGGTCTTGGTATGTGGGCGTCATCAGCCTGCTATCCATCCTGGCCTGCGCGCTCTTGCTGTGGGTCGCGGGCAAGGCCACGGTGACGGCGCACCCGGGCCAGCCAGACGACAACACCACCGGCCATGTGTGGGACGGCGACCTGCGCGAATACAACAACCCACTGCCTCGTTGGTGGATGTGGCTGTTCATCATCACCGTCGTGTTCTCGCTGGCCTATCTGGTGATTTTTCCGGGGTTGGGTAGCTTCAAGGGCGTGCTGAACTGGACCACCGAAGGCGAGCACAAGCAGGATGTGACGCAGCTTCAAAGCGATGTCGCGCCGCTTTATGCGGCGTTTTCCACGCAGAGCGTTGAAACGCTTGCCCAAGACCCACGCGCATTGGCCGTGGGCGAGCGGTTGTTCATAAACAACTGCGCGCAGTGCCACGCCTCAGACGGAGCGGGCAGCAAGGGCTTTCCCAATTTGACCAATGCCAACGCGGCGTGGCTGGGCGAGCGCAGCGCAGCGCACATCGTGCAAACCGTGACGAATGGCCGCACCGGCATGATGCCGCCCCTGGCCGCTGCCGTTGGCGGGGAGGCCGAGCTGAGCGAGCTTGCTCACTACGTGTTGTCCTTGTCGGCAAGCCCCCACAACGAGATCAAAGCCTTCAGCGGCAAAAAGCTGTTTGCTGCCTGCGCCGCCTGCCACGGTGTAGACGGCAAAGGCAACAAGGCTTTGGGTGCCCCGAATCTGACAGACCAGTACTGGCTGCACGGTTGGGGCGAGGCGGCCATTGTCAGCATGATTAAAAGCGGCAAAACCAATGTCATGCCAGCCCAGGCACCCAAGCTCAGTGCGCAGCAGATTCAGGTGGTGGCTGCCTATGTGTTGAATCTATCGAAAAACAGCTTCGCGGCCCCTGCGGCCACAGGCACAGCCACCACGAAACCGTAGCTTGTCTCCAGTGCCATTCATTCAACAACAGAGACCTGCCACGTGTCGTTGAACGCCACCGGCCCCATCAAGCCGCACCGGGTCATTCCGATTCTGGCGGTCGACGATTCGTCTACCGTTGTGTCGCTGTATCAGGCGGACAAAAAGATCTATGCCCGCAGCGTGACGGGGTGGTTCAGCCATTGGCGCTGGGCCATGGTGTGGGCAACGCAACTGGTGTTTTACGGTTTGCCGTGGCTGTCGATGAACGACCGACAGGCCATGTTGTTTGATCTGGCTGCACGCCGGTTTTACATCTTCAATCTGGTTTTGTATCCGCAGGATCTGATTTATCTGACGGGTCTTTTGGTCATCAGTGCGCTGTCGCTGTTTTTGTTTACGGCGATAGCGGGTCGCTTGTGGTGCGGCTATACCTGCCCCCAAACGGTGTACACCGAAATTTTCATGTGGGTTGAACGCAAGATCGAGGGCGACCGCATCGCCCGCATGCGGCTCGACAAAGCCCCCTGGGGCGTTGCCAAGCTGGCCCGCAAAGGTGCCAAGCATGCGGCCTGGATAGCCATTGGTTTGTGGACGGGGTTCACCTTTGTCGGCTACTTCACGCCCATCAGAGAACTTGCAGCAGAAGTCGTGAGTTTTTCGCTGGGGCCCTGGGAGCTTTTCTGGGTGTTGTTTTACGGCTTTGCAACCTACGGCAACGCAGGCTGGATGCGCGAGCAGGTTTGCAAATACATGTGCCCCTACGCGCGCTTTCAAAGCGCCATGTTTGACCGTGACACCCTGATCGTGACCTATGACAGCGAACGTGGCGAAGGCCGTGGTTCACGACCGCGCAGCGACACACCAGCCCAATACCAGGCCAAGGGCCTGGGCGACTGTATTGACTGTGGCTTGTGCGTGCAGGTGTGCCCGACCGGCATCGATATTCGCAATGGCCTGCAATACGAGTGCATCAGTTGCTCGGCTTGCATTGATGTGTGCAACGGTGTGATGGAAAAAATGCACTACGCACCGGGCCTGATTCGCAACAGCACCCAAAACGGAATAGACCAACAGCTTTCGCGCGCCACCATGTTCAAACGGGTGTTGCGCCCCCGGGTGCTGCTGTACACCGCTGTGCTGGTGATAGTGACCGCCGGTTTGCTGTGGAGCCTGCTGACGCGCGACTCATTCCGGGTGGACGTGGTGCGCGACCGAGGGGCCATGGCGCGCATGGTGGGGCAGGGCCAGATTGAAAATGTTTATCGCCTGCAAATCATGAATGCAACCGAGCACGGGCAGCGCTACACCCTGGCGGTCAACGGCATACCGGGTGCACAAATCGTCACGGACACACAGGTGGTGGTGGATGCCGCCGCCGCGCGGTGGGTGGCGGTACGGGTGCAGGCGCCACCCAACGCTGCCACCGCAGGTTCCCACCCCATCACTTTCGTGATATCGACACAGGATGCACCGCGTGATGAGGTGGTTGAGAAGTCTGTGTTTCTGGTTCCACGTTAGTCGTTGAACCTAGAAACAGCAGTTGACCGCTCCTCCCGGTAATTTTCACCAATGAAATCAAACACTTGTAGCGTTGCGCGAGCTCACCAACCAGGTGAGAACGCTACGCACCCGATTGAGCCACCCTGGCGCGCGCTGGCCGCGTTGCTCCGCCTAGCAGGCAAGAGCCTGCGTCGTTGTCGCGCCTTGCCAGCCCACCCCATGGCGACCCACTCGGGCGCGTCCAACTGCTGTTTCTAGGTTGAAAGGAAGCCCATGACCAAGTTTCAAAATAGTCGTGCCATCCCAGTGGCCAACGTGCGGCCCTGGTGGAAGGAGCCGTATGTCTGGATGGTGATCGCGGGACCCGCGTCTGCTGTAGTGGCCTGCGCAGTGACAGCGGTCTACATTCTTAAGGGGCCGGACGCTGTGGTTTCGGAGAACGCCTACCAGGAGGGGCGCGCCATAGGCCGTCAAGTTCAAGCCGCAAAACCATCTATGCAACCGGCCAATATGGGGCGTAACCACAGTGCAACCGGGGGCGAATCAGATGCCAAACCTTGAGCCGAAAGAACCCGGCAATGCCCGGCGTACCGTACTGGTTCTATGGCCTGCATTTCTGGCCGCTTGCCTTCTGGAGGCACTGGTTTTTTCCATGGTTGACCCTGGTGATGTTCACTGGTTTGGCCAGGCATCGCAGCCCTCGCGCCAGGGGGTGTATTCGGTGGCGTTTTTCTGTTTCTGGCTGGTCAGCGCGGCTTGTAGCTGCTTTGTTTTGTGGCTGGACAGCGAGAAAGACGGAGAAAAGGCCAACATCGATCCTGCGAACTGAAAGTCAACGGATGCAAACCACTCTGGCTGTGACCGGCTTGCTCATGGGGCTGGCAGGCGGACCGCATTGCGTGGCCATGTGTGGTGCTGCCTGCGCTGGCATAGGGCGAAGCCAGGGGGGTGCCAATACCCGGGCTATGTGGATTTTTCAGGTCGGCCGGCTACTGGGCTATTCGGCTTTGGGCGGTGTTGTGGCCGCCTCCATGCAGGGGCTGGGCTGGCTCACAGTGCAATCAGCTGTGCTCAGGCCGGTGTGGACGCTGTTTCATGTGGCCGTCGCAATGTTGGGTCTGATGCTGTTGTGGCGGGCGCGTCAGCCGGTGTGGCTGGAGCAAGGTGCGCGCGCGGTGTGGCATCGGGTTCGGGCAACGGCGAACGGCTTGCCGCAGGGTGTTGCATCGGGGGGCGCGCCATTCTTGTTGGGATGTTTGTGGTCGCTTTTGCCCTGCGGCTTGCTCTACTCGGCGCTGCTGGTCGCGGCGCTGACCGGAAGCTGGCTGGAAGGCGCAGCCGTGATGGCCTTGTTTGCGCTGGGTAGTGGTGTGTCTCTGATGGCCGGGCCCTGGCTGTGGCTCAAGCTGCGCAACCAGGGCTCTGGCCAGTGGGCCATACGCCTGGCCGGGCTGGCATTGTTTGCCGCGTCGCTTTGGGCGTTGTGGATGGGCTTGGTACACAACGCGGCACCTTGGTGCGTGACGCCGTAAATACCCAACGCGACCCATCGCAGTTCGATCCGGCCTGAGGCATCGTGCACAGGGTGGTTTTGATCCGCAGGCGCATGGCTTTTCCAAATAGAAAGCGCCTGTGGCCCATGCATTGATTGCTCAGACAGCTATTGTTTGTGTAGCGCCCAGACGCGCCCACCCGACTGATGTACGCAGGCGAACGCGCCTGTCATGAAGGCTTGTGTGGGGAATCAAGCGAAAAAATTTAACTTTTTTACCCGATGGTGTTGACGCAAGAGTAAAGAGTCTTTACAGTTCACCCAACACCTCAACAAAGGCATTTTGTTTTTAATCGGAATCAACAGGAAACCACCGTGATCAACAGCCAAGCCATTCCAACCCCCAAGCGGCCGCTTACCAGCCGCTGGGCTTGGGCGCGTTCGGCTGCTGCGAGTGGTCAACAGGCTGGTTTGTCGAATCCGGCTATGCGCCTCGCGGCGAACCAGCCGCTGGCTGGGTATGAGGATCCAACCGATCCGGGCAGGGGTAGCGCTTAGGCGAATTCACCCCTTCATCTCTTCACAAGAGGCCCGGATTCCCAGCGAATCCGGGCCTTTTTTCTTTATGCAGTGATCGCGCTGCACCACCGGCAACGGTGTGGTTCTTTAACAAGTTGCGGCAAAAAAAATTCGCCCCGGTGATGGAACTGGCATACATGCCTGCCTTAGAAGCAGGATTTTGGGAGTTCAACTCTCCCCTGGGGCACCAATTTTCTGTGTGTATTGTCAGCCAGGTAGACGGCCTGCCTTGGAAGCAGGAGGACGCTGGATCGAAGCCAGCCACACAGACCAATTTGAACCGTGAGGCAGCAGGCGTGGCCGACAGACTTTCAATCTGTCGAGATGGGATCGATACCCATGCGGTTCTCCAAATAAGTCATAGCGCAGGAAGGTTGTTGGTAGCCGGCGCGGTCTCATAAGCCGCTGCAACGTGGGTTCGATTCCCGCTCCTGCAACCCAACTCAAGCAAGGCCTGCCACGCGGGCCTTGCGGAAACCGGCCGCAACGATTGGGCGGCACCGGAACCCGTAACCGGAATTTTTGGAACATTGGCCGAGTGGCTCAAGGCTCCCCAAGCCGTGGTCGCGCAAGCGACTCGCTGGTTCGAATCCAGCATGTTCCGCCATTTTTCAGGCCGTTCGCCTAGTGGTAAGGCACCTGACTTTGACTCAGGTTATCGGTGGTTCGAATCCATCACGGTCTGCCAGTTTTTTTGTATTTGCTCCGTTAACTCAGTGGTACGAGTGCCTCCCTGTCCAGGAGGAAGCCGCCGGTTCGATCCCGGCACGGGGCGCCAGTTTTTTATCTCGATAGCTCAATTGGCAGAGCGCCGGTCTCCAAAACCTGAGGTTGAAGGTTCGAGGCCTTCTCGGGATGCCATGATTTTTGAAATTTGCCTCGTTAGCTCAACTGGATCAGAGCACCGGCCTACGAAGCCGGGGGTTGCACGTCCGAATCGTGTGCGGGGCGCCACTTTTTGCCGCATAGCTCAGGGGTAGAGCATCCGCTTGATAAGCGGAAGGCCGCTGGTTCGATGCCAGCTGCGGCAACCACAACTAAAACGTCCGGTAGCTCAGGGGTAGAGCACCGCCCTCATAAGGCGGCGTGCGGTGGTTCAAGCCCACCCCGGACGACCAACAAATCAAACACCACATGCGCGGGCTTAACTCAGTTGGCCAGAGTGCCTGGCTTTTAACCAGGAAGTCCGGGGTTCGAATCCCCGAGCCCGCACCAACCCTTTCGAGGGGTGTAGTCGAGTGGCCTCAGACAGCCGGCTTTGACCCGGTGTACGCAGGTTCGAACCCTGCCGCCCCCACCAAAACACTCCAACTCAAGCAAAGGACTTTTAATCCGCTGCGCTGAGTGCGTTTCATTGATTGATGGGATTCATGGATTGGCCTTTTGAACGTCATTTGATGCCAAACAGGCCACCAGCCCATATGTTCATTGCTCAAACAGCTATCAAAAAAGAAGCGATCTTCATGCAACGGTGCGTGGTTTGCCCAATTGATACTGCAAATGTGCCTTCACTTCTGGCCATTCGCCCTGGGTCAGGCTGTACATCACGGTGTCGCGGATGGTGCCGTCGCGGCGCAGGGCGTGGCCGCGGATGACGCCGTCTTTGCGGGCACCCAGGCGTTCAATGGCTTGTTGCGAGGCAAAGTTGTAGTTGTCGGTGCGCCAGCCCACGACGCGGCATCCCAGGTCTTCAAACGCGTGCGTCATCAGCAGCAGCTTGGCCGTGGTGTTCACATGGCTGCGCTGCACGCTTTTGCGGTACCAGGTGTAGCCAATTTCCAGGCGCTTGACCGCCGGCAGGATGTCGTGGTAACTGGATGAGCCCAGCACCCGCCCAGTGGCTGACTCGATGACCGCAAAGGCGAAGCGGCTGCCTTCTTCGCGCATTTTCAGCGCGGTTTCAATGTAGGCACGGGTCTGCTGTGGCTCGGGAACCGAGGTCACCCGCAGGTTCCACAGCTGACCATCGGCGGCGGCGGCCAGCAAGCCGTCTTCATGCGCCAGCTGCAAGGGCTCCAGGGTGACGCCGCCGAGCGACAAGGTCACGGGTTTCACGAAGCTCACTTAAGGATTTCCTCCAGGCGGTTTGTCGCCCGTTTGCATTTTGGCGGCCACCCAGCGTGCAATCTGCAAGCCCGCGCCCCCGCCCAAGCCACATAGCAAAATGCCCACCACGCTGCCACCGCTATAGCCAGTGGCCATGGGGTCGGCACCAAATGTTTTGGCAATGAACAGGCCCAGCAAGGCACCTGCGACGAAGCCCACCGCATCGACCAACCCGCTGAGCAGTTGTGGGTTCATGGTTTGCGGGCCGGTGCGGCGTTTTGAACAGGGTGGGTCATACCCGTCATGGGATCTTTGCTAAAGGCTTAGCGGTTGTTGCGTTGCATGAAAACCAGCTTTTCAAACAGGGTCACGTCCTGCTCGTTTTTCAGCAAGGCACCCACCAGCGGCGGCACGGCCACTTTATCGTCTTTGCTTTGCAGCACCTCCAGCGGAATGTCTTCGGCCACCAGCAATTTCAGCCAGTCCAGCAACTCGGAGGTGCTGGGCTTTTTCTTCAGGCCGGGCAGGTTGCGCACATCGTAAAAAGTCTTCATGGCGGCTGCCAGCAGCTCTTTCTTCAAGCCGGGAAAATGCACATCCACGATCTTGCGCATGGTGTCGGCATCGGGGAACTTGATGTAGTGGAAAAAGCAGCGCCGCAGAAATGCATCGGGCAGCTCTTTTTCGTTGTTGGATGTGATGAACACCAGCGGGCGGTGCCTGGCACGAATCAGCTCGCGGGTTTCGTACACATAGAACTCCATGCGGTCGATCTCGCGCAGCAAGTCGTTGGGAAACTCGATGTCGGCCTTGTCGATCTCGTCAATCAGCAGCGCCACCGGTTCGTCAGCGGTAAAGGCCTGCCACAGCACGCCTTTCAAGATGTAGTTGTGGATGTTTTTCACCCGCTCGCCACCGTCCACATCGGCCAGCTGGCTGTCGCGCAGACGGCTCACCGCGTCGTATTCATACAAGCCCTGCTGCGCCTTGGTGGTGGACTTGATGTGCCACTGCAGCAGGGGCATGTTCAGCGCCTGGGCCACCTCTTCAGCCAGCATGGTTTTGCCAGTTCCCGGTTCGCCCTTGACCAACAGCGGGCGTTTGAGCGTGAGGGCGGCGTTGACGGCCAGCATCAGGTCTTGGGTGGCAACGTAATTGGCTGAGCCTTGGAATTTCATAGCGGGGTTGATCTGGTGATGCAGTGTGGCAATTTGAACAGGAGCGGCTAATGGCAGCGGTTTGCAAAGGGGCGCTGGCTATAATCCGCGCTGCTTTTGCTCCCGAAAACCTACCGAATTGTCTGCGCAAAATGAATAAGTTGATGACCACGCTCCTGTCTCTTGCTGTCGCTTCGGTGACCTGTGGAGCTTTTGCTCAAGACAAGGCGGGTGACGTGAAGGCGGGAGAAAAGAAAATTGCCATGTGCATCGGTTGCCACGGCATCCATGGTTACCAGGCGAGCTTCCCCGAGATTTACAAGGTGCCCAAGATTTCGGGCCAAGGTGCCAAATATATCGTCTCGGCGCTCAATGCCTACAAAGCGGGTGAGCGTAAGCACCCCACCATGATCGGCATCGCCACCTCCATGAGCGACCAGGACATGGCCGACGTGGCCGCCTACTATTCGGCGCACGGCAAAACCGATGCGGTGTTGGCCGAGAAGCCCAGCAAGGAGCCCAGCCCACAAGTGGCGGCTCTGCTGCAAAAGGCCGCCTGCGTGTCTTGCCACGGTGCCAACTTTGCCAAGCCGATCGACCCGAGCTACCCCAAAATCGCTGGCCAGCATGCCGACTATCTGTTTGTGGCCCTAAAGGCATACAAGACTGAAAACAACCCCAAGGTGGGCCGCACCAACGGCGTGATGGCTGGTATTGCCAAGCAGTACACCAACGCCGAGTTGAAAGCCATGGCCAATTATTTGTCGTCACTGGATGGCGACTTGAAGACCGTGCCGGAAAGCAGATTCCGCTAAGCCTCTGGTTGATCGATCATAAAAAAGCCACCGCTCAGGTGGCTTTTTTATTGGGCAAGATGAAAGCGGGGCAACCCCCGCGATCGTCCTCAAGCAGCCAAGCGTTGTTCAATCAAGGCTTTGGTTTCCGTCAATTCCTGGGGCAAGTGGTGTTTCAGCTGGGCAAACAACTCGTCGTGCAGCTTCAACTCCGCCTGCCATGCCGCTTTGTCGATGCTGGTGACGGTTTTGAACTGATCAGCCGTGAAGTTCAGACCTGTCCAGTTGAGTTCTTCGTAGGCAGGGCTCACGCCGAACACATGCTCCGAGCCCTTCGCGGTGCCCTCAATGCGGTCGATCATCCACTTCAGGACGCGCATGTTTTCGCCATAGCCGGGCCAGACAAACTTGCCGTCGTCGCCCTTGCGAAACCAGTTGGTGGTGTAGATGCGTGGCAGCACGGCACCGGCCGTCGCCAGTTTTTCGCCCATGTTCAGCCAGTGCTGAAAATAGTCGCTCATGTTGTAGCCCGCAAACGGCAGCATCGCAAACGGGTCGCGGCGCACCACGCCAGCCTGGCCGGTGGCAGCCGCCGTGGTCTCGCTGCCCATGGTGGCAGCCATGTAGACACCTTCCACCCAGTTACGCGCTTCGGTGACCAGGGGCACGGTGGTGCTGCGGCGGCCACCGAAGATGAAGGCGTCAATCTTCACGCCCTTGGGGTCGTCCCAGGCATCGTCCAGCGCGGGGTTGTTGGTGGCGGCCACTGTGAAGCGGGCGTTGGGGTGGGCGGCCTTGGCACCGGTTTCTTTGGCAATTGCAGGCGTCCACTCGTTGCCCTGCCAGTCGATGCAATGGGCAGGGGCTTCGCCCATGCCTTCCCACCACACGTCGCCATCGTCGGTCAGCGCCACATTGGTGAAGATGGTGTCGCGGGTCAGGCTGGCCATGCAGTTGGGGTTGGTCAGGGTGTTGGTGCCGGGGGCCACGCCAAAGTAGCCTGCCTCGGGGTTGATGGCGCGCAAGCTGCCGTCTGGCTGTGGCTTGATCCAGGCAATGTCGTCGCCAATGGTGGTGACGCTCCAGCCCTCAAAACCTGCCGGTGGAATCAGCATCGCAAAATTGGTTTTGCCACAGGCGCTGGGGAAGGCTGCCGCCACGTGGTACTTCTTGCCTTGTGGGTTGGTCACGCCCAGAATCAGCATGTGCTCGGCCAGCCATCCCGGGCTACCGGAGGGCCCCTGCGAGTCCGCCCTGCCCATATTGGACGCAATGCGTAGCGCAAAACACTTTTTGCCCAACAAGGCGTTGCCGCCGTAACCCGAGCCGTAGCTCCAGATTTCGCGTGTTTCGGGGTAATGCACGATGTACTTGGTTTTGTTGCACGGCCATTTCACATCGGCCTGGCCTGCCGCCAGCGGCGCGCCCACGGTGTGGATGCAAGGCACAAATTCGCCCTTACCGTCCAGACCGTCGCCCAGCACGTCGTACACCGCCTTGCCCATGCGGGTCATGATCTTCATGTTCACGGCGACATAGGGGCTGTCTGACAGCTCGATGCCGATATGGGCAATCGGCGAGCCCAGCGGGCCCATGCTGAACGGCACCACGTACATGGTGCGGCCCTTCATGCAACCGTCAAACAACGGGTTCAGCGTAGCCCGCATCTCGGTGGGTGCCATCCAGTTGTTGGTGGGGCCCGCATCGTCTTTGCTGGCGCTGCAAATGTAGGTGCGGTCTTCGACACGGGCCACGTCGGTGGGGTCGGAGCAGGCCAGAAAGCTGTTGGGGCGCTTGGCGGCGTTGAGTTTTTGAAAGGTACCGGCATCCACCAGCTGCTGGCACAGGCGCTGGTATTCAGCCTCGCTGCCATCGCACCAGTAAATGGCGTCGGGTTTGCACAGCGCCGCCATATCGGCCACCCAGGCAATCAGGCGGGCGTTTTTGACATGGCTGGGTGTGTTGAGGTTGGTTAACCCCTGCATCACGGGAGAGTTCATGGGGACGTTGGCTCCTAAAACAGAAAATGGGCGCAAGGACGTGGAGCACAGGTTGCGGGGTGCGGCAACTTGGAGAGCGGCAGACAAGCGGTAGCTTGCAATGCTGGTGGTGTGGTGCGGGGCGTCAGCGGAAGGCAATTTTATGAAACCGAGTGGTAACTGCGCGCGCAGAAGGGAGAAAAATCATGCAAAACTTGCATGAGGTTATGCGACAGCCTGACACAACCCATCGCGCTTGAAAAGAAAAAACCCGGTGACTGGCATCAAAGCCGATCACCGGGTTGCTATAAATAGTGAAGCTGTCTGAGCAGTATTTACCTGGGCTAAACGCCAAAAACGCCAATAAACTCAGCTGCCTTATGCCATCGCCACGGCAATAAACGCCAGCAGGAACATCAACACGCCGCCCACTATGGGCAACACAATCGGCATCAGCGGGACAATGGCCTCTACGCCATCAACCGGCGTGGTGTCATCGTGTGGGGTGGGGTCGGGTGTGGGGTGGGACATGGTGGCTCCAGTTCAGGTTGTGCTTGCGCCGATTTTAACGGTCTAAAGCAAGGCGTAGGTGGTGCTGGCCCGGCACACGCTTTTGTTGTCGCTGGCGCCACGGATGTCAATCTCGCCAAAGGCCAGCGCTTTGCCGGCGCGCAGCACGCGGGCTTGCACCAGCGCGTCCTGGTTGGACAGGGGCTTGAGGAAGCTGGTGCTCAGTTGCACGGTGGTGCAGGGACGAAACTGGCCGAAATGATTAATCAGCGCGATCACCATGGTGGTGTCGGCCGCCGCCATCATGGCCTGGCCGCACAGCATGCCGCCCACGCGCGACAGTTGCTCGCTGTGCGGCAAGCGCAGGGTCACGCTGTCAGCCTCAAACGACTCCAGGCGCAAATCCAGGGCCTGAACCCAGGGGGCGAAATACTCCGCCAGAGCGGCTTGTAAGCTGGTTGCTTCCATCAGGTTTGCTCCGCCGTAAAGCCGGCTGCGTGCAATGCATCCAGCACCTGCACCACGTGCGCGCTGCCTCGGGTTTGCAGCACGAGTTCAATTTCCACGTTTTGCGCGGCCAACGTGGTGAAGGCCCGCTGGTGGTGCACTTCGTCGATATTGGCGCCCGCATCGGCCACCGTGGCCGTGATGCGGGCCAGCGAGCCGGGCACGTCGCGCGAACTCACCCGCACCCGCGCCAGGCGGCCCGCCCGCACCATGCCGCGCTCGATGATGGCCGCCAGCAGCAGCGGGTCAATGTTGCCGCCGCACAGCACCAGGCCCACACGCTTGCCCGCAAAGCGCTGCGGGTACTTCAGCAAGGCAGCCAGGCCTGCCGCGCCCGCGCCCTCCACCAGGGTTTTTTCAATCTCCAGCAGCATCACAATGGCCTGCTCGATATCGCCCTCGTCCACCAGCAGCATGTCGTCCACCCGCTGCCGAATGATTTCCAGCGCTATCGCACCCGGCGTGCCCACCGCAATGCCCTCGGCAATCGAGCTGGCACCCTGAGGGTGCTGGGTATGCTTGATGGCGTTGAACATGTTGGGAAAGCGCAGGGTTTGCACCCCCACCATCTCAATACCCGGTTTGATGGCTTTGGCCGCAGTCGCCATGCCCGCCATCAAGCCGCCACCCCCAACGGCCACGACCAGGGTGTCCAGGTCTGGAACGGTTTGCAGCATTTCCAGCGCGACGGTACCCTGGCCGGCCACGATGGCGGCATCGTCATAAGGGTGCACAAACGTCAAGCCCCGCTCCTGTGCCAGTTGCAGCGCATGGCCGCGTGCCTCGTCCAGCGTGTCGCCGTGCAGCACCACCTGCGCGCCAAAACCGCGTGTGCGCTCCACTTTTACGCCCGGTGTGAAGCGCGGCATGACGATGGTGGCGGGCATGCCGAGCCGCTGTGCGTGGTAGGCCACACCCTGCGCATGGTTGCCCGCACTCATGGCGATGACGCCCGCCACACCTGGCGGCAACTGCGACAGCTTGTTGCAGGCACCGCGCTCCTTGAACGAGGAGGTGAATTGCAGATTTTCAAATTTCAAAAAAATCTGCGCACCGGTCAACTCGCTCAAGGTGCGCGATTCGACGCAGGGCGTATTCAGCACATGGCCCTGCACACGGGCGGCAGCAGATTCGATATCTTTTAGTTGCAGCATCGTGTGATTGTGCGTTCAATGCACTGTGCAGCGTGGCGCTTTTCCCACAATTCGTGTCTTCCATGCTGCATCAACAAGCGTTATGGTTGCACTGCGGGTGTTGCCCGCAAATCTATTGCTCGGTTCATTTGAAAGGCGTCTACATGGTCAAACGGTCGACTTTTGCGTCTGATGGCGGTCAAGTCTTGGCCTCGCCAGGGCTCAAGGACGTGCCCGTGATGGATTTGATGTGCTCTCACTTTGTGCTGACGCTGTGCATCAAGCAGAGCAACAAATTCAATGTGCGCCGCGACCTGAACGGCCTGCTGTCGCTCACCGGGCGTCACTTGGCCTGGCCGGTCACGGCCTTGGGCCGCCTGCGCGAATTTTTGGCACGCCGCTGCAAAGACAACGAGTTCTGGCGCGGCCACGAAGCCCTGGACAACCGCGAGTTTCTGGAGCGGCACGGCGTGTGGCGCGGCCCCTATGAAGAAGGCACGCTGTTTTTTTACCTCGACGAATACGCCAAAGATGCCCCCAAAGACCTGTTGGCCGTGCTCGCCACCACAGACCACTGGCTGGGCCATGCCTTGAAGAAGCAGAGCACCTTGGTCGAAAAAAACATCGACGCGCTGTCGGGCTTGCTGCAGCTGAACAAGGCCGAGCGTGCGCTGCTGCTGTATGGCACCTTGGCACGCTACCAGCGCGATCTGCGCAGCATCCTGGTCGAGTTCAAAGTCAACAACGCACCCGAAGCCTATGCTGCCATTGCCGAAATTGCCGGCGTGAACGCAGCCGAGGTGGGCGAGGCCCTGCGCGCAGGCTCGCGCCTGGAGCGCATAGGCTTGGTGGAAAACCTGATTTCGGAGCACAACATCACCGATCTGGCCGACCTGATGAAGGTCAGCGAAAAGCTACCCCCGGTGCTGATGCGCGAGTACCGCGACCGCACCGAACTGATGGCCGTGTTTACCCGCCCCAGCACCGAAACCAAGCTCAGCCTGAACGACTTCAGCTTTGTGCAAGACGATGTGCAGGTGCTCAGCAGCCTGCTGCGCAACGCCGTGGCCCGCAAAGAGCCCGGCGTGAACGTGCTGCTGTATGGCCCGCCCGGCACCGGCAAAACCGAGTTGGCCAAGGTGGTGGCGCAGGCAGCGGGCCTGGAGCTATTTGAGGTGGAATACGCTGACCGCGATGGCAACTCCCTGAGTGGCCGCGACCGCTACCGCTCGCTGCAAATTGCGCAAGTGTTTCTAAAAGGCAGCGCGCAAGCGGCGCTGTTGTTTGACGAGGTGGAAGACGTGTTTCCACCCATCAGCTCCGAGGCGGCGCAGCTGATGGCGCGGGCCGAGCAGGTGGCCGCGCCCGGTAGTGGCAGCGTCAGCGGCAAAGCCTGGGTCAACCAGATTCTGGAAAGCAACACCGTGCCCACCTTGTGGGTGACCAACCGCATCGAGCAGATTGACCCGGCATTTCGCCGCCGCTTCGCCTACCACCTGGAGCTGAAAAGCCCGCCCCCTGGCGCACGCGAGCAACTGGTGCGCAAAACCCTGGAAGGGGTGCCCGTCTCTAACGGTTTTGTGGCCAAACTCACCGAGCGCAAGGGCCTGACACCCGCGCAAATCCGCACCGCTGTGCGCTTTGCCGGTCTTGCCCAGGAAGACCAAGAAGGTGCTGCCGATGCCACCGAATCGCTGATCGAGCGCCAACTGAAAAACGCCGACATGGCCCTGGGCAACCACCCGCAAGACAGCGGCAAACGCCCCAGCGTGACGGCCTATAACCTGGGTTTGCTGAACGTCGAAACCCGCTTCGAAATTCCCCGCATCGTGCAGGCCCTGAAAGACCGTGGCCACGGCACCCTGTGCTTTTATGGTGCGCCCGGCACCGGTAAAACGGCCCTGGGCCAGCACATTGCCGAGCAATTGGGCAAGCCCCTCATGGTCAAACAAGCCAGTGATTTGATGAGCAAATTCGTCGGTGAAACCGAGCAGAACATGGCCGCCATGTTCCGCGACGCCGAAACCGAAAAAGCCGTGCTGCTGCTGGACGAAGCCGACAGCTTCCTGCAAGACCGGCGCGGCGCGCAGCGCAGCTACGAGGTGACCGAGGTCAACGAAATGCTGCAAGGCATGGAGCGCTACAACGGCATCTTTGTCTGCACCACCAACCTGCTGGACCGCATCGACCAGGCCGCGCTGCGCCGGTTTTCATTCAAGATCAAGTTCAACCCGCTCACAGCGGTGCAACGCGAGCAGATGTTTGTGGTGGAAGCCTTGGGCGGTGTTCTGGAATCGATGACAGATACCTTGCGCGCCCGGCTGGCCAAACTCACCGTGCTGTGCCCCGGCGACTTCGCCGCCGTCAAACGGCAAATCGATATCCTGGGCACCGGCTTCTCAGCCGAAGAATTCATCGAGCAACTGGAAGCCGAGCACCGCATCAAACCCGAGGTGCGAGAGGCGCGCGGCATGGGGTTTGTGCAATAGCGCACCGCCACGAAGCGCAGATTGCTCATTATTTAATAGCTGTTTGAGCAGTATTTATATGGGCTGCAACGGGATTTGAGTCTAAAACGAGTGGTCATCACAGACTTTCCCAATGAAAACGCTTCAAAACGGCGGTTCCCGGTGAAATATGCGGGCTAGGCTATTCATCGTCCTGCACCGCCGCCACCACCCGCAAAACCTCGGCCCCATAGGCCTCCAGCTTCTTGGCCCCCATGCCACTGATGCCCTGCAAATCGTCCACGGTTTGTGGGGCCAGGGCGGCAATAGCGGCCAGGGTGGCGTCGTGAAAGATCACGTAGGCGGGTAGCTGGTGCTCACGGGCCACTTCGGCGCGCCAGGCTTTTAGCGCTGCAAAGCGGGCTTGGCCCAGCAGATCGAGCTGGGCGGCGGCCACGGGCGGCTTGGCTGGGCGGCCCACGCGGCGGCTGGTGGGTTTGGCCGCATGGGCCGGTGCCGTCAGCGACTCGCGCAGCAGCACCGGCACTTCGCCTTTGAGCACGGCGCGTGAGGCGTCGGTGAGCTTCAGGGTGTTGAACGCTTCGCTGTCCACTGCCACCGCGTTGGTGGCCACCAACTGGCGTAACACGCCGCGCAACTGCGCCTCGCTGAAAGCGCTGCCCAGACCAAATGTGCTTAGGGCCTCATGACCAAACTGGACGACTTTTTCGGTGGACTTGCCACGCACGATGTCCATGACATGGCCCGCGCCGAAGCTGATGCCGCTGTGTTGCTGCACGCGGTAAATGGTGGAAAGGAGTTTTCGCGCCGCATCAGTGCCATCCCATAAATTGGGCGGGTTCAGGCAGTTGTCGCAATTTCCGCATCGTGCCCCCACGGTCGGCACTTCGTGTCCTCCCTGCCCCAACGCGTCGGCGAGTCCGGCGCGCTGCGCGGACGTGGGGCCGTGTCCGCCTTGGGACGGCCCGGCGGCGGACGGTGGTTGGTATTTCTCCCCAAAATAGCCCAGCAAGCGCACCCGCCGACAGTCTGGCGCTTCGGCCAGGGTCAGCAATGCGTCCAGCTTGCCGCGCATCACCTGTTTGTAGTCTTCCCCCGCCGGGCTTTCATCGATCATGCGGCGCTGGTTGACCATGTCTTGCAGGCCATAGGCCATCCAGGCGTTGGCAGGTAGGCCGTCGCGGCCGGCGCGACCGGTTTCCTGGTAGTAGCCCTCGATGTTTTTGGGCATGTCCACATGCGCCACAAAGCGCACATCGGGCTTGTCAATGCCCATGCCGAAAGCGATGGTGGCGGTCATCACCAGGCCTTCTTCGCGCAGAAAACGGTCCTGGTTTTTTTGCCGCACCGACTGATCCAGGCCTGCGTGGTAGGGCAAGGCGGTGATGCCTTGGGCGCACAGCATGGCGGCCGTGTCTTCCACTTTGCGGCGCGACTGGCAGTACACGATGCCTGCGTCGCCCGCATGCTCGCGCTCGATGAAACGCAGCAATTGGGCACCGGGGTCTTTCTTTTCCACCAGGCGGTAGCGGATGTTGGGCCGGTCAAAGCTGCTGACGAAATGCTGGGCTGATTCCAGCTGTAGCCGCTCCACAATATCGGCCCGCGTGAGTGCATCGGCTGTCGCTGTGAGCGCCACGCGGGGCACACCGGGAAAGCGCTCATGCAGCACGCTAAGGCCCCGATACTCCGGGCGAAAGTCGTGGCCCCACTGGCTAACGCAATGCGCTTCGTCAATCGCAAACAGGCTTAAGCTGCGGCGTTCATGCAGCGAATCGAGCAGCGCCAGAAAGCGCGGCGTGGTCACCCGCTCGGGCGCGGCATACAACAGGGTGATTTCGCCACGCAGCAGGCGCTTTTCCACCGCATTGGCTTCATCGCCCGCCAGCGTTGAATTGAGAAACGCAGCCGACACACCGGCCTCGTGCAGCGCGCCCACCTGGTCGTGCATCAGCGCAATCAGCGGCGACACCACAATGGCAATGCCGTGACCTGCCTGCTGGCGCGCAATGGCCGGAATCTGGTAGCACAGCGATTTGCCGCCGCCGGTTGGCATGAGCACCAGGGCATCGCCACCGGCGACCACATGCTCAATGATGGCTTGCTGGGGGCCGCGAAATTGCGGGTAGCCAAAGACTTGGCGGAGAATGGAAAGGGGCACGACGGACGATAGGGGCACGGCAGACCGTAAATCCTGTATTAGATGGCAACCGGGCGGGCCGCTGCCAGCAAGCTGCGGGTATAGGCCTGCTGCGGGTCATCAAAAATCTGTTCGGCTGGCCCCTGCTCCACGATTTTCCCCTGCCACAGCACAGCCACGTCGTCACACACATGGTGCACCACCGCCAGGTCGTGGCTGATCAGCAGGTAGGTCACGCCAAACTCCACCGCCAGGTCCTGCATCAGGTTCAGCACCTGAGCCTGCACCGATACATCCAGTGCGCTCACGGGCTCATCGGCCACGATGAGTTGGGGCCGGGTGATCAGCGCCCGGGCAATCGCAATGCGCTGGCGCTGGCCGCCAGAGAACTCGTGCGGGTACTTGTCCAGATCACCCGCGCGCAGGCCCACCGATGTGAGCGCCTGCACCGTGCGCTGGTGAGCTTCATCTTTTGTGACCTGCGGCAGCGCCGCCAGCGGCTCGGCCACTATGCGCGCCACCTTCTGGCGCGGATCCAGCGAGCCGTAAGGGTCTTGAAACACCATCTGAAAATCGCGCCGTGCCGCGCGCAGCGCGTTGGCCGGCAGCGCATTCAAATCTTGCCCCAGCAGGTGCACCGTGCCGCTGGTGGGCGTATCCAAAGCCATCACCAAGCGAGCCAAGGTCGACTTGCCCGACCCCGATTCGCCCACCAGCCCCAGGCTGCGCCCCGCCCGCATCTGAAAACTGACACCCCGCAGCGCCTGCACCTGCGCAGGCGGGCGAAAAAGGCTGTCGCGCGGTAGCGTGTAGGTGCGGGTGAGGTCGGTGACCTGAAGCAAGGCGGTCATGCCGTTTCTCCCACCCGCAAACACCGCACCGCATGTCCAGCACCCAGCGCCGTCGCCTCAGGCACCGTCGTGTAGCAGTCATCCACCGTCAAGCCACAGCGCCCCGCAAACGGGCAACCTGCCGGCAAATCGGCCAGCGCGGGCACCGTGCCTGCAATCGTGGCCAGCCGCTGCCCGCGCGGCGTGCGCAGATTGGGCCGCGCCCCAAACAAGCCCTGCGTATACGGATGCACAGGCCGCGCAAACACCGCCGCCGTCGGCCCACTTTCCACCGCCGTGCCGCCATACATCACCACCATGCGCTGCACATACCGCGCAATCAGCGACAGGTCGTGCGAGATCAACACCAGCCCCATGCCCCGCTCGCTCACCAGCTCGCCAATCAGCCCCAAAATTTGCTGCTGTACCGACGCATCCAGCGCTGTGGTGGGTTCATCAGCCACCAGCACATCCGGCTCGCAAGCCAGCGCCATCGCGATACCCACCCGCTGCCGCTGCCCGCCCGAAAACTGGTGCGGATAAGCATCAAACCGCCGCTGCGCATCCGCAATGCCCACCCGATCCAGCAGCGCCACCGCTTTGGCCCGTGCATCGTTGGCAGACAAGCCCTTGTGCAGCTTGAGCGGCTCCGCAATCTGCCGCCCCACCGAGTGCACCGGGTTCAAAGCCGTCATCGGCTCCTGAAAAATCATGGCGATGCGATTGCCGCGAATACCGCATAGATCCCGTTCGGGCATGCCGACCAACTCTTGCCCGTTCAACTGCACACTGCCCGACACCTGCGCACCCTCGGGCAGCAAACCCATCAAGGCCAAAGCGGTCAGCGACTTGCCGCAGCCCGATTCGCCGACCAGGCCCAAGGTGTCGCCCTTTTCAAGCGCGAAGCTCAGGTCGCGCACCGCGTCCGCTGGGCCTTGGCGTGTCAGCAGGCGGATGTGGAGGTGGGAGACTTGGAGGCGGGGCATTCAGTGTGCTGCTTCATGAGGTGGTCTAAATTGAGCGCCCAGTTTACGGTCTTCATGCTCACATGGTTACGAGCCAATGGCCAGGAAAATACAGATCGATTTGGCTATCAGCCCATGTGAATACTGCTCAATCAGCTATATAAATCATAGCAATTTGATTGACGACAATACGTCTGCCCAGGAACTTTGCCGCTATGGGCAGCGTCTGTCACGACGCAAACCCCTGCAAAAAGCCCACCATGACCCAGCCTTCGAATCGCCGCCTTGCTCTGCGCACATCCGCCGCACTGGCCGCCGGAGTGGCGCTGCCCACTTTGCTGTTGCTCCCGGCCATCGCACAAACCCCGCGCCGCCTCACCCCGTCCCAATCTGAGGGCCCGTTCTACCCCGACCAGGCTCTGGAAGACGCCGATGCCGATCTGCTGAAAAACGGCATGGTGGATTACAAAATGGGCCAGCCCGCCTGGGTGGCTGGCGTGGTCAGCGACGTACAGGGCAAGCCGGTGTCGGGCGCGGTGGTGGAGATCTGGCAGTGTGACCATGAAGGCGTGTACCGCCACAGCAGCTCGTCGGGCAACAGGCCCATGGCCTTTCAGGGCTTTGGCAAGGTGCAAGTGGGGGCCGATGGGCGCTACCGCTTTCGCACCATCAAGCCGGTGGCCTATGCCGGGCGGCCACCGCATATTCATGTGAAGGTCAAGCTGGGCACACGGCAATTGCTCACCACGCAGATGTATATCGCGGGCGAGCCCGCCAACAGCCGCGACTTTCTGCTGCGCGGCCTTGCGCCGCAGGAGCGCGGTTTGCTGGATGCGGTGTTTGCCCCCTCAGCGGACGGCTGGACGGCTCAGTTCCCGTTGGTGGTCAAAGGATGAACGTACCACGCCACCTGTTCAGCCTGATCGCCCTGCTGGTCGGTTCATTTCAAAACCAATGCGGGCAACGGTCGGGGTTGAAGTAGCCAGGTAGATGTGTGCGACCCTTTCCCCCAAAAAGCGGAAGGGGCAAGATACGCGCCGCAAATTACGCAGCAGCGCAATTTGCGGGTCAATATGTGCAACAGCCCACGTTGAATGCGCTCAAGCAGCTACAGTTTCAATAGCAAAACGCCGCCTGCCGCAACGCTGACGGCTTCGGGTTGGGTAGCGGGTTTGAAGTGTCAAAATCCAGGTTTGACCATTCCTACCCGATGAGACCGCTAGACCGCATCCGCATAGAAGGCTTCAAGTCGATTCGCCAGCTTGATTTGAAGCTGGGGCCGCTGAATGTGCTCATCGGGGCCAACGGCGCGGGGAAAAGCAATTTCATTTCGGTTTTCAAGTTGCTCAACGAAATGGCTGAGTTGCGCTTGCAGCGGCTGGTGGGATCCAAGGCGGATCGGTTTTTGCGGCATGGGCGGCGGGTCACGCCGATGTTGTCTGTAAGTCTGGATTTTGGAAAAAACGGTTATGCGTTTTCACTGGAGCCATCTGAAAACCGCCTAGTCTTTGCAGACGAACGCATGTCGTTTGGTGGACAAACGAATCCCGTATCGGATCGCTTTCTTGGTGCTGGCCACGCCGAGTCAAGGCTGCCTGGGCAGCTCGCAGTTCCCCACAACGAAGGCATCGCAGGTTTTGTAGTCCCCGCCGTAAAAGGCTGGCGGGTCTATCACTTTCACGACACCAGCGACCAAGCAGCGGTCAAGCAAACGGGGGCTTTGAACGACAACGCCTCACTGCGGCCCGACGCCTCAAACCTTGCAGCGTTCTTGTACCTTCTGCAACAAGCACACCTACCCAGCTACCAGCGCATCCGCGACACGATCCGCCTGGTCGCCCCGTTCTTCGATGACTTTGTGTTGCGCCCCGACCCGCTGTCTGCCAACGGCCAAGACATCACGTTGGAGTGGCGCGAGGTGGGCTCGGATTTTCCGTTTACCGCCTATCAGCTATCCGACGGCACGCTTCGCTTTATCTGCTTGGCAGCGGTACTGCTGCAACCCAATCCACCGGCCACCATCATCATTGACGAGCCCGAGCTGGGCCTTCATCCGTATGCCATTGAGGTGCTGGCGGGGCTGTTGAGAAGCGTCTCCTTGGGCACGCAAATCGTCGTGTCCACCCAGTCCGTCCCTTTGGTGAACCAGCTCGATCCTGAACACCTGATCGTGGTCAACCACCGCCAAGGCGAGTCGACTTTTGCGCGGCCCGATGCGCAGGGCTTGCAAGCCTGGCTGGAGGACTATTCGCTGGGCGAGCTGTGGGAGAAAAACATCCTGGGCGGCCGACCCGGTGCCCCGCCCGCTGTGGCGACGACATCGCCATGACCCGCGTTCTCCTGGTCGTCGAAGGGCAAAGCGAGGAGGCTTTTGTGAACCAGGTGCTGGCACCTACTTTGGGTGAGCAGCAGGTCTTTTTGACCGCCACACGCATCACCACCAGCCGAACAGCGCATCGTTCGTTCAAAGGCGGCTTTGTCAACTTTACGCATCTGGAAAGGGACGTCAGCCGCCTATTGGCCGCCGACACCCGGCGCTATGTTGGCTGCATGGTTGATTTGTACCGGCTACCCAACACCGTACCCGGTTACCAGCAAACCACCGGCATGACCGACCCCTACCAAAAGGTCGGGCATTTGCAACAGGCCTGGAGCCAGCACTTCGCGTCGGCCCGTTTCATTCCTCATGTGCAGCTGCATGAGTTTGAGACCCTGCTGTTCGCCGATCCGTCGGCAGCCGCAGAGGTCACGGGCAAGAACGGACTGCCCGCCGCGATGCTGAAGGCGCTCGACCAATTCCAAAACAACCCCGAGCTCATCAACGAAACCCCAGAAGGCGCGCCCTCCAAGCGGCTTCTATCCGCCTATGGTGGCTACGAGAAAGTGATTCACGGGGTGCAGATGGCGCAGCGCATTGGCTTGTCCACCATGAAAAGCAAATGCGCGCACTTCAACAGCTGGTACGCGCGTCTGCTGGCCTTGCCGCCGCTTTAGGCACGAAGCAAGCCCTACTGCAGCGGCGCCATCCGGCTGTCCGGCATCTCGATCTTGACTTCCAGTACATCCAGGTTGTCTTTTTGTTCCAGGTGAACCTTGATGTCTTCGGGGTTGATCGGGAAGTACTTGCTGATCACCGCCACCAGGTCGCGTTGCAGCGCGGGCAGGTAGTCGGGTGCGCTGGTGTGGCGGGGGTTGCGCTCGTGGGCCAGGATGAGTTGCAGGCGCTCTTTGGCCACGTGGGCGGTTTTCTTTTTCTCGCCGAGAAAAAATGACAGAAAGCTCATGGTGTTTGTCTCCCCGTCTTACTTGGTGCCACCAAACAGGCGCTTCAAAAAGCCCTGTTTGGGCGCGTCAATGAAGCGCAGCGGTTTGTCTTCGCCCAGAAAGCGCGCCACCACGTCTTTGTAGGCCTCGCTCACGTCACTGTTTTCCAGGTGCACCGCAGGCGTGCCCTGGTTGCTGGCCTGCAGCACGCTCTCGCTCTCGGGAATCACGCCAATCAGCTTGATGCGCAAGATGTCTTGAATGTCTTGCAGGCTGAGCATTTGCCCCTGGTCTACCCGCGCCGGGTTGTAGCGGGTGATCAGCAGGTGCTCTTTGATGGGCTCGCCGCCGTCAATGGCACGCTTGGTTTTGCTGGACAGCATGCCCAGAATGCGGTCAGAGTCGCGCACGCTGGACACTTCCGGGTTGGTCACCACCAGCGCCTCGTCGGCAAAGTGCATGGCCAGCAGCGCGCCGGTTTCAATGCCGGCTGGCGAGTCGCACACGATGTACTCAAAGTCCATGGCGGCCAGGTCTTGCAGCACCTTTTCAACGCCCTCTTTGCTCAGCGCGTCTTTGTCGCGGGTTTGCGAGGCGGCCAATATGAACAGGTTGTCGCACTGCTTGTCTTTAATGAGCGCCTGGTTCAAATTGGCTTCGCCGTGAATCACGTTGATCAGGTCATACACCACGCGCCGCTCGCAACCCATGATCAAGTCCAGGTTGCGCAGGCCCACGTCAAAGTCAATCACCGCAGTTTTATGGCCGCGCAGCGCCAGGCCGCTGGCAAAACTGGCACTGGTGGTGGTCTTGCCCACGCCGCCTTTGCCGGATGTGATGACGATGATTTTTGCCATGGGTTTGTAGTTTCCTGGTGGTGGGTTTGAGGCAGCTTTTGAACGCAGAGGACGCGAAGCTTACGCAGAGAACGCAAAAGGAGAGAAAAAGAAAATCAATTGAATCTACTTTTACGGTTTTCTTCTGCGTCCTCTGCGCAATCTCTGCGTCCTCTGCGTTCAAAAACTGTCTTAAGGAGCTTCACGACGACAGCCCCGCAAACACCAGCTTGCCCTCGCTGCCGCCTTCCAGCCGTACCTGGGTGGGCTTGCCCAGCACGTGGGCGGGCAGGGGCACTTCGCTAGTGCGGTAGACGCCGGCAATTGACAGCAGCTCGGCCTGCAGGCTGAACGCAAAAATCCGCGCATCGGTGTTGCCACGCGCGCCCGCAATGGCCTTGCCGCGCAGCGGGGCGTAAACGTGAATGTGGCCATCGGCAATCACCTCGGCGCCGGGGTTGACCATGTGCAGCACCACCAGGTCGCGGCCCTTGGCATAGACCTGCTGGCCCGAGCGCAAAGGCTTGTCGATGACCAGTGCGCCGGGGTTGATGGGCGGTGCGGCTTTGGGCTCTAGCGGCAGCGAGGCTTCTTCGGTTGCTGGGGGTGCCACCGCAGCGGCCAACTCTTGCACTGGCGTTTCCTTGGGCGGCCGGGCCAGTAGCGCATCCGGCGCCGGTGCCAGCCCCACCGCCTGCGCCGCCGCCATCTGCTGGTCACTACCCCCGCGCACCGCCAGCGGTAGCACGCGGTAGGGCTTGAGCAGGGCCAGCAGTGCTTCAAAATCAATAGCTGTCCCAGCAGCAGCCACCGGCGAAAGGTCGATTAACAGTGGGTCATTGTCAAAAAAATCCGGAATGTCTCCAAACCGCTGGGCCAGCGCCTGGGTCAGCAGTGCCAGGTCAGGCGACTTGAGCAGCAAGGCCACCAGGGGCAGGTTGGCGCTTTTGATTTCGAAGCTGGAGTTCACGTGATCTGTTGGGGTTTATGGCAGCGGGGCGCGGGCCGGAAATACGGCGCTGAGTCTATCAGCGCAGGTGCGGGGGCCCGGCTCTGCGGACGCCACAAACGCGGCCGCCCTGCGCGACAATTCGCCGCGCCACACCCGGCCCGTTCAAGGAATTGCATGAATCACCCGATCGTCGTCTTTTGCTTGCTCTTATCCAGCCCGCTGTGCGCAAGTGCCGAGGTCTACAAATGTGTGGACGCGCAAAACCGTGTGAGTTTTTCGCAGCAGCCCTGCGCGGTCGAACAGACCTCAAAAATCGTCACGCCCAAGCTGGCTGCAGACGCCGTGGGCCTGAGCGAGCTGAAGCTGTCGCACTACGAGTTCACAGCCCCCGATTCCAAGGGCGCTTTTTTGAAG
This sequence comes from Comamonadaceae bacterium, assembly GCA_013297875.1. Lineage (GTDB taxonomy): Bacteria > Pseudomonadota > Gammaproteobacteria > Burkholderiales > Burkholderiaceae_C > JAAFIW01. Next base: position 91,067 of record JAAFIW010000003.1, on the reverse strand, counting down.
ATCAAGCAACTGGGCCCACAAGGTTTCTGGGGCATGGCCAACTGGCAGGTCAGCTACAAATATGTCACCAAACAACGGGCGACCCATTGCACGGTGGAGTCTGTCACCACTCAGATCAGCGGCACCATCTGGATGCCCAAATGGGCCGACGTGTCGGCCGCCCCACCATCGCATCAGAAATGGTGGGCCGATGCCATGCTGGGGCTCAAGCACCACGAAGACGGCCACATCCAGCATGGCCGCCAGCTGTCAGACGCGTTACGCAACCAATTGCAGGTGCTGCAATTTGCGTCGTGCAGCGAGGTACCTGCGGCGGCCGACCAGCACTTCAACCGGCTGCTGGAAATCTATCGCAAGAAAGATGTGGAATACGACCGCGCCACCAACCATGGCATGACGCAGCTGATGTCGGTCAACTAGCGTGTAGCCAGCGCTTTTTGATGACAAGCGCCGCTAGCCCATATATTCATTGCTCAAGATGCTATGAAAACAGTAGTGCTATTTTCAGCACAAACCTATGCTGTTGACCCATTGACCCCGGGGGTCCGTGGCCGATGCTAGGTACCCGAGCCCATGGTCACAAACAGCATCCGACTGCGTGCCCGCACGCTGGCCGTGTGCCAAATGCCGCGCGGCACGACGACCGCGCCACGGCCTTCGAGGGCGATGGCCTGAACACCGGCGGCGTGCTCCAGCAGCAAATCTGCCGAGCCACACAGCAAGTAGACAAACTCATCTGCATTTGGGTGCATTTCCCAGCTGGTCCAGTCCGATGCGCATTCAAACTCCGAGATGAGCCAGTTCTGGCCCAACTGCTCCATCTCAGCCTGAGGCCTTAACCAGAACTGTTCGCCGCCGGGAAGCACGTTGGCCGAGCCGGTGGCGGTGAGATGAACGTAAAACGCGCTGGGATCGATGGACATGACGGCCTCCGAACGGTTCAAACGGGGTCAGCGATGGGTGGAACGACCGCCGCTTGCTACATATTCAATAGCTGCCTGAGCAGGTAATTCATGGGCTGATGGAAGATTTTATCCAAATTGCCCTGATCTGAAACGCCCCAGGCCGGTGACTCCCAGACCGTTGGTGTCCGGGTGGCGGGTGGACAGGGGTGGCATTTTTTCTGATCCGCAGCACGCACAACAATCCAGCACTTGCTTCGTAAAAACAGAAGCATCAAACCGGAAATTCCTGCTGGCTCATCCGCGGAAAAGTGGGCATTGTCAACTGACTCAAATAACGACGATCAGTTGACGACGATCAGTTACCCATGACACAGCAAACCCGGCACTGGACTGATCGGTTTCGGCAATCACTCCCCACCCGCGACGCGCTCAGCGCTCATCCTTGGTTGCGGCCCGTTGCCAATCGGCTGCTGGACCCCAAGCTATGGCGGCTTCAGCATGAAGCCGTGGCGCGTGGGGTGGCGGTTGGCACTTTCTGGGCGTTTGTGATCCCGTTTGGGCAAATCGTCGCAGCTGCGGCTCATTGCACCTGGTGGCGCGGCAACATACCGGCCGCCGCCGCCATGACCATGGTCACCAACCCATTGACGATTGGTTTCTGGTTGTGGCTGGCCTATCAATTCGGTTCCTTGGTTCTGGGTGAGCCACTGGCCACCGCCGCACCCACTGGGTTTGCCGCCAGCTCGTGGCTGGCTGAGTTTGGATGGCCTACGGTGCTGGGCATGGGTCTGTTTGCGGTCGGCGGGGCCACGCTGGGGTATTTGACGGTCAAGCTGGTGTGGCGTCTGCGGGTGTTTGTCAAGCGGCGCGCGCGGCGCTGAATGAGGCCTTCTAACAAACCCCCTCGAAAAACCGAAGTGTTCGTCTTGTAAATGCTGCTTTTTCCACCATCTTGAATCGTCTATGGTGAGTGTGTTTGTAAATTTCTTCTGGAGACTCTTGTGAAAAAACTGTTGTCGATGCTGGCCATCGTTTTTACCCTTGGCCTGGGTACCTTTGCGATGAATGCCGAAGCGGCAAAACGCATCGGTTCGGGTAAGTCCATGGGCACTCAGCGCCAGGCGGTAGACAAACCGCCAGCCACACCCGCACAGTCAGCCGCCGCGCCGGGCGCTGGTGCAGCGGGCGCTGCTGCCGCTGCGCCCAAGCGCTCGTGGATGGGCCCGCTGGCCGGTCTGGCCGCAGGCCTGGGCCTGGCGGCGCTGGCCTCTCACCTGGGCTTTGGTGACGAGTTGGCGTCCATGATGATGATCGGGCTGTTGGTCGTGGTCGTGATGGTGGCCATTGGCTTTTTCATGCGCAAGCGCGCTGCCGCGCAAGCCCATGCCTCGGGTGCGGGCGCAGGTGGCATGCAATATGCCCACGCCAACGCGGGCCAAACTGGTTATGCCAACCCGGCAGATCCGTCGCCCGCAGCATTCAAATCAGCCCTGCCCGCGGGCGGCAGCCTCATTGGTTCAGCCATCGGTTCCGGTATCGGGTCGGGTCTGAACGGTGCAAATGCGCCGGGCGCGAGCCGCATTCCGGCTGACTTTGATACGGCAGGCTTCGAGCGCAACGCCAAAGTCAACTTCATCCGCATGCAAGCGGCCAACGACGCGGGCAACCTGGACGACATTCGCCAGTTCACCACGCCCGAGATGTTTGCCGAGATCAAGATGGACTTGGCCGAGCGCGGCAACGCGCCCCAGAAAAGCGAAGTGGTCAACATCAACGCCCAGGTGATTGAAGTGGCAGAAGAAGCCGAACGCTATGTGGTCAGCGTGCGCTTCACCGGCTTTATTCGCGACGAAATCGAGCGTAACGACGAGTCGTTCGACGAAATCTGGCACATGACCAAGCCACGCCAAGGCGGCCAGGGCTGGGTGCTGGGCGGGATTCAGCAAAACGACGCGTAAAGAATGAGCATGCAGGGCTGATGAAGCCCTGCAGCGCGAGTGGCGCTAGCCGCGCACCTGGCCTGCGTAGGCGCGAACCACCTCATCCATCACTTGCACGATCCGCTCGTTGGTGCTGACCGCTGCGCTGGCGAACTGCGCCACACTCACGATGGGCTTGTCCAGCGCCACAGTAATGAACGCATACTGCACCTGCACCAGCTCCAGGTTGGAACGGATGGCCGCAGTGGTCTCCGGTGCCCCCATAAGCATCTGATGCGTGGAATCGAACTCGGCGCGTTCGGTGCGAATCTCGTCGGTGGCGGGCTCACCAAGTTGGCCCATCAAAAAGCCCTTGGCGATGCGGGTGATGCGTGTGCGCTGCAACCCTGCGCTACTGACGATCTGCGCTGTGCGCTCGGCGGTCGTGGCCTGTAGCGCGGCCACCAGGGATGCAGAGGCATTGAACAGGCCTCCTGCGGCAGTGTTGATCGGCCTGACTTGCTTGCGATCAGTTGCCACGCCGAGCAATGCCTCGAAGTCAGCCCAAGTTTTCTTTGCCCTTGCCACGGCATTACGAGACGCGTCTTCCTGCACGGCCAGCCCAATCGCGTCCAGCGAGGAGCCCACCGCGGTAGACGACTCTGTCATCTGCCGCCGTGCAGCGTCGGGCTCAACGCTGAGCAGCAGCTGCGCATAACAGCGAACGATGCGGTGCGCATGGGTGCGGTTGCGTCCTGCCAGATTGATCATTGCGCCTAGCGTTTGGCGGCTTTGCGTATGGCCAGTGGTGCTCAGTGAAAGTCCGAGCGCCGCAAGGGTTGAATGCAACTTGCGTCGGGAAATCGAAGAATCCATAAAACCCCCTTGTGTGAATTGATACCAAAAGTATTGGTATATGGAGTTTTGATGACTCTGCTGTGACAGCAACGCGCCCTGCTACCACCCAGGCGACGAGTCAAGTGGAATCATGCCCATTGTTGAGTTCAACCCTCTGTTGCCCGCTGGTTTGGTTTTCAAGCGCCTGCTGCCGCGTGGCCACCGCCGCGCCCAGCCACAAGGCCAGCGCTGAAAAAATCAGGCCTCGTTGCAAGCCGGCCAGTCCACCCGGGCCATCAGCAATCCAGCCCACGATGGTCGGCCCGATGATTTGCCCCGCAGCAAACACGATGGTGAAGGCGCTGATGCCCGCGGCCCACTGGCTTTGCGGCAGGTTGTGGCGCACCAAGGCCGTGGTGCTGGCCACGATCGACAAAAACACGCCGCCAAACAGCAGGCCCGACAGCAGCACCAGCGGCCAGGCTGCGGTGAGTGCGGGTAGCACCGTCGCGCAGCCCAGCAGCGCGTTCAAAATCGCCAGCGCCTGCCCGCCCTTGTAGCGATCCAGCAGGCCCGCCCAAATGCGCGACGAGGCCATCACGGCCACGCCCAGCAGCGCATAAAACCAGGTGATGGATGCGGCGCTGGCACCCTGCTCGCGCAGCAGCGCCACCACAAAGGTCATGTAGCCGATGTAGCCCACACCAAACAAGGTGTAGCCCGCCAGGCCCGGCGCAAAGTCGCGCCACGCGAACACGCGCGGCGCGGCGGCCTGCACGGCGGCAGGCGCGGGTGCGGTGAGCGCCAGCAGCCGCTGCCCTACCCAGGCCAGCACGCCGGTGGCCGCCACGCAGGCTGCGGCCAGCGCCCACCAGGCCCAGGCCCAGCCATGCGGAACACCCTGCGCGGCTTGCAACATGGCAGGCACCAGCACCGCCGACAGCGTGATGCCCAGCCCCGTGCCGCCGTAATACAAGCCCAGCAGCAAGCCCATGCGCTGCGGCACCAGCGCTCCCAGCCGCGCCGCCAGCAAGCCGCCCGAGATAAACACCAGCGCGCTGGCCACACCGGCCAGCAGGCGTTGCGCCAGCAGCGAGGGCGCATCGACAAAAAACCCGCTGCCCGCCATGAACACACTGGCCACCAGACTGCCCCCTACCAGCAAACTCACCGGCGTGTGGCGCTTCAAAAGCCAGGGCGTGGCCAGCGCACCCAGCAAATAGCCCAGCGCATTGGCCGTGTTCATGGCCCCAGCCAAGGTGTAGCTCCAACCCAAGTCCAGCCGCATCGTGGGCAGCAGCAGGCCATAGGCAAACCGGGTGATGCCCAGCGACACGGCCGCGCCCAGCGACAGGGCCGCTGCCAGGGCCAGGAGCTGGCTTAGCTTGGGTTGGGATGCTTGCATGAAGGGCATGGTAGCGCTATTGTTTATATAGCTGGTTGAGCAAGTTCTACCTGGGCGGTAGGCCGATTTGGCTTGAAAGTACGGCACTCCCCTTCCCCCACAGCATTGATTTCAACCCGGTCGCCTGATTTCAGCTATCTGCAGCGCCACTTGCCTGGCGCGCTCGGTTTCCAGCGCATCGACAGCTTTGGCAAAGTCTGCGTAGACCTGTTGCAGGCTTAAGCCCGGCGCGAGCAGTGCGAAGCCTTCATCCTGCGCATCCAGCGGCACCTCGCCGCAGAGCACCGCTTTGGCGTGTTCGTCGCTCACGGAAGGGCTGGCCAGGCGAGCCACTTGCAGGATATCGGCCAGGGTTTTGCCACGCTGCACAAAATGCCAGAGATCAACGATGTCACGGCTGCGCGTGCGCCGCGAGAGGGCGTAGCTTTTCATGGCAAAAATGGCGTCGAGTGTGGCAATCTCAAAGCTCGCACCCGTCTGGGTTGCCGTTAAACGCGGATAGGTACGGAAATGCTCGTAAGCCACATCCTGCGGACAAAACAGCTGCACTTTCACGCCATCAATCGCCCAGTCCTGCGCATACCAGCGCAGGTCTTCGCCGGCATTGATGCGGAAAGCAGCAATAGCGGCGGGTGGCGTGGCAAACACCACGGTGTGGCCTTGCGCTTTGAGCTCATTCATCATGCGGTCAATTGCATAGGGACTGATGCGCTCGGCGGGCAGCCAAAAATCCAGGTCTTCACTCAGGCGATGGCCCATTTGCAAAGCCATGGCCGTGCCGCCGATGAGCACAAAATTCTCCAGCGCTCTCTGCCGCGCCATCAACTCGTAAACGGGGCGTGTTGTGGTTGCCAGGGCGCCCCAGTCGAGCATGCGCATCAAACCTGTGCAAAGCCTGCCGCGATGTTGCGCAGCATGCGTTGTGTGCGTGGCCCTGGGGGATTTTTTTGAGCGACTGTCTGTAGCCGCTGCAGGCCCCAGTAGCGCGCGGCTTCCAGCAAATCGTCAAACAAACCGCGCTCCAGAATCGCCAGCATCATGGCCTCGGCGTTCATTGCAGGGTTTGACCAGTTGTAGGGAAAGCTCAAGCGCAGGGGTTGCGCCGTCTGCACATCGATCTTCAGATCCAGCGCCTTGCACAGTTTGGCCAACAGCGAAAAATCAGCATCGCGGCGCTGCTTGAGTCTGGACACCGTTTCCCGAGCCACGCCCGAACGGCGCGCCAGCTCGGTGTGCGTCCAGCCCAGCTCGCTGCTGCGGGCGAAGATTTGGGCTTGAAGAAGGGCGAGAGAGGCCATGCGTGATTTTAAAGTCACATTTTGATGCGGGGCGAGCGAATTTATCAAGCTTTGTCAGTCGAAGGTGCCGCCCGCTACCATCGCCCCACCATGCACAAGCCACGAATTCTCCTGGTTGAAGACGAGCCCGGCATTGCCGACACGGTGCAGTACGCGCTCGCGTCTGACGGTTTTGCGCCGCAGTGGTGCAGCACCGCGCAGCTGGCCTTGCAGGCGTTTGTCGCCGATCCTCCCGCGCTGGTGTTGCTCGATGTGGGCCTGCCCGATTTGAACGGCTTTGAGTTGTTCAAGCAGTTGCAGGCCCTGCCCCACGGTGCCTCCACGCCCATGCTTTTCTTGACCGCCCGCAGCGACGAGATTGACCGCGTGGTGGGGCTGGAGCTGGGTGCCGATGACTACATTGCCAAGCCGTTTTCGCCGCGCGAGCTGGTGGCGCGGGTGCGGGGGGTGTTGCGGCGCAGCGCGCGGTCTGGCGTGGCACCGGCTCAAGCCGAAGTGAAGAATCCGCTGCAGCTGGACGAAGCACGCCGCCAGATTCGCTACTACGGCCATTTGCTGGAGCTGTCGCGCTACGAATATGGCCTGCTGCGCCTGCTGGTGCAGCGGCCGGGCCGCGTGTTCAGCCGCGACGAGCTGCTCTCGCAGGTGTGGGATGGCGACAGCGACAGCTTTGACCGCACGGTGGACGCGCATGTGAAAACCCTGCGCGCCAAGCTCAAGGCGATTGCGCCCGAGGTGGAGCCGATTCGCACCTCGCGCGGGGCGGGGTATGCGCTGAGTGAGGCGTGGCCAGCTGGGAATGACAGATGACTTCGCCTGCGGCGTCGATGACAGATGACTGATTACCGGGGCATCGTCGCGCCACGACGTTTGTATTCACCATCTGTCATCGCGGCTGCGCAGCAGCCCGGTCATCCCGTCATCTGTCATCCGGCATGACGCGCCGCCACCGCTTTTTCATCCTCGTCTTGCTGAGTTACCTGGCAGGCATTGGCTTGCTGCTGAACAACGTGCTCAGCGACCTGGACCCACGCTACCGCGAGGCGGCGGAAGATTCGTTGGTGGAGTCTGCGCAGCTCATGGCCAGTCTGGTGGAGCAGGACGTTCAAAGCGGCGTGATCAACACCGCGAAGGTTGATGCGATGTTTCGCGCGGTGTATGTCCGCCCGTTTGAGGCGAAGATTTTCAGCTTCACCAAAAACCGCGTCGAGCTGCGCCTGGTGGTAACCGACGTGGCGGGGCGGGTGTTGTACGACTCGCTGGGCCAGGCCACCGGGGCTGACTATTCGCAGTGGCGCGACATTCACCTGGCGCTGCGCGGCCAGTACGGCGCGCGCACCACGCCGGATGTGCCGGGGAACCAGGCCACAGCGGTGATGTATGTGGCCGCACCGGTTTACCACGCGGGGGCCGTTGTGGGCGCGGTCAGCGTGGGCAAGCCCACCCAGAGTTTTGGCCAGTTTGTGCAGGCTGCGCGCGAGAAAACCATTTACGTGGGCCTGGTGTCGGTGGGCGCGGTGCTGCTGCTGGGTTTCATCGTCTCGCTGTGGCTGGTGCTGCCTGCGGGGCTGCTGACCGAATACATGCAGCACCTGCGCACCGAACGGCGCTTGGGTTTAGGCCGCCTGGGCCAGCGCGTCAGGGGGGCCTTGCACGCGGCCTACGCCGAGTTGCGCGATGCCCTGGCCGGGCGCAACTACGTGGCCGACTACGTGCAAACGCTCACGCACGAAGTGAAAAGCCCGCTGTCGGCCATTCGCGGCGCGGCCGAGTTGCTGCAAGAAGCGGGCATGCCAGAGCCCGAGCGCGCGCGCTTTCTGGCCAACATCACGCGCGAGGCTGGGCGCATTCAGGAAATCGTAGACCGCATGATGGAGCTGACCGCGCTGGAGGCCCGCCGCACGCTGGACAAGGCCGAAGCCGTGCCGCTGCTGCCGCTGCTGCAAGCCCAGGTGGCCGCTGCCCAAGACGCTGCCGCCAGCCGCGGCATAGCGCTGGAACTGCACACCGACAGTGAAGACAGCCCAGCCGCGCAGGTGCTGGGCGACCCGTTTTTGCTGCGCCGCGCGGTGAGCAATTTGCTGGACAACGCGGTGGATTTTTCGCCTGCGGGCGGCGTGGTTCGCATCGAGTTGATAGCCACCGCGCGCCAGGTGCGCATCCACATTCAAGACCAGGGGCCTGGCATACCGGCCTATGCGCAGGCCAAGGTATTTGAAAAGTTCTACTCGCTGGCCCGGCCGCACACGCAAAAGAAAAGCACCGGGTTGGGCTTGTCTTTCGTCAAAGAGATTGCCAGCCTGCATCGGGGGCGGATTGAGCTGGTGAATAACGCATCGGGCCCCGGTGCAAAGGCCAGCTTGAGCTTGCCGCGTTGGTTGGGTTGAGTATTTTTGCTATTAAGTCGATAGCTTTTTGAGCAGTATTCACATGGGCTGGAGGCGTATTTGGCTTGATATTTGACGCGCCCCTGTTCGAAGCGCGTGTCTTACCCCTTCCCGCCTTTGGGGGAAGGAGCTTGCGCCGCCCCACCGCTTCACCCCAACTTCACACACACAGCACACCGGCTTCAAACCCCCTTCCCGGTCGGCTGGGAAGCTCCAGGCACACCCACTTCCTGCCGGAGTCACCATGTTTGCCGCCCGTTTTCATCTCCCTGCCAGCTGTTTCAGATGGCTCATGGCCGCCACGCTCTTGCTGGTCTGTCTGCTGGGCCTTCACCCGGCCCGCGCCCAAACCACCGACGCCGAAACCCAGCCAAGGGCCAAGACAGAAAGTCCGTACTTCTTTGTGCCGGTGGCCGACCCGAGCATCGACGCGCTGCCCCTGAAATCAACCCACGTGCAGGTGAACATCAGCGGCGTGATAGCCGACGTGACGGTGCTGCAGACCTACAAAAACCAGGGCACACGCCCCATTGAGGCGCAGTACATCTTTCCTGGCTCCACACGCGCGGCGGTCTATGCCATGCAGGTGCAGCTGGGCGAGCGCACGCTCACGGCGCAAATCCGCGAAAAGGCCCAGGCGCAAGCCGAGTACGACAGCGCCAAACAAGCGGGCAAAACCGCCGCCCTGCTCAGCAAGCACCGGCCCAATGTGTTTCAGATGAATGTGGCCAATATCTTGCCGGGCGACGAGGTGAAGGTGCAGCTGCGCTACACCGAATTGCTGGTGCCGCAAGCGGGCCAGTACCAGTTTGTGTTTCCCACGGTGGTAGGGCCGCGGTACGACAACCCCGCATCGGCTGCAGCAGCCATCAAACAACCGCCCTTCCTGCCGCAAGGCCAGACCTCACCCGCCACGTTTGACATTCAGGTGACCCTCGCCACGCCATTGGGCATCAAAGACCTGCTGTCGCCCTCGCACGAGGTGGTGGTCAAGCAAGAGGCGGCCAGCACCAAGCGCGCCACCGTGGCACTGCGCCAACCCAATGACCCCGCCGCGCAAAACCGCGATTTCATTCTGGACTACCGGCTGACCGGTGACCGCGTGGCCTCGGGCGTGATGCTCTACCAAGGTGCGCAAGGCCCCGCAGGCAGCCACGAAAACTTCTTTCTGGCCATGGTGCAACCGCCCCAACGCGTCAGCGTCCAGCAGATCACGCCGCGCGAATACATCTTTGTGGTGGATATCTCCGGCTCCATGCACGGCTTTCCGCTGGATACCGCCAAGAGCCTGCTACGCGAGCTGATTGGTGGCCTGAAAACCAGTGACCATTTCAATGTGCTGCTGTTCTCTGGCAGCAACCGCTTGCTATCGCCCCAGTCGGTACCGGCCACGCCGGCCAACATCCAGGAAGCCCTGCAGACCATCGAGCAGATGGGTGGTGGTGGCAGCACCGAGCTGCTGCCCGCGCTGCGTCGGGTCTATGCCAGCCCCAAAGCGGCCGACACCTCGCGCACCGTGGTGGTGGTGACCGATGGCTTTGTGACGGTGGAGCGCGAGGCCTTTGCGCTGGTGCGCCAAAACCTGGGGCAAGCCAATGTGTTTGCCTTTGGCATCGGCAGCTCGGTGAACCGCCACTTGATTGAGGGCCTGGCCCGCGCGGGCATGGGCGAGCCGTTTGTCATCACGCATGCCAGCCAGGCGGCCGAGAAAGCCCGCCAGTTTCGCCACATGATCGAAGCCCCGGTGCTCACCCAGGTCACCGCCCGGTTTGAAGGCCTGCAGGTGTACGACGTGCAGCCCCTGGCCTTGCCCGATGTGCTGGCCGAGCGCCCGGTGCTGCTGTTTGGCAAATGGCGCGGCAACCCCGGCGGCCAGCTCGTGGTGCAGGGCCGCAGCACCAGCGGGCCCTACAGCCAGACGCTGCAGATTCCCACGCACCTGACGCTGCACGACACGCAGGACACCTCCGCCCTGCGTTACCTGTGGGCCCGCCACCGTATTGCCGACCTGTCAGACCAGGAGGCGCTGGAAGGCGGCAACAGCCAGCGCAAAGCCATCACCGAGCTGGGTCTGCAATACAACTTACTGACGCAATACACGAGCTTTCTGGCGGTGGATCAGGTGGTGCGCAACACCCAGCCGGCCGACACGCCCACAGCCAAGCAGCCCGTGCCCCTGCCGCAAGGCGTGAGCAACCTGGCCGTGGGTGCTGAGGTGCCCAGCACGCCCGAGCCCGAAACCCTGGGTGCGGTGCTGGTGATGCTGTCGGTGTTGGCGATGCTGGCGCGTCGCAAGCGGCGTCAGCGCAGTCTCGACTGACCGATGACAGATGACTGTCACGACTCAGCGCTCTATGTCTTCGTCATCTGTCATCCCGACCGCAACGCGGCGGAGTCATCTGCCGCACAGCGGCAGGTCATCTTTCATCACAAACACCATGACCCTCCCCTCACTCTTGAAACACCCGTGCGCCATACGCTGGGCCGTGCGTCTGGACATTGCACCGGCCGCACTGTGGCCTGCGCTGCTGGCGCTGGCGCTGTGGCCCTGCTGGCTGTGGATGGCCCAGCGCCTGCTGGATGGCTCCGATGACCCGCTGGGCCTGCTCGCGGTGGCGGCCTTGGCAAGCCTGGCTTTTGCCCACCGCAAGCGCCTGCGCGCCTCGCCCCGCCTGGGCTGGCTGGCCGTGGCCCTGGTGGGCGCGCTGTGGGTGACGGCGCTGCACGGCCCTTTGTTGTGGCAATGGCCCATGCTGCTGGTGAGTCTTCTGGGTGTGTTGTCGCTGGCCGCTTGTTTGCTGGCTTTTTTGCCGCAGGGTGTGGCCAGTGGGCCGGTGTTGGGGCTGGCGGTGCTGTCGCTGCCTCTTCTGGCCTCGCTGCAGTTTTACCTGGGCTACCCCTTGCGGGTATTGACCGCACAGGCCAGTGGCTGGCTGCTGCAAAGCCACTTTGCGGTCGAGCGTGCGGGAGTCAGCTTGCGGGTCAATGGGCAGCTGATCTTGGTTGACGCGCCCTGCTCGGGCGTGCAAATGGTGTGGCTGGGCTATTTCAGCGCCTGTGTAGTGGCGCTGTACGTCGGCCGCAGCAACCGCGCTTTTTTTACCCGGCTGCCCGCCGTGGGCGCGCTGGTGCTGCTGGGCAATGTGCTGCGCAACTCGGTACTGGTGGCGTTTGAAGCGGCAGGCCATGGCTTGCGCGGTGGCTGGCACGACCTGCTGGGCCTGGTGGTGCTGGCGCTGGTGTGTGGTGGTATTGCCGCGTGCATGGCGCGGGCGGAAAAGGTGCGCCATGTTTAACAACACCTTTTTGAACCGCGTGTACTACAAGCTGGCCTGTCTGCTGTTGCTACCGATCTGCGCGCTGCTCAGTGGCCTGTCGGCCCTGCAGACTTCGCCGCAACTGGACACGAGCATGCGGCACCTTGAATTGCCCACCCATTCCGCCGGGCTGCTGCCCGGCAACGAGGTGGGCGCAACGCTGCGACCATTGGCCCCAACCGAGCTGGAGCAGCGCTTTGGCCGCCGCTTTCCCGGCAGCCTGGCCCGCCTGACCGACGGCACCCACACCCTGGTGCTGCGCACCGTGCACCAACCCACCCGCATGCTGCACCCGGCTGCCGATTGCTACCGCGGCCTGGGCTACCAGATCGCCGCTGCGCAACTGCTGCAAGACCAGCAAAACCGCCTGTGGCGCTGCTTTGAAGCGAGCCGACCCGGCACGCGCTTGCGCGTGTGCGAGCGCACGGTGGATGCGCAAGGCCAGGGCTTTACCGACACCTCTGCCTGGTACTGGGCTGCGCTGGCCAGCCAGTCCACCGGGCCGTGGCAGGCCATTACGGTGGCAACGCCGCTGTAAGCGTGGGCGCGCCATCGGCCCACTGAATCTGCTCAAACAAGCGCTTGAGCTTGCCCGCCCGCGCCGCGTTGAACTGCCCGACCCAGGCGATGCGGCCCAACAGGTGGCCGCGAAAGTCGGCCAGGCTCGTGGTGTTTTGCGATGCAGGGCCGTGCAGCGCGCATTGGTGCAAACAGGCCCTGAGCCGGTCAAAGTCGTCGCGCGGTGTCTGCGGCTTGGTGTTGACCACCACGCCGGTGATGCGCTGCTGGTGGTGTTGGGGCAGGCAGCGGGTTTTGGCCTCGTTCAGCGCAAAACCTTCGTCTTGTGCAATGGCCGCCACCCATGCGGCCAGCGCGCGAAACTGCTCGCACAAGGCAGCGGGGCCGGAGAAAACCAGGTCGTCGGCATAGCGGGTGTAGGTGGCACCAAAGCTGAAAGCCAAGCCGTCCAGTCGCAGGTCCAGATTGAAGGCGCACAAGTTCGCCAGCGCAGGCGAGGTGGGCGCACCCTGCGGCAAGTGGGCGCTGGTTAGCCGCTTGGCACCCAACCAGCTCAGGCCACCGTCGTCTTGCAGCCGCTCCACCACCATGGGCGCGGTGCGGTGGGTGCACAGCATGGCCAAGGTATGGGCCACGCCCTCGGGGTAGCCCAGGGTTTTGAACACAGCCCGCACCCGCGCGGCGCGAATGCTGCCAAAAAAGTCCTGCAAATCAAACCGCATCACCACCGCCTGGCCGCTGTGCACCGCGGCGTGCGTGGCCACGCTGCGCTGCACCACAAAGCCATGGGCCTGCTCGTGCACCGGCACGTGTTGCAGCAAGCCGGTGTTGATGCGGCGCTGCACCTGCTTCAAATCAGCCTTGGGAATTTCAATCAGGCGCAGCCCGCCGCGGCGCTTAGCCAGCAGGCGGTAGCGGTAGTGCCGGGTGCACACCGGGGGCTCGGCGCACAGCCATAGCAAGCGATCCAGCGGCACGTCCAGCCACTGCGCCAAGTCGGCTACCGTGGGCAGCGGCGGCACGGCGCAAGCCTGCAGGCCCAGTGGGCGCGGCCGCATGGTGGCGGTGCTCAACGCCAGGTGGCGAATGCGCGGCGGTTCACCGCCTTCAAAGGCCCGTTCAAAGGCTTTGCAGTCTTGAATGCGGTGCGCCAGCGCCGCAATGTCCAGCGCCTGCCAGACCGGTGCGGGCATCTGCGCCAACCGCCGGGCCAGCGCGGCCAGCCAGGCTGGGTTCTCGCCCAAAGCCCAGGCGGCGCGTGCCCGCAAGGCGGCAGCGGTGGTGCCGCTGGGCTCTTGTGTGTCGGCCAGCAAAGCACGCGCGATGCCACGGGCTATCCAGGTTCGGTAGGCAATGCTGCGCATGAATTTCAAAAAAGAGGGGTTGGCACCTGCACCCCAACCAGCAGGTCTGGCGCGTGGGAATTTGGGCTGTAGGCCCAATGCGCCCCGCGCAACGAAATGACTCGCTCACAAAAAAACCATGGGGGTACCCCACAGTGCAAGACGGTTGGCAACGAATCACGAACCGGCTCACCACGCTTGAAGTGCAGGTGCCAGACGCGATTCTGGCGGATGCGTGTGGCACCTACACCGACGGCACAGATGCTTTGAGCTTGAAACCGCAGTTGCCGCAGAACAGGTCGCCTGCGTCGTGGGGTGCGCTGCAGGCCGGGCACTGCACGGGGGTTGCTGCCACTCCCAGTGCCGGCATCGCTATGGCCTCCGGCGCGGGCACGGGCGGGGGTGCTGCGGGCATCAGGGGTGGCACCGGGGCGACGGGTTCGGGTGCCGGTTCGGCAACGGATGCCGCTCTCGGCGCAGGCGGCAGGTTTGCCGCAGCCAATGGCACCTGGTCTGCGGGGCTAGGCACCGGCGTGACCATGGCAGGTGAGGGGGGCATCGGTTTGGGGGCCCGGGCATCCCGCGCACGGTCGCGCAGCTCCTCGGCCTTGCGCAGGGCGGTGTGCATGCGGCCTTGCATGTGGGCTTCCATGCTGGCCGGATCGACGCCTTGCAGGTTGGTCAGGTACACATCGCAACAGCCGCGCGCAAACACCAGGGCGGGCAGGCTCAGAGCCACGGCATAGACCACGCCGCCACCAATGCCACCGGCCACCATGTATCGGCTGCCCCCAGACACCATGCCTTCCAGCCCGCCGCCAAAGCCCAGTGGCGCGCCCAGAATGCTGGCTGCCAGCCCGCCCGTGACCAGCGTGCCGCTGAACAGCACGGCGGCGATCAGACCTGCCACCACACCGGTAATCAGGAACAGCACCACCATCATCATCACCACGTTCACCACCCGTGCGCGGGCAATGGCCCCCACCCGCGACACCGCCTGAATGGTGGTGGCACCCGCCCACACGGCGGGTGCCGTAAGCGGAAAAACCACCGCCTGCAAGGCAAAAATTGCCAGGCCTACCACCACCACCGACACCGGGAACACCAGCGCAAACAGCAGCGGGCCAAAAAACGGCAGCTTGCAGACAAACAGCACCACCGCCAGCACCAGCAGGCCTGCCAGGTAGATCAGGCCAAACAGCAAAAACGCCAGCACCAGCCGGTGCCCGGTCGCCAGCGACTCCACCAAGGCCGCCACCGGGTTGCGCGCGGGCATGCCACGGGCCTCGTCCATCAGCATGATGCCCACGGCGTTGCCCCCGTAAAACACCACCGCCAAGCCAAACAGGAAAAAGATGGCCCCTACAGCCACATGCACCTGGCCCGCAATCAGCGCCCCCATGCCCCACAGCACCGAACCCGCCACCAGGGTGGTGAACATCAAGCCAAGCGCCCGCCAGTTGCGCGCAGCATCTACCGCGCCAAGCAAAGTCGAGGCTTGAGACAGTTGCTGGCCTACAGACACGGCGTGCATCCTAATTGACGTGTTGGCTGTATTGGGGCGCAGCTCAACCGCCTTCTGGGTACAGCCGCCTTTGCTCGTTTTCACGCTGCTGGCGTTTGAACTCCACGCACTGCGGATGGTTGGATGTTCGGCACTGCTGATCCATACACCGCGCAAAAGCAGTCAATAGCTTGTCACCACAAGCGTCACGTGGCGCTTGCACTGCAATAGGGGCAGGTGTTGGTACCGCTACCGCAGGCACCGGGTTGGCAACAGCGGGCGGCGGCGATACAGGGGCGGGTGCGACCGGAACCGACACTGTTACATCTTTCTTCGCCGCTGCCTCGGCTTTGGCTTTTTCAGCTGCTGCCTGCCTTGCCGCTGCCTGGCGTGCCTTGGCAGCCGACGCAGCGGCCGCGCTGGGTGTGGCGGCTGCTGAACCGGCGTTTCCAGGTGCCGCTACGCCCGCATCGGCTGCGACTGGGGGGCTGGTTGGCGCGGGGTCGGCCGCCGGCGTGGGAGCCGGTGCCAGCACGGGTGCCGGTGCGGCGGCCTCTACGGGTGCAGGCGGTGCCACCGGCGCAGGCGCGGGGCTGACCGCGGGTGGTGGTGGCGGTTGCACAACAACTGGGGGCGGGGCCTTTTTGTTCGAGCCGGAAAGAAACCAATACCCGGCACCACCCACGGCGATCACACCGGCAATCGCAATGCCGGCAATCAAGCCAAAGCCGCTGCCGCGTGTGCTGGTTACAGGGGCCGCCGACGCTTCAGGAAACACCGGCGCACGGCTGGCAGCGCTGGCACCCCTGTCTACCGGTGCGGCTGCTGGACTTGAAAACAAGGCCGACGCACCTGCTGCGCCTGCAGCAGCGGCCGGGCCGCCGAACATGCCGGGGTCAAATGCAGTGGGCGCGCTCGCCGTTGGCAACCCGCCCGGCGGTGGCGGTGCTTTGGCAGGTTTGACCCAACTGACCACGGTTGCGTTGGGATCTTCGACCTCGGGCAGGCTCAAGGGCGGTGGTGCCACAAAGGAATCAAAAACGATGGGGTTGGCGTCAGCCTGGGGTGGCGTGGGAGCCTGGGCCGGTGGCGCAACCGGTTGTGGCAGCACGGTCGGGCCCATGGTGGCCAGCATGAAATCCAGATCTTGCGCCGGAGCAGCAGCGGGAGGCGGCGCGGCCTGCAGGCTGTTGCCGCACAGCTTGCAAAACTTCGCGCCATCTGCGTTGGGCGTAAAACAATGTGAACAGTTGATCGACATGGTGGCGGCGCTCCTGCTGTGGTGGTGGTTTAACCCGGATTTTCCATTAGGCGCACCTTCGGTGCTATTTGGATTCCAACGGCGCATTTGCGGCCATTTTCGCCCCTCTTCGTCGCCCATGGCACAAGCCATAAGTTCCTCAGTCGGGTCAAAACTGACTCACAACTGCATCCGTTGTCTATCCAAACCCTCATGAAAATTCTGGGTTTAACCCGGCTCGATGGCGGGCAAGGGTAGCAGCTTTGGCCTGCGCCGCCTACACCTTAGCACCCTGCCAAAAGACACCCACCATCCGACGGCCAAACGCGACTCAACGTATTGCTTTCGCGCGCAAAACATGCACAAATACCGTCACGGCCCTTTTAAATACTGCTCAAGGAGCTATAAAAACAGGAGCATTTATTCATCATCCAGACCACAACACCCGCGCAAAGCGCGTGCCATAGGGGACCAAACGTGACGGCTGTTGTGTGTAGTTGTAAATTTGGCTACCAACCCAGCACCGCCAGATCCTGCGCATCCAGCGCATCCGGCACGCCATCGCTGATCAGCCTGGCGAAGTCTTCGTCGGGCACCATGGTGGTCAAGCAGTACAGGCGTGTGCTGCCGGTGTTGCGCACCGCGTGGGGCACGCCGGGCTGGAGCAGCAAGGCGGTGCCGGGTTGCAGTGGCACCGTGCCAAGGTCGGTGCTGGCTTCGCCCAGGCCGTGCAGCACATAAAACACCTCCTGGGCGGCGCGGTGGTGGTTGATGGGGGTGCTGCCGCCCACGTCAAAAATCTCCAGCACCTGTATGAAATTGCAGGCGTCGGTCAGCGGGTTGACCAGCATCACAAACCGGTTGGTCTCACCGGCGCGGATGCGGTAGACCGGGTAGCTGGTGGCGGATTTGTGCAGGTAGCCGGTCATGGCATCACGTCCTTAGACGAGGCGGTGAAGCCAAAGCACTGGCGCACGTTGTACAGCGTGGCATCCCAGCAAAAGGCGGGCGAGGTGGTGGCCGTGCAGTCTTGCAATAGCACGCAGTCGTAGCCCAAGAAGTTGGCGTCCATCAAGGTGGCCAGCACGCATTGGTCGGCGTTCACGCCGGCAAACAACAGGGTTTTGATGTCCACGTTGCGCAGCACCGAATCCAGGCAGGTGTCATAAAAGCCGCTCATGCGGAATTTGTCGATGCGAATGTCGCGGGGGTCCGGCTGCAATTCGTCCACCAGCGCTGCGCCCCAGGCCCCGGCTTGCAGCACCGGCGAGGGTTCGGGCGCACCCGCCAGCGCATCACCCAGGCCGGTTGAGCGGCCATCGCTGTTGTAGACATGCAGCAGGCTGGGGCTCAGGTTCAATTTGTCGGGCCGGTTGCCCCAATTGACCCACAACACCGGCACTTGCGCGGCGCGCAGCCGGGGCAGCAGCGCTTGCAGTGGCGCAATGGGTTGGCGGGCGGCCGACACGTCCACACCAATCGAAGCCAGCCAGCCTTTGGCGTGGCAAAAGTCGTTTTGCATGTCGATCACCACCAGCGCGGTGCGGGCGGCATCCAGCACGATGTGCTGGGGCAAAGCGGGCAGCGTGACCGCACGCACGGCAGCGCCGGGGCGGGTGGTGTCGCAGACCTGGGCGTTCACATGCCACAGGTTGCGCGGGCTGCTGCCTAAGGGGAGTAAGTCAAGTGCCGGGTTCATCGAGCGCCACCCTGGCGCGCCATGTGCACCTGGTGCAAGGTGATTTTGCGCACCTCGGCCTGGCTGGCTTGAATGTGGGTGCGCAGCAGCAGGCAGGCACTGTCGGTGCGGGCGGCGCGGATGGCTTTGAGAATTTTGCTGTGCTCATCGTAGGTGGCTGTGATGCGGGCCTGCTGCGTGAAGTCCAGACGGCGGATGATGCGGATGCGGTCGGTCACCTCGCGGTGCACGCGGGCCATCTCCAGGTTGCCCGCCGCTTGCACCAGCGCGCAGTGAAAGGCCTCGTCCCACTGAGCTACCTGCACGGTGTCGGTGCTGCGCGCCTCGGCTGGCACCAGCCAGATGGCCGCCAGCTCGGCCAGCATGGTTTTGCTCACTGCGCTTTCGCTGCTGCACAGGCGCTGCACCGCCGTGGTCTCCAGCACCATGCGCAGGTCATACAGCTGCTCGAACTGGTCAAAGTCAAACGGCAGCACCCGCCAGCCGCTTCGAAACAGCACCTCCACATAGCCTTCCTGCTGTAGCTTGAACAGCGCCTGGCGCACCGGCGTGCGCGAGACCGTCAGGCGCTCACAGATTTCGTTTTCAGTGAAACGGTCGCCCGGCACCAGGCGGAAGTTGGCAATGTCTTGCTTGAGTTGGGCGTACACATCGTCGGCACGCGACAGGCGCGGCAGCGCCTGCGAGGCTTGGGTGCGGGGAGCAAGGCTGTTCACAAAGCAACTTTATCAGCGGCCTGCTTGCAGGGCTTGCAACAGCAGCGGGCTGTCGGCCGTCCAGCCGACGATGGCGCCTTGCGCCCGCACCATCTCCAGCGTGGCCGCCTTGAACTGGGGAAAGTAGCTTTCGGTGCAGTCTTGCAGCAGCAGGCAGTCGTAGCCCCGGTCGTTGGCCTCGCGCAGCGTGGTTTGCACGCAGACCTCGGTGGTCACGCCCATGACCACCAGGTGGCTGATGTCGGCCAGCCGCAGCGCGGTTTGCAGCGCCGTGGCATAAAACGCGCCCTTGCCCGGCTTGTCGATCACCAGCTCGCCCGGCAGCGGTTTGAGCGCTTCAATGATCTGGCTACCTGGCTCGCCGGCCACCAGAATGCGACCCATCGGCCCCACATCGCCAATGCGCAGCGTGGGCTGACCGCGGTTGCGTTTGGCCGGTGGGCAGTCCGACAAATCAGCCCGGTGCTGCTCCCGCGTGTGCACCACCATGCCACCCGCCCCCCGCCACGCCGCCAGCACCGCCTGGCAGGCCGGCACGATGGCCGAGAGCAGCGACACATCGTTGCCCAGGCTTTCACCAAAACCACCCGGCTCAATGAAGTCGCGCTGCATGTCAATGATGAGCAGTGCGGTGTGGGCCAGCTCGAATTCGAAGCTGAAGGGTTGGGCGTTGAGATGGATCATGTTGTTAGGTAGAAACCCCGTTCAGGCTGGGCTGAGGAGCGCAAAACCCAGTGGATCAGGGCATGTGCTTGTTTGAGCCGTAGGCGAGTTTGCACATGACCCCACTGGGTTTGAGCACCGCAAGGTGCCCGCAGCGAAGCGAAGGGACCCAGACTGCGGGTCGCCTTTTCTTTGCTTACTTTCTTTTGGCGAAGCAAAAGAAAGTGAGTCGCTGTCGGGCGACCCCCGACATCTACGCATGCCACTAAACACTGTTCCGCTACAGAATTCGGAGCTACTTGGCTGGGTGCGAGCGGTCGATACTTCATAGCGTGCCGTGTCCACCCATATGAGCACCCAGTTCCTGCCGATTGGCGCTGGCAGCAGACGTTTCAAACACGATGCGCCCCTCACTCATCACCACCAGCCGGTCAGCCAGCTCCAGCAACTCGTCCAGGTCTTCGCTGACCAGCAGCACCGCGCCGCCGTCATCGCGCACCTGGCGGATGCGGCTGTGCACCTCGCGCACGGCGGCAAAGTCCAGCCCAAACACCGGGTTGGCCGCAATCAACACGCGGATGCTGCCTGCCAGCTCACGGGCCAGCACCGCGCGCTGCACATTGCCGCCCGACAGGCTGCCAATCGGCGCGTCTTCGCCCTGGGTCTTGATGCCGTAGTCGGCAATCCACTGGCGGGCGCGGCTGCGCCACGCAGCACTTTGCAGCCAGCCGCCACGCGACAGCGGTGGCTGGTCAAAGTCGCGCAGGGCCATGTTTTGCGACACGCTCATATCGGCCACACAGGCATTGCGCAGCGGTTCTTCGGGCAGGCTGCGCACCTTCATGCGGTGGTTCTCCTGGCGGCTGGCACCGTAGGCTTGGCCGGCCACCTGCACCTGGCCGCTTTCTCGCGGGCGCTGGCCCACCAGCGCCTGCACCAGCTCGCGCTGGCCGTTGCCCGCGATGCCCGCAATGCCCAAAATTTCGCCAGCGCGCACCTGCAAGTCGATGCCGTGCACCGCCCGCGCGCCACGGTCGCCCATCACCTGCAGCTTTTGCACTTGCAGTGCGGGAGATTCATTTGCTCCTGAATTAATAGCTGCTTGAGCAGTATTTACATGGGCTGTTGGCACTTTTGACTCTAAATCAGCTGTTTCACCCATCATGGCGCGTGCCAGCAGCGTGGGGCTGGTGTCGGCCACCGCGCTGTGCTGCACAGCCTGGCCTTTGCGCAGCACGGTCACGCTGTCGGCATAGGCCATCACCTCGCGAAACTTGTGGGTAATGATGAGCACGGTGCACTGGCCGTTGTGGGCCAGTTCGCGCACATGGCCCAGCACCTCGTCGGCCTCTTGCGGCGTGAGCACCGAGGTGGGCTCGTCCAGAATCAACAGCCGGGGCTTCAGGTACAGCTGCTTGAGCAACTCCAGCTTCTGCTTCTCGCCAGCGGCCAGCTCACCGGGGCAGGCGTCCAGGTTCAGGCTGAAGGGCGTGGTGGCCAGGAAGTCGGTCAAAGCGGCGCGGGTGGCCGTCCAGTCAATCACCGCCGGGATGCGCCCCGCCGCCAGCAGCAGGTTTTCGGCCACCGTCATGCCCGGGGCCAGGGTGAAGTGCTGGTAGACCATGCCAATGCCCAGGGCACGGGCCACCACCGGGTTGGCAATGCTGTGCTCCCGCCCATCAATGAGGATGCTGCCGCCATCGGGTTTTTGAAAGCCCGCCACACACTTGACCAGCGTGCTTTTGCCTGCGCCGTTCTCCCCCAGCAGCGCATGCACGGTGCCCGGCTTGACCTGCATCGTGACCTGGTCCATCGCAGTGAAGCTGCCGAAGCGCTTGGTCAGTGCGTAGGTGTCCAGCGCCATTGCACCGGTGTGGCTGGGCAAGGCACCTATGGGCGTAGGCGCCGTCACCGAAGCGCCTCCAGCACCGCGGCAGACGGCGCATGCGCGCCAAACACCCCGTGCTGCATGGTGATCATCTTCAGCGCGGCCAGGTGGTTGCCAGGGTCGGTGGCCGCCGTGCCGTCAGACAGCACCAGGCACTCGAAGCCCCGGTCGTTGGCTTCGCGCATCGTGGTGTGCACGCACACGTCGGTGGTGATGCCGGCCAGCACCAGGTTGGCAATGCCGCGGGTGCGCAGAATCAGCTCCAGATCGGTGGCGTAAAACGAGCCTTTGCCGGGTTTGTCAATCACCACCTCACTTGGCAGCGGGGCTAGCTCGTCAATGATTTGCCAGCCCGGCTCGCCGCGCACCAGAATGCGGCCGCAGGGGCCCGCATCACCAATGCCCACGCCGCCCGTGCCAATTTGCTGCGAGCGCCAGCGCTTGTTGGCCGGCAGGTCCGACAGGTCGGGCCGGTGGCCTTCGCGGGTGTGCATCACCCAGTAGCCGGCGGCGCGCATCGCGGCCATCACGGCCTTGATCGGCTCAATCGGCGCGCGGGTCAGCGAGATGTCGTAGCCCATCTTGTCCACATAACCGCCCACGCCGCAAAAGTCGGTCTGCATGTCGATCACCAGCAGCGCGGTGTTGGCGGGGCGCAGGTCGCCGTTGTAGGGCCAGGCGTAGGGGTTGGCAGCAACAAAGCGGGTCATGGCAGTGGGGGTGTGGGTTCGGGGCCTTTGTAGGCACGGGTGGGGGGCGCAAAGCCGCACGAGCTGCCATCGGTGTGCTCCACCGGCCAGGGCAGTTGGTAGCGGCCTGCCGCCATGTCGTGCATATAGGTGTAGGGGCAGTCCTGCGCGCCGCCTTTGACGGCCACATAGCCGCGGTGGTACAGCTGGTAAGGGTTGTTTTCCACACCCCAGCCGGTGCGGGCTTCGCGCACCAGATCAGGCCGCAGTTCGCTGGTGATGATCTCGTCAGGCCGCCCGCCGCCTTCCACCAGCACCGTGCCGTCAAAGTTGCAGAACATGCCTTCGCCCATGGAGTCAAAGCTGCCGTCGCTGCCGCACATGCACACGCTGGCGGTGTAGGCCAGGTTGCAAAACGCATTGGCCTGGTTGGTGATGCGCCAGGCATGGCGAATGGGCGCGGTGTAGCCCGCAGTGCGGATGATGATTTCAGCGCCCTTGTAAGCGGCCTCGCGCGCCATCTCGGGAAACATGCCATCGTGGCAAATGATGAGCGACAGCTTGCTGCCGTTGGGCCCGTCGCATACCGGCACACCCAGGTTGCCCGGCTCCCAGGGCTCCACCGGCACCCAGGGGTGCAGCTTGCGGTAGTACAAAACAATTTGGCCTGTGCTGTTGATGATCAGGCCGCTGTTGTAGGGGTTGCCGCCGGGGTTGAACTCCATGATGGAAAAGCAGCCCCAGATGGCGTTGTCAATGCAAGCTTGTTTGAACGCGGCCACCTCGGGCCCATCCAGCGAGCACATGATGGCCGGGTGGGTGTCCATGCTCAGGCCGTGCAGCGAATACTCGGGGAACACCACCAGATCCATCGTGCCCTGGTTGCGCCGGGCCTTGGCCACCAGCTCACAAATGCGCAGGGTTTGCGCCGCCAGGTCGGCGGGCGTTTGCACCACCGGCAACTGCAATTGCACCAGGCCCATGACCACACCATGCTTGGATTTGTTCAGTCCGCCGAGTCCACTCATTGCTTGCTCCTTTGTTGGGGTCACGTGCTGGAAGACAGTTCACCCGGGCTGCCCTTGGCAATGCTGCCGGGCTTGCAACTGAGCACCAGAATCACCAGGGTCAACACATAGGGCACGGTGTTGAACAGGTGGTAGCCCCAGCCGATGCCCAGCGACTGCAGCGCGGGGCCAATGGCACCTGCGCCGCCAAACAGGGCGGCGGCCCACACGCAGCGCACCGGGTTCCAGCGGGCAAAAATCACCAGCGCCACGGCTATCAAGCCCTGCCCGCTGGAGATGCCCTCGTTCCAGCTGCCGGGGTAATACAAGGTGAGGCAGGCACCGCCCAAACCGGCGATGGCACCACCCGCTGCGGTGGCCGCGATGCGCAGGCCCGAGACCGAGTAGCCCAGTGCCCGTGTGGCATTGGCCGAGTCGCCGGCCATGCGCAGCAGCAGGCCGACACGCGTGTTCGCATAAGCCCAGCGCAGCGCGAACGCCAGCGCAATACCCAGCGGCACCAGTGCGTTGACTTGCAGGGCCGACTGCACGGCCGACACCGTGCTCCAGCCACCCAGCGCTATCGACGGCAACTGCGGCGCTTGCGGCTGAATCAGCGGCTTGCCCAGGTAAAACGCCAGGCCCGTGCCCAGCAGCATCAGTGCAATGCCGGTGGCCACGTCATTGACACGTGGCAGCGAGCACAGCAGGCCGTGCAAGGTGGCCAGCAGCGCACCGGCGGCTGCTGCCGCGAGCACGCCCAGCCAGGCCGATCCGCTGAGCCAGGCCACGCCAAACGCCGCCATCGCAGACAACACCAACACGCCTTCCAGCCCCAGGTTGATACGACCCGCCTTTTCGGTGATGCACTCGCCCAGGCTGACAAACAAAAACGGTGCGCCCACGCGTAGCGCACCGCCGACGATGGCGGCGATAAAAATCATGATCTGGTCGGCGGTCATGGTTTGGCAACCACGGGTGTGGGTTTCGGCTGTGCGGCCAGCAGGCCACGCGCCCGAGCCGCCCAGTCCACCCCGCGCAGGGCCTCGCTGGCCAGAATCAACACAAAGGCCATGCCTTGCAGCACCAGCACCGAGGCATCGGGCAGGCCCAGGCGGCGCTGTAGCAGGCTGCCTGCCGCACCCAGGCCGCCAAACAAAATGGCCACCGGAATGATGGCCAGTGGGTTGTGCCGCGCCATGAACGACACCAAGATACCGGTGTAGCCATAAAACGCAATCAGCGACGCATTGGCATTGGTGTGCACCGCCGCCACCTCCACCGCACCGGCCAGACCCGCGCAGGCACCGCCCACCAGGCAGGCCAATAGCACCAGGCGGTGCGTGGGAAGGCCCACCAGCGCGGCGGTGCGCGGGTTGCCGCCCACCACCCGCAGCGAAAAACCCGAGACGCTGTACCGCAGCCAGATGCCGCAGGCCACGCAGGCCAACACGCCCAGCACCAGGCCACCGTGCACGTCAGAACCGGCCACACCGCCGATGCGCATGCCCTCAGCCAGCGAATAGGTGGACGGCTTGTTCAAACTGGCCGGGTCACGCAGCGGCCCCTCCACCAGGTGCTTGAAGATGCCAATGGCCACATAGGCCAGCAACAGACTGCTGATGGTTTCATTGACACCGCGAAACTGCCGCAGCCAACCCGCCAGCGCCATCCACAAGCCACCGGCCAGTGCGCCGGCCAGACACACCATCAACGTACCCAGCGCGTTGGCGGGCACAGGCAACAGATGCGCCACCGCCGCGCAGGCCAGCCCGCCCAGCACCAGCGCACCCTCACCACCAATGATGATCAGTCCCGCCCTGGCGGGTATGGCCACGCACAGCGCGCACAGCATCAAGGGCGCGGCGCGCTGCAAGGTGTTTTGCCACGAAAACCAGTCGCCAAACGCGCCTTTGAACAACAGCAGCCAGACCTGCACCGGGTCGACACCCGCAAACCACACGAACACGCCAAAGAGCAGCATGGCCATTAGCATCGCGGCCACGGGCAGGCCCAGGTCGTCAAGCAGTTTGCGCATGGTGGCTAGCGGCTAACGAGCAGCCGACTCACGCGTGCCTGTCCCAGAAACACCGTGGAACCGGCTCCGCCGGGCCACCGGTGTTGCCCCCTGAGGGGGGAGGCGGCTACACGCAGTGAGCAAGCAACGGGGGGGAGCACTAAATACTCCCCACCACGCCTTCCACCAGGTAATTCATCTTCTCCAGCTCCACATCGGTTTGCTTGAGCGAAGTGCCCGCTGCAATCACGGTGTTGCCCTTGTTGTCTTTCAGCGGGCCTTTGAAAATGTCGAAGCCGCCAGCGACCATCCTGGCCTTGATGTCATCGGCGTTTTTCTTGGCTGCGTCGGTGACCATGGATCCATAGGCCGAGGTTTTGACAAAACCCTCTTTCAAACCACCGCGAATGAAGTTGGGGTGTGGCTTGCCAGCCTGGGCGGCTTCCACAATGGTTTTGTAGGCGGTCAGCCAGTTCCATTCGGCACCGGTCAGGTAGGCGGTGGGTGCCAGCTTGGCCTGTGACGCGTGGTAGCCGCAGACCATCTTGCCGCGCTTGGCCGCGGTTTCCACCACCACCTTGGGTGCGTCCACATGCATGGTGAACACATCGGCACCCTGGTCGGCCAGGCTGTTGGTGGCTTCGGCTTCTTTCACGGCCATGGACCAGTCGCCGGTGAAGATCACCTGGCAGGTGATGCCGGGCTTGACCGAGCGCGCACCCATCAAAAACGCGTTGATGTTGCGCAGCACCTGCGGAATGGGCTTGGCCGCCACGAAAGCGATCTTGCCGCTCTTGCTCATGTGGCCGGCAATCACGCCGTTCAGGTACTGGCATTCGTCGATGTAGCCATAGAAACTGCCCACGCTTTTGGGGTGCTTGCCTTCGGTCCACATGCCGCCGCAATGCGAAAAGCGCACATTGGGGTTCTTGGGCGCCAGCGCCAGAATGTGCGGATCAAAGTAGCCGAATGAGGTGGGAAACAACAGGCTGGCACCGTCTTGCGCAATCATGCCGGTCATGCTTTTTTGCACGGCGGCGGTCTCGGGCACGTTTTCCTCTTCCACCACTTTCACACCCGCCATTTTTTTCATCTCGGCAGCGGCCTGTGCATGCGCCTGGTTGTAGCCAAAGTCATCGCGCGGGCCCACATAAATCACACCGACGGTGACCGGCTTTTGGGCAAAGGCCAGGTTGCTGGAAAGCGCACTCACGGCACCCACTGCGCCAATGGCAGCAATGGATTTCAAAGAGTCGCGGCGGTTTTGGTTCTGAAAGTTCACAGCTGTCACGGTTTTCTCCAAAGTGGTGAATGGTTGGAATCAGGCTCCAAACTGGTGCGGGAAACACCCGCAAACCATCTTGGATACAACAAGGTGTGCATAAACCGTGCCCGTGAAAAACGCCTGCGACGAGGCGTTCACGACATCAGCAAACTCACATGCGCGGCCACCACGCGCCAGCCGTCTGGTGTGCGCACCCAGGTCTGGCTTTGGCGGCCGGTTTTGGTGCTGCCTTCGCGCTGGAACTCGATGTTGGCGGTGGCAAAGTCGGTGCCATATGCCGTGATGACGGTTTTGAGTACCACCCGGTTCAGGCCTTGCGCCAGGCGGCTTGCGCGAAACGCGGCAATGTCGTCATAGCCATACAGGTTTTCGCCCACGCCGTAGCGCAAGGTGTGCGGGCTGTTCCAGAACAGCTCGTCGAGCACCGCCACATCGTTGCTGCACAGGGCTTGCTCGTAGCGGGCGAAGGCCGCAGTGACTTCGGCCAGGGTTTGGGGGTGGTTGATTTGCATGATGGTTGCTTCGTTATTGATAGCTGCTTGAGCAATAAATCTCTCTGGGCTGTTAATGGTTTTTATGCGTAAAGCTCCTTCCCCCAGCGGGGGAAGGGGCAAAGACAGCTCACGCCGATGCACCAGCATTACCCGCAACACCCGCCTCGGCCAGCACCTGCGCGGCGCGCAGTGCCAGGTCTTCGCGCCACGGCGCGGCAATGATCTGAACGCCGATCGGCAAGCCATCGGTTCCCTGGGGCCACATGGGCGCGGCCACCACCGGGCAGCCGGCAAACGAGATCGGCTGCGTGAGCAGGCCCATCGCTGGGCGGCAGGGTTGGCGGGTGCCGTTGATGTCCAGCCATTCGGTGCCAATGACCGGCGCCGCCACCGGCGTAGCCGGTGTGATCAGCACGTCCCACTGGTCAAACAGCGCATTGACCTTGTCACGGTACAGGCGGCGAAAACGCTGGGCGCGCAGGTACCAGGCAGCCGGCTGCAGCGCACCGGCGATGAAGCGGTCTACCGACAGTGGCTCGAAGTCTTGTGGGCGGGTGCGCAAATCATCCAGGTGCAGCGCGCCGCCTTCGCTGGCGGTAATGACGAAAGCAGCACTGCGGCCCAGCGCAGCGTCGGGCCAGATGACTTCTTGCGTGGCTCCCAGGGTTTTGGCTGCCTGCTGCGCCACGTCGCGGGCGGCGGGTGTGGCGTGGTCGTGAAAGTAGCCACCCAGAATACCAATGCGCAAACCCTGCACGCCGTGGCTCAAGCTGGGCATCACGGGCTGCACCGCCAGCGCGTGGCAGCCGGGATCTTGCGCGTCGGGCCACTGCAAAGCGTCGTAGGCCAGGGCCAGGCCGGGCAGCGAATTGGCAAGCGCGCCCAGGTGGTCAATGCTGTGCACAAACGGGTAGCTGCCACGGCGCGACAAACGGCCAAAGGTGGGTTTGATGCCCCAGACGCCGCACAAAGAGGCGGGCACGCGAATCGAGCCATTGGTGTCCGACCCCAGGCTCAGCGGCACCTGACCAGCGGCAACTGCCGTGGCCGAGCCGCCCGACGAGCCGCCTGCGATGCGGGCCAGGTCGTGCGGGTTGTGGCACGGGCCGTCGTGGCTGTTTTCGGTGGTAAAGCCGTAGGCGTATTCGTCCATGTTCAGCCCGCCCAGCAGCACCGCGCCGGCGCCGTGCAGGCGCTGGATCAGCACCGCGTCTTGCGTGGCCGGCGGTGCGCTACGCTCGATTTTTGAGCCGGCTCGGGTGGGCAGGCCGGTGATGTCAAACAGGTTTTTCACCGCGTAGGGCACGCCGGCCAATGGCGGCAAGACCTCGCCTGTGGCACGGCGGGCATCGACCGCATCGGCCTCGCGCTGGGCGCGCTCCAGGGTCTGGTCGGTGAAGGCGTTGACGGCTGGGTCGGTTTCGGCCACGCGCGCCACGCAATCGGCCAGCACCTCGCGGGCGCTGCGCTGGCCGCTTGCAATGCTGTGGGCCAGCGCAACCACGTCGGGTGAATTAGGGCTTGCTACGGTATTCATAGCTGTTCACGCCCATCCGTTGTGCACATAAATGCTTTTGGACAATAAATCTCGACCAATTCGTCGTGTGGGGCCAGGGGCACGCCGTCCAGCATTGCGGCGATGCGGGCGTTCACCGTCAGGTAAGCCGCCACGCGTTGCGCTTGCGCCGCATCCAGCGGCAGGTTGATGGCCGCGGCGGCGGCTTGCACGTAGACCAGAGCTTGGGTCTCGTTCATGGGGCTCCTTTTGCAGGTTGACTTGGATGTTGGCTCCTTCCCCTCCCGGGGGAAGGCGGGGATGGGGGCACGAGCGCTACAACTTTTTGCCAGCGTGTCACGACACATGCCCCCATCCCAACCTTCCCCCGGGAGGGGAAGGAGCGAAGACAGGTTGCGGGACGAGACATGATGCGCACCCGTTCAAAACGCGGGCAAAACATCGGTGAAATGACACGCCACCTCCCGCCCCGCACCAGCCACCAGCGCAGGCACCTCAGAGGCACAGCGCGCCTGCGCATGCGGGCAACGCCCCTGAAAGCCGCAGCGGGCCAGGGCAGTGGTGCCAGCCATCTGAATCGGGCTTTGCGGCTCGCCCGGCAGCAGGTGCTGCAGCGCATCGCGCCCGGTGCCGGGAATGGAGGCAATCAGCGCGCGGGTGTAGGGGTGCTGGGGGTTGGCAAACACATCAGCCGCCGGGCCGCTTTCCACCACGCGGCCCAGGTACATCACCAGCACCCGGTCGCACAGCAGGCGCACCACGTTCAGGTCGTGCGACACAAACAGAAAGCTCATGCCCAGCTCGCTTTTCAGGCGCGCCAGCAATTGCAGAATAACCACTTGTATCGACACATCGAGCGCGGCGGTGGGCTCGTCCAGCACCAGCAGACGCGGGCGCAGCACGGCAGCACGCGCAATGCCCACGCGGGCCTTTTGCCCACCCGACAGCTGGTGCGGAAAGCGCGCCAACAGTTCCAGCGGCAGGCCGGTGAGCGTCGCAATGTCTTGCACCTGCGCTGTCAGTTGCGCAGCGTCTTTCACGCCGGCCAGCAGGCGCAGCGGCTCGGCAATGGTGTCAAACGCGGTGTAGCGCGGGTTCAGGCTGTCATGCGCATCCTGAAACACCATTTGCACCTCGCGGCGCGATTTGTGTTGGGGCATCAAGGCCGGGTCGATCAGGCCCAGGTCTGCACCCAGAAAGCGAATTTGCCCGTCGCTCACCGCCAGGGTGCGGGTGAGCAAGCGCACCAGCGTGGACTTGCCGCAGCCCGACTCGCCCACCAGCCCCACCGTCTCGCCCGCCTCGATGCGGAAACTCACGCCATCGACCGCATGCAGCAAGCCCTTGCCTTGCGGCGTTTTGACCGGAAAGCGCTTGGCCAGGTCCATCACTTCGAGCAGGGCGGCGGTCATGACTTGCTCCAAGGGCTTGTCGCGCTGGGTGGGGATTTTTGAACGCAGAGGACGCAAAGGTTTCGCAGAGGACGCAAAAGAAACCGGGAGAGAAAATTTCCCTTTTTGGATTTTTCTGCGACCTCTGCGCGACCTCTGCGTCCTCTGCGTTCAAAAGAACGGCTGCGCATGCA
Source organism: Comamonadaceae bacterium (assembly GCA_013297875.1). Classification (GTDB taxonomy): domain Bacteria; phylum Pseudomonadota; class Gammaproteobacteria; order Burkholderiales; family Burkholderiaceae_C; genus JAAFIW01. Next base: position 60,834 of record JAAFIW010000003.1, on the reverse strand, counting down.
AACCCCGTTCATGCAACGCACTCCAACACAAGCGGATGGTGGCACCGCACCAAATGCCCACCATCCACGATACTGGGCAGTGGCTTGGCGCAGGCATCGCTATAAAAATCGCAGCGCTGCGAGAACCGGCAGGCAGGCAGGTCGGTGCGGCGCAGATCGGGCAGGCTGCCGCGCACCGCCGTCAGCTCGCTCAGGGCGGCGCGGCCCACCGGTGTGGCACCGATGAGTTGCCGGGTGTAGGGGTGCTGGGGCGCGTTGAACAGCACCTCGGTGCGCGCCGACTCGACCACATGCCCGGCGTGCATGACCACGATGCGGTCGCACTGCGCGCGGGCCAGGCCCAGGTCGTGGGTGATCAGCAGGGTGGTCATGCCGGTGGCGCGTGCCTTCTCGCGGATGAGCGCCATGATGGCCGCCTGGGTGGTCACGTCCAGCCCGGTGGTGGGCTCATCGGCAATCAAGAGCTTGGGGCCGCAGGCCAGCGCCAGCGCAATCATCACCCGCTGGCACAGGCCGCCTGACAGCTCAAACGGGTAGGCGTGGTAGCGGCGCGTCGGGTCGGGAATCTTCATCTCGGCCAGGCATTCAATGGCCCGCGTGGCCAGGTCGGCGCGCAAGGTGGTGGTGTGGCGTGCCAGCACGTCTTGCAACTGGTGGCCCACTTTGCGGATGGGGTTCAGCGCTACCTTGGGGTTCTGAAAAATCATCGACACCTCGCGCCCGCGAATGTCCTGCAAATCGCGCTCGCTGGCCGCCAGCAAATCCAGCCCGTCAAACGTGGCCGTGCCCTGCGTGACCCGCGCCGCCGCGTCTGACAAACCCAGCACCGCATACGACAACACGCTCTTGCCCGACCCCGATTCGCCCACCAGGCCGACTGTTTCGCCTTTGTCAATTGACAGGGAGACATCTTCTAGCGCTTGCACCGTGCCGCTGCGGGTGCGGAACTGCAGGGAGAGGTTGTTGACTTCGAGGAGGTTCATGAAACAGCGGGGATTTTTGAACGCAGAGGACGCGAAGGTTTCGCAGAGGTCGCAAAAGAACAGCCAACGACTTTTCTGGCTTTTTCTGCGCTCTCTGCGCATCCTTCGCGTCCTCTGCGTTCAGGTGTCCGCTTTGGCGCTTTGCGCGCACAAACCTTCATGTCCGCCTCCGGGGGTCAATCAAGTCGCGCAGCCCATCGCCCAGCAAATTGAACGTAAACACCGCCAGCATCAACACCGCGCCCGGGAACAGCGCCACCCACCATTCACCCGAAATGATGTAGCCCGCACCTTCGGCCACCATGATTCCCCATTCGGCTTCGGGCGGGCTCACGCCCAGGCCAATGAAACTCAGGCCTGCCGCATTCAGGATGGCCCAGCCCATGTTCAGCGAGACCTGCACCATCATGGGGGGCATGGCGTTGGGAATCAGGTGCATGAACAGAATGCGCACGTCGCTGTTGCCGGCCAGGCGCGCAGCTTCTACAAACGCGGCATCGCGCCGCACGTTCACCTCGGTGCGCGCCACGCGGATGTAGAACGGCAGGTTCACCACGATGGTGGCAAAAATGATGTTGAGCACCGAATTGCCCAGCGCCGCCACGATGCCCATGGCCAGCACAAACAGCGGAAAGCTCATCACCATGTCGCACAGCCGCATGACGATGCGGTCCAGCCAGCCGCCCCAAAAGCCTGCGGCTGCGCCCAGCAAACCACCCATGGCAAACGACGCCGCCACAGCCGACAGCGCAATCACAAAGTCAATCCGCGTGGCCACCAGCACCCGCGAAAAAATGTCGCGGCCCAGTGCGTCGGTGCCAAACCAGTGTTGGGCGCTGGGCGGTGTCAGCGGTGTGCCCACATTGGTGGCCAGCGGGCCGTACGGCGCAATCCAGGGGCCGATGATGGCGATCACCACAAAGAGCATGAACAGCACAGCCGCCACCAGGGTGAACGGGTTGTCGGCCAGCACATAGCGGGCGTGGCTCCAGAAGGATTTGTTCGCTATTTTTGTTGTAGCTGTTTGAGCAGTGTTTACCTGGGCGAGAGCTGCATTTGTCATGTGTCTTGCTCCTTCCCCTTCCGGGGGAAGCTTGGGATGGGGGCATGCGTAGCGATGCAGATGACGGTGGTGATGCGCATGCCCCCATACCCGCCTTCCCCCGAGAGGGGAAGGAGCCAAACCGAAAGCGCATTCGGACGCACGCTAATCCCCCAACCGCACCCGCGGGTCAATCACCACGTACAGCAGGTCAATCAGCAGATTGAGCAGCGTGTACAGCACCGCCATGGTCAGCACAAAGCCCTGCACCGGCGCGTAGTCGCTGGCCACCAGCGCTTCGAGCGCAAACGAGCCCACGCCGGGCCAGGCAAACACCTTTTCCACAATCACGCTCATGCCCAGCAAAAAGCTGAACACCATGCCCAGCGTGGTGACCACCGGCAGCAACGCATTGCGCAAGGCATAGCGCACCAGCACCGTGGTGCTGGACAGGCCCGAGGCGCGGGCGGTGCGCACAAAGTCGGCCGACAGCACCTGCAGCATGGCGGCGCGGGTCATGCGGGCAATCGGTGCCAGCACAAAAATGCCCAAGGTCAGCACCGGCAGCATCAACTGGCTGGCGCTGGCCAGAAACAGCTTGATGTTGCCGGCCAGCAGGCTGTCTACCGTGTACATGCCGGTGATGGTGGGTGGCGATGTCAGATACGGGTCCAGTCGCCCAATCGGTGACGGTGCCCAGCCGAGCAAAAAGTACAAAACATAGGTGAGCAATAGCCCGGTAAAAAACGTGGGCAGCGACACGCCCGCCGTGGTCACCAATCGACAAGCGTGGTCAATCCACGAATTGGGCCGCTGCGCCGCGGCCACGCCCAGCGGAATGGCTATGGCGATGGCAAACAGCAGCGAGGCCAGCACCAGCTCCAGCGAGGCGGGCAGGCGGGTGAGCAACTCCTGGCGCACCGGCTGGCCGGTGGACAGGGCCTGGCCCAGGTTGCCCGCACTCAGATCTTTCAGGTAAATCCAGAACTGCTCGGGCAGTGTTTTGTTCAGCCCCAGCTTTTCGCGCACCTGTTCCACCGCCTCTTGTGTACCGGCCGGGCCTGCGAAGAAGGCCGCCGGGTCACCTGGCAGCGCACGGGTGAGCAGGAAGGTGATGACCACGATGCCAAACAGGTTGGGCAGCGTGCCCAGCAGGCGTTTGAGGATGATCAGGGGCATGGTGGCTTTTCTCCTTCCCCTCCCGGGGGAAGGTTGGGATGGGGGCATGCGTGTGACCGAGTTGGTCGGCGCTTGGCCCCCACCCCCGCCCTCCCCCAGCGGGGGAGGGTGCAAAGCCTAGGGAGAAAACCCCTCACGCCTTCACCAACTGCCGATAGTCCGGCTCCAGGTGAAACCAGTAGGTGTAGCCAGAAATATTGTTCTGCATGGCCACGTCCTGCATGGGTTGCACCAGCGGAATGCGGGGCACTTCATCGAAGGCCAGTTTCACCATGTCTTTGACCATGCCGTCGTACAGCGGCTTGCTTTCGGCAAAGCGGGCGTTGGTGATGAGTTTGTCTAGCACCGGGTTTTGGTAGCTCATGGTGTTGAACACCGCGTTTTGCCCGTGATAGCACCAGAAGAAAAAATACTCCGGGTAATTCAGCCAGCCGCCAAAGCGGTTGATGATCATCGGCATGTCTTTCTTGAGCAAGGCAGCGCGCCAGTTGGCACCCGGAATTTTGTTGATCGTCAGCTTGATGCCGATTTGCGCCAGCGCTTCCTGAAACAGGATGGCGGTGGGCTCGCCGACCGTGGCCGAACCCAGGTCAAAACTCAGCGTGGTCTCGATTGGGCCCACGCCAGATTCGGCCATCAGTTGTTTGGCTTTGGCCAGATCGGTCTTGTAGCCGTGCGGCTGCGGCCACACGGGCGCTTTCACCTCGCCGGTGCCGCCCGACTGCTTGGTGCCGCGCTGGTAAAAAGCCGATTCATACATCTTGTCGTAAGGCAGCGCCCAGGCCACGGCCTGGCGCACCTTCACGTTGTTGAACGGGGCTTTGGACGTGTTCATGCCCAGATAAAACACCGCGTTTTCAATCGGCAGGCTGGCCACTTTCACCTTGCCCTTGTCGCCTGCAAAGTCTGAGAAGTCTTTTGGCGGCAGGCTGTAGGTGATGTCGATATCGCCCTTTTGCAGCAGCGCCCTGCGGTTGCCGGCCGATGGCACATCGCGCTGGATGATGCGTTTGATTTTGGGCAGCGGCCCGCTCTTCCATTCGTCAAACCGCTCGTAAACAATTTCCTGGCCTGGCTTCCAGCTGGCCACTTTGTAGGCACCGCCGCCCGCCTCGTTGGTCTTGAGCCACTCGGCAGCCCAGGGGTCTTTTTCGGTGGCGTTTTTCTTGGCCAGCGTGGAGTTGTAGATGGAGGCCACGGGCACCGCCATGTCGGGCATGGACAGCTTGTCTTTGCGGATGAATTTCACGTAGAAGGTGTGGGCGTCTACCACCTTGAACTGGCTAGGGTCTTCCAGCGAACCGGCCTTCATTTGAAATGTGGGAAAGCCGCCCATGGCCAGTGCCCGGTCGTAGCTCCATTTCACGTCGTTGGCGGTGACTGGCGTGCCGTCGTGAAACTTGGCGTCTTTGCGCAGATTGAAGGTCACGCCCATGCCGTCGGCATCCATCTTCCAACTGCTGGTCAGCTCCGGCTCCAGCTTGGCAAAGTCATACATCGGGTTGCCATCCGGCCCCTTTTTGCGGCCATAGGTCATCAAGCGGTCATAGGCGTTCCAGGCCACGCCGTAGCTGGGGCGGTTGGCACCCAGGCCGTGGATGTCCAGCATATTGGGGCCAAACTCGTTGGCCACCAGCAAGGTGTCTTTGCGGTCCTGCGCCTGGGCCGTGCCCACCAGCGTGGCCGAGGCGACGGGTGTGAGGGTTGCGGCTTTGAGCAGCGAGCGGCGTTTCAGCGAGGTCATCAACAATCTCCAAGGGTTAAGTCAGGAAACAACAGCAACGGCAGCGGCCGACGCGGCCAGGAAGTTGCGCCAGCCACCGGTGTGCGAAATGTCTTGCGCGCCCTCGCAGGCCAGGGCCTCGCACAGAAAGCCCTGCGCGGTGCTGCCATCAGACAGACGCAGCGTGCCAATGCCCAGTGGCGCGGGAATCAACGCCACAAACGAGCCATAGGCCTCAACCGGCATGTCCCACAGCTCCAGCGCAATGCGCGAGCCCGTTCCGGGCGCTACGCGCAGCAAGCCCGGCTTGGGAGGTACCGTGCCCGGCAACGCGAAAAAGCGGTAGTCAGGTGCTGTTTCAGCGGGCGCAAACAGCACGGCACCGCGCTCGGTGAGCTGGCTGTTTAGCGGCATACCCGACAGATGGGCACCGACTACGGCAACTCGTATGGTTTGAACGGGTTTGATGCCTGGAATGGCTTGCATGGCGGGCAGCGGTTGGCCGGTAGCCCCCAGCGTCAATCCCGTGCCGTGGTGGTAGCGCTGGCCCAGCTCAGCCAGTTGCCAGTCGCTGCCGCAAGGGCCAATCAGGGTGATGCCAAACGGCAGGCCGTCTTGGCGCAGGCTGCTGGGCACGCTCAGCGCCGCGTAGTCCAGCAAGTTCACAAAATTGGTGTAGGCCCCCAGGTTGCGGTTCAGCGCCACCGGGTCGGCCTGCATTTGCGCAATCGTGTAGTGGGTGGGCGCAGTGGGCACCAGCAACAAGTCGATGCCCTGGTGTGCGGGTGACCACATGCGGGCGGCTTGCTGGCCCAGGGCTTTGAGCTGCGTCTGCGCTTCAAACAAGTCCGCAGCGCTATAGCCGCGGCCCTTGCCAATGATGCTGCGCACCGGCTCGATGACCTCGTTTTCATGCGCATCAAAAAAGCCGCGAATGGCCTGGTACCGCTCGGCCACCAAGGCGCTTTCATACAGCAGCGTGGCCGCATCGGCCAGTGGTTGCCAGGGGATGGTGACCGGCGTTCCGCCCAGGGCTTGCAGCCGGGCAATGGCGTCTTGAAATGCCGCCTCGGCTTGCGTGTCGCCAAAGAATGCGAGCGCATCGGGCACACCGAATTTGAATGTGCCAAAGGCCTGTGACTTCAGTTTCAGGTCTCGTGAGTAAGGGTCGTGCGCGTCATAGCCCATGGCCGCGTGCAGCACCTGTGCCGCCACGCCCACCGTGCGCGCAAAGATCGACACGCAATCCACGCTCTGCGCCGCAGGCACCACGCCACGCGCACTGATAAGACCTTTCGAGGGCTTGAGCCCCACGATGTTGTTCAGCCCCGCAGGCACGCGGCCCGAGCCCGCCGTGTCGGTGCCCAGCGAAAAATCCACCTGCCCCGTGGCCACCACATAGGCCGAGCCGGCGCTGGAGCCGCCCGACACATAAGCCGGGGCCATTGCATTGGGCACTGCGCCGTAGGGGGAGCGCGTGCCGTTCAAGCCACAGGCAAATTGATCCAGATTGGTTTTGCCCGCCAGCGATGCACCAGCATCCAGCAATCGACGCACCACCGGGGCATGTGCGCTGGGCTGATACGAAAAGGCCGGGCAGGCCGCCGTGGTGGGCAGGCCCAGGGCATCGATGTTGTCTTTGGCGGCAAAGCGCAGGCCAGCGAGCAGGCCTGTGTTGGCACCCCGCAGGACCGGGCCAAAACGGGAAATCCAGGCCTGAGGAGCCAGGGCGTGCCCGGGTTCAGCGGCAGCAGTGTTTTGTGCGGTTTGCACCATTTCAGAGCATCCAAACTTGTATTCAAGATTAGATGCAAGGTGTGTGCCACCCGGCCCCTCGCCTGGGCTGGGCTGGCTGCCACAGGTGTGTGGGTGCGAGTCCCAAAATCCAAGCCAAATCGGGCAACAGCCCAGAGATTTATTGGTCGTGCTGCTATTTAATTCATAGTAGGCCAAACCGCAGCTTTTGATCAAACTTGCACCTGCGCAAGCCTCAAGGCCCCGCTTGACCGTCCTGCACCTGCCCATCCACGTAGTACCAGCGCCCGGCCTCGCGCACGAAGCGGCTGGTCTCGGCCAGCTGGCCGGCTTTGCCGTTGTCTTTGAAGCGGGCGACGAACTCGACCACGCCGGCGTCTGGCGTGGCCTGGGCGTGCAACACTATCAAACCCAGCCACTTGATGGGCGGTAAATCCAGGTCGCCCGGCGCGGTGCTGGGGTGCCAGGTGGCCAGCACATAGTCCAGCAGGCCCAGGGCGTAGGCGCTGTAGCGTGAGCGCATCAGGGCTTCGGGGGTAGTGGCAAAGGGGCCTTGCGCCAGGCCAGTATGAAAAGGACTGCAGCAATCGGCATATGTTGTGTTGCCGCCCTCTTCGATGCGACACGGGCAGGCGGCGCTGGGGCTGTGGCGCAGTTTTTTCATGGTGCTTTGAAGTCTTTCACCAGCTTGGCCAGTGCACGTTTGCCTTTGGCGTTTTGCGCGCGCCAGGTCTGCCGGGCGGCAGCGATGAAGCGTTCTTCGGCGGCGTCGGGCAGCGGTGCGCTGTCGTGCGTGTCGTCCAGCCAGCCCAACGGCTTGCCGCAATGGTGCTCCAGCTGGCGGGCCAGTTTGTCGCCGATGGGCCGGGCCGATTTGATCTGGCTCCACAGGCTGGGGGAGATTTGCACCTGGGCGGCAAAGCTTTGTTCCAGGCCTTTGGGCGGTGTGCCACTCGCTACTGCGCGGGCCATGAATTCCTGAAACAACGCCACCGCGTTGTGGCGGCGCGTGACCGTGGGGTTGGGTGCCGTGGCCTCTTCGGCGGCTGGGTCGGCGGGGGTGTTGATGGAATGCAACAGCAAACTCGTTTGTTTGAAAAATGTTGAAGAGGCGATTGACAGCAGTGTAAAGACTTTTTACAGTCTACCCATTGCTGAAATTCGTCGCTGAAGATTTTTAGCCAAGCAAGCCAATCCAACCAACCCATTTACCCAACTATTTACGCCTCCAAGGACGCATCGTGATAACCCGCCGCTTCATCGCCAACCAAAGCCCCGCCGCCGGCCTCAGCCGCAGCGTCGGGTTTGGTATTGCGTATCTGGGCCGGTCGCAAGCGTCCTGGGGCATTGCAAAACCCTGTGATTCGATGTCACTGAATACGCATGAAGGCACACCACGAATGAACCACCTGGTCGGAGGCAGCGCGTAGCGCGCACACCTTCTCATCTCTTTTTCAAGAGGCCCAGGTTCCACAAGAACCTGGGCCTTTTTGCTTTTGCACTCAACTTTCAGCGGCCATCGTGCCGCCGGGCCACACACCAGTGGCATGGATCTTTAACAACCTGCAGCAGGGCGACAAGTCAACCCGACCGTCACCCTGCAAGAAGACAGCAGCCCGCTTCCAGGCCGGTTGCTTCACTTCGGGTGTGCCTATGCCACACCGCTTGACACAAAACCGAGGGTTCGGCCAAGCGGGATGTGCACGGGGCAAGCACCCCTTGCGCAGCGAGAACACCCGCGTGGCCTTGTGCCACCGCTCGCGCATGGACACAGCCGAAGTGAAAAGACCCCGCGTGCGCTTGGGTGTGGCCGTAGCGTGAGGAAGCTTTGCATAGCCCTTGCGGCCTGCGATCAAACGGACTTGGGCGCATCGCTGCGTTGCTTTTCTTGTCAATAGCCCCGCTATTGACTGCAAAAAGACGCCTTGCGCTGCATCCCAATCCGTTCGCCGCAGTTCCGCAAGGGCCACGCAAAGCTTCCTCATGGCAGAGCCGCGGATTGTGATTCCGCTGATGCCAGTTCGACTCTGGCCGGTCACCCCCAAGCGCATGCAAACATTTCCCCCAACGCAAGCACGCATCAACTCAATCGAAAGGACAGCGCCATGCACATATTGAAAACCAACGCTCTTGCAACCTGGCTGGCGCAAACCTTTGCGCATGCGCTGGCCCGGCTACGCGCACGCCTACATGCCCACGACACCGACCTGCGCGACCTCGACCAGCGGGTGCGCGAAGTCGGTGAGTGGTAACCCAACTGAAAAAAACCTCTCAGGAGAACCCCATGAAACACACACCAGAAACCCAAGCCTGCTTTCCAGACCCCCGAGCCGATGAGCAAGCGCCGACGCGGCTTCCCGTCTGAAACACAGGTGGGCAAAGGCCTGCGAATCGTCCACGGTGACAAATACCTGGTTGAAAAACTGGGCCGCAACGACCCTTGCCCCTGCCAGTCTGGCCGCCGGTTTCAAGCTGTGTTGCCTGCAAAGCGGCAGGCATGACGGCGGCGAACGCAACGACTATTTCCGCGACTGAAATCCGCGAACGAAACCATTGCCCAGAAAGGAGGGCGAACCATGCACACAGCGCGCCAACACGTCCTTCAACTGGACATTCAAGGCACGCCCCAAGCCTGGATCACACTGGAGCAGGCCGCCACGCACATCGCATCCAACACCGTGGCGTGGATGGATGGCGACAGCCCGCTGGCCACCCTGCGTGGCGGCTGGAACGTGCCACTGGGCCGCGCCTCGCGCATCGAGGTCTACCCCATCCTGGCACTGACGGGCGCTTCGCGCATCAACCTGTTTGATGTGGTGCCTGCGCTTTCCAAGCACAAGCTGCTGCGCCGTGACCGCTTCACCTGTGCCTACTGTGGCCAGCGCTTTCTGGAGCGCGACCTACAGTGCGAGCACATCGTGCCGCAGTCGCGCGGCGGCCCTACCAGCTGGACCAACCTGGTGGCCGCTTGCAGTCTGTGCAACGGCACCAAAGCCGCCCGCACGCCCGAAGAAGCGCGCATGCCCCTGCTGTACCTGCCCTACGCGCCGAGCCGCTTCGAAGCGTTTTTGCTAGAAGGCCGAAACATTCGCGCCGACGTGCACGAGTGGCTGGCAGCACGCCTGCCCAAAGGGTCGCGCCTGGCATGAACCCGTCATCCCCGCGCAGGCGGGGATCCAGGCGCGAGGACTGTAAAGCCAAGGGCATTTGATGTCCGCCCAGGTGGATTCCCGCCTGCGCGGGAATGACATAACCCATATCAAGGAAATCAACATGGAAACACAACACATAGAACAAGCCGTGCCCGGCGGCGTCCCCATAAAAATGTGGACACGCGGCGTACCGGTAGACAACGATGCGCGCCGTCAACTCACCAACGCAGCCCGCCTGCCCATCGTCTTCAGCCACATCGCGGCCATGCCCGATGTTCACTTTGGCATCGGTGCCACGGTGGGCTCGGTCATTCCCACCGTCAAAGCCATCATTCCGGCGGCTGTGGGTGTGGACATTGGCTGCGGCATGATGGCCTGCAAAACCACGCTGACCGCCAGCGATTTGCCCGACAACCTGGCCCCGCTGCGCGCCGCCATCGAGCGCACCGTGCCGCACGGCCGCGCCCCCGGCGCGCGTGACCCCGGTGCCTGGCAAAAGGTGCCCGGCGCGGTGAACACCGCGTGGGCACAGCTGGAGCCGGAGTTCGACGCGATTTGCCGCAGCTACCCCAAGCTGGCCAAAACCAACCACCGGACCCACTTGGGCACGCTGGGCAGTGGTAACCATTTCGTCGAGGTCTGCCTGGACGAAGCGGGCAGTGTGTGGTTCATGCTGCACTCGGGTTCGCGCGGCGTGGGCAATGCCATTGGAACGATGTTCATCGAGCTGGCCAAGCAGGACGCGATGCGCAACAACGTCAACCTGCCCGACCGCGACCTGGCGTACTTTGAAGAAGGTGCCCGCTACTTTGGTGACTACGTGCAGGCAGTGGGTTGGGCGCAAAAGTTGGCCCGCGCCAACCGCGAGGTGATGATGCGCCGCCTGATCGAAACGGTGAAAACCGTGATCCACAAGAGCTTTCAAAGCAATATTGAAGCAGTGAACTGCCACCACAACTATGTGCAAAAAGAAGTGCACTTCGGTCAGGATGTCTACCTCACCCGCAAGGGCGCGGTCAGCGCCCAGTCTGGCGAGCTGGGCATCATTCCCGGCAGCATGGGCGCGCGCAGTTTCATTGTGCGCGGCAAGGGCAACCCCGAGAGCTTTCACAGCTGCTCACACGGCGCAGGCCGGCTGTTCAGCCGCACCGAGGCCAAGCAACGCTTCACCCTGGCCGACCACCGCGCGGCCACCGAGGGCGTGGAATGCCGCAAAGACAAAGACGTGATGGACGAAACCCCCGGTGCCTACAAAGACATAGACGCCGTGATGGCCGCGCAAGCCGACCTGGTGGAGGTGGTGCACACGCTTAAGCAGGTGGTGTGCGTGAAAGGTTGAGTGTTTCACTATCAAAACCGTAGCTGCTTGAGCAGGTTTTACCTGGGCGGGTGGCACTTTTGGCTGTGAAATGCATCGCCAAATTGTTTTTCAATTGGAGGAAATGATGAAACTGGCTGTTGTTGGAAAAATACTTGAAATCAAATCCATAGCCGGTGCTGACTTTATTCAGGCCGCATTGGTCGATTGCGCTGATGCAGGCAAGTGGGCTGGCGTGGTGGGCAAAGACGTTTTGCCCGGTCAAGCGGTAACAGTGTTTCTGCAAGATGCGCTGCTGCCGCCCGATGCGCGGTGGGCTTTTATGGAAAAGCACAAATGGCGCGTTCGCATGGCCCGATTCAAGGGCGTGCCCAGCGAATGCCTGATCGTGCCAGGCGCTCCTGACAGGGAGCCAGGTAGCGATTTGACCGACTCGTTGGGCGTCGTGAAGTACGAGAAGCCCGTACCCGCCGGTTTGGGCGGCGAAATGCTGGGCGCTTTCCCATCGTTCCTGCCCAAAACCGACGAGCCCAATTTCCAGACGGTTGACTTTGAACTCTTGATGGCATCAAAACCCTTCTACGTCACGGAAAAAGCCGACGGATCAAGTGGCACCGCGTGGGTAACAGAAGATGGTTTGCATGTTGCAAGCCGCAACTGGGAACTGCGGGAACACACCATCAGCGGAGCGGGCAACGTCTACTGGCGGGCGGCTAGAAAGTACCAACTGGAAGGCATGCCGATCGGCACCGCGGTGCAGTTTGAGGTGGTGGGGCCGGGCGTGCAAGGCAACCCAATGGGCTTGTCGGAAGTTGATGTGCGCATGTTTGGCTTGTTTGAACGCGACACGCAGGGTCGATGGATCCGCCAAAGCGCCGCGGACTTTTGCCGTGTGAGTCTGCCAATCGCCACGGCAATTCCCTGCGAGCAGCGCCCGCACTCTGCCGATGAACTGCGACATCTCGCTGCCATTCGCTATGCAAATGGCAAGCACGCAGAAGGCGTTGTGATTCGAGCTGTGGATCAAACCTGGTCGTTCAAGGTTATCAATTTGAACTACAAGGATTGATCTTTGGTGCCCAAACCATGCTGCGGCTTGACCCAAAAGCCCGGTGCCGCAGCGACCCGTTCGCTGCTGAAGACAACCCAGTGGCGCTGCGCCTGAAAGAGCTGGAAACCCTGGAACGCGTGGCCGAGCGCATCGACAAGATCTCGGTGTTCGGCGGCCTGGATCAGGTGCTCAACGGGCTGGTGAAGCTGCGGTGAATCGCGTTGCCTTGCGCGGCGCTTGTGTGAGCCCGCCCTGTGTGGATGAATCCATCTGCATGGGGCGGGCTTTTTTTCGGCTGTTGAACCCAGACACAGCAGTTGACCGCTTGCTACAAAAACGGTAGCTGATTGAGCATATTTTGTATGGGCTGGAGGAGGTTTTAACTAAAAATGGCCTCACGTCCCGGCATCAAACTGCTGCGCGTTTTTGCCCTTGATGGGCGCATAAAACGCCTTGATGGTGAGCATGTCTCTTTCAATGTTGCCAGTGGGCGTGAACAGCGGGCCCAGGCCGGCGCGTTTCGTGCTGTAGTCCACATAGGCCATCACGATGGGCACCTGGGCGGTGGCGGCGATGTAATAAAAGCCGGTTTTCCACTCGCGCACTTTGCCCCGCGTGCCCTCAGGCGGCACCACCAGTTGCACCGGGCCATTGACCGCCAGAATGGCCAGCGCAGACGATGTCACCAGGTTGTTGGCGCGCTCGCGATCCACAGCGATGCCGCCCAGCCAGCGCATCACCGGGCCAAAGGGCAGTTTGAACAGCGAGGCTTTGCCCATCCAGTAAATGTTCAGCCGCAACACAAAGGCGGTCATCAGGGTGAACGGCAAGTCCCAGTTGCTGGTGTGGGGCGCGGCGATGAGCACGCATTTGTGGGCCTGCTCGGGCAATACACCTTCGACACGCCAGCCCGACAATTTCAGGTAGACCAGAGAGCCCCAGCGCAGCAGGGTGTTGACGACGGGCGTGTCAAAAATGGTGTGGTGATGCATGCCGGTGACTCTAACGCTTGCGCCAGACCTGCTACCCGGTCAACCCAAACGCCACGCCTGGGTGCGTCGGTTCACCCACGCGCCCAGCAGCATAAACAGCCCGGTGGCCAGCGCGCAGGCCACCGTGATCAGCACGGCCATGGCAGCCGCGGCGCCCATTTCGCCGGCTTCATCGAGATTCAAAATCGCAATGGAGGCGACCTTGGTTTCGGGCGAATAAAGAAACACCACGGCTGAAATCGTGGTCATGGCGTTGATGAAGAAGTAGCGCGCCATGTCAATCAGGGCAGGGGCGCACATGGGCAGCGTCACGCGCCAGAAGGTCTTGTAAAACGGTACCTTCAGCGACTCGCCCACGGTTTCAAGCTCCGGGTCCAGCGCCTTGAGCGCGGTGACGGCGGTCAGGTAGCCGGTGGTGAAAAAATGCACCACGCTGCACACCACCAGCAAAGCCATGGTGTGGTACAGACCGCCCAGCGGGTTGGCCGGGTGGTTGAAAAAGAAGATGTAGCCCAGGCCCAACACCAGGCCAGGCACGGCCATGGGCAACATGGCCAGCAGCTTTACGGTGCCACGCAAGGCTTGCAGGCCTTTGGTTTTTTCCACCAGGTAGGCCGACCCAAACACCAACGCTGTGCCCAGCAGCGCGGTGCCCGCAGCCATCGTCAGGCTGTTGATGAAGCCGCTGCCCACCTCCGCGTCCACCAGGCCCATCGAGTAGTGGCGCAGGCTGGGCGACAGGTTGTAGGGCCACAGCGTGGCCAGAGAGGCAAACACCGCCATGCCCAACATCGCCAGCATCAGCAGGGCGATCACGCTACAAAAAGCGGTGCAGATCGCATCGCGCCCGCGCGAGGGCTGGGCTTGCAGCGGCACGGCGCGGGCACCCAGCATGGCGGCCTGGTGGCGGCTCACGTGGCGGTCTACGGCAAAGTTCAGCACGGCCGGGGCCAGCAGAAAAATCGCCACCACTGCGCCGCGCGCAAAGTCTTGCTGGCCAATCACCAGCTTGAACACGTCGGTGGCCAGCACGTTGAAGTTGCCGCCAATGACTTTGGGAATGCCAAAGTCGGTAATGACCAGGGTGAAGCAGACCATGGCGGCGGAGATCAGGCCGTATTGCGCGCCGGGCAGGGTGATGGTGAAAAACTTGCGCCGTGCGCTGGTGCCCAGTGCCTCGGCCGCCTCGTACAGGCGCGCGTCGGCCAGGCTGAGCGCGGTCACCAGAATCATCAGCACATGGGGAAACACCGCAAAGCACTGCGCCAACACGATGCCGGGTGCGCCGTAAATTTGTGTGATGCCGACGGCCTGCATCCAGCTTTTCAACACACCCTGGTTGCCAAACCAGTAGATCAGCGAGATCGCGGCCAGCAGCGAGGGCGCGAGCAGGGGAATCAGGCTGATGCCGCGAAACAGGTTTTTGAAGGGCATGCAGCTGCGGGTGAGCGCAAACGCAAAGGCAAAGGCCAGCGGCACGGTGACGGCCGTGACCAACGCCGCCACCCATGCGCTGTTGAACAGACTATTGAGCAGCGCCGGGGTTTGCGCGTAAGCGATGAAGTTGGCCAGGCCCACGAAACGACCATCGTTGTCGGCCAGCGCGCGTTGCAGGATGGCGAGCAGGGGCCAGGCCAGAAACGCTACTAAAAATATAGCTGCTCCAGCAAGTAATACCTGGGCGAGTGGCAGATTTGGCTTGTGCGGCTGCATGCTTCACCGGCGCACAAATTCGTCATTCCCGCGTAGGCGGGAATCCACATTCGCATGCCCAACGCCTTGCTCGCCGCACAGACCTCGCGCCTGGATTCCCGCCTGCGCGGGAATGACGTGCCCAGGCGGTTGGCGAATCAGGCGTGTACCCAGCATCAAAACACCCGAACGCGATCAACCAGCAGTTGCAGCCGCAGGCTGCTGCCGACCGCGACTGCGTGTTGCCCCAGTGCGTTGAACCCCAGGCTGATGCGCAGCGCCTCGGGCAGTGCGGCGCTGCGCACGTGCACGTGGCAGTGGGCGCCCAGGAACTCGATTTTTTCCACCGCGGCGTCAAACGCGAAGTCGTCACCAGACGCCAGCACCACGTCTTCAGGCCGCAGATAGGCCTGGGTGTGACGATCCGCCCCCGCTTGTGGCAGGCTGAACTGCCCCAGCTGCAACTGCCCACCCTGCACCCGAGCGGGCAGCACGTTCACCGCACCCACAAAATCGGCCACAAAAGCGCTGGCGGGCTCGCGGTAAATCTGCAACGGCGTGCCGACCTGCTCGATCACGCCGTGGTTCATCACCACAATGCGGTCGGCCATGCTCAGGGCTTCTTCCTGGTCGTGGGTGACCAGGATGGTGGTCACGCCCAGGCGCTTTTGCAGCTCACGAATTTCCTGGCGCAGCCGAACGCGCACCACCGCGTCCAGCGCCGACAAAGGCTCGTCCAGTAATAGCAAGCCGGGTGACGTGGCCAGCGCGCGGGCCAACGCAATGCGCTGCTGCTGGCCGCCAGACAGTTGAGCAGGGTATTTGGCCTGGCTGCCTGGCAAACCCACTAATGCCAACAGTTCCGTGACGCGTTGTGCAATCGCCTCGCGCTGCGCTTTGCGGTTCACCAAACCATAGGCCACGTTGTCGGCCACCGTGAGGTTGGGAAACAGCGCGTAGCTTTGAAACACGATGCCGTAGTCGCGCTGCGCAGGCGGCAGGTGCGAGATGTCGCGCTGGTTTTGAAAAATGCTGCCCGAGGTCTGGGGCTCCAGCCCGGCAATGATGCGCAGCAAAGTGGTTTTGCCGCAGCCCGAGGGGCCCAGAAAACACACCAACTCGCCGGTGGCGATCTGCAAGTCGATGGATTTGAGCGCGGTGAAGCTGCCAAACGACTTGCTGACCTGCCGCAGGTCCAGCGCGAGGCTTGCGGTCATCCGCGGTTCAGCGCTTTTCGCTCTTGCCGTTGTAGCGCTTCGTCCATTCAGCCAGCACGCGTTCGCGGCCCGCTGCGACGGTGGCGAAGTCCATTTTCACCAAGCGCGATTCGTAGTCGGCAGGAATGTTGGGCAGCGGCGCGGCCACGCCAGGCTGGGCGGTGATGGCGAAGTTTTTACCGTACATGATCATCGCGTCTTTGCTGCTGGCCCAGTCGGCCAGTTTCTTGGCCGCGGCCAGGTTTTTGGTGCCCTTGTGGATGGCAAAGGCTTCCAGGTCCCAGCCCAGGCCTTCTTTGGGGAACACCAGGTCAATCGGCGCGCCCTTGGCCTTGTTGGCGTTGGCACGGTATTCAAACGAAATGCCCACCACGTATTCGCCAGCGGCGGCCATGTTGCAAGGCTTGGAGCCGCTGTGGGTGTATTGGCCGATGTTTTCGTGCAGGGCATCCATGTACTTCCAGCCGCCACCGGTGCCGTTGTTGTCGCCCCACAAGGTCAGCCAGGCCGTCACGTCAAAGAAGCCGGTGCCGCTGGAGGCCGGGTTGGGCATGACCACTTGGCCCTTGTAGACGGGCTTGGTCAGGTCTTTCCAGGTCTCGGGCTTGGGAATGTTTTTCTTCTGCGCTTCCACGGTGTTGAAGCAGATGGTGGCACCCCACACGTCCATACCGAACCAAGCAGGCACTTTCTTGGGATCGCGGTACTTCATCATGATCGCGTCCAGGTTCAGCGGGGCATAAGGCTCCAGCATGCTCTTGCTGTCCATCAGCGCCAGGCTGGAAGCGGCCACGCCCATCACCACATCGGCCTGCGGGTTGTTGGCCTCGGCCAAGAGCTTGGCGGTGATCACGCCGGTGGAGTCGCGCACCCACTTGATATCGATATTGGGCTCAACCTTGTTGAAGGCTTCCTGATAGGCCTTGAGCTGGTCGGTCTCCAGCGCGGTGTAGACCAGCAGCTGGGTTTTCTGGGCCATCGCCATGCTGGTGAAACTACCAGCCACAGCCAGCGCACCAAGCAGTGCCAGGGTTTTCAGGGGTTTGAGAAAGCGCATGTTCGACTCCGTCCGGTTGATACGAAACGCGCCATCGTGGGCGTCGTCAGTGACGCTCTGATGACTTTCCGCTGGAATTGCGTGAAAAAAAACCAAAAATAACGGTATATACCGTTTTACAAAATCGATTGTTTAGTGCAAACTGTCGACAATTCACCTTTACCCATTCATCGGACTCACCATGGCCAAAGACACCTCCTCCAAAGACAGCCCGACGACGGTTTCCATGCTCAAAGGCAGCTCGCTGACCTCGGTGGTTCAGCAGGAGCTGGAGCGCTCCATCCTCTCAGGCGAGTTCGCACCCGGTGCCAAGCTGGTGGAATCGGCGCTGGCCAACAAGCTGGGGGTTTCGCGTGGCCCGGTGCGCGAGGCGTTTCGCATGCTGGAGGAAGCGGGTCTGGTGGTCAACGAGAAAAACCGGGGCGTGTTTGTGCGCGACCTGCCGATTGACGACGCGCTGGAAATTTATGAGCTGCGCGCCCACATGGAGCAGGCCGTGGGCCGTCGCCTGGCGGTCACCATCACACGCGATCAACTCAAGGAGGTGCGCTGGATGGTCGAGAGCATGGAGCGCAGCGCCAAACTGCAAGACCGCTCGGTCTATCACCTGCTGAACCTGCAGTTTCACGAGCACCTGGTTGACATGGCGGGCAACCGGCGTCTGAGCGCGCTGCACCGCAAGCTCACCGCTGAGCTGGCGCTGTTTCGCCGCATCAACCTGGACAAGGGCGGTGCGCTGCCGCTGTCCAACACAGAGCACCGAAGCATCGTGAAAGCGATTGCCTCGGGCGATGCCGATGCTGCGGGTAAGGCCTTGTATGACCACGTGATGGAAAGCCGCGACCGGTCGATTGCCAGCGCGGCACGCCGTGCCGCTGCCCGCGCCACATGGGTCGGCCCACAAGCCCAGCCTGATGCTGACACAACCCAGCCCTTGAGCCGCAAGGCTGCCACCAAGAAGGTGGCGGCCAATATCCTGGCGCGCGCACGGCCAAGCGCCGAATCAAAAAAAGCCGCTCCACCCAAAACAGCGCCTGGGCCCAAACCCGTGAAAGCCAAGCCAGCCAAGGCAAGTGCAAAGGCCAGCGCCAAACCGGCGTCCGCACCGGCACCCACACCGGCACCCGCAGCTGCCAGCAAGGTTCGCAAGGCGGTACCAGCCAAAACCAGCAAGGCCCGCCGTGCAGCCATCTGAACTGACCGTTAACCAGCGCAGCTACGCTCTGCCCCGCCAGCCCACCGTGGTGGTGTGTGTTGACGGCTGCGAGCCCGATTACCTGGCCCAGGCCGTGGCCGGCGGCCACATGCCCTGGCTCAAAAGGGTGCTGGCCAAAGGGGGTAAAAACGGCAGTGCAAGTATTGCCCATTGCGTGGTGCCGAGTTTTACCAACCCCAACAACGTCTCCATCGTCACCGGCGTGCCGCCCAGCGTGCACGGCATTTGCGGCAACTACCTGCTGGACGCCGAAACCGGCCAGGAGGTGCTGATGAACGACCCCAAGTGGCTGCGCGCCCCTACGCTGCTGGCCGCTCTGGCCCAGGCTGGCAAAAAGGTCGCGGTGGTCACGGCCAAAGACAAGCTGCGCCGCCTGCTGGGTCACGGCATGACAGGCATTTGTTTTTCAGCTGAGAAGGCTGATGAGGCCACGCTGGCAACGCATGGCATTGCCGAGGTGCTGGCCCTGGTGGACCAGCCGCTGCCCAGTGTGTACAGCGGGGCCTTGAGTGAGTTTGTGTTTGCTGCGGGCGTGCGTTTGATGGCGCAACACCGGCCCGACGTGATGTACCTGTCAACCTCCGACTACGTGCAGCACAAGCACGCGCCCGGCACACCCGGCGCCAATGCGCACTACCAGATGATGGACAGCTACTGGGCGCAGCTGGACGCGATGGGCTGCGTGATCGCCATCACGGCCGACCACGGCATGAACGCCAAGGCCGGGATGGATGGCAGCCCGCAGGTGCTGTATTTGCAGGACTGGCTGGACGCGCGCTACGGCGCAGGTACCACCCGCGTGATCTTGCCGATCACCGACCCGTATGTGGTGCACCACGGCGCGTTGGGTTCGTTTGCTACTGTTTATATAGCTTCCCCAGCAGATTTGACCAGGGCGATGGACGATTTAAGCCGCCATCCTGACCTGGAGATGGTGTTGCCCCGCAATGCAGCTGCCCAGCGCTTTGAGCTGCCCGCCGACCGCATTGGCGACATCGTGTGCGTGGCCGAGCGCTCCACCGTGATTGGCACCAGCGCCGCGCGGCACGACCTGTCGACCCTGACGGTGCCGCTGCGCTCGCACGGCGGCCTGAGCGAGCAGCGGGTGCCGCTGATCGTGAACCGCCCACTGCCCACGCTGGACAGCATGCGGCAGCTGCGCAATTTCGACGCTTTTGACTTGGCGCTCAATTACGCACAACCCCACGCCCAGCCAGCATGAGCATCCAGCAGTTCATCCGCGACCACCGGCTGGACGCCATGCGCATCGCCGGTCAGCCGGTCGCAGCCAGCGGGCAGGTCATTGCGGTGCACAACCCTTACACCGGCGAGCTATTGGGCAGCGTGCCGCGGGCCACGGTCGCGCAGGTGCGCCAGGCGTTTGCCACGGCGCAGGCCTGCCAGCTCACGCTCACCCGCTACGAGCGCGGGGCCATCCTGAACCGCGCGGCCGACAGCGTGCTGCAACGGCGCTCGGAGATTGCCAATCTCATCACCGCTGAATCCGGCCTGTGCCTGAAAGATTCGCTGTATGAAACCGGCCGGGTGGCCGATGTGCTGCGTTTCGGCGCGCAAGAGGCCCTGCGCGACGACGGCCAAATGTTCAGTGCCGACACCACGCCTGCTGGCAAAAAGCGCCGCGTGTTCACCCAGCGCGCGCCGCTGCTGGGCGTGATCAGCGCCATCACGCCGTTTAACCACCCGATGAACCAGGTGGCGCACAAGGTGGTGCCCGCCGTGGCCACCAACAACCGCGTGGTGCTGAAACCCTCTGAAAAAGTACCGTTCTCGGCCATCCTGTTTGCCGACATCCTGTACGCCGCAGGCCTGCCGCACAAGGCGCTGAGTATCGTGACCGGCGATCCGCGCGAGATTGGCCTGGAGCTGTTGACCAACGCACAAACCGACCTGGTGACGTTTACCGGCGGCGTGGCCATTGGCAAACACATTGCCGCCACCGCAGGCTACCGCCGCCTGGTGCTGGAGCTGGGCGGCAACGACCCCATCATCGTGATGGACGACGCCGATATAGACGAAGCCGCCACGCTGGCCGTGCAAGGCTCGTACAAAAACTCGGGCCAGCGCTGCACTGCGGTCAAGCGCCTGCTGGTGCATGAGGCGGTGGCTGCGCGCTTTACCGAAGCCGTGGTGGAAAGAACCCGTGCCTGGACATATGGCGACCCGATGGACGCCAGCCACGACATGGGCACGGTGATCGACGAAACCGCCGCGCAGCTGTTCGAGCAGCGCGTGAGCGAAGCGGTGGCGCAAGGCGCGCGCCTGCTGGTGGGCAACCAGCGCCGGGGCGCGCTGTACGCGCCCACCGTGCTCGACCGGGTACGCCCCGAGATGACGCTGGTGTGCGAAGAAACCTTTGGCCCGGTCTCGCCCATCATCAGCTTTGCAAACATCGACGAGGCCATTGCCCTGGCCAACGGCACGGCTTATGGCCTGTCGAGTGCGGTGTGCACCAACCGACTGGACGACATCACACGCTTGGTCAACGAGCTGCACATGGGCAGCGTGAACGTGCGCGAGGTACCCGGCTGGCGGCTGGAGCTCACACCATTTGGCGGTATCAAAGACTCGGGCCTGGGCTACAAGGAAGGCGTGCAGGAGGCCATGAAGAGCTTTACGAATTTGAAGACCTGGTCTGTTCCCTGGGGGTGAAACTATGACACCGATCACTTCCTTGCAAGACATCGAGCAGTTGTTCGCCCAGCGCGGCGGCGAACAATACAGCGGCGAGCGTGTCACCCAGCTGGAGCATGCGCTGCAAACCGCTTGCCTGGCCGAGCAGGCGGGCGAAGACGATGCCCTGATCACTGCCGCCCTGCTGCATGACCTGGGCCATTTGCTGCACAGCTTGGGCGACACCCCCAGCCTGCGCGGTGTAGACGATGCCCACCAGCACCGGGCCGTAACGGCCTTGCGCGGCCTGTTTGAGGCACCCGTTTTGCAAGCCATTGCCTTGCACGTAGACGCCAAGCGCTACCTGTGTGCCACCGACGCGACCTATCTGAAAAAGCTGTCGGCTGATTCACAGCGCTCGCTGGCGCTGCAAGGTGGTGTGTACAGCCCGGCACAAGCGAGTAGCTTCATCGCCCAAGCCCACGCGCGTGCGGCCGTGCGCTTGCGCATCTGGGACGATCTGGCCAAGTCCCCCGGCCTGCCCACGCCACCGCTGGCGCACTTCATGGACTGTGCCCAGCGCGTCATCAGCACCCAGAATGCTCCTCAATTGATAGCTGCCTGAGCGCTTTCGACCTGGGCGTGACGCCAGTTTGGCTTGAAAAGGGCCTTGAGGCGAGGCGTTAGCGCCGTCGCCAGGCCAGCGCGGCCAGCAGCCACAACAAACCGCCCCAGACGCCACCCATGGAGCCACCTCCGCCGCCTGATGACGGTGCCGCAGCGGGTGCTGCAGTGGGCGCGGGTGCAGCCACCGGAGCGGGTGCCGGAACCGGAATGGCAATAGGGGCGGGAGCGGGTGGCGTCGGTGCAGGTGCCGGGATTGGCGCGGGAGCCGGGGTTGGCGAAGGCGCGGGTGCAGGCGTTGGAGCGGGAGCGGGAGCAGGGGCCGGTGCGGGGGCTGGAGCGGGTGTGGGCGCGGGAGCCGGTGCAGGCGTTGGAGTGGGTGCTGGAGCCGGTGCAGGCGTTGGAGCAGGCGCAGCACTTGTGGCAGCGCGGGACACGGCCTTTTGCGCATCCAGCAAGCCCGGTCCGCAGGTGGCGGTGTTGCAATTGCACACGCCGCTGCCGCTGGCCACGCAAGTAGGAAAACCCGTCACGCTCACATGGGGACGCGCGGTTTCTCGCATCAAGGCTATTAGCTGCGCGGGTGTGAGGGTGGCGTTGACCGAGAGCATCAGCGCGGCCACACCAGCGGCCAGCGGGGCTGAAAAACTGGTGCCCGACTTGGTGCCGTAGCTGTCACTCACCGGCCCCTGGGTGCCAGTGTTGTCGGTGGAAAACAAGGCAATGGAACCGCTGCCGCCTGGGGCCATGATGCCCATGGCCGAGCCGACGTTGGAGTAACTGGCTTTCAGGCCGTTTTGCTGCACCGCGCCCACGGCCAGCACATTGTTGCAATCGGCCGGGCGGGTCAGCGGCCCGCTTTCGTTGCCCGCCGCCACCACCACCAACACACCAGCTGCCGTGACTTCGTCAATCACGCTCTGGTAGCTGGACGTGCAAGCGCTGCTGCCGCCAAAGCTCAGGTTGATGATGCGCGCCGGGTTGGGGTTTTGCGGCAGGCCAACCACCTGCAGACCGGCAGCCCAGCGCATGCCGTCCAGAATATCGCTGAGCAGCGCACCGCATTTGCCCGAGATGCGCATCGGCAGAATGCGACCATTCCAGTTCAGCCCGGACACGCCCAGCGCATTGTTGGTGGCCGCCGCAATCTGCCCGGCAATAAAGGTACCGTGCCAGGAGCTGCTTTCTACCGAGCAGCCGCCAAACAAGGCCCGGTTACGCTGAATGTCGCTGCTGGTGACCCAGTCGCCGGGGTCGCTGGCATCGGCATCGCGGCCATTGCCGTCGTTGGCATATTCCACCTCGCTGATCATGTCGTAGCCCGGCAGCAGGCGACCCGCCAGGTCGGGGTGGGTGTAACGCACGCCGGTGTCCATCACGGCCACCACCACCGGGTTGCCAGTGGTGATGTCCCATGCGGTGGTGGCATTCAGGGCGCTGGGAAACAGCGTGGAGCTTTGAAGGTGCCATTGCGTGCCGTAGCTGGTGTCGTTGGGCACGGCCTGGCGCTTGAAGCGCACATCGGGCTCCACCGATTGCACCTGCGGGTTTTGCGCCAGGCGCCGCATGGCCGCCTGCAAGGCCTCGCCCTGCAGTGGTGCGCTCAGGCGCATCAGGTGGTGCTGCGTGTTGATTTCACTGTGCCGTTCAAGGCCCAGCCCGGCGTCTTGCGCCACGGCGGTGATGCGCTCGCGATTGCGTTGGCGCAACTGCTCGCGGCCGACCTCGCCAGCACTTTGCGGCACCTGTGTCGCAGACGGCTTGAGCTGCACGATCAAGCCTTGCACCGACTCGGTGGTGGACTGGGCCTGTGCGGGGCCATGGGGTGCCAGCAAGGCCGAGCAGGCAGCGAGCGAGGCAACAAGGGCGGTGGGTTTAAACATGCCGTGTTGTAGCACACCACACGGTCGCACGCGATGAAGCTGTTATGACCGTGCAGACTTTTACGCTTCGTTTACAGCGTGATGCCCGCAGGTCACAGACTGCCATCCATGATCCATAAAGATGCTACTTTTTTCATAGCTACCCGTGCCCACGGGTAGAGGACATTCGACCTGTTTGGCTTAAAAAAACTGACCAGGCCGACACCCCGGCGTCGAAATCAGTCCGTCTTGACGCTGCGTTGCCGATGCGCCAATGCCTGCTCAATGCTGGCCAGGTCTATGCCATACATCTGGCCAAACTCGGCGGGCGTGCGGCCACTGGCGTCATAGGCGCGCAGCAGGGCTTCACGCTTGGCAGCGCGCTCGGCCAGCAGCGCCAGCGCGTCGTTCAGCGCGGCGGTGGCCGATTCGTCCTGGCTGCGCACCCGCTCGGCATATTCAGCCGCGGGCAGGCCCGAGGCCTCAATGGCGGCCACGATGCGCTCCAACAACTGAGGGCCCAGGTTCTCACGCGCGCGGGCCTGGCGGCGGCGGTACACCTCCCAGATGGCATGGTGCACATGCTCAGGGCTCAGGTCTTCCACCGGCTGGCCTTGCAGGTCGTAGCGTTTCTGGCTGGTGGCCACGGCCTCCAGGTAGCGGGTGGAGCGGGCATGCAGGCCCAGCGCCAGCTTCAGGTCTTCTTTCTTGAAGTCATCGGGGTGCTGGGCCACCAACTCCTGGTAGACCCCCAGCTTCATCGGCAGAAACCGCGCGCCAAACATCTGCGGGTACAACTGAAACAGCCGCTCCAGCACGGCCTGCACGGCGTCGCGGTTGACCGGGGCGGCCTTGGTCGGGCGCGGTGCCAGCACCTTGGGCACGTCGGCCGGGGCCGGGGTGGAAACAGTTTCTAAATCAGAGTCGGTCATGCGTGGCCAGAAAAAACGAAAGCGTGGACTGTAATGCCCGAAGGGCCTGGCACGCCAGGCAAGGCAAAATCGCCGCTATGAAAATCGAACACAACACCGTCGTCACCCTGCAATTCAAGATTGCCGATGCCCAGGGCAAACCCATTCAAAACAGCACCGAGCCCATGGTTTACCTGCACGGTGGCTATGAAAACACCTTGCCCAAAATTGAAGCCGCACTGGACGGCCAAGCCAAGGGCTACGAGGTGCGCCTGCATCTGAGCGCCGAAGATGCCTTCGGCCTGCGCGACGAAAGCCTGGTGCGCACCATCCCCAAAACCGACTTCCCGCCCGGCGTGAAAGTAGGCGGCGAGCTGGAAGGCCGCACCGACGACGGCGCGCCGCATATCTATACCGTGATGAAAGTCAAGGGCGACAAGGTGCTGCTGGACGGCAACCATCCGCTGGCCGGCAAAGCGCTGCGCTTTTGGCTCAAGGTGACCGACGTGCGCGCGGCCAGCGAGGAAGAAGTCGCCCACAAGCATGTGCATGGCGCACACGGGCACCAGCATTGAAGTCACCGTTGAAATTCAAGCTCAACCCCAATTCGCTGTTTGCCGTGCTGCTGCGCTCGCCGTGGTGGATCAGCGTGGGCGTGGCGCTGTTGTTCATCGGTGCCTCGATTGCGCTGCTGCCCGCGCAATACCGCGTGTTTGGTGCCTTGGGCGGCGTGCCGTTTTGGGTGATTGGTGGCATCACCCTGGTGCGCCAGCTGCGCGCGCCCAGCGCCAAACAGACCCAGGCGCTGCTCACGCAAATCAGCGCCATGCCGTGGCGCGAGTTTTCAGCGCTGCTGGAAAAAGCCTACCAGCGCCAGGGCTACAGCGTGGTGCACATCAACGGCGCAGCGGATCTGGCCATCACCCGCAAAGGCCGCACCTCCCTGGTGGCCGCCAAACGCTGGAAAGCCGCGCGCCAGGGGGTGGAAGACGTGCAGGCGCTGCACGCAGCGGTGCAGGCCAACGACCAAGCCAGTGATGGCGTGTATGTGGCCCTGGGTACCCTGAGCGAGCAGGCGGCCCGGTTTGCCAAGGGCAACGGGGTGGCGGTGGTGGGTGGAGAGCAGTTGGTGGTGTTGTTGGCTTGAGGCCGCGGCTGGTGGTTTCAGGCGCTGCAACCGCTATGCGGCCCGTTGCTGCGCAAACGCCTCGTACCAGCCCAGGCACTCGGGGTTGGCCATGGCTTCTTTGTTCACCACTTTTTCCAGCGGTTGGCCCAGCAGCAGTTTTTTAATCGGCAGTTCCTGCTTCTTGCCTGACAGGGTGCGTGGCACTTGGTGGACTTGAAGAATTTCATTGGGCACAAAGCGCGGGCTCAGGGCAGTTTTGATGGCTTGGTTGATCGTGGCTTTCAGCGCATCGTCCAGCACCAAGCCTGCGCGCAGCACGACAAACAGCGGCATGTAGCTTTCGCGGCCCAGGTATTCCAGGTCTACCACCAGACTGTCCAGCACCTCGGGCAGGGCTTCCACCGCGCTGTACAGCTCGCTGGTGCCCATGCGCAGGCCATGGCGGTTGATGGTGGCGTCTGACCGGCCGTAGATGATGCAACTGCCGCTCTCGGTGATCTTCAGCCAGTCGCCATGCCGCCACACCGGGCCATGGCCGCCGCGTCTGCCGTGGCCTGGGGGGTACATGTCGAAATAGCTAGACAGCAGGCGCCGGTTAACTTGGTCGCCCCAAAAATACAGGGGCATGGACGGTATCGGCTGGGTGCAGACCAGCTCGCCCACGGCATCCATCACAGGCGCGCCCTGCTCGTCCCAGCTTTCCACCGCGCAACCCATGAGGCGGCATTGCATCTCGCCCGCGACTTGCGGCAGCTCGCGGTGGCCGCCGATGAAAGCGCCAGCAAAGTCGGTGCCGCCGGAGATGTTGCACCACCAAATGTCAGATGTTCCCAGCTTGTCAAATTGCCGCGTTCCCCATTTTTGGGCATCAGCAGACAGCGGTGAGCCGGTGGTGCCCAGCGCCCGAACCGTCTTCAATCCAGGCCATTCCGACAAATCCACTCCCGCCTTCAGGCAGTTGGCAAAAAACGCCGCACCCGCACCAAAAAACGTCACGCCCAGCTCGGCGGCAAATCGCCACAGCACCGTCCAATCCGGCGCATCTTGGCTACCGGAGGGGCCAGTTCCTTTCTTACCACCAGGGCTGCCGTCAAAAATGCAGCAGGTCGTGCCATTCAACAAGCCGCTCAATTGCGCATTCCACATCACCCAGCCGGTGGAGCTGTACCAGTGATAGCGCTCGCCAAATGAATTGGGGTGGTAGCTGCAACCCACGTCGTTGTGTAGCACTTTGAGCGCCAGCGCCACGATCACCGTGCCGCCGTGGCCGTGCACGATGGGCTTGGGCAGGCCGGTGGTGCCGCTGGAATACACAATCCACAGCGGGTGCTCAAACGGCAGCCACAGGGGCTCAAAAGCAGCCGTTTGTGCATCATTTCGGGCAGTAGCCCATATAAAACCTGCTGAAGCAGCTATTGAATCAGTAGCAGATGCTACGCCCAAATGATGGTGCATCACCGTATGCCGCACGCTGGGCAACGCCGCCAGCAGCTCATTCACCACGACGCGGCGGTCCATATCGAGCCCGCCGTAGGTGATGCCGTCACAGGCAATCAGCACCACCGGCTCAATCTGCTTGAAGCGGTCCAGCACCGCGTTGGTGCCCATGTCGGGCGCGCAAATGCTCCACACCCCGCCGATGCTCACCACCGCCAGAAACGCCACCATGGCCTCGGGAATATTCGGCAAATACGCTGCCACCCGGTCGCCTGGCTGCACGCCCTGGGCTTGCAGGTGCAAGGCCAGCGAAGCCACCTGGCGTTTGAGCTCAGGCCAGCTCAGCTCGCGGTGGTTGCCGCGCCCCTGATCCTGTTCACTGCGGCTGATGATGGCAGGCAACCCCGCGGCGTGCGCAGCGTCCACATGCCGAAACACCTGCTGCGCATAGTTAACCTGCGCGCCCTCAAACCAGCGCGCACCCGGCATCACGTTGTGTGCCAGCACCGCGCGGTGCGGCGTGGGCGAGCGCAAGTCAAAGTAGTCCCAGATGCTTTGCCAGAAAGCACTCAAATCCGTGGTCGACCACTCCCACAGCGCGGGGTAGCTGTCAAATTGCAGGCCACGTTGCTCGTGCAGCCAGTTTTGGTACAGGCGGATTTGGGGAATGTAGGCGGGCATCTGCGTCATAGGGACATCAGTATGGCCTGCGATACTTTCCGCCATGACCCATGGCGTTTCCTCTGCGACAGCTCATTGGCGGCAGGCGCTGGCGCTGCTGGGTCTGTGCGCGTGCTTGCACGCCCAGGCGCGCGGGCCGTTTGACCGGGCAAGCGGCCCGTTCGAGCTCCACAGCCAGATCAACCCGGCCACCGCAGGCAACCAAGTCGCACTCACGCTGGATGCCTGTTCGGGCGCTTACGACGCCGACCTGATCGACTTCCTGATTCGCAACCGCATACCGGCGACGATTTTTGCCACCAAGAAATGGCTGGACAAAAACCCGCAAGGCGTGGCGGTGTTGAAGGCCAATCTGGACTTGTTTGACATCGAAAACCACGGCGAAAACCACATTCCGGCGGTGATTGGCGCGGGTAAAAAGGTCTATGGCATACCTGGCCAGCCCGATGTGTTGCACCTGCGAAAAGAAGTGCAGGAAGGGGCCAAGGCCGTGGAAGCCATGACCGGCGTGGCACCCCGCTGGTACCGCGGTGCCACGGCCGAATACGACCAGCAGGCGATCGACGAGATTGCCCGCATGGGCTACAAAATCGCCGGGTTTTCGGTAAACGCCGATGCTGGTGCCAGCCTGAAGAAACCCCAGGTGATGGCCCGCATGCAGCAGGTGCGCGGCGGAGACGTGGTCATCGCCCACATGAACAAGCCGCCTTCAGACACGGCTGAGGGCCTGTCTGCCACCTTGCTGGCGCTCGTGCGCCGCGGCCTGGTGTTTGTGCGGCTGGATCAGGTGGATCTGGTGAACGTCAAATGAAGCCACCCCCAACCCGTGCACAAGTCGGTACAATTTCATGCGAATTCTCACAAAAGGAAACACCATGACTCCAAAACTTTCCGTGCTCAGTTGCGCACTCATTGCAGCTGTCGGTTTCTCCCATGGTGCCAGCGCCAACCAGTTGCGCGACGACGGCGCTTCCACCATTTCGCCCACGTATACCTTCGGTAACGCCTACAACGTCGTTGGCCTGCTGCCTGGCGGCATTGGCCACCAGCTCATCGTGCCGTATTACAACGTGCAGGCGGGCAATGCCACGTTGATCAACCTGGTCAACACCGACACCCGCAACGGCAAAGCCGTCAAGATTCGGTTTCGCGGTGCTTCCAACTCCGACGACGTGTTTGACTTTCAGCTGTACATGTCGCCCGGCGACGTGTGGACGGCCAACATCAGCCGCGGCACCGATGGCCGTGCGGTGCTGACCAGCACTGACAAAAGCTGCACCATTCCACAAAGCGTTAGCGGCACCGCGTTTGTCACTGCCCGGCTGAACCCGCGCCTGACCGGCGACGCGCTAGCAGCCGAAACCCGCGAAGGCTATGTTGAAATTTTCAACATGGCCGATGTGCCACCGTTTGGCATCAACCTGACCGGCGCAGGCCCTGCGGCTGTTGGTGGCCAGGGCACCGGCCCCGGTGCTGCGCCGTTTGGTGCTGCGCTGGCCACGGCCAATCCGCTGTTCACCGCCACCAAGCACGTGGCAGGCGTCGCACCCTGCTTCAGCACCACGGCAGGTGCCGCCGCGCTGAATGCCTTGCAAAACGACCCGGCTGATATTGGCGCTGCCTATGCCCTGGGCTTGCGCGCACCCAGCACTGGCTTGTATGCCAACTGGACGGTGATCAACGTGCCCAAATCAGGCGCTTCCAGCGGCGAGGCCATTGCCCTGACGGTACTGAATGAAGCCAACGGCGCACCGGCCAATGGCAACCTGGTGTTTTTCCCGCAAACGGGCGCACCGGCGGCCACGCCCGACAACTTCACCGCCGACCCGGCCCTGCGCACCACCACGGTAGGCGCAGGCGGTGTGCAAGACGGCACCGGTGCGCCATTTGGCGGCACCGTGCCCCTGGTGGTGGCCAGCAATTTCGACCTGCCTGATTTATCGACCCCGTACTACGGACACCTCGGTGTCAACGCTGATCGCCCGAGGCTTCAAGCCGAAGTTTTGACCCGACGCTTGGCTACGTTGAACGTGATCAACGAGTACATCACTGACCCCGGCATTGGCGCCTTCACCGACTGGGTGTTTTCCATGCCCACCCGCCGCTACAGCGTGGCCCTGGACTATCGCCCTGCGGCACCCGCGCCCTTTGTGCGTGCATTCACGCGGTTCCAAGGACGCGACTATTTCAATGCCACCAATACGACCGTCAACGGCGGGCAGTTGTGCGTCAACACGGCGGGCCTGACCTACTACGACCGCGAAGAAACCACCCAGGTGGGTAACAACTTTGTGATCTCGCCCAACCCACCCGCTGCGGGTTTCCGCCTGTGCGGCGAAGTCAGCGTGTTGACCTTCAACGCGCCGAGTGGCCAGTCGGTGCTGGGCGGCGAGATCGCCCGCACCGACTTTGGCACCGGCACCATTCGCGATGGCTGGGCCAACGTCAGCACACCGGGTTTGAACACCGGCGTGGGTAACTTTCCGCTTGAGCTTGGCAACGTGAACCCACCGGGCGGCCATGGCCTGCCCATCATCGGCAAAGCCTTCACCCGTGCCGGCAACGGCAGCGTGTCGGCCAACTTCGGTGCCTCGTGGGAGCATCGCTACACCCGCCCTGGGAATTGATGCCCGTCTGAATGCTTAGGTTAGTGAGTGAGTGAAGCCAAGGAAAGGCGGGGAGCGATCCCCGCCTTTTTTTGTGGTGCTGACCGATTTTTTTCTAGCGCACGAATTTGCCCGACGCTGAATACACCGTCAGATCGACCTGCACAGGTGTTCGCCGCGCATGGGTGTAAAAGGCACCAATGAAGCCACCGAAATCGCGTGGGGCGGCAGCGTCAAGGGCCTGCGTCAGCTGTTGCGCTGTGCCGTCGCGCGTGCCCTTGAGCGCATCAACCAGCAAATTGGCCGCCAGGTAGGCCTCCATGCCTAAAAACGACGGCGCCAATTTGTGCTGCGCACAGAATGCCTGGAACTCGCGGCTCACCCCCACCGAGCCACCCCATGGAAACGGAACCACCTGGGTGACAGACAAACCAATGGCCAATCGCCCCAGGCGCTGTATCAGGGCACTGCCGCCCACCGTGGACAGTGTGTAAAACAAGCCGTTAAAGCCCGCCTTACGGGCCGCCGTGACCACCAAGGCGCTGGCCACGTGATTGGCCCCAAGCAAAATCGCCTCGGGCCCGACCGCCAACAGCGTGGCAACCATGTCGGTCAAGGTCAGCGGGCTGCCTTCGGCATCCACGCTGCCGACAGACGCCACCTTTTGCCCATGCGTTTGCAGTGCCTCAATCAGTCCGTCACGCAGCTCCCAGCCTTGGGGGTTGTACTCAGCCACCAAAGACAGCCGTCGAATCCCGATCTCATGGGTGTGGCGCACGATGTAGGCTATCTCGTCTACGTGGCTGGCACGCAAGTTGTGCACGCCACGCAGGGTGGCGGCACGCAGTTCCTGCGCGCCGCTGACGGGTGCCACATAGGCCAGCTTTTCTTCTGCCGCGCCTCGCGCCCCTGCCCGGTGGGCTCCCGCACCGACAAAGCCAAACAGTGCCGTGACGTCATGTTGAGCCGCCAACAGCTTGACATTCACAGCGGTGCGCTCTGAACGGTCTTCATCGTCCAGCGACACCAGCTCCAGCGCCCGCCCACGCAGGCCGCCGGTGGCGTTGAAGTCGGCGAATACGGCCTGCGCACAGTCGCGTACGGCCGCGCCCGTTGCAGCCATGGGTCCGGTCAGGGGCGCAGATTGCCCCAGTTTGATGGCCGCCGTGCGGCGGCTCGTTTGTGCAAAAACGCGCTGCCCTGCACACCCCAGTACCGCCGCGCACGAGGCGGCCAACACCTGTCGGCGCTGCATGGCGTGCACCTACCAGCGCAGCGCTGCGGTGTGCACGGGTGCATCCCACAGGCTTTTGAGTTGATCGGTCAGCACGGTGACGGTCAGCGATGCACCGGCCATGTCCAGCGCTGTGGTGTAGTTACCGACCAGGGAGCGCACCGGGTTCAACCCGTGGGCACGCAGGCGCTGCTCTGCGCAATGAAACAACAAATACAGCTCCATTTGCGGGGTGCCGCCAAAGCCGTTGACATGCAACAACACCTCCCGCCCGCGCTGGGGTTGCAAGTCCAACAAGATGGCACCCAGCAGGTCATCCACAATTTGAGCTGCAGGCTTGATCTTTTCGCGTCGACGCCCCGGCTCACCATGAATGCCCACGCCCATCTCGATTTCGTCGGGGCCGATGTCAAAGGTGGCCCGGCCCGCTGCAGGCACGGTGCAGCTGGTGAACGCCACCCCCATCGATGCGGTGGCCTCATTGACCTGGTCGCCCAGGGCCTTGCATTCAGCCAGTGTGGCCCCTTGCTCGGCAGCGGCACCCACCATTTTTTCAACCATCGTGGTACCCGCCACGCCACGCCGCCCGGTGGTGTGGGTGGAGCGCTCGACCGCCACGTCGTCATTGACCAGCACGGTGGCGTTTTCAAGGTCCATCATTTCACTGGCCATCTGGAAATTCATCAGATCGCCCGCGTAGTTTTTGACGATGAACAACACCCCGCGCCCGGTGTCAACGCTGGCGGCGGCTGCCAGCATCTGGTCTGGCGTTGGCGAGGTGAACACCTGACCCGGGCAAGCGGCGTCCAGCATGCCCACGCCCACAAAGCCTGCGTGCAGCGGCTCGTGACCCGAGCCCCCACCAGACAGCAAGGCCACCTTGTGGGTGGCCGGTTGTGCCCGGCTGATGAAGGTGGGCTCAAACTGGGCCCGGATCAGGTTCGGGTGTGCGGCCACCATGCCGCCCAGCGATTCACGCATCACCGAATCCAGGTCGTTGATGAATTTTTTCATGGCTTGTCTCCTGTTTTGTTGTGAAAGGGTTGGGCGTTAAACCAGGGTGGCTTGCGGCTGGCACACCAGCGCACACACCGCGCCAATGGCCACCTCGCAGGTCTTGCAGCCCGGATCGATATGGCCCACAGCACGCTCACCCAGAAAGTGGGCGCGGCCTTTGGTGGCCACCATGTCGCGGGTGGCCAGCATGTTGCGCGTGGCCTCGGCTGTGAGCTGATCGCACAAGCTCGGCAGCGCCGTACCTTCGGCCACCAGCCGCGTCAGCAGGCGCGACACCGGGATCAGCACATCCAACATGGTTTTTTCGCCGACATCAGCCTTCCCCCGGCTCTTGATGGCCTCCACGCCATCTGCAAACGCAGCTGCAAAAAGCGCACGGTCGGGCTGCACCGTATCACCCAGGGTTTTGCCCATGGCCATGAAAAAGCTGGCAATCAGCGGCCCGGAGGCACCGCCAATGGTCGACAGCAGCTTCATGCCCAGCTTGTGCAGGGCGGGACCGGGTGGCAAGGCTTGCAGGTCTGGCGACAGGGCCACCGCCACTTCGCAGCCGCGCCTGACGTTGATGAAATGGTCGCCATCGCCAATGGCACGGTCCAGCGATTCAATCTGCGATTCGTTGGCCAGAATGGCTTGTTGCACCTGCGCCAGGGCTTGAATGAGCAAAGGGGTGTTCATATAAAAATATCTCCAGTCAAGAGGGAATGAGGCGAAGGCCTTCTTTGGAAAAAAACAGGCGTCGCTCGGGCGCAAAGCCCAATTGCACGCGGGTGCCAATCGGCAGGTCTTGGTCGAGCAGTGCGCGCGCCCGAACCATCACGCCCATGCGCTGGCCCACCACCAGGTGCTGAACCCGCGAGCACTCGGCGATCTGAAAGGCCTCCGGGCCGTCGCCTGGCATCACGGTTACGTCTTCAGGACGCACGCCCACATAGGTGGCGGCTGGACAGGCGGATCGGTCAAACCACTCGGCGGGCAGCACATTGATTGCAGGGGAGCCCAGCCGCTGTGCTGCTTCCAGGCAGTTCGGTTGGTTGTAGACCGCTTGAGGCGTGTCCACCTGAATCACCCGGCCCGCCTCCAGAATGGCAATGCGGTCGGCCAGCGTGGTGGCCTCGACCTGGTCATGCGTGACATAGACGACTGTGGCACCGCTTTGCCGCTGGATGCGCTTGAGCTCCACCCGCAACTCTTCGCGCAGGCCCGCGTCCAGTGAAGACAAGGGCTCATCCATCAGGTAAACCTGCGGCTGGCGCACCAGCGCTCGGCCAATGGCGACCCGCTGCATTTCACCGCCCGACAGCGCGGTGGATTTACCGTTGAGCTTGCTGTCAATACGCAGCATGGCGGCCACTTGATTGACCCGACGTTTGATTTCTGATTCATCCAGGCGGCGGTTGGGCGCACGCAAGGGAAACGCCAGGTTGTCATAGACCGACAGATGCGGGTATAGCGAATACTGCTGAAAAACAAACGCGCAGTCGCGCTGGGCAGGCGTGGCCCGCGTCATGTCTTGCCCGCCCAGTTGCAGGCTGCCTGTTTCTGCATGCTCCAGGCCTGCGATGACCCGCAGCGTGGTGGTTTTGCCTGCGCCGCTGGGCCCCAGGATGACGAAGAATTCCCCGCTGGCAATGTCCAGATTGACATCGGCCAGCGCGGTGTTGGCACCAAAGTGTTTGGTGATGTGTTGTAGCGAAATACTAGCCATGGCGCATGCTCGGTTGGTGGGTGCAGGTGGTGGCGCTGGGCAACAGCAACTGGGTATGGGCATCAAACAAGACCACGCGCTCGGTTTTGCACTCGACGCCAACCGCCTCGCCCTCGACGGGGCGCACGCCCTTGTCGACCAAGACCTTGAGCGAACCACCCGGCGTCTGCACATCCGCAATCCAGTGCGAGCCGAAGTACTCCACATGCTGGATATGCCCGTCCATGGGGCTGCCGGGCGGCGTCAAGCGCACATGCTCCGGGCGCACGCCCAGCAACACGCTGGACGCCGCCGCCTGCGCGGCAGGCACGGTCAAGGTGCCATGCGCAATCCGCACCTGCGTCGAGCCGGGCGACACACCGCCGGTGGTTTGCAGCAGGTTCATTGGCGGCCGACCGATGAAGCGGGCCACAAAGGTGGACGCGGGAAAGTTGTAGATGCCACTGGGGTCGTCGGCCTGCAAGATGTCGCCCTTGTTCATCACCACGATGTGATCGGCCAAGGCCATGGCCTCGTTCTGGTCGTGCGTGACGAACACCGTGGTGGTCTTCAGGCGGTCATGCAGAACGCGTAGCTCGACACACATCAGCTCGCGGAACTCAGCGTCCAGCGTGCCCAGCGGCTCGTCCATCAAAAAGGCCTGTGGCTGGCGAACAATGGCCCGGCCCAGTGCCACCCGTTGTCGGTCACCACCGGCCAGCGCGCCGATGCGCAAACCCAACAGGTGCTCAATGCGCAGGATGCCCGCCACTTGGGCGACCCGGCGGTTGATTTCGGCACGGGCCAGGCCCTCATTGCGAAGCGGAAACTCCAGGTTGTCGCGCACGCCCATGTGGGGGTACAGCGCAAACAACTGGAACACCATGGCAATGTCGCGCTCGCGCGGGCGTCGGTAGGTCACGTCTTCCTGGCCCAGCGTGATGACCCCACCCGTGGGGTATTCCAGCCCCGCAATCATGCGCAAGGTGGTGGTCTTGCCGCAGCCAGATGGCCCCAGCAACACCACGAATTTGCCATCTTCCAGCACCAGCGATGAGTTGCGCACCGCCACAAAATCAGCAAAGCGCTTGCTCAGGTTTTTCAGTTTGATCTCGGCCATATCAGCTTTCAGGCAGTTTGCCGGCCACCGAGTAGCCAATGACCCCCAGCAGCAGCACAGGGAACGAGTAGCCATAGGCATCCAGTGACCAGGGCTGCATCAACAGGATCAAGCCCAGTGCGATCAGCGCAGCGGTGACGCGCTCCCAGGGCGCACGGCGTATCCACACCGGTGTGTTTTTTGTGGGGGTCATTTGCGGATCGCTCCAAACGTCACGCCGCGCAGCAGGTGTTTGCGCAGCAGCACAGTAAATAGCAGGACGGGAAGCAGAAATAAGGCCGTGCCTGCCGCCATGGCCGGCCAGTCCAGACCGCCTTCGCCAATGATGGTGGGTATGAAGGGTGGCGCGGTTTGCGCGGTGCCACTGGTCAGCAGCAAGGCAAAGGCATATTCGTTCCACGCAAAAATCAGGCAGAAGATGGCGGTGGTGGCAATGCCGGTAGCGGCCTGCGGCAACACCACTTTTAAAAATGCCTGCCAACGGGTGTAGCCGTCGACCATGGCCGCTTCTTCGTACTCGCGTGGGATTTCATCCATAAACCCCTTGAGCAACCATACCGAGAGCGACAGGTTGACCACCGTGTACAGCAAGATCAAACCCAGATGCGTGTCGTTCAAGCCCAGGTGGCGGAACATCAGATAGATCGGTATGGACACCGCTATGGGCGGCATCATCCGGGTAGACAGAATGAAGAACAGCCAGTCGTCTTTGCCAGGAATGCGAAACCTTGAAAAGGCATAGGCCGCCAGCGTTCCCAGCACAATGGACAACAGCGTGGAACCAAAGCCAATCAGCAAGGAATTCAGGTAACGGTCACCAAAGCGCGACGGCCCCACCAGAATCATTTGCTGCTCGCGTACCAGCCCTTCATACCAGCTGCGGGCTGGCGGCAGTGCCGCCAGTTCTTCTGGCGCAATCCGCGAGCGGGTCGTGAACAGGTTGACGTACCCCACCAACGATGGCGTGGTCACCAGCTTGGGTGGGTAGGCAATGGCGTCTTGCGGCGTGCGCAGGCTGGTCATCAAAATCCAGGCCAGTGGAATCAATGACAGCAGGGCGTAGCCGATCACGACGAACCCGGCAAACCACTTGGATGCGGCACTGGGCTCCAGCGGGCCATGAGGAATATTTTTCATCGCTGCTTGACCTTTTCCAGAAAGCGCACGGCCACTAACGACAGGCCGTAAATCGACACAAACAAAATGATGGCCAAGGCCGAGCTGTAGCCGGTGCGCCACTTTTCAAAGGCCTCGCGTTTGAGCTTGATGGACGCCAGCTCCGTGACCGAGCCTGGGCCTCCATTGGTCAGTTGGTCCACCAGATCGAACATCTTGAAGTTCTCGATGGAGCGAAACAGCAGCGCCAAAATGATGAAGGGCATCACCATGGGCAAGGTGATGCGCCAGAACTTGGTCCATTCCGAGGCGCGATCAATCTCGGCAGCCTCATACAAGTAGGGCGGGATCGAGCGCAGCCCAGCCAACAGCAACAGCATCACGTAGGGCGTCCACATCCAGGTGTCCACCAGCACAATGGCCCAGGGCGACAGGTGCGTGCTGCCCAGCATCGTGAATGCGCCGGGCCCGCCCAGAAAGTTGACGATGTAGTTGAAGATGCCGTATTGCGGCTCGAAGAAGTACTTCCAGAACGTGCCCACCACCGCCGGTGCCAGCATCATGGGCAACAAGATCGCGGTGCTCCAAAAGCCGTGCGAACGGAATTTGCGATTCAACAAGAGGGCCAGGGCAAAGCCCAGCAGCAGTTGCAGCGCAATGGACCAGCACAGGAAATGTGCCGTGGCGCGCATGTTTTCCCAGATATCGGGGTTGCTCAGCACGCGCTGGTAGTTGTCCAGGCCCAGCCACTCCACGGTCTGGCCAGGGCGGTTGGCCCGAAAGTTGGTGAACGACAGATAGATCGTCCACAGCAAGGGGAAGATGTTGAAAGCCAACAGCAACACGATGGTGGGTGTGACGAAAGCCCAGGCCAAGGCCCTGTCGGACAGGCCTTGGCGGATGGTGGGTATTGAATTCTTCATATGCGGCCCCCTTGGACGCCTGACGCTGGAAATTGAAAGAAGAAGAGGTCCGCCGGTGTGCGGCGGCCTCTGTGCGATGACCGGCTTACTTGAGCTTGCCGTCTTCCTTGAACACTTCCGTCCAGTCCTTGAGCAGGCCATCCGTCGCCGCTTGCGGGGTGCCTTTGCCTGCCACCACGTAGTCATGCACACGTTTTTGCATGGCCAGCAGCAGCTGCGCGTAGCTTGGCTCGGCCCAGAAGTCTTTGACGATCTTCATCGAGTCCAGATAGACCTGCGCGTAAGAGGTGCTGGTGGCAAAGCCAGGTTTGCCCAGCACCGCGTTGTGGGCCGAGGCACCGCCCGCATCCCACCAGCGCTGTTGAATGCTCGGCTGCGCGAACCACTTCATGTACTCCAGGGCAGCCTCTTGTTTGTCGGAATACTTGACCACCGAGATGCCTTGTCCGCCCAGCTGTGCGAACTGCTTGTCGCCCTTGGGCATGGCAAAGAAGCCGCTCTTTTCACCGCCGACTTGTGGATCTTTGGAGATGCCAGGGAAGAAGGCGATGAAGTTCATCTGCATGGCGACTTGACCTGACTTGTAAGCGTCCAGGTTTTCCGTCATGTAGGCGTTGGAGTGCCCGGGAGGGGTGCAGCAGTCGTACAAGTCCTTGTAAAGCTTCAAGCCTTTGACGGCACCGGGCCCATTGATGAAGCCCTTCATGTCGTAAGCCTTGGCGGGGTTGGCAAAGTCCATGCCATAGGCGAACATGGTGTTGGTCACACCCATGGTGATGCCTTCGGAGCCGCGCTCGGTGTAGAGCGCAGCGCCATAGACTTTTTTGCCATCGATGGTGCGGCCCTGGAAGAACTCGCCAATCTTCTTGAACTCATCCCAGGTTTTGGGCGGTGCCAGGTCGGTGCCGTTCTTTTTCTTGTACTCGGCCTGCAGCTCGGGGCGTGCGAACCAGTCCTTGCGGTAAGAAAACGCCACAGCGTCGCCCATGGCAGGCAAAGCCCAGTAATTTTTCGAGCCTTTGGGCCAGGTTGAATACCCTTCAACCGTGGCGGGCGCGAAGTCGGCCATCTTGATGGCGTTCTTGTCAAAGAAATCATTCAGCTTGACGTAGTGGCCTTCGGTGGCGGCCGAGCCGATCCACTGGCTGTCGCCGATCAACAGGTCACACAGCTTGCCCTTGGAATTGAGTTCGTTGAGCATGCGCTGGGCAAAGTTTGGCCATGGCACGAACTCGTACTTCATCTGAATACCGGTTTTGGCTGTGAAGTCTTTTGACAACTCCACCAACGCATTGGCCGGGTCCCAGGCGGCCCAACACAAGGTCAGCTGCTTTTGTTGGGCCTGCGCGTGACCACTGAACAGCGCAACCGATGCGATGGCAGCCGCACACAGGGCCTGTTTGCTCTTTGCAAAGCTCATTTTTAGTCTCCTATTGAACTCAAACACGGCGGGTCGCCGCAAGGGAGCGGGCGCGACAACGGGGTCGCCCGCCGAACGGGGTGATCTGTTACAGGCTTTTAGCAACGGATCGGATTGAACTTTAATTGCCTCATTAATTAAATCAATCAATGATTACCCTAATCACATCAATCCCATCTTTTTGGTGCTGAACTCTGGTGCTCAGATGCCGTGACACGGCTTTGCGCAAGCGAAAATCTGGGCGAAACTACGGCTGATTTAATTTTTGCTAACACCCCAGGCTTTCGCCATGACAAATTCAGTCACCATCACCCAAATCGCCGAGACGGCTGGTGTCAGCACCGCCACCGTGGACCGTGTGCTGAACAACCGCCCCGGCGTGAACCCGGCCACCGTGCGCAAGGTGCGCGAGTCGATTGCGGGTCTGGGTGCCAGCACCCCCATGCGAGGTCGGCCGCGCTCCACGTCCAACTACCGCTTTGCCTTTGTGCTGCCGGCCACCCGCTTGGGGTTTATTGACCTGGTGGATCGGGTCATCGCGCAGGCCGCCGGCGAATTTCGCCACCAGCACATCACCGAGGTCACGCACCGCTTGCCGGTGAGCGATGCAACGGTGTTTGCGCAAGAGTTGGGCAAGTTGTCCGATCTGGATGGCATTGCCTTGCTGGCACCGGATGTGCCGCCGGTGAAGCTGGCCATCAACGAGTTGGTGCGCGCCGGTGTGCATGTGGTCACGCTGTTTTCGGATGTGCCGGGCTCATTACGGGAAACGGCCATTGGTGCCGACAACCGGGCGGCAGGTCGTACGGCAGGTTTGTTGCTGGCGCGGTCCTTGCCGCAGACGGGCCCGGCACGCTGCGCGGTGCTGTCCCCGGCCACCCGCTATGCAGCCGAAATTGACCGGCGCATTGGCTTTCAGCAGGTGGTGGAAGAGCGCTTTGCGCAGGCCAGCGTGCTGCGCCTGTTTGAGCTGCCAGAAAGCGAAGATGGGGCCTATGCGTATGCGCGCGACATGCTGCCTGCGGCGGCATCGGCCGAGTGCATTCATGCGCTGTACAACGTGGGGCCAGGCAGTTTTGGTGTGGCGCGCGCTTTGGCTGAGCTAGGTTATCCACAAGACCTGATGTTTGCCGCGCACGACTTATTAGAAATGCACCGCTCCATGTTGATCGGCGGCACGCTGGCTTATGTGTTGCACCAGGATGTGCACTACGCCGTGACTGCGGCAGGGCGGGTGCTGCGCTCACTGTGCGACGGGGTGCGCGGTGCGCTGGCCATCAGCAACCCCCGGGTGGAGATACTGACCTCGGAAAACCTCGCGTGACAGGCACCGATACACATACCCATAATCTTTGACGCCATGAAAAAACTAATCAACGCCCCGCAAGATCTGGTGCGAGACAGCATCGCGGGACTGGTGTTGGCCCACCAGGACCTGCTGGCCGTGAACGACGCACCGCTGTACGTGTACCGCAAACAGGCCAAGCAGAATCGGGGGGCCCTGGTCTCTGGCGGGGGCTCGGGCCACGAGCCGCTGCACACCGGCTATGTGGGGCCGGGCATGCTGGATGCCGCCTGCCCGGGCCAGGTGTTCACTGCCCCCACGCCCGACCAGATTGCCGCCGCTGCGCAACGCGTGCACGCGGGCAAGGGCGTGCTGATGATTGTGAAAAACTTTGGCGGCGACTGCGCCACGTTTCAAGTGGCCAGCGACATGTTGGAGATGGACTGCGCGGTGCTGCTGGTCAACGACGATGTCGCCGTTGAAAACTCCACCCACACCACCGGGCGGCGCGGTGTGGCGGGCACCTTGGTGGTGGAAAAAATGATGGGTGCGGCGGCCGAAGCCGGCGCTGATCTGTATGAATGCAAAGCGCTGGGCGCGCGGGTGAATGCCTGCACCGCGTCGATGGGGGTGGCGCTGACCAGCTGCGTGGTGCCCGAGGCGGCTTACCCCACATTTGACATCGGGCCCGGTGAGATGGAGGTGGGCGTGGGCATACATGGCGAGCCGGGTCGTTACCGGCGCGCGGTGATGTCGGCCGACGACACGGTGGCCCTGCTGCTGGAGCCGGTGTTGAACGATCTGAAACTGTCCGCCGGGCGCCATGTCTTGCTGCATGTCAATGGTTTTGGCGGCACGCCCTTGATTGAGCTGCACCTGCTGAACAAGATTGCCACGCACCAGCTACACGCGCACGGCTTGAACGTCACCCGCTGGCTGGTGGGCAACCACACCACCTCACTGGAAATGGCGGGCGCCTCCATCACCGTCACCGCGCTGGACGACGAGCTGACGGCGCTGTGGGATGCACCCGTCACGACCCCGAGCCTTCGTTGGTGAGTGGTTTGTCACCGTGACGCTATTAAATATATAGCTGTTTGAGCAGGTTTTACATGGGCTAGAAGCCGATTTGTCTACTTTTTATACTTTTTTGAAACGAACCCATCCATGACCATCTGGAAACGCCCCATCAGCATTGAAGACCTCGCCCGCATCCACGTCGACACCGCAGTAGACCACCTGGGTATGGAGTTTTTGGAGGTGGGCGACGACTTCATTCGTGCCCGCATTCCAGTAGACAAACGCACCCGCCAGCCGTATGGCCTGCTGCACGGCGGCGTGAGTGTGGTGCTAGCCGAAACCCTGGGCTCGTGCGGCGCGGCTTACGCCTCGCCCGAGGGCTGGCGCGCGGTGGGCCTGGACATCAACGCCAACCACATTCGCAGCGCCACCAGCGGCTGGGTGACAGGCATCACCCGCCCGGTGCACGTGGGCCGCACCACCCAGGTCTGGCATATCGACATGCACAACGACGCAGGGGAGCTGACCTGCGTGTCGCGCATCACGATGGCGGTGCTCGCGCCGAGGTAGTTTTTATTCAAATTGGCCTCATGTCCAATCTGGATGAGCTCAAGCAGCTCTGTATTTGATAGCAAGCCAAAAGCGTTTCAAGCAGCCAGCACGCAGGCCCACAAGGCC
Organism: Comamonadaceae bacterium; assembly: GCA_013297875.1. Classification (GTDB taxonomy): domain Bacteria; phylum Pseudomonadota; class Gammaproteobacteria; order Burkholderiales; family Burkholderiaceae_C; genus JAAFIW01. Next base: position 19,076 of record JAAFIW010000003.1, on the reverse strand, counting down.
ATCACGGCGTCGCGCTCGCGCTGTAGCGCGGGCAGCGCCACTTGCGTGGGCGCTTCATTGAGCCGGGCCTGGTGTTGCACGCGGCGCAGTTCGCGGTAGGCGCGGGCGGCCGCCTGGCCGACGCCGGTCGGCAGCAGGCCGGCTTGTTCGGCGCGCTCCAGCAGGGCAATGTTGCCCACATTGGCTTGTAGCGTGGGGTGTTGGGCCGAGTGCAGCAGCACCAGGTATTGCACGGCAAACTCGGCGTCCACCATGCCGCCTTCGCTGTGCTTCACGTCGAACTGGCCGCTTTTCACCGGGTGCGCTGCACGCACTTTGCCGCGCATGGCCACGATTTCGTTTTTCAGGCTGGCGGTGTCACGCGGTGCGGTGATGACGGCCTGGCGCACGGCTTCAAAGCGCTGCTGCAACGTCGGGGAGCCCATCACGAATCGGGTGCGCGTCATGGCCTGGTGTTCCCAGGTCCAGGCGGTGTTGCTGCCGCGCTGCTGCTGGTAGTTGGCGTAGGCGGTGAAGGTGGTCACCAGCATACCGGAGTTGCCGTTGGGGCGCAGCGCGGTGTCGATCTCGAACAGGTCGCCTTCCCCGGTCTTGACGGTCAGCCAGGTGATGAGTTTGCGCACGAAGGCGGCATAAATAACGGCAACGCCGTCTTCGTCGGCGGGGGCGGCAGCACTGTCGGGGTCGGCCTCGCCGGTATCGTCGTAGACGAACACGATGTCCAGGTCGCTGCCGTAGCCCAGCTCCTGGCTGCCCAGCTTGCCGTAGCCAATGACGGCGAACTGCGGCACCTCGCGGTGGCGGGTTTTCAGGCGCTGCCAGCACCAGTGGGCCGTGATGCGCAGCAGGCAGTCGGCCAGCGCGCTCAGGTCGTCGGCCACTTGTTCGACCGACAGCCGCCCTTCCACATCGCGCGCCAGCGTGCGAAACACCTGGGCGTGCAGGGCACGGCGCAGCAGGTTGAGCAGGGCTTCGTCATCGTCTTCGCCGGTGATTTGCAGGGAAGTTCGGCGCGCTTCCAATTCCTGGTGCAATTGGGCCGGGTCAAACCGGCCCGCCAGCAAGGCATCGCTGGCCAACTCGTCCACCACGCCAGGGTGTTGCAGCAGATAGCGGGCTGGCCATTTGGCAACCCCCAGCAAGCGCAGCAGGCGCTGGTGCACCGCCGGGCGCTCCACCAGCAAGGCCAGGTAGCTGTCACGCCGCAGCAGGGCCTCCATCCAGTCGGCCCAGCGCAGGGCGGCCTGCAGGCGCTGGGGCTGCTCGTCGGGCAGGCCGGCATTCAGCCACTGGCCGGTGCGCTGCACCAGCAACACCAGGCGCGCGCGCGCGTCGTCACGCAGGGCCAGCACGCGTGGGTGGTCTTGCCAGGCGATCAGCCGCTCGCGAAAAGGTGCTGGCAGCTGGGCCAAGGTGTCTGGCAAGGTGAGGGCTGCCAGTGGCAAGGCCTTGGGGCCGCCACAGCGCCCACCGGTGCAATCGGTTTTGGCGTTGCCCAGCAGGGCGTCAAATTCCTGGGCCACGCGCTCGCGGTGGGTGTCCAGCTCACTCAAAAACGGGCAGCAGTTGGCGTAACCCAGGGTTTGCGCAATCCAGGTCAGGTCGGCGTCGTCGGTAGGGAGCACATGCGTCTGCTGGTCATCCAGGTACTGAATGCGGTGCTCCACGCGGCGCAAAAACTCATAGGCACGGGTCAGAGCAAGGGCGGTTTCGGGCGACATCAGGCCTGCGCGGGCCAGGCGCTGCAGGGCCGCCACCGTGGGCCGGGTGCGCAGCTCGGGGAACTGGCCGCCCCGCACCACCTGCAAGAGTTGCACGGTGAACTCGATCTCGCGTATGCCACCGCGCGACAGCTTCACGTCATTTGCGCGATCAGGCCTCCCCGCGCTGCGGCGCGCCGCCTGCTCGCGAATTTGCCGGTGCAGCACGCGCAAGGCGTCAAACACGTTGTAGTCCAGGTAGTTGCGAAACACAAAGGGCAGCACCGCCGTGCGCAAGGCCGCGCCTGCGGGCACCGAACTCAGGGGCGCAACCACGCGGCTTTTCAGCCAGGCAAAGCGCTCCCACTCACGGCCCTGCGCCACAAAATATTCCTGCAAAGCATCCAGCGAGATGGCGGCAGGCCCGCTGTTGCCGTTGGGGCGCAGCGCCAGATCGACCCGAAACACAAAACCGTGCTCGGTGGTCTCGCCAACCAGGCTGTAGATCAGTTTGGCGAATTTGCCGAAGTACTCGTGGTTGGAGATGTGGCCCTGGCCTGCGCTGTTTCCGTCGGTGTTGCCGTCGTGGTCGTAGACATAGATCAGGTCAATGTCGCTGGACACATTGAGCTCGCGCGCGCCCAGCTTGCCCATGCCCACCACCCAGAAATGGGCGCGCCGGCCATCGGGCGCACGGGGCTGGCCGTGCAGTGCGTCCAGCTGGGCCTGGGCTTCCTGGCAGGCCACATCCAGCGCGAACTCGGCCAGCTCTGTGACGGCCTGTATCACCGTGTCAAGTGGCGGCAAGGGAACGGATGGGCTGCAGTCCAACTCCATCAAACGCAGCATCACCAATTGCCGCAGCACCCGCAAAGCAGCCGCCTTGGCCAAACCGGCATCCACCAGAGCGACCAGGCTGCTGTGCAGGGTGTCGCGGGTTAAAGCACCTGGCGGCAACAAGGTCAAGTAAGCGTTGTAACGGCGGCGCAGGCGTTGGGCGAAACGGGGGTATTCGGAGCCGCTCAACACGGGGGCGGCTTCAGCGCTGCGGTTCATAATTCTTGAAGTCTCCTCATTGCCAATGAATCAAGCACCACCTTCTGCGGTACCCGCCTCTGCCTCCCGCGCCCTCAAGGCCTACAGCCTTGCTACCCAGATCATTTTGCGGTTGGTGTTGGCCGCGCTCTTGTTGTTTGGCCTGACCTGGGCTGCGCTGAACTGGGCCATTGTGCCGGGAATCGAGCGGTTGAGGCCGGTGCTGGAAAGCCAGGCCACAAAGGCATTGGGGGTTCCGGTGCGCATCGGCCGCATCACCGCCGTGTCCAGCGGTTTGGTGCCGTCTTTTGAAATGACCGATGTGCTGCTGATGGATCCGCAAGGCAAACCTGCGTTGCAGCTGGCGCGTGTGGCGGCTGCCGTCTCACCGCAGTCTTTGTGGAACCTGGGTTTTGAGCAGTTATTGATTGACCAGCCCGAGCTGGATATTCGCCGCACCGCCAGCGGCCAGTTGCTGATTGCCGGCCTGGCGTTGTCCGGTGGCGCACAAACAGCAGACGACGGCACGCTGGACTGGTTGTTTTCCCAGAGCGAGCTGGTGGTGCGTGGCGGCACTGTTCGCTGGACAGACGAACAGCGCGGCGCACCGCCGCTGGCGCTCAGCCAGGTGGATCTGGTGATTCGCAACACCGGGCGGCGGCATCTGGCCCGGCTGGACGCCACCCCGCCGGGCAGCTGGGGTGAGCGATTCAGCTTGCGCGGCATTTTTCAGCAGCCGCGCTTGTCCTTGCGCAGCGGGCGCTGGAAAGAATGGGAAGGGCAGTTGTATGCAGACCTGGCGCGCATCGACGTGTCGGCACTGCGCCAATACGCCGATGTGGGGGTGGACATTGCGCAAGGTACAGGCCGCGCCCGTGTATGGGCGCAGGTGCAGCGCGGCGCCATCATGGGTGCCACAGCGGATCTGTCGCTGCAAGCCGTTCGCGCCACCCTGGGCCAGGGGCTGGAGCCGTTGTTGCTGGACACGCTGAGCGGGCGGCTGGCCGGGCAAAAAATTGCTGATGGCTTCGAGGTGGAAACGCAGGGCCTGGCGTTTCAAACCACTGGTGGTGTGCGCTGGCCCGGCGGCAACGCCAAGCTGCGCCACACCCACGCCAAAAACCAGAGCGAACAAGGCCAGTTGCAGGCCGACAAACTGGATCTGGCCGCCTTGGGCCAGATTGCCAGCCGCTTGCCGCTGGGCTCGGCGACCCATGCCGCGCTGGCGGCCTATGCACCCCAAGGTGTGGTGGACAGCCTGCAAGCCACGTGGCGTGGGCCCTTGGATCAGCCGCTGGCTTACCAGGCCAAGGGGCGCGTGTCTCAGTTGAATGTGGCGGCGCAGGCATCCATCGGTACACCCGGCGTGCGCGGTGCCGGGGTGGAGTTTGACTTCAACCAGGCGGGCGGTCAGGCCAAGCTGGCCCTGCAAAAAGGCGCGCTGGATTTGCCGGGCGTGTTTGAGGAGCCGGTGCTGCCGCTGGACCTGCTCAGTGGCGACGTGAAATGGGAGATCCGCGCGCAAGCCGGTGGCGACAAACTGTCGGCCAGCATCACCAACCTGCGCTTTGCCAATGCCGACGCGCAAGGCCAGCTGGAAGCCAGCTGGCACACCAGCGACCCGGCCAAGGCCGCGTCGCGTAGCCGTTTTCCGGGTGTGGTGGACATCAAAGGCAGCATCAGCCGCGCCGATGGCGCGCGGGTGCACCGCTACCTGCCACTGACCATGCCGCCAACCACCCGTCATTACGTGCGCGATTCGGTGCTGGCCGGCACGGTGACCGATGTGAAATTTCGCGTCAAGGGCGACGCCACCACCATTGCCTCCAAAGACAGCCTGCCAGGCGAGTTTGCAATTGCAGGCAATGTGAGAAATGCCACCTTCGCTTTTGCGCCCGCGACGGTGGCCGCCAAAGGCAGCGCGCCCTGGCCCGCGTTGACCCAGCTCAATGGCCAGATGAGTTTTGACCACAACAGCATGAAGGTCGTGGGTGCCAGCGGCGGCTTCAGTGGCGCACCCGGCCTGCAACTGCTGCGCGCCGAGGCACAAATACCCGACCTGCACGGCCCCACCACGGTGCTGGTTGCGGGTGATATTCGTGGCCCGCTGGACGAGGCACTGCGGGTGGTGAACACCTCCCCGCTGTCGGCCATGATGGGCGACGCGCTGGCCCAGGCCAAAGGCAGCGGCCCTGCCGACTTTCGGGTGCGCCTGAACCTGCCAGTCAACACGATTGATCGCTCCAAGGTGTCTGGCACAGCCACCCTGGCAGGCAACGACCTGCACATCACCCCCGGCAGCCCGCCGCTGCAAAAAGCCCAGGGCCAGGTGGTGTTTACCGAAAGTGGTTTTGCCCTGGTTGGCGCGCAGGCCGGTTTACTGGGCGGACAGGCGCGGCTGGAAGGTGGCATGCGTGCGCCCACGCCAGGTGCCACGCCCACCACCGTGTTTCGGGCCCAGGGAACGACCACGGCGGCGGGTTTGCGGCAAACCCCCCAACTGGGCGTGGTGTCGCGCCTGGCCAGCAATGCGGTGGGCAGCACCACCTACAGCGCCACCCTGGCCTTTTTTCAGGGCACGCCTGAAATCGTGGTTGCCAGCAATTTGCAGGGCATGGCCTTGGGACTACCAGCACCGTTCAACAAGGCCGCCGATGCGCAACTACCGCTGCGTTTTGAAAACACCATGGTGCGGGATGCCCCGGCGGGTGCGCAGCACGACCTGATGGTGGTGGAACTGGGCCGACTGGCCGCCATGCGCTACGTGCGCGATGTGTCGGGGCCGCTGCCGCGCGTGCTGCGCGGCTCGCTGGGCGTGGGGCTGGCCGACAACGAAACGGCACCCATGCCCGAGCTGGGGGTGACGGCCAACATCAACCTGGCAACCGTGAACCTGAATGCCTGGGAAGACCTGGTTGACTACGCCACGGGCGACAGCAGCGCTGTGGCCGCACTGGCTGTATCTGCGGCGACCGCGCGCGCAACGGCCTCGGCGGCACAAACCTATTTGCCCACCAGCGTGGCCTTGCGCGCGCGTGAACTCACCATGGACGGGCGAACCTTGACCAACCTGGTGATCGGTGGCTCGCGCCAGGGCCTGATCTGGCGCGCCAACCTGGATGCCACCCAGCTCAATGGATATGTGGAGTACCGACAAAGCGCAGGTGGCGGTGCCGGTGGCCTGTATGCCCGCCTGGCACGCCTGCAACTGACGCAAAACAACGAGCGTGAGCTGGACGCGTTGCTCGATGAACAACCGGCCAACCTGCCCGCGCTGGATGTGGTGGTGGACGACCTGGAGCTGCGCGGCAAAAAGCTGGGCCGGCTGGAAATCGATGCGACCAACCGGGGCGCCGGTGCCAACGCCCGGGATGGCGGTGTGCGTGAATGGCGTTTGCGCAAGCTGAACCTCACCATGCCAGAGGCCAGCTTCAGCGCCACGGGCAACTGGGCTGCCGTGAACGCGCAGGCGCTGCCTTCTGCGCGCGCCCGCACCGGCTCAGAGCCCCGCCGCACGGTGATGGGCTTCAAGCTGGAGATTGCCGACTCGGGCCAATTGCTCAGCCGCTTTGGCATGAAAGACCTGGTGCGCGGCGGCAAGGGCCGCATGGAGGGCCAGGTCTCCTGGCTGGGCTCACCCACCACGCTGGACAACGCCTCCTTGAGCGGCAACTTCAACATCAACCTGGAGTCGGGCCAGTTTTTAAAAGCCGACCCCGGCATTGCCAAGCTGCTGGGTGTGCTGAGCCTGCAGTCGCTGCCCAGGCGCTTGACGCTTGATTTTCGCGATGTATTCAGCCAGGGCTTCAGCTTTGACTTTGTGCGCGGCGACGTGACCATCGAGCAGGGCATAGCCGCCACCAACAACCTGCAGATGAAAGGCGTGAACGCGGCGGTGCTGATGGATGGCAAGGCTGACATTGCACGCGAGACGCAAGACATCAAGGTGCTGGTGGTGCCCGAAATTGATGCGGGCACCGCATCGCTGGTGGCCACCGTCATCAACCCAGCCATCGGCATCACCAGCTTTCTGGCGCAGCTGTTTTTACGCCGCCCGCTGATTCAGGCGGCCACGCAGGAGTTTCAGATCAGCGGCAGCTGGGCAGACCCCAAGGTGGAGCGCTCCGATCGCAAGGCTGCCCCGGCTGCCACCAACCCCACCCTGGAGCCCACACGATGAAGCTGGCTGCAATTCAAATGGTCTCTGGCACCGACCTGGTGCGCAACCTGGCGGATGCGCGCCAGTTGCTGGAGCAAGCCGCCGCGCAGGGCGCTGAGCTGGCGGTGCTACCCGAATATTTCTGTCTGCTGGGCCAGCACGACACCGACAAACTGGCAATACAGGAAACCCAGGGCACCGGCCCCATTCAGGCCATGCTGGCCGACGCCGCACGCCAGCTGGGTTTGTGGGTGGTGGGCGGCACCTTGCCGCTTCGCGTGCCGGACGGTGACGGCCAACGCGTGTTCAACAGCAGCCTGGTGTTCTCGCCTGCCGGCCAGTGCGTGGCCCGCTACGACAAGATGCATCTGTTTTGCTTTGACAACGGACGCGAGCGGTATGACGAATCGCGGGTGCTTCAGGCAGGCAGCCAACCGGCCTGGTTTGACTTGCCCGCGCGCGACGGCCACCTGTGGCGCGTGGGCTTGAGCGTCTGCTACGACCTGCGCTTTCCCGAGCTGTACCGGCTCTATGCACGCGAAGGCGCAGACCTCTTGTTGGTGCCCAGCGCCTTCACCTACACGACTGGCCAGGCCCATTGGGAATTGCTGCTGCGCGCCCGCGCGGTTGAAAACCTCTGCTTTGTTGCAGCACCTGCGCAAGGCGGCCAGCATGACAACGGGCGGCGTACCTGGGGCCACAGCCTGGTGGCCAGCCCCTGGGGCGAGGTACTGGCCCAGCAGGCAGAAGGCCCCGGCGTGGTGCTGGCCGAACTGGATGCGCAGCAGATTGCGCAGCGGCGCCACCAGTTGCCGGCGCTGTCGCACCGGGTCTTGTAGGGCAATGCTGTGCTGGCCCGCCTGATTGCCGGCTGGCGACGCAGCCTGTTGTGGACCGCGCTGCTGGGCCTGGTGCTGGCGCTGCTGGCCACCCTGGTCTGGTTGGCGGGCCGCTACGAGGTCAGCCAGGTGCAGGAGCGATTGGAGCGCGATGCGGCGGGTGCCACCAGCGACGTGCGCGCCGCGTTGACGCGCAATGTGCAGTCGCTGCAGGCCCTGCAAACCTTGCAAGGCGCTGAGGGTTCTACCGCCACCTGGGTGCTGCAAGCCGACGCTTTGCTGCGCAACCAGCGTGAGTGGCTGCGCCTGGAGTGGCGCAGCGCCGCGCTGCTGCCGTTGGCCCATACCGACTCGCCCTACCGTCCACCCGCATTTGCGCGCCTGGGGCGCAGCAACGCGCAGGCCGAGGTGGCGCTGGCCTGCGCCAATGCGCGGCGCATCAGCGGCCCAGCCTACTCGGCCAGCTACTTTCTGCCGCAAAACGACGGCATGGGCCTGGAGGCCATGGAGCTGTGCCTGCCCAAAATTGAAGCCGGGCAAACGCTGGGCTATGTGGTGGCCACCTACTCGCTGGCCGATCTGCTGGCCGAGCGGGTGGGCCGACACCTGGCGCGCAACCACGAGGTGTCGTTCACCGAACCTGACGGCACCCGCCTGGCCCTGCATGGCACGGCGCGCCGGGCCAGCCGCGTGTTTACTGCGCAACAGCTGCTGGATTTGCCGGGCAACACCCTGGTTTTGCGGCTGGACAGCTGGCGCGCCGCACCCGACCTGTTTCCCAATGTGCTCACTGCCCTGGTGACGGCCATGTCGATGGCCCTGATTGCCGTGCTGGTGCTGCTGGCCAAAGACGCCCGCCGCCGCCTGCGTGCCGAGCGCGACCTGGCCGACGCGCTGGCGTTTCGCAAGGCCATGGAAGATTCGCTGGTGACCGGCCTGCGTGCGCGCGACCTGCAAGGCCGCATCACCTACGTGAACCCGGCGTTTTGCGACATGGTGGGCTTTGCACCCCACGAATTGCAGGGCCAGGCCAACCCCGCGCCCTATTGGCCGCCCGAGCTGACCGACGAGTACCAAAAGCGCCAGGCCGTGCGGCTGGCAGGCCAGCATGTGCCACCGCGTGAAGGTTTTGAGTCGGTCTTCATGCGCAAAGACGGCTCGCGCTTTCCGGTGCTCATCATCGAGGCACCGCTGATCAACGCCCAAGGCCTGCAAACCGGCTGGATGAGCGCCTTTGTCGACATCAGCGAGCAGCGCCGGGTGCAGGAGATGCAGCGCGCCAGCCAGGAGCGCCTGCAAGCCACCGCCCGCCTGGCCACCGTGGGCGAAATGGCCTCGCTGCTCAGCCACGAGCTGAACCAACCCCTGGCCGCCATCGCCAGCTACGCCTCCGGCTCCTTGAACCTGATGGCCGATCAACCCAAACAATTGGGGTCAGATCACCATTATTTCGAGATGCTGCACACCGCTTTGCAACGCATTGCCGAGCAGGCCCAGCGCGCTGGCAAGGTCATTCAAAGCGTGCACGACATGGTGCGCCGCCGCGAGCAGCGGCGCGAAGCGGTTGCGCCGCAAACCCTGTTCGATGCGGTCATGCCGCTCATTGAGCTGCAGGCGCGCAAGTTGCAGGTGCAGGTGCAGCTCGCGGTGGACAGGCCATTACCGAGGGTGCTGTGCGACCGGAGCATGGTCGAGCAGGTGCTGCTGAATCTGGCGCGCAACGGCATGCAGGCCATGGACGCCCCGCCAGACCTGCCCAGGGTGCTGACCCTGCATGCCCGCCCGGTGGATCACACCCATCGCGAGGCCGGCCCCCCGCGTTGGCTGGCCTTTGAGGTGGCAGACACCGGGCCCGGCATTTCGCAAGACGTAGCCCAGCAGCTGTACACCCCGTTTTTCACCACCAAAGCCGAAGGCATGGGCCTGGGCCTGAGCCTGTGCCGCACCGTCATCGAGCAGCACGGGGGAATACTCGGGTTTGAACTGAGGCAACCCAGGGGTACGATTTTCACCTTCACCTTGCCGGTGGTTCCTGATGACAGATGACAGATGACCCGGCTGCGATGCAGCCAATGATGAAGAATGACAACATCTGCGGTACACAAGCCGTGTCATTTTTCATCTCAGGCCAGGTCATTCGTCATCTGATCCAGAAAAAATAGCAAAATCCAAGCACCAGCCCATATGCAACCTGCTCAAGACGCTACAGTATTTATAGTAGACGACGACACCAGCGTGCGCGAGGCACTGGCCTGGCTGCTGCGCTCGCGCCACCTGCCCAGCGAATGTTTTGACGGTGCGTCCGCCTTTGAGCGGGCGGTACTTGCCAAACCCCTGCCCGACCAGCCCTGCTGCCTGCTGCTGGATGTGCGCATGCCCGGCATCAGCGGCCTGAGCCTGTTTGACGCCCTGGTGCAGCGCGGCTTGACGCAGCGCCTGCCGGTGATTTTTCTCACCGGCCATGCCGACGTGCCCACAGCGGTAGATGCCGTCAAGCGCGGTGCCTTTGATTTCTGCGAAAAACCGTTTTCCGACAACGCCTTGGTCGACCGCATCGAGCAAGCCCTGGCGCAATCCAAAGCCAGCCTGAACACGCAGCGCGCCAGCCAAGGCGTGCAAGCCCGCCTGGCCGACCTGACCGAGCGCGAGCGTGACGTGCTGCGCAACGTGGTGGCCGGCCTGCCCAACAAACTGATCGCCGACGCGCTGGACATCAGCGTACGCACGGTCGAGGTACACCGGGCGCGGGTGTTTGACAAGATGCAGGTCAAGTCAGCCGTGGAACTGGCCAACTTGCTCAGCAGCCTGGATGCTGGCGGGTAGTGTGGTGTTACACCGGGGGAGAGAAAACAGAACACAGAGGCACAGAGGCACAGAGGTAAGAGGAGAGGGCAATGCGCAGGCATCAAGAGATTTCATGAACCTCCTCTTCCCTCTGTGGATTGCTCTTCTTTCGATAGCTGCTTGAGCAATAAACACCTGGGCTGGTGGCTGATTTGGCTTGAAATGGGTGGCTGCCATGACAGATGACGTTGCTTGCCGGCTGGGATGGCGGGATGACTGGGGGGAGGCAGCAGAACACAGAGGCACAGAGGTAAGAAGAGATGGCATGCAGACATTCAAGAGAATTCACAAAAACCTCCTCTTCCCTCTGTGCCTCTGTGCCTCTGTGTTCTGTTCCGTATTCACCCAGGCCCTTCAACAGTATCAAATTGATAGCTGCTTGAGCAAGTAATTAAAGGGCTGGCGGCTCTTTTGGCTTAGAGTCTGGCGTGTGAGGGGCTATCTCTTCAGTGGGCGGCAGTTCGCCTTTGCGACGGCCCGAAAACATGGTCCACCACACGATGCCCAGCAAAATCACCAGCGCCAGCAAGGCTTCCAGCAACAGCAAACCCATGACACAACTCCTTGGCCGACTTATCTGCGGTGCCGCGATTGTAGGAATGCTGGCCGCGTGCGGCAGCGCCCCCCGCCGCGCGCCCGATGCGCCAGAGCCCAGCCGCCCGGCAGCCACCACGCCAACAGCACCGCCGCCCAGTGCGCCCTACGACGCGCCTGACGACACCGGGCCGCTGCCCCCATCCATCACGCAGGCCAAAAGCCGCTGGGTGCCGGTGCGCTGGAGCCAATTGCCCGGCTTTGGCAGCGACACGCTGTTTGAGGCCTGGAACGCCTGGCTGAAAAGCTGCGAGCGCCCCGGCCCCACGTTTGCGCCGCTGTGTGGGCAGGTTCGCCAGCTGAGCATTGCCTCGGACGAGGAAAAACGCGTCTGGATCACCCAGCGCCTGCAGCCCTACCGCGTGGAGCCCATTTCGGGCACCACCGAAGGCCTGCTCACCAGCTACTACGAGCCGGTGATGGACGCCAGCCGCCAACGCAGTGCCACGCACGTGGCACCGCTGTACCGCCCGCCCGCCAACCTGGCCACCCGCAAGCCCTGGTACACACGCCAGGAAATCGACACCCTGCCCGAGGCGCAGGCGGCGCTTCGGGGCCGCGAAATCGCTTTCCTGTCCGACCCGGTGGACGCGCTGGTGCTGCACATTCAAGGCTCGGGGCGCCTGCGCATCACCGAGGCCGACGGCAGCCAGCGCCTGGTGCGCCTGGCCTTTGCCGCCACCAACGACCAGCCCTACCGCAGCGTGGGCAGCTGGTTGCTCCAGCAAGGCCTCGTGCGCGACGCGACCTGGCCCGGCATCAAGGCCTGGACGGTGCAAAACCCGCAGCGTGTGAATGAAATGCTGTGGGTCAACCCGCGCATGGTGTTTTTCCGCGAAGAGCCGATCAGCGAAGCCGACAGCGCCCTGGGGCCACGCGGTGCCCAGGGCGTGCCCCTCACCGCCGGCCGCTCCATCGCGGTAGACCCTGCCAGCATTCCCTACGGCACACCGGTGTGGCTGGCCACCAGCGGGCCCACGGCCAACCTGCAGCGCCTGGTGCTGGCGCAAGACACCGGCAGCGCGATTACTGGTGCGGTGCGGGCCGATTACTACGCAGGATCCGGGCCGCAAGCTGGGGAGTTGGCCGGGCGGCTCAAACAGCCGCTGCAAATGTGGGTTTTATGGCCGAAATAGGCGAGGGGCAGACGAGTGACAGTGAATTTCAATGATTTAGCCTACCAGCCCTTATCAATACTGCTCAAACAGCTATTATTTATATAGCAAATATTTGTGATTCGTCATTCCCGCGCAGGCGGGAATCCAGCGGTCGCGCCGCGACGGGCCACGATATGGGCAAACACCTCGCGCCTGGATTCCCGCCTGCGCGGGAATGACGGGAATGCGCGCTGCTCTTAACCGCGAGCCAGAAGAGCGCGCGGGCGTAAAAAAGCCCGGTTTGACCGGGCTTTTGAGTCTTTAGCAGGCGACGTATCGCCTGCACTTCACACGAGATCACAAACCGATTTTGCCGCCACCGTTTTTGGTGATCATCACGGTTGCCGAGCGTGGGCGGGCGGTTGCGCCGCCTGGGCCGTAAGCGGGCACACCAGCGCCGTTGCCGGGCCAGTTGCTCTCGAAGGTTCGCGCGGTGAACTGCGTGGCGCTGGTGTTTTCACCGGGGTGCTGGATGTTGATGAACAGCGCAGTACCGTCTGGCGACTCGGCCACGCCGGTGATCTCAGCACCCAGCGGCGCCACCATGAAGCGCTTGAGCGTGGTGTCGGACATTTTCCGGCCAGCAAACGTCGTGATCGTCTTGTCGCTGGTCACAGTCTGGTTGGGGCTGCCGTTGGCTCTGTTGACCACAGTCACCTGACCGCCGTCACCCTGTGTGCCGGGAATGGCGGCCAGCAACATGGCGTTGGTCTGATCGGTGAAGGTGTTGTCGTCGGTCTCGATCCACAAAATGCCGGTGGAACGCGAGAACCAGATGCCGTCAGGCTTGGACAGGTCGTTCAGTGGGCTCAGGCCCGACAGGTTGACGTTTTGCTGGTAGTTCACGTTGTCGATACCGGTGTCGGCCGTGGCTTGTGCACCAAACAGGAAGATGTCCCAGTTAAAGGTTTCCGCTGCCGCGTTGTCGCCGGTTTCCTTGATGCGCATGATGTGACCGTTGACGTTGCCGCGCTGGGTGGCGTTGGCCGCGCCCTGGCTGGTCACGCCTTTGGGGTCCAGCCAGTAGCGTGGGTTGGCCGGGTCTACATCGGGGTTGTTGAAGTTGTTGCCGGAAATAGAGGTGGAGGCAGTGTTGCCACGATCCGGGTTCTCGGTGCAAGTGATGTAGATCTCACCGGTGACGGGGTTCACCGAGGTCCACTCGGGGCGGTCCATGCGGGTGGCTTTGGCAGCGTCAGCAGCCATGCGGGTGTTCACGCAAATGTCAGCCAGGCTGGCGAACTGATAGCCCTCGGGGTTCAAGGCGCTGGCAGGAATGCCGGCAGCAACGTCGGGGTTCGACAGATCCAGCTTCACCCAGGTGCCGGTGCCATTGGCGTTGAAGCGGGCGGCGTAAAGCGTGCCTTCGTTCATGTACTCGTCGCCCACCCGCAGGCGGTCGGTGCGGTTGGCGTCGGCAGCGACCCACAGCTTTCTGGACACAAACTTGTAGATGTACTCGCCGCGCGAATCGTCACCGATGTAGAAGGCGATCGGGCGACCGACGACGGCATTGCTGGGCCAGGCACCTTCGTTGGCTCGGCGGCCCAGGGCGGTGCGCTTGATCGGCGTGCTGTTGGGGTCGTACGGGTCGATTTCGACGACGTAGCCAAAGGTGTTGGCGGCGTTACGGAAGTCAGCGGAGCCATCGGCAGGGTTAGCCGCCACGGCGGTGATGTCCCAGCGGCTGAACATGGTGCTGGTGGCATCGGCTGGCACCACGCTGGCCCAGCGGTTGTGCGCAAAACCGGCCGTGAAAGTAGCGGGCGCTACCGGCGGACGAATGCCGTTGCGCAACATGCCGTTGTTGTCTTTCTGGGTGCGAATGGCCGCATCGGCACCGCGCAGGAAATAGCCCGCCCAGTTTTCTTCAGCCGTCAGGTAGGTGCCCCAGGGGGTGTAGCCGTTGCCGCAGTTGTTCACCGTGCCACGGGTTTGGGTGCCGGTGGGCGAAAAGCGGGTTTTGACGAAATCGGTACCACGTGCGGGGCCGGCCAGATCCATCAGTGTTGAAGAAGTGATGCGGCGGTTGAAGGTCGAACCCTTGACGTAGCCATAACCGGTGGCCGATTTGGCCAACTCGACAACGGACACGCCGTGCGCTTCCATTTCTTTTACAGCTTCGGCTTCCGGGCGTGGGCCTGCGGTGGCAGCGATGTTGGTCTGACCGTTGGCGTGCATGAACTGCACGGTGCCAGTGATGTTTTCGTGGTTGATGACCAGCAGAGCGCGGTCGTTGGCCGACAGGCTGGGGGTGCCAGTGGCGGACAGGCCAAAGTAGTGCATGCCGTCGTGGTGGTCACCCGAGCGGCGGGCAAAGTTGTCGTCTGTGCCGTCGTTTTTGTAGTCGGTCACGTTGGAGGCGATTGAGTCGCCCGTGGCGTAAATCACGGTAGCGGTGTAGCCATCAGCCACGATCAAGCGGTCTGCAATGGATTTATCAACGGCCTTGAATTTCAAAAGGCCTTCAAAAGTAGGTGCTGGTGCTGGCGCCGCGACAGCCGGTGCAGCTGCAGGTGCAGGTGTAATGGCCGGCGAATCGTCGCCACCGCAGGCTGCCAGGCCCAAAGAGCCCAGACCGGCCATGGACATGGCACCCACGCCGCCTTTGAGTACGAATCGGCGGTGCATGCGCGTTGCCAGCACATCTTTGATATGCGGGTTGGCGCTGGTGTTGTTGTCCAGATCGTCTGGATCGGCCAAAGTGATGGCGTGGTTCGTCGTGTTGTCGCTCATGGGTTGCTCCAAAAAATTAACAAAAAGCCACACATCATTCAATGCATATATGACGAAGCTGTGAATGGGTCACAAACCTATGCAGCCGGCTAGGTTTAATTTGCGCGGGTTGGTGTGCGAAAGCAAACGATCGGGTTGAGCGCAACCGAGAGCAATAAACTTTGTCGTGACGAGTCGATTGCGGCATAAAAAGCAATGTTTACCCGCAATACAAGGCCTACACTTTGCTGCGACGTAGAGCCATCCACCCACAGGAGCACGCCATGAACGCCCCCCTACCCGAGCACATCCGCAAAGCGCTTGAAACCGTCACCCTGGACGACAAATACAGCCTGGATCACGGCCGGGCCTTTATGAGCGGGGTGCAAGCGCTGGTCAAGCTGCCCATGTTGCAGCGCCAGCGCGATGCCTTGCAGGGCAAAAACACAGCGGGCTTTATCAGTGGTTACCGGGGCTCGCCGCTGGGGGGCTATGACCAGTCGCTCTGGAAGGCGGCCAAGTACCTCAAAGCCCAGCACATCGTGTTTCAGCCGGGCGTGAATGAAGAGCTGGCGGCCACTGCACTGTGGGGCACGCAGCAGCTGGGTTTTTCGCCGCCGGGCACGAATAAATATGACGGCGTGTTTGGCATCTGGTACGGCAAAGGCCCGGGCGTAGACCGCTGCTCCGATGTGTTCAAACATGCCAACATGGCCGGCACCACCGAATGGGGCGGCGTGATTGCTGTGGCGGGGGACGACCATGTGTCCAAAAGCTCCACCGCGGCCCACCAGAGCGACCATATTTTCAAGGCCTGCGGCCTGCCGGTGTTTTTCCCCGCCACGGTGCAGGAGATTCTGGATTTGGGCATCCATGCGTTTGCGATGAGCCGGTTCTCTGGCGTGTGGGCAGGCATGAAGACGATTCAGGAAATCGTGGAATCCAGCGCCACGGCCATGATTGATGCGCAACGCGTGCAGATCAAAATCCCCACCGATTTCGCCATGCCGCCCGGCGGCCTGCACATCCGCTGGCCCGACCATGCGCTGGAGCAGGAGGCGCGGCTGTTTGACTACAAGTGGTATGCGGCGCTGGCCTATATCCGCGCCAACCGGCTGAATTACAACGTGATCGAAGGGCCGAACGACCGATTCGGTCTCATCGCCAGCGGCAAGGCCTACAACGACACCCGCCAGGCGCTGATCGATCTGGGCCTGGACGATGACGCCTGCCGCCAGCTGGGCATTCGCCTGCACAAAGTGGGCGTGGTGTGGCCGCTGGAGGCGCAGGGCACGCGGGAGTTTGCAACCGGGCTGCGCGAGATTCTGGTGGTAGAGGAAAAGCGCCAGGTGATTGAATACCAATTGAAGGAAGAGCTGTACAACTGGCGGGCGGACGTGCGGCCGAATGTGCTGGGTAAGTTTGACGACGGAGCCGCGGGCGAGCAGTACCAGGGGGGCGAATGGTCCATGGCCAACCCAACGGCCAACACCTTGTTGCGCGCCAACGCCGACCTGTCGCCCGCGCTAATCGCCAAAGCCATCGCCCAGCGCTTGAAAAAGCTGGGCGTGGATGGCGACATGGCAGCCCGCATCGACGCGCAACTGGCCATCCTGCAAGCCAAAGAAACCTCGATGCAGGCCCTGACCCTGGGTGGAGTGCAGGGTGCCGACCGTGCCCCGTGGTTTTGCTCCGGCTGCCCGCACAACACCAGCACCAAAGTGCCCGAGGGCTCGCGCGCCATGGCTGGCATTGGCTGCCATTTCATGGCCACCTGGATGGATCGCAGCACCGTGGGCTTCACCCAAATGGGCGGCGAGGGCGTGCCCTGGGTGGGCCAGCAGCCGTTTACCACCGACCAGCATATTTTTGCCAACCTGGGCGACGGCACCTACTTTCACAGCGGCCTGCTGGCGATTCGCCAGGCGATTGCCGCGGGTGTGAACATCACCTACAAAATTCTCTACAACGACGCAGTGGCCATGACCGGTGGCCAGCAGGTGGGTGAACGGCCCGAAGGACACTCGGTTGTGCAGATCGCCCAGAGCCTGCTTGCTGAAGGCGCTATCAAAACCGTAGTGGTTACCGACGAACCCGAAAAGTACGAGGGCGTGACCTTGGCCAACGGCGTCACCGTGCACCACCGCGACGAACTGGATGCGATTCAAAAGCAGATGCGCGACATCAAAGGCACGACCTGCATCATTTACGACCAGACCTGCGCCACCGAAAAGCGCCGCCGCCGCAAGCGCGGCACCATGGTCGACCCGGCCAAACGCGTCGTCATCAACGAGTTGGTGTGCGAGGGCTGTGGCGATTGCGGCGTGCAGTCCAACTGCCTGAGCGTGGAGCCGCTGGAAACCGAATTTGGCCGCAAGCGCAGCATTAATCAAAGCACCTGTAACAAAGACATCAGCTGCGTGAAAGGCTTTTGCCCCAGCTTTGTCACCGTGGAAGGTGGTCAGCTGAAGAAAAAGGCTAAAGCGCAAACGCCGTCGCCGTTCAGCTTGGGCGAATTGCCCGAGCCGTCGATTCCGCAAACTGCGGGTCAAACGGTCTGGGGCATTGTGGTGGCGGGCGTGGGCGGCACCGGCGTCATCACCATCGGCCAGTTGCTGGGCGTGGCCGCACACATCGAGGGCAAGGGCGTGGTCACGCAAGATGCGGGTGGCCTGGCGCAAAAAGGCGGTGCCACCTGGAGCCATGTGTTGATTGGCGACGATGCCGACGCGATTCGCACCACCCGCGTGAGCATGGCGGCGGCCGATCTCATCATCGGCTGCGACCCGTTGGTGGCCGCAGGCAAAGAAACCATGCTGCGGATGCGCGCGGGCCGCACCCACGTGGCGCTGAACAGCCACAGCACACCCACCGCCGCCTTTGTGAAAAACGCCAACTGGGAAAACCCGGCCGATGCCTGCGCCGTGTCGATTGCGCAAACCGTCGGCACCGATGCCGTGGGCTTGTTTGATGCAGATGGTGCGTCCACGAAGCTGATGGGCGACAGCATCTACACCAACCCGATGATGCTGGGCTACGCCTGGCAAAAAGGCTGGGTGCCGCTGGGCTTTGAGTCATTGATGCGGGCCATCGAGCTGAACGCCGTGGCCATTGAGCAAAACAAAGCCGCGTTTGCCTGGGGCCGCCGCGCGGCGCACGACTTGCCATCCGTGCAAGCCCTGGTCAGCGGCACCGGCGCGCAGGTGATCGAATTCAGAAAGCGCGAAACCGTGGACAGCCTGGTGGCGCGGCGCGTCGAGTTTTTAACGGCCTACCAGAACGCCGCATATGCGAAGACTTACAGCGCCTTTGTCGAGACAGTTCGCGCCGCCGAGGCCCCCATGGGCAAGACGGCTCTGACCGAATCCGTGGCCCGCTATCTGTTCAAGTTGATGGCCTACAAAGACGAATACGAAGTGGCCCGCCTGCACACCGACCGGAGCTTTCACGACAAGATCAGCAACATGTTTGAAGGCGACTACAAGCTGAACTACCACCTGGCGCCGCCGCTGATTGCCAAGAAAAACGACAAAGGCGAGTTGCAAAAGTCGAAGTTTGGCCCCTTGATGCTCACCGCTTTTCGCCTGTTGGCACCGCTGAAGGTGCTGCGCGGCACCGCGCTGGACATCTTCGGCCGCACCGAGGAGCGCCAGATGGAGCGGGCGCTGATTGACCAGTACCGCCAGAGCATCAGCGACCTGCTACCCGGCCTGACCGCCGACAAACACGCGCTGGCGGTCGACATCGCCCGCATTCCGGAACAGATTCGCGGTTTTGGGCACGTGAAAGAGCGCAACCTGGTGGCGGCGCGCCAGCGCTGGGCACAGTTGACGCAGCAGTGGCAGACGCCCACCGCTGCTCAACAGCGCGCTTAAATATCAAAAGGGCAATCAGCCCAGGTATTTATCCCAAATTTTCCATTAGAACTTCAAGGAGGCTTGGATGCGGCAAAGGTAGCAGGCAGATCGAATGACTTGGCTTGATCCCATAGGCCCTGCATCCAGGCGCGTTGCTGCATGGCGATAGCCAGGTT
>JAAFIW010000017.1 GCA_013297875.1 Comamonadaceae bacterium | reverse complement strand
GTCGGTGATGTTGCCCAGCGGGTTGCCCACCGACTCGCAGTAAACCGCCTTGGTGCGGCCATCAATCAGTTTGGCAAACGAGGCCGGGTCGCGGTAGTCGGCAAAGCGCACTTCAATGCCCATTTGCGGAAAGGTGTGGGCAAACAGGTTGTAGGTGCCGCCATACAAGGTGGAGGCCGAGACGATGTTGTCCCCTGCCTCGGTGATGGTTTGAATCGCATAGGCAATGGCGGCCATGCCCGAGGCCACGGCCAACGCCCCAATGCCGCCTTCCAGCGCCGCCACGCGGGCCTCCAGCACGCCATTGGTGGGGTTCATGATGCGGCTGTAGATGTTGCCGGCCACTTTCAGGTCAAACAGGTCAGCCCCGTGCTGCGTGTCGTCAAACGCATAGGCCACGGTTTGGTAGATGGGCACGGCCACGGCTTTGGTGGTGGGGTCTGGGGTGTAGCCGCCGTGTACGGCAATGGTTTCGATTTTCATGGTTTGCCTTTGAGGGAAAAAATGGACAGTATCGCGTGTGCAGCGATGGATGATCCGATACAACTCTACACAAAACTCCTACCAGCGTTATCCCGAGTAGCTGGGTTTCTGACAGCGTGGTTACACTGCAATTTCATGATTAGTCTGGAGTCGCCTCAAGCGGGATCACTGAAATCATGACAGGTAGGGTGTCGCAAGGCACCTCTTTCAACCGGTCATGCATTTTTAGGAGACAAGCATGATGGCAATCTACAAGAGGTCGATAGCGGCCAAGCTAGTTGGTGTGGGCTCTGCCCTGGCAATCTGGTCCAGCCAAGCGCAGGCTGCGGCCAGTTCAGTGCTCAAACCAGACGATTTCGTTGGCATTTCGTTCTGGCTGATCTCGATGGCGCTGATCGCGTCAACCGTGTTTTTCTTTCTTGAGCGCGACCGGGTTGCAGCCAAGTGGAAAACCTCGCTCACGGTGTCGGGCCTGGTCACGCTGATCGCCGCCGTTCATTACTTTTATATGCGTGATGTCTGGGTCAGCACCGGCTCCACACCTACCGTGTTTCGCTACATCGATTGGCTAATCACCGTTCCATTGCTGATGATCGAGTTTTACCTGATCTTGTCGGCCATCACCAAAGTGCCGGCTGGCGTGTTCTGGCGCTTGATGATCGGCACCATCGTGATGCTGGTCGGTGGCTATGTGGGTGAGGCGGGCTATCTGTCTGTTTGGCCGGCGTTCATCATCGGCATGGCGGGCTGGGCCTACATCCTGTATGAGATCTTCTTGGGCGAAGCGGGCAAAATTAATGCGCAAAGCGCACCACCGTCGGTTCAGTCGGCGTTCAAGACCATGCGCTGGATCGTGACCATCGGCTGGGCGATCTACCCAGTGGGCTACTTCTTTGGGTACCTGACCGGCAGCAGTCCTGCCAGCAGCATGAACGCGCTGAACATCATCTACAACCTGGCAGACGTGCTGAACAAGATTGCCTTCGGTCTGATCATCTGGCAGGTTGCGGTGACCGAATCCGAGAGCGCTGCCAAGCACTGAGGCAAGAACCGTCAGGCTGTGCCGCGCCGTTTTGGGCGGGGCGGCACACACGGGTTGCTAGTGACTTGGCGGCAGCGTGAGTGCTGCGGGCCGAACCCACCAGGTGTCAGTGTGTGACCGATAGCAGCAGGGGCACTGATGCTTGTGCCTTACGCGCCGATAAACTCGCCTGTATGAATCCCCTACTCCAACGCCTGCAGCCCTACCCTTTCGAGCGGCTCAGACAACTGTTTGCCGGTGTCACTCCGTCACCCGATTTCAAACCGATCAGCCTGGGTATTGGCGAACCACAGCATGCAACGCCGGGCTTTGTGCAAACCGCTATACACAACGCTTTTGCCGGTCTGTCCACCTACCCGGCAACTGCCGGCGACATCAAGCTACGGCAAACGCTGGTCGATTGGCTGCAGCGCCGTTATGGCCTACACCTGGATGCGCAAACCCAGGTGCTACCGGTCAACGGCTCACGTGAAGCACTGTTTGCTTTTGCGCAAACGGTGATCGATCCCAAGGCAGAAGCAATCGTCGTCAGTCCTAACCCGTTTTACCAAATCTACGAAGGTGCGGCGTTATTGGCTGGTGCTGCGCCCTACTTTGCGCCCAGCGACCCGGCACGCAACTTTGCAGTCGATTGGGACAGCGTGCCCGATGCGGTGTGGCAAAAAACCCAGCTGCTGTTCGTCTGCTCACCCGGCAACCCCACCGGCGCGGTGATGCCCCTGAGCGAGTGGCAAAAGCTGTTTGATCTGTCCGATCGGCATGGCTTTGTGATTGCCTCGGATGAGTGCTACAGCGAGATCTATTTTCGCGATGAGCCGCCGTTGGGCGGGCTGGAGGCTGCGGCCAAGCTGGGCCGCAGCGATTTCAAAAACCTCATCGCGTTTACCAGCCTGTCTAAACGCAGCAATGTGCCGGGTCTGCGCAGTGGTTTTGTGGCGGGCGATTCGAAGCTGATCAAGCCCTTTTTGCTGTACCGCACCTACCACGGCAGCGCCATGAGCCCCCTGGTGCAAGCGGCCAGCATCGCCGCATGGGCAGACGAGGCCCATGTGGTGGCCAACCGGGCGCTCTACCGGGAGAAATTTGCCCAGGTCACGCCCCTGCTGGCCCAAGTGCTGGATGTGCAATTGCCCGATGCCGGGTTTTATTTGTGGGCGGCGGTGCCTGCGCCAGCTGGTGCGGCTGGCCCAGGTGATGACGTTGCCTTCGCTGCACAGCTACTGGCTCAATACAATGTGACCGTGCTCCCCGGAAGCTACCTGGCCCGCCCTGCAAACGGCCACAACCCTGGCGCGGGTCGCATCCGTATGGCGTTGGTGGCAGACACCGCGCCCTGCGTGGAAGCCGCTCAGCGTATCGTTCAATTCACTCAATCCAACTTCAAATGACCGCACCGCACACGACCACAGACCTTCAGCAAATCATCGACACCGCATGGGACAACCGCGCCAACCTGTCGCCCTCGTCCGCGCCCAAAGAAGTAGCCGAGGCCGTGGAGCATGCACTGGCCGAGCTGAATGCGGGCCGCTTGCGGGTGGCCACGCGGCAATCGGTGGGCCAGTGGACGGTGCACCAGTGGCTGAAAAAAGCCGTGCTGCTGAGCTTTCGACTTAAAGACAACCAGATGGTGCGCGCGGGCGAGCTGGGTTTTTATGACAAGGTGCAAACCAAGTTTGCCCACCTGAGCGAAGAAGAACTCAAAGCCACCGGTGTGCGGGTGGTGCCTCCGGCGGTGGCCCGGCGCGGCAGCTACATCGCCAAAGGCGCGATCCTGATGCCCAGCTACGTGAACATTGGCGCCTATGTGGACGAAGGCACCATGGTAGACACGTGGGCCACCGTGGGTAGCTGCGCCCAGGTGGGCAAAAACGTGCATTTGTCGGGCGGCGTGGGTTTGGGCGGCGTGCTGGAGCCGCTGCAAGCCAACCCCACCATCATTGAAGACAACTGCTTCATTGGCGCACGCTCCGAAGTAGTCGAAGGCGTCATCGTCGAAGAAAACTCGGTGATCTCCATGGGCGTTTACATCGGCCAGAGCACCAAAATTTATGACCGCGCCACCGGTGAAGTTTCCTATGGCCGGGTGCCTGCAGGCTCGGTGGTGGTGGCCGGCAACCTGCCCAGTGCCGACGGCAAATACAGCCTGTATTGCGCGGTGATTGTGAAAAAAGTCGACGCACAGACCCGTGCCAAGACCAGCTTGAACGATTTGCTGCGCGACTGATGGCTGCAATGACTTCGCTGCGCTCCGACGATTCGCTTCGCTCAGCGACTTCGCTTCACTCAGCGACAAATACCCGATCGTCATCTGTCATCGGGGCGCAGCCCTCGTCCTGTCTCCCTCGGGGCGCAGCCCTCGTCAGTCTTAAATAGGAGTACCACATGAGCACCATGGAGCGCATCCTGCGCCTGATGAGCGAGAAGAAAGCCTCTGATGTGTACCTGTCGGCGCACTCGCCCGCGTTGATCAAGATCAACGGCCAGTGCATCCCGATCAACAACCAGTTGCTGCCGCCAGACGCGCCCAAAAATCTGCTGGCCGAGGTGCTGCCGCCCATGAGCATTGAAGAGCTGGAGGAGCTGGGCGAGCTGAACATGGCGTTTGCCATTGAGGGTGTGGGTAACTTCCGCTTCTCGGGCATGCGCCAGCGCGGCACCTATGCCGCGGTCATTCGCTACATCACCACCGACATTCCGCCGCTGGCCACCTTGAATGTGCCCATGATTCTGGGCGACCTGATCATGGAAAAGCGCGGGCTGATTCTGATGGTGGGCGCCACCGGCGCTGGCAAGAGCACCACGCTGGCTTCGATGCTGGACTTTCGCAACGAGAAAACCACCGGCCACATCCTCACCATTGAAGACCCGATTGAATTCATCTTCAAAAACAAGCGCTCGCTGGTCAACCAGCGCGAGGTGGGGCATGACACGCAAAGCATGGCCATCGCGCTGAAAAACGCGCTGCGCCAGGCACCTGATGTGATCTTGATTGGCGAAATTCGCGACCGCGAAACCATGTCACACGCCATTGCCTACGCGCAGTCGGGCCATTTGTGCCTGGCCACCATGCACGCCAACAACAGCTACCAGGCGCTGAACCGGGTGCTCAGTTTTTACCCGGTGGAGGTGCGCAACACCATGCTGGGTGATCTGTCGTCGGCCCTGAAGGCCATCGTGTCGCAACGCCTGCTGCGCACCACCACCGGCGGGCGCATTCCGGCCGCTGAGGTGATGCTCAACACCAAGCTGGTCAGCGACCTGATCGAAAAAGGCGACTTTTCGGGTGTGCAGGAGGCCATGCTCAACGCCATGGCCGAAGGCTCGCAAACCTTTGAGCAAGACATCGCACGCCTCATCACCGAGGGCTTGATCGACCGCAAGGAAGGCATTGCCCATGCCGATTCACCCACCAACCTGATGTGGCGCCTGGCCAACGACTTTTCGCAAGCGTCCAAAGCCGCTGCCGCCGCCGAGGCAGAGGTGGACGACGAGCCCTCGTTTACCGAGATCACGCTGGATATCAAACACTGATGACCAACACGCTGCGCCTGGCCGAACAACTCATCGCCTGCCCCTCCGTCACGCCGCAAGACGCAGGCTGCCAGGCCATCCTGGCGCAGCGCCTGACGGCCCTGGGCTTTGCCTGCGAAACCATAGAAAGTGGGCCGGTGGAGGCCCGTGTGACCAATTTATGGGCCAAATTTAAGCCAAAACAGCCATCAGCCCATGCAGATACTGCTCAAGCAGCTATTGATTCAGTAGCAAAAAAAAACAAAACCCTGGTCTTTGCCGGTCACACCGACGTGGTGCCCACCGGCCCGCTGGCGGCCTGGCACAGCCCCCCGTTTGTGCCGACGCACGCCAACGGCAAGCTCTATGGCCGAGGTGCCAGCGACATGAAAACCTCGCTGGCCGCGATGGTGGTGGCCTGTGAAGAGTTTCTGGCGGCCCATCCGCACCCTGCCCTTTCGATAGCTTTTCTGGTGACCAGCGACGAAGAAGGCCCGGCCACCGATGGCACGGTGGTGGTCTGCCAGCAGCTTGCCGCACGCGGCGAAACGCTGGACTGGGCCATCGTGGGCGAGCCCACGTCGATTGAGCGCACCGGCGACATGATCAAAAACGGCCGCCGGGGCACCTTGAGCGGCAAGCTCACCATCAAGGGCATTCAGGGCCACATCGCCTACCCCCAGCTGGCGCGCAACCCGATTCACTTGGGCTTGCCCGCGCTGGCCGAGCTGGCCGCCATACAGTGGGACGCAGGCAATGCGTTTTTCCAGCCCACCAGTTTTCAGATCAGCAACATTCACGCGGGCACTGGCGCGGGTAACGTGATTCCGGGCACGGTGGTGGTCGATTTCAACTTTCGCTTCTGCACCGAATCGACCGACGCCAGCCTGAAGCAGCGCCTGGTGTCCGTGCTCAGCCGCCACGAGCTGGACTACGACCTGACCTGGATCCTGGGTGGTCAGCCCTTCATCACGCCGCCTGGCGCTCTGGTGGCCGCTGTGCAGCAAGCCATTGCCGAGGAAACCGGCATCACCACCGAACTGTCCACCACCGGCGGCACCAGCGACGCCCGCTTCATCGCCCGCATCTGCCCCGAAGTGGTGGAATGCGGCCCACCCAACGCCACCATTCACCAGATTGACGAGCATGTGGTGGTGGCCGACATCGAGCCGCTGAAGAACATTTACCGGCGGGTGCTGGAAGGTTTGAACAGGCTGTGAGCAAGCGGGATCTGCATCACTTTTCGCTATATTTTTAATAGCTGATTGATCAGTTAATACCTGGGCTACTGGCCGATTTGGCTCAAAACTGCAGCCCAGGGGGCGACGCGGCATCAAGCCAGCTCAAACCGATCCAGGTTCATCACCTTGCTCCACGCCGCCACAAAGTCCCGCACAAACGCTGCCTGCGCGTCGCTGCTGGCATAGACCTCGGCGATGGCGCGCAGCTGGGCGTTGGAGCCGAAGACCAGGTCGACGACCGTGCCCGTCCACTTGACCTGACCCGATGCCCGGTCGCGGCCTTCCAGCACGCCGGAGGTGGTGGAGGATGGTTGCCATGCCGTGTTCATGTCCAGCAGGTTCACAAAAAAGTCGGGGCTTAGCGTTTCGGGCCTCTGGGTGAATACACCGTGTTTCGACTGGCCGACGTTCGCATTCAGCGCACGCAGACCGCCGAGCAGGACCGTCATTTCGGGCGCCGTCAGGCTCAACAGGTTGGCCTTGTCAACCAGCAGCTCAGCCGCATAGCTTTCGTGCCCAGGGCGGCCGTAGTTGCGGAAACCGTCGGCAATCGGTTCCAGCGGGGCAAACGAGTGCGCATCGGTTTGCGCTTGCGACGCGTCGGTGCGGCCGGGTGTGAACGGCACCGTCACCTCAACGCCCGCCTTCTTCGCAGCAGCCTCCACCGCGGCGCAGCCAGCGAGCACGATCAAGTCCGCCATAGAGATTTTTTTGCCACCTGTCTGCGCGGCGTTGAAGTCCTGTTGAACCGTCTCCAGCACTTGCAAAACCTTGGCTAGTTCCGCCGGTTGATTCACGTCCCAGTCTTTTTGCGGTGCCAGGCGAATGCGGGCGCCGTTGGCGCCGCCGCGCTTGTCGCTGGCGCGGAAGGTGGAGGCGCAAGCCCAGGCGGTGGTGACCAGCTGGGCAATGCTCAAACCGCTTGCCAGGACCTTGGACTTCAGTGCGGCGATGTCTTTCGCATTGATCACGGCGTGGTCAAGCGGCGGAACCGGGTCTTGCCAGATCAGCACCTCTTGGGGCACCAGCGGGCCCAGGTAGCGGGCGATCGGGCCCATGTCGCGGTGGGTCAGCTTGAACCAGGCGCGGGCAAAAGCATCGGCAAACTCGGCCGGGTTGGCCATGAAGCGGCGCGAGATTTTTTCGTAAGCCGGGTCCATGCGCATGGCCATGTCGGCGGTGGTCATCATGGGTGCGTGGCGCTGGGTGGCATCGTGCGCGTCGGGCACAGTGCCCGCAGCGGCTGAGCTTTTGGGTGTCCACTGGTGGGCACCGGCGGGGCTTTGGGTCAGCTCCCATTCGTAGCCAAACAGGTTTTCAAAGTAGCCCATGTCCCAACGCGTGGGGTGGTTGGTCCAGGCACCTTCAATGCCGCTGGTGATGGTGTGCACGCCCTTGCCGCTGCCAAAGCTGTTTTTCCAGCCCAGGCCCTGCTCTTCAAGGCTGGCACCTTCGGGCTCGGGGCCCACATATTGGCCGGGGTTGGCCGCGCCATGGGCTTTGCCAAAGGTGTGGCCGCCTGCGGTAAGGGCCACGGTTTCTTCGTCGTTCATGGCCATGCGGGCAAATGTTTCGCGGATGTCGCGTGCCGAGCCCAGCGGGTCGGGCACGCCCTCGGGGCCTTCCGGGTTGACGTAGATCAAGCCCATGTGCGCAGCACCCAGCGGGTTTTCAAGCTGGCGCTCGCCGGAATAGCGCTTGTCGCTACCCATCCACTTCGTCTCTGCGCCCCAGTAAATCTCTTCAGGTTCCCAGATGTCGGGGCGGCCGCCGCCAAAGCCAAAGGTTTTGAAGCCCATGGACTCCATGGCCACGTTGCCAGCCAGCACCAGCAGGTCAGCCCACGAGAGCTTGTTGCCGTACTTTTGCTTGATGGGCCACAGCAGTCGGCGCGCTTTGTCCAGGTTGCCGTTGTCGGGCCAGCTGTTCAGCGGTGCAAAGCGCTGCGCGCCGCTGCCCGCACCGCCCCGGCCATCACCAATGCGGTAGGTGCCAGCGGCATGCCAGGTCATGCGCACGAAGAACGGGCCGTAGTGGCCGTAGTCAGCAGGCCACCAGTCTTGCGAGTCCGTCATCAGCGTGGTGAGGTCTTTGACCACCGCGTCCAGATCCAGCGTTTTAAACGCTGCGGCGTAGTCAAACGCCTCGCCCAAGGGGTTGGAACGTTCGGAGTGCTGGGCCAGCAGCGTCAAGTTCAGTTGGTTGGGCCACCAGTCTTTGTTGGTCTGGCCGTTCGCCGGGGTGTGTAAAGCCTTGCCGCCACTGAAGGGGCAAGTGCCTGGGGTCGCTTGATTCGTCATGACAGCTCCTGGGTTGATGGATGACTAACGGGATACTAAGAGTCCTCAATCAATCAGCAAAGAACATCGTTTTCATTATTTCAATAGTTAATTGCTATCTTTGGTCACCTATCAAACACCGGACAGCCGTTGCTGAGGCCAACGCAATCTGGCGAGCAAACCACCCCCTTCGCGCTGCTCCAGCTTCAATGAACCGCCGTGTGCCTGCGCCAAATTTCTGGCAATGGCCAAGCCAAGACCTGTACCACCCCAATCGCGCCCGCGCGATGGATCACCTCGGAAAAAGGGCTCAAACATGCGCTCCAAGTCGACTTCGGGCAGACCTGGGCCGCGGTCAGCCACCGTGAGATTCACCCATCCATCGGCCACGGCTGCAGAGATTTCTGCGCTACCGCCGTAACGCAAGGCGTTGTCGATCAGGTTTTGCAGCAAGCGCGCCAAAGCTTGCGGTGCGGCGTGCACCGAAGGCAAGCTCTGCGGCGTGTACTGGCAGTCATGCCCAAGATCCGCCATCTGCTCAACGATGTTTTCGATCTGCGCGTTCAAATCCATTTGCACCATCGGCTCATGCAAAGACTCGCTGCCAGCAAAGGCCAGTCCCTCATTGACCAACGCAGCCATGGCATCCAGATCAGCCTGCAAACGGTCGCGAAAATTTGTCTCCCGCAGTGTGGCGATGCGCAGTTGCAGCCGCGTAATGGGGGTTTTCAGGTCGTGTGTGACCGCTGCCAGGATGCGGGTGCGTGTTTCCAGTTGGCGCTGAACCTCCTGACGCAGCTGGTTGAGGCTGCGGGTAAGTTCCTGCACTTCAGGCGGGCCCAGCTCGTCCAACCGGGGGGCGGAAAGATCTTGTGTCAGGGTGCGCGCTGCCGCTGCTGCTCGCGCCAGCGGACGGGTGGCCAGTGAGACTGCAAACCAGGCCACCAGCGCCACAGTCCCCGTAACAGCCAGCACGTAGGCAATAGCCGCAAAGGCAGACGGTGTTGAGCGAGGCAAACCTGCAGGAAAAATGACCAGGAGATCGGTCGTACCCGCCAACGGCATTCGCAGCGCAGGCTGCTGTTGCCATCGCACGGCTTGCGCCGGTTCAGAAGCCATCTCGCTGGCGCTGCGGCGCGCCAGTTCGAGCAGACTTGAATCGTCTAGCGCCTGCTGTAGTCGATCTTTGGTATCCACCATCAGCCAGCGATAGGCAGCACGATCCAGGCGTTCAAGCACTGCAACGCGCTCGTTGGCAGAAATCCCGATCAGCTGGGCGTGCACACGCGCAATGTCTTTGGCGATCAGATCGTTGGCCAAATGACGGGCCTCAAGGCCGCGCGACCAACCTACGGCAACAAAGCTGAGTATTTGCACCAGTACCAAGGCCACCAACAATACAAGAAATACGCGTTGGCGTAGAGAGAGCGGAAACAAGGCAGGCGTCATGTCACGGTGGTGTTGGCTGACCAGACGACTGCTTGAGCCAGCACATAACCTTCATGGCGGACTGTTTTCACAATGCTGGGGTCGCGTGCGTCATCGCCCAGGCGGCGGCGCAGGCGCGAGATGCGCAGGTCTATTGATCGATCGAATACATCGGCATCGCGTCCCGCGAGTTGCACCAGCAGTTGGTCGCGACTGACGACCTGCTGGGGGTGGTCTAACAAAAAAGCCAGCAATGCGAACTCTGCGCCGTTCAGCGGTGTCACGGTGCCGTTGCGGTGTATCAGGTGGCGCTTGACGGCATCAAATGTCCAGTCGCAAAAATGTGCATAACGCAGCCGCAGGTGCCCTTGACCTGGCGGCAGCATCCGCGCCCGACGCAAGACCGACTTGAGACGGGCCAGCAGTTCTCGGGGTGCAAATGGTTTGGCCAGGTAGTCATCCGCACCCATTTCCAGGCCAATGATGCGGTCAACCTCGTCGCCCATGGCGGTCAGCATCACCACCGGCACACTGGCGTGAGGGCTGCTGCGCAATGCACGCAGCAATTGCAGCCCGTCGACCCCATGCAGCATCACATCCAGCACGACGACGTCAACCGGCGAGCCGGCCAGCGCCGACCACATGTCGGTCCCGCCCGATACTGTGCTGACACGCCAGCCTTGCCTGTGCATGTGATCAGCCAGCAGCTTGCGGATTTCCGGGTCGTCATCAACAACTAGAACGTGATCGGCGTTTACATGATCGGAATTTCCCATGCTGAAAGTGTAAGTACAAGGCTGCAGCGCAAATGTGTCGTCGTTTGTCAAACACGCTATCGGATACACGAAGGTACAAATCTCGGCCACATCCGACAAGACCCTTTTCTTCGGCCCAGATGCAATAGGAGCCTTCACCTAAACGCATCAAAGGATCTCCTCAATGAAACGCATTGCTCTTTTTTCCAATGCTGTCGGGCTTGTCGCGCTCATTTGCGCTTCGAGCGCGTGGGCTGGCGTCAGTCGGCCGGACATGCGTCAGCGCGTTGACACCGAAATCAACCACCTGATCAGCATCGCCAAGGCTGCACCCGCGGTTGACCCCAGCAAGCTGGCGGCGTTGCCAGCGCCGGTACGGCGCTTTATGGCTTACACCGGGGCAGACAAGGCGCCGACCGCCCGTTTCACACGTTTTCGCTTCACCGGCGAAGTGCGCTTACCGATCACCGGCAGCGTGCAGGGCGTCAAACAGTCCACCCCCTGGATGCCCACGCAAGGCGAGCAGTACATGGCGCTGTCTACAGATGGCCTGGGTTACGTCTGGGACAGCACCTGGCAACAAGGGCCAGACGTGAGCATTGATGTGCGTGATTTGTATGCACGCGGTGATACCCACATTTGGGCGGTGCGCAACGATGGCCGCGTCCTCGTGGACGAGCGCCATGACGATATCAACCGCACCTACATGATCCGCTTCTTCGCCGAAGCCACGCAGTCTCCCACCATGTTGCTTCCTGGCCGCCACCTGCAATGGGAGGCAGTGGATGACCGGCGCGCCCGCGCGCAGGTGCGCGACGGCTCGCTGACCGCCAGCATGGTGTGCGCGTTCACCGACGAGGGTGCGCTCACGCAATGCGAAAGCGAAGACCGTCTGCTGCGTTTCACTGGCGATGTGGCCCAGCGCTGGGTTGCGGCCCGGTGGATCATGAAACGCGGTGACTACAAAAGTTTTGGCTCACTGCGTGTGCCCACCACGATGAGCGTGACCTGGGTGTTGCCCGATGGCGAGTTTGAGCAGGTGCGTTCAACCACGCTCGCCGTCGACTTTGATGTAGCGCAGCCGTATCTTCCGGTCGCTGCCAGCCCTCGCTGAGAGAAATCAATCATGGAGACGATTCAATTTCAACTCAACGGCAAATCTACCGAACTGCGAGCCGACCCCGCCATGCCCCTGCTGTGGGGGCTGCGTGACCACCTGGGCTTGAAGGGCTGCAAGCCGGGTTGCCTGCAAGGCGTGTGCGGCGCTTGCACGGTGCACGTGGATGGCGTGCCCAGCCGGGCATGCCAAACACCTGTGGAGTCCGTCAAGGGCCGCAAGGTCACCACCATTGAAGGCTTGGCTGAGCCATTGAGGCAACGCTTGCTCACTGCCTGGATCGAGCATCAAGCCTTGCAGTGCGGCTACTGCCAGCCTGGCCAGGCCATGACGGCTGCAGCACTGCTGATGGCTCAGCCGGCGCCTGACGCCGCCGCTGTAGCCGGTGCAATGGCCGGGCATCTGTGCCGCTGTGGTGCGGGCCCTCGGGTGCTCAAAGCCGTGCAAACCGCGTTGTTGCCCGAAAGGACGACGACATGAACACCACTTTCAACCCCGAACGCCGCCGCCTGCTGGTCGGTGGTGCTGCCGGCAGCGTGGCTGTGGTGTTTGGTGGCCTAGGTGCATGGCGTGGTGACGTGGTCGCCAGCGACACTGACCGCCCTGTGAATGCCTATGTGCACTTTGGCGGCGACGGTAGCATCACACTGATCAACCCCGCTGTCGAGATGGGACAAGGCAGCAGCACAGCGCTAGCCCAAATACTGGCCGATGCGCTGGACGCCGACTGGTCGCAGATTCGCGTTAAACCCGCACCCTATGACGACACCTATGGCAACCCGCACTTTGCCGGCCGCCTGGTTACGGCAGACAGTGCCGCCACAAATGCCTTCTGGCCCGCGCTACGCACTGCGGGGACGCAAGCCCGCGCCGTACTGGTGTGGAATGCCATGCAGCGTTGGCGCTGCGAGGCGCGGCAGGTGCGCACCGAGTCGGGCTGGCTGCTGCATGAAGATGGCCGCAAGCTGGCCTACGCGCAAGTGGCGCCTCAGGCTGAGTTGCCAGGTTCACTGGGCAGTTTGCCCGCCATCGCACTTGCGCCATCGCGGCTGGTCGGCAAAGCGCTGCCGCGGCTGGATCTGCCCGACAAGCTGGTCGGTACAACCATCTACGGCGTCGATGCCCGAGCGCCCAAGGCGCTGGTGGCTGTACTTGCCAGAGCGGACCGGCTGGGCGCCAAGCTGACCGAGGCAGGCGACAGCGCCACCCGCGCGCTACCCGGTGTGGTCGATGTCAAGACCTTGCCCGATGGCAGCGCGGTGGCAGTGGTGGCCAAGGACACCTGGTCAGCTTTGCAAGGGCGCAAGGCATTGACCCCACGCTGGACGGCCCCGACACAACCATATGACAGTGAAGCCACCCTGAAGACCTTTGCTGCACTGGCGCGTAGTGGCGCTTCGGACGCCCATGTTGTGCGCCAGTCAGGTACGACGCCTGCTGTAGCAAGTGATGGATTGCGACGTATAGAGGCAATGGTGCTCAGCCGCCACGTCACCCATGCCGCGCTGGAACCGCAAAACGCACAAGCCACGCCAACCTGGTTGAACCAGGGCGCTGACATCGTGGCATCTACGCAGGCCCCAAGCCTGGACATGCGGCGTGCTGCACAAATGGTCAAACGCCCTCCCCTGGTTTTCAAGGTGCACAGCACCGCTGTTGGTGGAGCCTTTGGGCGACGGGTCGATAACGAGGTGTCAAGCACCGCTGCCTGGCTGGCCTTGGAACTGAAGGCACCGATCCAAGTTATCGAATTTGCAAGCGATGAAATTGCGCATGGACAAATGCGCACCCTGGCGGCACAACACATTGAGGCTGCAATCGACGCCCAAGGCCGCATCGTGCGCTGGCTGCACCGCACGGTGGGCAGCGCCACGGCGGCACGCTTGTTTCCCGAGCGCTTCGCGAAAGACAAATTCGATCAGACCATGGTTGATGGATCCGAGCACATTTATCGAATTGCCGAACAACGGATCGAATCCATCCACCGGCCCCTGCCGGTAGCCTGTAGCTTCCTGCGTGGCGTTGGCGCAGGATTTAACGTGTTCGCGATTGAAACAGTCATAGACGAAGCTGCCGCCCTGGCCAAGCAGGAGCCTCTGGCCTACCGGCTGGCCATGGTGGATGACTCTCGCGCACGCCGCGTACTGGAAGCACTGGGCAACTGGAAAGAGGCCGCGAACCCGCCTGGTGCCCAAGGAATAGCTTTTATGTCTTTTCGGGGCTCCCACATCGCCGTTCAATCGCAGGTAGAGCGCGCCAGCGATGGTCAACCCCAGTTGCGCCACCTGCGCGTGGTGGTCGACGCCGGACTGATCGTCAACCCAGGTCTGGCACAAGCACAAATCGAAGGTGCCGCCTTGATGGGCTGGTCCATAGCCGCCAGGGAATCGCTCGATTTTGTGGACGGCAGAGCACGCCAGCGCTCGATGGCTGAGTACGCGTTGGCGCGTCTGCCCAGTTTGCCGACGATTGAGTGCCGCTTTATTGATGCTGACAAGGGAACACCACGGGGCATCGGCGAAATCGCTCTGCCGCTGGTGGCCCCTGCCGTGGCCAACGCCTGGGCCAAGCTGGTGGGTACGCGTTTGCGCGAACTGCCGTTTGGTCGTGCTTGAGTCCCGACCCTGAGTTTTATCTCCTTCAAAGGCACGTATGACCGGTACTTCCATCTCCCATGCTCAACGCTCGCTGGCACTGAGTTGCTTGGCCATTCTCATGATGCTGTTCGTCGGCATGTACGCAGCGATGCTGGCGGGCGTCACGCCGCACCCTCCAGAGATACGAGGCCCTTTCATTGCCACTGCCTTGGCAATGTGCGTGGCAGCCACCATCCAGTTTGCGTTGGTGTCGACCAGTGCCCGCTGGTTTGGTCTGGTGGCCGCGCTGCTTTCTTGGCCTAGCGTGGGTTTGCACAAATTCATCACCGAAGCACAACCTGAACCGCTGGCACCCGTATTAATCGTCGGCAGCGCCGCCGCCTTGCTGTTGGTGTGGACGAGCCTGCGCTGGAAGCCACACCGGGAGCTGTAAACAAGAGTCGCTCTGATTTTTCTGCAACCGTCATCACTTCGACACGCAAGTGTTGTCAACTTGTCATATGAAACAAAACGCCACTGGCTTCACGCATACGTGAAGCGCGGTTTTTACCTGTTGATGGCAGCCCAGTTCGTCTCGGGCCTTGCCGATAACGCGCTGCTGGTGGTGACGATTGCCCGACTCCAAGAGATTGACGCCGCCGCCTGGCTGGCGCCCTTGCTCAAGCTGGTTTTCACCGTGGCCTATGTGCTGCTGGCACCGTTTGTTGGCGTACTGGCTGACCGCTGGCCCAAGGCGCGGGTGATGCTGCAGTCCAACCTGATCAAGGCCTTGGGCTGCGTGTTGATTGGGCTGGCGGTCAACCCGCTCATTGCGTTTGCGGTGGCCGGTTTGGGCGCGGCCTGCTACTCCCCCGCCAAGTACGGCCTGGTCACCGAGCTGGTGCCACCCGACGACCTAGTGCATGCCAACGGCTGGATTGAGGTGAGCATGGTGTGCTCCATCATTTTGGGCACCTTGCTGGGCGGCCTGCTGGTCAGTGACTGGTTTGGCGACCTGCCGTGGGTGCAGGCCATCAACTTCACCAGCTTGATGCAAACCACGCTGTACCCGGCGCTGGCCGTGGTGCTGGTGCTGTACCTGTTGGCCGGTGCGCTCAACCTGTTGATACCCGACAGTGGCGCACGCTACGCCAAAGTGGCCCTGCAGTTCGGCCCGCTGATTGACCGCTTCAAAAGTGCCAACGCCACCTTGTGGCGCGACCCCATGGGCCGCCTGTCGCTGGCCGTCACCACGCTGTTTTGGGGCGCGGGTGCCACCTTGCAATTTGTGGTGCTGCGCTGGGCGCAAGACTCGCTGGGCCTGGGGCTGGACCAGGCCGCTTACCTGCAAGGCGTGGTGGCCGTGGGCATCACCTTGGGTGCAGCGGCCGCAGGCTACTGGGTGGCCTTGCACGCGGCCCCGCGCGTGCTGCCACTGGGTGTGCTGATGGGCCTGCTGGTGCCACTGATGACCTTCATCACCTCCATTCCCGTGGCCGTGCCGCTGCTGGCCATCGTGGGGGCGCTGGCAGGCTTTTTTGTGGTGCCCATGAATGCGCTGCTCCAGCACCGGGGCCGCACGCTGCTGAGCGCAGGTGAATCGATTGCGGTGCAAAACTTCAATGAAAACCTGAGCGTGCTGGTCATGTTGGCTTGCTACTCTGCACTGCTGGCGGCTGACTGGTCGATTGACGCGCTGATTTACACCCTGGGCCTGGTGCTGGCGGGCTGCATTGCGCTCGTCATGCGCAGCCACCACCGCTACACCCGGAGTATTCCTGTACCGACTTCCTCTACCCCTTCTTCAACCTCTAAGGCTGAACTGCTATGAAAATTTTGATCGTTACCGATGCCTGGGAGCCGCAAGTCAATGGCGTGGTGCGCACCCTGAAAATGACCCGGCGCGAACTGGAAAATATGGGCCACACGGTCGAAATCATGTCGCCCCAGGGCTTCAAGTCCATGCCCTGCCCCACCTACCCCGAAATCGAGCTGGCACTGACCACCCCAGGCGAAGTGGCACGCCGCATCGATGCGCTAAACATCGACTGCCTGCACATTGCCACCGAGGGCCCGCTGGGCTGGCTGGCGCGCGGCGTGGCCATCAAGCGTGGCTGGCCATTCACCACCGCCTACCACAGCCGCTTTCCCGAATATGTACATGCCCGGATGAAATTCCCCCTGAGCTGGAGCTACAGCCTGCTGCGCAAATTTCACAATGCCGGCCAAGCCACCCTGGCCCCCACGCCTGCAATCGTGGACGACCTGCTGGCGCGCGGCTTCACCAAGGCACGTTTGTGGTCACGCGGTGTTGATTTGCAAGCCTTTTCGCCGGACGGCCCCAAGTTGGAGCGCGGCCCGGAGCCCGTCTTTTTGTACGTGGGCCGCCTGGCCGTGGAAAAGCAGGTGCAAGAGTTTTTAAAGCTCGATTTGCCCGGCCAGATGTGGGTAGCCGGCGAAGGCCCGGCCCGCCAGAAACTGGAGGCTCAATTCCCCAACAAAGCCCGCTGGTTTGGCGTGCTGCAAGGCCCCGAGCTGGCTCGCCTGTACCGCAGTGCGGATGTAAAAGTGTTCCCCAGCGTCACCGACACCTTTGGCCTGGTGATGGTCGAAGCCATGGCCTGCGGCACCCCGGTGGCCGCCTTCCCCGTGCCCGGCCCGATAGATGTGGTGGGCCACAACTCCAATGGCGGTGCCATCGACACCGACCTGCGTGCCGCCTGCATGGCCGCGCTGACCAAAAACCGTGAACTGGTGAGAAAGCATGCCGAGCAGTTCAACTGGCCGACCGCCACGCGGCAGTTTGAGGCGGCACTACAGCCGCTGCGGCAGCCGCAGGTGGTACCCGCTTGATTCAAAATGCTATTATTTACATAGCTGCTTGAGCAGTATTCATAAGGGTCGTTGGCACTTTCTGTTTTAAATTGGCGTTGCGCAGACAATGCGAGTTGAATCAATCCCCCAACTGCCAGAGGCCTGCCATGACCCGCTACCCCACCCCCAACCTGAACGACCTGCCCGACGACATCAAAGCCCGCGTGCTGGAGGTGCAGGAAAAAGCTGGTTTCGTTCCCAACGTTTTTGTGGCTTTCGCCCGTCGTCCCGCCGAGTGGCGCGCGTTTTTTGCGTACCACGACGCGTTGATGTTGAAAGAAGAAGGCTCATTGACCAAGGGCGACCGCGAGATGATCGTCACCACCACCAGCGCGGCCAACAGCTGTCTGTATTGCGTGGTAGCCCACGGTGCGATTTTGCGCATTTACGAGAAGAAGCCACTGGTGGCTGACCAGGTGGCGGTGAACTACCGCAAGGCCGACATCACACCCCGCCAGCGCGCCATGCTGGACTTTGCGATGAAGGTTTGCCAGCAGTCACATTT
Source organism: Comamonadaceae bacterium (assembly GCA_013297875.1). GTDB lineage: Bacteria > Pseudomonadota > Gammaproteobacteria > Burkholderiales > Burkholderiaceae_C > JAAFIW01. The sequence continues at coordinate 81,216 of JAAFIW010000017.1, read as the reverse complement.
GATTGAAGATGCCGACTTTGCCGCGCTGCACGCGCATGGATTCGACGACGAAGACGCGTGGGATATTGCGGCGATTACCGCGTTTTTCGGGCTATCCAACCGCATGGCGAGTTTTTCGGGCATGCAGCCCAACCCGGAGTTTTATGTGATGGGGCGGGTGGCCAGGCAGAAGTGACGCTTGTCGGGCTTGTTAGGCATCAAAATAGCTGTCAGCCCATGAATATGCTGCTCAAGAAGCTACATATTTCATAGCATTCACTGCGTCAGCAATTGAAGAAAATGCGCCCGCATCCGCTGCGCATCGGGCTTGCAGCCGGTAAACAACTCAAACGCGCCCACGGCCTGGCCCACGGCCATGCTGCCGCCGTCGACCACCGTGCAGCCACGGGCGCGGGCGGTTTTCATCAAGGCGGTTTCGAGAGGGAAATACACCACCTCTGACACCCACAGATGTGGCCCCAACAACTCGGCGGGCAATGGCAGCCCCGGCAGTTTGTCCATGCCGGTGGGGGTTGCGTGAATCAGGCCTGTGGCGCTTTCCAGGGCTTGGGTGACGTGCTCGCACGCCATGGCACGCGGGCCGTACAGGCGGGTGAGCGTCGCCACCAGCGCCTGCGCGCGCGCCACATCGACATCGACCACGCATAGCTGCTGCACGCCCATGCGCAGAGCCGCATGCGCAATGGCACTGCCTGCGCCGCCCGCGCCCAGCAGCACCACGCGGCGCAGATCGGCCTGCGGCAAGGCGCGCTGCAAGCCCCAGGCCCAGCCTGCGCCATCGGTGTTGTGGCCGGTCAAGCGGCCTTGGTCAACGACAACCGTGTTCGCAGCGCCCATGGCCCGTGCCTCATCGGACAAATCGTCGAGCAAGGCCAGCACCGTTTGCTTGAAGGGGTAGGTGATGTTCAGCCCGGCAAAACCCATCTGGCGGGCCGCTTGTAGCAAGCCCGGCAGCGCGTCTTGGGGGTTGGGCACACCCTCCAGATCAATCAACTGGTAGTGCAAGCGCAGACCGTGGTGGCGCGCCTCTTCTTCGTGCAGGGCGGGCGACAACGAGCGGGCGATGCCGCAGCCGATCAAGCCCACCAGCGTCTTTTTCACTTATTTGCGCAGCTTGGCCAGCTCGGCCATCAACTCACCCACGGTGGCCTCGCCCACGGTGGCCGCGTGTTTGTCGATCACCGGCTTCATCTTGGCTTGCAGCTTGGCCTGCTCGGCGGCGGGCAGTTCGGTCACTTGCATGCCGGCTTTTTTCAGCTGATCGATGACGGAGGCCGATTGCTCGCGAGACACCTGGCGCTGGTACTTGCCGGCTTCTACCGCCGCGTCTTGCAGCACCTGCTTTTCAGTTGGCGCCAGCGTGTCCCACAGCTTTTTGCTGATGATGACCGACTGCGGGTTGTACTGGTGGTTGGTCAGCGTGAGGTGCTTTTGCACCTCGGCAAAACGGTTGGCCAGAATCACGCTCACGGGGTTTTCCTGCCCGTCCACTGCCTTTTGCTCCAGCGCGGTAAACAGCTCGGTGAAAGCCAGGGGCGTGGGGTTGGCGTCCAGTGCCTTGACCCAGTCGATGTTGATCGGGTTGGGGATCACGCGCAGTTTCAGGCCGGCAATGTCTTCTACCTTGTTGATGGGGCGCTTGCCATTGGTCAGGTTGCGAAAACCCAGCTCCCAGTAGGCCAGGCCCACAATGGCCTTATCGCCCAGCCTGGCGTGCATGGCTTTACCAAATGCGCCGTCTACCACCGCATCGGCTTCTTTGGTGTTGGCAAACAAAAACGGAAAGTCGTAGACCGCAAATTCCTTGACCTGCGCGGCCAGAATGCCAGAGTTCAGCACCGTCATTTCCACGATGCCCGCCTGCACGGCCGAGACAGTTTGCACGTCGTTGCCCAAGGTGCCACCGGGAAACACACTGACCTTGAGCTTGCCGCCTGATTTGGCCGCCACGATTTCCGCGAATTTTTCAGCACCCATCACCGCCGGGTGGCCTTTGGGGTTTTGCAGGCCCATTTTGAGGGTGCGCTCTTTGGCGTCTTGTGCGTGGGCGGTTGCACCCCACAGACCCAGCGTGGCGGTGACCATGGCAACGGTCAGGGTTTTCAAAACAAGGCGTTTCATGGGTTTCCTTTGCGTAAAAAGCTTATAAAATAAAACGGTTATTGTGCTTGAACTGAGCGTGCCCAAACAGCGGGAAAACCAGCAATATCGGGCTCCAGCCCATGTGTCAATTGCTCAGGCAGCTATACAAAAAATAGCAACTCAATCACGCATCAGGCCAGTCACACAGCTTGCCCATGGCGTTGCGTGGCAACTCGGGGCCGAACGTGATGCGGCTGGGGGCGGCGTACCAGGGCAAGGCGCTCTGGGCATGCTGCAAAACCTGCGCCTGTGCATCGGCAGCGGCCGGGTGCAGCACCACAAATGCCTTCAGACGAGCCGGTTCGCCTTGCGTGTCCAGGCGTACCGAAGCCTCGCACACAGCCGGGTGCAGCTTGAGCTGCTCCACCACCCACTGCGGCGACACGTTGTGGCCGCCGACCTGTACCGATTGGTCAGCACGGCCCAGCAGGTGAAAGTGCTGCGCATCAACCCAGCTCAGCTCGTCTTGAACGGGCGCTGCTGCCCACTGCCCTGCACCCGTTTGCAACTGAATGCCGTCACCCGCGCGCTGGCGGCCAGCGGCCAGGCAGTAGGCGTGGTTTGGCTGGTCGCGCCAGGCCAGGCCCGATGTTTCGGTGGAGCCATAGACCTGGATCAGCCGAGCCAAGCCTTGGGTTAGCAGGGTTTCGTGAACTGGGCCCGGCATGGGTGCGGTGGATGAAACACCCACCACGTGCGCCGGCCAGGTGCGGCTGCCTCGGCCCAGCCACTGCCATTGATCGGGCGTGGCGACCCACAAGTCACCCGATTGGGCGGGCAGCAGGTTCGACAGCTCGGCATCCAGCACCGGCACGCCCAGCGCCTGGGGCAGCAACACGCCCCAAATGAAGCCGTAAATATGGTGGGTGGCCACACAGTTCACTACCCGCCGGGTGTTGGCCAGTAGAACGGCCCAGTCAGCCGCTTCCTGGCGCAAAAAGTCTTCCTGGTGGCGAATGTGTTTGCGGGTGCCGGTCGAGCCCGATGTGCTGAAGGTGACGCTGGGCGCAGCACCGCTTGCGGCACGCGAGCGCTGCATGACCTGCGCCCAATCGTCGCTGCAGCGCTTGGCCAAAAACAGGTCGGAAAAGCCGGTGGCAAATGCCCCGCACCACGTGGCGGCTGCCGTGGCCAGATGCACACGGTGCAAGGAATCCAGATCGATGGCGTCAGCATCCCAGTGCAGGTTGGCGCTGGCCAGGCGCGGCCCCAGTACCGCACGCAAACTGGAAAAGCTGGCCAACTCCGACCAGGCCAGGTCGCGGCACACGCGTTGCAACTGCTCCTGACTCAGGCCGGGCGCTCGAATGGTGGGCAAATCCGGCTCAAAACTTGATGATGTCCTCATGGCGCGAGCCACCGCTGGCTGCGGGGGGCGGCGGTGGCGGCGCTTTGGAGACTGCTGCAACGGGTGCAGGTGCTGCAACGGGCACCGGTGCCGCAACAGGGGCAGGTGCGGCCGCTGCAGGCGTGGGCTGATTCAAGGCCGCCATTACGGCCGCCACGATCTCAGCCAGCGAAGGCGCTGCTGAGGCAGGTGCAGCAGGTGCTGCAGCTGGCGTTGGCTGCGGCAGGTCAACCAATTCACCAGCCAGGGTGGGTGCGAAATCGCGCACGGGCACCGCGGCCCGGACGTGCTCTTGCGCAAACGCATCCATCACCACAGGCTGATCCACCCGCTTGACCAGCACCATCACGCTTTTGCGGCCCAGGTGGTCGGGAATGGTGACCATGTGCACCTTCACGCGCATGGCCACTTCGCGGTGGTCAAACACGTAGTCAAACACCGTATTCAAAAAGCCTTTTTTCACGCCTTCCAGAAACCGGCCGTAAAACGCGGCTGTTTTGGTGCACACGGCGACTTCATCAAAGAAGTTTTTGCCAATGGCCCACTCCGGGCTCACGCCGGTGAGCTCGCCTTCGGCCATGTTGTATTCGAGCACGGTGCCCTGCAAGTCCAGTTTGACCAGCCCAAAGGGCAAATCGTCGCGGATCGAATCGGGAATGCGGGGCAACAATTCGGCCAGGTTGACGCCTTGAAAACTGATGTGTTCCATGAGATTTTTCCTAGGTATGGATGAAAATTTCAGTGCGTTGGCACGGGCGGCATGATGCGGCGTACCAGCACCCAAACGTGGGGAGCTGCCATCTTCATGCGCGGCTTGGTGATGCGCACCATCATGGGCGTTTCGGGCATGCCGTTGAAGAAAACAAAAGGAAAAATCTGGTCATAGCTCATCGCTTTCAGCGCCGCCTTGAATCGCCCCTGAAACTGCTCTGACATGCCGCACACCGCCAACTCCAGAAAGAAACCGGCACCCAGCACCTGCCGGTGATCCCGGTTGGTCAATTCGCCCTCGGTTCGGTTGTATTTGATGATTTTGGCTTTGTCGTTGAGCAACACAGCACCAATCGGCAGGTCGTCAAATTCAGGCGGTGTCAACGTGTCAAGGGTTTGCATCACGTCTTGCCCACCCACATGAAAAAACTGTTGGTACTTTTCTAGAATCTCGTTGGCCATATGTACTCCAGCGGAAATAAAATGACGAATCGGCCTGAATGAAGACTTCGGAGTTGGCATTGTCGCAAATTTCTGACAAATGCTGAGTCAATCATCTGTATTTTTACTTAGCGGTATCTTACAAAAAATACGATTTTTGACAAACATGTGTTGTCTAGAAAATTTTTTGTGAATTAAGTCGCAAATCAACCAGGTGCCGAGTCGATCAGGATGTGTCGCATCCAATCGGGCAGCGGGGCGGAGCGTTGCACGGGAAAGTTGATCCAGACCGTGGTGGCACCGCCGGCCGCGCACAAGATGCCGGGCTGGTCGCTGCGCTCCATCGTGCCCCAGGTTTCAAAGCTGCTGCGCCCGACGTCGCTAACAAAAGTCTTTACGACCACGTCGCCGGGGTACGCCAGCTGGTGGTAGAAATTGCAAAACGCATTGACGATGACTGGCCCCTCGCCTTTGGGGTCGGGCGCACAGCCAATGCTTCGCATCCAGTCGATCCGGGCAGTTTCCAGGTAGCGAAAGTAGGTGGTGTTGTTCACATGACCCATGGCGTCCATGTCACCCCAGCGGATCGGGATGCACATTTCATAGACCAGTCTCTTGGCTTCAGGTAGTTCCAGGCGCATTGCGACAACCTCGTTTAGTCACTATAGTTTTGATAGCTGCTTGAGCAGTATGTACATGGGCCGATGGCACTTTTCGGTCAAATTTGCCGTTTCAAATGCCAAAACCATCGTCCGCCGCGATCACGGCACCATTCACAAAATGGCTTTGCCCGCTGGCCAGCATCACCAGCAGCGCGTCCAGGTCTTCGGGCTTGCCAATGCGCTTGCGTGGCAGCATTTGCACCAGTTTCTGGCCCTGCTCGGTCTGCCAGTGGTGGTGGTTGATTTCGGTGTCGATGTAACCCGGGCAAATGGCGTTCACGTTGATGCCGAACTTGCCCCATTCCATGGCCATGGCACGTGTCATGTGCACCACTGCCGCCTTGCTCATGCAATACACGCCGATTTGCGGCAACACCTTCAGACCCGCCATGCTGGCAATGTTGATGATGCGCCCGCCGGTGTAGGTACCAGGTGCCGCGCCCCTGGCGCGAGCCAGCATGCGCTTGCCGACCTCTTGCGCCACAAAGAAAGCGCCTTTGACGTTGGTGTTGAAGATGAAGTCGTAGTCTTCTTCAGCCACGTCTTGCAGGCGCTGCGTGGTGCTCACGCCCGAGTTGTTGACCAGAATGTCGATCGAGCCGACTTCGGTTTCAGCGCGGGCCACAGCGGCTTTGATGCTGAGCGTATCGGTCACATCCAGCTCCACCACATGCGCATCGCCACCTGCTGCCTCAATCTGCGCCCGCAGATCTTTGAGCTTTTCCAGGCGTCGGCTGGCCAGCACCACGGCGGCACCTGCGCCTGACAAGGTACGAGCAAACTGCGCGCCTAAGCCACCCGACGCGCCGGTGATAAAGGCCACGCGGCCTGATAAGTCCATGCTGTAAGCCATAACTGTCTTTCGTTTGGGTTGGGTAGGGTTGGGGTTTATTTGGAATGCTGCATCTAAAATAAGCACGATCGTTCTATTTTGCAGATCGCTGCATAAAATGCGTTGAAATTATCAGCGAGCCCCCCGGCCATCTTTACCGAGACCACCTTATGACACACGATGAAATCATTGCCCAGTTTGGCCCGCGCGAAGCCATGGAATACGACGTGGTGGTGGTCGGCGGCGGCCCCGGTGGCCTGGCCACGGCCATTCGCCTGAAACAGCTGGCGGCGGAAAAAGGCAAAGACGTTTCGGTGGTGGTGCTGGAAAAAGGCTCCGAGCCTGGCGCACATATTTTGTCGGGCGCCATCATGGATCCACGTGCTTTGAACGAGCTGTTTCCCAATTGGAAAGAGCTGGGCGCACCACTGAACCAACCGGTGACCGACGACGCCATGATGTTCCTTGGCGAAACCATGGCCTTTCGCACGCCCAACTTCGTGTTACCCGAGTGCTTTCAAAACCACGGCAACTACATCATCAGCCTGAGCAACTTCACGCGCTGGCTGGCCACGCAGGCGGAAAGCCTGGGCGTAGAAATTTTCCCCGGATTTGCCGCGGCTGAGGTGCTTTACAACGCCGACGGTTCCGTCAAAGGCGTGGCCACCGGCAACATGGGCGTGGGCAAAGACGGCCAGCCGACCGACAACTTTCAGCTGGGCATGGAACTGCATGCCAAGTACACCGTGTTTGCTGAAGGTGCTCGCGGCCACCTGGGCAAGCAACTGATTGCCAAGTTCAAGCTCGATGAAGGCAAAGACCCGCAAAGCTATGGCCTGGGCATCAAGGAAGTGTGGGAGATTGACCCAAAGCGTCACCAATCCGGTTTTGTGATGCACACCGCCGGCTGGCCCATGGACAACAGCACCTATGGCGGCGCGTTTTTGTACCACCTGGAAGACAACAAGGTCACGTTGGGCTTCATCACCGGCCTGGACTATGCCAACCCCTACCTGAGCCCGTTTGAAGAGTTCCAGCGCTGGAAGCTGCACCCCAACATCCGCTGGTACCTGGAAGGTGACGAGGCCCACGGCATCAAGCCCGCCAAGCGGCTGGGCTACGGCGCGCGGGCAATTACAGCAGGTGGATTGATGAGCCTGCCCAAAACCGTGTTCCCCGGTGGCGCGCTGGTGGGCTGCGATGCCGGGTTTTTGAACGTCAGCCGCATCAAGGGCAGCCACGCCGCGATCAAAACCGGCATGCTCGCCGCCGACGCCGCGTTTGAAGCCGTGACCGCTGGCCGCCAGCATGACGAGCTGAGCGCTTACCCGGAGGCCTTTGAAAAGAGCTGGCTGCACACCGAGCTGCACAAAGCGCGCAACTTCAAGGCCTGGTTCAAAAAAGGCCTGGTGGTGGCCACGGTGATGAATGGCGTGGAGCAGTTCGCGTTGCGCGGCCACATTCCTTGGACCTTGCGCCGCGACAAGCCCGATCACGCCTATCTGAAACCCGCAGCCGACTGCAAACCCATTGAGTACCCCAAGCCTGACGGCCAGCTCACGTTTGACCGCCTGAGCTCGGTCTTCATCAGCAACACCAACCACGAAGAGCACCAGCCAGCGCATCTGACCTTGAAAGATGCGTCGGTGCCCGTCAGCATCAACCTGGCCAAGTACGCGGGGCCTGAGGCGCGCTACTGCCCGGCTGGCGTGTATGAATACGTCAAAACCGCCGACAACAGCGACCGCCTGCAGATCAACGCGCAGAACTGCGTGCACTGCAAAACCTGCGACATCAAAGACCCCACGCAAAATATTGTGTGGGTCACGCCAGAGGGTGGTGGCGGGCCTAATTACGTGGGCATGTGACACCAGGATGTAACCTAAGGTTGTAAACTGAAGCGATGCATTGATGGGATATGACGTGCCAGTCGCTCGGCTTTACCGGTTTCATTGGGTTTTAATCAAGCTGCCGATTGCGCTGGCGGCATTGGCGTTGATGGTGTGGTTGTGGCGGTCGTATATGCCGATGCCGCCCAGCGAAATCACCATCTCGTCGGGGCTTGAAGAAGGCGTCTACCACGCCTACGCCCAGCAATACGCCGCAAAGTTCGCAAGCCATGGGATCACCGCCCGTGTCGTGACCTCCAAAGGTGCGGAGGAAAACCTTGAGCGCCTGCGGCACCAGGCTCAGCCCCATGCCGATCTGGCCTTCGTGCAAGGCAAGGGTGAAAGCGCTGTGTACGGCCGCAGCGACGAGGTGCGTCTGGAGTCGCTGGGCAATATTGATATTGAGCCTATCTGGATTTTCACCCGCCAGTCCGGTATCGATTCGCTGGCGCAGTTGCAAGGTTTGCGCGTTTCATTGGGGCCCCAAGGCAGCGGCGTGCGGCGTTCAACGCTGTCGCTGCTGGAGCAATCCAGTTTGACCACAAAAGACTTTGTGGAGGTACCCCTGAGCGGTCTGGCCGCCGCAGAGGCGTTGCGCCGCGGCACGATCGATGTCATGTTCTGGGTGTCTGGACATCAATCGCCCGTGGTTCGGTCGCTTTTGGAAGCGCCGGGAGTCAACTTGGTGCAGCTGCGTTACACGGCAGCGATTACCGAGCGTTTGCGGCACCTGCAAGCCCGTTTACTGCCGCAAGATGCGATTGACCCGATCAAACAAATTCCGCCACGGGACACCCTATTGCTAACCACTTCCGCCGGCCTGGTAACACGCAGCGATCTGAATCCCGCACTACAACGCCTGACCGCGCAAATCGCCCGTGATATCCACGGGGGTGGTGGGCTGTTTCATCGAATGGGGGCATTCCCATCTCTGCGGAGGCTGGACTACCCGGCGTCTGAACAAGCCCGCTACACGCTTATCCATGGCTTGCCCTGGCTGGAGACCGCTCTGCCCTTTTGGTGGGCTCAGGTCGCCCAGCGGGTTTTATTGATCTGCCTACCGGTGGCCTTGCTGGCCTTGTGGCTGGCCACACTGTTGCCAGCCTATCTGCGGTGGCTACTGGAAAGCCGGGTGGCTCGCTGGTATGGCGAGCTCAAATACATTGAAAACGACTTGAACAAAGAGGTGTTGTCTGGGCTGGACAAAGCCCGCTACGCCTACCGGTTGGATGAAATGGAAAAACAAGTGGCTGCCACCAACATTCCCGATTACCTGATGCCACGCTGGTATCAGCTTCGGGTTCACATAAATTTTGTCCGCAGTCAATTGGATCGGCAGCTCGGGCGATGAAAGATCCCACCATGTTGCTCTACCGTCGCCGGTGGGGATTTTTATACCTGCCGGTGCTGGCATTGGCCGTCGTTTTTATCTTTGTCGCGGTACGCCACTGGTTTCCATTGCCGCCCCGCACGCTGACCATTTCTGCTCCCCGCCCCAACGCGGGTTATGAGCCATTGGCAGAGCGCTATCGCGAATGGTTGGCCCTTCGCGGTATCTCGTTGCAACTGACGAACAGCGACACCCTGGCCGGCTCTCTGTTGGCCCGTTTGACGGATCCTCAAGACCCTGTAGATGCGACATTTGCAGCGGGTCTGCTCGGCACCCTGCCCGTGGTCACCGCCAGAGCCGAGGCGGTGCAATTGCAAGCGCTGGCGGTGGTCGGAAAACACCCGATTTGGGTCTTTACCAACGACGCCAGCATCACGAACCTCGGTCAGTTGCGTGGCAAGCGGGTGGCAGCCGGTCCCGCAGGCAGCATGACGCGGGAGACCGCCAAGCTGCTGCTATCCCAGGCGCAGGTAAGAGAAAACGACGTACGTTGGGCCGGCGAACTGGCTGCAATGCCGGCGGGAGATGCATTGTTTCGCGGCCAGCTGGACGCGGTATTTGTAGTTGCCAGCTCGACATCGCCGGTGTTCCAGCTGTTAAGCCGTACCGATGGCATCTACATGATCGGGGTGGACCGTGCCAACGCACTGGCCGCGCGCGAGCCAAGATTGCGGCCTACTGTGCTGCCCCAAGGGGCTATCGAATTGCGCGGCAATGTGCCCGCGCGAGACCTCACGCTGCTCTACACCAACAACCATTTGCTGGTGCGCGGTGATATGCACCCTGCCTTGCAGCGCGCCTTGTTGAACGCCTCGACCGAAGTACTGGGTGACCGCACCCCCCTGCAGCAACAGGATGAATACCCCGATTTCTCGAGCAGTGAATTCCCACTGTCACCTCATGCAAACAGCTACGCCCTTGGCTATCGCCCCTGGCTGGAACAATTGCTGCCGTACTGGTGGGCGCAACTGGCCACACTTACGCTGTACGGCGTGCTGCCAATCCTGGTTCTAACAGGCCTGGCATTGTTATGGATTCCGCGTCTGTTCAGTGTGCGTGTCAACGCCGTGCTGGCTCACTATTACGGCGAGCTGAAATTCCTGGAACACGACATGGAAGAGGTGATTGCCGACAAGCCAATTGCCCTGAAGGGGCTGTTGAGCCGACTGGATGCGATGGACAAAGAGGTCACCGCGCTGCAACTGCCAGACCGCTACGCCGACCGTTGGTATACCTTGCGCTCCCATCTGGCCGCGGCACAAGATAGACTGCTTAAACTGCGGGCTCGTTGAAGAAACATTCAAGCTATCCCGCCACAACCCACCCCACGGAGATTTGCACATGGCAAAAGGTGAACAACGCAGCAACAAGATGGCCAAAAAGCCCAAGAAAGACACCTCGCCCCCGAAAGAGGGCGGCGTGTCTGACCGCCCCACCCCGCCGGTCACAGCCGTCATTCCACGCGGCAAAATCAAGACGAAGTAGGGGGCACGGATTTATTCGCCGTGGACGCGCGAATCTTGTTTCGGAATGGGATGCAAGGCGGTTTTTGCAGCAGATACCAGGAATATTTGCAATAAAACCAACGCCGCAGACCGCCCGACACGAGGGAGGACGCGCCGAGACGAGTGAATCCGGGCCTCGCTGAGCCTACTTCAGCCGCCCGATCTGATCCAGCGCTTCCTGCACATCCTTGCCGTATTCGGCCAGGTAGCGGTTGCGCTCCTCACTGCTCCACTCGGTGGGTGAAAAATTGTCGGGGCTGTAGCGCTGGCTGGTGTGCACCACGCCAGGCAGCCGGGCCATCATGGCGCGATCCGGAAAGGTGTCGGGCCGCAGCAAAAAACCATCCACATCCACCAGGCGCAGCGGAAATGCGGGCGCTTTGTCGCGGATCAGCGCGCCAAACACGTGCAGCTTGAACTCGGCCGGCCCGGCGGCCACCGTGTCGTTGAACTGCACCAGCGCAAACGGTGCGCCATTGGCGTCAAACAGGCGGCCACTGACCACATAGCGCCCGCCCACTAACACCCGCGCCTTCAGGTAAATATTGAGCGACCCCGCTTCTACGGCCTCGCGCGCGCCGCTCGCCCACGTGGCGGGCACGGTGGGCTCATACACCACGTCGAAATGCGCCACACCCTGCTCACCATTGGCCGTGACCTGGGCCAGCAGCCGGATGGTGCCTGCATGGCTGGCAAAGCCCTGGGCCGATGGCGTCAAGCGTGCGCTGTAGATACCGTCTGACGCCACCGCATCAGGCCCGGCTCCGTCATCAGAGAACGGAACCTCGGCAGACACGACCGCGATGAGCGCCGTGGTGTCGGGCACCGACTGGGCACTGGAGCGGTTGACCTGCAAGGCCACCGGCTCGCCTTTGTCGTTAACGGCCGAAATCGTGAACTTCACAGACTCCAGGCCACCCAGAAACACCCGCTCTTGCGTCGTGCGCAAGCGCACGCCCTTGGCGACCTTGCCCGACGCATCGCGCAGCGCCTTGTCTTCGGCCACCGGGTCAAACGGGCGCTGCTGATCAGCATGCTCACTCAAGGGACGCGACTCGTGCGGATAGCGCGTGGCATCGCGGTAGCTGCTGTAGACCTGCTCGGCCCGCTCATAACGCTTTTGCCAGAGCGCCAACTGCTGCTGGCGTGCGGCCAGGCCGGTGGCGCTGAATGGCCCGGCACCGGCGCTGGATGCGCCACTGGCGGCCACTGCGGCTGCTGCGGCAAGCCCGTCGCGCCCAGGCTTCGCAACCGTTGTAGCGTCAGCCGCCGTGGTGGATGAATCAGCGTCCAGCGCGTACCAGGCCAACAGGCCACCGGCTACCACCAGCGCCAGGCCTGCTGCCCAGCGGCTGCGTTGCGTCCAACTCAAGACTAATTGGCGTAAGTCGCCATGTCTGCGCGCACCTTGGACACAATGCCCGCCCAGTTGCCAGCGGTGTAGTGATCCAGCGCCTGTGCGTCGTCACGGAAGGCCACCGAGTGGTTGCTCCACTTGGCGCGGCCACCCTCGTTGACGGCAGTGCCCAGTGTCAGGTCGTTGCACCACCAGTCAGCCGGGTTGCAAAAACCGGCACCTGCGCTGCCCGACACACCGCCACTGGAGTGGTAGGCCACGGCTGCATCGTCTTGCCCGGGCATCAGGCCCGATTGCACGGCACCCTTGGAGCCGGCAAACATGTAAAACCATTTGGCGCGGGTCTGGTTGTGGTCATACAGCGCGCGGGCGGTAGCGGTTTTCAAGTCACTGCTCAACGGGTCAGACACGGCCCAGCTGCCCAGGTCAGCCAGCTCGCTGCCACCGGCTGCGCCACCGGCCACGTCTACCCATTTGATGTTCCAGCCGGTTTGTGTGCCACCCGAATCGCCGCACACGCCCGAGCTGTTCGGGCTGGCGTTTTTGTTGCTGCGGGTGGAGCCGCCAAACATCGACAAGGCATAGCCAATCTGCAGATTGCCCGCACTGTGCGCGGCGATGTAGCACCAGTTGGTGCCGGTGCAATAGCAATCCAGCGCATCGCGAATGCGGTAGTTTTCGGTGGACACCCGGTTGTAGCCATCCCAGTTCACTGACTTTTTGTTCACGCCAGCGGCCGTTCCGGCCGGGCCCCAGTAAGTGAAGTCAGCGTAGTTGCCAACCACGCCCGCGCCGTTGCGGCCATTGATCCACAGCGAATAGTTGGTGGCATACACCCCACCGGCAATACAAGCCAAGGCAACAGCAACCAGCTTCAGCCGATTTTTGAATAGGTGAAACATCAAAGGGCTCCTCAGTTAAATAAAAGAACGACCGTGCTAAAAACGGGGTGATTGTCTGGGTACAGGCCCTGCTGCGCCTACAGGGATTACCCGTTAGATACTTAGGGTTTTGTCTCTATGCGGGCAGAGCCATGCGTTCACACAGCCAGGGTGTCGGCCCTGGCTTAATCTATGCCCATGACCGACCGCGTGATTCCCCTGATCGACCAGCGCCTGATCTCGCTGAAAACGGCGCTGCCCGCCCAGCATGTCGCCCCCACCGGCCTGCTGCACGACAGCCTGCACCGCCCGCTGCGCGACCTGCGCATCAGCGTGACCGACCGCTGCAACTTTCGCTGCAGCTACTGCATGCCCAAGTCGGTGTTTGACAAGGACTACCAGTACCTGCCGCAGCAATCGCTGCTCAGCTTTGAAGAAATCACCCGCCTGGCCGGGCAGTTTGTCGCCCACGGCGTGCAAAAAATCCGCCTGACCGGTGGCGAGCCGCTGCTGCGCAAAAACCTGGAGGTGTTGATCGCCCAGCTGGCCGCGTTGCGTACGCCCGAAGGCCAGCCACTGGACTTGACGCTCACCACCAACGGCTCGCTGCTGGCACGCAAAGCTAAAGGCTTGAAAGACGCCGGCCTGAACCGCGTGACCGTGAGCCTCGATGGCTTAGACGACGCCATATTCCGCCAGATGAACGACGTGGACTTTCCGGTAGCCGATGTGCTGGCGGGCATTGAGGCTGCGCAGCGCGCGGGCCTGTCGGACATCAAGGTCAACATGGTCGTCAAGCGCGGCACCAACGACCATGAAATCGTGCCTATGGCTCGCCACTTTCGTGCCACCGGCATCACGCTGCGCTTTATCGAATACATGGATGTGGGTGCCACCAACGGCTGGCGCATGGACGAGGTGCTGCCCTCGGCCGACGTGATCAAACAGTTACAAGCCGAGCTGCCCGTCGTGCCACTGGAGCCTTCGGCCCCCGGGGAAACCGCGCAGCGCTGGGGCTATGCCGGTGCCGATGGCGCGCACGACCCGTCGCTGGGCGAAGTCGGCGTGATCAGCAGCGTGACGCAGGCGTTTTGCGGCACCTGCAACCGGGCACGGCTGTCGACCGAAGGGCAGTTGTATTTGTGCCTGTTTGCCAGCCAGGGGCACGACTTACGGTCGCTGATTCGCGGCAGCGCGAGCGATGCGCAACTGGCCTCGGCGATTGCGCACATCTGGCAGGGGCGCACAGATCGCTACAGCGCCCTGCGCAGCAGCTTGCCTGCGGATGTGGGTGCGGGGGGGCGGCGGGTTGAGATGAGTTACATCGGCGGATAAGCTTGTCGCAATCAAGGAGTGAGTGATGCAAATGATCCTGATCTGGTGTGTACTTGCGTCGGTCTTAGCGATGCATCTATGGGCCACGCTACTGGTCTTGCGTGATGGCTCGTCATCCACAAAGCAACGTGCAGCACAGCTGGCATTTGTGTGGCTAGTTCCCTTGTTGGGTTCGATCCTGGTGATGTATTTCAACCGGGAAAGACACAACCTGTCAGACGGAAAATACCGCGGACTTCCTGATGCTGGTGACGATTACGGTTACTCAGGTGAGTACTACAAAGGAACAAAAAATGTCATCACGGGTACCCCGTCTGGTACAGCAACGGCAGACGATTGACACCAGTTATGCAGCAACCGCCTTTGGCTAGACGAATCACCGCCCTGCTCCTTGCCGGCGGCCGCGGCTCCCGCATGGGTGGCGTCGACAAAGGCCTGCAAGCCTTCAACGGCCTGCCGCTGGCGCTGCACGCCTTGCAGCGCCTGGCACCGCAAGTCGGCGCGTTGATGATCAATGCCAACCGCAACGGGCCTGACTACGCGCAACTCGGCAAGCCGTTCAACGCTTCCGTGTGGCCCGACGACCTGGCTGACTATGCGGGCCCGCTGGCGGGCTTCCTCGTTGGCCTGCAGCACTGCCAGACCCCCTGGCTGGTGACCGCGCCTTGCGACACGCCGCTGCTGCCTTTGGACTTGGTGGCTCGGCTCGTAGAGGCGGCGGCGCGAGACAAGGCCGACATTGCCATGGCCACCGCCCCCGAAACCGACGAAGCCGGGCAGACCATCCTGCGCAAACAACCCGTGTTCTGCCTGCTCCGCAAGTCCCTGCTGCCCAGCCTGCAAGCCTTCACCCAGGCCGGCGGAGCCAAGATTGCCGCGTGGACCGGGCAGCACCACACGGTGCTGGTGCCGTTTGACCGGCCCACCGACAACCCCCGCGCGTTTTTCAACGCCAACACGCTGGACGAGCTGCGGCAGCTCGAACAACTGTGATGCCCTCTCTGGCCGACATCGCCGCCCGCCTGCAAGCCTACGACCCGCAGGCCCTGAGCATGGACGCGGCCACTGCCTTTTTGCGCGAGTTGGCACAGCCCATCACCGGCACAGAAACCGTCACGCTCGTTCAGGCGCTGGGCCGCGTGCTGGCGCAAGACGTGATTGCGCCGTTCAACGTGCCGCCGCACGACAACTCGGCCATGGACGGCTATGCGTTTGACGGTTCGCAGCTGCGCAGCAACACCCCGCAAACCCTGACCTTGACCGTCGTTGGCACCGCCCTGGCTGGTGCTGCCGGGCAGGGCCTGGTGCAGCCGAGGCAATGCGTGAAGGTGACCACCGGCGCTGTCATGCCCGAGGGGCTGGACACGGTGGTGCCACAGGAATTCACCCAGTCATCGGGCAAGCAGATCACCATTCCTGCTGGCACGGTGCGGCCCGGCGACAACCGCCGCCACGCCGGGGAAGACCTGCGCCAAGGTGCAGTGGCGCTACAAAAAGGTGAGCTGCTTGTGCCCGCTGCACTTGGGCTGCTGGCCAGTTTGGGCATTGAAAACGTGCAAGTGATGCGCCGCCTGCGGGTGGCGTACTTTTCTACGGGCAACGAAATCGTCAGCCTGGGCGATCTGCCACCCGGCCAGCCCCTGCCGCAAGGAAAAATTTACGACAGCAACCGCTACGTCTTGTTTGGCCTGCTCACCCGCCTGGGCTGCGAGCTGATCGACATGGGCGTGGTGCCTGACGAGCCTGCGCAACTGGAAGCCGCCTTCGTGCAGGCCGCCAACCAGGCAGACGCCATCATCACCAGCGGCGGCGTGAGCGTGGGTGAGGCCGACCACACCAAGGCCATCATGAAAAAGCTGGGTGATGTGGCTTTCTGGCGCATCGCCATGCGGCCCGGCCGCCCGATGGCGGTGGGGAGGCTGGCCCGAGGAAAAACGCCCCATTTACAAGCAAAAAGTGCCAACAGCCCATATGAATATTGCTCAAGCAGCTATGAAAATTATAGCGATTCACTGACTGATTCAAGCCCAGGCCCGGTCTTGTTTGGCCTGCCCGGCAACCCCGTGGCCGTGATGGTGACCTTTTTGGCCCTGGTGCGCCCTGCCCTGCTGCGCCTGATGGGGGCCAGCGCCGCGCCGCCGCCGCTGCTCAAAGCCCATGCAAACAGCGCCATCCGCAAAAAGCCAGGCCGCACCGAGTACCAGCGCGGGCGGGTTTCCACCGCCGCCGACGGCTCCTTACACGTCAGCATCGCCGCCAACCAGGGCTCTGGCGTGCTCAGCTCCATGGTGCGCGGCAACGGCTTGGTGGTGCTGCACCACGGCCAGGGGAATGTGGCGGCGGGGGAATTGGTGGATGTGATGGTGTTTGAGGGGGTGATGTGATCTCGAACAGGCTGACACCACTATCAAAATTGATAGCAGCTTGAGCAATGAGTCTCTGGGCTGGTGGCTGCTTTGACCTAAAAACCGCCTGGCGCGAAGAAAAATCGGGGTCACATTGCAATTCAGGAGAAGGTCGTTCCGTAGCGAGCTTGTTGGCAGGCAGAATTCGTACATCTGTACATCCAGCCGTGAATCCGCCTCCTGAAACCCAACAGCCGCCCAAATTTCGCCACCGAAGCGAGCGCCGTCAAGCTGTCAGCGCAGCGAGACGCCACCGTGATCGAAGTGGTTCAACCCAGAATTTCCATTAGGGTTTGGATAGACAACGGATGCAGTTGCGAGTCAGTTTTGACCCGACTGAGGAGGCCCATGGCGCGCGCCATGGGCGACGAAGAGGGTCGAAAATGGCCGCAAATGCGCCGTTGGAATCCAAACAGCACCGAAGGTGCGCCTAATGGAAAATCTGGGTTCAACTTGCCTGGCTCCAGTTTTTCAAAGTGCTCATTGGTTTCTTGCGGGTACGGTGATCCTAGAAACAGCAGTTGACCGCTCGTCCCGGTAATTTTTACCAATGAAATCAAACACTTGTAGCGTTGAGCCACCTCACCAACTGGGTGATAACGCTACGCACCCAATTGAGCCGCCCTGGCGTGCGCTAGCGGCGTTGCTCCTCCTAGCAGGCAAGAGCCTGCGTCGTCACAGCAAAGCGCAGCGCAGGCAAGCCTGCTCTGGGCCTTGCCAGCCCACCCCATCACGACCCACTTGGGCGCGTCCAACTGCTGTTTCTAGGGTGATTCGACCTCGTCCAGTTTGATTTAGAGATTGACAAAGCATTTTGACAAACCGATTTATCGCCTATGGCTGCCTGGCGCTCAGCATGTCCTTGGTGGGCAGCTATGTGGCGCTGTCCAAACCCCTAGTAGCCGCCATTCCGGTTTTTTTGCTGGCCTGGTTGCGCTTTGGCATTGGTGGGCTGGCCATGCTGCATTGGCTAAAAAAGCCGGCCGACGAAGCGCCTTTGACGCCGCAAACCCAGCGGCTGTTGTTTCTGGAGTCGTTTCTGGGTAATTTCCTGTTTTCCATCTGCATGCTGTTTGGCGTGAGCCTGACCAGCGCCGTGTCGGCAGGCGTGATCATGGCGGCCATTCCGGCGGTGGTGGCGCTGATGAGCTGGGTATTTCTGCGCGAGCGCATCAGTGGCCGGGTGTGGCTGGCAGTGGGCTGCGCGGCGCTGGGTATTGGTTTGCTGGCGCTATCAAAAAACGAGCTGCCTGAGCAATCTTTGCATGGGCTGGGAGGTAATTTGGCTTCAAAACCACCCGCTCAATTGCTCCCCGGCATCAGCAACGCCTGGTTGGGCAATCTGCTGGTGTTTGGTGCCGTGCTCTGTGAAGCCGCTTATGCGGTGATTGGCAAGCGCCTGACTGGTGTGATGGGGCCCAAGCGCATCACCTCGCTGGTCAATTTGTGGGGGTTTGCGCTGGTCACACCGTTTGGGGCCTACATGGCCTGGCACTTCAACTTTGCCAGCGTGTCAGCACCCATGTGGCTGCTGCTGGTGTTTTACGCACTGGCTGCCAGCGTGTGGACGGTGTGGTTGTGGATGACGGGCCTGAAAAACATTCCCGCATCGCAAGGCGGCGTGTTCACGGTCATGTTGCCGATTTCGGCTGCATTGGTTGGTGTGTGGGTGCTGGGCGAGCACCTGAGCGGAGCGCAGATGTTGGCGTTTGGCGTGGCGCTGGCGGGGGTGGTGCTGGCGACTTTGCCAGGGCGGGTTGACAAGAAGCAATAGCGGTGCACAATTCGATTGGTGTTACCTAAGTGTCACCTACCAATGTCAGGAGCTCGCCATGAATGCCACCACCTCACTCAAATTGCCCGACATCCTGAAAGAACAAATCGCCGCCACCGCCGCGCGCGAGGGCAAAACCGCCCATGCCTTGATGGTGGAAACCCTGCAAATCGCCATGGATCAAGCGGCCTTGCGCCAGCAGTTCGAAAGCGATGGGGACGCTGCTTACCAGGAGGTCATCGCCACCAACACTCGCTACAGCGGCGACGATGTACACGCTTATTTCCTGGCCAAGGCCAAAGGCGAAAACCCGGCGCGCCCCCAAGCCAAGGTACACGATCATTCCAAGCCGAAGGCGGCCAAAAAATCGCGTTGATGAGCACCATTGAGTACGCGCCCCGTGCGCTGGACGACCTCACCCGTCTGGCCGACTTGCTACTGGCTCAAGACCCAGCGGCCGCCACGCAAACCACGCAACTCATCGTCGACGCTGTACAGATTCTGAAAAACCACCCCGAAATCGGTCGCCGCGTCCGCAAGCCCTTCCACGCACTACGCGAATTGGTCATCTCGCGTGGCCGCTCGGGCTACCTGGCGCTGTACCACTACCACCCTAAAACCGATGTGGTGACGGTGCTGGCGGTGCGTCATCAGCGGGAGGTGGGGTATCAAAACGATTGATGTCGGGAGCCATGACAGATGACTGCCGCCTGCGGCGTGCCATGACAGATGACGAACACACTTGCCCTGTACGAGTCATCTGTCATCCAGGCTGCAACGCAGCCAGGTCATCTGTCATGACCACGATGCCATCCGCATCGGCGCACAACCAATCCCCAGGCCGCACCCACACGCCCTGAATCTGCACCGCCACATCGCGCTGGCCCTCGTTGCGCTTTTCGGTGGGCAGGGGCATGGGTGCCAGGGCATAGATGCCAAGGGTTTGCGCGGCCAGCTCAGCCACATCGCGCACGCAGCCGTCGATGACCACACCGGCCCAGCCGTTGCGCGCCGCCGCAGCACCCAGGTTGCCACCCAGCAGCGCGCGACGCAGCGAACCGCCGCCATCGACCACCAACACGCGCTGCTCGCCCGGCGACTCCACTGCTGCCTTCACCAGTGAGTTGTCTTCAAAGCACTTCACGGTCACCACCGTGCCATGAAACGCGGCGCGCCCGCCAAAGCTGCGAAACACCGGCGGCAACACGCGAAAGTTGCCGCTGGTGTCACCCTTGTGGGCATCGCATAAATCGCAAGTCGATATCGTTTTCATAGGGCTACCTTCCGGTGACTTTCTTGATGGTGGGTTTGATGCTGTCGCGCCGCGCGGGCAGCACCGGCGCATGTTCGCGCAAGGCACTGAGCACGATGCAGGTCGCAGTCTCGGTCAGGATACAAAACTTGGTGACCACGGCGTCCAGGTGGGCCACATCAATCACCGCAATCTCCAGCACCCAGCTGTCGTCGCCCGTCACGTTAAAGGCATTGATCACTTCAGGCGTGCCCTCCACCAGCTTGACCACGCGGGCGTACTCGGCGCGCCCGACCCGCACGATGGCGCGTATGCCGTAGCCCAGGCGCTGGTAGTCCACCTGCGCGCGATAGCCCTGTATGACACCGCACAGCTCCAGCTTGCGCACCCGCTCGGTCACGGCGGGCTGGCTTAAATGCACGACACGACCCAGCTGCGCCATGGTGATGCGCGCATCGCGCTGCAGCTCGGCCAGAATTTTGGCGTCGTAGCTGTCAAATTCAGATGTTTCGGTGAAAGTGCTCATAGACATTTAAAACAACGGCGAACGTGCCTCATCGCCGTGAAGTTTGCATGGTCTTCAAGCCCTTGGCAACCTAGCATCAACGGCATGACACACCTTGCCGCACACACCCTACCCCACAACCCGGCAGCGCCACGCCTGCTGATTCCTGCGCTGCTGGCCTGCTACCTGGTCTGGGGCTCCACCTACCTGGCCATTCGCTTTGCGCTGGTCAGCTTCCCACCGTTTTTTCAGATGGGCTCGCGCTTTCTGGTGGCCGGCGTGCTGCTGATGGCTTGGGTGCTGTGGCGCCATGGCCGTCAGGCGCTACCCACAGGGTTGCAATGGCGCAACGCTTTGGTCATCGGTGGCCTGATGCTTGCCATCGGCATGGGCGGGGTGGCCAGCGCGCAGCAGCACATCGGCTCCGGCCTGATTGCCACCTTCATTGCGGTGGTGCCCATGATGGTGTGTGGCTGGGGCTTGCTGTTCGGCAAGCGGCCCAGCCGATTGGAACTGGTGGGCATGCTGGTGGGGGTGGTGGGTGCGCTGCTGCTAGTGCGCGGAGCCAGTTTTGGTGCTGCGCCGGTGGGCATCGCCTTCATCGTGGCCTCTACCCTGGCCTGGTCACTGGGCTCGGTGCTGCAAACCACGCGCCTGCCGCTGGCCCCAGGTCCCGCCGGCTTTGCCAGCGAAATGTTGTGTGGTGGCGCGGTGTTGATGGCCATCTCTCAGGTGTTGGGTGAACAAGCGCAATGGCCACCGCAGCCCTTGGCGCTGGCCGCATGGGCCTATCTGGTGGTGTTTGGCTCGCTGATTGCGTTCAGCGCTTACCTGTATCTGCTGGCCCATGCTTCGCCTGCGCTGGCCACCAGTTATGCGTTTGTAAACCCCGTGATTGCGCTGTTTTTGGGGGTGGTTCTGGCAGGTGAAGTGGTCACTGGCGGCGAGTGGTTTGCCAGTGGCGTGATCATTTTTGGGGTGGTGATGATCCTTGTTGGCACGTCTGGAAAACGCTGAGCCCCGCAAACCCAGCGTGGCTGGGCTTGCTTTGCTCACAAAAAAGAGGGTTTCCCAATGAAAAAGCCTCATTTTTTCGTTGACAGACGATTGTTCTCTAGTAGCATCGCGCTACCAATAAAAGAGCAGCCGAAACAGTCGCTTGTGGTCGGTCAGGTTTCATTGGTGATTCGTCAACTTCAAAAAGGAAATTCATCATGGCAACTGCGAAGAAAGCGCCCGCTAAAAAGGCGGCACCAGCCAAGAAAGTAGCAGCCAAGAAAGTGGCAGCGCCGGCGAAAAAAGTGGCACCTGCCAAGAAGGCTGCGGCTCCCGCCAAAAAAGCGGCACCAGCCAAGAAGGCTGCTCCAGCGAAAAAGGCTGCAGCCAAGAAGGCCCCCGCAGCCAAGCGCACCGTGAACGCTGCGTTCATGAAGGCCTTGACCCCGAGCGCAGCCCTGGCTGCCGTGGTGGGCGCAACGCCTTTGCCACGCACCGAAATCGTGAGCAAGCTGTGGGTCTACATCAAGAAAAACAAACTGCAAGACGCCGTGAACAAGCGGATGGTCAATGCCGACGCCAAGCTGCGCGAAATCTTCGGCAAAGCCCAGGTCAGCATGTTCGAGATGGCCGGCCTGATCGGCAAGCACGTCAAGTAAATATCTCTTTGTTCCCAAGGTCTTGAAGCCGCAGCGATGCGGCTTTTTTTATGGGCGCCGGAAAAAGCGTTCAGAGTCGATGTAAGCCCACGTATATATTGCCGACTTGTCGTTCAAACTCCACCCTAGCCCGCATATTTCACTTTGGCGGCACCCACGGCGCGTTTTCGCGGGATGCAGGGGCGTGCGACAGGAGGAGTCCAATGGCCGAGCCATTGGCGACGAGGGTCGTGCGTTCCTGCGCCCGCCAAAACGATGCCGTGGGTGTCGAGTCTTTTTGCTGCGTACAAATTGGATTTGAGCAAAAGCGATCCGCATCACAGGAGAAAAGCTTGCAAAAAGACGGTCACGCTGAAATATCCGGGCTAGCGCACCAGCCGCACCGCCGCAATCGCCAGCCAGCCCAGCACAAAGTTGGTCAGCATCAGCGTGTGAATCTGCGCTGCGGCTTTGGCGGCGATCGGCCATTCGGCTGCCGCCACAGCCCGCTTGAATTTCTTGAAACCGGCAAAGTAAATGTGGCCAAAAATCAGCATCATGGCCAGACCCAGCACCAGCATGAGGTTCCAGCCCAGGGGCACGCTGCCTGCGCCGGTGGCGGCCTTGGCGGCTTTGAAGGCGGTGGTGTACAGGTTGGTGCCGGTAGTGAACAGCAGCACGATGGAGACCAGCACCACCAGGAAAAAGCGCTGCCAGACCTGGGCCATGAGCTGGGCGCGCAGTTGCGGTTCCAGCACCTTCATGGCGGCGGGGCGCAGCGCAAACAGCAGCGCGGTCATGCCGCCCATCCATACGATGCCGGCGATGAGGTGAAGAAGTTTGAAGAGGTCGTACATGGGGGCTTTCGGTTGGGTGGGCTGGGATGGAGCCCCGAGGCTAAGCGAGGTGCTTATTCCCTTCGCGGCAATGGGTATCTGCCAATTATTGAGCGTTTCAAAAAACATGACGGCTGGAACGCTCAATCCCTCACCCCGCCCCCTCCCGCCAGCGGGAGAGGGAGCAAAACCGTTCAATTCATATTCAAAACAGCATCTCGCCCAGGTATATATTGCTCAAACAGCTATACAAACAATAGCAACTCCAAGCATCAACGCCCCTGCTCTACCGCGCGACAGCCCGCAGCACCACGCCTGCGGTGGGCAGGCCGGCTGCCACCCAGCTTTCCAGGCCTCCTCGGTACCACTGAACCTGGGTGTAGCCCAGTTTGGTGGCGCGCAGGGCGGCGTTGACCGATTGCCAGCAGTTGCGCCCGGCGCAAAAAAACACCACGGGTGCCGCGCGGTCCGGTGCGAGCAGGTTTAACAGCGCGCCAATGCGCTTTTCCAACTCGGCGTCTTGTTCCGGATTTTCCAGCGCCACACCGGCACCCACGAGTGCAACCGACTGGGGAATGGTTTCGAACAAGCCCATCACATCAACAACGGTCGGGGGTTTGGCTGACAGCAGCGCGCGGGCCAGTTCCTGGGTGCCAATCAGGGCCACACCGTCCAGTTTGCTGGGCGTGATATCGGACAATTTCTGCGTGCGAAAACCGGTGGCGCTGCTCAAACCACCGCCAAATTCCTCGTTGGCATAAAACTTGTCGGCCGGCACCTTCAGCTGCGACAGGGCTGTGGCGTGCGAGGCCTGGGCCGCCAGGAACTGCGGGCGAATGTCGTACTGGTTAACCACCTGGGGCTCGCACAGCGATACCGGGCGTCGGGTGTCGTGGTTGCATTGGTACACCGCTCGCACCACAGCTACCGTCGGTGAGTCGGCATTGGCGGAAAAGCCGTAGCCCGGGCCTTGCAAGGGCGTGGCAATGGCGCGGTTTTCAGCCAGCTCGTGGCGCTTGAGGGTGGCTGATCGGCACGGCTCAGCGGTGCACTGGGTGCGGGCCAGCTCGGCGTAGTAAGCGGGCAAGTCAGCCAGCAGCACCTCCAGCGGTTTGCCCATCGCGGTCGGTGTGGCGGTGAAGCTGGCTGGTAAATCCAGCTTGACCAGATCGGTGTGGGTAATGAGCCCCAGACTGATGGCATCGGCACCTGCCAGGGTGGTGCATTTGTCGCGTGGTGTCTGTCCGCTGACGCAGTGATAGGGCAGCGTTTTGGCGTTTCGAACGGGGTCAAACACCCGCAGAAGCGCGCCGGAGTCTTGCATCTCGTACAGCGCCTGGTTCATCGCCTGGGCGTTGAACTTGTCACCCATGCGCTGCTTGTAAAACGCAAAAATTTGCGGCTGCAAGGTGGCAATCACCTGTTTGGTTTCGCTGTCGTGCGCGCCGTGGATACCAATCAAGGTCTGGCTGGCCCGCACCGCGTCAGAAAACCGCCGCTCTTTGCCGCCCATGAACATGATGGAACAGGCTGACACACAACTGCCTGCCACCACTGTGTTGTAGCCCTTGTCTGCAATCAGGCGACCCACGCGCAAACCGGTCCACAAGTCGCCACCCGGCGAGTTGACGAACACCACGGTGTCAACGCCGCCTTTGGCAAAAGCCTCTTCAAACTGGCGCAAATCGTCGCCTACGGGCCCGGTGGCAAACACCTGGTTGCCCTGCACCTGCACAGTCATTGCATGGGACGGGGCCGAACCCATTGCCAGCAGGGCAGCAAGCAACAGGCAATAGATTGATGTGGGCATGGTTTGTACTTTCAGGTAGACAGTGCCCGCTCAAAGCCGCTGATCTGCCAGCGCGGCGGGCAATAGCGCGCCGTGCGGGTCGTCGTTGGCAACCTCTTTGTGCGGCCCTGGCACATGCTTGCGGGCCAGCAGGGTGTACATGGTGGGCACCACAAAAATGGTGAGCAAGGTGCCCAGCGACATGCCGCCCACAATCACCCAGCCGATTTGTGCGCGGGATTCGGCCCCTGCGCCGGTGGCCAGGGCAAGGGGCACGGCCCCCAGCACCATCGCACCGGTGGTCATCAAAATCGGGCGCAGACGCTGACTGGCGGATTGGCGGATGGCATCCGCCATGCTCACACCTTGTTCTCTCAGTTGGTTGGCAAATTCGACGATCAAGATGCCGTGCTTGGTGATCAGCCCCACCAAGGTAATCAAGCCAATCTGGCTGAACACGTTCAGCGTGCCGCCGCTCCACTTGAGCGCCAGCAAGGCCCCTGCCATCGACAAGGGCACGCTGAGCATGATGATGAAGGGGTCGACAAAGCTCTCGAACTGCGCGGCCAGCACCAGGTAAATGAACAGCAAGGCCAGCAGGAATACCAGCGTCAGCGAGCCTGAGGAGTTGCGGAACTCGCGGCTGGTGCCGTTCAGGTCGGTGGCGTAGCCGGGTTTGAGCACCTTGGCAGCCGTGGCATCCATGAACTTCAGGGCTTCGCCCAGCGAGTAGTCGGGTGCGAGGTTGGCGGTGATGGACGCCGAGCGGCGCTGACCAAAGTGGTTGAGCTCACGGGGCACCACCACTTCGCGGATTTTCACCAGGGCTGAAAGGGGAATCATCGCGTCGTTTTTGCCCCGCACAAACAGCTTTTCGATGTCGTCTGGCGTGTCGCGGCCAGTGGGCGTGGTTTGCACCACCACGTCGTACTGCTCGCCTTCGCGCTTGTACCGGGTGACGTTGCGGCCACCCAGCGCTGTTTCCACGGCGCGTGCCACGGCTTCGACGCTCACGCCCATGTCGGCGGCGCGCTCGCGGTCGACCTCCATCTTGATCTCGGGCTTGTTCAGGCGCAGGTCGGTGTCTACCTGCACAAAGCCGGGGTTTTTGGCCAGCTCGTCTTGAAACGCCCGCACGGCCTGCGACAGGTTTTGATAGGAATCCGACGTGACGATCACAAAATTCACCGGCCGCTCGCGAAAGCCCTGGCCCAGCGATGGCGGCGTGATGGCAAAGGCCGTGACACCCGGCAGGCCGCCCATGCGGGGCCCTATTTCACGGGCGATTTCCAGCGTGCTTTTCTTGCGCTCTTCCCACGGAAGCGCGCGCAAAAACACATTGCCTTGGGCCACCGTGGGGTTGCCGTTGACCACAAACACGCGGTCAAATTCCTTGTAGCTTTCGCCGATTTTTTCCACCGCCTGGGCATAGCGGTTGGTGTAGTCCAGGGTGGCACCATCAGGGCCGTTGATCACGGTGAGAATCACGCCCCGGTCCTCCAGCGGGGCCAGCTCGCTTTTCACGGTGTACAGCAGCCAGCCGGCCAGCGCACCGCTGCCCAGCATCACCAGCACCACCAACCACCTGTGCCGCAGTGACCCGCCCAGCGCAGACGAGTAGCCGCGCGACAGGGCGTTCAAGCCGCGCTCCACCGTGCGGTCAAACCACGAGGGTTTGGGGTTGTGCTTGAGCAGCAGCGAGCACATCATGGGCGACAGGGTCAGCGCCACAAAACCCGACACCACCACCGCCCCGGCAAGGGCCAGTGCAAACTCGGTAAACAGGCGGCCTGTGCGCCCCGGCGCAAAGGCCAGCGGGGCATACACAGCGGCCAACGTGAGCGTCATGGCCACCACCGCAAAGCCGATTTCTTTTACGCCCTTGATGGCCGCATCAAACGGGGCCATGCCGTCTTCGATGTGCCGGTAAATGTTTTCCAGCACCACGATGGCGTCATCCACCACCAGGCCGATGGCCAGCACCAGGGCCAGCAGGGTGAGTGTGTTGATGGTGAAACCGGCCAGCGCCATCAGGGCAAAGGTGCCAATCAGGCTGACGGGGATGGTGATCAGCGGAATGAGGGACGCGCGCAAGGTGCGCAAAAACAAAAAGATCACCAGCGCCACCAGCACCACGGCTTCCACGATGGTGGAAAACACCGCCTTGATCGAGCGGTCAATGAACACCGAGTTGTCGTTGGCCACAGCCACATCAACACCCGGTGGCAAATCAAGCTTGATCTTTTCCATCAGGCTGCGCACACCGGCCGACAGATCCAGCGGGTTGGCCGTGGCCTGGCGAATCACGCCCAGCGAAATCGCATCGCGCCCGTTCAGGCGCACGCTGGTGCGCTCGCTCTGCGGACCCTGGGCCACGCGGGCCACATCGCCAATGCGCACCGGCTGGCCGTTGACAGAGCGAATCACCACCTGACCAAACTCGCGCGGGGTTTGCAAGTCGGTGGCGGCGGTCACGTTGAACTCGCGCAAGCGGCTTTCAATGCGGCCTGCAGGCACCTCCAGGTTGCTGCGGCGCAGGGCGTCTTCCACGTCTTGCGTGGTCAGCTTGTAGGCGGCCAGCTTGTCGGTGTCCAGCCAGATGCGCATGGAAAATTTGCGCTCGCCAAAAATGCGCACATCGGCCGCACCCGGCGCGGTTTGCAGCACCGGTTTGACGATGCGGTTGGCCATGTCGGTCAGTTGCAGCGCGCTGTGCGTGTCGCTGCTCATGGCCAGCCAGATCACCGGAAACGCATCGGCCTCGACCTTGGAGACCACGGGCTCATCAATGCCCTGGGGCAGGCGCTGGCGCACCCGAGCGGTCTTGTCGCGCACATCGGCCGCGGCGGAATCGGGGTCGCGCGTGAGCGCAAAGCGCACGGTGATCTGGCTTTGCTCCTGGCGGCTGATCGAGGTGATGACCTCCACGCCCTCAATACCCGCCAGCGAGTCTTCCAGGACCTTGGTCACCTGGCTTTCAATCACCTCGCTGGAGGCCCCGCCAAAACGCGTTTCCACCGTGACCACCGGCTCATCAATCTTGGGGTACTCGCGTACCGCCAGCCGGGTGAACGACACATAGCCAATCAACACAATCAGCAGCGACAGCACCGTGGCAAACACGGGGCGGCGGATGGACAATTCGGGCAGGCTCATGGCATTTGCTCCTTTAGCGATTGTTCAGGGCGTGGGGCGGGTCGGCGAAGATGCCCCTGTCTGGCTCCCTCCCCCGCTGGGGGAAGAGATCTGACTCCCTCCCCTGCTGGGGGAGGGTGGGGGTGGGGGCACATTCCCGGAGACTGCTCCCCCAGCACCACCAGAACCTGGAGCGCCTTGGCCAGCTGGCCCACCGGGTCGAGTCAAGTCAACCACGCGCACAGCCGTCCCGTCTCGCTGCAGCCGCTGCTGGCCCGCCACCACCACGGTCTGGCCCTCGCTCAGGCCTTCGGTGATTTCCACCTTGCCAGCGCGCCGGTTGCCCAGCTTGACTTCCTGGCGCTGCGACACGGTGGTGACTTCGGGCCCCAAAGCGGCTGTCGCCGTTCCAGGCACTGCTGAAGGTGCTACAACTTTGATAACAAACTGCCGCCCGGCCTGCGGCACGATGGCTTCTTCGGGCACCACCAGCGCGTTGTCGTTGACGGAGAAAACCGCCGTCACCCGGGCAAACATGCCGGGGCGCAGCGGGCCGGTCGGTGCCCCCGCCGGTGGACCGCCGGGCGCAGCTTTGCCCTTGGCGTCGGCGGGCTTGGCACCAGCCGTTTGGGCCACTGGTGGTTTGCCAGGCGCTGAAGCGCGGGGGGCTGCTGTATTGGCGGCACTCGCCGCACTCGCTGCATTGGCGGGAGGCCGCGCGCCCGGTGGCTGAATGGCCTGCCCGCCCGTGTTGGCCACCACGGCCCGCACCGCCACCGAGCGGCCGTTGGCATCAATCTGCGGATCCAGCGCTTCAATTTTTGCGCTGAAAGCCCTCCCTGGCAGCGCATCGAGCTGCAGCTCCACACTTTGGCCCGGCTTGATGCGGGTTTGAAAGCGCTCGGGCACGCGAAAGTCCACATACATGCTGGACAGGTCTTCCAGGTTCACCAGGTCAGCCCCGTCTTTTACAAAATCGCCCAGGTTCACGGTGCGGATCCCCGCCGTCGCATCAAACGGCGCCGTGATGCGCATGCGCCCCAGCCGGGCCTGGGCCAGGGCCAATTGCGCCTGCGCCACCTGCAGATTGGCCGCGCTTTCGTCCAGCACGCGCTGGGCCACAAAGTTTTGCGCCACCAGCTCCTGGTTGCGCTTGAGGTTGGCGGCCGCAATGGAGACCTGGGCCTGGGCCTGGCTGAGTTCGGCTTTTTGCAGGCTGTCGTCCAGTTGCACCAGCAACTGGCCTTTGCTGACCCGGGCACCGTCTTTGAACCCGATCAACGACACGCGCCCGGCCACCTCGGGCCGCAGCATCACGCTTTGGCGCGAGCGCAAGGTGCCCACGGCCTGGGTGTCATCTTGCAAACGGGTTTTTTCAACCTGGGCCACCTCCACGCCCGAGGCGCGCGGGGCCGAAGCAGGGGTTTTTGGCCCGGTAGCGGCGGACGGTGCTGCCGCGCTGATTTCAGTGGGGCCTTTGGGTTTTGACTGGTACCACCAGGCGGCACCCGATGCTGCGGCCAGGCCCAGTGCGGCCACGACGTAATACAGTGATTTTTTTGACATGGTGCAATGTATCAGTGAGCAGCCAGAACGAGGTATCACACGCGGGGCTTTAAGGGTGTGCGGGCGCGACTGTTAGGTTTATGTTGCAGCATTTCAAACGAAAAGCCTGCCGCGCCCAGGCCAAATCTGCTCAAGCAGCTATTCATTTCATAGCGAATGATTCAACGCCCCAGAGCCAAATCAACCCCCTTGTTCGCCAGCGCATCAGCCCGCTCGTTACCAGGGTCTCCTGCATGACCTTTGACCCAGCGCCACTCGATTTGGTGGCCACCGCCAGCCACCAGCGCATCCAGTTGCTGCCACAAATCAACGTTTTTCACCGGCTGTTTGGCGGCCGTGCGCCAGCCCTTGGCCTTCCAGCCGGGCAGCCACTCGGTGATGCCTTTGAGCACGTACTGGCTGTCTAAAAACAGGGTGACGATGCAGGGCTTTTTCAAAGCCGACAGGCCTTGAATCACAGCCATCATTTCCATGCGGTTATTGGTGGTCTCCCGCTCGCCGCCAAAGAGTTCTTTTTCGGTATCGCCCAGCTTGAGCAACACGCCCCAGCCGCCAGGTCCAGGGTTGCCTTTGCAGGCGCCGTCGGTGTAGATGTGAATGAGGTTCATAAGTCCGTTTTTTGATCAAAATCGCTGGTAGCCCAGGTGGAATGGGCTCGACCAGCTACAGAAACAGGAGCGGGCGAGCCCGAGAGTTTGCGTGAATTTTTCCAGGTCGGGCCCAGCAGCTTCATGCCGCGCACGCGTTTGACGGCCACCACGCAGTAAGCCGCCCCAAAAATCGGCCACCAGCGCTCGCCCAGGCTGTCCATCCATTCAAAGCGTTGCAGCCAGGCTTCCCCGCGAAACGCGGGCCGCCACACGCCGAAGTGCGCCGAATCCACCTCAAAGCTGAGCAGGCGCAACCAGTCGCGCAGCCGCCGGTAGCCAATGAATTCGCCTGCCTCCGGCAAGTACAACTGGCCAAACCCCAAATGCCGATACAGCCGCGCCCGCCGCTGCCGCAGGCCCCACAGGCTGGCTGGGTTCAGGCCGCAAATCACCACCCGCCCCTCGGGCACCAGCACCCGCTCCACCTCTCGCAAGGTAGCGTGGGGATCGGCGTTGAGCTCCAGCGCATGGGGCAGCAGCACCAGGTCCAGGCTGTTTTCGGCAAATGGCAGGGCTGAAAAATCAGAAATGAAATGGTGTGTGGGCGCGGCTTCCAGAGGCTGTTTCGCCAGCGCCAGCCATTGGTGGGGCATGCGGTTGGTGCGCAGGCCCTGCACCTGCGGCAGGCCCAGTTGCAGCGCGTGGTAGCCAAACATGTCGACCACCGCTTCGTCAAACTGCGCCTGTTCCCAGGCCAGCAGGTAGCGTCCGGGTGGGGTTTCGAACCAATCTTGCATTTCTATAATCAGTTCGTGATGAAAAAACTTCTTGCACTGCCAGCCTTTTCTGACAACTACCTCTGGCTGCTGCACAACGGCCAGCATGCGTTGGTCGTAGACCCTGGCGATGCCCAGCCGGTATTGGCAGCGCTGCAAGCCCACGGCGTGCAACTTCAAACTATTTTAGTGACGCACCACCACCCCGACCATATCGGCGGTGTGGATGAGTTGCGCCAAGCCACCGGCGCCGCCGTGTATGGCCCCGCCCGCGAGCGCATTCCCGAGCCGCTAACCCGCCTCGCCCAGGGCCACACCGTGCACGCGCTAGGGCTTGAATTCAGCGTGATCGACGTGCCCGGCCACACCGCTGGCCACATTGCCTACTACTGCGCTGATGCAAACACGGACGAACAGGGCTCACCGCTGCTGTTTTGTGGCGACACGCTGTTTTCGGCCGGCTGCGGCCGCTTGTTTGAAGGCACCCCCGCGCAAATGTTGGCCTCTCTGGACGCGCTGGCCGCCCTGCCCGGCCACACCCGGGTGTGCTGCACTCACGAATACACCCTGTCGAACCTGAAATTTGCCCGCGCCGTGGAGCCCGGCAACGCTGCCCTGTTCGACTACCAAGCCCGCTGCCAGGCGCTTCGGGCCGCCGACCTGCCCACCCTGCCCTCCACCCTGGCGCAAGAGCTTCAAATCAACCCTTTTTTACGCAGCCGCCAGGCTGACGTGATCGCCGCCGCTGTGGCCCACAACCCCAGCGGCCCCCGCGACGAGGCAGGCATTTTTGCCAGCCTGCGCGAATGGAAAAACAACTACAGGTAAAGCCAAGCCCGCTCATGAAACCCATTGCCACCGCCCTTTGCCTTGCCATTTTTCTTGCTGGTTGCGCCAGCAGCCCCAAAACAGATGCCCCCACGGCCTCTGCGCCAACCCAGGCAACGACACCCAGCCCAAACCCCGCGCCAGCCCCAACGTCCACCATAGCCAGCACACCGGCACCCACCACCCCCAGCGTCGCCGTCACCATTCCCCCTTTCATACCCAACGGCCCGCTATCCCCTGTAGAGCCTGCTCAAGCAGCTACACAAAACGTAGCAACTCTGGCCGCTCCAGTTGACTTGTGGGACCGCATTCGCCGCGGCTACGCCATGCCCGACCTGCAAGGCGATCTGGTGCGTGACCGCGAGCAGTACTACGCCACCCGGCCCGACTACATCCAGCGCATGAGCGAGCGTTCGCGCAAGTACATGTTTCACATTGTTGAAGAGCTGGAGCGGCGCAACATGCCCAGCGAGCTGGCCCTGCTGCCCTTCATCGAAAGCGCGTTCAACCCTCAGGCTGTCTCTAGCGCCAAAGCAGCTGGCATGTGGCAGTTCATGCCGGCCACCGGCACGCACTTTGACCTGAAGCAAAACGTGTTTCGCGACGACCGGCGCGATGTGCTGGCCTCTACCCGCGCTGCGTTGGACTACCTGCAAAAGCTGCACAAAATGTTTGGCGACTGGCACCTGGCACTGGCTGCTTACAACTGGGGCGAAGGCAGCGTGGGCCGCGCCATTGCGCGCAACCAGAAAGAAGGCAAAGGCGTGGCTTACACCGACCTGAACATGCCCAACGAAACCCGCCAATACGTGCCCAAGCTGCAAGCGATGAAAAACATCGTGGCCAGCCCCGAAGCCTTTCGCACTGAGCTGCCCGTCATCGACAACCACCCCTACTTTCAAAGCGTGAACATCACCCGCGACATTGACGTGGCCCTGGCCGCTCGGCTGGCTGATGTGAAGATTGAAGACTTCAAGGCACTCAACCCGGCGGCCAACCGCCCGGTCATCCTGGCCGCTGGCACACCCCAAATTTTGCTGCCCTGGGACAACGCCCAGGTGTTCCAGCGCAACCTGCAAGCCCACGGCAACGGCCAGCATGCCACCTGGACCGCCTGGACAGCACCCGCCACGTTGAGCGTGGCAGCCGCCGCCCAGCGCGTGGGCATGACCGAAGCCGAGCTGCGCAGTGCCAACAACATCCCCCCGCGCATGCTGATCCGCACCGGCTCCACCTTGCTGGTCTCGCGCTCGGCCACCGTCAAAACCGATGTGGCCTTGACCGTGGCCGACAACGGTCAACTCAGCCTGGCCCCCGAAATCGTCACCCGCCGCACCACCGTCAAAGCACGCAAGGGCGACACGGTGACCTCACTGGCCCGGCGCTACAACGTCAGCCCCGGCGATGTGGCGCAGTGGAACAAAACCAATGCCGGTGCGGCACTCAAGGCCGGACAGGCGGTGGTGGTGTATCTGCAAGTCAAAGCGCGGGCCCCGTCTGCGCGAGGTGGCAAGTCGGCCAAAGGCAAGGCCGTGGCTGTGAAACGGGCGGGTTCTGGGGCAGTAGTGAAGAAGCGCAGACGGTAGGCGGTATTGGCGATGCACAAACTGCCGTGGCTGAGGCACCTGCCTTACGGCATTGTGCTGCTGTTGATCGTAGCCTTTGGTGTTTGGCGCAGCCAGGTAGAAAACCAGGAGCAGGCCAAACAGCAGGCGCGCCACGAGCAAGAAAAGCAACAAGCCCGCATGGATTTCCAGGGCATGACCATGGGGCAGACCATTGCCCACTGCCGCGCACTGATGTCCGGGTACGCACAGCACCAGCTTCCCCTGGCGCTGGCCTGGAGCCCGGGTCGCCTGGAGTGGTATGTGCCAAGCGGTGTGGACAACACCTCAATGCGGCACCAGTCGTGTACCAGCGAAGGCATTCGCGGTGGCTGGCGCTACCCACGCGCGGCGATCAGCCCCGCCCTCAATGCCGTTGATGTGAACCTGTTTACCTACTACGCCAGCTTTGCAGATGAGGGCACAGTGGCTTTGGAAGCTGCTATCGACCCCGCCACGCAAACCCGGCTTGAGCGGCGTTGGTCTCACGCAGGAGCAGGCACTGCCAGCCCGCCAGCCGTGGCCCTGCCACTGCTGCTCCATCAGCCTGCGCCCCATCTGGCCGTCAAAAACGTGCCAGCGAATCCGCCGCTGGCAGGTGCCACCGATTGGCTCAAGCAACCCACCCAAGTGCTGGACGTGCTGGCGCGGCACCTGCCGCCCGATGCCCGAATTTCAGAAATTGACGTGCGTGAAGGCAGCATCAAGCTGACCATCGTCGGCCCGGTGAAGAACTTTGATAACAAGCCCCCCGCATCGTTTGGCGATGCCAGCTTTGACGAGTACGGCATTCGCGATGCCGACTGGTGGTACCCGCGCGATTCGGGCAGTTGCTCACCCGGTTACAGCCTGAGCCAGGTGTCTGCGCTGCTGGCCCAAGCGACTAACTTGAATGACCCACGGGTGTGGAATGCCTGGTTTGGCTGCAACCGCGGTAAGGGTGACTGGGTGCTGCGTGTACCCAAGCGGCGGCGCTAGGCCGATGTCCCAACCCTCAGCAAGGGCCGCAGGGCCCACAAGCCGACCAAGGGTCCCAGCGCCAGCCACGGCAGCACCCAAGCCAACGGCCAGATCTGTGCGGCGGCCACAAACAATTGAATGCTGACCACCGATATCGCAAAGCCGATGCAATTGGACAGTGTGAGCACACTGCCCACCACGGCAGGCGGTGCGTTTTGGGCCGTCAAGGTTGAAAACTGGGGCGAGTCGCCTGCCACCGTCATGCCCCACAGCAGCAGCCACACCGCAAAAACAGGCAAAGGTGCCACCAGCATGAGGGGCGCGACCAGGCAGCAGCCCGCGCTGGTGGCCAGTTGCACCTGTGCCACGCGTGCGCTGCCCTGTACAACCCGGCGATGTTGCGCCGCCCATCCGCCCAGCACACAACCGATGAACCCGGCTGCAATCACCGCAAACGCCCAGGCGCTGGCGGCCACCTCGGTGTACACCCGGCTTGCCACCACCGTGGGCACCAGAACAAAAAACGCATACAACTCCCACATGTGGCCCCAGTAGCCCAACACACTGGCACGCAGCAACCGGTCTGAGCCGATCATGCCCAGGGCCTTGATCTGAATCGGTGCAACACCTGGGCGGGCTCCCACCGGTACTGGTGCTGGTGGCAGCAGCATGCCCACCGCCAGGCCACCGCATACCGCGAGCGCCGACACCGCCACCACCACACCCTGCCACGGCACGCTACCCACCAGGGCGCTGACCGCCAGGGCTCGCAGCCCGTGCGGCAATGCCGTGCCTAGCACCAGCGCACCAATCAAAAAACCCATGGCCAGCCCCAAGCCCTGCCGGTACCAACTGGCCGCGATCTTCATGCCCACCGGATAGATGCCCGCCAGCAAAAAACCCACCACAAACCGCAACACCAGCAACCACCCCCAATCGCCCGGCAGCCGCCCGTTCACCAGCAGCAAGCCAGCATTGGCCATCGCAGCCAGCAAGGCGCAGACCAAAAATACACGCGTGGGTGGAAAACGATCCGACAGCATGAGCAAGGCAAACACCAGCGTGCCCGCCACAAAACCCAGTTGCACCGCCGAGGTGAGCGTGGCCACGGCTGAGGCAGGCAAACCCCAGTCGCGTTGCAGGTCGGGCATGACGGCATTCACCGCAAACCAAAGCGAGGTGCAGGCAAACTGCGCCAGCACCAGGGTGGGCAAAATGTGCGGCGGCACGCTCGTGTGGCCGCGCACACCCAGGGTTTGAAGAGCGTTCATAAGCCAGACATTGTGAACTGCAAGACCCAGGGCCAGCTTACCGGTCAGATGCCGAATCGCCTGATGTTATTGATCCGGCCCGATGCCGTTTGAAATTTCCGTTCGGACTGAACAGGGTATCCAGGAAACCCCGTTCAGGCTGGGCTGAGGAGCGCAAAACCCAGTGGATCAGGGCACCTGCGGGGGAACCTCTGCACAAGTCCTTGCGGCCTGTGATCGCGCGGTCTCGGGCGGTCTGCTGCGTTGCTTTTATTGCCAATAGCACCGCTATTGGCTGCAAAAAGACGCCTTGCATCCCATCCCCCGAACACGAGAATTGGGCACGCCACAGCTCCACAAGGACTTATGCAGAGGTTCCCTTTTGAGCCGCAGGCGAGTTTGCACGTGACCCCACTGGGTTTGAGCACTGCAAGGTACCCGCAGCGAAGCGGAGCGACCCGGACTGCCGGGTCGCCTTTCTTTTGCTTGACTTTTCTATGGCGAAGCAAAGAAAAGGCAGGCGCTGTCGGGCGACCCCGACATCTACGCACGCAACTTTGCCGCTCTTTAGGTGCTGAAGCCGATTCAAGGCACCAACCGCAACAACCGCCCCTGCTCGCTGTCAGTCAACACATACAGCAGCCCATCCAGCCCCTGGCGCACGTCGCGCACGCGCTGGCCTACCTCGATCTTGTGCTCGCGTGTCACTTTTTCACCCGTCAGCTCCAGCCGCGCCAGGTAGTTGAATTTCAGCGAACCTACAAACAAATTGCCCTGCCAAGATTTGCCGTAGCGCGGGCTGCTTAAAAACGCCATGCCCGAGGGCGCAATGGAGGGCACCCAGTAGTGCAGCGGCTGCTCCAGGCCGTCTTTGGCGGTGATGCCATCGCCAATCTTGCCGCCGCCGTAGTTTTCGCCATAGGTGATGACGGGCCAGCCGTAGTTGCGGCCGGCACGGGCGATGTTGATCTCGTCGCCGCCTTGCGGGCCGTGCTCATGCGTCCACAGCAGGCTGTCTGGCCCGAGCGTGGCGCCTTGCAGGTTGCGGTGGCCGTAGCTCCAGATTTCGGGCAGCGCGCCAGCGCGGCCCAGAAAGGGGTTGTCTGACGGCACGCTGCCGTCGGCTTGGAGGCGGATCACCTTGCCGTGGTGGTTGTCCAGGCGCTGCGCGTCCTGCATACGCTGGTAGCGCTCGCCCAGCGTCAAAAACAGCTTGCCGTCAGCGGTTTGAACGATGCGGCAACCGAAATGCAGGTTGCTGGCCACCTTGGGCTGCTGGCTGAACAGGCGCTTGACGCCTTGCAGCGCGGTGCCATCGGCCGACAACTGGGCGCTGGACAGCGCGGTGCTGCTGCCACCCTGCCCTGGCTCGGCGTAGCAAAAATACAGCGTGCGGTTTTTCTCGAATTGCGCATCGGCCACCACATCGAGCAAGCCACCCTGGCCACGCGCCACCACCTCGGGCACGCCCGCCAGCGGCGGGCCCACGCGCCCGTCAGCCGCCACAACGCGCATGCGCCCGGCTTTCTCGGTCACCACAAACCGGCCATCGGGTAAAAACGCCACCGCCCAGGGTCTGTCCAGGCCCGTGGCTACGGCTTGCAAGCTGGGCGCGGTTTGCGCGTGCACAGCACCGAGTGCGGCCAAAAGCCCGGTCACAGCAAAAACCACTGCAGGCTTTTTTGGCATCAAAAATCTGAAAATATTGATGAAAATCATAGAGTTAAAACACTTTTCAAGAAAACAGATGAAGTAACTTGCGCGCCCACCTCAAGCTGGGGTATTCTCCGCATCCATGCAAAGCCCCAGCTTTAACCTCCATGCCCTCATTCTGTCAGCCACTGTGCTGGTCACCGGCATGGTGGTGGCCCCGTCAGCGCAAGCGGCCCCGGCCGAAGACGATATGGGCAGCTTCCTGGCTGAAAAAGGCCTGGTCGGCCAGATTCAGCAGGCCACCCAAGCCGTCACCAACCGCGCCTCCGAGCTGGTGGTCAACGCCATGGGCTTTCTGGGCGTGCCCTACCAGCGTGGTGGCAATTCGGTGGAAACCGGTTTTGATTGCAGCGGCTTTGTGCGGGCCATGTACCAGCAAACCGTGGGCCTGCTGCTGCCCCGCTCGGCCGACCAGCAAGCGGCCGCCACCCAAAAAATAGAAAAAGCCGAGTTGCAACCTGGCGACTTAGTATTTTTCAACACCCTGCGTCGCACCTTCAGCCATGTGGGTATTTATGTGGGCGAGGGCAAGTTCATCCACTCACCCCGCTCGGGCTCGCAGGTGCGGGTGGAAGACATGGGCAACCAATACTGGCGTACCCGGTTTGATGGCGCGCGCCGCGTGCTGGGCACGGGCAATGCCCCGCCGGCACCCTCGGCTGCGCAACCGCTGGTTCCCTGAGGCTGGCTTGCCGGTGCTGGCAAGCCGTCATGCATCGGCTCTTATCATCCGGCCATGAACGCCTCTTTCTTCAAACGCGGATTCACGCTGATCGAGCTCATGGTGGTGATCGCCATCGTGGCCATTCTGGCGCTGATCGCCCTGCCCAGCTACTTCGACAGAATCGCCCGTGAGCAGATTGACGAGGCCCTGCCGCTAGCCGATCTGGTCAAGCGCCCCGTGGCGGCCCGCTGGGCTGCGACCAAAGAAATACATGCGGACAACGCATCGGCCGAAGTGCCCGATGCCAACAAAATTGTGAGCAACCTGGTCAGCTCGGTCACCCTGCAAGACGGCGCAATTCATGTGGTGTTTGGCAACCGGGCCAGCGGTGCCATCAAAGGCAAAACCGTCACCCTGCGCCCCGGCGTGGTGGAAGACGCGCAAATCGTGCCGGTGGCCTGGGTGTGCGGCAATGCCGGCGCACCCAAGGGCATGGTGGCGCGCGGCGTGAACCGGACCGACGTGCCGCCGAATCTGTTGCCCCTGCGTTGCCGCTGATCGGCCAATCCTCGCGCCGCATGCCCTCGGCCCCCGCCAACCTCTCGCAGCTGATTGCTGCCACCGCGCGCGGCGACGCAGCCTGCTTTGCCCAGCTGTACGAGCGCACCCACACGCATCTGTTTGGCCTGGCTTGTCGTATGTTGAACAACCACCATGCGGCGGAAGATGTGTTGCAAGAGGCGTTTGTGCGAATCTGGAAAAGTGCCGGTAGCTACCAATTGGGCCAACCTGACCAGGGCCAGGACGGCCAGGCCATGGCCTGGCTGATTGCCGTGGTGCGCAACAAGACACTAGACGCCCTGCGCAGCCGCGCCCGGCTGAAAGAAGACACGATGCTGGGCGCTGATGCCGATACAGGCAGCCTGGACGCCGTGGGGCTGGAAGAGGACGCAGACCTCACTGGCTACGACGTTGCGGCCAGCCCGCTGGATCTGCTGACCCAGGCGAGCCGGGCGCTGCAGGTGGAGCAGTGCATGGCCAGCCTGTACGCGAGCCATCGGCAAAGCCTGGCGCTGGCCTACTACCAGGGCCTGACGCACACCGAAGTGGCCGCGCAAATGGGCGCACCGCTGGGCTCGGTAAAAGCCTGGATTCGCCGCGGACTGGACAAGCTCAAAAGCTGTCTGGACGGGCAGACTGCCGTATGAGATACAGCCACCCCCAGCTGGTTGAGCACCTGGCTTCGCAATATGTGCTGGGCACCCTGCACGGCGGTGCCCGGCGGCGCTTTGAGCACCTGCTGGGGCAGCGTGCCGACCTGCGGCTGGCCGTGCACCAATGGGAGCAAGGTCTGGGTGGTTTGGGCCAGGTGGTGGCACCGCAGCAGCCCTCGCCACAGGTGTGGCAGCGCATCGCGCAGCGCACGGTGGCACAGGCCGGTGCCACCGCAGCCGGCGCCTCAACCGCCAGCGGATGGCTGGGCTGGCTGCGCCCCGCAGCCTGGGGATTGAGCGGAATTGCTACTGGATTGATAGCGGCTGTAGCAGTCTTTCTATGGGCTCCCGCCACTTTTATCTCTACAGACCAGATCGCCATGCGCAGCGGTGAGAAGCTGCCGCAAAGCTATGTGGGGCTGCTCACCGATGCACAAGGCCAAGGCAAGGTGCTGGTCAGCTCGCTGCGCCAGGGCAAAACCATGACCATCAAGCTCATTGGCCCGCTGGCACCCCCGCGACCGCAACAGTATTACCTGCTGTGGGCCGTGCCCCCGCAAGGCCCCGCCTTTGCGCTGGGCACCCTGCCCGCCAAAGGCTCGGCCACGTCGCAACTGCCCGACACCTCGGAAAAGTTGCTGTCAAAAGTCACGCAATTGATCGTGACCCAGGAAACCAGCGCCAACCCTGCGGCACCCAGCGCCGAGGTCGTACTCCGGGGCAATTGCGCCAAGCTGTGGTGAGCAGCGGGATACGGACGCCGCAAACGCAGAAGTTGCCAAGAAATTCTCGTTTCTGCGGCTTCTGACGGGGTTGTGCGCGTTCGGGGCCCATGCCCCCGCATCCAATTTCTCACCCCCTTCGTCTTCAAGGTATGCGTGGCGTTCACGCATGTTGTTCAACCCTTGAAGGAGTTTTCCATGTCTACTTTCACGTTCAAACACCTCGTGGTCTGCGCCGCCTGGGTCACCCTCAGCGCCAGCCCCA
Source organism: Comamonadaceae bacterium (assembly GCA_013297875.1). GTDB lineage: Bacteria > Pseudomonadota > Gammaproteobacteria > Burkholderiales > Burkholderiaceae_C > JAAFIW01. The sequence goes on along the minus strand of JAAFIW010000017.1, from coordinate 41,241 downwards.
GCTTTGCCGCCGACACTGAAACCACCCCGGTACGCAATGCACAGGTCGACGATTTCAAAGTCGGCAAAGCCGCTGTTGATGCCAAGAACTGGCAACAAGCCGTCGACAGCTTCAGCAAGGTGGTCGCCAAAGACCCCAAGAACGCCGACGCCTACAACTACCTGGGTTTTTCATACCGCTGGCTGGATCGCTACGAGCAGGCCTTTGACGCCTACGGCAAAGCCCTGGCACTCGACCCCAACCACAAAGGCGCGCTGAACTACTCGGGCATTGCCTACCTCAAGAGCGGCCAGAAAGACAAAGCCCAAGCCCAGCTGACCCGCCTGCAAACCGTGTGCGCCAGTTGCGAAGAAACCGCGGGCCTGGCCAAGGCGCTGGGTGAGGCGAAGTAGTCAATCACGACGGGTCGCACGACGGGCAGCGTTTGCCATCGCATCGGCAGAACCATTCATCCTAGAAACAGCGGTTGGACTCGCCCAAGTGGGCCGTCATGGTGTGGGCTGGCAAGGCCCAGAGCAGGCTTACCTGCGCTGCGCTTGCCTGCAGGTCGGCCTGCGGCGGCCGCTACCGGTATTGGGGCAATCGGCACCGGAGCTGATGTCAACCCGCATCATGGCTGGACAATCTCCAGAACCCGACCCAATTGCGTCCCCACATAGGTAGGCGCAGGCCCGAGTGTTTCCGGGGGCAGGTTCTGCCGGTTGATCCACAGCGTCTGAAATCCGAACCAGGTGGCACCCAATGCATCCCAGGCATTGCTGGACACAAACAGAATGTCCTGGGTTGGCACCGGTATGTGTTGTTGCACCAAGCCATAACTCTCGGGTGAGGTCTTGAACAAGCGCACGCTGTCCACCGATAGGACATGGTTGAGCAGATCTGCCATACCCGCATGCGCTACTGCTGCCTGCAGCATTTCGGGGCTGCCGTTGGACAAAATGGCGGTTGTTATGCCCTGGTGTTTCAGGGTCTTCAAAACACCGAGGTTTTCGGGAAACGCGGCCAGTTGGGCGTACTGCGCCATCAGGGCGTGTTCATGCGTTGCCGTCTGAACCAGACCCAACCGTGCCAGCGCGTATTGCAAGGACAGCCGGGTGATGTCCCAAAACGACTGGTAATGCTTGCTCCCAGACGGGCCGTGCGGGTCAGACAGGGTGATCAAGCGCGTGTATTCGATTTGCTTGTCGCGCCAGATGACGGAGATGGCAACACCCTGACCTGGATAGAGCTTGTCTGCCAATGCGCCAATTGAATACACATCAAACAAGGTGCCATAGGCATCAAAAACAACCGCTCGGATAGTCATAACACGCTACCTGCATCCTGATCCAACAGGACGCCTGTGGATTTTTCGTCAACCGTGGTCCAGTAATACAGATCGATCATGGTGAGTTTCCGGGTTGGGGTGTTCAGGTTCGGGTATTTCGGTTCGTGTCGTTTTGGTTCGTGCTGGGGTCTTAGGGAACCTCTGCATAACCTCTGGCGAGTCAGCGCGAATGCAGATCGGGATGCAGCGCAAGGCGAAAAATGAAACCAATAGTTTGACTATTGGTGAGTTTTTCAACGCTGCGATGCGCCCGAGGCTGCGTCTGGGCTGGCCGTCAGGGGTTTTGCAGAGGTTCCTCAGGTAGCCAAGCGCGCGTTTTGCGGGAACAGCACCTTGCGCGCGTCGTCGTCCACTTCAGCCTTGAAGGTAAATTTGGCCTTGAGGGCCTCGGCCCGTTGGGCGGCTGGACGCGCGTTGATTTCATCCAGCAGCCGCTTGACGTGCGGCAGCTTCTCCCATGCATCGGCACCCAGCACGAATGGAATCGCCCGCGCCCAGCCCCACACAGCCATGTCAACCAGTGTGTACGCGTCGTCCAGCATGTAGGGGTGCTTGGCCAACTGGTCGTTGATGAGGTTCCAGTGACGCCAGGCTTCAAAGTCGTAGCGGTTGACGGCGTACGCCTTGGGTTCGGGCGCGAAGTGTTTGAAGTGCACCGCCTGACCGCAGTAGGGTCCAATGCCTGTGGCCACAAACATCAGCCATGACAACATTTCAGCCCGTGCAGCGGGCGTGTTCGCAGCAGTAAATTTGCCCGTTTTTTCAGCCAGGTACAGCAGCATGGCGGTGCTGTCGAACACGCGAATCTCGCCATCGCGCATGGCAGGGGTTTTTGCGTTGGGATTGATGGCCTTGAATGCATCGCTGTGCTGTTCGCCAGTGCGTGTGTCGATCGGCACCGACACATAGGACTCGCCGGTTTCCTCCAGGTAAAGCGCAACCTTCATGGGATTTGGCGACGGATGGAAATAGAACTCGATCATGTGTGCGCTCCGAATAGATGGATGGCGTTGCCAAAGCCAGGAAATTAAAACAGCGGCAGCGCAGTGTGGCACGGGTCCGCACAAGCTAACACCCCACGCGCCGTAGCGCGTCAGGTGGCCAGGAACTGTGCGGCGCAGGCTGCGCCGCCACAACAGGCGCAGCCTGTCCAAGCGGGGTTTGTCCCCGAATCCATTCCACCCTGAAGCCAGTCCCAGCGAATCGAGTTGGCTGTACCTCCCATCCGCTGGCCTATAACTTCGCAAGTGGTTGTAAAACAATCCGCCGTCTGCCCCCGAAACCGCACGTCAAGCACCGCAGCCACCGCAGGCGCAGACAGCAACACAGCTTGATTCGTAAATGCTGCCGTCGCACTCGGCGTCGGTTTCTGAATTCCTGGATTCGTCGTATTCGAAGGTGCGTAGGCCGTCGCTGGTCAGGTTGCCTGCTGCGTCCAGGCTGTAGGTGACGCTGGATGCGCTGGTGGACAAATGCTGGTGGCCGCCAGGGTGGTGGTCTGGCTGGTGGTAAGCGCCGTGTCGGGCAGGTCGTAGCTGCCGTTGGCGTTGGTGTCGCTGGTGGTTTTGTCGATTGATGTGAGACGGTTGCTGTTGGAGTTGTACTGAAAGTGGGTCTCGGAGCCTGCGCGGGTAAAGCCGGTCAGGCGGTTGCGGTTGTCGTAGGTGGTGGCCCAGGTGTGGGTAGTGCTTACCGCTATGGATTCAGTAGCTGCTTGAGCAATGAATCTCTGGGCCGGAGGCTTGTTTTGCTTGCAAACGGCTGGGTACAACGGCAATTGATGCCTTGCCGGGCGGGTTGGGGGCAGACTGGTTGCGCGCACCGGGAGAGTTTGCCTGCTGAATGGCGGGTTGTGCAAGCGATGGAGCAACGCTCGGATTGGGCGGTCTGGTGAATGCGATGTTGAAAGACTAGACCCGCATTCCCGATGCCGTCAAACGGCATAGGGTCATCCAGTTTTAGGGCAAACCGGGCGCTAGCCCAGGGATTGATTGCTGGGGCAGCTATTGAATTAAGAGCGATTAGGCAAATTGAATTTAATATTTCAAGACCTGACCCCTGGCTGTTTGATAGACCCCTGGCTGTTTGTGTTGAGGCAACAGAGCGCGACCCGTCCGAGGATTTGCGCTTGCAGTTCGAGGCCATTGATCAGTTGCCGCCCGAGGAGCAGGCGGTGGTGAAAGAGGTGCTGGAGAGTTTGATCATCAAGTACCAAACGCGCCGCTGGGATGTCTCTCGTGCCACGGCTAAGCTGGGCGGTGGCTGCCAAGGCTCCCCCTGCCAAGGTGCCGGCCAAGCGCGTAGCGCAGGCTGCGCGATGAGCGCGGGTGATGTGCCCGCGCCAGCGGTGCAAAGCATTTCCCTGAGCATTGCCACGCTGCGCGGCCAGCGGGTGATTCTGGATTACGACATGGCAGCGCTGTACGAGGTAGAGACCAAGCGTTTTAACGAGGCCTTCAAGCGCAACCTGGTGCGTTTTCCGGCTGACTTCATGTTTCAGCTCACTGCCGATGAGCAGGCTTCTTTAAGGTCGCAATTTGCGACCTTAAAGACCGGGCGGGGGCAGCACCGCAAGTACCTGCCCTATGCGTTCACCGAGCACGGCGCCATCATGGCCGCCACGTTGCTCAACTCACCGCGTGCGGTGGCAGTGTCGGTGTATGTGGTGCGGGCGTTTGTCAGGCTGCGTGAGCTGGCTGCAACGCATCAGGAGCTGGCTCAGCGGCTGGCTGAGCTGGAGGACAAGACGGAATCGCTGGCTATGCAGCACGACATGTTTAGCCGCAACACGCGGGCGGCGCTGCGCCGGGTGTTTGAGGAGTTGAAGGAGCTGAAGACACCGCCCGAGCCGCACAAGCGGCCCATTGGGTTTGTGCATCCGAAAGAGGGTAAGGATGCGGATGGGAAGGCTGCGGCTAAGGGCCGGAAGGGTTGATGCGGGAACGTCGATTTGGGATTAAACCGGTCAGTAGCCCAGGGATTAATTGCTGGAGCAGCTATTTAATTAGGAGCGAGGCCTTTCGCAACAGATAGCTCGCCGCTTCAAAGACAACATAGACGACACCGAGCATCGCAAGATATCCCCAGCCACTGGCAGCACCCGGCCCACAGTAAGCAGCTGTGAGGCAACCAAAGACTCGGCTTCCGATCTGAAGATCGCCCCACAGCGCAACTGCACAGACCAGCGCCGCGATGACAAACACAGAGCGCTTTCGCACTTGCGGCACCTGACTCTTTGCTACGTCGAACATCAGCAACCAGGATCGATACGGTAAGAGACCAACCGCAGCGAAGCCAACAAGACCAAACAGGTAGACCGCCGCACTTTCCAAGGTTATATCCACGGCTTTACTTCAGTTGGCGCTGCAAGTTGCCTGGCCAGAACGTTCCCGGCTTGACGTTGGGAAAGGACGGATGCCCGCTCAATGCCTCAGAACTGCGAACGGCACACTGAAATGGCGCAGCCGACGGGAGTTCGGACGCTTTGTCAATGATGCTTTCCTCTTCAGCCTGAGAGGTGTTTTTGCAGGTTGTCTCAACTGGCTGTGACTTGTGGAAGTCCCGGAACTTCTGCATGCTGGCCGCGCTACCAGTAACGATGTCACCACTGCCGCCTTTGTTTGCCGCGCTAAATGCACCAGCGGGGTCGTATATCGCGGGCTTACCTTTGCCAGCGCCGCGCGAGGTGAACACTGCGGCGTGATCTCGAATGCCGCCTGGACCAACCGTCGTAAGCAGACAGGTTTCTAGACCCCACGGATCAAATTTATTGATTCCATCTGCACTTGCATAGATGAACCGATTCGCGCCGCCATCGAGGCCGATAGGGTCGTTTTGGCCATACCTTGCTTGGCTCGGCATGTAACTCCTGAAGTAGTTGTAGAAGAGTCCCGTCTCCTCATCCGCCATCTGCCCCGGAAACCGCAGGTCAAGCACCGCCGCAGCAGCAGGCGCAGACAGCAACACCGGTTGATTGGTAAACGCACTCGTCGCACTGGTCGTCGGCTTCAACACCCCCATCGGTTTGTTATTCCCAAACCCCGAATAAGCCCATTGCCACACGACCTTGTTGGTGCTGTCCGTCATCAAGCGGGGCGTGCCCAGGTGATCCGGGTGAATCGCAAAGAACTTGCTATTTCTGAACATGCCGACTGGTATTGCGCTGCCATCTTCCGTCGGCAGCCAGATGTATTCGGTTCTTCCCGTGCCGCTGGCTGATCCGTTGTCGTATTCCCCCAGCACGGCCCAGCTCGGCAATTGCCCATCCGCATACACATACGCACTGCCCAAACTCGCATCCGTCTGCGCTTGCGCATACAGCCAGCCGAAGTTGTTCTTCAGCCAGGTGATGAAGCTGGTGCCCAGCTCGGTCTGGTTGGGTAGTAGTTGATCTGGCTTGGGCTCGCTTTTGAAGACTTGCTGGCCCAGGGCGTTGTACAAATACTTGATGCTGGCGGCTTCGCCGTCTTTCAATATCTTGACTTTGGCCAGGCGGTTGGATTCGTCGTATTCGAAGGTTCGCAGGCCGTCGCTGGTCAAGTTGCCGTTGGCATCAATTGAGTAGGTGACGCTGGCGGCGGTGGTGCTCAGGGTTTGGGTGCCTCTGACGTTGGTGATGGTTTGGGCAAAGCCGAGCAAGCGGTTGCTGGTGGGCTGGATGGTCAGGGTCTGGCTGGTGGTCAGGGCTGTGTCGGGTACGTCAAAGGTGCCATTGCCGTTGGTGTCGCTGATGGTTTTGTCGATGGCGCTCAGGCGGTTGCTGTTGGCGTCGTAGGTGTAGCGGGTTTCAGAGCCTGCGCGGGTGAAGCCTGTTAAACGGTTGCGGTTGTCGTAGGTGGCTGTCCAGGTCTGCGGGATTTTGTAGTCCTGGGTCACCGTGGCAGTGCCAGTGCCTATGGTTTGGGTGACGGTGCGGCTGGCCCAGAGTTGTTGGGTGATGGCGGTGATGCGGCTGGCGGCGTCAAAGCTGTAGCTGGCCAGCTCGCTGCTGGTCATGCGGCGATCCAGGGCCGTCGACTGGGTTTGAGAGGACAAGTTAAATGCTACGAATTTAATAGCTGCTTGAGCAGGTTCTACAGGGGCTGATGGCGCATTTGATGCATAAATGCCAAGACTCGCAGGCGCGTTGCATGACAAGTTGGATGCTGTCTTGGTGGATTCACGATCTGAGCCTAAACACTCATGGTTTTTTCAAGGCCGTTACCAAGTTTGCTTCGAACGTTGCTAGCAGTCCTTCAATCTGAGCACCTTTTGTTTCTTTGGCTTGGAAGTTGTTCCCGTCCCTTATACCTTTGACTAAGTAATACTCAGTTTCAGAACGAATTAAACCGCGCTCAAGTATTTTAAAAAATGTTTTTGAATACTCGAGTCGGACTTCACTCAGTGTGCAGCCGCCCGCCGTGGCAAATTTTGCATCGGCCTCTAAAACTCTTTCTAGCTTCCATTTCGAAGTCATTTCTATGATGTCATTGACCGCCATTTGCACCCCTCTTTTTGCATTTGACGGAGAAGTTTTCTCAGTTGCTTCGAGTACGTAAAGAGGATGAATCTCCGGCGGCATACCAGGGCTTGCCTCGTACCAGTCGAAAAATTTTCCAATGAATATTTTCAGGCGCTCGTAGTTCTCGGGGGATAGCTGCTCTTTTTTCATGGTGACTATTTACATGTGCATTTACCTGCAGGGACAGGCGTACCGAATTCACTAGTGGCCTGATAGCGATATATCGGGCCACGAGGATTAAATCGCGAGATTCCGTTAATTGCATTTCTGGAATCTCCTCCAGTGCTGCGCGCTCCACCATTCAACTCAATAAGTTGCTGTTCTCGTCCACGAACAGCGCTGTAGCTCGTCGATGATCTATCTAAAACGGGAGGTAAAAAGCCCTCGGAATTTAGCAAAGGTTGATCAAAGCCGCGGTTTCTAACGTTATCTTCAGGACTCCCATATCCAGAAGTTCGACCCGAGTAGCAATCACCCGTTAGTGGGTGATAGCGTGTATATGTTTGATATGTTTCTTCGGGCTCATCACCGCCTCCTCTTCTACGCATGCGATCAATAAGCTCTCTTTGCGCATCGAAAGTTGGGTTGGGTACCCCGGGCATCAGTATTGGTGGAATTGGTATTGCCTGAAGTCCCATAGGGTCCGTAAAACTAAGTGCGTTTCCACCTACATATCCAAACCGATTTGCGCCCCCAGAAAGTCCGATTGGATCCGCCTGTGGGTAGCGCCCCTGACTTGGTTGATAAGACCGGTATGTGTTGTAGAAGAGTCCCGTCTCCTCATCCGCCATCTGCCCCGGAAACCTCAAGTCCAGCACCGCAACCGCCGCAGGCGCAGAAAGCAAAACAGGCTGATTTGTGAACGCACTCGTCGCGCTTGTAGTAGGTTTCAGAACGCCAATCGGCTTGTTATTCCCAAACCCCGAGTAAGCCCATTGCCACACCACCTTGTTGGTGCTGTCCGTCATCAGGCGGGGCGTGCCCAGGTGATCTGGGTGAATCGCAAAGAACTTGCTATTTCTGAACATGCCGACTGGTATTGCGCTTCCGTCCTCTGTGGGTAGCCAGATGTATTCCGTTCTTCCTGTACCGGATGCTGATCCGTTGTCGTATTCCCCCAGCACGGCCCAGCTCGGCAGTTGCCCATCCGCATATACATACGCACTGCCCAAACTCGCATCGGTCTGCGCCTGCGCGTACAACCAGCCGAAGTTGGTTTGCAGCCATGTGACGAAGCTGCTGCCCAGCTCGGTCTGGTTGGGTAGCAATTGCTCGGGCTTGGGCTCGCTTTTGAAGACTTGTTGGCCCAGGGCGTTGTACAAATACTTGATGCTGGCGGCTTCGCCATCTTTCAATATCTTGACTTTGGCCAGGCGGTTGGATTCGTCGTATTCGAAGGTTCGCAGGCCGTCGCTGGTCAAGTTGCCGTTGGCATCAATTGAGTAGGTGACGCTGGCGGCGGTGGTGCTCAGGGTTTGGGTGCCTCTGACGTTGGTGATGGTTTGGGCAAAGCCGAGCAAGCGGTTGCTGGTGGGCTGGATGGTCAGGGTCTGGCTGGTGGTCAGGGCTGTGTCGGGTACGTCAAACGTGCCATTCAGATTGGTGTCGCTGATGGTTTTGTCGATGGCGCTCAGGCGGTTGCTGTTGGCGTCGTAGGTGTAGCGGGTCTCTGAGCCTGCGCGGGTGAAGCCTGTTAACCGGTTGCGGTTGTCGTAGGTGGCTTGCCAGGTCTGCGGGATTTTGTAGTCCTGGGTCACCGTGGCAGTGCCGGTGCCCACGGTTTGGGTGACGGTTTTGCTGGCCCACAGCTGTTGGGTAATGGTGGTGATGCGGCTGGCGGCATCAAAGCTGTGGCTGGCCAGCTCGCTGGCGGTCATGCGGCCACCACAGGCAGTCGATTGGGTTTGGGAGGACACGCTAAACGCTACGAAGTTAATAGCTGCTTGAGCTGGTTCTACAGGGGCGGGTGGCGTATTTGATGCATAAATGCCAAGACTTAAAGCACTAACTTGAACTACGGGACTGCCTGATCAAAGCAACTTAGGCGGCCGCGACAATCCTCAATAACGTCCAGAATTTCTCTAGCAGCTTCACGCTCACCCTGGTGAAGTTCCTTGTACAGAGTCCAAAGTCCTTCTTTAGCTTTATTCCTACATCTCTCGGCTAAATTGGCGTTGCCCAAGGAAAGTTCCTGCGTATGTGGTTCTCCCATCAATATCTGGAGCAGCAACTCAAGCGAACTGATACGCACATGCCTTGGCCGTTCTTCGCTCAACATCGCTAGTAAGACCGAGACGACTTGTTCGGCCGCTTGATATAGCTGACCTTGAACCACGACATGGTTTTCCAATCGCCAATAAGCATCTTGCGCCTGCTCTGGAGTCGATGCTCCATAAAGATCCGCGAGGGCTTTTGGAATCGTGGAAGCAAACCCTCCTGCTGACCTCAAATCGTCCCAGGTAATACGGCCAATCTCAACTTCAGCTATCGACTTCATCATTTCCTCCAGGCACCACCAGGTGCAGCTTTGACATCCTTTGGAAACTGAAATGGCTGGTATTTCGTTTGGCAACTGAAACAAACTGGAATCTCGGTCCACTCGACTTCCCCAGACTTATTGCTTCTTCGCCATCCAAACGCCTTTGTCATTTGAGCGTCTGAGCCTAGTTGTCTTGCAATATCGTCTTCTGCACAGCCTTGGGGATTACGGGACCTTCCAACAACAACCGTCCCATCCTTGGATCCGCCGCTATAGGTCGCATAGTTCCTATAACCCGCAGCACCTGCAGCATCACGCGCTGCTTCAGCAGCCTTTGCAGCTCTGTGCGCTTGCATCGCCCTTGCCGCCATACCAAATGCTCCATCTGTAGCTGCAAATAGCAAGACTTCTGTGTAGGTGTTTATCAGAGTTTCCTGATAATTTCTGAACTCACCTTCTAAGTTCGGGAAACCCATTCCACCAGTTTGAAGGCCCATAGGATCAATAAATCCTAAGGGATTCCCCTCCACATATCCGCGCCTATTCGCCCCACCCGCCAGCCCAATCGGATCCATCTGCGTATAGGCCCCATCCGTCGGACGATATGACCTGAAATGATTGAGAAACAGCCCAGTCTCCTCATCCGCCATCTGCCCCGGAAACCTCAAATCCAACACAGCAGCAACCGCAGGCGCAGACAGCAATACGGGCTGATTCGTGAACGCCGCCGTCGCACTGGCCGTCGGCTTCAACACCCCCATCGGTTTGTTATTCCCAAACCCCGAGTAAGCCCACTGCCACACCACCTTGTTGGTGCTGTCGGTCATCAGCCGCGGTGAGCCCAGGTGATCCGGGTGAATCGCCAAGAACTTGCTGTTTCTGAACATGCCCACCGGAATGGCGCTGCCGTCTTCTGTGGGCAGCCAGATGTATTCGGTTCTGCCGGTGCCCGATGCACTGCCGTTGTCGTATTCGCCCAGCACGGCCCAGCTGGGCAGTTGCCCATCCGCATACATGTAGGCACTACCCAGGCTCGCATCCGTCTGCGCCTGCGCATACAGCCAGCCAAAGTTGTTCTTCAGCCAGGTGATGAAGCTGCTGCCCAGCTCGGTCTGGTTGGGTAGCAATTGCTCGGGCTTGGGTTCGCTTTTGAAGACTTGTTGGCCCAGTGCGTTGTACAAATACTTGATGCTGGCGGCTTCGCCGTCTTTCAGTATCTTGACTTTGGCCAGGCGGTTGGATTCGTCGTATTCGAAGGTTCGCAGGCCGTCGCTGGTGAGGTTGCCGTTGGCGTCTATTGAGTAGGTGACGCTGGCGGCTGTTGTGCTGAGGGTTTGGGTGCCTCTGACGTTGGTGATGGTTTGGGCAAAGCCGAGCAAGCGGTTGCTGGTGGGCTGGATGGTCAGGGTCTGGCTGGCGGTCAGGGCTGTGTCGGGTACGTCAAAGGTGCCATTGCCGTTGGTGTCGCTGATGGTTTTGTCGATGGCGCTCAGGCGGTTGCTGTTGGCGTCGTAGGTGTAGCGGGTTTCAGAGCCTGCGCGGGTGAAGCCTGTTAACCGGTTGCGGTTGTCGTAGGTGGCTTGCCAGGTCTGCGGGATTTTGTAGTCCTGGGTCACCGTGGCAGTGCCGGTGCCTACGGTTTGGGTGACGGTGCGGCTGGCCCAGAGTTGTTGGGTGATGGCAGTGATGCGGCTGGCGGCATCAAAGCTGTAGCTGGCCAGCTCGCTGCTGGTCATGCGGCCATCGGTGTCGAAGGTTCGGGTGGCTGCGTCGCCGTTGAATGTCCAGCTCCAGGCTTTGGGTTGGGCCAGAGCCGTGTAGCTCAGGCCACTGACGAAGGGGGTGATGGGTTTGCCGGTGCCGGGCACCTGGGTGCTGATGGCGCTGATCTGGCCGCTTGGGCTGCGGGTGTAGTGAACCTTCAGGCCGCTGGGGTAGGTGATGCTGGACAGCTCGCCCCTATTCGTAATTCCAGCGCCGGTTGCCGCTGTGCTGTAGGTGTAGCTGGTTTTGTAGGTGCTGGGGCTGGCGGGGTTGTCGTTGACGGCTTGGGTTTTACTGAGGATGCGGCCGAAGGCGTCGCGCTCGTAGGTGGTGGTGCCGCTTTTGTCCTGGAGTTTGGCGAGGTAGCCGATTTGGGCACCTGTTGTTCCAGCGTCCCAGGTGAAGAAGCTTTGGTCGGTGGCCGAACGGCTCATCTGTGTGGGGCGGCCCAATACGTCGCGCACTATTGATGTGACGTTGCCTTTGGCGTCGGTCATGGTGGCCACGTCGCCCACCGCATCGCGGGTGTAGACGGTGGTGCCGATGTCGGGGCTGGTCTCGCGCAGCACTTCGCCAAAGGCGTTGCGCACGTAGATGGTGGCCACGCCTTTGGGGTCGGTGGCTTGGGTGAGTTGGTCCAGGGCGTTGTAGGTCTGGCTGGCGGTGGCGTTGTCTGCGAACTTGGTGCTGGTGGGGCGGCGCAGGGCGTCTAGCGTCCAGGTGGTGGTTTGGTTCAGGGGGTCGGCCTGGCTGAGGAGGTCGCCGTTGCCGTCGTAGGTCAGGGCGGTGGTTTGATCACCCGCGCCTCTTAAGGCCACCATTCGATTGGCTTTATTAATAGTGCGGCTGGTAACAAGGGCGATTTGGCCACTGGCGTCTTTGACTTCTTCGCGGGTGCGGTTGCCCATGGCATCCAGCGTGTAGGCAATGGTGTTGCTGCGGTTGTCTGCGGCGGAAATCAGGCGCTGGGCGGGGTCGTAGGTGTAGCTGACTTGGTAGCCGTTGGGCAACAGCGCGCTGGCCAGTTGGCCGCTTGGGGTGTAGGTGTAGCTAGTGGCTTCGGCGGTTGGGCCACTGCCGGTGGTGGCCGTAAGCAGGCGGCCACGCAGGTCGTAGGTGTAGCTTGACAGCAGGCCGTTGGGGGCGGTCTCGGTCAGCACACGGCCTGCTGCGTCGTGGGTGTACACAGTTTCCTGGTTCAGCGGGTTTTTGACGCGGGTGCGGTTGCCGGAGGCGTCGTAGGTGAATTGCCAGAGCTTGCCTGCGGCAGCCGAGCGCGGGTCAGCCAGGGTGGCGACCAGGCCTTGGGGGGTGTAGGTGTAGGCCCAGGTGCGGGATTGGTTGGCTGTGGTGTCGGTTATGGTTTCGGTGAGTTTGTTGCCTGATACGTCGTAGGTGTAGGCCATCGTCCGTCCAGCCCCGGTGATCAACACGGGCAGGCGGAACGTAGGGTGCCATTGGGTGACTGTTTTCTGGGCTGGTGCCGGCTGGGTGGCCGCCAAAAGTGAGCTCGGGCAATCGGCACTAGCGCTTAAACCCTCAATGCGCGCCGTCTCCAGGTTGCGCGTGAGGTCGTACGCGTAGCAGGTCTTAGTAGATTTATAGAAGTCAGTAGTGCTTATGCTAGAAGCAACATTTCCAGCAGCATCGTATGTATATCTAATGCCACCTGGCTGCGAACCGATATCAATTGGTCGGTTTTGAGCGTCCATTGCAGTGCGCCCGTTGACCGTCACAAAGGTAGTTCTGAAATAACCACCCAAAGGCGAGATGACTTCAGTGAATCCATTGCCAATAGACAAGGTGTTTTTAGCTACTCCGTTTGCTGATTCGGTAGAAATAGCGCGGCGGGAATTGTCGTATTTGTAAGTGCCAATGCGTACGTTGTTTTCGTCCAGTTTTCCAGTTAGAGAATATGGTGCAGAAGTGGTTGCATCGACCAAACCCGCTTCGTTGTACAAATACTGTCGGCTGGTGTTGTCTGGATAAGTTACACGCGACAGCAGTCCGTTTGCATAAGCATAGTTGATGCTCGTGCCGTCAGGCAACGCGGCACTGATTAATTTGCGCTCTGCATTATAGCTTAAAGCGATGCGTCGATTCAAACTATCTTGCATTTGCGTGAGCAAGCCGCTTTGATAAACATAATCTACAAAAACACCTCGGCGCAATTGTTTCCTTCGAATGCGTCCATCGTCGTCATATTCTTCTACTGTGTCATCGGCAAGCGTGCGGCGCCAAACTGCACCTTGCGCAGTAGGTGTTGTAAGGCGTTGAATGCGTTCTCCGCTCACATCGGTTGAATAGCTGCCAGCAGTGTCGGCTGTATATTTGGTTCTGGAGCCGTCTGCATTTATAAAAAAAGCCTCCTGGTTCAACCCGGTGCGTTTATAGGGTGAAAACAGCCATTCAGTTACCACACCTAAACCCTGGGACAACTTGACAGGAAAGCTGATGCCCTGGTTGCTGATGGCTCGTGAATGCAGGTCCATCAAGCGCATATCACCGGGAAAATGCCATCCGGTTGCCTGTCCCATATATTGGCGCTCCAGTGCCATCAAACCGTCAGCTGTCGAAAAATCAACTTCATATTCGGTTTTCACGCCGTTATAAATCTGAATAGGATTACCTACCGTCGGGGAACACTGAAGAGAAGGCACCTCGGATTTAACACATGACACTTGAACGGAGTTAGGCCCATCAGAAACGCCACTAGCGGAAAAACCCTCGCTATCGGGGCACCTTAAGGATCGAAATAATAATAACCCTCCTTCCGGTTCATACACTACTGTAGACCCAGAAGAGCCAGGGCCTGTTTTCCAAGCGGTGGATACAGTGACACTCAAGCTAAACAAGACGTAATCGCCATTTTGCTTGTTTGGAAATCCAGGCATGAAGTGCGGATTGCTTGGTATTCGTTTCATACATGAATAGTATTCAGATGCCCTTATGCAATTTTCGTATGCTGCACTTGCCAATTCGTTATAACGGCCTAATACCTCTTCTTTTGTTTTAAAAGTACCACCGCCCGATTGCGCCTCAAATCCGAGCATATGCCAAAGCTCGGCAGGTTCTGTAGCTAGAGTAATTTGAGATTGAGCATCGACTAAATTGGGTACTAGCGCAAAAAATACAAATAGCCATTTAAAATAAATGACAATTGCATCTTTATGAGCGCTGATATGGAATTGCATTTTTTCCTCCGCCGATATTCTCGTTTATAAAAATTTAATAATTATTCGGTGTACACGCCGCCTCACTGTAGGCTACGCCATTCACCACCCGCACCAGTTTTTATCACAGCGGCGCTGTCGGGCCGATGACAGTTTCTTAGAGTTACAGCGTGATACCACAACGCGTGGCTGAACGACTGGGATGCTTGATGGCAGGTCAAGCCTCCGATGGGAAAGACAATAGGGCGAAGAGCGTCTGAAGAGGCTTTGTGGGCAGGTCACGCGTCGCTAACAGCTTGGCGATTTGACAGGTCGCCTGACTTGGCGCGGTGATGCAGTTGCAGCCCAACGCGGCCAACGTGATGCCTTGTACGCGCTATCTATTGGATATCAATCCCTTGGCTTCACTACTCCAAGGCCACGCGCAGCTTGACTCCATCGACATCGGGCTTGCAGCTCAAGGCTTTTGATGCACGCACCGCCTGGTGGCGGTGCTGCGGTCTGATTAGGCCTGCAGCCCAGAGATTGAATGCTCAGGCGGCTACCATATTTGTAGCGCATTGCCCAAGCAATGACCGCCCATCACCCCATATGCAACCCACCATTAACCGAGAAATCAGCCCCCGTGGAATAACCGCCCTCTTCTGAAGCCAGCCACGCAATGATGGAAGCAATTTCTTCTGGCTGCCCCAGGCGTTTGACGGGGATGGTGGCGACGATTTTGTCTAGTACTTCGGCGCGGATGGCTTTGACCATGTCGGTGCCGATGTAGCCGGGGCTGACGGTGTTGACGGTCACGCCTTTGTTGGCCAGCTCTTGCGCCAGGGCCATGGTGAAGCCGTGCATGCCGGCTTTGGCGGCGGAGTAGTTGGTTTGGCCGGCCTGGCCTTTTTCGCCGTTCACGCTGCTGATGTTGATGATGCGGCCCCAGCCTTTTTCCACCATGTCGCCCACCACTTGTTTGGTGACGTTGAACATGCTGTTCAGGTTGGTTTCGATCACGGCGTCCCAGTCTTCGCGGGTCATTTTCAAAAACATGCGGTCGCGGGTGATGCCGGCGTTGTTGACCAGCACGTCGATGGTGCCGTGCTCGGCCTTGGTTTTGGTGAAGGCTTCCACGGTGCTGTCCCAAGCGCCGACATTGCCTACCGAGGCATGAAAACTGTAGCCCAGTGCGGCCTGCTCGCCCAGCCACTTGGCATGGTCGCGGGTGGGGCCGCAACCGGCGATGACGGTGAAGCCTTCTTTGTGCAGGCGCTGGCAGATGGCGGTGCCAATGCCGCCCATGCCGCCGGTGACGTACGCTACTTTTTTACTCATGATGATGTTCCTTTTCGGTTGTGTTGATCGGTTGGTTGGTTAAAAAAGTGCTATGAATTAAATAGCTGCTTGAGCAGGTTTTATAAGGGCTAAACGCCATTTTTACCCTTAAATCACAAATATCTGCTGGGGAGTTACCCCCTGTCCTGCAGAGCGGAAGCGGGTTGTGTGAGCGCCTTCGCGGCGCGGCGGTTGCGCGTATGCACGACCGCCCTCACCCCTGCCCTCTCCCGCCCTGCGGGAGAGGGTAAAGACCGGCTCAGCGTTGCAGGGCCAGGGAAACTCCCATGCCGCCACCAATACACAGCGCGGCCAGGCCGCGCTTGGCGTCGATGCGCTGCATCTCGTGCAACAAGCTGACCAGGATGCGGCAGCCGGACGCGCCAATCGGGTGACCAATCGCAATCGCACCGCCGTTCACGTTGACTTTGCCGGGGTCAATGTCCAGCTCCTTGTTTACCGCGCAGGCCTGGGCTGCAAAGGCTTCGTTCAACTCGAACAAATCCACGTCTTGTGGCTTCCAGCCGGCGCGGGCCAGCGCCTTGCGGGAAGCAGGAACCGGGCCCATGCCCATGGTGGCGGGGTCCAGGCCGCTGGTGGCAAAGGCGGCAATATGGGCCAACGGTGTGAGGCCCAGGGCGGCGGCTTTGGCAGCGGTCATCACCACCACGGCAGCAGCACCGTCGTTGATACCCGAGGCATTGCCCGCGGTGACCGTACCGGTCTTGTCAAACGCGGGGCGCAGGCCGGCCAAAGCGGCTGCGTCGCTCTTGCGGTTGATGAATTCGTCTAGTGCAAACAGGATGGGGTCGCCCTTTTTCTGCGCCAGGCTCACGCCCACGATTTCGTCTTTGAACTTGCCGGCGTCTTGCGCAATGGCGGCCTTGGTCTGGCTGGAGAGGGCCAGCGCGTCTTGCATCTCGCGGGTGATGCCGTACTTCTTGGCCACGTTCTCGGCGGTCATGCCCATGTGGTACTGGTTGTAGACGTCCCACAGGCCGTCGACGATCATGGAGTCAATCATTTTCCAGTCGCCCATGCGCTGGCCGTCGCGAGAGTTGGGCACCACATGCGGTGCGGCGCTCATGTTTTCCTGGCCACCGGCCACCACAATGTCGCTGTCGCCCCAGGCCACGGCCTGCGCGGCCAGCATCACGGCTTTGAGGCCCGAGCCGCAGACAGCGTTGATGGTCAGGCCGGGCACTTCTTTGGGCAGCCCGGCCTTCATCGAAGCCTGGCGCGCAGGGTTTTGACCGGCACCGGCGGCCAGCACCTGACCCATGATGACTTCGCCAATTTGCGCGGGGTCCAGCCTGGCGCGGGCAATGGCTTCCTTGATGACGATGGCCCCCAAGTCGGTGGCGGCGGTCTTGGCCAGCGAGCCACCAAACTTGCCCACGGCGGTGCGGGCGGCTGAAACGATGACGATGTCTTGCATTTTGTGGACTCCTAGGGGTTGATGATCAGTGTGGGAATGCGGGGATTTTGAACGCAGAGGACGCTAAGAATGCGCAGAGGACGCAGAAGGGATTCAAAAAAGAAACCCGATGTGTCAAAGCAACTATTCGGTTTTTCTTTCTCTGCGTACTCTGCGAATCCTTTGCGTCCTCTGCGTTCAAAAATTGAATTCAAGCCTTCGCCTTCACATACCGCCCCGGCGCGGGTTCGATGGCTTTGTAGGGCCCGCCGCCGTAGGTTTTGGGCGCTGCAATCAGCTTGCCGGCGTGGCCTGCCAGCCAGTCAGACCAATCGGTCCACCAGCTACCGGGGTATTCCGTCGCGCTGGCCAGCCACTCGCTGTGGGTGGCGGGAAGGGTGTCGTCGGCAGCGATCCAGTGGCTGCGTTTGTTTTTTGCGGGTGGGTTGATCACGCCAGCAATGTGGCCGGATGCGCCCATGACAAAACGTGTGGGGCCGCTGAGGTATTGGGCTGACGCGTAGGCGCCGCCTATGGGCACGATGTGGTCTTCGCGCGAGCCGTAGAGATACACGGGCAAATCGAGCAAACCCAAGTCGATTTTTTCGCCACACACGGTGGTCTGGCCGGGCTTGACCAGATTGTTTTCAAAATAGGTGTTGCGCAGATACCAGGTGAAAAACGGGCCGGGCAAGTTGGTGGCGTCGCTGTTCCAGTACAAGAGGTCAAACGGCGGCGGGGTTTCGCCTTTCAGGTAGTTGCCCACCACGTAGTTCCACACCAGGTCGTTGGGCCGCAAAAAACTGAAGGTGCTGGCCAACTCCTGGCCTTTGAGCAGGCCACCCTGGCTCAACTGCATTTCGCGGTATTTCACAAATTCTTCGGTGATGAACACGTCCAGCACGCCGGTATCCGAAAAATCCAGGAAAGTGGTGAGCAGGGTGGCCGATGCAACGGGCAGGGGCTCAGAAGCCCCCTTGCGGGTGCGGCCCCGCGCGGCCAGCACGGCCAGCGCGGTGGCCAAAATGGTGCCGCCCACACAAAAGCCCAAGGCGTTGATCTGCTTGGCCTTGGTGATGGCTTGCACCGTGTGAATGGCGGTGATGGCGGCGTGCTCGATGTAGTCGTCCCAGGTTTTTTCCGCCATCGATTCATCGGGGTTTCGCCAACTGACCACAAAGGTGCGGTGCCCTTGTGCCACCGCGTAGCGGATCAGCGAGTTCTCCGGCTGCAGGTCCAGGATGTAGAACTTGTTGATGCACGGCGGCACCAGGAGAAACGGCAGCGCGTGCACCTTGTCAGTGAGCGGCTTGTATTCGATGAGTTGGAAAAACTCGTTTTCAAACACCACCGCACCCTCGGTGGTAGCCACGTTTTTGCCCACTTCAAACACGCTTTCATCGGTCATGGACACATGGCCCTGGCGCATGTCGTGCAGCAGGTTTTGCAGGCCTTTGGCAATGCTTTCGCCCTTGGTTTCAATGGCTTTTTGCTGGGCTTCGGCGTTCAGCGCCATGAAGTTGCTGGGGGCGGTGGCGGCCAGAAGCTGCTCGGTAGCAAAGCGAATGCGGGCGCGGGTTTTTTCGTCGGCCTGCACGGCCTCCGCCATGCCCGTCAGGGCGCGTGCGTTCATGGCATAAGCCGCTGCGGCAAAGGCAGCCACTGGGTTATGCGCCCAGGCAGGATTGGCAAAGCGCTTGTCGGCTGTAACGGGGTTACCCTTGAGGCTTTGGTTCCACAGCTCGGTGGCTTCCTTCACGTAGCGCTCCTGCACCTCAGACAGCTGTTCAGGCGCAAAACCCAGGGGCATGGCCGCAGCTGGTGCACCGTGGGTGCCAAAAAACTGCTGCATTTGCTGAGCCAACTGCGTCCAGTCGGGGTAGTTGTTCATCTTGTTTGTCTCCTGCGAGGGTGTTTTCTATGTATCTGGTTGCAATTGCCTGGATTTACGTGGCGCTGATGATGGCGGTAGCCGAGGGCACCAACTCCAATGGCACGGTGTTGGGAGCGATTGTGACCTTTGTTCTGTACGGTGTCGCGCCGGTGACGCTGGTAATTTACCTGATGGGCTCGCCCGGCAGGCGCCGCGCCATCAAGGCCCGCGAGGCTGCAGAGCTTCAGGCGCAGCGCAACTCAAACCCGCCAGACTCAAACCCGCCAAATACAGGCGGCCATGCGGCCACTGCCGCCGAGCCGGGCAGCGTCGCGCCGGTGCGAAAAGAACCTTGACGGGTTGCTGACGGTGCACCATGCCGCGCTGCCGTCGTTGCCAAAAAGCTGCGTCTGCGGGTTCAGCCCCAGTGCCACCAGCCGCTGACGCGCCAGGCCCGGCAAATCGGCCAGCCACTTGCCCGCCTGGGCCGACGGCATAAACAAGCCAGCCGCTGCCGCGTCATGCGCCACAAAGGCCTCACGCACCTCCGCACCCACCTCAAACGCCTGCGGGCCAATGCAGGGGCCCAGCCAGGCGATGACATCATTTGCTATTGAATTCGTAGCTGCTTGAGCAGTGTTTACCTGGGCAGACAGGCTGAAACGCTCAAAAACAGCCTCTAGCACGCCCCCAGCCAGCCCGCGCCAGCCCGCATGGGCGGCCGCCACCACACTGCCCAGGCGGTTGGTGAACAACACCGGCAGGCAGTCGGCCACCATGATGGTGCAGGCCACGGCGCGTTCGGTGGTGATGCAGGCGTCGGCCTGCGTGCCATCGGGCGTGTTGTGATCGAGGTGCGCCACCTGCACGCCGTGCACCTGTTGCAAAAAAACCGGGCGTGCGCCCATCGATTGAGCCAGCGCTGAGCGGTTGGCGCTGACGGCCTGCGGCGCGTCGCCCACATGGTCGCCCAGGTTCAGGCTGTCATAGGGTGCGACGGAGTGGCCGCCGATGCGGGTTGTGAAGGTGGCGCGAACCCCGTTCGGCGCGGGCCACTGGGGTTGTAGCAATTCGAGCACGACGGTTTCAGTGGTAGCGGTTTTGTGCGACATGCCAGACCTGCAGGATTTCGACCTCGGTGGCACTGACGCGATAGCTCAACAGGTAGTTTGCGTGCACCACGAGTTGCCTTGTATCGTCAAACTCGGTTCGCCGCCCCATCAGCGGGTGCTGCTTGAGCACTTCGGCGCTTTTGCGAAAACCCTGTATCAGCTTGTTGGCTGCTACCCGATTGTCAGCACTGATGTGTGCAGAGATGCGCCGCATGTCTCTGAGCGCATCTTCACTCCACTTAATCCTCATGCGCGTTGAAGAAGGCTTCCACTTCCTCGTCGCTGGCAAATTCACCCCGATCAGCCGCTGCAATCGCCTCTTTCAAAGCCTGCGTCTGTGGAATGCGCCAGTCCAGGTAGTCGCTCAAGGCATTGGCGGTGATGGTGGCTTTGGACTGCCCCACCATTTCGGCATACACGTCCAGCCGGGCCCGGATTTCTGGCGACACCCGGACATTGAATTGTTCTTTCGCAGCGCTGGTCATATAGGCTCCTAGCTATCAGTTGCTATCAACAGCTAGCATTGTGCTACACATTTGCCAATCAACGCATTTTCACCCCTCGAAATCCGGACATTTCGAAGGCTGCGCCGCGTCAAACGCCGGGTGCTTCATACAAGCCTCAAACGCTCCCATCGTGCGCGGCAGGCCGTCAAAATTCACGTTGAAGCGCTGGCCGTTGAAAATTTGCGGCACCAGGCAGCAGTCGGCCAGGGTGGGCGTGTCGCCCCAGCAGTAGGTGGCGGCAGGTCGTTGCAACAGTTGGCGCTCAAAACTTTCCAGCCCGCTGCGCACCCAGTGGCGGTACCAGGTGTTTTTGCTGTCTTCATCCACCTTCAACTCATGCGTGAGGTACTTGAGCACCCGCAGGTTGTTCAGCGGGTGAATCTCGCAGGCAATCGACTGCGCCAGCGCCCGCACCTGCGCCCGACCCAGTGCATCGGCTGGCAACAGCGGCGGCTGGGGATGGGTTTCGTCCAGGTATTCGATGATCGCCATCGACTGGCTCAGGTGCTGGCCGTCGTCGGTCTCCAAGAGCGGCACCAGCCCATCGGCCGACAGCGCGGCATAGCCCGGCAGCTTGTGCGCGCCCTTGGCAATGTGCACGCTGAGGTAGTCATACGGCAGGCCTTTGAGTTGCAGCGCGATGCGCACGCGAAAGGAGGCTGAAGAGCGAAAGTAGTTGTGCAGTTTCATGGTGCGCAGCATAAACCTGCCGACCTTGCGAGCCTGGCTTCAGGGCCGCGTCACCAAATGCATGCCGGGCTGTTGTTCATTCGAAGAAACGGCCCTGTACATGTTTTCTTTGGCCACCTCGACGTGTTCGGTTGCCAAAGCCTGCGCGCGAACGCCTTCGCCGCGTTTGATGGCTTGCACCAGCATGTGGTGCTGCTGGTGGACAAAACGCGTCCATTGCAAAGCGTCTTCCGGCGTGCCTTGCATGGGCAACAAGGCTGTTGCTGATGCCAGTGGCAACCGGTCGTTGGCGGCGATGGCCCGCTGCAAGGCCTTGTTGTTGCAGGCGGCCAGAATCAGGGCATGGAAACGCTCGTTCATGGCGATGAATTCGGCATGGCGTTCGTAACCGACCATGCCGGTCGTGAGCAAGCGGTCGCCATCAGCCAGGCGCTGCTCCAGGTCGTGGTTGAGTTGCGCCGATATGCCGCTTTCAGCCACCAAGCGCGCCGCCATGCCTTCCAGGTGGCCGCGCACCGCAATCGCGTCCAGCACCTCTTTCAGCGTGATCTGGCGCATCAGGTAGCCGCCGCCGCTGGCCAGCTCAATCAGGCCTTCTTGTGCCAGCGTGGCCAGCGCCGCGCGGATGGGTGTGCGTGAGGCACCGAGCCTTTCGGTGAGATGCACCTCGCCCAGGCGTTGACCGGGCGGGTATTCCCCTTTGAGCAACAGCTCTCTGAGGGCAATCAACACGGTTTTTTGCAGGCTCATGCGAGACAATCTCAATGCAACGACAAATTGTTTGTAAGCAGAATTTACACAAAGAATATGCCAACTTTTTCGCAAGCAATGTATACATCGCACACTTTTTCATGAAATTGCAACAAAACGAACAAATCACCCGCATCGGCCCTGGCACGCCCTGCGGTGACCTTTTGCGCCGCTACTGGCAACCGGTGGCGCTGGTTGACGAGTTCAACCCCGCGCTAGACCCGCGCATGGCGCAGCGGCCGGTGAAGGCGCTGCGGGTGCTGGGGCAAGACCTGGTGTTGTTCAAAGACGGCTCAACCAAGGATGAACACCGCCGCTGGGGTTTGCTGGATCGCGACTGCCCGCACCGTGGCGCTGATTTGTCATTCGGGCGGCTGGAGTCTGGCCAGAACGGTGATGGTTTGCGCTGCCCGTTTCATGGCTGGAAGTTTGCGGTGGATGGCACCTGCCTGGAGACGCCGGGCGAGCCTGCGGGAAGCCAGCTGTGCACCCGTGTGCGCCAACGCAGCTACCCGGTGGTCGAATGCAGTGGTGTGCTGTTTGGCTATCTCGCCCAGGTAGAACCTGCTCAAGCAGCTATTGAAAATATAGCGCCACCGTTTCCTGCATTTGACTGTTTCACCGCCCCCGCCACCCACACCTTTGCCTTCAAGGGGCTGTGGAACGCCAATTGGCTACAGGCGTTTGAGGTGGGCATTGACCCGGTTCACCCCTCTTTTTTGCACCGCTTTTTTAACGACGAATCACTGGATGCAACCGGCGACAACGCAGCCGGTCGCCAATTTCGCAGCGCCACCCTGTCCTCAAACTCGGGAGAAATCGAAGGCCAGCACTGGCCGATGACGCGGATCATGCGGGAGTTTCACCGCCCCGAAATCCGCTTTGAGCCCAAGCCCTGGGGCCTGCAACTGACCGCCTTGCGCGCGATGACCGAGACTTTGAAGCACGTTCGCGTCACACAGGCCATCTTCCCGCACACCTTTGTGATCCCGCTGTCCGAGACCATGACGATCACGCAAATGCATGTGCCGGTGGACGACACCCACACCTACTGGTATTCCATCTTCACCAGCTTTGCCGCACCGGTGGACAAAGAGGCCATGCGCAATCAGCGCCTGCGTTTCATCAGCTTGCCCGACTACCTGCCCAAAAACGGCCGCCACAACCACTGGGGCTTCAACGCCGCCGAGCAGCAGAGCCAAACCTACTTGGGAATGGGTGAAGAAGACATCAACGTGCACGACCAGTGGGCCGTGGAAAGCATGGGCCCGATTGCCGACCGCACCCGCGAGCACCTGGGCACCACTGACAAAGTCATCATGGCCAACCGCCGCATGCTGCTGGCCGCGATTGACACCGTGCAACAAGGCGGCACACCACCGGGTGTGGCCGACCCCGCGCTGGCTGCGCAAATGAGCGGGCCAGATACGGTTGATGGGATTGCCCCGGCAGATGGCTGGGAGGCCTGGTGGCAGGCTCAAACTCAGATCAAGCGCGACGGCGCACCGTGGATCGGTATTCCTCCCTCTCCCCCTGGTGTTTCTCCCTCTCCCCCTGGTGTTTCTCCCTCTCCCCATGGGAGAGGGCAGGGGTGAGGGCATGCGCGACGAAACCTGAAATCAAGCATGACCACCTTCGCCCACCGCTGCGGCCTCGCCACCCCCGAACGCGACCAGGCCATCGCCCACATCCAGGACCAAATCCAGGCACAGCAAATCGAGCTCGTGCGCTTCGCCTGGTGCGATGTGCACGGCGCGCTACGCAGCAAAACCCTGGTGGCCAGCGCCGCGGTGAAAGCCTTGCACGAAGGCGTGGGCATGGTCAGCACCCTGCTGCTCAAAGACACGTCTGACCGCACCGCATTCAAGGTGTTTGAAGCTGGCGGCGTAGACGCCCTGCCCGGCTTTTCGCACGGTGCCACCAACCTCTTGATGCTGGCCGACCCCAGCAGCTTTCGCGTGTTGCCGTGGGCCCAGAGCTCCACGCATCAAACCGCGTGGCTGCAATGCCAGCCCTACTTTCTGAGCGGCCAGCCCGTCACGCTGGACACGCGCCACGTGCTGCAACAAGCCTTGCAGCAACTGGCCCAACACGGCCTGGGCATGCAATGCGGCCTGGAGGTGGAATTTCACATCTACAAAATCACCGACGCCACGCCGCAAACCAACCCTGAACAAGCCGGCTGGCCCGGCCTGCCACCCCAGGTGCAAATGATTCACCCCGGCTACCAGTTGCTCAGCGAAGCCTGGACCGACCGCTGCGACGAGCCTTTGCGCATCGTGCAGCGCACCGCCCAGGCGCTGGGCTTGCCGCTGGCATCTCTCGAGGTGGAGTTTGGCCCCAGTCAGGTCGAAGCCGTGTTTGATGTGACCGACGCACTGACCGCTGCCGACAACATGGTGTTGTTTCGCAATGGTGTGCGCCAGGCCCTGCAGCGCGCGGGCTACCACGCCACCTTCATGTGCCGCCCGCCGTTTCCACACATCATGTCTAGCGGGTGGCACCTGCACCAGTCGTTGGTTCAACTCCACACGGGCGAAAACGCCTTCGTGCGAAATACGCCAGGTGCAACCAACCCAGACGACGCGGCCCAGACCCTGTCCGAAACCGGCTGCCACTACCTGGCTGGCCTGCTCGCCCACGCCCAAGGTGCCGCCGTCTTCGCCACCCCCACCGTCAACGGCTACGGCCGCTACCAAGCCAACGCGCTGGCCCCGCAAGCCGCTCTGTGGGGCCGCGACAACCGCGGCGCGATGCTGCGCGTGCTAGGTAGCGCCAGCGGCGCGGGCGGCGCAGGTGACCCGGCCACCCGCATCGAAAACCGCATCGGCGAACCCGCAGCCAACCCCTACCTGTACATCGCCTCGCAAATTCACGCCGGGCTGAGCGGCATTGCATGCCAGTTGCAACCTCCACCCGCCACCCACTCACCCTATTCGGGTAACCACGCTGCTGGCAGCCTGCTGCCCACCAGCCTGCGGCAGGCCCTGCAAGCGCTGCAAGCTGATGTGGCCCTGGTTCAAGCGTTCGGTGCAGACTTTGTCCACTATCTGGTCACCTTGAAGCAAGCCGAATGCGCCCGCTTCGACGCCGCACCCGACAAAGCCGATTTCGAGCGCCGCGAGTATTTCTCACGTCTTTAATCCACGCCATGATCACTATCAATTTCATAGCTGCTCCAGCAGATAATTCCTGGGCGAACAGCACATTTGACTGTAAAACCGGCCAAACCCTGATGCAAGCGGCCACCGCCCACAACGTCAAAGGCATAGAAGCCGATTGCGGCGGCCTGATGACCTGCGGCACCTGCCATGTGTTTGTGCGCGAGCCCCACGCCAGCCAGCTGCCACCCCCGTCAAGCGACGAACTGGCCATGCTCGATTTCACCGCCACACCACGCCAGCCCAACAGCCGCCTGAGCTGCCAGATCACGCTCACGCCTGCGCTGGATGGCCTTACAGTCGATTTGCCAGCCAGTCAACACTAAGTCCGCATGCCCGACATCCTGCTGGCCACGCTCAACGCCAAGTTCATCCACGCCAGCCTGGGCCTGCGCTGTTTGCTGGCGAATCTGGATCGTCATGGCGCGCCGGGCCTGCGCGCGCGCACGGGCTTGCGCGAATATGTGATCGAGCGCAGGCCGGTTGACATTGCTGCTGATTTGTTGGGCACCGATGCGACGCAACGGCCCAAGATCATCGGCTTTGGCGTCTACATCTGGAACGTGGTGGAAACGACCCAGGTGGTGCGCCTGCTCAAACGCCTGGCACCCGAGATCACCATCGTGCTGGGCGGGCCGGAGGTGAGCTTTGAAACCGACGACCAGGACATTTGCCAGTTGGCTGACCACACCATCACCGGCTGGGGCGACGTAAGCTTTGCCAGGCTGTGCGCCACGCTGTTGGATGGCAGCCCCACGCAGCGTGCCGTGCTACCCAAAATCATCGCGGGCGTTCAGCCAGAGTTGAACGAGATCGCCCTGCCCTACGCCGAATACACCAGCGCCGACTTGGCCCACCGGCTCTTGTATGTGGAAGCCTCGCGCGGTTGCCCGTTCAAGTGCGAGTTTTGCCTGAGCTCGCTGGACAAAACAGCCTGGGCATTTGATCTGGACGCGTTTTTGGCCGAGATGCGCGGCTTGGTGAAACGCGGGGCCAAACACTTCAAATTTGTGGATCGCACCTTCAATCTGAAGATCGACACCTCCGCACGCATCCTGCAGTTTTTCCTGGATGAACTGGCCAATAAAAGAGAGCTGTTTGTGCATTTCGAGGTGGTGCCCGACGTGTTGCCCGATCGCCTGAAAGCCTTGATCGCGCAGTTTCCACCGGGCGCACTGCAGTTTGAAGTGGGTGTTCAGACCTTCACGCCAGAGGTGCAACAGCGCATCAGCCGCCGGCAAGACGAGGCCAAAACCCTGGCCAACATCGCCTGGCTGGTCAACGAAAGTCCAGCGCATTTGCACACCGATCTGATTTTTGGCCTGCCGGGCGAAACGCTTTCTAGCTTTGCCGCAAGCTTTGACCAACTGGTTCGCTTAAAGCCGCACGAGGTGCAATTTGGCATGCTCAAGCGGCTGCGCGGCACACCCATCATTCGCCACACCCGCGAGTTTGAAATGGTATTTGACCCGGAGCCACCCTATGTGGTGTTGCAAACCTCGACGATAGCCTTTGCCACCATGCAGCGCATCGGCCGCATGGCGCGCTACTGGGAATTGGTAGCCAATTCTGGCAAGTATCCGAATGCGCTGGCATTGCTGTTGGCGTTGGATTTGGCGGGCCAGTCGCCATTCCATCGCTTCCTGTCGTTCTCAGATTGGCTGTGGGCCGAGAGCGGCAAAACGCATGCGTTTGCCGCCGAAAAGCTGCTGGACTTTTTGTTTGAATTCTTGCTGCGCAGCGAAGGGGAAACTGTAGCCAGAGAAGCGATCGCCGCCGACTGGCAGCGCGGAGTGAGCACACTGCCGCAGTGTTTGATCGGCCATGCACAACAACGCTTGCTGACCAAACCCAAAAACCCAGCGCGTCATGGCGCAAAGCGACAGGCTCGCAGCCTGGTGACAATCAACGTTCAACCCACACAGGAGACCCCATGATTCTGGAAATCGCCGACATCCGCATCCACCCCGGCCAGCAAGCCGCGTTTGAAGAAGCCATCCAGCGCGGCATTGCCACCGTGGCCTCCACTGCCAAAGGCTTTGAAGGTTTCAAGGTCAACAAGGGCATTGAATCGCCCGAGCGCTACGTGCTGCAAATCTTCTGGACCACGCTGGAAGACCACACCGTAGGCTTTCGCCAAGGCCCGCTGTTCGCGCAATGGCGCGCCATCGTGGGGCCGTTTTTTGCGGTGCCGCCGGTGGTGGAGCACTTTGAGTTGGTGGCCAAGTCAGATGACAAATGACGCGCCCTGCGGGCTGCGATGACAGATGACTGAACACCAGCCGCCGTCATCTGTCATCTAGCCGCGCCAGCGGCAAGTCATCTGTCATCAGGCTCAAGCCCAGCCACCATCTGCTGCAGCAACCCCACCAACTGCTCCCGCTGCACCGCATCCAGCGGTGCTAGCACACGTTTTTGGGCTTTGGCCACCGCCCGCTTCATACCCAAAGCCGCCTGCTCTCCTTCTGGCGTGATCCACAGCAGCTTGCGGCGCTTGTCAGCCTCATCGGGCTCGCGGCGGATCAGGCCTTTGGATTCCAGGCGGGTGATCACCGAGCCGGATGTAGCGGCGTCAAACGCAACGCGCTTGGCCAGCGTGACCTGGTCTTCGCCGGGGTCGTCAATCAGCGCATTCAGGATGGCGAACTGCACGGGCGTGATGTCAAAGCCCGCCGTTTCTTCCATGAAGATGGCCACCGCCAGCTGGTGGGCGCGGCGGATCAGGTGGCCGGGGGCGTGTTCAAAATCAAAGCTCTTGGGCATGCAGCCAGTGTAGCGACGGGTTTGCCCCAGTTGTGTGGAGGGTTGGGTGAAATTAATATGTATGCTTATTATTTTCAACTTGATGTGTCCATGCCTATTGACCGTCATTCCCGCGGAAGCGGGAATCCAGGCGCGAGGAGCACGCAGTGAACCTGTGTGTTGATCTGGCCAAGATGGATTCCCGCCTGCGCGGGAATGACGGATTTTTGAATTCGTCGCATGTCCACATCAGCCCAGCCCCTCGGGTACGCTTGCCGCTTGTTCATTTCGCTGGAGTTGCACCATGAAAGCACACCGTCTCAGTACCCGCCGTACCCTGTTGGCCACTACACTTTTCATAGCTGCTTCAGCAGTATTTCCCTGGGCTGCAGCCCAGAAAGCCTCAACAACCGCCCCTGCATGGCCGACCAAGCCCATCAAGCTGATCGTGGGCTTCCCCGGCGGCTCTACGCCCGATATGGCGGCGCGCAGCCTGGCCGAGCCCCTGTCCAAAGCCTTGGGCCAACCGGTGGTGGTCGAAAACCGGCCTGGTGCGTCGGGCAACATCGCGGCCGACGCGGTGGCCAAAGCCACCGACGACCACACATTTGGCGTGGTGATCAATGGCAATCTGACCTCGGCCAAGATGCTGTACAGCAAGCTGCCGTACGACCCAGCAAAAGACTTCTCGCTGATTTCCCTGCTGACAACAGCGCCCTTGGTGCTGGTCACCACGCCCAACCAGCCAGACGGAACCGCGTTTTTCGATGCCGCGCGCAATGGGGCCGACAAATGGAACTACGGCTCGGTGGGCGTGGGCTCGGTGGGGCACTTGGGTATGGAGTATCTGAAGCTCAAAGTGGGCAGCGTGTCGGCCGTTCACGTGCCCTATGCCGGCAACCCGGCCGTGGTCACCGCCATGCTGGGCGGGCAGGTGCAAATGGCGCTGGTACCGCCTGGCGTGGCCATGCCGCAGGTGAAAGCGGGCAAGCTCAAAGCCATTGGTGTGACCAGTTCGGGCCGCAGCGCACTGGTGCCCGAGCTGCCGCCCTTGTCAGATGCCGGTTTGCGCGGTTTTGAGCTGGAGGTGTGGACGGCCTTGGTCGGCCCGGCCAATCTGTCGGGTGCTGCACAGGCGCGCCTGGCCAGCGAGGTGCCGCAACTCATCAAGCAAGACGAGACCCGCCAGCGCCTGTTCAACCAGGGTTGGCGCGCGGTGGGCAGCACGCCCGAGGTGCTGAAGGCACGGGTGAAGTCGGAGCTGTCCATCATGGGCGGCATCATTGCCATGCGCAACATCAAGGTAGAGTAAGCGTTGGGCGATAGCGTTCACGAACCGGCTCGCACCCTGCCCGTCTTTGGCGAGTTTGACGTGGTGGTGATCGGCGGTGGCCCGGCCGGTCTGGCCGCCAGCGTGAGCGCCGCACGCCACGGTGCCCGCACCTTGCTGGTGGAACGCTATGGTTTTCTGGGCGGCATGGGCACGGCTGGTGGCGTGACCAACTTTGCGGGGTTGTATGGCGTGCACCAAGGGCAGATGCAACAAGTGGTGCACGGCATGGTCGATGACTTGCTGGCGCGCATTGACGCGCTGGGCGGCCTGAACCAGCCGCAAGACGGCATGCAGGGGCGCATCCGCGTGCGCTCGTATGACGTGTCGGCCTACAAGTGCGCGGCGGATCAGTTGCTGGTGTCGGCTGGCGTGAAGCTGCTGTTTCATGCCTATGCCAGTGCGGTGCTGATGGACGGTGCGCATATCAAGGCGCTGGTGGTGGAGACCAAGTCTGGCCGTCAGGCCATCCGTGCCAAGGCCTTTATTGATTGCTCGGGTGATGCCGATGTGGCGCACTTTGCCGGTGTGCCCTACGCGCTGGGCGACGGTGCGGGCAGCGCGCTGTTTCCCACAACCATGTTTCGCGTGGGGCATGTGGATGCGGCGCAAGCCCTGGCGGCGGTGGGCGAGTTCAAGGCCATCAACACGCTGATGGACGCCACCCGCACCCACACCCCCGGCAAATACAGGTTTCCGCGTGACGGCGCGATTCTCAGACCGCAAAAAAATCCCAGCGAATGGCGTGCCAACGTCACGCAAATCTGCAATGCGCAAGGCCTGGCGATGGACGCCACCGATGCCCAGCAGTTGAGCGATGGTGAGCTGGAAGGCCGCAGGCAGGTCGCCGAGTACTTTCGATTTTTACGCAATGAAGTGCCGGGCTTTGAGAACTCGTCCATCGTCGACATCGCGCCGCAAGTGGGCATACGCGAGAGCCGCCGCGTCCACGGCCTGTACCGGCTGACCGGAGCAGACATCTTGACCTCGGCCCGGTTTGACGACCGCATCGGCGTGAACGCCTGGCCGATGGAACTGCACAACGCTGGGCGCATCGATTGGCACTTTCCCACCGATACCCAGCGCGGTTACAACGACTTGCCTTGGCGCATGTTGGTGCCGCAAACCGTGAGCAACCTTTTGGTGGCCGGGCGCTGCGCATCCATGGAGCACGAGGGCCAGTCTGCCGCACGTGCCAGTGGCGCTTGCTTTGTGATGGGCCAAGCAGCGGGCACGGCGGCGGCGGCGTTGGGTGATGGCGCTTCGTTTGCGCAGACCGATGTGGCGTCACTGCAAGCGCGTCTGCGAGCCGATGGCACGTTTTTGGGAGACAGCGTGTGAAAAACATTTCCAGCGAGATTCAAGCCAGCCGCCAGGCTTTCTACGACGCCATCAGCCCGCTGAACCTGACCCCACTGTGGGAGGTTTTGCACGCCCTGGTGCCGCCACAGCCCAACTCACCCTGCGTACCAGCGCTATGGAAATATGAGTTGCTTGAGCCGTATTTACTTGGGTCAGCGCAGTTAATCACTGCAGAAGAAGCCGTGCGCCGGGTGCTGATTCTGGAAAACCCCGCACTGCGCGGCCATAGCTGCATCACCCAGTCGCTGTACGCCGGTTTGCAGCTCATCCTGCCCGGCGAAGTGGCCCCCAGCCACCGCCACACGCAAAGCGCACTGCGCTTCATCGTCAGTGGTTCGGGGGCTTACACCGCGGTGGACGGCGAGCGCACCACCATGCAGCCGGGCGACTTCATCATCACGCCCAGCATGACCTGGCACGACCACGGACACGACGGCGACGAGCCGATGGTCTGGCTCGATGGGCTAGACATTCCCATGCTGCGCTTTTTCGACGCTGGCTTTGCCGAGAACGACACGCGCCCATCGCAAGAAGTCTCTCGCCCGGAAGGCGCAAGCTTTGCCCGCTACGGCCACAACATGGCCCCGGTGCGTGCCGCCAGCCCCTACGGCGCGACCAGCCCCATCTTCAGCTACCCCTTTCAACACGTGCTGCGGGCGCTACAAAAAATGCAGCGGTTCGAGCCGGTTGATGCCTGGGACGGTTTCAAGCTGCGCTACACCAACCCACTGACCGGTGGTTGGCCCATGCTCACCATGGGCACCTTCATGCAACTGCTGCCCAAGGGCTTTGCGGGCAGGCCTTACCGGCAAACCGACGGCACGGTGTTCAGCGTGGTGCGGGGTGCGGGCACTGCGTACATTGAGTCGGCCTCCAGCCAGACAGAATTCCATTTCGAGCCGCGCGACCATTTCGTTGTGCCCTCGTGGTACACGCTACGCTTGACGTCCACCGAAGGCTGCATGCTGTTCAGTTACTCCGACCGCCCGGTGCACGAGGCACTGGGCATTCACAAAGAAGAAAGGTTGATTTCATGAGCTTTGTTTTTTCACCTGCCGCTGTTGTCTCGGTGCCTGTCGTGGGTAGCGCCGCTCGCTTTCCGGTGCGCCGCGTGTACTGCGTGGGCCGCAACTATGAAGAGCACGCCAAAGAGATGGGCTTTACCGGCCGCGAGCCGCCGTTTTTCTTTCTGAAACCGGCTGATGCGGTGGTGCCGGTGGAAGCAGGCCAGACCGGTCAGATTGCCTACCCCACACTCACCAAAAATTTCCACCACGAAATCGAACTGGTGGTGGCCATTGGCACCGGTGGCAGCCATATCCAAGCGGCGGATGCC
This sequence comes from Comamonadaceae bacterium, assembly GCA_013297875.1. GTDB lineage: Bacteria > Pseudomonadota > Gammaproteobacteria > Burkholderiales > Burkholderiaceae_C > JAAFIW01. The sequence continues at coordinate 9,399 of JAAFIW010000017.1, read as the reverse complement.
CACAAGCACATTTTTGGCTACGCCGTGGGCCTGGACATGACGCGCCGCGACCTGCAAGGCGAGATGAAAAAACAGGGCCGACCCTGGTGCATAGGCAAGGCGTTTGACCAGTCCGCACCGATTGGGCCGATCACCCCCGCCGCGCAGGTGCCCGATGTGGCCCAGGCCGAGATTGCAGTGCAGGTGGGCGGTGTTGACAGGCAGCGCAGCAACGTGAGCAAGCTGATCTGGAACATTGGCGAAACCATCGAGCACCTGTCTGCGGCTTGGGAACTGCAGCCGGGCGATTTGATTTACACCGGCACGCCTGAAGGTGTGGCTGCGGTGGTGGTAGGGGACGTGATGGTGGGCACGGTGGCGGGTTTGGAGACGCTGACGGTGAAGGTTGTATGACTCAACCCCTGATTCGTCATTCCCGCGCAGGCGGGAATCCAGGCGCGTGCACATTGCAAGAAAAAAATGTTGTTCCCCACCACCGATGGATTCCCGCCTGCGCGGGAATGACGGCCAAAAACGAATAGGTGCCCTGTGTTTGCTTTAGAAAAACTAGCCAAGTTATGCGCCATCCTGGCCGGCGTGCTGCTCACCGTCATCACGGTAATGACCTGCATCAGCGTGATCGGTCGCGACACGATTGGCAAGAGCATCGTGGGCGACTTTGAGCTCTCGGGTGCCGCCGCCGGTGCGGCGATTGCGCTGTTCATGCCGTGGTGCCAGATCAAGCGCGGCAACATCATTGTTGACTTCTTCACCACCCGCGCGTCTGAGCGCACGCAAGGCTTGCTGGACCGTCTGGGCGCGCTGCTGTTGGCCGCGGTGATGGCGCTGATGGCCTGGCGCAGCACGCTGGGTGGCCTGAACGCCTGGAACACACAGTCAGGCAGCATGATGCTGGGCTTCCCCGAGTGGATCGTCTACGCCTGCATGGTGCCGCCACTGGCGCTTACCGCGCTGATTGCGCTGCACCAGGCGCTGTTTGGCTTTGCGAGAGAACAAGCGCAAAGCAACCCGGAGTTGACCGTATGAGCGCGGTGCAAATGGCTCTGTCTATCTTTGCCATCATGCTGGTGCTGATGGCTGTGCGCGTGCCCATTGCGGTGTGCATGTTTGTGGCTGGTGGCGTGGGCTACGTGGCGCAGGCGGGTTGGCCGCCGCTAGCCAGCTTTCTCAACACTCAGGCCTATGCCCGCTTTGCAAGCTACGACCTGTCGGTCATTCCGCTGTTTATCTTGATGGGGCACTTTGCCACGCAAGGCGGCATCAGCAAGGCGCTGTTTCAATTTGTCTCGGGCGTGATGGGCCGCTTCAAGGGTGGGCTGGCCATGGGCGCGGTGTTTGCGTGCGCCGCCTTTGGCGCGATTTGCGGCTCGTCGGTGGCCACTGCGGCCACCATCACCAACGTGGCCTACGACGAAATGCGCAAGCACGGCTACTCGGGCCGCCTGACCACGGGCACGCTGGCCGCCGGTGGCACCTTGGGCATTTTGATTCCGCCGTCGGTGCCGCTGGTGATTTACGCGATCTTGACCGAGCAGAACATCGCCAAGCTGTTTGCCGCGGCCATGGTGCCCGGCTTGATTGCCATGCTGGGCTACATGCTGGCCATTGCGATCTATGTGCGCCTGGTACCCGGCCATGCACCTGAAAAAGACGCGGTAGGCCATACCGACCTGCTGGGCGCAATGCGCGGCATTGGCCCGATTGCGGCGATTTTCATTGTGGTGTTTGGTGGCATTTACGGCGGGCTGTTCACACCCACCGAGGGCGCTGCCGTGGGCGCATTTGCGACGTTTGTGGCCGCGTTGCTCAAGCGCGAAATGAACTGGGACAAGTTCAAAACCTGCTTTTACGCCACCGCTGAGAGCTCGGCCATGATCTTTTTGATCTTCCTGGGCGCTGACCTGATGAACTCGGCGCTGGCCCTGACCCAGGTGCCCAACCAGCTGGCCCAGGTGGTGGGCGGCTGGGGCCTGGCACCTGTGGCGGTGGTGGCGGCCATCATGCTGTTTTACGTGGTGCTGGGCGCGGTGATGGACGAGCTGTCGATGATCTTGCTGACCATACCGATTTTCTTTCCCATGATCATGGGACTGGACTTTGGCATGAGCCGCGAGCACACCGCTATCTGGTTTGGCATCATGGTGCTGATGACGGTGGGCTTTGGCATGCTGGCCCCGCCGGTTGGGCTGAATGTGTACGTGGTCAACGGCCTGATCAAAGGGCGCGGTGAGGCCGTGCCGATTGCCGAGAGTTACCGGGGGGTGATGCCGTTCTTGATCAGCGACACCTTGCGTACGTTGTTGCTGCTGTTTTTCCCGGGTATTTCCTTGTACGTGCTGCGGTTTTTCTAGGGTTAGTCCGCGCGGTATGTAAGGCTGCGCGCGATACCCTTGCGACAAGATTTTTTTGGAGTTTTCCTCATGATTCAACGTCGTTCTGTTCTGAAATCCGTCGCCGCTGCCAGCCTGGGCGGCGCTGCCCTCACCGGCTTTGCACAAGCCGCTGTCACGCTGAAGTTTCACACCTTCATGTCGCCCCAATCCAATGTGTGGCTGACCATGCACAAGCCCTGGATGGACAAGGTTGAAAAAGAGTCGGGCGGCCGCATCAAGTTCGAGGCCTACCCCGCCATGCAGCTCGGTGGCACGCCGGTGCAGCTGTATGACCAGGCCAAAGACGGCGTGGTCGATGTGTCGTGGACCTTGCCGGGCAACACCGCTGGGCGCTTTCCGCGGGTGGAAGTATTTGAGTTGCCGTTCATGATGAGCAATGCCGAGGCCACCTCGAAAGCCTATTGGGAATATGTGCAAACCATGGCAGCCGATGAGTTCAAAGACGTGCAAGTGCTGGCCTTGCAGGTACACGGCCCCGGCGTGATTCACACGGCTGACAAGGCCATCAAATCAGTGGCTGATTTGAAAGGCGTGAAGATGCGCGCACCCACCCGTCAGGTCAACAAAATGTTGGGATATCTGGGTGCCACGCCGGTGGGCATGCCACTGCCGGGCATTCCCGATGCGCTGTCCAAAGGCACGATCAGCGGTTGCGTGATTCCGTGGGAAGTGGTGCCCTCGGTCAAGGTGCATGAACTCACCAAATTCCACGCCGAATTCAATCCGGCCGGTGGTTCTCTGTACACCACCACCTTTGTGATGGGCATGAACAAGGCCAAGTACAACAGCCTGCCACCCGATCTGAAAAAAGTCATCGACGACAACTCAGGCTTGGCCACTTCAGCCTGGCTGGGCAAAACCCAGCAGGGCAACGACCCGATTGGCCGCAAATCTGCAGCCGACCGTGGCAACAGCATCTTCACCATCGACGTGGCCGAAGCCCAACAGTTTCGCCGGGCCTCGCGTCTGGTGGAAGTGGAGTGGATGGAAGACATAAAAAAGCGGGGCTTTGATGGCCAGAAGCTGCTGGATACCGCCCGCAGCCTGATCGAAAAACACACCAAGACCACCAAGGCTTGAGGCTTCATCGTTTTGTACAGCCGCAGCCCCATCAAACACTGCAGGAACTGTGGCAACACCGTCGTCTACCGGCTACCCGACGACGGCGACACGAAAAATCGCGCCGTCTGCAGAATCTGCCACACCGTTCACTACGAAAACCCGCTTATGGTGGTGGGCACCCTGCCCTTTTGGGGCGACCAGGTGCTGCTGTGCAAGCGCAACATCGAGCCGCGCTGGGGCAAATGGACACTGCCTGCGGGCTTCATGGAGCTGGACGAAACCACCGCGCAAGGCGCAGCGCGCGAGACTGACGAAGAAGCGGGCGCACAAATTGAGATGCTGGACCTGTACACCGTGCTGAACGTGGCCCGCGTGGGCCAGGTGCATTTGTTTTACCGGGCCCGCCTGCTCAGCGACCAGTTCAACCCCGGCTTTGAGACCATCGAGGCCCGGCTGTTTGACGAAGCGGACATTCCGTGGGACGAGATTGCCTTTCGCACAGTGAAGGAAACGCTCGAACGGTTTTTTGTGGATCGGCAGTCAGGGCAGTTTCCTGTGTATTGCATCGATATTGCTTGAATTGAGGTCAGAGCTCTGCCGCATGCACGAGCAGCTATATTTTCGATAGCACCCCATCAGTTCCCAGTCAAATCCCGATCCCGTCGGATTTTTTCCATCTCTTGCCTCTCGACGCACACAGGGTGACGCTGGAAGCGCGGCAGCGCGCATTGTTCGTTCATGCACAACTGAAAACTGATGAATACCTTACTCTCGCAAGCGGCCCGCGGGCTTTGCAAAACGGACGGGCTGGCAACCGGACGCGTGGGTGGTGGCACAACCACCGGCGAGGGTGCCGGTGTCGGGTCAGTCTGTGGAAGCGAAGGGGTCGAAATAGAACCAGATTGACTAGCCGCAGAGGCCTTTTGCCTGGGCCCACTGGCTGCCGTCCGGGCGGGGCGCAAAGGCGCACTGGCCGGTGCAACGGGCAACGCCGCCATGGTGCTGGACGGTACAGGTGCCGACAATGTCAAAGAACCGGGCACCGCGGCTGCCGACGCACTAGCCACCGGTGGTGCCACCGGTTGCTCCGCGGGTGCCGACACAGCAGGGCTGGATGCGTTTGGCGCAGCCGCTTGTACCACTGGCAAAGCACCATCAGAAGCAATGCTCGCTGGGCTGCTGGCCGCAGATGAGGCAGGGTCGGCCATGGCAACAGTTTCCACCGGAACGACTGGTTTCGGCCGCCACACCCACCATGCCAGTACAGATATCAACACCAAACCTGCCAAGCCAAGCCACACCGGTTTGGCAGATTTGCGCGCTTGCTGCGGGGGAACAAGGTTTTCACTCGCAGCGTGGCGTTTGCTCGATCGGCTGCGACCCTTCCTGGCTTGTACGGGCTCGACCGCAGCATCATTGCCATGCGCTGCGGCAGAGCTGCCCAACGACTCGGGTGTGTCGGTATCAGCCAGAAATCGGGTTTCGGCAAACTGCTCATCCGGCGTCAACGACGACCGCAAGGGCGAGACACTGCTTTCCATCAAGACTGAGCTGGTTGACAAGGGCTGCGTACGGGTGGGCTCTTTCTCATCAGCCGGGTCGGGCGCGGGCAAATTCTCCCCGGCCTGTTCGGGCGACAAGTCAAGCAGCGGCAAGGTTCGCGTGGGTTTGGAGCCATCGGCCTTCATGCGGGTGGCATCGGCGTCGGCAGACTTTTCCAAGTCAGCTGGCCTGGACGTCGGTGGCAAGGTCAGGGTAGACAAATCCGCCCCGCTGGCCAATTTTTTTAGTCTGCGTTGGGCAAGCGCCGCGTAAATTCCATCGGGAAACTTCGCCAGAAAGTCTTCAAAGTCCTGAATGTCTTCCGAGTCTTTGATGTCTTTCCAGTAGACCAATTCCAGTTCTTGCGCCACGTGCGCCGGGTTCGCGGCACCAAGCTGGCTGGAGCCCTCACCGCCGGTGCCCCGACTTGCGCCGCCAGCGGTGGCGACGACCGCGGGCTTGGGCGGACTGGCCGGCGGTATCACCTGGGTGGTGTCACCGGCACGGCGGGTGGCCGCCTGCAATGCCACGGCAAAGTCACGTGCAGTGGAAAAGCGCTGATCCCGGTCTTTCGCCAGCGCACGGCTCATGACCGCATCGATATTGGGTGGCAGGCGGGCATTGAAGGTGCTGGGCGGCGGCGGGTTTTGTCCGATGATTTGCTGAATGATGGAAAAGTCATTGTCCCCATCAAAAGGGCGCCGGTTGGTCAACAACTGGTACAGCACCACGCCCACCGAAAACAGATCAGCCCGGTTGTCAATTGACAAGCCCTGCACCTGTTCAGGCGACATGTATTTGAGCGTGCCCACCATGCTGCCCTGGGTTCGGGTGGATTCACCGGAATCCTGAATGCGCGCAACGCCAAAGTCAGTGAGTTTGACCCGCCCGCCCGGCTCGATGATCAAGTTGGCCGGCTTCACATCGCGGTGAATAATGCTCTGCTTGTGCGCATAGTCCAGAGCCGACAGCAAGTCCCGAATCATTTTCAGCGACTGCTCCAGCGAATAGCAAACTCCCTTGTCCAGGTGGTTTTTCAGGTCGTCACCCTGAACAAACTCCATCACCAGAAAAGCCGTACCCCCATCGCGGTCCGAGTCGTAAACACTGACGATGTTGGGGTGCTGAAGCCTGGCAGCTGAACGGGCCTCGGTTCGAAAGCGGGCTTCGTACTCGGAGGCAGCAGCCTCCGACAAATTTTCAACCCGAACCGTTTTGATCGCCACGCGGCGATCGAGGTTGGGATCTCGCCCCTCATAGACAACACCCATTGCGCCTTGGCCGAGCACGCGGAGCAGGTCATAACGGCCAAGTTTTTTGAGTGTCACAAGTTAAGAATATCGCTGAGGTCGTGTCACCAATTGTAGTGCTTACTCATCAGATAAGCGGTTACGGCCATCACTGAGGCGTTGCACCTCCTGGGTGTAGGCGTCCGAAGCGTTGACCTCATGCGACGGTGCGGTTCGAACCGCGACCAGACTGGCTTGTTGGTGAATTTGAATATCAGCAATCAATTGCTTCAAAGCCAGTTCCGGTTTAACAAATCCGATACTGGCGGCGCGTCCGCCCAGCAAGTAGCGCAGCTTGTTTTCGAGAGTCCAGTCGTGATGCAGCGGGTTTTCAGACCTATTGGTCAACAGCCCTGGCTCCTGGGGCTCGTGCCTGTCGCTTTTACGCCTGAACTCCAAACCGAGCAAACCCTCAAGGCCCAAACGCACGACACGGCCAAGCGTGTCGATCTCCTCTGTCGACAGGCTTCCAATGCGAAACGGATCGAGTCCGACCGCCTTGAAAAACACCACCATTTCCTGAGACGGCTGCGCACTCAAATTATCCAGGCCGAGCGCCTTGCCCATGGTGTCGGTCTGAAACGCCCAATCTGCAAACGGGTCGTATTCCGGCGCTTGGGTTTGTATGGCTTGTGTGCGTGACATCAGCGGAATCGTGGGGCTGACGCTGTGTTGAAAGTCCATAGGCTCAACCACGGTGTCGTCGTCGGCCAATGTCGCCGCCGGGGCCACGGTCACATATAGCTGGTAACCACCCAGAGTCAAGGTTTGATCCAGTGGCAGCAAGGCCCGTGCACCCGGAGGCACCTCACCACCCGGCAAATCAACGCCATTGACCGACGACAGCACCCGAAACCACAAGCTGCCTGATTCGTTCCACACCGCCAAATGCCGCCGGGAGATGGTTTTGTCTGGGTCGGGCAAGCAGACATCGCAGGCCCCGTCGCGGCCAATCACGCGCTCGGGCTCATCTTCGGACACCAAACAACTGTGACGAAACACCGGGTCTTGCCCAACACTTTCAAAAAACAATTCCAGCAAAGGCATCCCTGTCACCTTAGATTGCAGTTCTACGTACCCACCGCAAACTCCACCAGCGGTGCGTTCTCCGTGTGGCGCTCGCATCCCAAAGCAATTTGCCCACGGCCCACCAGGCAGCAGTCCGTTCGCCGCAGCACCAAAGGCTCGGTCTGATTGCCCATGTAAACCCAAGTGCCAAAGCTGGACACATCACCCAATACAAACTGGTCGCCCTGCCAATGAACCACCGCATGAACGCGCGATACCCGCGAATCATTGATCGCCATCGATGCAGTGGTCGACCGGCCTAATGACAGCTTGTCGCCGTGTGCATTAAGCCGAAGTGTTTGCCCGCCATATGACAGCGCCATTCCTTGGACTTTGGGTAACTTGTAAAGCGAGGCGCCCATCACGGTGGCGTCGGCATCCTGATCGGCTTTCCAGTCCACCCGAAACACTTCGGTGGCTTCCGATTTGCCCCGCAAATACATGGGGCCAATGCTGCGCAGAACTGTCCGTTGGGCAGCGATCAAGGCGTCACGCACCCGTTGGGTTGTAAGTATCTGGTCTGCGCCGGCCAGATCGGCCAAGCGGGCAGCGCAGTTCACCGCGTCGCCAAAACAGTCACCATCGATCTCCACCACCTCGCCCGACTCGATACCCATTTGAATCTGTACCGGGGTGCCCTGTCCGCCGGGGTACACAGGTTTTTCCAGCAGCCGACTTTGGATGGCGATACAGGCTGCAACTGCATCGGATTCCGATTGAAAAACAACAAAAAGGCCATCGCCCAACAGCTTCACCACGCGACCATGCTGTTTTTCAACCATTTTGCTTAACGCACTTGTCAGCTGGGTCACAAATTGAGAGGCGGTGGCATCGCCCAGACGTTCGAAAATGCCTGTACTTCCCACCAAATCAGCAAATACAACGGTTGTCACGTGAGGCTTGTACCTGAAAATCAGATTGACAGAGCGGACATAAACAGCGGCCAAGTCAATTGGCAAGCATAAAAGAAAAAAGGGTTAGCCGGAAAACCCGACTAACCCTTTTGCCCGATTCTGGTCGGTGTGAAAGGATTCGAACCTTCGACCCCTTGCACCCCATGCAAGTGCGCTACCAGGCTGCGCCACACACCGAATAACCGCTGATTATATGACGCGAAACCGCCCGGATTCATCGGTGTGTCGACAGCAGGTCACGAATTTCAAAAAGTTCGCGCCGTACCAGCAGCAATTTTTGCGACGCCGGGTGCACATCTTGCGCCGTCTTGCTATCTTCAAAGTCGTCAAACTCGCTGTCCGGACCGGGCACCTCGATCACCTCGACCCCATCCAGAAGCACTTCGCCAGCCTTGCGTTTATCCCGCTCGGTTTGAACCAGCTCCTGCAATTTGTTGCGCGCACCGCTGATGGTGAAGCCCTGGTCATAGAGCAAATCCCTGATGCGGCGGATCATTAACACCTCGTGGTGTTGGTAGTAGCGCCGGTTACCCCGGCGCTTCATGGGCTTCAGATGTGTGAACTCTTGCTCCCAATACCGTAGCACGTGGGGCTTGACCCCACACAGATCACTGACCTCTCCGATCGTGAAATAGCGTTTGGCCGGTATGAATGGGAGGGCTTTCTCCATTGAAATCAATGCTGTAGCCGAGAAAGCTGCGAGGTTACTCTAACTTTTGGCAACACGCAAAGGCTGCACGAGCTGACAGCCGGAAATGCTGACAACTGTTGTTTCAGCCTAGAAATAGCAGTTGGACGCGCCCAAGTGGGTCGTCATGGGGTTGGCTGGCAAGGCGTGACGACGACGCATGCTCTTGCCTGCTAGGAGGAGCAACGTCGCCAGCGCACGCCAGGGCGGCTCAATTGGGCGCGTAGCGTTGTCACCTGGTTGGTAAGGTCGCTCAACACTAAAGGCGTTTGATTTCATTTACAAAGGTTGCCGGGACAAGCGGTCAACTGCCGTTTCTAGTGTAGTGTTTCATATATATTGAACTTTAATTGTGTTATCCCAATCTGACTGGTATCAATCAATCCAGTCTGAAAGGGCACAGATATGAACAGTCGCAGGGTAGTGGTCGAATTTGCAGATGA
>JAAFIW010000002.1 GCA_013297875.1 Comamonadaceae bacterium | reverse complement strand
AAACGCTGCGCTACAAGCTGTTTGCCCGGCCCGCCTACACCACCACAGAAAGCCGAAAACCCATCCTGAACCTGGCTATCGCCATGCAGCAACGCGCATGGATGCAGGGCCTATGGGATCAAGCCAAATCATTCGATCTGCCTGCTACCTTTGCCGCATCCAAGCCTCCTTGAAGTTCTAATGGAAAATTTGGGTTAATGGCAAAACAGCCGATAGCCCTTTTCGTTATTGCTCAAGCAGCTATCAAAAATGTAGTAACCAGCTGGTCTTAAGGAACCTCTGATTGACCTCCTGCGGAACTGCGGCGAACGGATTGGGATGCAGCGCAAGGCGTCTTTTTGCAGTCAATAGAGGGCTATTGACAAGAAAAGCAACGCAGTCGATGCGCCCAAGTCCGTTTGGTCGCAGACCGCAACAGGTTAATCAGAGGTTCCTTAACAGTCACCATGCCGGTCGGCATCGGCAAACCAATGTCCAAAACTGGGCTGCATGTCGCCGCCTTGCAGTTATGTTTGGCCCCAATTACTCCCACTCAGTTGTCAACCCGCGAGAAAAATCAATCGTCTTCGCACAGCTTTGCACCGAGTCGGACGATGGCTTTAGATCGTCCAAGGTCGTCCATACCGTCAGTTTTACCGTCAAGAAAAATTTTGTGCTGGGCGTAGTCCAGAGTGATCCAACTACGCCCGAGAGAACTGTATTTTCCTTCGGCACTCTCAGCTTAACGTACTCCCATGAACTTGAGCACATCTGCAACCACTTCATCGGTCTTCGCGCCGTCACCGCCGATGCGTGCGCGGGCGTTGGTCATGCAACTGTTGACCGTCTTTGTCCAGTCGTCAAACGTCTTGAGTTCACGGTTGGTCTTGAGGTCTTTGGCGTTGCGCCCAAGTCCACTGCCAGCAACAGGTGTCATCTGCAATTCCATGTCGCATGGCTTGGAGGTGTGAGCGTTGGCGACGTAGCGGAACGGTCGATTGCTGCCATCCCATGCGTGGTACGTGCCTTTGTACTCTTTGATAGTCACGTCGTTACCAAGTGCTTGAAGTTCTTTTGCATAACGCTCGCACACGGCGGTGTCTTGCCAGTCTTCGCGGTCGCGGTCGGCCAAGGCAAAGAAGATTGGCGCAATTGATTTCGCTTGATCGTCGGCACGGTAGCGGATGTTGCACATGCCCGGATACATCGGAATGTGTCCGGCGAACTTCGCTCCGTTGGTGTTGACTGGAGCCTGAAACATCGGCCAAGCGCTATAGAACGCAGGGCTACCACCCCTGCTCATGCCGATGACAAAGATTCGAGAGGCATCAATCTGCGGGTGTGTGGCGAGAACTCGCAAGGCGTTTAGGGCATCCGCAGTTTGCGAGGCGATAGTAACGTTGCCGTCGTTCTGCGCGGTCGCCGTGCTGTCCACGCCACGCGGCTTGTAGCTATCCACTACGAACGCCGCCGCGCCTGCCAGGTTCAGCTTTGCCGCCCACACATCGTAAGCAAACGGCTCAACTCCGCCGCTGCCATGCATGATGACCAACGCTGGAACTTTTCCGCTGGTGGTCTTGGGCATCAGCAGGTCGCCCGTGACCGTCTGCGGGCGCGTGTTTTGCAGATTGCGGCGGGCGTATTGCCACATGTCCGGAGTGTTGATGCTGGCAAATTCGATGCGGCCTACGCGGCCATCTGCCAATGAATCGGCAGGCTGCGCGTATGCGGAGATTGCGAACAGACCCAAAATAGTCGAAGTGATGGAATATTTGGTGAACAACATTTTGAAGTCCCGCATAACTAAGCATCTTTTTAAAAGCGCAGATTAGCACCACCGCACGTCACTCCCACTCAATTGTCGCTGGCGGTTTAGAGCTGACATCGTAAGTGACTCGGTTAATCCCGCGCACTTCATTGATGATGCGGCTGGATACTTTCTTGAGCAGCGCATACGGCAGTTCGGCCCAGTCCGCCGTCATAAAGTCGCTGGTTTGCACGGCGCGCAGGGCGACCACGTAGTCGTAGGTGCGGCCGTCGCCCATCACGCCTACGCTCTTGACGGGGAGGAACACGGTGAAGGCCTGGCTGGTCAGTTCGTACCAGGTTTTGCCAGTTTGTTCGTCTTTGAAGTTGCGCAGCTCTTCAATAAAGATCGCATCGGCCCGGCGCAGCAAGTCGGCGTATTCCTTTTTCACCTCGCCCAAGATGCGCACGCCCAGGCCGGGGCCTGGGAAGGGGTGGCGGTAGACCATTTCGGGGGGGAGGCCCAGGGCCACGCCGAGTTCGCGGACTTCGTCTTTGAAGAGGTCGCGCAGCGGCTCCAGGAGTTTCAGGCCCAGTTGCTCGGGCAGGCCGCCTACGTTGTGGTGGCTTTTGATGGTGACGGCTTTTTTATTTTTGGCGCCGCCGGACTCGATCACGTCGGGGTAGATGGTGCCTTGGGCCAGAAAGGTGGCTCCTTTACCTGCGACAGACGCTCCTGATTTTATAGCGGCTTGAGCAGTTAGTTCATGGGCTGCCGCCTTAAACACCTCTACAAACTCGCGCCCAATGATCTTGCGCTTGGCTTCAGGCTCGTTCACACCGGCCAGTGCGCCCAGGAAGCGTTCGCTGGCGTCGACACGAATCACCTTGGCGTGCAGCTTGCCTACGAACATTTCCATCACCGCGTCACCTTCGTTCAGGCGCAGCAGACCGTGGTCAACGAACACGCAGGTGAGCTGATCGCCAATGGCGCGGTGAATCAGCGCAGCGGCCACGCTGGAATCGACGCCGCCGGAGAGGCCCAAAATCACTTCTTCATCGCCCACCTGCTGGCGGATTTTTTCTACGGCTTCAGCAATGTGGTCGCGCATCACCCAGTCGGGTTTGGCGGCGCAGATGTCCAGCACGAAGCGGTCCAAAATGGCTTTGCCCTGGGTGGTGTGGGTGACTTCGGGGTGAAACTGCACGGCGTAAAACTGGCGCGCTTCGTCGGCCATGCCGGCAATGGGGCAGCTGTCGGTGCTGGCCATGAGCTTGAAGCCGGGCGGCATCTCAGTCACGTTGTCGCCGTGGCTCATCCACACATTCAGCAGGCCGTGGCCTTCCGATGTGGTTTCGTCGGCAATGCCGTCTAGCAGCCGCGTGTGGCCGCGGGCGCGGATTTGGGCATGGCCGAATTCACGGCCGTGACCTCCTTCCACCTTGCCACCCAGCGCCGCAGCAATGGCATACATGCCAAAGCAAATGCCCAGCACCGGTATGCCCAACTCGAACACCACTTGCGGTGCGCGCAGGGTGTCGTCTTCCCACAGGCTGGCATGGCTGCCCGAGAGGATGACGCCTTTAAGCTGGCCGTCTTGCGCGAAGTCGCGCACCCACTGATCGGTGACGTCACACGGGTGTACCTCGCAATACACATGCGCCTCGCGCACGCGGCGGGCGATGAGCTGAGTGACTTGGGAGCCGAAGTCGAGGATGAGGATTTTTGGGTGAGTCATGGGTGTCAAGCGCGTTAAAAATCGAACTGCGCGAGCAAATCGGCAGGCTTACAAATCTGGAATCGATGGTGCTTTCCCAGCGGATCGTTGACGGCATGCAGGTCAGCGTCGCCAGTGACCAGGTAACGCACTTCGGCGATTTGAGCCGCATTCAGGAACATCTGATCTTTTGGGTCGCGGCATGTAGCGACGTGCATCAAGGCGTTGAAGTGACCTTCAATTTGTACAACCTCGCAATAAGGCAAGTAATCAGCCAACAGGCTCTCAATATCCAGAGCCGTCAAGCGGAATTTGGGGTAGGCCAGCACTCGCATCAGCTCTTGCACGATGGGCTTGCTGACCACGGGTTGAATGCGCCCTTGCTGCCATAACTGCATCACGTGGCGCATTGCCTTGCTGCGCAAAACCAGCGCGGACACAACCGTGTTGGTATCAAGAACGACGCGCAAAGCCACGTTTGCGGGCGCTTGAGACTCAATCACGCCGGGCCCAGGCAATAGCGTCTTTCACATCCGCGTCACCAATATTCAGCAAAGCCAGCTTCGCACGAACCGCATCGGCTTTTTGCAGCCGAACCGGCGTCAGAATAATTCGATCGGCATCAACATTGACCTCGAAGTATTCGGCACTGGAAACCTGCGCAGTGACGGCCTTTGGCAAGGTGATCTGGTTTTTTGACGTCATTTTTGCGAGCATTACAAACTCCAAAGTAAGGAATCCTTACTTTAACAGACGAGTGGGGGTGAGTTGACCCATTCCAAAAATACCGTGGAACCGGCTCTGCCGGGCCACTGGTATTGCCCCCTGCAAGGGGGGTGGCGAAGCGACACGCAGTGCGCGCAGCCTGGGGGTGAGCCCAATCACTCAGCCCGATAGTTCGGCGCTTCCTTCGTGATCTGCACGTCATGCACATGGCTCTCCCGAATGCCCGCCGCCGTGATCTCGACAAACTCCGCCAGGTCTTTCAACTCATCAATCGTCGCGCAGCCGCAGTAACCCATGCTGGCGCGCAAACCCCCAGCCATCTGGAACACGATGGAAATCATCGAGCCTTTGTAAGGCACCCGGCCTTCTATGCCCTCAGGCACGAGCTTGTCGGCATTCGGGTTGCCGGTGCTTGACTCCTGAAAGTAGCGGTCCGCGCTGCCTTGCTGCATGGCGCCTATGCTGCCCATGCCACGGTAGCTTTTGTAGCTGCGGCCCTGGTACAGCACGATTTCGCCGGGGGCTTCTTCGGTGCCGGCAAACATGCCACCCATCATCACACTGCTGGCACCAGCGGCAATGGCTTTAGAAATGTCACCGCTGTAGCGAATGCCACCGTCGGCAATGAGTGGCACGCCGGTGCCCTGCAAGGCGGTGGCCACGTTGTCAATGGCGGTGATTTGCGGCACGCCCACGCCGGCCACGATGCGGGTGGTGCAAATGCTGCCAGGGCCAATGCCGACCTTCACGGCATCGGCACCCGCCTCGGCCAGGGCCAGGGCTGCGGCACCGGTGGCGATGTTGCCGCCAATCACGTCAATCTGCGGGTAGTTTTGCTTGACCCAGCGCACGCGGTCGATCACGCCTTTGCTATGGCCGTGGGCGGTGTCGACCACGATGGCATCCACGCCTGCTTTCACCAAGGCTTCAACCCGCTCCTCGGTGCCCTCGCCCACGCCCACCGCCGCGCCCACGCGCAGGCGGCCTGAGGGGTCGCGCGCGGCGTTGGGAAAGCTGGTCTGCTTGGTGATGTCTTTCACCGTGATCAAGCCCTTGAGCTCAAACGCGTCGTTGACCACCAGCAAGCGCTCCAGCTTGTGTTTGTTCAGCAGCGCACGAGCTTGTAGCGGGGTGATGCCGTCTTGCACGGTGATCAGTTTGGCCTGCGGCGTCATGATGTCGCGCGCCAAGACTTCGTAGCGGGTTTCAAAGCGCAAATCGCGGCTGGTGACGATGCCCACCACCTTGCCGCCATCGACCACCGGAAAGCCTGAAATACCCAGCTGCTCGGACAGCTCCAGCACCTGGCGCACGGTGTGCGTGGGGGTGATGACCACCGGGTCGCGCAGCACACCCGATTCATAGCGTTTGACGCGAGCCACCTCGGCCGCCTGCTGCTTGGGGCTGAGGTTTTTGTGCACGATGCCAATGCCGCCCTCCTGCGCAATAGCGATTGCAAGGCGCGCTTCGGTCACGGTGTCCATGGCGGCTGAGACCAGGGGCAGGTTCAACGTGATGTTGCGGGACAGGCGGGTGGCTAGAGAGGTGTCCTTGGGCAGGACCTGGGAGAACGCTGGCACCAACAACACATCGTCGAAGGTCAGCGCTTTGCCGAGAAGGCGCATGGGAAAGCTCCAAAAGGCCGATTTTAGCCGGGGCCACGACGGTGCCCGCGCGTCCAATATCGTTGGCAGCTGGCAAATTAGCACTGGCGCACAGGCAAGCGCGGGCGCTACACTGCGCGTCATGAAAAAGTTTGCTCTACTTCTTTTGGCGATCAGCTGCAGCCTGCCTCTGGCTGCCCTGGCTCAATGGCAATGGCTTGACAAAGACGGTCGCAAGGTGTTCAGCGACCGGCCACCGCCAGACGATGTACCGCAAAAAAATATTCTGAAGCAGCCACGGGGTTCCGTCATCCCCAAGGTGACCGGTGCGCCAGGCGCAGACTCTGTGCAAGCTGCTGCGGCGGCTGCCTCGGCGGCATCTGCCCCTGCAAAACCCGCCTCTGCGGCCAGCGCACCCAAGATCAGTGGCAAAGACAAAGAACTGGAAGAAAAGAAAAAGCAGGCTGAAGCTGTCGAAGCGGCCAAGAAAAAAGAAGAAGACGAAAAGCAGGCCAAGGCGCGTGCCGAAAACTGCGACCGCGCCAAACGCGCATTGGCCGTCTACAAATCTGGTGAACGGGTGCGCCAGCCCAACGCCAAGGGCGAGCTGGAGTTCATGAGCGACGAAGCCCGTGCGTCAGAAACCAAGCGCACACAAGACATCGTCACCGCCGAGTGCGCCAAATAGGCCTAATACCCTGCTTTGCCGCCCGGCCTGCGCTTGGCAAACAGGCCGGCACCCCGCTTGCCCTGCTTTAAAAACCGCTCGCGACGTGCGGTTTTGGGGTCTGCCAGCAAGGGCCGGTACAACTCCAGCCGGTCGCCCTCTGCCAGCCGCTGATCCAGGCTCGCGGGTTTGCCCCAAATGCCTATAGGCGTGGCGGCGGCATTTTCCAGCACTTTTGAAGCAAATGGGCTACCAGCCCTTGTCAA
Source organism: Comamonadaceae bacterium (assembly GCA_013297875.1). Classification (GTDB taxonomy): domain Bacteria; phylum Pseudomonadota; class Gammaproteobacteria; order Burkholderiales; family Burkholderiaceae_C; genus JAAFIW01. The sequence goes on along the minus strand of JAAFIW010000002.1, from coordinate 402,008 downwards.
TGCTGCTTCAATCGCTTCTAAAACAGTAGCACCCTCCAACAGTTCAACGGTGATTTCTTCCACCTGGCGGGCCGCAGGTGAATACGCCACGCAGATGCGCATCAACCGTACACCTGTTCAGCGCGCTTGACAAACGCATCCACCAGACTACTGGCGATCTTGTCAAACACCGGGCCTACCAGCGCGCCCAAAGCAGCGTTGTCAAAGCCGTAGCGCAGTTGCAGGCTCACGCGGCAGGCCCGCTCGGCAGTGCCTGCCATGGTGCGATGCGGATCGCTCAGGGGTGTGAACGTCCATTGACCGTCCAGATTGGAAAACGGGCCGTCCACCAATTTCATCAGCACCTGCTGGCCTGGAATATGGTCGTTGCGGGTGGTAAAACTTTGGTGGATGCCGCCAAACGCAATGCCAATTTGCGCTTTCATGCCGGTCGGGTGCGCATCCAGCACCTGGGCCTGGTCGCACCAGGGCAGAAACTTCGGGTAGCGGGCCACGTCGGTCACCAGCGCAAACATTTCGTCGGCGCTGTACCAGATCAACACAGATTTTTGAACAGTCTTCATCGAGCCCTGGGCCAGCAATGCGCCCATCACACGGGTTCGGGTGGGGGCAGCCCTAAAATCGGGCTTTGTCGCGCTGGCATTGTAAGAAGACCGGCCGCCACCAACTTCTCCCCATGACCACCACCAAGCCAGTCCCCAAAAAACCTGACAGCAAAAAGGCTGATAGCAAAAAAGCCGACCCTCCCAAGCGCATTGCCGACAACAAAAAAGCCGCCTACAACTACTTTTTTGAAGAGCGCCTGGAAGCCGGCATGGTGCTGGAGGGCTGGGAGGTGAAAGCGCTGCGCGAAGGCAAGGTGCAACTGACCGATGGCTATGTGGTGATTCGCGGTGGCGAAATGTTTGTGCTGGGCTGCCAGATCAACCCGCTGAACACCGCGTCCACCCATGTGAACCCCGATGCTGTGCGCACCAAAAAACTGCTGCTGCACAAAGATGAAATCAAGCGCCTGACGGGTAAGGTCGAGCAAAAGGGCTACACCCTGGTGCCGCTGAACCTGCATTGGAAAGCCGGCAAGGTGAAGTGCGAAATTGCGCTGGCCAAAGGCAAGGCCGAGCACGACAAACGCGACACCATCAAGGACCGTGAAGGCAAGCGCGAGGTGGAGCGGGCGATGAAGACGCGCAACCGGTGAACGGTGGCACCAAGCAGCCGTTTTGGTATCAAACCGGCCATCAGCCCATGTATTTATTGCTCAAGCAGCTATTATTTTCCTGAATCCGTGATCTCCCCCTCAAAATAACTCCATTTCCTCATTGAAATCAACGACTTAGCCTTCATGTATTGCTCACCCCACAGGTGAGCCCCACATGACCGACTTCCTTATCAAGAAACTACCCTACGACCTCAGCAGCCACGGCGGACTGGCATTCATCGGCAAATACCTCAAGCGCATTAACGTGCCCGCGCTGGTCGATCCTGCGTTCCCCGTGCGCTCTGGCGTGGCCAACAGCGACATCCTCAAGTCCTACCTGGCCCTGCTGTGCATGGGCAAAAGCGACTTTGATGCCATTGAGAGCTTTCGCGGCAACGACTTCTTCATGCGCGCCCTGGGCCTGGGCGCAGTCGCCTCCAGCCCCACCTTGCGCCAGCGCATGGATACTCACGCGGCCTCCTGGTTTGATCTGGTCCCCCAGATCAACGCCTTGCTGCTGGCCAGCCGCATCAATGGGCAGCCGATTGACTTTGGCGCTTTGGACTGTGGCTACACCCCGGTGGATCTGGACACCTTTGTCATGGACAACAGCGGCACCCACAAAGAGCTGGTGGGGCGCACGTATACCGGAGTTGATGGGTACTGCCCATGCGCGGTGTACCTGGGCACCATGGGCTATTGCCTGGAGCTGGCCCTGCGCCCAGGCGTGCAGCACTCGGCCTGCGAGAGCCAGTACAACTTTGAGCGCGCCTTGCCCCTGGCTGCCAGCGTAGTGACCGGCCCGTTGCTGATGCGTATCGATTCGGGCTGTTGTTCGATTGCGCTGATGCAGGAGATCAGGGTGCAGGAGCTGGCGTTGCAGCGCGAGATTGCGTTCATCATCAAGTGGAACCCGCGCACAGCGCCCGTGGAGACCATTGCCGCCAGGAAGGTGGCTGATGCTGACACGGTGTGGGACAGCGTGCGCGCGGGCAAACGCCAGTGCCTGTGGCAGGAAACGCTGGATCTGCCCGACGTGGGTAGTGCAGCCAACCCGCCCCGGCGGATCTATCGCTTGACCGAGCGCACCATTGACAAGCACGGCAACGCGCTGTTGCTGCCCCAGTACGTCCTGGAAGGCTGGACGACAACGCTGCCAGGCAAGTTTGGCTGTGAAGAGGTGATTGCGCTGTACTGCGATCACGCCACGCATGAGCAGTTTCACTCGGAGTTCAAGAGCGATATGGATTTGCAGCGCCTGCCCAGCGGAAAGTTTGACACCAACTACCTGGTGTGCCAACTGGCGGCGGTGGCGATGAACCTGCTGCGCCTGATTGGACAAAACACATTGAACGAGCCGGATGCACCGGTGCGTCACGCGGCCAAGCGCAGGCGCATCAAGACCGTGATGCAAGAGGTCATGAACGTGGCCGCGCGCATGATCCATCATGCCGGGCGTTGGGTCTTGGGTCTGGGCCAAAACGAGGCAGCCTTTGCGGTATTTGAGCGCCACTACGCGCAGCTCAGACCGGCGTAGCCCCAAGGCAACACAGAACAGAGCACCGATCGGTCTGAAATCCACTGCCAGCCAAGTCTGTGCAGGCAGCGCCGTGGGTAGCCGACGCTGCAAACGCACAAAACCCCTGCGCAAACCATACGGCGGAGCTATTTCTTGAGCTGCAATTGAGGTTTATGCGCGCCGTTTGGAGATATGGAAAGGTAATTGAGCTATTCAAACGGGGGTATTGGTGGGGGACCGCTGGGGTCACGGATTCAGGATTTTGATAGCTCACCCAGGCAGCAGGAAGCTGGCCTGTGGCGCGGGTATCGTGCTCAATACAGCTTCATCCGCCTCGTCTTTCAAGCCTACACCGGTCAACTGCCGCGCGCGCGCCTGCACCAGCAACTGATACAACTTGGCGGCTGCGGCGTCCAGCTGCAGACCAGCGGGGCGGACATTGGAAATGCAGTTGCGCTGGGCGTCGGTCAGGCCGGGTTGTGGTGCCCAGGTGATGTAAACACCCAGGCTGTCGGGCGAGCTCAGGCCGGGTCGTTCGCCGATTAACACTGCCACCGCATCGGCTTGCAGGGCCTGGCCAGTTTCGTCGCCCACGGCCACGCGGCCTTGCGCCACGATGGCCACCGGCGCCAGCGTCCAGGTCTGCGGCGCATCGGCTTGCAGGCGCAACAGCGTGGCGCAGATCAGGTCTGCCGCATGGCTGTGAATGGCCAGTGGCGACAAGCCATCTGCCACCACAAACGCCAGGTTGAAACGCGTGCCCTCGGCCAGGCTGCTGCGCCACTGCGCCAGCGTGTACCGAGAGCGGGCGTCGAGCTGTCGGCCCAGATCAGGGCGTTGCAAGTAGGTCGCCCGATCCACCGCGGCGCTATGCAGTTGCACAGTTTGCAGGCCCAGGCTGTGCAGCCGGGCATCAAGCCCCTGTGCGTCAAACGGCAGGTGCACCGCGTCGCGTGCCTGCGCATGGGCCAGCTGAAAAGCCAGGTGCGGTGCAGTGGGCAGGCTGTGGCCTGAGCGGCCCAGGGCGATGCGGGCGTCTGTGAAGCGGCGCAGCGCCGTCCAGCGGGTCTGTGTGACCGGGGCGTCTTGGGGTGTACGGGTGATGTCGCTCATGGTGCCTCCAGCCGTGCCAAAGCCGCAGCAAACGGCTCTGGCATGCCACCCACCAAGCGTGAACCCTCGCCCGGCGCAAACACCCCCATACGCTGTAACCAGTCTTCAAATTCCGGCGCGGCGCGCAGGCCCAGGGTTTGGCGCATCACCAGCGCATCGTGAAACGAGGTGCTCTGGTAGTTCAGCATGATGTCGTCGGCCCCTGGCACGCCCATGATGAAGTTGCAGCCTGCCGTGCACAGCAGGGTGAGCAAGGCGTCCATGTCGTCGCTGTCGGCTTGCGCATGGTTGGTGTAGCAGACGTCACAACCCATGGGCAGGCCCAGCAGCTTGCCGCAAAAATGGTCTTCCAGACCGGCGCGAATGATCTGCTTGCCGTCAAACAAATACTCCGGGCCAATGAAGCCGACCACGGTGTTGACCAGCAGCGGTTTGAAGTGCCGGGCCACCGCATACGCCCGCGCCTCGATGGTTTGCTGGTCGCAGCCGTGGTGCGCATTGGCCGACAAGGCGCTGCCCTGCCCTGTCTCGAAATACATCACGTTGTCGCCACGTTGGCCGTCTGCGAACACCGCACCGCGTTGCAGCGACAAAGCTGCCCGCCGGGCTTCATCCAGCAACGCCAGGTCGATACCAAAGCTGGTGTTGGTGGCCTGGGTTCCGCCAATCGACTGAAACACCAGATCCACCGGTGCACCGCGCGCAATCGCCTGCAAGGTGTTGGTCACATGGGTGAGCACGCAGCTTTGGGTGGGAATGCCGTAGTGCTGGATGACCTTGTCCAGCATGTGCAGCAACCGCACCACCTGGGCCACGTTGTCGGTGGCCGGGTTGATGCCGATCACCGCATCGCCACTGCCCATCAGCAAACCATCGAGCAGGCTGGCGGCAATGCCGGTGGCGTCGTCGGTGGGGTGGTTGGGTTGCAGGCGCGTGGCCAGCCGCTGGGGCAAGCCTAGGGTGCTGCGAAAGCGCGTGACCACACGGCATTTACGCGCCACCCACACCAGGTCTTGCAGGCGGCACAGCTTGCTGACAGCGGCCACCATTTCCGGCGTGAGGCCGGGGGCCAGTGCGGTCAGGCTGTCGGTGGTCGCCAGGTCGCTTAGCAGCCAGTTGCGAAAGTCGCCGACCGTGAGATGCGCCACCGGTGCAAACGCTGCTGCCTCGTGCGTGTCGATGATTAGCCGCGTCACATCGTCGTCTTCATATGGCACCACGGCTTCGTTCAAAAAGGTCTTCAGCGGCACATCGGCCAAGGCCATCTGCGCCGCCACGCGCTCCTGCGCGGTGGCCGCAGCCACACCCGCCAGCTGGTCACCCGAGCGCAGCGGGCTGGCGCGCGCCAGCAGGGTGCGCAGGTCGGCGAACGCGTAGCGGGTGGTGCCGACGGTGTGGTGGTAGGTCATAGGCGGCTGGTGCAGACTTGAGATGCAGGCGCTTGCCAGTTTACTGACAGCCCTCATCACCATCCAAATACTCGAAGAAAAACAAGAAAAATAAGCTCTCGCCCTTTTGAATACTGCTCAAGCAGCTACTATAAATGTAGCAAACCCTGCGTCAAACCAGGCCACGGGGGTCACCTAAAATCCTGAAGTACCGCCTGTGCAGTGCGGTTTTTTTAAAGAAACAACATGGCTTTTTTTGACGCATGGTTCAGCCCTAAACCCATGCCCCCCACCACTGTTCCAACCCCCTGGTCCGAGCCGATGCTGGCGTTTGGCCCTTTGACCGCCATGGCCCAAGCCGCCGCGCCCGAATACGCTCGCGCCCAGCCCTTTGCCCACGCGGTGCTTGACGGTTTCATCTCCCCAAAAACCGCCACCCAGCTGGCCGCCGAGTTCCCCGCCCGCACAGACACCGCCAAATGGCTGGACTACAACGGCACCGACGCGCAAGGCAAGCCGCTACAACACAACAAGTACCACATCAGCGACGAAGACCGCCTGGGGCCGCTCACGCAGCGGCTGCTGTACGAGCTGAAAAGCGCCCGTTTCCTGCAGGTGCTCACCACGCTCACCGGCATTGAGCACCTGATTCCCGATGCGCTGAACCATGGCGGCGGCATTCACATGAACTGCCGGGGTGCGCTGCTAAAAATTCACGCCGACTTCAACCGCCACCCGCAGTGGCATGTGGACCGGCGGCTGAACCTGCTGCTGTACCTGAACGAAGGCTGGCAGACCGCCTGGGGTGGCGACCTGGAGCTGTGGGATGCCAGCATGCAAAGCTGCATCAAAAAAATAGCCCCGGTGGCCGGCCGCTGCGTGATCTTCAGCACCTCATCCACCTCGTTTCACGGCCACCCCGACCCGATTGATTGCCCCGAGGATGTGACGCGCAAGTCGATTGCGCTGTACTACTACACCAACCCCGAGCGCGCCACCGACGGGCCGGCGCATTCCACGCTGTGGCAGGCCCGGCCAGGGGCGGCTGACTGAGCGTCAGGGCTGGTTCACCGCAGCTTGAGGCATCTCGTAAAAAAACCGCGGCGCTACCTTCCAGAAATGCCAGGCGGCCGGGTTCTCGGTCACGGCTGCCTCCAGCAGTGCAAACGTCTCCTGCATCAAGCTCAACATGTTGTCGCTGGCTACCAGGGGGTGAATGCTCAAGGTGCGTTTGCCATCGTGCATGCGGATGCCGGTGATATAGACCCACACGGGCACCTTGGATGCAGCGGCAATGCGAAACAGGCCGCGCGGTACACGGGCCTGCAGGCCCAGCAGGTCAATGGTTTCGCTGGCCGCCACCTGGTCGGCGGGCACGTCCACGGCCGCCATGACCTGCTGGTTGGCACGCAGGGCCTGCACCACGGGGCGCGGTGAGGCCGAGACTTCGATGGGCTCGGTGCCCAGCGCACGGGTGTTTTCGCGGTTGCGGGCACCGTAGTAGAGGTAGCGCACGGTGCGCCCCGCAAAGAAAGCGCGGTTGTGCGGGGCCACGATGGCGTGGGCCATCATGTGCTGGCTGCCCGCGTGGCGCAGCGCCCACATGCCCGCGCCCCAGTGAAAGGTGCAAAGCAGCGCGGCTTCAGTGGGCGCAGGCCACTGGCCTGTGACGTGCAGGTGCCGGGCCATCCAGCGGCGGCTGCGGGTGCGCGAAAGAAAGAAATCGGCATGGTCAATCAGGGTGACCAGGCGGCTGGTTTGCAGCCACAGCGCGGGGTCGCCGCGTACCCAGCCACGTGCTTGAGCGTGGGCCAGGGCCTGGTGGCACTCGTGGCGGTACAACGCATCAAAACGGCACAACCAGCGAAACCAGCGGTAGCACAGCGGCCATGGCAAGAGCACGGCGGTGGCGGGCACCAGCACCATTTCAAACAGGTCGTGCAGTTCGTTGCGCAGGCGCGAAACGTGGCGCATCAGGACAGACTGTGGAAGTTTCACTATGAAAAGTGTAGCTGCTTGAGCAATGAATACCTGGGCGACCAGGACTTTTTAGCTAAATTTAGCTTTGCAGCGACCGCAGGGGATGCGCATGCACCGGCCAGGGGCTGGCGAAAAAAGGCTCGACCATCTCAGGCGTCACGTCTTCAACGCGCGACGGGCTCCACTGGGGCGCATGGTCTTTGTCAATCGCCAGCGCACGGATGCCTTCCACCGTTTCGCTGGTCGTGCCGCTTTTGCCCAGGTGCGTGGTGTGAAAGCAGTGGCGCACCAGGTCGCGCTCCATGCGCAGGATGTCGGCCAGGTTCATGCTGCGGGCACGGCGGATGTGCTGCAGCACCACATTCAGCATCAGTGGTGAGCGTTTGCGCAGCAAGGCAGCAGTTTCGGCCGCCCAGGCGTCGGTGCTGGCTTCAAGGGCTTGCAGGATGGCCACGACGCTGGGCAAAGCGAAATAATGGTCAATTTGGCCACCAGCCCATATGGAATCTGCTGAAGCAGCTATCGTATCTGTAGCAAACCAACTGCTGGGTGAGCTTGCCAGATCGACCTGACCCGACGTCAAACGCGCCCACATCGCCGGCATATCGCCAGATGGCACCAACACATCCGCCAGCCCCACGGCCACCGCATCGGCACCGCCGATCACCCGACCGGTGAGCGCCAGGTATTCGCCCACCGACCCAGGGCAGCGGCTTAAAAAGTAGCCACCGCCTACATCGGGGAACAGGCCGATACCGGTTTCGGGCATGGCCATTTGTGTGCGCTCGCTGACGATGCGACTTCTCGCGCCCTGAGCCAGTCCCATGCCGCCGCCCATCACGATGCCGTCCATGAACGCTACAAAAGGCTTGGGGTAGTTGGCAATCAAATGATTGAGGCTGTATTCCTCGGTGAAAAAGTCTTCCAGCTGCGGGTTACCGGCCAGCGCGGCCTGGTGAAAAAAGCGGATGTCGCCGCCAGCGCAAAACGCACCAAACACGCCCAGTTTGTTCACGCCCCGAATCGCCACCGCCTTCACGGCCGTATCGTCCTGCCAGACCAGCAGCGCCGCTGTGATGTCGCGCACCATGGCCAGTGACAGCGCATTCAGCGCTTTGGGGCGGTTCAGGGTAATGCAGCCCACACCGCTGCAAATTTCAGTAATGACTTCACTCATGCTCGCTCCTTAAAGCCCAGGATCTCATTGCCAACCAAGGCACCCAACACCAGGGCACCACCCATCAGCACGCTGGCTTGCGGCGCTTCATTTGCACCCACCCACGCCAGCGCAATGCCAAAGACAACCTCCAGCAGCGCCAGCAAGGAAATTTCAGGTGCTTTAAGCACACGCGCGCAAACCACCGACAAGGTGCAGGGAATGGCCAGTTGCACCAGCCCCAGCATACCCAGCCAGGCCACATCGGTGCCTGTGGCAGCAAAGGGAAAGGCCAGCGGCAGTGCCACCACCGTGGAGATCACAGCCCCCACCAGCACGCAGGGCACCAGGTCGGTCTGCTCGCCACGGGCCTGGCCGCGCTGCACCACCGTCCATTGCACGGCCCCTGCTATCGGCACGCACAAGGCCACCAGGCAACCCAGCAGCGCCCCACTCTGTACCAGGTTGAGCTGGCTGCCAAACATGTAGGCAATGCCACTGCCCGCCACGACAATGGCCACCCAGGTGCGAAGCGGCAGCTTGTGGCCAATGAAAATACGTGCAAGCAGCGCGGTAAACAATGGCCCCAACGCCATGGTGATGAGCACATTGGCCACGGTCGTGAGTGTGAGCGCCACCATGAAGGCGGTGAACATCACACTCCAGCACACACCCGACAGCCAGAACGCCCCGCTCTTCCAGTGCATCTGCGCAAACACCCGCGGCCCGCGCCACAGCGGCAGGATGACCAACAGCGACAGCGCCGTAAACAGACTGCGCCAGAAGGTGACTTCAAAGGCACGGGCAAATTCGAGCTGGCGTGTGACGACGCCAGCAATCGACCACATGAAGGCGACGGCGACCATCAGCAAAACGGCGCGGGAGTGGGTGAGTTTCAGCATCAGTCAGGCATCTCTTGTTGATGGCTGATGACGAGATGACTTCGCCTGCGGCGTCAAAGACAGATGACTAGCTACCTGTCGCGCAACGGGCTGTAGGTCATCTGTCATGGCAGCTGCACAGCAGCGCCGTCATCTGTCATTTCAGCCGCGACCGGCCTTCTTGCGCTCATGCTCTTTCAAAAAGCGCTTGCGCAAACGAATGCTCTTGGGCGTGATTTCCACCAACTCGTCGTCTTCGATGAATTCCACGCCGTATTCCAAGGTGCAGTCAATCGGCGGCGTGATCTTGATCGCGTCTTCTTTGCCGGACACACGAAAGTTGGTCAGCTGCTTGGTGCGCGTGGCGTTGACGACCAGGTCGTTGTCGCGGTTGTGGATGCCCACGATCATGCCCTCATACACGGGGTCGTTGGCGCGCACAAACATGCGGCCCCGATCGTCGAGCTTGCCCAGCGCGTAGGTGAAAATTTCACCGTCGTCCATGGAGATCAGCACGCCGTTTTTGCGGCCACCGATCTCGCCTTTGTGGGCTTCGTAGCTGTCAAAAATATTGCTGATGAGGCCGCTGCCGCGCGTCAGGTTCAAAAACTCATTAGTAAAACCAATCAGGCCACGCGCCGGAATGCGGTACTCCAGCCGCACACGGCCACGGCCATCGGGCTCCATGTTCACCAGCTCGCCTTTGCGCTCGCCCAGGGCCTGCATCACGCCGCCCTGGTGCTGGTCTTCAATGTCGGCGGTCACCATTTCGATGGGCTCATGCTTTTCCCCATTCACGTCGCGAAACACCACGCGCGGCTTGCTGACGGCCAGCTCATAGCCCTCGCGACGCATGTTTTCCAGCAAGATGGTCAGGTGCAGTTCGCCGCGGCCCATCACTTCAAAAATGCCTTCTTCGTCGGTTTCGCTCACGCGCAGCGCCACGTTTGATTGCAGCTCTTTTTGCAGACGGTCCCAAATTTGGCGGCTGGTGACGAACTTGCCTTCGCGCCCGGCCAGTGGGCTGGTATTGACGCAAAAATTCATGGTCAGCGTGGGCTCATCGACTTTGAGCATGGGCAGCGGCGCAGGGGTTAGCGGGTCGGTGATGGTGACGCCGATACCAATGTCGGTAATGCCGTTGATGAGCACAATCTCGCCTGGGCCGGCCGATGTGGTTTGCACGCGATCCAGGCCTTGAAACGTCAGCACCTGGTTCACACGGCCTTTGACGACTTTGCCGTCTGGCCCCTCCATCACTACCACGTCCATCATGGGTTTGATGGTGCCCTGGCTGATGCGGCCCACGCCGATGCGGCCGACAAAGGTGGAGAAATCCAGCGCTGAAATCTGCAGTTGCAGCGGTGCATTGGCATCGCCTTTTTGGGCGGGGACATGGCTCAAGATGGTGTTGAACAGCGCCGACATATCAGGCCCCCACTGCTCGCCCTGGGCGCCCTCGTCCATCGAGCTCCAGCCGTTGATGCCCGAGGCATAGACCACCGGGAAATCCAGCTGCTCGTCAGTGGCACCCAGCTTGTCAAACAAATCAAACGCCGCATCGACCACGTATTGCGGGCGCGAGCCGGGCTTGTCAACCTTGTTGACCACCAGAATCGGCTTCAAGCCCAGCGCCAGCGCCTTCTTGGTCACAAAGCGGGTTTGCGGCATGGGGCCTTCCTGCGCGTCGATCAACAGCACCACGCCATCGACCATGCTCAGGGCGCGCTCCACCTCGCCGCCAAAGTCCGCGTGGCCGGGGGTGTCGACGATGTTGATGTGCGTGCCTTCCCAGGTCACGGCGCAGTTTTTGGCCAGGATGGTGATGCCACGCTCTTTTTCAATCGCGTTGTTGTCCATCACGGTGTCGACCACTTTTTCGTGTTCGGCAAAGGTGCCCGACTGGCGCAGCAGCTGGTCCACCATGGTGGTTTTGCCATGGTCCACGTGGGCAATGATGGCGATGTTGCGGATTTGTTTGACGGTCATACTTACTCTCTAGGTTTTCAAAAAACTGGGTTGTTCATCTGCTGTATTTCAATCGGGCTCAGCAGCCGCCCTGGTATCAATTCGCCACCTTGAATGTGGGCGGTTCCCAGCAAGCTGGCCGGCTCGGTGCCATACACCGCCACCTGCGGCCCGTCGGTCCAATCACCACGCCGCCGCAAGCCGCTTAAAAAACGCCCTGCATTGTCGTTGTCCAACGTGACACGTCGGTGGTTGACCAACAGCGCGTCCACCAGCAACAAATTAGACAGGCGCTCTTCGTCAGATTGCGCCTCTAACTGCGCCAGCGTGACGCAGTGCGCCACATCAAAATGCCCGGTCTGCACGCGGCGCAGGGCCGTGAGGTGCGCACCGCAACCCAGGGCCTCGCCAATGTCTTGTGCCAGGGTGCGGATGTAGGTTCCCTTGCTGCACTTAACTATCATTTTAATAGCTGCTTGAGCAGTATTCTCTTGGGCTAGCGCCATATTCAGTTCATAAATCGTCACATCACGCGCCGCACGCTCCACCTCAATGCCTTCGCGGGCGTATTCGTACAGCGCCTTGCCGTCTTTCTTCAAAGCGCTGTACATCGGTGGCGTTTGTTGAATGGGGCCGGTGAACCGCTCGCAGACCTCTGCCACCAACTCAGGCCACACATCCACCGCACGGGTCAGCACCACATCGCCTTCTGCATCGCCGGTAGTGGTGGTGGTGCCCAGCAGCGCCGTGGCTTCGTAGCACTTGTCGGCATCCAGCTGCAACTGGCTGAACTTGGTGGCTGCGCCAAAACACAGCGGCAGCACGCCCGTGGCCAGTGGATCGAGCGTGCCGGTGTGGCCAGCTTTTTCGGCGCGCAGCAGCCACTTGGCTTTTTGCAGCGCGTCGTTGCTCGACAAACCCAGCGGTTTGTCCAACAGCAGCACCCCGTGCACGGGGCGCCTCACGACCCTCGTGCGTGGCGCTTGCATGTTTGTTAGTCTTCCTTGGCGCGAGATGCCACGGCACGCGCAATCAATGCGTTCATATCTGCAGCCTGCTCAGTGGTGCGGTCAAACAGGAAATGCAGTGTTGGAACCGTGTGAATGTGCAGCCGCTTGAACAGCCCATTGCGCAAAAACCCAGCTGCCTGGTTCAGAGCCGCCGTGGTCTCCACCGGGTCGCCGTTGAGCATGCTGAAAAACACCTTGGCATGCGCGTAATCAGGCGTGACCTCCACCGCCTGAATCGTCACCATCCCCACCCGCGGATCTTTCAACTCGCGCGCGATCAACTCCGTCAGATCGCGTTGGATCTGATCGGCCACCTTGAAGGCGCGGTTGGGGGTTGAACTAGCTTTTTTGGGCATTTGCGCAATTCACAACTGTAACGAGCACCTTCGGTGCCGAGGGCGCAAAGCGCCCAAAAGCTTCTGCAGCGAAGCTGCTCGGCACCGAAGGTGATCGTTGGCTTAGAGGGTCCGTGCCACTTCCCGAATTTCAAAGAACTCCAGCTGATCACCTTCATTGATGTCGTTGTAGCCCTTGATGTTCAAGCCGCACTCAAAGCCTTCTTTGACTTCTTTTGCATCGTCTTTGAAGCGTTTGAGCGATTCCAGCTCGCCGGTGTAGATGACCGCGTTGTTACGCAGCAGGCGCAGGCGCGCGGTGCGGCGCACGAAGCCGCTGGTGACCATACAACCGGCAATCGAGCCGATTTTGGAGACCTTGAACACCTGGCGGATCTCGGCCGTGCCGATGACTTCTTCGCGCTTGTCGGGTGTCAACATGCCGCTCATGGCCAGCTTCAACTCGTCTACCGCGTCGTAAATGATGCTGTAGTAGTTGATCTGCACGTCGTTGTTCTCGGCCAGCTTGCGGGCACCGGCATCGGCGCGCACGTTGAAGCCAATCACCAGCGCTTTGGAGGCAATCGCCAGGTTGATGTCGGACTCGCTGATACCGCCCACGGCGGAGTAGACCAACTGCACCTTCACCTCGTCGGTGGAGAGTTTCAACAACGACTGACCCAGCGCCTCTTGCGAGCCCTGCACATCGGCCTTGATGATGATGGGCACCAGTTTGACTTCGCCAGCGTTGATGTCGGAGAACACGTTTTCTAATTTTGCCGCCTGCATTTTGGCCAGCTTGGTGTTGCGGAACCTGCCCGCGCGGTAGGTGGCGATTTCGCGGGCGCGGCGCTCGTCAGACATCACCATGAACTCGTCACCGGCTTGGGGCACCTCGGTCAGGCCTTGAATTTCCACCGGAATCGATGGGCCTGCGGATTTGATGGGCTTTCCGTTTTCGTCCAGCATGGCGCGCACGCGGCCAAAAGTCTGGCCGGCCAGCACCACATCGCCTGCCTTCAAGGTGCCCGACTGCACCAGCACGGTGGCCACCGGGCCGCGGCCCTTGTCCAGCTGCGCCTCGATCACCAGGCCCTTGGCGGGCGCATCGACCGGCGCTTTCAGCTCCAGCACCTCGGCCTGCAGCAGCACCTGCTCCAGCAATTCGTCGATGCCCAAACCAGTGCGGGCCGAAACGCCGACAAATGGTGACTCGCCGCCAAACTCTTCAGGCACCACCTCTTCGGTCACCAACTCGCCCTTGACCCGATCAGGGTTGGCGTCTGGTTTATCCATCTTGTTCATGGCCACCACGATGGGCACACCGGCTGCCTTGGCGTGCTTGATGGCCTCTTTGGTTTGTGGCATCACGCCGTCGTCGGCCGCCACCACCAGAATCACAATGTCAGTGGCTTTGGCACCGCGGGCACGCATGGCGGTAAACGCTTCGTGGCCCGGTGTGTCCAGGAAGGAAATCATGCCGCGCGGGGTTTCCACGTGGTAGGCACCAATGTGCTGTGTGATGCCACCGGCCTCGCCCGAAGCCACTTTGGCGCGGCGGATGTAGTCCAGCAGCGAGGTTTTGCCATGGTCCACGTGGCCCATGACGGTGACCACGGGTGCGCGCGGCAGTGAAGGCGCGTTGTTCAGCGCCACATCGTCTTCGGTGAAGGCTTCCGGGTCGTCCAGCGCGGCCGTAACGGCTTTGTGGCCCATTTCTTCCACCACGATCATCGCGGTGTCCTGGTCGAGCGGCTGGTTGATGGTGACCATCTGGCCCAGCTTCATCAGGTGCTTGATGACCTCGGAGGCCTTGATGGCCATTTTGTGCGCCAGCTCCGACACCGTGATGGTCTCGGGCACGTGGACTTCCAGAATGCGCGCTTCCACCGGCGCTTGCTGCACCGGCTGGTCGTCGCGGTCGTTGCGGTCGCCACGGCGGCCACGCGGGCCACCACGCCAGTTGTTGCGCCCCACGCCACCTGAGGCGTCGCCACGGGTCTTGATTTCTTTCTTTTTCGCCGGATCGCCCGCCCAGCTGGACGACAGCTTGGCTGACTTGACTTCTTTGCCGGCTGCGGTGCCGGGTGCGGCAGGTGAACCGGCTGGTTTGGCTGCGCCACCAGCGGTCGCTGCCGGCTTGTGCAAGGTGCCTTTGACGGCAGGCTTGGGTGGCTCGGCCTTGACCATATTGGTCTTGGGCTCTTCCGGCTTCTTGGCCACCAGCACTTTTTTGGGTGCTGACATCATGGTGCGAATAGCAGCCGCCTCGGCTTCGGCCTTGCGGCGGCGCTCGCCCAGATCGGCGGCGCGGGCCACTTCTTCGTCTGCCCGGGCTTTGGATTGGGCCACGGCCTGCTCGCGGGCTTGTGCCTGCGTTGCTGCGGCTTCCTGGGCTTTGGCCTCAGCCAGCTGCGCAGCCATTGCGGCCTGGGCCTCCACCGCTGGTTGCGGCGTTGGTTCGGTTTTTGCTATTTTTTCAGGAGCTGCTGGAGCGCTTCCAGATTGCACGGAAGGCGGTTTTTCATTGGATTCTTTTGGCAGGGCGGCTTTCGCTGCGGCCTGCTCGCGCGCAGCCACCCGCGCCTCCTCTTCCTGGCGCAGACGCCTGCGCTCGGCCAACTCTTCTTCCTGGCGGCGAATGAATTCGGCCTGGCGGCGGGCCTCTTCTTCGCGACGGGCCAGTTCGGCGTGGTCAATCACCGGTACGTGTTCCACCTCTGGCACTGGCTCGTGCTCTTGAACCGCGGGCTCTTCACCCGCCACATCGTCTTCCCGCTTGATGAAGGTGCGCTTCTTGCGCACCTCCACCTGAATCGTGCGGGCCTTGCCCGTGGCATCAGCCTGCTTGATCTCACTGGTGGATTTTTTGACCAACGTGATCTTCTTACGGTCCGCGCTGAGCGTGCCGTGGCTGGCCTGCAAGTGCGCCAACAATTTCTGCTTGTCAGCGTCCGACAGCGCATCGCGCGGCGAGGTTTTTTCAACCCCCGCGCTTTTCAATTGATCCAGCAATTGATCGGTTGTTTTCTTGAGCTCGTTTGCGAACTCGGCGACGGTCGTTGCGGACATGTGAGGGTGTGCCTTTGGTTTTGGCATCGCAAGCCCCTTGTGGGTTCTCGCTAGCCTTCAGGGAGATTTAAGTTTTCATGGTGTTCAGGCTGTAGAGCCCGCGTCACCGGTAAACCAGTGTTCGCGCGCTTTCAGAATCAGGGTCTTGGCATCGTCTTCAGACTGGCCTGTCATCTCGATCAGTTCGTCCACCGCCAGATCGGCCAGTTCGTCGCGGGTGTGGATGCCGCCATCGGCCAGTTTGCCAATCAGCGCAGGCGTCAGGCCTTGCAGGTCACGCAGGTCTTGCGAGACCTCGTCGACGCTTTCCTCATGCACGATTTCCATCGTCAGCAGCGCGTCTTTGGCCCGGTTGCGCAGCTCGTTGACGGTGTCTTCGTCAAAGCTCTCAATCTCAAGCATTTCCTGAATCGGCACGTAGGCCACTTCTTCCAGGCTGGTAAAGCCTTCTGCAATCAGGATGTCGGCGATCTCCTCGTCCACATCGAGTTTTTCCATGAACAGCTTGCGGCTGCTGGTGGTTTCACCGGCCTGCTTTTCAGCCGATTCGGCGGCGTCCATGATGTTGATTTTCCAGCCCGTCAGGTCAGAGGCCAGGCGTACGTTCTGGCCGCCGCGGCCGATCGCAATGGCCAAGTTTTCTTCATCAACCACCACATCCATCGCATGCTTTTCTTCGTCCACCACGATAGAGGAGACGTTGGCCGGTGCCAGCGCACCAATCACAAACTGCGCCGGGTCTTCGCTCCACAGCACGATGTCCACACGCTCACCGGCCAGCTCATTGGTCACGCCGTTCACACGGGTGCCGCGCACACCCACGCAAGTACCAATCGGATCCACCCGCTTGTCGTGTGACAGCACAGCGATTTTTGCGCGGCTGCCCGGGTCGCGGGCGCAGCTCTTGATCTCCAGCAGGCCCTGCTCGATCTCGGGTACTTCCTGGCGGAACAACTCGGTCATGTATTCCGGCGCGCTGCGCGACAGGATGATGGGCGCACCACGCAAGGTCAGATCGACTTCCATGATCATGGCGCGCACACGGTCACCGGTGCGCAGGTTTTCTTTTGGAATCATGTCGCTGCGGCGCAAACGGCCTTCCACACGACCTGATTCGACAATGATGTCGCCCTTGTCCATGCGCTTGACCGTGCCAACAAAAATCTTGTCGCCACGCGACATGAAGTCATTCAGCAACATTTCGCGCTCGGCATCACGGATTTTTTGCAGAATGACCTGCTTGGCGGCCATGGCACCAATGCGGCCAATGGGCACCGACTCGATCGGCTCCTCGATGTAGTCATCCACCTCGATGTCGGCAATCTGCTCAAGCGCCTCAAAGTGCAGCATTTCCTGCTCGGGCAACTGCAGGCCAGCTTCATTGGGCACCACATGCCAGCGGCGAAAGGTTTCGTAGTTGCCACTGTCGCGGTCCACGGCCACGCGAATGTCCACTTCGCCTTCAAACAGCTTCTTGGTGGCCTGGGCCAGCGCCAACTCCACCGCACCGAACACCACATCGCGCTCCACATTTTTTTCGCGCGAAATGGCCTCCACCAGCATCAGCATTTCGCGGTTCATGGTGGGCGTTGCCACTGTCGGTTCAACAACTTTTTTACTCTTTGCCATTGGTAGTCCCCGTGAGGTTGCCCGTAAATTTGCCTGTGAATTTGCCGTTGAAATCAACGATGGATGCCAGTCGGGCTTCCTTGATTTCGTCCAGCCTGAAACCTAAAGCCTGCACCGGCGCAGGCGCTCTTTTCCTGCTGATCTTCTGGCCTGGTTTGGCCGCAGGCTCGTCCTGCCAGGTGATTTGCCACATCGCCTGGTCGCTTGCGTGCTTTTCCAGCACGCTTGGGTGCTTTTCCAGAACACCCCTGAATTTTTTCCGGTTGGCATTCACCGACGTGCCACCCGATGCCGCTGTCACGTCCTTGCCCAGCGGGGCTTTCAGGGTGACATCGATGATCTCGCCCACAAACCGCTCAAAATCGGCCTGGTGGCGCAGCGGCCGGTCAATGCCCGGCGACGACACTTCCAGGCGCTTGTATTCCACGCCTTCCACCTCCAGCGCAAATTGCAGCTGGCGCGTGACTTTTTCGCAGTCTTCCACCGTGACCAGTTGCGCCTGCGTGAGCGCCGGGGCTCCGGCCTGCCAGGGCAAATCAATCGTGATGCGCAACAACCCCCCGGCAGAGCGTTCAATCTCCACCAGGTCATAACCCAGACCAGTTACGGTTGTTTGCGCTATATCTTGAAGGGCCACGTGGCTGAATAGGTCAGTTAGAAAAAGGATTTAAAAAGTCAACAACCAAAAAAAAACGGGCGGTAAAAACCCGCCCGTTTGGTCGTGAAGCCTGTGATTATAGGCTGAGGCCCGCCGACAGACAAGCCTTGTAGGTCAAATCGCCAGAAGTAACTGGCTCGGCGACTATCGCGTTGCCGCGAATATGCCGGCCAGCGCACCGTCGGGCGTGAGGTAGGCGGCTGACAGGACCGTGCGCAAATCGTTCAGTGTGGCAATGCCGCTGTAGCTGCGCGCCGCTTGACCCACACAGGTCTCGGTCAGGCTGAGGTTAAACACGGCAATGTTGGCCGGATGCACGGTGGTGCTGCCTGTGTAGGTGCAGCCTGCGGTGCTGGAGCCGGTGATGGCACCAGCGGCGGAGATGTCCAGGGTCAGGCGAACAGCACCGGTGGCAAACGTCGCGTTCCAGCGGCCCACCACAGTGGCCTGGGTCGCCGGGGCATCGAAGCTGGCGTTATAGGTCAAGGTATAGCCAGGAATGGGCGGCTGCAAGCTGGGGCCAGCAAACGTGACTGTGGGCACAGACAAGCTGGTTTTGGGCACCACGTTACCGCTGACAGCATAGGTGCTGGTGGTCATGCCCGTGCTGCCAAACTGGTAAGCCAGACCTGCCACCGTGACGGCTTGGTTGGACACACGCACCGTGCCGCGCGCCAGCGTGCTGATGGTGCTGGTGCCAGCCACAGTGGTAGTACCTGTTTGCAGCACAGTCCAGGCTTGGCCTTCTGGCAAAAACACGGCAGACGCTGTAGTTTGCGCATCCAGGCGACCTGACCAGAAGCCTGCGGCGGCTCTGGGGTCCGTGGTGGGCGCTGGCGCAGGCGCAGGCGTGGGGGCTGGAGCCGGTGTAGGTGCTGGCGGCGGGGTCGGTGTCGGCGTGGGCGCGGGTGTTGGCGCTGGGGTGGGTGCGGGTGAGGGCGTGGGGGCAGGCGGCGGCGGTGTCACGGGTGCGGGTGCAGGCACCGGCGCTGGTACCGGCACCGGGCTGTCGCCGCCGCCTCCGCCGCAGGCAACCAGGGCCAGCAATGCCGAAATTTGCACGAGTTTGAGGGTGTTGTTCAGTTGTTTCATGGTTAAAGCGTCCGTTGAAAATTGAAATCACTATAAATTGAATAGCAGCTTGAGCAAATTCAGCGTGCACTCACGGCACTTTTGGTCAATATTCAGGGGTCTGCGAGCCGCCACCGAATTTAACCCACACACCACAACTGAATGTGGGCAACTTTTCCAGCAATAAACAGCCAGACTGTAACTGCATGTCGTGACTTTTTACCGCCTCAAGTGGCTATTTGTTGCTCAAACACCATGCGAAACCGTCGCCGTCGGCGCGGTCAGTTGCTCCCACGCCAGGCGCTGCGGTGCGCTGTAACAAAGAAAACGCCGGTTGGCGGCCCGCCCAATCGCGCACAAGCCCAGTTGCTGCGCAATGTCGTGCCCCATTTGTGTGATGCCGCTGCGCGAGATGACGATGGCCACGCCCATTTGCGCGGCTTTGATCAGCATTTCGCTGGTCAGGCGGCCTGTGGTGTAGAAGACCAAATCAAAGGGCACTGCACCATCGGGCTGCAGCCACAGCCAGCCAGCCAGGGTATCAATGGCGTTGTGGCGGCCCACGTCTTCGACGAAGTGCAGCAGGTGCTCACCCTCTTGAGCAAAGCCACCGAACAGGGCGCAGCCGTGCACCGAGCCCGCTGTTTTGTAGACGCTGGGCAGCAGGCGAATGGTGTTGACGATGGCGTACAGCTGGGCTTGGGTGATGCGCGTGTCGGGCAGCACCAGTTGATCCACCTCGTCCATCAAGTCACCAAACACGGTGCCCTGCCCGCAGCCAGTGGTAACCACGCGCTGGGCGGTGCGTGCCTCAATCTGGTCAATGCCACTGCGCGTTTTAACGGCTGCGCTGCCTACCTCCCAATCGACCGTGACGGACTCGATGTCGGCCACCGAGGGCAGCAGGCGCTGGTTGCGCAAATAACCCAGCACCAGGTGCTCGGGGAACGCGCCCAGAGTCATCAGCGTGACCAACTCGCGCTTGTCCGCATACACGGTGAGCGCGCGCTCGGCGGGAATGCTGATGCGCTCAGGCTGCCCGTGCTCGTTGACCACTGCAATCTCGCGCACCAGCGGCGCGCTGGCCTGCGTCAGGCGGGGCTTGTTCACGCTTGCGCCGCGTAACCCACGGCCTGCGCGGGTACGCCGCCACGGCGAATAGCCACCGCGCAATATTTGAACTCGGGAATCTTGCCCACCGGGTCCAGCGCGGCGTTGGTCATTAAATTGGCTGCGGCTTCGTAGTAGGCAAAGGGAATGAACACCGCGCCGCTTGGCGTGCCATCGTCGCGCCGCAGGTGAATGGCCACCTCGCCGCGGCGCGAGGCCACGGTGATCACATCGCCCGGCACCAGGCCCAGCGTGGCCAGGTCGTCCCCGCACATCGACGCCGTGGCCATGGGCTCGATCGCATCGAGCACGCTGGCACGGCGGGTCATGCTGCCGGTGTGCCAGTGCTCCAGCTGGCGGCCAGTAATGAGCACAAACGGGTAATCGGCATCGGGCCGCTCGTTGGCGGGAATGATGTCGGCAGGTACCAGTTTCACGCGGCCATCTGGCGTGGGAAAGCTGTCTATGAACACGGTGGGCTGGCCGGGATCATCAGCGCTCAGGCACGGGTAGGTCACGCTGGACTCGCGCTGCAGGCGCTCCCAGGTGATGCCACTAATGGCGGCGTGCATGGCTTGACGCATTTCTTCGTAGACAGCGGCCACGCCTGAATGCTCACCTTCGTAATTCCAGTTCAGGCCCACACCCTTCGCCACTTGCTGGAGGATCCACAAATCCGGCTTGGCCTGGCCCGGCGGGTCAATCGCCTGCTTGCCCAGTTGCACCATGCGGTCGGTGTTGCTGACGGTGCCGGTTTTTTCGGGCCAGGCGGTGGCGGGCAGCACCACGTCGGCCAGCCAGGCGGTTTCGGTCATGAAAATATCTTGCACCACCAGGTGTTCCAGGTTGGCCAGCGCATGACGGGCGTGGTTCAAATCGGGGTCGCTCATCGCGGGGTTTTCGCCCATGATGTACATGCCGCGCACCTTGTGCGGGTCGCTGTCAGGGGCCAGCGCTTTGTGCATGATTTCAACGACCGTGTAGCCGGGCTGATCGTCCAACTTCGTGTCCCAGAAGTTCTCGAACCAGCTGTGTGCGGCCTTGTTGGTGACGCGCTGGTAGTTAGGGAACATCATCGGGATCAACCCCGCATCGCTGGCACCTTGCACGTTGTTTTGGCCGCGTAGCGGGTGCAGACCCGAGCCGGGCTTGCCGATCTGGCCTGTGACGGTGCACAGCGCAATTAGGCAGCGGGCGTTGTCGGTGCCGTGCACGTGCTGACTGATCCCCATGCCCCACAAGATCATTGCGCTTTTCGCTGTGGCGAAAGCGCGGGCCACTTCGCGCAAGGTGGCCGCCGGAATGCCGCAAATCGGCTCCATGGCTTCGGGGCTGTAGCCCTGCACATTGAGTTTCAGCGCTTCAAAATTGCTAGCACGTTGAGCAATGAATTCCTGGGCTACCAGCCCTTCTTCTATCACGGTGTAGATCAACGCGTTGAGCATGGCCACATCGGTATCGGCCTTGAACTGCAGGGTACGCCAGGCGTGTTTGCCCATGTCGGTGATGCGGGGGTCAGCCAGCACAATTTTGGCGCCTGCTTTGGCCGCATTCTTCATCCAGGTGGCGGCCACCGGGTGGTTAGACGTGGGGTTGGAGCCGATGACAAAGATCAGGTCTGAATGCGCCACGTCATTGACCTGGTTGCTCACCGCGCCCGAGCCCACACCTTCCAGCAGCGCCGCGACGCTGGAGGCGTGGCACAGGCGGGTGCAATGGTCCACGTTGTTGCTGCCAAAGCCGGTGCGCACCAATTTCTGGAACAGGTAGGCCTCTTCGTTGCTGCCTTTGGCGGAGCCGAAACCGGCCAGCGATTTCTTGCCGTGCGTGTCGCGCAGACGGGTCAGTTCGCCGCCCGTCAGTGCCAAGGCCTCTTCCCAGGTGGCTTCTCGGAAGATGCTGGACCAGTCTGCCGTGTCGCGGTTCAGGCTGTTCAGCGCTTCAGGATCCTTGGCCACGCCTGCCTTGCGAATCAGTGGCATCGTCAGGCGCTGCGGGCTGTGCGCATAGTCAAAACCAAAGCGGCCTTTGACGCACAGGCGGCTGTGGTTGGCCGGGCCGTCGCGGCCATCGACACTGATGATTTTGTTGTCTTTGACGTTGTAGGTCAGCAAACAGCCAACGCCGCAAAACGGGCAGACGGAATCGACTTTCTTGTCGACAACTTGTGAGCCAATCTGCGTTTTGGGCATCAGCGCGCCGGTGGGGCAGGCCTGCACGCACTCGCCGCAGGCCACGCAGGTGGACTCGCCCATGGGGTCATCGAGGTCAAACACGATGGCGCTGTGGCTGCCGCGCATCGCGTAGCCAATCACGTCGTTGACCTGTTCCTCGCGGCAGGCCCGCACGCAGCGGTTGCATTGGATGCAGGCGTCCAGGTTGACGGCCATCGCGGGGTGGCTGACGTCTGGCTTGGGTTGCTCGCGGCGCAGGGCTTTGAGTTGGGGGCGGACGGTGACGTTGAGCCTGGCGGCCCACTGGCTGAGTTCGCCGTGTTGGCCTGGTGCTGTTACCGCTGAGGAGCCCCCATCCCTGCCTTCCCCCGGGAGGGGAAGGGGTAAGTCAGCATCGTTCCACTTGTACCCCACCTCCGGCATGTCCGACAGCAGCATCTCCACCACCATCTTCTGGCTCTTCAACGCCCGCTCGCTGTGCGTCTGCACCTCCATGCCCGAAGCCACTGCGCGGCAGCAGCTGGGGGCCAACACGCGCTCGCCTTTCACCTCGACAACGCAGGCGCGGCAGTTGCCGTCGGCGCGCAGGCCTTCGCTGTAGCACAGGTGGGGAATGTCTATGCCATGGCGTTTGGCGGCTTTGAAAATGGTTTCGCCTTTGTAGGCCTGGACGTTGATGCCATTGAGCGTGACGCCCACCATCGCGGGTGTGACTTCACTCAGGCGAGTAGGTGCGTTCATGCGAGTACCCCGATCTCATGCGAAAAATACTTTTGCACACTGCGCACCGGATTCGGCGCTGCCTGCCCCAGCCCACAGATCGATGCGTCCACCATCACCTGGTTCAGGTCTTCCAGGGTCTCGTTGTCCCACACCGGCGCTTCCATCAAGGTAGCAGCCTTGGCAGTCCCCACGCGGCAGGGCGTGCACTGGCCGCAGCTTTCGTGCTCGAAGAAACGCATCATGTTCAGCGCCGCATTGCGGGCTGAGTCGTGCTGGCTGAGCACAATGATGGCGGCGCTGCCAATAAAGCAGCCATAGGGCTGCAGGGTGTCAAAGTCCAGTGGAATCTGGTTCAGGCTGGCCGGCAAGATGCCACCCGATGCGCCGCCAGGCAGATACGCATACAGGTGGTGGCCGTCCGCCATACCGCCGCAAAATTCATCAATCAGCTCCTGCACGGTGATGCCCGCCGGGGCCAGCTTCATGCCGGGGTTTTTCACGCGGCCACTCACGCTGAAGCTGCGCAGGCCTTTGCGGCCATGACGGCCTTGGGCGGTGAACCAGTCTGGGCCCTTTTCCACG
Organism: Comamonadaceae bacterium; assembly: GCA_013297875.1. Taxonomy (GTDB): domain Bacteria; phylum Pseudomonadota; class Gammaproteobacteria; order Burkholderiales; family Burkholderiaceae_C; genus JAAFIW01. Next base: position 378,441 of record JAAFIW010000002.1, on the reverse strand, counting down.
ATGTCGCGCACCCAGTACAGCGTCTCAAAGTTGTGCTGCAAGGTAGGCCGACGAAACAGGCCCACCTGAGCGATGTAGGGCGGGCGCATGCGGGGCTCACCGCGCTTGCCTTCTATGCTTTCAATCATGGCCGACTCTTCACCGCAGATGTAGGCACCGGCACCGCGGCGCAGCTCGATGTGCGGCAACTTGCAGGGTGGGTTGGCTTGGAGCTTGCCCAGCTCGACCTCTAGCATCTTGCGGCAGTCGTGGTACTCATCGCGCAGGTAGATGTAGATGGCATCTATGCCCACCACCTGCGCAGCAATCAGCATGCCTTCCAGAAAGCGGTGCGGGTCGCGCTCCAGGTAGGTTCTATCCTTGAAAGTACCCGGCTCACCCTCATCAATATTGATCGCCATCAGTTTGGGCGCGGGCTGTTCGCGCACGATGCGCCACTTGCGCCCCGCCGGAAAGCCCGCGCCACCCAGGCCACGCAAGCCGGAGTCTTCCATAGCCTTCAACACAAGGTCGGTATCACGCTGGCCGCCGGCCACAGCGGCCGCTAGGGCATAGCCACCGGCCGCATGGTAGGCTTCAAACGCTATTAAATCAGGAGCTGCTTGAGCAGTATTTATATGGGCTAGTGGCCGTTTTGACTCATAAATGACCGTATCCACCGTCGCCCAGGGCACTGCGCGCTGCCCCACCTGCGCTGCGGGTGCCTGCTCACAGCGCCCCAGGCAGGGCGCGGGTATCACCCGCACATCGGCTGCGCCCAGCAGCACGGGCAAGCGGGCCAGCAGGTCTTGCGCACCGGCCAGCTCGCAGCTCAGGCCATCGCACACCCGCACGGTCAAACCAGGCACTGTTGCATCGCCCTTGACCACCTCAAAGTGGTGATAGAAGGTGGCCACCTCATACACCTCAGCCATGGGAATGTTCATCTCGGTGGCTAGCGCCACCAGGTGTCGGTCGTGCAGGCAGCGGTAGGCGTCGTTGAGTTTGTGCAGGTATTCAATCAAAAGATCGCGCCGATGCCCATCGAGTAGTTTTTCACCAATCAGCGCCCTCACCTGGCCGCGCGACACCTCATCGGCCTGGCGGCCTTTGAGCTTGCTTTTGCTGCGAATGCGTGCACGCAATTCGTCAGCGCTGGCCAGGGTGACGGCCTTGATTTCAGGTTGGCTGGATGGATGGTTCATGGCGCAAGCAGGCTGGGTAGTCGGGCAGTTTCCCCGCAGCAGGCAGATGTCTCAAATGGATTTTCCACATGTGCACATTCAACGATTGAATGTGGCAACCCGCAGGGAAAACTACACCAGCAAACCGCTGTGCGCCCCCGCATGCCGCAGCCAGGCACCGTCTTGCGCAAGCGCCAGCGCGGCTTGCAGGGTGCGCGAGGCTTGTACGGTCTGATGCGACATGAAGCCAATGGGCGTACGCACATCGGGTGCCACCAGGGGCAGCGCCTGCAGCTCGCGGTAACCGCGCACCGCACCCACCAGCGCGCCAGGCAGCACGCTACACACCTCACCCGCGACCACGCTGAGCGCCATGGTCAAGATGGAGTTGGTCTCCATTGCCGGCTGCACTGGCGTGCCCGCCTGGGCAAAGGCGGCATCCACAATCGTGCGGTTGTGCATATCCGGCGTGAGCAGGCACAGGGGCAGTTTGGCGGCCTGGGCCCAGCGCAGCTTGGGGCCAAACTGCAACTGGTCGGCATGGGGTTTGGCGGCGCGGCGTAGCAAAAAATAGTGCTCGGTGTACTGGGCCAGCGGCACCAGGCGGCTGGCCGGGCTCATGCGGCTGGTGTAGCCCAAGGCCAGGTCGATGGACAGGTTTTCAAGCCCGGTTTCCAGTTCCTGCGAGCTCATGGACAGCACGGCCGGCACGATGCCGCTGTGCCGCGCCTGCAGCATGGCCGCAAAGCGCGCCGCCACCGGCACCGCCGTGGGAACCACGCCAATGCGCAAGCTGCCCACCGGCTGCTGCAACTGGCTGCCCAGCTCTTGCTGCAACAGTTTTTGCTCATGCAGCATGCGCTGCGCGGTGGCCAGCACCTGCAGGCCCTCCGGCGTGAGGCCCGCATAGGTGCGGCTGCGCTTGACGATGGGCACGCCAAACTCTTCCTCCAGCGCCCGCATGGCATTGGACAATGCTGGCTGCGTGATGTGGCAGGCGTCGGCCGCGCGGGCAAAGTGGCGGTGCTCGCTGAGTGCGACCAGGTAGCGAAGAGAAGCCAGCAGGTTCATGAAATTTCAGGCCCTTACGCGGGACGGCGCGGCGTTGATGGGTGACTCGTTTGGACGGCGAGCCGGTCAGGTCACACAATAATGCTCCAATTGGGATCATGTGCACATTCAGAGCGCACAAGCAGCTATAAAATAAATAGCATTCAAGTTTTCAACATTTCGTGGGTTTTTCGCATGCAATCTGAGTTGGGTAAGGCGCTTTCTGCCTACCGGTGGGCCTTCATCGCGCTGGCCGCGTTTTCATTGGTGATCAACCTGCTAGGCCTGGTGCCCTCGCTGTACATGTTGCAGCTGTATGACCGGGTGCTGGCCAGCCGCAACCTGGGTACTCTGTGGGCCATCAGCGGCATTGCCATGGGGCTGATTTTGCTGCTGGCCTTGCTGGAAGCCGTGCGCAGTCGCATTCTGGTGCGGTTGGGCAACCAGCTCGATCACAACCTGAACCAACGCATTTTTGGGGCGAATTTCAATCAGCTGCTGCGCGACGGGGGTGGCAACCCGGTGCAGGCGCTGACCGATTTCACACAGGTGCGCCAGTTTTTGACCGGCCCTGCCGCCGCGTACTTTGATCTGCCCTGGGCACCGATTTACCTGGCGGCCTGTTTTCTGCTGCACCCGGTGCTGGGCTGGGTGGCGGTGTTCGGACTGGTGGTGTCGATCACGCTGGGATTCATCTCTTCGCGCCTGACGGAGCCCGTGCTCTCGCGCGCGCAGGCCGCCGGCAGCCAGGCCAACAACTTTGCCGCCAATCAGCTGCGCAACGTTGAGGTGATGACGGCCATGGGCATGCTGAGCAATATCCGCGCCCACTGGTACCGCATGCATCACCAGATGATGGGCAACCAGTCGCAGGCTTCTGACCGCGCGGCCTCTTTGCAGTCATTAAGTAAAAACTTTCGCATCGGCATGCAGTCAGTCATTCTGGGCGCGGGGGCCTACCTGGTGATTGAAGGCACGGCCACACCCGGCACCATGATTGCAGCGTCCATCCTGATGGGCAAAGCACTCGGGCCGATTGACCAGCTCGTGGGCTCGTTCAAACAGGTAGTGGCTGCACGCGAATCGTGGGGGCGGCTGAACAAACTGCTGGCGGCCAACCCGGCACCGCTGGACACGCTGTCGCTGCCCAAACCCAAGGGCTTTCTGAAAGTGGAAGGCCTGCTGGCCGCGCCACCGGGCAGGCCCAGTCTGGTGCTGCGCGGCGTGAGCTTTGCGGTGGATCCGGGTGAAATTCTGGGTGTGGTGGGTGCCAGCGCATCGGGCAAGTCCACCCTGGCGCGGGTGCTGGTGGGCGTGTGGCCCGCAGCTGGCGGCAGCGTGCGGCTGGACAGTGCCGACATATTTGCCTGGAACAAAAACGAGCTGGGCCCGCACCTGGGCTATCTGCCGCAAGACGTTTCTTTGTTTGACGGCACGGTGGCTGAAAACATTGCCCGCTTTGGCACGCTAAACGCACCAGCCATCGTGCAGGCGGCGCAGTCTGCCGATGTGCACGACATGATTTTGCGGCTTCCACATGGCTACGAAACGCGTATTGGCGTGGGCGGCAGCGCCCTCTCGGGCGGCCAGCGCCAGCGCCTGGCCCTGGCCCGTGCTTTGTATGGCGAGCCCGCCCTCCTGGTGCTCGACGAGCCCAACGCCAGCCTGGACGACGCCGGTGAAGCCGCGCTGATTCGCGCGCTACAAGCCTTCAAAGCCAAAGGAAAAACCGTGGTGGTGATTGCGCACAAGCTGTCCATTCTGGGCATTGCCGACAAGATATTGGTACTCAACGAAGGCACGGTGGCCGCTTACGGCCCGCGTGAGCAAATCATGCAATTGCGCAGCCAGGGGCCGGTGCAACTGGCGCCTGGTGCCGCGGCAGCCCCAGCAACAGGGGGTGCAGCATGAGCGGCCTTCAACTCAACACCGCTGACACCGCAACCGGCGCGCTGCCCGTGCCCACCGACGTGGCCCGCGCAATCCGCTGGGGTGCGTTCATCTTGCTGCTGGGGTTTGGCGGCTTTTTGCTCTGGGCGGTGTTTGTGCCGCTGGACGAGGGCATACCGGCCCCGGCCACCATCGTGGTCGAGACCCGCAGCACCCAGATCGCCCACCCCACCGGCGGCGTGGTGGCCGAGGTGGCGGTTTCCGAAGGCCAGCGTGTGGCCAAAGGCGACGTGCTGCTGCGCCTGGCCGATGTGAACACCCGCGCAGGCATGGACGAGGTGCGCATTCAGTGGATTTCACTGCGCGCCCTGCAAGCGCGCCTGTCTGCCGAACAAACTGGCGCAGACCGCGTGAGCTTTCCGCCCGAGCTGCTGGCCATGAAAGACCAGCCGCTGGCCCAGCAGCAAATGGCGCTGCAAGAGCAGTTGTTTGCCACCCGCCAGCGCAGCCTGGGGCAAGACATGGCCGTGCTGAACCAGCAGCTGGCTGCGCTGGAAGCGAGCGCCGCCGGCCAGCGCCAGTCCATCGTGGCACGGCAGCAGCAACTGGCTTTGGTCGAGCAAGAGCTGGTGGGCGTGCGCCAGATGGTGGCTGATGGCTTCACGCCGCGAACCCGCCAGACCGAGCTGGAGCGCCAGGCCGCAGACGTCCGCGCGAGCCTGGCCGACATGCAGGGCAACCAGGCCCGCTTGCAGGAAAGCGTGGCCGAGGTGCGGGCCCGCCAGCAGCAGCGCCGCCAAGAGTTGCGCAAAGAAGTGGAAACCCAGCTGGGCGACGTGCGACGCGAAGCCGGTGCCCAGGGCGAGCGCCTGAAAGGGGCCACCGAGGGCCAGGATCGCACCGTCATTCGCGCGCCGCTGGCCGGCTCGGTGGTAGGCCTGCAAGGTGCAAACGTGGGCAGCGTAGTGGCCCCCGGTGCCCGGCTGATGGAAATCGTGCCCGACGAGGCCCGTTTGGTGCTGGAGGCACAAATCGCCCCCCACCTGATTGACCGCATTCGCCCTGGCCTGCCTGCCGACATCAACCTGCATGCGTTTGTGAACCTGCCCCAACTGGTGCTGCAAGGCAAAGTGGTCACCATCTCGGCCGGCAGCTTGGTAGACCCCAACACCCGCACGGCGTATTACCTGGCCCGTGTGGAAGTAACGCCCGATGGCCTCAAACGCCTGGCCGGGCGCGAGCTACAGCCCGGCATGCCGGCCGACGTGGTGGTCAAAACCGGTGAGCGCAGCCTGCTTAACTATTTGATGCGCCCGCTGCTCAAGCGCTTTTCTGAATCGTTGAAAGAAAGTTGAAGATGAAGACGTTTTTACTGGCTGATATGGGCTTTCACCCAAGCACGCTCGGCAAAGCCATGGTGATGGCCCTGGCAGCCCTCGCAACCATTCATCCCAGCTTCGCCGCCGATCCGCCCCTCCTGCTGGCCCAAAGCACGACCCTGTCCCCTGCCAGTCGTGCCACCACCCCCGCGCCGGCCCCCGCAGCCGCACTCACCCCCGCGGCTGCTCTGGTTCTGGCCACCGAGTACGAAGCCCGCTACCAGGTCGCAAAAGCCACGTTTCGCGCCGAAAGTCAGGCGCTGGAGCAAGCCCGTGCGGGCCTGCGGCCCAGCATCGGCTTCAACCTGAACCGCACCTTCAACATGCTGTACCCCACCGCAGGCCGCCAACAAGACTACGTCTCGTCCAGCACCAGCCTCACCCTGCGCCAGCCGCTGTACCGACCGGAGGCCAGCGCCATCGTGCGCCAGGCTGGGGCCGAGGTCACGCGCCAGGAAGCCGTGCTGGGCGGCGAGCGCAACCGGCTCAGCCTGGACGTGGCCAGCGTGTACCTGGAGGCGCTGCGCACCGATGCCGAGTGGCAGGCCCAGCAAAGCCAGCAGCAGGCGCTGGACAGCCTGGTGGTGGCCGCGCAACGCGCCCTGCCCTTAGGGCTGGGTAGCGCCAGCCTGGTGCAGGAGCGCCAGGCCAAGGCGGCCCAGGGCCAGTTGCGGGTGATGCAGGCACGCCTGAAACGCAGCGAAGCCCTGGCCCAGCTGGACAAGCTGATCGGCCAACCGGCCGCAAAACTGGTGTCGCTGCCTGATGAGGGCTTTGCGTGGCCTGCCGACGGACCGGGCGCGCTGGCCGACTGGCAGCAGCGCGCACGCGCCCAGTCGCCCGAGGTGCAAGCCGCCCAGGCCGCCATTGCGGCTGCGCGCGAGGCCATTGACCGCGCCGAAGCCGGCAAGTACCCCACGGTTGACCTGCTGGCCGGGCGCAGCCGCACCGTGAGCGACACCTTCACCTCACTGAACAACCGCTACATCAACAACAGCATTGGCGTGCAACTGGCCGTGCCCCTGTACGACGGCGGGCGCAGCAGCGCCGGCACCGCCCAGGCCGTGGCCCAACTGGAGCGGGCCCAGGCCCTGCTCGAAGGCACCCAGCGCGACCTGGATCTGCAAATCGACACCGCCCACCAACTGCTCACCCAAGCCAGCCAGCGCCTGCAGGCCCACCAAGTGGTGGTGTCAGCCAGCCAGCAGGCCGTCACTGCGGCCCGCCAGGGCCAGGCCCGTGGCCAACAGTCGGCGCTGGACGTGCTGGACGCCCAGGCCCAGCTGCAAACCGCCCTGCTGGAGCAGCGCACCACCCGCCTGTCGCTGCTACTGGCCCAACTGCGCCTGAACGCCCTGGCTGGCGACGCGCAATGGCTCAGCCTGGCACCGATGCAAACCTGGTTGAGCCAACCGGTGATGTTGGAGCGCTGACTTTGCTGACGGGCTCGCAACGGGCAGCACAAAAAGCCCAAACCCCGCGGGTCATCTGGTTCACGGGTGTCTCTGGTGCTGGCAAATCGACCATTGCCGCCTTGGTCGAACAAGCCCTGCACGCCCAGGGCAAACACACCTACGTGCTGGACGCGGACATCGCCAGAACCGGCCTGAACCGCGACCTGGGTTTCACTGCAAAAGACCGCCAGGAAAACGTGCGCCGCTTGGCTGAATGCGCCCGGCTGATGCTGGACGCAGGCCTGATCGTGCTGGTCACCAGCATCTCCCCCTACGCCCAGTCACGCCTGGCGGCACGCGACCTGTTTGCCCCTGGGCAGTTCGTGGAAGTTTTTGTGGACACGCCGATTGCCGTGGCCCAGCAACGCGACCCCAAAGGTCTGTACGCCCGCTATGCCCAAGGCCAGATCAGCCAGCTCTCAGGTCTGGACGCGCCATATGAAAAACCGACCGATGCCGAGTTGTGGCTGGACACCACGCAGCTGGATGCGGGGCAATGTGCACAACAGGTGTTGTTGCATGCCCGCATGGCGGATTTCGATTGAGTTTTGCTTCTGAATTGATAGCTGCTTGAGCAGGATTGGCTTGGGCGGCAAGCTGATTTGGCATCGAAACGGCAGAAAATGACCCAAAAAGCAGGTGTAGGCACTCGCGGCAAGCCAACCGCCGCCTCACCCCAACAAGCGGGCCTTGGCCTCTTCATACTCCCGCCGAAACCGCGCCACCAATTCCGCTGCGCTGGTGACTTCCTTGATCGCACCAATGCCCTGGCCGCAGCCCCAGATGTCTTTCCAGGCTTTGGCGGCATTCGCACCTTCACCGGTGGCAAAGTTCATTTTGCTGGGGTCGCTCTCCGGCAGGTTGTCGGGGTCCATGCCGGCGGCTTTGATGCTGCCTTTGAGGTAGTTGCCGTGGATGCCGGTATAGAAGTTGGAATAAACGATGTCGTCTGAATTGCTGGTGGTGATCATCTGCTTGTAGCCATCCACCGCGCGTGCTTCGTGGGTGGCGATGAAAGCCGAGCCGATGTAGGCGAAGTCTGCGCCCATGGCCTGGGCGGCCAGCACCGCGCCTCCGGAGGCGATGGAGCCACTCAGGGCCACCGGGCCGTCAAACCAGTCGCGGATTTCTTGAATCATGGCAAACGGGCTTTTCACGCTGGCGTGGCCGCCGGCACCGGCGGCCACGGGAATCAGGCCATTCGCGCCTTTTTCGATGGCTTTGCGGGCAAACACATTGCTGATCACGTCGTGCAAGGTCACACCGCCCCAGGCCTGCACGGCTTTGTTCACGTCTTCGCGCGCGCCCAGGCTGGTGATGACGATGGGCACCTTGTACTTTTCACAAACCTGCATGTCGTGCTCCAGCCGGTCATTGCTTTTGTGCACGATCTGGTTGATGGCGAACGGCGCGGCCTTGTTGTTCGGGTTTGCTTTGTCGTGCGCGGCCAGTGTTTCGGTGATCTCGGCCAGCCAGTCGTCCAGCTGCGCGGCGGGGCGGGCGTTCAGCGCGGGCATGGAACCGACCACACCCGCTTTGCATTGCTCGATCACCAGCTTGGGGTTGCTGATGATGAACAGCGGCGAGCCAATGATGGGCAACGGTAGGTTTTGCAGAACCGGGGGGAGTTTGCTGGGCTTGTACATGGCGTGCTTCAGTTTGGAATGTCTCGGATTTATAAGAAAAAAGGGCAATAGCCATTTTAGATACTGCTCAAGCAGCTATCGTTTTAGGAGTGAGTGAAAAGACTAAAACGCTTCCAGCGCCAGCGCTGTCACGCTGTCAGCGCCCTCGACAATGCTGTCGCGGATGCCAGGGGCTTTGGACAACAGGTGATCGGCGTAGAAGCGGGCGGTGGTGATTTTGGCGGCCATGAAGGCGGCGTCTTCGGCTTGGGCGGCTGGGGTTTGAGCCACCAGCATGGCGCGAGCCAACTGCCAGCCAGCCACCAGGTTGCCCGCCAGCATCAGGTAAGGCACGCTGCCGGAGAACACGGCGTTGGGGCTGGCTTTTGTGTTGCCTGCGACGAAATTCACCACGTCCACAAACGCCTCGCGTGCCGCGGTCAGGCGCTTGGCCACAGCCAGTGAATGGGCGCTGCCTTGTTTGACCAACTCGGCTTCAGTCACCTGCACCTGCGCGGCGATGGCTTTGGCCGTCTGGCCGCCGTCACGCGACGTTTTGCGGCCCACTAGATCGTTGGCCTGGATGGCGGTGGTGCCTTCGTAGATCGTCAGAATTTTTGCGTCGCGGTAGTACTGCGCCGCGCCGGTTTCTTCGATGAAGCCCATGCCGCCATGCACCTGCACGCCCAGCGAAGTGACTTCCAGGCTCATCTCGGTGCTGTAGCCCTTGACCAGCGGCACCATGAATTCGTAAAACGCGGCGTTTTGCTTGCGCACGTCAGCATCGGTGTGGTGGTGCGCGGCGTCAAACGCTGCGGCGGCGACGGTCGCCATCGCGCGGCAGCCTTCGGTGTAGGCGCGCATGGTCATCAGCATGCGCTTCACATCGGGGTGGTGAATGATGGGTGCGCTGGCCTGGATGCTGCCGTCCACGGGGCGCGACTGGACACGGTCTTTGGCGTATTGCACGGCTTTTTGGTAGGCCCGCTCGGCAATCGCAATGCCCTGCACACCCACGGCATAGCGGGCGGCGTTCATCATGATGAACATGTACTCCAGGCCCCGGTTTTCCTGGCCCACCAAGTAGCCCACAGCGCCACCGTGGTCGCCATATTGCAGCACGGCGGTCGGAGATGCCTTGATGCCCATCTTGTGCTCGATGCTCACGCAATGCACGTCGTTGCGGGCACCCAAAGCCCCGTCTTTGCCCACCATGAATTTGGGCACCACAAACAGCGAAATGCCCTTCACGCCCTCGGGCGCGCCCACCACGCGGGCCAGCACCAGGTGCACGATGTTCTCGGCCATGTCGTGCTCGCCATAGGTGATGTAAATCTTGGTGCCGAAGATTTTGTACGAGCCATCGGGCTCGGGCTGGGCACGGGTGCGCACCATGGCCAGATCGCTGCCGGCTTGCGGCTCTGTCAGGTTCATGGTGCCGGTCCATTCGCCGCTGACCAGCTTGTCCAGGTAGGTGGCCTTCAGCTCATCGCTGCCGGCGGTCAACAGCGCTTCAATCGCACCATCAGACAGCAGCGGGCACAGCGCAAAGCTCATATTCGCTGAATTGAGCATCTCACCACACGCCGCGCCAATGGTCTTGGGCAGGCCCTGGCCGCCAAAGTCAGTGGGGTGCTGCAAGCCCTGCCAGCCGCCCTCGGCGTATTGGCGAAAAGCCTCTTTGAAACCAGGCGTGGTGGTGACCTTGCCATCTTTGAAAAACGACGGGTTTTTGTCCCCCTCCCAGTTCAGCGGTGCCAGCACGCCTTCGTTGAACTTGGCGCACTCTTCGAGTACCGCCTGCGCCGTGTCAAAACCCGCCTCCTCAAAGCCGGGAATTTGCGCAATCTGGTCAATATTGGCCAGATGCTGGATGTTGAACAGCATGTCTTTGAGGGGGGCTTTGTAGGTCATGGTGGGTTCATTCAAGGGGTCTTAAAACAGAACACGGAGGCACAGAGACACAGAGGGAATGCAGGAGGAAAACCGAATGATTCACTCCTATTTTTATAGCTGCTGGTGCAGTATTTACATGGGCTAGAACCCATTTTTACTTACTTTTCATTCCTCTTGAATTCCCTCTGTGCCTCTGTGCCTCTGTGTTCTGTTCGGTATTACGGTATTGATTACAGCTGGCTCACCAACTCCGGCACAGCAGTAAACAAATCGGCTTCCAGCCCATAGTCGGCCACCGAGAAAATCGGGGCTTCGGGGTCTTTGTTGATGGCGACGATGACTTTGGAGTCTTTCATGCCGGCCAGGTGCTGAATCGCGCCGCTGATGCCGCAGGCGATGTACAGCTGGGGCGCGACGATCTTGCCGGTCTGACCGACTTGCCAGTCGTTGGGGGCGTAGCCTGCATCGACGGCAGCGCGGCTGGCACCCATGGCGGCGCCCAGTTTGTCGGCCAGCGGGGTCATCACCTCGGCAAACTTTTCGCCGGAGCCCAACGCACGGCCGCCGGAAACGATGATCTTGGCGGCGGTGAGTTCAGGGCGGTCGTTTTTAGCGATTTCGCTGCCCATGAAGCTGCTTTTGCCGTTGTCGGCAACAGCCGCAGGGGTGTCGATGGCAGCACTGCCACCGGTGGCAGCTGCGGGGTCAAAGCCGGTGGTGCGCACGGTGATGACCTTGGTGGCATCGGCGCTTTGCACGGTGGCAATGGCGTTACCCGCGTAAATCGGGCGCTCAAAGGTGTCGGGCGAGACCACTTTGATGATGTCGCTGATCTGGCCCACATCCAGCTTGGCAGCCACGCGGGGTGCAATGTTTTTGCCGCTGGCGGTTGCCGGGAACACGATGTGGCTGTATGCACCGGCTACCGCCAGTACCTGGGCGGCCACGTTTTCGGCCAGGCCGTGTTCAAAGCCCGCAGCCTCAGCGTGAATCACCTTGCTCACACCGGCGATCTGTGCTGCGGCCGCTGCCGCACCGCCCGCGTTGTGACCCGCTACCAGCACGTGCACATCACCACCGCAGGCGATGGCGGCGGTGACGGTGTTCAGGGTTGCACCTTTGATGGACACGTTGTCGTGTTCTGCAATAACGAGACAGCTCATGTTTGCTCCAAATCTTGATATGTGGGATTAACCTAGGACCTTGGCTTCGTTCTTCAGCTTGGCCACCAGCGTGGCGACATCGGGCACCTTGATGCCTGCGCTGCGCTTGGGCGGCTCGCTAACTTTCAGGGTTTTGATACGCGGCGACACATCCACACCCAGGTCTTCGGGCTTGTAGGTATCCATCTGCTTTTTCTTGGCCTTCATGATGTTGGGCAAGGTGACGTAGCGCGGCTCGTTGAGGCGCAGGTCGGTGGTAATGACGGCTGGCAGGCTGATCGCCAGCGTTTCCAGGCCGCCATCGACCTCGCGGGTCACATGGGCCTTGCCATCGACGATCTCGACCTTGCTCGCAAACGTGGCTTGTGGCAAATCGGCAAGCGCGGCCAGCATCTGGCCGGTCTGGTTGCAATCGTCGTCAATCGCCTGCTTGCCCAGAATCACCAGGCCGGGCTGCTCTTTGTCGATCAGCGCCTTGAGCAACTTGGCCACGGCCAAGGGCTGCAACTCTTCAGCGGTTTCCACCAGAATCGCGCGATCCGCACCAATGGCCATCGCGGTGCGCAGGGTTTCCTGGCATTGGGTCACGCCGCAGGACACCGCAATCACTTCGGTCACCGCGCCTTTTTCCTTGAGCCGAACCGCCTCTTCCACGGCGATCTCGTCAAACGGGTTCATGCTCATTTTCACGTTGGCAATGTCTACGCCGGTGTTGTCGGACTTGACCCGAACTTTCACGTTGTAGTCGACCACGCGTTTGACTGCGACCAGGACTTTCATATTTAACTGACTCCGCTAGAGTTGAATTGACGTGCACGTAAAGCTTCTGGATTCTATTGCGCGGGCACTGTGGGCACCCCCGCTTTTGGGTAAAACTGAGCTGCCCACCCGAAAATAGAACGATCGTTCTTTTTCCGATTATATGCAAGCCTAAATACACCCACCATGCATTTACCAACCAAGCGGTTGGTTAATTCGGGTAAACCGGTACGGTGCGTGGTGCGGCCTTAGACTAAAGTTGCACTGCAACATTTTTTGGAGATTCGCTGTGAAACACCTGCTCAAATCAATCGCTGCGGCTGGCGCACTGGCGTGCACCCTGGCCGCCGCACCAGCAGCCGCGCAAACCATTCTCACGGCCTCCAGCTGGGTGCCCAACAGCCACATCTTGACCATCAGCCTGCGCCAATGGTGTGAGGCCTTGTCGGGTGAGAGCCAGGGCAAGATTCGTTGCAACCTGTTGCCGCGCGCCGTGTCACCGGCACCGGGCACGTTTGACGCGGTGAAGAGCGGCCTGGCCGATGTGTCGTTCACCGTGCATGGCTACACGCCGGGTCGCTTCGTGACGACGCAACTGGCCGAGTTTCCGTTTCTGGGCAACTACTCCGAGGCTATTTCCGTCGCGTTTCAACGCTCTGCACAAAAGAACCCCATCATGTTTGACGAGCATGTGGGCGTGCGGCCGCTGGCGCTGTTCACACACGGGCCCGGCCTGGTCTACAACACCAAGCGACCGATCGCCAAAATGGAAGACTTGGGCGGTCTGAAATTCCGGGTGGGCGGCGGCATGGTCAATGAGATCAGCAAAAGCCTGGACATGAACGTCACGCTCAAACCGGCACCCGAGAGCTTCGAATTGCTGAGCAGCGGCGTGATGGATGGCACCCTGTTCCCTGCGGAGTCGGTTGAGGCCTTCAAGATCGACAAGATCATCAAACACGCCACCAGCTTCCCCGGTGGCCTGTACAACACCAGCTTCGTGTTGATGATGAATGCCGACAAATATAAAGCGCTCAGCGCCGATGAAAAGCGCGCAGTCGACAAGGTCTCGGGTGAGTTCGCCGCCCGCCTGTTTGGCCGCAATTGGGACAGCCAGGACCGCAAAGGCATGGCCTACATGCAGGTCTCGGGCGTGCAGTTCACCAAGGCCGACGCCAAGTTTGTGGCCGATGTGAAAACCAGAACCTCGGGCCTGGAAGCCAAGTGGATTGCCGATGCAGAAGCCAAAGGCCTGAAAGACGCCAAAAAGGTTCTTTCCGACTTCCGCGCCGAGATTGCACGGCTTGAGAAGTAAACCCACCAACTGACCTGTCAGAACAACGGCCTCAGCACCTGCTGGGGCCGTTTTACTTGGCACCCCACCCGAGTGAGCACACCTTGAAAAAATACCTGGAATGGTTTTGCGGCATCCTGGCCGCAGTGGCCTTGTTCGGCATCATGGCCCTGACCTTTTTTGATGTCTTGAGCCGCAAGCTGCTGTCCCAGTCCATCACCGGCTCGCTGGAGTTGACCGAGCTGTTGATGGTGGTGGTGATTTTTACGGCGCTGCCCCTGGTCACCTTGCGCAGTGAGCACGTGGTGTTTGACTCGCTGGACAGCTATTTGCCCGCTGCACTCACCCGACTCCAACGCCCGCTGGTGCAGCTTTTGTGTGCCGCAGCCATGCTGGGGCTGGCGGTGCTGATGTGGCAGCTCGGTAGCCAGTTTGTGGTGAATGGCGAAACCACCGCGCAGCTGAAAATTTCCAAAGCACCCTTTATTTACCTGATGGCCGTGCTGTGTGCCGTATGCGCAGCAGCCCACTTGATGCTGGCCGCCCAGCCCGTCAATACCGCCGAGCCCGAAGCCGAAGGCGGTGCGCTGTGACCGCCGCACTCCTGGGCTTTGCTGCCATCTTTTTACTGGCAGTGATGCGCATTCCGCTGGCCTTTGCCATGGGCGGCGTGGGCATTGTGGGCATTGGCCTGGTGCGCGGCTGGCAACCGGCTTTGGCCAGCACCGCACAAGTGGTGTACGACACGGGCTTTGCCTACACGCTGTCGGTCATTCCGCTGTTCATTTTGATGGGCAATTTTGTCGCCCGCGCCGGGCTGGCGCACGAGCTGTTTCAAGCAGCGAACGCCTTTGTGGGCCACCTGCGCGGCGGCTTGGCGCATGCCACAGTGGCAGCTTGCGCGGGCTTTGGCGCGATATGCGGCTCATCAATTGCCACGGCCGCCACCATGAGCAAAGTGGCCTACCCGTCGATGAAAAAAATGGGCTACAGCGACGCGCTGTCCACCGGTGTCATGGCCGCAGGCGGCACGCTGGGCATCATGATTCCGCCGTCCACCATCATGGTGATTTACGGCATCACCACCGAAACCAACATCGGCAAACTGTTTGCAGCCGGTGTCATTCCCGGCCTTTTGACTGCGGCGCTGCTGATGGTGGCCATTTCGGTGATGACCGCGCGAGACCCCGAGCATGCGCCTCCTGGCGAGCGCACCTCGTGGCCCGACCGCTGGAAGGCCCTGCGCGGCATTTGGGGCGTGGCCTTGCTGGTGGTGGTGGTGCTGGGTGGCATTTACGGCGGCTTGTTCACGGCCACTGAGGGCGCAGGCTTTGGTGCAGCGGGCGCGTTCTTTTTTGCGCTGTTTCGGGGCCGCCTGAGCTGGGCGGTGTTGCTGCAAGTGCTGGTGGAATCAGCCCGCACCACCGCCATGCTGTTTGCCTTGCTGATTGCCGCCACGATTTTTGCCAACTTTGTGAACTTCACCACCATGCCGGGCGACTTGAAAGACTGGATCACTGGCATGGGCCTGTCGCCGATTTTGATCGTGGCCGCGATGATGGTGATTTACGTGGTGCTGGGCACGGTGATGGAAGAACTCACCATGGTGCTGCTGACGATTCCGCTGTTTTTCCCCATCATCACCGCGCTGGGTTTTGACCCCGTGTGGTTCGGCGTGCTGATCGTGATGGTGGTGCAAATCGGCCTGATCTCGCCACCCGTGGGCATGAACCTGTTCGTCATCAACTCGCTGCTGCCCGGCGTCGGCCTGGGTGCCATCTTTCGCGGCTGCTGGCCGTTTGTGCTGGTGCTGGTAATCGTGCTGGGCCTGCTGCTGACGTTTCCGCAGTTGAGTTTGTGGTTGCCGGGCTTGATGGGCTAGCGAAATCTTGACAAATAGCTGTTTTGAGCCGTGAGAATGTGCTCAAGCAGCTATTTATTTCGTAGCAAGTGAACCCCCTTTTTCATAGCTGATTTCGTCTCAGCGGCTGGAGCAAATGCTTCAAGCCGTTGTGGTCAATCTCGTGCATCAGCGCCAGCAGACGCCCCAATTCGCCCGGCGGAAAACCCTGACGGGCAAACCAGTGCAAGTAGTTTCCGGGCAGGTCAGCCAGCACCCGGCCGTGGTATTTGCCAAACGGCATTTCCAGGGTGGCCAGCTTTTGCAGCATCTGCGCGTCCATGCCCATCAGCAGCACGGATGCTTCGATATTCACAGCTGCTTGATCAGTATCCACGGTCTGTAGCCGCTACATCTATTTCCGGCCCACCGCCGTCATCAACTCGCTGAGCGGCACGACTCGCCCGTGCAGCGGCAGGATGCGCTCAACATTCAACTTGTTCTGCTCGATGTTTTGCACCAGCACCACATGGTTGCCATTGGGCTGGGCTGGCGGCGGCGTGTTGGGGGCGGCAGGGGTGTAGGCGTCTGCCTGAATGAGCAGCTTTTCATTGGGCAGATACACCATCAGAAAGCCTTTAGCATGCACGCTGCCCACAATCTCCATGATCTCCACCGTGCGCTGGCCATCCGTCAGGCTGCGGCGCGCGGCGACGCCTTCGACTGTGGCGCTGCGGCCTGAACGGGCCAGGGCGTCGGGGTTGATGCGGTTGGGGTTGGCCAGCGCCTTGTCAAACCAGGCTTTGGCCGGGCCATTGGTGATCAGCGTCGCGCCTTCGGCCACCGCAGTGCGCAAACCGCCCGAGTGGTCGAAGTGGTGGTGCGAGTTGACGACAAAGCGAATCGGTTTGCCCGGCACCAGCTTTTTTGCCTCAGCCAGCACGGCGGCGCTGCGCCCGTCGTACAGCGGCGTTTCGACCAGCACCAGGTGGTCTTTCATTTCGATCAACACACTGTTGTGCGAGCCGCCAACCAGGTGCCAGACGCCATCGGCCACCTTCTCGGCGACCACGCGCTCGGCAAACTGCCGCACCAGCTCGGGCGCTGCCATCGATGGGGTGACATTGGGCTGCACCTCGGTGATTTGCAGATCCAGCACCAGCGAGCCGCCTTGCACCTGCGTCATGCGGCTGGGAAATTTCACGCCGCCATGGTCTTTGTAGGCGCTGTAGGTGATGACCGAGTCCACATCGCCCATCACCGGGCTGGACTGTCGCGAGTCGACCCGCTCGACCAGGTTGTCAGCATTCAGGTAAGCCGTGGCTTCAAAACGGCCGGGCTCGGTGAACGACAGCGCGGTGTAGCTCTTGCCATCAAGCACCCGCGTGGCGACGGTCGCCTTGTTTTTCAACGCGGCCTTGAGCACACCATGCGGCGTGGTCCACAAGTCATGAATCCGGGCGTCCAGTGCCACCGGGCTTGCCGTGGGTGCCGGGCCCACCATGTTCCATGCGTGCACGCCTTGCAGCATGGCCGTGGCGCGCTGCTCCCCCTGGCCCATCAAGGGCACGGCACCGCCACCATTGGGCTCGGCGCGGCTGAGCGCCGTGTCCTGGCGCATGCCGGCGTTGGGGTAGTCCACCATGCGGGCAAAACTGCTGATGTTGGTTTTGGGCCAGGCATCGCCGGCGGTATAGGCTTGACCAAAAATGCCACCGGTACCGCTGCCGGCAAAACGCAAGGTAGCCAGCGTGGTGCCGCCCATGGCCGCCTCGGCTTTGGAGATGACCGATGCAGCGTCCATAGGCGGCGCACTGGCACAGGCGGCCACTGCGGCCACACCGCACAACATGGCCAGTCGACGGGAGATAGAAGCCGTGAATGCAGGCAAGGGCATGGTGGTCTCCAGGTAAAGAGGGAGAAACCTTACTGCCACTGGCATCCCCCTGGCAATCGGTAGTTGCCGCCAAACGATTTTTACGCTATTAAAAAAATAGCTGCTTGAGCATATTTGGCATGGGCTGAAGGGCAATAGTCCTGCTTTTTGGTAGCTGCTCAGGTCGACTCACATCAATGACAGATGACCCGGTGCCCAGCTGGCAAGTGACGTCATTCCGTCATGCACGCCGCAGGCGGCTGTCATTTGTCATCGGTTCGCTGCCACGTAGCCTGTGCCGCCGCCCCCATCCCTACACTGCGGCGCATGCTCACCCTGCTCCGCACCCTGGTTCGCCGCATTTTCACGGTTCTGGTGGCCTTGCTGCTGCTATTCGAAGAATGGGGTTGGGTACCGCTTGCGGCCTTGTTTGCACGCCTGGCGCGCTGGCCGTTCTGGGCGTCGTTGGAGCGGCGCATTGCCAGCCTGCCCCCGTGGGCTGCGCTGATGGTGTTGCTGGTGCCCGCCGTGTGCTTGTTTCCCGTCAAGCTGCTGGCGCTGTATCTGCTGGGCAGCGGGCAGCACCTGCTGGGCCTGGGGGTGCTGATCAGCGCCAAACTGGTGGGCACTGCCGCCGTGGCCAGGCTGTTTCAGCTCACGCAGCCTGCCCTGATGCAACTGGCCTGGTTTGCCCGCTGGTACCCGCGCTGGACGGCCTGGAAAGACCGCATCCTGGCGCAGGCCCGGCAGTCAGCGCCCTGGCTGGCGGCGCAGCGGGTAAAGGCGGGGGTGAGGGATCAACTGCGGCGGGCGAAAGCGCAGTGGCGCGCGTGGTGGCGCAAACCAGAGTAACGAGCGTTCAACGTGGCGCTAAGTTGTCACGCAACCGGGTCAGCACGGCTTTGTCCAGGATGTCTTTTTCGCGGTAGTCGGTTTTGGTTTTCAGCAAACCGTCGATGTTGAGCAACTTGACGGGCACACCCTGCACTTCCAGTTGCACCACGTGAGCCTGCAAGCCATCAAACGTGTGCCCATTGGCTGCAAACAACAGATCGACCAGCAGTTCGTCAGCCACACGGATGTTTTCCACCTCACCATCGGCTGCTGGCTCAAACCACGCAGGATCCAGCTCGTCGCTGGACGGCAAAAAACCCATCGCACGGATGACTTTTTCACCATTGCTGCGGGTGGCTTTGAGCAACACATCCACATCTTCCGTGGCGCGCACAAAACCGTTCAACCGAACGGCCTGACCACCGACAAGGATGTACTCCACGCCGTGCTGCTGAAAACTGCGTAGCAACTGCAAAAACAAGTCATTGGGCGGATTGGTCGCGGCGCTCATCAGTGGAACTCGCAGCCGCTACAGCGGATTGGCTTTTGCTGCCTGTTGCAGTTGCCGCTGAAAATCCATTTGCATCATCTGCGCATGCGTCAGTCGCCACACACCGCGCGGATAGGGGGGTAAAACCGTGCCCAGCATGGCGTCAAGCGCTTTGCCTCGAAGCCACGCTTTTTGTGGGTCTAACTCGATTTCAGTGCGGTGATACGAGCCAACAGTTTTCATGGCCGCAGTTTACCGACTCAACCCGCCTGCAGCGCCGAGCGCAACTGCTGACCAATTTCGGGTTTGTCGATAAACGGATCAGTAGGGTTGCGGGCCAGCATCACGTCTTCCATGCGCGTTTGCACCGAGCGGATGGCTTTGGGGTGGCTGTAGATGTAGAACTGGTTGGCGGCCATCGCGTCGAACACTTTTTGCGCCACATCGGCCGCTGAAACCTTGCCGCTGCCCACGGCTTTTTCGCTCATGGCCTGGCCGATGCGCTGGCTTTGGGTAGCCTTGCCGGCGGCTAACTCGCCCGGGCGGTTGCGGTAGCTGTGGCTGATGCCGGTGGAGACGAAAAACGGGCATAGCACGCTGGCCGAGATTTGGGTGGTAACCAGGCTCAAGTCCTGGTACAGCGTCTCGGTCAGGGCTACCACGGCGTGCTTGCTCACGTTGTACACGCCCATGTTGGGCGCGTTGAGCAAGCCAGCCATGCTGGCGGTGTTGACGATGTGGCCCTGGTAGGCCGGGTCTGTTTTCGCGGCCTCCAGCATCATGGGCGTGAACAGGCGCACGCCGTGGGCCACGCCCATGATGTTCACGCCCAGCACCCATTCCCAATCGGCCACGGTGTTTTCCCAGATCAGGCCGCCCGAGCCCACGCCGGCGTTGTTGAAGACGAAATGCGGCGCACCAAAGCGCTGCTGCACAGCGCTGGCCAGGGCCTGCATCTGGTCGGCGTTGGACACGTCTACTTTTTGAGCCAGCACGGGTGCGCCTGCGGCCTGCATCTCGGCGGTGGCCGCGTCCAGCGCGTCTTGCTGCACGTCGACCAGCACCAGGTTCATGCCCAGTTTGGCACCGATGCGGGCGCATTCCAGGCCGAAGCCTGAGCCTGCGCCGGTCAAGACGGCGGTTTTGTTTTTGAAGTCAGTGATCATGTTTTCTCCAAGTAAAAATCAGGTTCGCAGCATTTCAATATGCGGTATGCCGTCTTCGATGTACGGCGCACTGGCCACGACGAAATTGAGCTTGCGGTAAAAATTTTCGAGGCGGGCTTGCGCGCCAATGCGGATCGGCTGCAGGCCCCAGCGCTGGTGAACACAGGCGATGGCCTGTTGCATCAGCACCAGACCCAGTCCCGTTCCCCGAACCGAGGCCTGGGTGATGACGCGGCCGATGCTGGCCTCGTGAAACTTCACTCCGGCTTGAAAGCAGCGGGCATATGCGACCAGCTTGCCATTTGGCTTGCCGTCTTCATGGCCCATCAGGTGAACCGCCTGCTGATCGGTGTCGTCCATGTCCTGGTAGACACAGGCCTGCTCAATCGCAAACACCTCGTTTCGCAACTGCAAGACGGCATACAGCTGGTGCAGGCTGAGGGCTTCAAACGGCAGAAATTGCCAGGTAATGGAACCTGCGTTCACCTACAACGCTTTCATCACAAACCCCACACGCGGAAAGTGCACATGCACGGTGCCCGCGCGCGGGTCGGTGCGGCGCAGCGTGTAGTGCATGCGGGTGGCGGCGACCAGCTCGCCCTCGGTGGTTTCGGGGCCGAAGCTTTCGGCAGCGATGCTGACTTGGCTGCCCAGGGGAATCCCATGCTCGTCTTGAAACACGTCGTTGTCGGCTGGAAGCGTCGTGGATGCTGCTGAAGCAGCTATCGCTTGCATAGCATCCATTTTTTCGGAATGGCCGTAGCCAATGGCGGCCATGCGGTCCATCCAGGCCAGCACGCCGGGTTTGTTGTCCAAAATTCCTGCCACAACCGAGGTCTGCGTGCGTGTGAACCACAGCGGGTGGTAGGCGGCAAAGTCGGCAATGCAGGGCGCTTGGCCCAGCAGAAACGGCTGGTCGTCCAGCATGCTGGAGATGCGGCGCAGGTAGCTTTTGTAGGCCGCCGTGGCATCGGGCAGCGGCATGCGCGGCATGCCGCTTCGCATCTTGGCGCGGTCTTCGGCGAAGGCTTTGGCATGCTCGGGCGGGGCGCTGCCAAACATTTGGGCCGCGCCAGCGGGCGAGAAGTTGTAGGCCATGGCTGCCCAGAACAGTTTCTCGTCGGCCCACTGGGCCAACACGCGGGCCACGGCCTTGTGCTGTGGCGGATAGAGCGTGGGCGTGGGCTTGATTTTTTCCAGCACATCGCACATCAGCGCGGTGTCGCAATAAATGTCGGCGCCGATCTGCAAAAAAGGCGTTTTGCGGTAACCGCCAGTGAGCGCCTGCACATCGGGCTTGGGCATGATGCGCGGCACGTGAACGGACTTCCACGCCAGGCCTTTGTAGCCCAGCACCAGGCGTACTTTTTCGGAGAATGGCGAGCTGGCGTAGTGGTGCAAGATGATGTCAGACACGGGGTTTCCTTTGCGCAAAGATCAAGCCGAAAGTGTGGTGCAGATCGCGCACCTCGGCACCGGCCAGCGCGCCTTTTTCTTGCAACAACTGGTGCAGGCGGGGCAGGTGGTAATGGGGCACCGCCGGGTACAGGTGGTGCTCCAGGTGGTAGTTCACATGGTGCGGAAACAGCAGGGCGCGGGCCAGCCAGTTCAAGGCATTGCCCGAGGTGTTGTTGCTGCGGGCAGCGGTGAGCGGCGACGACAGATCGGTCACCGCCCCATGCTCGCAAATGGCCCGCAGCCGCAAAATGGGTTGCAGCACGGTGAGCAGCGGCAGCAGCCACAACACGGCGTACCAGGCCAGGCCTGTCCAACTACCCGCGATGAATGCGGCCAGAGGGGCTGTGATGTGAAACGCCACCACGCACCAGCGGTCTTGCCTTGCAGCGGCGCGCAGCTGGGGCGAGGTGTCGTTGAGCGGGTTGATGCGGTCTTGCGTGTCGTCGTTGATCGCGGGTGAGCCGAAGAAGTAGGCATAGGTTTTCCAGGCGTTGATGCCCAGCAGGTCTTGCAGCAGCTTCTTGAGCAGATAGGCCTTGCCGCGCGGGTAGCCGCCGTGAATGGCGGTATCGGGGTCTTGCGCGGTGTACAGGTTGTTGTGGTGCAGCCGGTGCGTGACGCGGTAGGTGCACATGGACACGCCACCGGCCATGCCGATGAAGCGGCCCGCGGCGTCGTTGACGATGCGGTTGGCAAACAGGCGGTAGTGCGCCGCTTCGTGCGCGAGGATGAACACGCCGTGTTGGGCGATGCCGATGGCGATGATGCTTAAAAGCACCCAGGGGCTGAAACCGACGTACAACGCGAAGGCGATGGCGGCGGCGATCAGGCCTGTGGTTTGGGAGATGGCCAGGAGCGACTTCGTGTTTGACAGCTGGGTGAGTGGGGCCAGCTCGTGGGGGGACAGGATGCGGCGGGCCTGGGCGTTGGCTGAGCCGGGGGAGCGGAGGTCGCTGCGGAAGTCTTCGCCTTGCCGCGCAGGTGCCCCCACCCCCGCCCTCCCCCGGGAGGGGAGGGAGGAAGACAGTTCGGTGCTTGGGCCTTCGTCCGCACGAAAGGCATTTGCTCCCTCCCCTTCCGGGGGAAAGGCTTTAGCTCCCTCCCCCGCTGGGGGAAAGGCTTTAGCTCCCTCCCCCGCTGGGGGAAAGGCTTTGGCTCCCTCCCCCGCTGGGGGAGGGGTGGGGTGGGGGCATGCGTGGTACAAACGCAAGCCATCCGCAGCACCCTGCTCCGCCTGTTGAACGATGCCAGTCCTCACGTCATCACCTCACACCAACTTCACCACTTGCTTGCCAAAATTCCGCCCCTTCAGCAGCCCCAAAAACGCCTCAGGCGCTGCCTCAATCCCCTGCGCCACCGACTCGCGCGGGCGGAATTTGCCGGTGCCAACCAGGGTACCCAGTTCACCCAAGGCTTCGGGCCAGACTTCCATGTGCTCGCTGACGATAAAGCCCTGCACTTTCAAGCGGCTCATCAAGATCAGCGCCGGCGCGGCCAGCGGCTGCGGTTTGCCGTCGTAGCCAGCAATCATTCCGCACACGGCAATGCGGCCAAAGGCGTTCATTTGCGCCAGCACCACGTCCAGAATCCAGCCGCCCACGTTTTCAAAATAGCCGTCAATGCCGTTGGGGCAAGCCGCTTTGAGCGCCACGTGCAGGGCTTTGCCATCGCTGTGCTGTTTGTAGTCAATGCAGGCGTCAAAACCCAAGTCGTTCACCACGTAGTCGCACTTGTCTTTGCCACCGGCAATGCCCACCACGCGGCAGCCGCGCGCCTTGGCCAGCGCACCAAAAGCACTGCCCACCGCGCCGCTGGCAGCGGTGACCACCAGGGTTTCGCCTGCTTTGGGCTCGCAAATTTTCACCAAGCCGTACCAGGCCGTGACGCCGGGCATGCCGACGGCGCCCAGGTAGTCGCTCAAAGGCACATGGGTGGTGTCGACCTTGCGCAGCGCGCCCACAACGCTGGCGTCAACCACGCTGTATTGCTGCCAGCCGCCCATGCCCACCACCTTGTCGCCCACGGCAAATTTTGGGTGGCAGCTTTCCACCACCTCGCCCGCCGTGCCGCCAATCATCGGCTGGCCCAGGGGCTGCGGTGCGGCGTAACTTTTGCTGTCGTTCATGCGGCCACGCATGTAGGGGTCCAGGCTTAAATAGTGATGGTGCACCAGCACCTGGCCGTCTTGCAGCGCGGGTGTGTCGGCGGTCACGAGTTTGAAGTTGCTGACTGACGCTTCGCCCTGGGGGCGGTTGTCGAGCACGATTTGCTGGTTGCTTGGCATGGTGTTTGTCCTTTGGGTTACTATTAATTTGATAGCTGCTTGAGCAATGAATCTATGGGCTGGTGGCCGATTTGGCTTAAAAACAGGCTTTAGTCGGTCGAAATCACGCTCTGCTCACTGCGGTTCAGATCGTTCACGCTCTTGGGCCCCGTGGCCAGGCGTTTGACGTATTTGAAGGTGCCCGTGGCATGTGCACACGCCCTGCCCTGGTCATCGTAAATCGTGCCCTCGGTAAACGCCATCGTGGCCGTGCGGTGCATCAAGCGGCCCTTGCCCACCAGCGCCACGCCCGCAGGCACTTTGGCGGCTTGCATGAAGCTGGTTTTCATCTCGATGGTCACCACACCCATGTCGCGCTCCACACTGCGCGCTGCCACCGCCATCACCACATCCAGCAAGGTCATGCAGGCCCCGCCGTGCGTCACGCCAAAGCTGTTCAGGTGCTCGGGCTTGGGCGCGTAGTCAATCTGCGAATGACCGCCCTCCCACAGCACCAGCTGAAAACCCAGGTGGTGCACGAAAGGGATGTCGACACCAAACTTCACGAGTTATCCGCCAGTGACGACACTGACCCCACCATCCACCGCCAACCACTGCCCGGTGATGTGTTTGCCCGCGTCCGATGCGAACAGCAAGGTCAGGCCCTTCAAGTCTTCATCGTCACCGAGACGCTTCAGCGGGGCATTGGCTTTCAGCTTCTCTTCACCCAGGTTTTTCAACGTGGCCATGGTCATTTTGCTGGGGAAAAAGCCGGGGCAAATCGCATTCACCGTGATGTTGTACTTGCCCCATTCCGCGCCCAGCGTGCGGGTGAAGTTGATCACTGCGCCTTTGCTGGTGTTGTAGGCAATCGTGGTCATCTCCACCGGGTTGCCGCCCAGGCCGGCGATGCTGGCCACGTTGATGATGCGCCCCGACTTTCTGGCGATCATGCTGGCCTTGGCAATGTGCTGGCTCAGGATGAAGTAGCCGCGAATGTTCAGGTTCATCACCTTGTCCCAGGCTTCCACCGGGTGGTCTTCAGCCGGCGCGCCCCAGGCGGCACCGGCGTTGTTGATCAGAATGTCCACATGGCCCATGCGCTCCAGCGTCTCGGTGGCCAGGCGGCGAATGTCTTCTTCCTTGGCGCAGTCGGCGGCAATCCAGCGGGCATCGATTCCAGCAGCTTGCAACTCTTTGGTGGCCTCTTCCAGGTCGTCAGCCTTGCGCGAGCTGAGCATGATCTTGGCACCCGCCTCTCCCAGCGCATGGGCCATCTGCAGCCCCAAGCCGCGGGAGCCACCCGTCACCAGTGCGGTTTTGCCTTTGAGGTCGAACAGTTGTTGAATGGTGCGGGGGGTCATGGTGTCTCCGATGGTGCGATTGGAAAAACCTCGATTCTGCGCAGCAGACCCGCCGAAAACTGTCCCGGGTGCGATAAGCCTGCTCCCCCAATGGCCGCCGCCTCAGGTCACGCAGGAGCCGCTCCACCGGGTCGCCCACCAGGTCTCGCTCAGCTGCGCATGCAGCCACTCCACGAAGCCATTGACCTTGGCCGGAACCATGCGTGGCGAGGGGTAGACGGCGTGCATTTCCTGGGTGGGCAGCGCCCAGTCGCCCAGCAGCGAAACCAACGCGCCGCTTGCAATCGCCCCATGCACCACATAGGTCGGCAGCGCCGCAATACCCAAGCCCGCGCAGGCGGCTGTCATCAGTGCAGACTTGTTGTTGGATCGCAGCGGCCCTTTGAGTTGCACCGTCACCGTTTCACCGTCGGCACCGGTCAAATGCCAGCGGGAATCGTTTTGCACGGTGCTGATGATCAGCGCGTCGTGTGATGTCAAATCAGCCGGCACCATCGGCTGGCCACGGCGCGCCAGATAGTCAGGCGAGGCCACAACAGACCAGGGGTTACGGCCCAAGTAGCGCGCGCCCAGCGTGGAATCTGCCAGGCGCCCCATGCGAATCGCCACATCAATGCCCTGCTCCACCATGTTCACAATGTGGTCGTCAAACAGCAGCTCGATTTGCACCCTGGGGTTCAGCTGCAGAAAGCGCAGCACCAACGGGGCCAATACCCGCCGGCCAAAGTCCATCGTGGTGCTGATTCGAATGCCTCCCTGCACCTGCGTCTGCATCAGCGAGGCCACGCTCTCGGCTTCCTCCACATGGTGTGCAACCAGTTTGCACTTTTCGTAGTACAGCGCACCGACCTCGGTCGGCGAGACACCATGCGTGCTGCGAAACAGCAAGCGCGAACCCAGTTTCTTTTCCAGCTGCGCAACCATCTTGGTGGCCGATGGCTGTCCGATGCCCACATCGGCAGCCGCCTTGCTGAATGAACCCAGGTCCACCACCCGGACAAACAATTTCATGGCTTGAATACTGGACATTCTCAAAGTAAACCACGCATTCGGCTTCTTGGCAATATTCCTGCGGTGAATAAGCGAAATTCCAATTGCTGCACTTCCATCAGCGGCCTCAAACGCCCAGAATCTCGTTGAAACTAATACGAAAGTAGCATCTTTGTGTAAATATTGCAACCCAAATGTATTAGTTCAGCTTGAAGTCTTCACCATCAAGGTCGGTTTTTGGAGTACGCGTTGAACAATTCGAACAGGAGATAAAAATGAATATTTGCAAGCACTTGAAAGTCGCTTTTCTGACGTTGTTTGTGTTGTGGTCGGGTTTGGCCAACGCGCAATCAAGCGCTGTGGTGATATATGACAGCAATCAACCCGCCCTTACGTTTGCTGCTGGCGACTTACAGGCGGCGCTGAGAAGCAAGAGCTTTTCGGTATCCACGGCCACGCTGGCCGACCTATCCAGACATGTCGGCCCCAACCAGATTTTCTTGACCACCCGAGGGACGGCAGCCATCGCCGGGCAGCCGCCAGACGTCGGCGACCTGAAAAAAGAGGGTTTTGCGATCCGCCGAACCCAAAAAGGCAACGACTTGCAGACCTGGGTGATCGGTAACGACGCCTCTGGCGCGATGTACGGCGGTTTGCAGGTCGCGGACTCGGTTCGATTTGAGGGTTTGGCCAATGTACGAGACAGCACACACATCGCCGACATGGCGGTACGTGGCATCAAATTCAATGTTCCGCTGGATGCCCGGGCAACCAGCTATGCGGACGACTCCACGGCGGCGCAGTTTGGCATCAAAGATGTTTGGGACATGGCGTTTTGGACGCGCTTTCTGGATGCGATGGCCCGCAGTCGCATGAATAACCTGTCACTGTGGAGTGAAAACCCGTTTCCGGCGATGGTCAAGTATGACTCCGGTGAGTTTTTTGAGGCCCACCTGGACGACATCAAACGCCACAAAGGGTTAACCACCGTCGTCAACGATCGCTCGAACCCGAATCTCTATGCGGCGGAACCCGAGTTTGAATTGGGTAAGCCGCTGGAATCGGTCTTTCCAACACCCATGACGGTCGATCTGCGGATTGACCATTGGAAGAAGGTCATGGCTTACGCCAAGCAACGCGGCATCGCCGTCAGCATCATCACCTGGAATATCCACATCGACGGAACCCGCGGAGCGATCAAGAACCCTGGGCTGACGCGCTCGGTCTCCGATGCCAAAACCAAAAGGTACTTCAGGGAATCCGTCAGGCGTTTGATTCAAACCTACGACGATCTGGCGGCCATTGGCGTGACCGCAGGCGAACACATGGACGGCACCAGCGATGACGCTGTCAAAGAACAGTGGTTGTGGGACACCTATGGAGAGGGGTACCGCGATGCCATCAACCTGAATCCGGCACGCAGGCTTGGCTTTATCCACCGTGGCCACGAAACCAGCATACCGACGATCACGAATATCTTCAAAAATTTGCCTGGCATCAACCGGGACATAGACACACAAAACCAGGAAGAGTCAACGCTGAGCTTTACCAACAAATACTCGCAGGCACATATGCATGCGTCGAAAAACCCTTTGTTTTTAAGCGGTAGCTGGGTCAATTCAATTCCAAAAGGAAAAAAGTTGACACTGGAGGTGCGAAACGATGACTTTTTCAATATGCGTTGGGGTGATATTGATTTCGCACGGGATTATCTGAAAAATTTCCGTGATCAGGCCAGTGACAAGCCGGAGTGGAAGGTCGATCCCGACCGGAAGATCAATGGTTTCTATATGGGCCCCGATGGGTTTATGTGGGGCCGTGAAGTGGTCAGCCAAAACACGCCGCTGACCTCGGACAACCGTGATTTGTATATCGAGAAAATGTGGTACAACTTCAAAATATGGGGGCATTTGGCGTTTGATCCCAGCACCACCGATCAACGATTCATTTCAGCGTTGGGCGCGAAATACCCCAGTGAATTGAACGGCCCCGCGAACAGTCAAAAGCTGTTTACCGCGCTGTCCAAGGCCTCCAAGGTCTACCCCTTGATCACCCGCTTGTACTGGGGTTCGCTGGACTACATGTGGTACCCGGAGGCTTCGCTGAGCAAATCCGGCTACATCAAAGACGGCGTTGGTCACAACGACGGGTATTTGTCGGTGCAATCGCTGATCGACGCAGGCCGCTTCAACGGTTCAGGCAAACCCAGCTCGTATCCGCCGATGCAAGCCGATCAGGACGGTGACCTGCTGTCGGTGATGTCGGTTCGAGATTTTGTCGACGGCATCGCCACGACCAATCGCTTGACCCCGCTGGATGTAGCCAATCAACTGGACGCCAATGCACAAGCCGCCCTGGATGCCCTGTCTGGCTTGAGCGCCGGTGCCAACAACGACTTGAAAGAAACCCTTGCGGATGTCACTGGTATGGCTGCCTTGGGCAAGTACTACGCAGCCAAGATCCGCGGCGCAGTCGACCTGTACCGCTACCAGAAAAACACCGGCGCTGCTGACGCGTTGACCCACCGAGCGAACGCGAAATTTCACCTGACCCATGCGGCCACGCAGTGGGCAAGCTACGCCAGCGCCTGGAAATCCACTTATCGGCCGCAGCGCGCCAGCCGGATTGACAAATACGTCGATATCGAGGCGTTGCAGACAGCCGTCAATGCCGACTACAACACCATCCCCGGATCCGCCGGAACGGGCACAGGGACCGTAACAGGTACGGTGACGGGCACCGTCACTGGCACCGTCACTGGCACCGTAACGGCCACCATCACCCATGCAGTAACCAGTCTGGAATTGGTAGACGCTGGCAACGGCAACAGCGTGATTCAAGCCCTTTCGCCCGGTAACACGGTGGTGGAAATCAGCCTCAGCGGCGCTGTCCAGGGCAAGCCGGTCAGCATCCGGGCCCAGCCAGACTCAGGCCCCAAGTCGGTGAAGTTCGAGATATCCAGTCCTGGCGACCCGACCATCTACCGAACCGAAGGTGGCGCGCCCTGGGCTTTGTTGGGCAACAGTGGCATGAGTTTTACGCCTTGGAGCGTGGTGAAGGGAAAGATCTACACCGTCAGCGCCACGGGTTTTTCTTCCTCCGGCGCCAGCAGCCCCTCCAAGCTTGTCCAGATCAAATTTATTGATTGATGGACCACAACCAAAACCTCTGCTCCCAATACCAGCAGAGGTTTTTGGATTCCCACCGCGGCACATGCCGTTCTAGTTGAACTTAACTGTTACGAGGTTAAAACCATGAATCACCATCCATCGAACGCACCAACAGCCAACCCCAAACCGCGGTATCTGTTGCGCAGCGCCGTGGCCGCAGTGGCCGTGTCGGTCCTGCTGGCCTGTGGCGGCGGCGGCGACAGTTCCAATGTCGCGTCACCTGCTTCCGTTGTGGGTAGCCAGGAGATCGAAACGGCCAGGGCCGCACCGGCTTCGGCCCAGGTGTTCAATCTGTCTTACAAAGATGCGCCGCTGGACAACCCGTTAAAGGGCTTTTTGCCCTACCAGCCGTGGTTTGACAGAAACAACCCGAATGACGACCCGACCCAGCGCGACGTTTACAAAAACGTGATTCCTCACAGCATGGAATGGTTTTATGTGCCACTGAAAGACATACAAAAAGACTACAACACCTTCGACTGGACCGAGGTTGAAAAAAACCTGAAACAAATCAAAGGCCGCGGCCGCCAGGCCGCCTTGCGCATTTACATCGACTACCCCGGCAATGACTATGGTTTGCCGGACTTTTTGGCGCATGTACCCAAGTACGCCTATTCTGATTACGGCAACAAGAAAAGCTTCAGCCCCGACTACACCCACCCCGATCTGCAGCGGGCCGTGCTCAGCTTCATCGCGGCTTTTGGCAAGCAATATGACAACGATGCGCGGGTGGGCTTCGTTACCGCCGGTCTGTTGGGTTTTTGGGGCGAATGGCACACCTATGCACCGGATAGCAGCGTGGGCGATATTCCACCGCAGCTGATGCAGGACGTGCTGGAAGCCTACAACTCGGCGTTTGCCAACAAGATGATCCACGCTCGGGGCCCAGCCGGTGGCGTGGACATGAAAAAATACACCCGTCTGGGTTTTCACGACGATTCATTCGCCTTGTCAACTGTGAACGTCACATCGAACCCGAGTTTGAACTGGTACTTCTGGCCAAAAATGCAGGGCGCGGGTCTGCAGGACAATTGGAAAACCGAGCCCATGGGCGGAGAGGTTTATCCTGGCATCCAGGGCTGCATATGGAATAACTCCTGTTCCAAAGGCCAAAGCTTCGATGTCGCGGTGGCCACCACGCATGCCAGCTGGTTGATCAACCACGGCGCATTCACCGGCGGATACACCGGCGACAAGCTGCAGCAGACCCTGAAACAACACCACTCTTTGGGCTACACCTTGCATGTTCCCAAAGCCAGCCTGGAGCCCGCACAAACGGGGCAAGCCTTGCGCGGCACGGTGTCCATTGAAAACCGGGGCGTTGCACCGTTTTACTACCCGTGGGCCGTTCAGCTGGCCGCTGTTGATACCACGGGCAAACTCAAAACCTGGACCATGGGTTGGGATTTGAGAACCGTTCTGCCAGGCGCGCCCAGCACCTGGGCGTTTGATATCCCCAACCACGGATTGGCTGCCGGCAACTACACCTTGATGATGAGCGTGCCCAACCCGATGGAGGGCGGACGTGCCTTGAGATTTGCCAACACCACGCAAGACCAAAACCGCGCCGACTGGCTCAGTGTGGGGGCTTTCACCGTCGGCGACGGCAGTGGGCCTGTGAACGCCAGCGACATCACCAGTTTGGTGCTGGTCAACGCCAGCAACGGCACGCCGATTCAAACCTTGTCCAGCACCGGGCGCAACGAGATCAGCTATTCGGCGCTGAACGGTCAGAGCTTCAGCATCCGGGCGCTGCCTGATGCCACCGCAAGCGGCGGGCCCAAATCAGTGAAGTTCAGGATCACCGCATCACATGTGCCCACGGTGATTGAGCGAAAGGAAGGCGCGTCGCCCTGGGCGCTGCTGGGCAATGTGGGCTCGGTCTACACACCCTGGAATGTCAACCTGGGCCCCGAGTATGTGGTGACTGCGACCGGCTACTCAGGCGATGGCCAGGCCGGCAAACCGCTGACTGTGACCATCCAGTTCCGGCGCTGAGCATGAACCATCCGCTGCTGGGAAATGGCTGTCGAAACACGATTTTTAAGTGAAAACCGCCATCAGCCCAGAGATTTATTGCTCCAGTAGCTATTGAATCTATAGCTACCGAAGTGACGACACACCTGGCGACGCCCGCCTTCTGACTGCCTAAGCAGCCCTTCCTGGGTCGCGTTGGAGGCCACGTGCCGCTTTGAGCTTGCGCTCAAGGCGGCACTATTCCTTTGAAGAATAGGCAAAATTCCGCAGGGCACGGTTGCACACCACAGCAGTGGCAAGACATCATGCGTGCTCAGCTTGCTTCACAAAAACCAGGAGACACACCATGAGATCCCTTCGCCCGCAACTCATTGCGCTGGGCATTGTTGCGACCGCCCTGCCAGGCCTGGCATTCGCGCAAGCCTTCCCTGGCAAGCAACCCGTGCGTCTGGTCGTTCCATTTGCGCCCGGCGGCACCACCGATTTACTGGCGCGGACCATCTCAGTGAAGATGGCTGCAACCCTTGGGCAAACTGTGATTGTGGACAACAAAAGCGGTGCCGGCGGCGCGATTGGCGCATCTGAGGTGGCCAAGGCCGCACCGGATGGCTACACGCTGCTGATGTCGTCAGTCTCCACCATGGCGGCCAACCCGGCGATCAACCCGAAAACGCCATATGACCCGAACACGGACTTTGTTCACATCATCAATGTGGCGGCCACGCCCAACGTGTTTGCGGTCAACCCGTCGTTCCCGGCCAAGAACTACAAGAGCTTTGTTGAGCTGCTGAAAAAGGAGCCCGGCAAACACAGCTACGCATCGGCCGGTACCGGAACCATCGGTCACCTGTTGGCCGAGTTGTACAAGAGCACCGCGGGTGTTTTCATCACCCATATTCCCTACCGTGGCTCTGGCCCGGCGTTGAACGACGCCGTGGCAGGGCAAGTGCCCATCATTGTGGACAACGTCCCAACCGCACTGCCCTTCATACAGAACAAGCGCTTGATTCCCATCGTGGTCGCCGCCCCTAAACGCCTGGCCCAGTTGCCAGACGTTCCCACACTGGCCGAAGTGGGGCTGCCAGCCGTCAACCGTATGTCGTTTCTGGGTGTGTCTGCGCCCAAAGGCACACCGGCCGATGTGGTGGAGAAACTGAATGCGGCCATCAAAACCGCCTTGGCCGATGCCGGTGTGAAGGAACGCATTGAAGCCACCGGTGCCATCGTGGTGGGCAGCTCTGCAGCCGAGTACCAAAAACAGGTGAAAGACGAGTTTGACATCTACAAGCGGGCCGTGAAAGAACAGGGGCTCAAGCCCGACTGAGCCGCGCCGGATTTACCTTTGCCACTCAACATCAACCGCACTTAAACCCGATCAACCATGCCCAAGTTTGCCGCCAACCTCACCATGCTCTTCACCGAGCT
The DNA here is from genome assembly GCA_013297875.1 of Comamonadaceae bacterium. GTDB lineage: Bacteria > Pseudomonadota > Gammaproteobacteria > Burkholderiales > Burkholderiaceae_C > JAAFIW01. Next base: position 345,915 of record JAAFIW010000002.1, on the reverse strand, counting down.
GCCCTTTCTGGAACGCTTTGAAGCTGCTGCCAAAGCCAACTTCCAGGCGGTTGAGTTTTTGTTTCCCTACGCCTTTGCGGCGCAAGACATCAAAGAGCGTCTAGACGCCAACGGCCTGCAACTGGTGCTGCACAACCTGCCCCCTGGCGACTGGGACGCCGGCGAGCGCGGCATCGCCTGCCTGCCAGACCGGGTGCAGGAGTTCCAGACCGGTGTGGCCACCGCCATACGCTACGCCAAGGCCTTGGGCGTGGGGCAACTCAATTGCCTGGCGGGCAAGGTGCCTGCTGGTTTTGCCAGCGAGGTGGTGCGCCAGACTTTGGTGAGCAACCTGCGTTTTGCGGCCAAAGAGCTGGGCGACACCGGTTTGAAACTGCTGATCGAACCCATCAACAGCTACGACATGCCCGGCTTTTATTTGAACCGCACACAGCAAGCCGTCGACCTGCTGGACGAGGTGGGCGCAGACAACGCCTTTGTGCAGTACGACATTTACCACGCCCAGCGTATGGAAGGCGAGCTGGGTGCGACCATCAAAAAGCACCTGGCCCGCATTGGCCACATGCAGTTAGCCGACAACCCCGGCCGAAACGAGCCCGGCACTGGCGAGATCAACTACGCGTGGCTCTTCAAGCACCTGGATGCGATTGGCTATGCCGGCTGGATTGGCTGCGAGTACAAGCCTGCCACCTCCACTCTGGCGGGCCTGGGCTGGCGGGAGCAACTGATGTCGCACAGCAAGGCATCTCTGTGACCGCGCCAGCACAAAAAGTCGGATTCATTGGGCTGGGCACCATGGGCACGCCGATGGCGGGGCATCTGCTGGCAGGCGGCCACCCGCTGTTTGTCTACAAACGCGGGCCCCTGCCACAGTCCATTGCGGCCACAGCCGCCAACCTGTGTACCAGCCCCCGCACGGTGGCCGAGCAGGCCGATGTGGTGTTCCTGATGGTGCCCGACACGCCCGACGTGGAAGCCGTCTTGTTCGGCGACAACGGCGTCGCGTCCGGGCTTTCAACAGGCAAGGTGGTGGTGGACATGAGCTCGATCTCCCCCATCCACACCAAGGCATTTGCCAAAAAGATCAATGCCCTGGGCTGCGACTACCTCGACGCACCCGTCTCCGGCGGCGAAGTGGGCGCCAAGAACGCCACACTGTCCATCATGGTGGGCGGCTGCGAAGCGGTGTTTGCCAGGGTCAAGCCTCTGTTTGAGCTGATGGGCAAAAACATCAACCTGGTGGGCGGCAACGGCGACGGCCAAACCGCAAAAGTAGCCAACCAGATCATTGTGGCGCTGAACATTGAAGCGGTGGCCGAGGCGCTGCTGTTTGCCGCGAAAGCAGGCGCTGACCCGATGCGGGTACGCCAGGCGCTGATGGGCGGATTTGCCTCATCCAAGGTACTCGAGGTGCACGGCGAGCGCATGGTCAAGCGCACGTTTGACCCTGGCTTTCGCATTGAACTACACCAGAAAGACCTGAACCTGGCGCTGTCCAGTGCCCAGGAGTTGGGGGTTTCGCTACCCAACACCGCCACCGCCCAACAACTGTTCAATGCCTGCGCAGCCCAGGGTGGCAAAGCCTGGGATCACTCGGCGATGGTTCGCGCATTGGAGCAGTTGGCTAACTTTGAGATCGGGCAACAGGTTTGATGATTTGAGTGGGTTGAGTGATCAAATCGCCTGATTAGGTACATGCCTCAGACGCTACCAATCTGTCATTCCCGCGCAGGCGCGCGCAGGCGGGAATCCAGGTGCGCGGAGTTGCCGTAGCAAGGGTTTGCGTACGCCAAGCTGGATTCCCGCCTGCGCGGGAATGACGATCTGAGGCATGTATCTAATCAGGCAAAAACGGCTACTCGCCCAGAGATTATTTGGGCGAGTAGCTATATCATTGATAGCGTTTTGCTGGCAAGAAAAGGCTTAAAACGCCGCTTCTGGCAAGTCTGCACAGGTGCGGTCGCGCAGACTCACCACCCGCAGCCAGGCCGCTAACTTAGGCAACTCATAGTGGTAAAAATAGGCCATGGCACCTGTTCTACCCGCTCGGGCAGCGATGTTTTTTGAAGCATCCTGGGCGGCATCAGCAACTCCCACATCCAGCCAGATCCAGGCCAGCACCAGGTGCCCAAAGGCTTGCATGTAGGGCACGGCGTTGGGCAGCGCATCGGCCGGGTCGCCGGTGGCCCAGGCGGCTTTGGTGGCGCTGCCGACTTGCGCCAGCGCAGCTGACAGCGTATTGGCGTGCGCGGCCAGCGCGGGGATTTGAATGGCTTTTTCCACCGTGGCATTGATGCGCGCGGCCAGTAGCTGCAAGCCACGCCCGCCTTCCATCAGCACTTTGCGCCCCAACAAGTCCAGCGCCTGAATGCCGTGCGTGCCCTCGTGGATCATGTTCAGGCGGTTGTCGCGCCAGTATTGCTCCACCGGGAAGTCGCGGGTGTAGCCATAGCCACCATGGATTTGAATCGCCAGGCTGTTGGCCTCCAGGCACCACTCGCTGGGCCAGCTTTTGGCAATGGGGGTCAGCACCTCCAACAGCAGCCGGGCCTCGTCGGCCGATTGCGCATCGCCGGTGTGCTGCTCGTCGACCAGCCGGGCACAGTACAACTCCAGTGCCAGTGCGCCTTCGCAGTACGACTTTTGCGCCAGCAGCATGCGCTTGATGTCGGCGTGCTCGATCAGCTTGACTTGGGGCTGGCTGGCGTCTTTGCCTCCGGCACCCATGGGTCGTCCTTGCGGGCGATTCTTCGCATAGTCCAGGCTGGCGTAGTAGCCCGCCATGCCCAGCATGGTGGCCGCCAGACCCACGCCGATACGGGCCTCGTTCATCATGTGGAACATATTGCGCAAACCGTCGCCGGGCTTGCCCACTAAATAACCCACCGCGCCAGGTTGGCCATCAGGCTGGAACTTACCCTCGCCAAAGTTAAGCAGCGTATTGGGGGTGCCGGCCCAGCCCAACTTGTGGTTCAAGCCAGCCAAGGTCACATCGTTGCGTTGCCCCGCCAATTGGCCTTGGGCGTTGACCATGTGCTTGGGCACGATGAACAGCGAAATGCCGCGTGTGCCAGGAACCAGCTGGCCATTGGCATCGGGAATTTTGGCCAGCACCAGGTGAACGATGTTCTCGGTCACCTCGTGCTCACCGCCCGAGATCCACATCTTGTTGCCGCGCAATCGATAACGTGCACCCAAGGCATCGCCTTCGTCTTCCAGCACAGCTCTTGTGGTGATATCCGAAAGCGACGAGCCCGCCTGCGGCTCGCTCAGGCACATGGTGCCCGCCCAGCGGCCATTGAGCTGGTTGGCGGCAAACACCTGCTTTTGCGCCGCGCTACCACACACCAAAATGGCATTGGCATTGCCCACCGACAGCATGTTCCAGCCAATCGACACCGACGACACCGCAAAGAAGGAATTGGCCGCCGCCTCGACCAGATAGGGCAGTTGCATGCCGCCCATTTCATAGTCCTGCGCCGCAGCGAACATGCCGCTTTCGGCGTAGGCGGCGCGCGCGTCATGCGTAGCTTGTGGCAGCACGACCTTCAAGGCGCCGTCAGCATCCACTGCGGTGCGGGGCTCCTCCTTATCAACCAACCGGTTGAACGGCGCGAATTTCTCACGGGCGATGCGTTCGCAGGTGTCAAACACCGCAGCAAAGGTTTCACGCGAATGGTCGGCAAAACGTGGGCGCGTGTTCAGTGAATCGGCTTTCAGCCAGTCGTAAACGAGGTGGTCAAGGGTGTTGCGATAGCTCATAAATTTATTTATTTGGCAGGTACAGGAACAATCGTGCCCTGCGCCACAGCGCATAGCTTTTCCTCGCCGTCTTTCACGGCATACACGTTGCAGCGGCAGACCGCCTGGGTTTTTCCCGTCGCCTCCGCATGCGCACGCGCGATCAGCATCTCGCCCACCGCCGGGCGCACATAGTTGATCTTGAACTCCAGCGTCAAGGCATCGCCGCCCAAGGCCGTGCCCCCGGCAAAGGTCAATGCGTTATCGGCCAGGTAACTCACCACGCCGCCGTGTGCAAAACCATGCTGCTGCAAGAGCTGCGGGGACAGTGGCAGGCTCAATTCACTTCGGCCACGATCAAGGCCTGTGATTTGGGCACCGATCAGGGCGCTGAATGGCTGGGTTTTAAGAAAATGTTGGCCCCACGAGAGCCAGGCATCGGCCGATGTTGGGATTGCTTGATTCATGACGACGGGTATTGCTCAAGCCAAATGGCGTTGTCTGTAGACAGCAACTTCTGCACCTCAAGTCCGCCTTGCTTTGCCAACGCCGGATTGGCCAACCAGAACTGCGCCAAAGACTCACGCGTTTCATCCCAGCGCTCAATTACCGCCCGCGTCACGGGCTCTGTGATGAGCTTGCGTCCTCCAATCTCATGCATTTGGATCTTCTCCGCGTTTGATTTTTTCCAGAGCTGCAATATCGAGCTGATCCTTGGGACGATTGGCAACGCGTTTCATTTCCAACAGGTGGTCAATCGAGGCAATCCGAATTCGTTTACCCATCAATTCTGCTTCGACTGCATAGGCGGACAAACGCTCAAAGCTGACATCGGGGCGAACCAATACGTCGATCACACTCCCGGCGATTGCGGGCTCCCGTAGAGCAAAGGCAAGCATGCCCTTTTCACGGTGCCACTGATCGATCAACGCGGAATTTTTCAAGCTATCGATAGAAACCGGAATCACGGGTGCCAAGCCTTGGCTCTTAGCCACATCAATGAATTTCGTCAGATTCCCATCGTTCATGGCCAGCACCAGATCAATGTCGTAGGTCATGCGCATGTAGCCGTGCAGTTGCACGGCCAACCCACCAACTAAAACAAAATCAACGTCGGCATGTTGAAGTTTGCCCAGCAGATCCAGTGTTTTCATGTGTCAGAGGATTGGTCTCACAGCACCTCAAAAACTCCAGCGGCCCCCATGCCCCCACCAATACACATGGTCACGCACACCCGCTTGGCACCGCGACGCTTGCCTTCGATCAGCGCATGCCCGGTCAAACGCTGGCCCGACACGCCGTAAGGGTGACCCACGGCAATCGCGCCACCATTCACGTTTAAGCGATCAGCCGGAATGCCCAGTTTGTCGCGGCAATACAGCACTTGCACGGCGAAGGCTTCGTTCAGTTCCCACAGGTCGATGTCGTTGACCGTCAGCCCCAGACGCTTGAGCACCTTCGGCACGGCGTAAACAGGGCCGATGCCCATCTCATCAGGCTCGCAACCGGCCACCGCAAAACCCAGGAAGCGACCCAAGGGCTTCAGGCCTTTTTTGCTGGCGTAGTCTTCGCTGACCACCACGCAGGCACCTGCACCGTCAGAAAACTGGCTGGCATTGCCCGCTGACACCACACCGCCGGGCACGGCGGGCTTGATACCGCTGATGCCTTCCTTGGTCGTGCCTTCGCGCAGGCCTTCATCGACGCTGACCGTGACTTCTTTGGTGCGCAGGCCCATGACGGGGTCTGCTACGCCAGCTTGAACCGTGATCGCTGCAATTTCGTCGTTGAACTTGCCCAGTGCTTGCGCTGCACAGGCTTTTTGCTGGCTGGCGGCACCGTACTCGTCCATCACGTCGCGGCCAATGTTGTAGCGCTTGGCCACTTGCTCGGCGGTTTGCAGCATGTTCCAGTAAATCTCAGGCTTCTTTTTCAGCAACGCGGGGTCGCTCAACATGTGCTGGTTCATTTCCTGTTGCACGCAGGAAATGCTTTCCACACCACCGGCCACATACACATCGCCCTCACCGGCAATGATGCGTTGGGCCACCATGGCAATGGTTTGCAGACCCGATGAGCAAAAGCGGTTGACGGTGGCACCTGACACGGTAATCGGCAAATCGGCCATAAGCGCAATCTGACGAGCGATGTTGGCACCGGTCGCGCCCTCGGGGTTCGCGCAACCCATCAGCACGTCTTCAATATCGGCCGCATCAATGCCTGCGCGTGCAACGGCATGCCTGACGGCATGGCCACCCAGGGTGGCACCGTGGGTCATGTTGAAAGCGCCTTTCCAGCTTTTGGCAAGCGGCGTGCGGGCAGTGGAAACAATGACGGCTTTGGACATGGAAGACTCCTGTAAAAAAGTGACTTTAGGGTTTGGCAGCTTGCGGCACGGTTTGGGACAGCAAGCGGTGATAAAAGCGAACCATCTCCACCAGATTGGCGCTGGAAATGCGTTCGTTGGTGCCGTGAAAACGGCTCAAATCTTCTTGTTTGGCACGCACCGGTGAGAAGCGGTAGATGTGGTCGCTGATGGCGCTGAAGTGGCGTGAGTCGGTTCCGCCAATCATCAAACCGGGTGCGACCAAGGTGCCGGGAAACACTTCGCGCACCGTGCGGTTGATCAGTTGGTAAGAGGCCGACTGGGTGGGCGACACCGGCGATGGCTCAGCGGCACCGGGCAGCGCATACAACTCAAACCGGTCGCTGCCGGCGCGGGTTTTCACATGCGCCATCATGCTGGCCACCGTGTCGCCGGGCAGCATGCGAAAGTTCACCGTGGCCTCGGCCATGCCGGGCAGCACATTGTCTTTGTTGCCGGCATTCACCATGGTCAGCGCGGTGGTAGTGCGCAGCATGGCGTGGGTGCTGGCACCTTTTTCCAGCTGGCTTTGCACCACTGGGCCAAACAGCCACAGGTTGGACAAGGCGAAGCGGTTGAAGCCACTCATCTCCGGTGCAATGGTTTCAAACATTTCGCGTGCCACGCCGCGTATGCCCGCGGGCAGTTGCTCATCTTCCAGGCGGCGCAGCGCAGCGCTCATCATGGCAATGGCACTGGTGCCTTTGGGTGGCGGCATGGACGAATGGCCGGGCGTGGCGGGCACTTTCATCACCACCGACAGATAGCCTTTTTCGGCAATGCCGATCAGCGCCGCTGGCTTGGACAGGCCGGGCATGATGCCTTCGGTGACCAGCAGGCCTTCGTCGATTACAAAATCAAGTTTGACACTACGTGACTGCAAGAGCTTGGCAATTTGCTGCGCCCCTCGCAGGCCGCCTACCTCTTCGTCAGCACCAAAGGCCAGGTAGATGGTTTGCTTGGGTTTGAAGCCGCTGGCAAGTAGCAACTCCACCGCTTCCAGCTGAGCAATCAGGTTGCTTTTGTTGTCCCAGGCACCGCGGCCCCAGACAAAACCGTCTTTCACCTCGCCAGCAAAGGGCTGGGCTTTCCAGTCTTTCTCGGTACCCGGCGCAACCGGCACCACGTCTTGGTGCGCCAGCAACAACACCGGTTTGGCGGCCGCATCGCTGCCCGGCCATGTGTACAGCAGGCTGAGTTCACCGACGATTTCGCGCTTGAGCGCGGCATGGGTCTTGGGGTATTGCGCGGCGAGAAAATCATGCAGCTTGCGAAACTCTGCCGCGTTTTGCGCGGGGTCAGCCTGGCTGGAAATGGTTTGCAGGCGAATGGCACCAGCCAGCCTCTGGGCAGCTCCCGCTTCGTCTACCGCCAGCGCAGCCGCAGGCGGCACGTCCAGCTGGCGCGAGCCCTGGCGAAAGGTGTTGACGACCACCACCACGGCCAACAGCAACAGCAAGGCCAGTAAGCCCAGCAAGATGCGTTTGATCATGGTGGCAAGCCCGCTAAAAGCAGATGGCGATCAGTTAAACGTCTTGCCCTCAGCGGCCAGGCGAGCCAGCAGCGGTGCGGGCTGCCAGAAGGCGGCGTCGTCCAACGGGTTTTTGGCAAAGCGGTTCATGGCCTGCACCACGTTGAACAAGCCGACCTGGTCGGCATAGTGCATAGGGCCGCCACGGTAGATCGGAAAGCCATAGCCAGTGAGGTACACCATGTCGATGTCGCTGGCCTTGGAGGCGATGCCGTCTTCCAGAATATGGGCGGCCTCATTGACCAAGGAATACACGAGGCGCTGCACGATTTCTTCGTCAGAAATCTTACGGGCCTTGATGCCTTGCGCGGCGCGGTGGTCTTCCACCATTTTGTTGACAACGTCGCTAGGAATCGCATCGCGCTTGCCCACTTGGTAGTCGTACCAGCCAGCACCCGTCTTCTGCCCAAAGCGGCCCATTTCGCACAGCAAGTCAGCGGTTTTGCTGTACTTCATGCCCGGCTTTTCAATGTTGCGACGCTTGCGGATGGCCCAGCCAATGTCGTTACCGGCCAGGTCACCCATGCGGAACGGGCCCATCGCAAAACCGAACTTTTCCACCGCACGATCGACCTGCGCGGGGGTACAACCTTCTTCCAGCAGAAAGCCTGCCTGGCGGCTGTACTGCTCGATCATGCGGTTGCCAATGAAGCCGTCGCACACGCCCGAAACCACCGAGGTTTTCTTGATTTTTTTACCGATGGCCATCACCGTGGCCAACACATCCTTGGCGGTTTTTTCGCCACGCACCACTTCCAGCAGTTTCATCACATTGGCCGGGCTGAAGAAGTGCGTACCCACCACGTCTTGCGGACGCTTGGTGAAGTTGGCAATGGCGTTCACATCCAAGGTGGAGGTGTTGCTGGCCAGAATCGCGCCGGGCTTCATCACCTCATCCAGCTTCTTGAACACCGCTTCTTTGACGCCCATTTCTTCAAACACCGCTTCAATCACGATGTCGGCGTCTTTCAAATCGGCATAGTCCAAGGTCGTGGTCAGCAAGGCCATGCGCTGGTCGTATTTGTCCTGCTTGAGCTTGCCTTTTTTGACCTGCGATTCGTAGTTTTTGCGGATGGTGGCAATGCCGCGATCCAGCGCTTCCTGCTTCATCTCCAGCATCTTGACGGGGATGCCCGCGTTCAGGAAATTCATCGAGATGCCGCCACCCATGGTGCCGGCGCCGATCACCGCTACCGACTTGATCGCGCGTTGAGCCGTATCTTCCGGTACGTCCGGTATTTTGGATGCGGCACGCTCGGCTGCAAAAATGTGGCGCAGCGCGCGGCTTTCCGAGGTCCACATCAGGTTGACGAAGATGTCGCGCTCAAAGGCCATGCCATCGTCAAACTTTTTCTTGGTCGCGGCTTCCACGGCATCCACACACTTGAGCGGTGCGGGGAAATTCTTGGACATGCCACCCACCATGTTGCGGGCAAACTGAAAGTAAGCGTCGCCCAGCGGGTGCTTGCACGGCATGCTGCGCACCAGCGGGAAGGCGCTGCCGTCGGCGTGTTTGGTCGCCATTTCCTGAGCAAAAGCCAAAGCCTCAGCAGCCAGCGATTCGGCCGATGCAGCCATCTTGTCGAACAGCTTCTGACCGGGCAGCATGGCCAGCATTTCGCTTTTGACCGGCTCACCGCTGACGATCATGTTCAGCGCGGTCTCCACGCCCAGCACGCGTGGCAGACGCTGCGTACCGCCTGCGCCCGGAATCAAGCCCAGCTTGACCTCGGGCAGCGCCACGCTGCAGCCAGGGGCGCAAATGCGGTAGTGGCAACCCAGCGCCAGCTCCAAGCCGCCTCCCATGGCCACGGTGTGCATGGCGGCAATCACAGGCTTGGTTGAGTTTTCAACCGCCAGGATCACACTGAGCAAGTTGGGCTCGGCAAGCGCTTTGGGGCTGCCAAATTCCTTGATGTCGGCACCACCCGAAAACGCCTTACCCGCGCCGGTGATCACGATGGACTTGACGGCTGCATCGGCGTTGGCCTTGGTCAGGCCATCGGTGAGCCCCACACGGGTGGAAAAGCCCAAACCGTTGACGGGTGGGTTGTTCATGCTGATCACGGCAACGTCGCCGTGAACTTGGTATTCGGCCGTCATAAAAGTCTTCCTTTAGGGTTCAAAAAACAGGAAAAGAACGATCGTTCGATTTTTGGATTTTAGAAGCCTTGCGTGTCAAACAGACCCGCACATGACCTCATTTTGTCTCCGCTGAGACAGGAACAACAAACGGGCGGGGCCTAAACCTCCAGCCATTCCTTGCGAATGTACGCGTCGGTGCGCAGCGTGTCTGGCGTGCCTTGAAACACGATGCTTCCGTGGCCCATCACCAGGGCGCGGTCGGAGATGTTCATCGCAATCGTCAGCTTCTGCTCAATCAGCAGCACCGAAATGCCGCGCTCTTTCAGCGTCTTCAGATACTGCCCGACAAGCTCCACGATTTTGGGTGCCAGGCCTTCGGTGGGCTCGTCGATGATGATCAGGTCGGGGTCGCCCATCAGCGTGCGGCACAAGGTGAGCATTTGCTGCTCGCCGCCCGACAGCACACCCGCTTCGGTGTGCTGGCGCTCCTTCAAGCGGGGGAACATGTTGTACATGTCGTCAAACGACCAGCGCCCTTTTTGCGCCCTGCCCTTTTGGCCCAGCAGCAGGTTTTGCTCCACGGTGAGCGTGGGAAATATGTCGCGGTTTTCAGGCACGTAGCCAATGCCTAAATGCGCCACTTCGTAGGCTTTCTTGCCCGTGATGTTCTGGCCCTTCCAGGCAATGCTGCCCTCGCAATCGACCAGCCCCATGATGGCCTTGGCAGTGGTAGAGCGGCCCGAGCCGTTGCGGCCCAGCAAGGCGACGATTTCGCCTGCATTCACATCAAATTCCACGCCATGCAGCACATGGCTTTTGCCGTAGTAAGCATGCAGATTGTTGATTTTCAACATAGCTCAGTGCCCTCCCGCTTGCTGGTCGGCCACCGCGGAACCCAAGTAGGCTTCCTGCACCCGCTGGTTGGCGCGCACGGCCTGCGGTTCATCAAACGCCAGCACCTCGCCATAGACCACCACCGCAATCCTGTCGGCCAGCCCAAACACCACGCCCATGTCGTGCTCCACCGTCAGCAGGGTTTTGCCGACCGTGACTTCTTTGATCAGGCTGATAAAGCGGGTGGTTTCTGATTTGCTCATGCCTGCAGTGGGTTCGTCCAGCAAAATCACGTTGGCACCGCCTGCAATGGTGATGCCAATTTCCAGCGCCCGTTGCTCGGCATAAGTCAGATTCATGGCCAACACATCGCGCTTGCGATCCAGCTTGATCATCTCCATCAACTGGTCGGCTCGCGTGTTCGCATCGTGCAGGTTGTCCAGAAACTTCCAGAACGCGTACTTGTAGCCCAGGCTCCACAGCACGCCACAGCGCAGGTTTTCAAACACGCTGAGCTTCGGAAAAATATTGGTGATCTGAAAGCTGCGCGACAGACCCAAGCGGTTGATTTCATAGGGCTTTTTGCCATTGATGCGCTGGCCATTGAGCAGCACATCGCCGCTGGTGGGCGCGAACCGCCCACTGATCAGGTTGAACAGTGTCGACTTACCAGCCCCGTTGGGCCCGATCACCGCGACACGTTCACCCGTTGAAACCGCGAGATCGACCCCGCGAATGATCTCGGCCTTGCCAAAGCTCTTGCGCAGGCCTTTGAGCTCCAATGCATAGGGTGCACTCATGCTGCAGCCTCCCGGCGTTTGATTTCTTTTTCAATCTGCTCTTGAATATCGCCCCACTGCTTGGCAAACTGCCTGCGGGTGATTTCAAACAGTGCAACACCGGTGAGCAACACAAAGCCTGCGCCAAACCAGCTGTTCAGGCCTTTGGCGTCCAGCGTGGCACCCAGGAATTTCATTTGCGTGCCTAACGCTGAGTTCAGTTGAAGGTGGTAGATCATTTCAATCATGGCGGCGGCACCCACCAGCGCAACCAAGCCGGTTGCGGCCAGCGCCAAATAGCTCACCCACAGTTTGCGCAAATGGCCGAATGCTGCCACCCGCACATTCATCATGATCAGGCTGGCAATGCCACCGGGTGCAAACATCACCATGAACAGGAAGACCAGGCCCAGGTAGAGCAACCAGGCCTTGGTCAACTCGCCCAGCAGCACAAAGGCCAACACCATCAAAATCGCGCCGATAATGGGGCCAAAAAAGAAGGTGGCACCACCCAGAAACACAAACAGCAAATACGCGCCAGACCGGCCCGCGCCCACCACTTCGGAGGTGACAATTTCAAAGTTCAGCGCGGCCAGACCACCCGAAATGCCGGCAAAAAACCCGGCAATGCAGAACGCAAAAAAGCGCACCTTTTGCGTGTCATAGCCCACAAACTCCACCCGCTCCGGGTTGTCGCGCACAGCGTTGAGCATGCGGCCCAGGGGCGTGCGGGTGAAGGCAAACATCAAGCCGGTGCAGACAAAGGTGTAGATGGCGATCAGGTAGTACAGCTGAATCTGCGGGCCGAAGGTGATGCCAAGCGGTTTGGAGCCTGTGACGCGGTTGCCCGAGATGCCGCCTTCGCCACCGAAAAACTCGGGAAACATCAGCGACATGGCCCAGACCAGCTCGCCCATGCCCAGCGTGATCATGGCAAACGGTGTACCCGCTTTTTTGGTGGTGACCCAGCCAAACAGAATCGCAAAAAACAGGCCGCTCAAACCACCGATGATGGGAATCAGGCTGACCGGCAGGGCCAAGCTACCCTTGGTCACCATGTTCAGCGAGTGAATCGCCAGAAATGAACCGAGGCCGGAGTACACCGCATGGCCGAAACTGAGCATGCCGCCCTGCCCCAGCAGCATGTTGTAGCTCAGGCAGACAATGATGGCGATGCCCATCTGGCTGAGCATGGTGTGGCTGAGTGAGCTGGTAAAAATCAGCGGCACCACGGCCAGCACCAGCGCAAACAGGCTCCAGATGATCCAGCGCCCGATGTTCAGCGGCTTGAATTCGTAGTGTGTTGCAGACATCTTTCTCATCCCTCCCGGGTGCCCAACAAGCCCTTGGGCCTGAAGATCAGAATCAACACCAGAAACAGGTACGGCATGATGGGCGCGATCTGGCTGATCTTGAGTTTGAACAGTGCGTAGCCAAAGGTCTCGGGTGTGATCACCGTGCCAATGGACTTGGCGATGCTGACCAGCGAGGTGTCAATGCCCACGGCAAAGGTTTGCACAATGCCAATCAGCAGCGAGGCCACAAACGCGCCCGACAACGAGCCCATACCGCCTACCACCACCACCACAAAAATCACCGAACCCACGGTGGCCGCCATGCCCGGCTCGGTCACAAAGGCATTGCCACCAATGACCCCCGCCAAGCCCGCCAGCGCGGCACCGCCGCCAAACACCAACATCAGCACCCGCGGCACGTTGTGGCCCAGCGCCTCCACCGTCTCGGGGTGGGTCAGTGCCGCCTGAATGACCAGGCCGATGCGGGTGCGTGTGAGTAGCAGCCAGATCGACAGCAGCATCAGTAGCGCCACGCCCATCATGAAGCCGCGGTACATCGGAAACTGCGTGCCATACAAGGTGAACAGCGGGCCGTCCAACGCGGCGGGCACCCGGTAATCCACTGAGCTGCGGCCCCAGACCAGTTGCACCAACTCCACCAGCACATAGCTCAGTCCAAAAGTGATGAGCAGCTCGGGCACATGGCCGAACTTGTGTACCCGGCGCAGGCAGTATTTTTCAAAACCTGCACCCAACAGACCCACCAGCAGCGGCGCTATTAGCAAGGCTGGCCAAAAGCCGATCAAGGCCGTGGTCGTGTAGGCAAAGTAAGCACCCAGCATGTAGAAGCTTGCGTGCGCAAAGTTGAGCACACCCATCATGCTGAAAATCAAGGTCAGGCCCGAGCTGAGCATGAACAACAGCAGGCCGTAGCTCAGGCCGTTGAGCAGGGAGATGGTGAAAAATTCCATGACGCTCCTGGATGGATGACGAGTGGGTCGCCAGCGGCGCGGATGACGCGCAAACCGGGGATAGCCGCTGTTTTAAGTCAAATAGGGCCACAGCCCTGGTAAATATTGCTCAACCAGCTATAAAAACAGGAGTGTCGCCACTTCGATACAAACAATGATCGCCACACCGTGGCCATCATTGTTTGATTTGGGGTCAACCGGCCATCAGCCGGGCCGCTTCATCTGGCACGAGGTGGGCGTAGAGGCGACATACGCATCCAGCTTTTTGACCACCGCAAAGTTAAAGCCGGTGTTTTCTTCGCTGTACGGATCTTTGGCGGTGGACTTGGTCCACTTGCTGATGTACATGGGCTGCTGCAACTGGTGATCCGTTTTGCGCATTTGCAGCTCGCCCGTCAGGGTTTTGAAGCTCATGCCGCTCATGGCGGTGGCCACTTTCACAGGGTCTGTGCTTTTGGCATTGGCCATGCCCTGCGCCAGCATGCTGATGCCCAGGTAGGTCTGGAAGGTGTAGTAGTCGTCGTTGAACTTGGCCTTGAACTCGTTGCGCCAGTCGCGCAGTTCACCGGCGTAATTGGAATGGCTGATGGCGACCTGGCTGACATTCATGTCTTTGCCTTGGGCCAGCGCGGTGGGCGTGCCGGTAACACCCGCGTAGTAGGCATACAGCGGAATGTTCATGCCCGCATCGTTGAGTGCCTTGACCAGCAAGGTCATGTCGGTTCCCCAGTTGCCCGTGACGATGGTGTCAGCGCCGCTGGCCTTGATTTTGGCCACGTAGGGCGCAAAGTCTTTGACCTGACCCAGCGGGTGCAGTTCGTCGCCAGCAATTTTCACGTCGGGGCGCTTGCGGGCCAGGGTTTCCTTGAAGAATTTGGAAACCTGCTGACCGTGCGCGTAGTTCTGGTTGATAAGGTACACATTCTTAACGGTGGGCTGATCCTTCATGTAGCTGGTCAGCGCTTCCATTTTCATGGAGGTGTCGGCGTCCAGCCGGAAGTGCCAGAAGCTGCATTTTTCGTTGGTCAGTGCGGGGTCAACCGCAGCGTAGTTGATGTAAACCACTTCTTTGCCGGGATTGCGCTCGTTGTGCTTGCTCACCGCGTCAGAAATGGCAGCGGCAGCACCGGAGCCGTTGCCCTGCGTGACGTAGCGATAGCCCTGGTCAATCGCGGCTTTCAGCGCGTTGAGGCTTTCCTGCGGCGAGCCTTTGTTGTCAAAACCCACGACCTCAAACTTCACGCCGGCCGGGTTTTTGGCACCGTTGAGTTTTTCGGTGATGAACTGCCAGCTCTTCAACTGGTTTTGTCCCACGTTGGCAAACGGGCCCGAGAACGGGTCAATGTGGGCGATCTTGACGGTCTCGCCTTTTTGGGCAAATGCAGCGCCAGCGCAAGCCATGATTGCTGCGGCAGCTAGGGTTTTGGTAGCAAAATTCATCAGACAACTCCAAGGTCAAAGGGATGACCGCAGAGTACAAGTTTTGTGCACTGCAACGCTAAAGGGTTTGCCCTAGGCGTGTTGCGTCGGAGACTGATTGCTTCGTAAACCCCTAAGTTTCTGCTAACGCCGCAGCAGGTTTTTCAGTGCGTTTTGCAAGCGACGCGCAGTGGCCTCGTCATGCGCTGTCGCCAGGACTTTGGCTGCATCCTGGCCCCAGGTTTCTGTGGGCGTAGGCGCATTGCGTTGGGTCAGCATTTTCAGTTGCAGTGCGCGCCGGGCATTGATGTGCTCGGCTGGTGTGGGGGCTTCGCTGGCCATCTCCAGGCGCAGCAGGGCTTCTGACGCATCGCCTGATGCCTCTTTGGCAATGGCCTGGCTCCAGGCCGTGCGCATGGCAGCCGGCACGGCTTTGCCCAGCTCCTGGCTGCTGGGTACCGCATCGGCTGCGCGCTGTTGCCAGGCGCTGAGCAGACCGGCCAGGGACTCGCCATGGGCCTGCGCAGCCAGTTTTTTCAGCGCCATTTCGGCATGCTCAAGCGCCTCGCGCTGGGCGCGGAACGCCGAGTCGCCCAGGCGGGGGGCGTCGGGCGCGGGGCCACGATCGCCCCAGCCACCGCGCTCGCCGCCTCGACTTTCGCGGCCTTCAGGGCGGAACGGCTCGAACCGGTTGTCACCCGAGGGGCGTGGGCCGCGCGCGTCGCCCCGGCCACCGGCACCGCCGCCAGCGCCTGGAGGGCCTTTGCGATCACCAAACTTGCCACCGCGCGCGGCTTGCACGGGCTCGGCCTTTTTCTGACCGGGGCGGTCGTCACCCCGCATAGCCACCACGGGTTTGGCCGGTGGCTTGGCGGGCGCGACCGGTGGTGCGGGCTCGGCCGCCACGGCGTCAGCCGGTGTGGCTGAAGCGTCAGACGCCTGCGATGGCGCATCAGACCCGTCTGCGGCAGCATCTGGTGTTGCTACATTTTCAATAGCTGCTTGAGCAGTATTCTCTTGGGCTACTGCCTGTTTTGCTTCATTTTCCGCTGCGGTGGCCACATTTTGTGCCACCACCGCCTGGGCTTGTGCCTGGCCACGCAACGCGGCTTCCAGCCCTGCAATGGCCGTGCGAATGCGGCCTGCATCGCCACTGGCATTGGCTGCCTCCAGTGCCTTGGCGGCGTCCAGCACCATGCGGTCGCGCTCGCCCAGTGCAGCGTCGGCTTTGGCGCGTTCTTCGGTTTTGCGGTTGAAGGCGTCGTCTATGGGTTTGCGAAACGCGTCCCACAGCTTTTGCTCTTGTCGGCGCTCCACGGGAATGTGCTGGGCCTCAGCTTGCCAGCGCTGCTGCAAGGCGCGCACGGCATCCATGCGCATGACCGGCGCGGCACCCAGGACATTGGCCTCGTCAATCATGGCGTGACGGCGTGCCAGGCTTTGCGCCTGCATGGCCAAGAGCGGCGCAGCGGCGTGATCCAGCGCCTGCTTGAACTGCGGCTGCAGCTCGGCAAAAGCCTTTTCACCCAGATGCCCCGCATCGCGCCAGCGGGCTTCAAACTGTCCCAGGACACGGTTGAAACCTTTCCAGTCACCGTCTTTGGCGGTGGCGTTGTCCGCCGCAAACGCCTTGATTTCTTCAATCAGCGCCAGGCGATGCAGCTTGTTTTCTGCCGATTCGGCTTTGATCTTGTCCAGCCAGGCCTCCACCACTTTGTAGGCCTCGTTGCAGGCATCGTCAAAGCGCTTCCAAAGTGCATGGTTAGGCGGGCCGCCCTGGTCCGTCTGCTTCCACTGCTCGCGCAGGGTGCGCAGGGTCTCCTGCATCTTGCGTCCGCCAAAGCGAGGCCGGCGCACAGGTGCCACGGCAGGCGCAACGTGCAGGTGCAGCGTGTGGGTGGCGTCGGTAGCGGGCGCTTGAGCGGCATTGGCGGTCGCGGGCTCGGCTGCGTCGGAATCGCTGGCAACCACGGGCGCGTCTTCAACTGCCGCTGTGGCTTCACTGGGGGCGGCGGCTTGCGGATCGGTAGCCACTACAGGCAGCTCAGCCGGTTGTGCCCCATCAGCAGCCTTGCGCAGCGCGCGGGGTTGCACGGTTTCAAACAGGTCTTCGGCCTTGGCCACCAGTTCCTGGCGCAGTTGGTCAGCACGCCAGCGCTGCCAGCCTTCCAGTTCACCCGCTGCACCCAGCGCCGTGTGGGCCTGGTGATCCAGCTTGCCATCGATAAAACGGCCGTGTTCCTTGAGCGCTGCACGCAGGGCGTTGGCCGCACCGGCGCTGGCTTTGCCATGGCCTTGGGCGACTTCTTGCTCCAGTTTTTGTAGCGCCTCCAGCACAAGCTTGTTGCTCTGGGCGCGCAATTCGGGGTCAATCTTGGGCTTGCTGGGCGCAGCGGCCACCGGAGCCGCCACACCGCGTGCAGTCCGTAACTCATCTGCCCAGACCGGCACGGGGGGCAAAGGCGCGTTCGCATCCTCCGCGGCCGCCACCGCCTGCGCCAGCGCAGACTGAAAGGCCTCCCAGACCACATTGAGTTGCGTGGTGGACGACTCCAGCAGGGGGGCAAATTTGCCGTCAATGCTGTTCCAGTTTGGGTCTGCAGGCAGCACCTGGGCTTGGCTTTGCCAATGCGGCACGTCATTGCCCAGCGCCTCAAACGCAGTCTGCGCATCGCGCCAGGGCTTGGTGGACAAGAGTTCGATGCGCTGGGCCAGCAGCACGGCGGCCTCGCGCTGCACTTGCACGCGGTGTTGCAGGTCTTCAATGCCTTTGATGCGGGCGGCCACCTGCACCTTCAGACTGGCCAGGGGCTCGCGGGACAGCGGCGCGCCAGCCTTGGCGGCATCGCGCTGCCAGGCCAGGGCATCGGCAATGTTCAGCTTGCTGGCACCCAGCAGGTTTTGGGCTTTGGCCGCCCACTCCACGGCAATGCCTTCCTGGTTTTTGGCGCGCTTGAGTTCATCAAGCTTTTCACGCAGCAACTTGGCTGCGCCCTTGTCGCGGCCACTCAAGTCTTTGAAGACGTCCTGCATCTGCTCAGGGCTGGGGTTGGTGGCCAGCCACTCGCGCACGCGGGCTGCGCGCTCGCCCGAGGTGGGGGCTGAAAAAGCGCCGCCGGTCAAGGCGTCAAGAGGGTGCGTGTCGGATTTGGAATGTGCTGGGGTCACGGGGCTGTTCTTTTAACGGGCAAATTGAAGGGGCGTATTTTCACCGTAATTCGGGAAAGGGCATTGGGGTGCAAGGACGCGAAGGACGCGAAGGTTGCGCGAAGGGCGCGAAAGGAGGGTCAAGTTGTTTTTATGTACCCAAATTCAGCTCGGCACGGGGCGTCCATTTGGGGTCTGGCGCGGCGGTTTTGGCGGCACCGAGAAAGAGGCGGTCTGCCGGCAGCTGTTTGGAAGCCAGGTAGTCTTTGACGGCCACGCCGCGCTGCACCGCCAGCTCGCGCATCAGGTCTTCGGTGGCGGGAATGTTGGCCAGCAGCAGCGCTTCCATTTCGGGCACGGGCAGGTCTTTGGTCAGGCCCACCACGTTGCGGGGTTTGGCAATGTCGGCGCGGCGGTAGACGGCTTTGAGGAGGACGGGGTAGTCGGTGGGGGAGATGGCTGCTGCCGTGGCCGACGCGGCTTCAGCTTTTGTGGTTGTCGTGGCTGTTGCGGATATCACCGTTTCCGTGCTGGCCGCGGGCCCCGAGCCGGTCACGGCATTGCGCCGCTGCTCGGCCTGCAACAACTGATTCAACCGCTCGCGTCGGTAGGCTTCGCGCTCGGCCTCCAGACTGGCCTGGCCAATCACCGTGAGCTTGAGCGCGGGGCGGTCACCCAAGGCCTTGGCCACTTTGTCCAGGCCTTGCTGGGCTTGCGGCGTGAGGGTGGCGGTGCCGGGAGCGAAGGCCACCTGGCTTAACTCGTCGCCGCCACCGCCGCCAAACGCACTGGCCAGCAGGCTGAAGGGCGCGGTGATGGCTTTGGTGACCAGATTCACAATGATTTTCCAGATGATGGGGCCCATGCGGAACTGCGGGTCGTTCAGCGAGCCGCTGATGGGCAGGTCCAGATCAATCACGCCATTGCGGTCGGCCAGCAGGGCCACGGCCAGTTTGACCGGCAGGCTGGCCGTCGCGCCTTCCACCTTGTCGCCAAAGCGCAGCTGGTTCAGGATGAGCCGGTTGGTGGCTTTGAGTTGCCCGTCGGGCTGCACCACGTAGGTCACGCTCATGCTCAGCTTGCCGCGCTCGATGCCGTGGCCGGCGTATTTCACGGCGTAGGTAGACAGCGGCGGCAGTTCCAGGTCGCTCATCTGGGCGTTGATGTTGAGCACCAGCGGCTGGGCCAGCGGGTTAAGCTGGCCGCGAATGGCCAGCGCCGCCGTGCCCTCGGCGCGGCCCAGCAGTTCCAGATCAGCCAGCTGCGGGCTGCCCTGCACCGCCACCGAGGAGAACGCGCTGAGCTTGCCCGTCAGGGCGCTGAGGTTGGCGGAATAGTTGGGGCGGATGAAGCGGTCGGAGAAGTAAACGCGGCCGTTGACCAGGCTGGTGGGGCCGACGTTGATGATAGGGGCGTTGGCGGCGGTTTTTACATCAATTGGGGCGGTAGCCCAGGTATTACTTGCTGGAGCAGCTATTGAAACAGTAGCAGTTGTAGTGGCCGCTGCCAGGGTTTCGGTGCTGGCCACGGCGGTGCCGCCAACCGTACTGCTGTTGCCGGGGCTGCGCACGATGTCGGCCAGGTTGATGCGGCCGGCTTCGTTCAGGATCACGCGGGCAAACAGGTCGGTGACCACGGTCTCGCCAATCTGCACCGTGGTGGTGGCACCGGGTGCCAGCGCCACCTGCAGGCCGCGCAGGCTCAAAGCGTTCCAGCTGAGCAGCTCGGGGGATTCGAGGGCGGCGGTGGCCGTTGTTGTCGTTAAGCCCGCTGGCGCGCTGACCAACTTGGACAGCGCCCGAAAGTCTTCCACCACCGTGTCACCCGCGATCTGCAACTGGGGCCCGGCGGGCGTTTGCGCAAACTGCACGCGGCCTTTGTAGCTGGTGTCGGCCCGCAGCAGCTCGATGTTGAGCAGGTCAGCAAAGTAGGCTTGCGCGGCGTGAACGGGCAGGCGCCGCGCGTCCACCTCGCCTTGCAGGGCCACCGGCTGGCTGGCCAGGCTGCCTTTGAAGCTGATTTGGCCTGCGTCGCCGGCTACTGCAGACGCACCACCCACTTTGGCCGACACCACCAGCGGCGACGGCCGGGCTGTATCAGCCGCCGCCGTGCCGGGCAAGGGCAGCGAAAAGGCCTTGAGCTGCACCTGCAGCGCCGACAGGCTCAGCGCCACCGGGCTGCTCTCGCGCACGAGGTCTGTGAAACTCACCGTGCCGCCGGTAAGCGCCAGCTCGCCCAGGGTCACGCGCCAGGGCGCAGCGGTGGTGCTTGTCTTGTTAGACGGTGTTGAGGCCGTCACTGCTGCGGTGCGTGTGCCGCCGCTGGCGCCGCTGGCCGCCGGCAGCCAGCGCTCAAACATCCAGCGCCCATCAACGCCCCGCTCCACCTGCACCACCGGCTGGGTCAAGGCCAGACGGCCCAGGTTGACTTGTTGGCGGGTCAGGTCGATCTGCGTATTGCCCAGCTCCAGCTTGTTCAAGCTCACCGGCGTGGCTTTGCCCTCGTTCAAAGCCAGCTTGTCCACCGTGAGCTGCGCCAGCGCCACGGTCAGCGACGGTTCCGGGGCGCTGGCCCACTGCACCGCCGCCTGGGCCGACAGCTTGCCCGACACGGCTGGTTGCAAAAAAATGGCCAGGTAGGGTGCGGCCATGGCCAAGGGCAGGCTGGCCACGCTAGCCGTGATGTTGGCGGCGCGGTCCGTGGCGCTGCCGGAAAAGCTCAAACTGGCGGTTTGGGGGGTGGATGTCAGCTTGCCGGAGCCCTTTGCTTCCGCTGCCGACACCACTTGCGCCCCGCCGTTGAAAGCAAGCGGTTGCGCCATCGGCCAGGCGATGCTGTCGGCCTGCAGGTTCAGGTCTTGCAGCGCCAGCCGCACGGGCGTGGCCACGCTGTCGTCGGCCCAGCTCAGGCCGCCGCTGGTCACCAGCAGCTGGGTGACAGAAACTGACCATTCAGGTATCGTTTTTGAGCCTTTTGGGCCATCAGCCCATGTATTCATTGCTGGAGCAGCTATTGATTTAGTAGCGTTCTGGGTAGAAGGCGCAACCGCAAAATCCAGATTCAAGCGCCCTGCCCGGTCGCGTTTGGCCGCCAATTGCGGCTGCTCCAGCGCCACCGAGGCCAGCGCCACCTTGCGCGCCAGCGGCTGCACGTCGGCCAGCGCCACCTTCAGCAGCGCAAAGCTCGCCAGCTCGCTACCGTCCAGCGCCGCCACGCTCACGCTGCCCAGCTGCACCGTGCCGGTCAGCTTCACGGCAACCTGCGGCGTCTGCTCAAACGCCACCCGCAGGTCAGCGCTCAGCGTGGCCGCGCGCAGCCTGGCGGGCAAATCAGGCGGCAGGTAGCCCAGATAGGGGCGCAAATCCAGCGGCGCAATTTTCACGCTGGCGTCGGTCTTGCGGTTATCGGTGAACGGTGTGGCCTGGGCGGCCGAGTCAAACCGGCTGGCACCGCCCACAGTAAACGCCAGCCGCGGCTGCACCGTCACTTGTCGCTGCGAGGGCAAATTGCTTAAAAACGGCAGGCTCAGCTGCACATCCACCACCGTATGCGTCTTGTCCACGCTGCGGTCTACAAAGGCTAGCGCACCACCCGACAGGCGCAGGTTGTACAGCGCAAACTTCTGCGGCTCGCCCGGTTTCGCAGGCGTGGGCGCGGCTTTGAGGCGGGCCAGGATGTCGTCTACGTCGTAGCGGCCACCGCCCAGGTGCGTGAGGTTCAGGCGCGGCTGGTCAATCTCCAGTGCGTCCACCACCGGGGCCAGCTTGATCAGCGATTCAATGGCGGCGTTAACGTAAACGCGTTCAACGCTCAGCTGCGGCGTAGCACCGTCAGCGCTGGCCACTTGCAGCTGGCGCAACGTCAGCTCCAGGCTGAACGGCGCAAACGACACCTGCCCCACCGTGACCTGCCGCCCCAGTTGGGCGCTGGCCTGCTTTTGAATCTGCCACTTGGCCAGCGGCGGCACCGCCAGCCACGCGGCCAGCACCAGCAACGCCAAGCCCAGAACCAGCCACACCAGACGTTTGAGCCAGCGGCCTGGCAAGACAGAAGCGATTTGCATGCGGCGAGTGTTCAGTGCGTAGGTGCAAAGGTCAACGACCAAGCATAAAAAAGTAGTAGCACTTGTAAAAATGCCGCACCACAAAGCAAAAAGCCCGAAGAACCAATCAAGATCAGTTCTTCGGGCCTGACGGCGGGCACAAGACCCATGCCGTCTGGGGTCGCCATGCGGGAGATGAAAGTCCCACATGGCGTAGGAAGCAAAAGATTGCTTCCATGAGGGGGCTGTCGTTGGCGGTAAAACCAGATTCCAGCCAGCGCCTGAATAGGCTCAGGCATGCACAATTTAGTCCGATTCGCAGCGCATTTCAAGCCTGTTTTGTATCCATACGCGTATGGCAGCAGGTGCGCAACGCGGAACCTTGACACAGATTTTTCTTAGAGAAGCTGCTCAAAAAACGGAAAGAGCAGGAAAAATGGCACAAAAATCAAAGAAAACAGCCAAATTTGAATAACGAATCAATTTGATAGTCTTGACTCGATATTTAGACTCCCTAGAATCCGCCGAACTCTGCCAATGGGCAGGGTCAACCCGAATACGCGCTGGACGATTCCAGACTGCGTTCGGAAACCGGCAAGTTGCTGAACCAGCCCTCGGGGCCGTCAGCAAATCGACCCTCAGCGCAAAAAGTAGCTGAGCGCCACCGCCCTGTTGCCTGAGAGCAGCAGCCCCGCGAGCCAGCGTCATCACCAGGAGTCGCTCATGACCGTATTGACCCAGTTCATCCAAGGACTGCGCACCTTCACCACCGACGTGGTGCAGGGTTTTTTTGAAATCATCCACAACAGCTTTGCCCTGGTCGGGTTGGCCGTTGTGTTCTTCGTGGTCACCCTCACCGCCCGGCCTGATCTTCGCCACACCGGCGAGGTTCAACTCATGGGCTGGTTGCAAGAGCGTCACCTGGTGGCGGCTGAACCCAGCGAACCCGTGGAGCTGGAAGCCATTGACCGCGCCACCGCCACCAACCCCAAAGACCTGCCCAAGCAACAAGCCGCTGTCGCCTACTGGTTGAGCAAAAAATACCGGGTGGCACCAGAGCCTATTGCAGCCCTTGTGGCTGAAGCCTATGACCTGGGTACCTCGACCAAGCTGGACCCCACCCTGATTCTGGCCATCATGGCCGTTGAATCAGGCTTTAACCCCTTTGCCCAAAGCCCAGTGGGCGCGCAAGGCCTGATGCAGGTGATGACCGGCGTGCACAGCGACAAATACGCCAACTACGGCGGCAAGCTGGCCGCGTTCGACCCGGTGACCAACCTGCGCGTCGGCGTGAAGGTGCTGCAAGAGTGCATCAAGCGCGCCGGGTCGGTGCAAGCCGGGCTGAAGTTCTACGTAGGCGCAGCCAACATGGAAAACGACGGTGGCTACGCTTACAAAGTGATGGCCGAGCATGCCCGGCTGTACCAGGTGGCAACCGGTCGCGCCCTGCCGCAAGCACCAGCTGAAGGCATACGCACCATCACGCCCGTGGAACCAGAAGCCACAAATGAGGAAAAAGTGGCCACGCTGTCTCAGTCTTGAGCCGCGACAGACGCCTGTGCTGGGCTACACTTGCCCGGCACGCAACTGGCGATAGGCGCAACCCGAATTTGGCGAGCGCTGACGTGGACTGAAACAAGGCCCGCCTTGTACAAAACCACTGGGAAGCGTGCCGCTGAGCGGCGTTGTCTGCTCCAGCGCTAAGCCGTTCGCCTGGGCAGCCCTTGTGTTTTGCCAATCAACGGCACAGCGCAAGGTCAACCTTCATCAAGGACTGCCATGTATAACCGTCAACACCTCATCGAGCAAACAGACCCCGTCTTGTGGGCCGCCATCCAGGCGGAAAACGCCCGCCAGGAACATCACATCGAGCTGATCGCCAGCGAAAACTACGCCTCGCCCGCCGTGATGGCCGCGCAAGGCACCCAGCTGACCAACAAATACGCCGAAGGCTACCCCGGTAAGCGCTACTACGGTGGCTGCGAGCATGTAGACGTGGCCGAGCAACTGGCTATTGAGCGCGTCAAACAACTATTTGGTGCCGACGCCGCTAACGTGCAGGCTCACTGCGGCGCGTCGGCCAACCAGGCAGTTTTTCTGGCCTTTCTCAAACCCGGCGACACCATCATGGGCATGAGTCTGGCCGAAGGCGGGCACTTGACGCATGGCATGCCGCTGAACATGAGTGGCAAGTGGTTCAACGTGGTGTCTTACGGCCTGGATGCCAACGAAGCGATTGACTACGACGCCATGGAAGCGCTGGCCCACCAGCACAAACCTAAACTCATCATCGCCGGCGCCTCCGCTTACTCGCTGCGCATTGACTTTGAGCGCTTTGCCGCCGTGGCCAAAGCAGTCGGCGCGATCTTCATGGTCGACATGGCCCACTACTCCGGCTTGATCGCTGGCGGCGTCTACCCCAGCCCGGTACCGCATGCCGATGTGGTCACCAGCACCACGCACAAGAGCCTGCGCGGACCGCGCGGCGGCATTATCTTGATGAAGGCAGAACACGAAAAAGCCATCAACAGCGCCATTTTCCCGGGCCTGCAGGGTGGCCCGTTGATGCACGTGATAGCGGCCAAAGCAGTGGCGTTCAAAGAAGCGCTGGAGCCTGGCTTCAAGCTGTACCAGCAACAAATCATCAAAAATGCCGTGGTCATGGCGGAAACCCTGGTGCAGCGCGGCCTGCGCATTGTGAGTGGCCGCACTGAAAGCCATTTGATGCTGGTCGACCTGCGCTCCAAAAACATTACCGGCAAAGAAGCCGAAGCCGTGTTGGGCGATGCGCACATGACCATCAACAAAAACGCCATTCCCAAAGACCCGGAAAAACCCATGGTCACCAGCGGCGTGCGCATCGGCACCCCCGCCATGACCACCCGCGGCTTCAAGGAAGAAGAAGCCCGCCAGACCGCGCACCTGATTGCCGACGTGCTGGACAACCCGCGCGACGCAGCCAACATCATGGCCGTGCGCGCCAAAGTCAATGCCTTGACGGCGCGCTTTCCCGTTTACAGCTAGCCATGAAATGCCCCTTCTGCAGCCACGGCGAGACCCAAGTGGTCGAAACCCGTGTCTCCGAGGAAGGGGATTTCATCCGCCGCCGCCGCCAATGCGGCAGCTGCGAAAAGCGCTTTACCACCTACGAGCGACCAGAAGTCAACTTCCCGTCAGTCGTCAAAAAGGATGGTCGCCGCATCGAATTTGAGCGCGCAAAACTGCTGGCCAGCCTCAACCTGGCCCTGCGCAAACGCCCCGTCAGCACCGAACAAATCGACAGCGCCATTGAGCGCATCGAAGAAAAACTCCTCAACCTAGGCCTGCGCGAAGTCCAGTCTGCCCGCATCGGCGAGTTGGTCATGCGAGAACTGAAGAAGCTGGACAAAGTGGCCTACGTGCGCTTTGCAAGTGTTTACCGCAGCTTTGAAGATGTGGATGAGTTTCGGGCGTTGGTGGAGGAGGTTAGGCGGTAGAGATCGACGGAATCGATCAAGCCGATGTGGCTTGAGATCGCCCTTACTACAGGCGCACCTAATACTCGGCCGGACAGCCTGAAAGAGAAACGCGAGCTCAACCGACTGTCGGGGAAAAATTGCCACTAGTCCGGGCAGCCTTGTTTCTGGGGAGCCGCCGATGACAATCGCCACTTCAACCTTTTGATGCCATATGACGGACCTCACCAAAATCGGAAATAGAAACCATGGATTCACGCTGATTGAACTCATGTTGGTTGTCAGTCTCCTGGCTATTTTGACGTCACTGGCTGTGCCCGGCTTTCAACAAGCGATCGCTTCGACCCGTTTGTCGACGGCAACAAACGAGCTCTACACATCCCTGCTGCAGGCCAGATCGGAAGCGACGCGACGTGGCACACGCATGACGGTATGCAAAAGCAATAACGGCACAAGCTGCCTCTCGGGTAGCGGATCTTGGAGCACGGGTTGGATTGGCTTCGCAGACCCTACTCGAGCAGGTTCGACGCCCTCTATCGATTCCGGTGAAACCGTGAGTTTTGTTGTCCAGCCAATGCCTGCGGCCATCTCAATTTCAGGCAATACCAACGTCGTCGACTACGTGTCATACAGCGCCGACGGAAGGTCTAAAACCCTAACCGGTTCATTTACAACCGGGATCATAAGAGTTTGCAGCACCTCATCTGCGCTGTCCAATGACACCCGGGCACGTGATCTCAATATCAATATAGCGGGCCGGATCACCATTACCAAAGCAACGGGAGTAACTTCCGCTTGTCCGGCTCTTTGACAGGTTTACGCACATGAAGTCCATAAAACCTTACTCTCTGCATCTGGCCCCATCCCGTCAGCAAGGTGCCACGCTGATCGAAATATTGGTTTCGGTTTTGATTTTGAGCTTCGGTTTACTCGGAATGGCATCTCTCCAGACCCGCGCATTGCAGGGCAATCAAAGCAGCGTGCAACGATCACAAGCCATCATGTTGGCGCAATTCATGATGGACGCCATGCGCGTTGATCGGGAAAGCGCAAAAGGTGGCAGTTACAACACCGCATATGTTTGTAGTCCAGCTGGTTTTACTGGAATAACGCTAGCGCAGAACAATATGCGCGATTGGATCGACAGCGCTCGCGGCACCATGGGTGTAGCCACAGATACCACCACCTGCGGTGCCATTACTTGTAATGACAGCTACATTTGTACCGTTCGCCTGCGCTGGGACGACAGCAAAGCAGGTGGGCTTAGCGAGCAGGTGGTTGAGATTCAGTCTCGGTTGTGAGGCGCGGTTTATGTCTATTCATTCATTTAAAAAGACTTTTGTGCATAAACATTCTTCTTGCCGCATAGCCAGTCGACGTGCTGCCAGTTCGGGCTTGTCACTCGTTGAATTAATGGTTGCATTGCTGCTGGGTATTTTCCTGATTGGTGGCATTTTAAGTGTCTACACATCTACCCAGCAAAGTTTCAGATCTACCGAAAACCTTGCGCGAATGCAAGAAAGCGCGAGGTTTGCATTCGAACAAATGGCGCGCGATTTACGTGAAGCAGGATCCAATCCTTGTGGTACCAAGGCTGTTGCGAGTGTTGTGCGAACAAATCTTGTTGCGCCCACAGTATTGCCCTGGTGGGCAGACTGGGACAGTGGCACTCTGGTGGGATATGAAGGCACGGTGGTGGGGGGTAGCGTCAGTTTTGGCACAGCGCTGGGCCAGCGAGTCTCAGGCACCGACGCCGTATCGATTTTGAGATCCCGAATGGACGATTCGGATTTAAGAACAATACAAGCACACAACACCGCTACCAACGCAATTACGCTCGATTCTGTGGCCCGCTACACAGACAAAGATGTTGTATTGGCTTGCGACTCCGCCTCCGCGGCTATTTTCGAAGTTTGGGCAGTAGGCGCAAATACGATTGAACACAGCGCCTCTGCCCCAACCAACAATTGCAAAAGCACGCTTGGCTGGCCGCAGCCAGCCAATTGCACTGGAACAGTAAGCAAGCAATTCACCCCGGGTGGTTTCGTAACGAAGTATGACCCTGGATTTTGGTATATCGGAATCGGGACGAACAACCGGCGTGCGCTGTATCGATTGGCGCAGAAACCACTAACGGTAGCTGGCGTTAATATCCAGACGACTGAAGCCCGCGAAATGGTGACCGACGTACACGACATGCAAATTCAATACCTGGTTCGCGACAAGGATGCGGCGGTTGGATCAGATTTGGCTACAAGCTGGATCAATGCTGACGACACCGTTTTTTCTGCTGCCAACAAGGCTTGGACTGAAGAGAATTTGAAGGAAGTTGTTGCGGTTCGCATCGCGCTGACCTTTCGCAGCCCCGATGTTGTGGGAACCAATGGCCAAGCACTGGAGCGGCGAACAATTTCTGTCATCAACCTGCGCAGCCGTGAGACGAAGATGAAATTATGAATACGAAGCAGACACACCGCAAGATGTTCAACCTGAAGCGCTCACGCGGAGTTGCTCTGGTGATTTCTCTTATTCTTTTGGTGGTGATGACTCTTTTGAGCTTAGCCGCCGTGCGGCTTGTGAGCAGCCAGGAAAAGATGGTCTCTCAAACGTACGATCGCACCCTAGCCTTGCAGGCTTCAGAGTCTGCACTTCGCCAGGCAGAAATGCTCATCGAAACCGCCGGGCAGCCTGATCCTGTCGCGGGGGCTCCGTGCGCGATGAGAGGTGCCCCAGACCAAGTGATGACCTGCGGGGCACCATTGGCCACATCAACCCCAAGATGGCTCAGTGCAAGTTTTGCGGATTGGCAAGCAGGATCCAGCATTACTGTGGGTAGCACCACAACTATTACCATTCAACCTGAGTATTTCGTTGAATACCTGGGTGATTCATTCCCCTGCGTTATTGACCCCGGCGCTACTACCAACAACTGCAAGCGCTACCGGGTTACCGCACGCGCCAGGCCAGCAGACGGACGGGCTGCAACCGTCATGGTTCAATCTATTTACGCGACTTCGCTCTAAGAGGCAAAAATGCATATCTTTAATAAATTGATTCCCCGTGGAATTCGCGTAGCCCAGAGCATACGCTTGGCGTTGCTGGGCGCGTCGCTGGTGGCAGCCGTTAGCACCAGCGCCGTGACCATTCCCAACTCGCCACTCACTGTGCAGCCAACCGCCAAGGCCATGGTGATGCTGGCAATGGGGCGTGACCACCGTATGTTTTACGAGGCATATAACGACGCAAGCGACATTGATGGCGATGGCACACTGGATATACGGTTTAAACCTGCGATCACCTATTTGGGGTTGTTTGATTCCAATTTGTGTTACACACACAGCAACGGCTCAGGCAATAGCGATCTTTTCACACCTGCTGGCGCGGCCTCCGGCGCTCTTAAAACTTGCAGCGGTCAGTGGGCAGGCAACTGGCTGAATTACGTGACGACCAGCCGCATTGACGCGATGCGTGTAGTGCTTTATGGTGGTATGAGAGATACCGATACCGCAGCGCAAACCGTTTTGCGGCGTGCGTATATTCCGCAAGATGCACATTCCTGGGCAAAAGAATATACCAGCCTTGCTGTCGATAAATATAACATCAGCGACTACACCCCGCTTGCCGCGCCCACCACAAACAATCGGCATTTCTTTGGCAATCTCACTCCGAATGCCAGTACCAACTGCGCCACATTGAGTAATTGCAGCAATATGGCGCCATGGCTGTCTGTCGTGCTCAACTCCCCAAAACGGGTATGGGAGTGGGCGTCCACTGAGCGCCCGGTACTAGCCGATGGCACCCATGGTGGTACCAGAACAAACTACACCGCTCGGGTTGCGGTATGCACAACCAGCTTTAACTCGGGTTGCAAGCTGTATCCAAGCGGCGCTTATAAGCCTGTTGGCACTTTGCATGATTTTGGCGAAAATGAAAGTTTGTTGTTTGGTCTGATGACGGGCAGCTATGACAACAATTTTTCGGGTGGTCGCTTGCGCAAAGTCGTCAGTTCTTTCAAGCAAGAGGTAGATCAAAGCAACGGCCAATTCATTACCGCCACAGCAGTGATCGTTAACACCATCAACAATTTACGCATCCGCGATTTCAACAATGGCCGAACTGATCAAATCTATAAAAATGCCATTGGCGATCGCTCGGCAAATGAGGGGGAATATGTCGACTGGGGGAATCCAGTTGCTGAACTCATGTTTGAAGCCGTGCGATATTTCGCCGGTGCCGGTAGCGCCACCACAGAGTATACGAATAGGGGTACTACAATCGACACCCAAGTAGGCCTACCATCGGCTACATGGGACAAGCCTTACAGCACCACAAGTGCGGCGAAAGCACCCTATTGCGCAAAGGCAAATATTCTCACCATATCGGACACCAACACATCTTATGACTCAGACCAGTTGCCGGGTGCCAATGCCGGATTCGTACCGGCACCCCCTGTTTTTTCTGGTACTTTGACCGGTAAAAATATTATTACTGGGCTAAATAATAGCTTGAATGTCACTGGTGTAGCTGATTTCATAAGCTCAAAGGAACCCGGCATAACTGGTGCCAAATTTATTGGCGAGGTAGTTGGCACCCCCTCAGATACGGCACCCACAGCGAAAAACGTCACATCGTTGGGCGCAATCCGCGGCCTTGCTCCAGAGGAGCCGACCAAGCGTGGCGGCTACTATGCCTCTTCGGTGGCACATTTCGCCAAAACGCACGATTTGCAAACCTCGCTGCAGGGTACCCAAACAGTTAACAACCTGTTTGTTGCCCTGGCATCGCCACTTCCAAGAATTGAGGCCAAACTTCCCAACGGCCGCACAATCAATATCGTTCCATTCGCGAAGTCTGTCGGTGGCGCGTTCAGTATTACAAACGCCAAGGGTGCTTATCAGCCCACCAATCAAATTGTAGATTTTTATGTGGAGAGTATTGCCAACTCAGGGTCGTCTACCTTGGCCACAGCAACCTGGCCTGATTACGATGCAAGCATCAACGGTGGCCGCTACCAAGCCAAGTTCCGGATCAACTTTGAAGACGTGGAGCAGGGCAATGACCATGACATGGATGCGATCGTTGA
Organism: Comamonadaceae bacterium; assembly: GCA_013297875.1. GTDB lineage: Bacteria > Pseudomonadota > Gammaproteobacteria > Burkholderiales > Burkholderiaceae_C > JAAFIW01. The sequence goes on along the minus strand of JAAFIW010000002.1, from coordinate 315,168 downwards.
ATACACGGTGAAGGCCAATGCAAACAACACGCTAGAGGTTGTTCTAAATCCTGTTTACCAGGCTGGCGGGGTTCAGCATCGCATGGGCTATGTGGTTTCCGGCAGCAACCGAGATGGTATTTATCTGGTTGTGCAAGATGAGACCGACACCGGTAACCCCTATTTCTTGAACGTGCCTCCGGGCCGCAGCCCTGGTTATTGCGAGCCCATCATGCCGGTTCCCGTGGCACCAGCATTGCCCTACCCAGCCGACTGCTACCGCTTACCGTTCTTGGGAGCCACAGCCGCCACGACCCCGTCCACGAGTATCAGCACGCAGACTTTCACCTTCAGCACCACGGCCAACGCAGCAACTTTCCTGAAAGATCCGATGTGGTACGCGGCAAAGTGGGGCGGATTTGAAGAGACCGCACCCGCAATAAATGCGCAGCCCGACATTACTTCTGAGTGGGACAAAGATGGCGATGGCGTGCCGGATGCTTACTTCTTTGTGCAAAATCCGACAAAACTCAAAGATTCGCTACGAAATGCTTTCAAGGCTGCCGCTACAGGCGCAACCAGTGCGAGCAATATTGCATCCAATAGTGGCAGCATAGCAAGCGATACACGGGTTTATCAAGCGTCTTTCGTGCCGGTAGATTGGACTGGAAATATTCTCGCCCTTCCCGTCACTTTGGCTGGCGTCGGATCGGCTAGCCTTTGGCGCGCCGATGAGCAACTTCCTTTGTGGAGTTCTCGGAAAATTTATCTGAACACGTCCCTAGGTGTAGTAGACACAAGTGCAACAACTTATTCTGCGTTGCCAGCGGCAGACAAAACCCTGTTAGTCAATGATGATACCTATAAATACATAAGAGGTGACAAGAGCAAAGAGGTTGCCAATGGAGGCGCACTGAGAAACCGCTCTTCGATTTTGGGCGATTTTATTCACTCATCGCCGACTTATGACTCTGACAGTAAAAATCTTTATGCCGGAGCGAACGACGGCATGCTGCATGTATTTGACAGTGCCACTGGCGCTGAGAAATTCGCCGTTATTCCAAATCAGCTTGTTCCAAAGCTGAAGAATCTGACTTCACCAAATTACTCTACCAACCATGAATACTTTATTGACGGCGACATAACACTTGGTTTTAAGGTTAGCGAATCCAATAACAAGACGTATGTCTATAGCCTGCTGGGACGCGGGGGCAAAGGTGTATTCTCCATTGATCCTAGCACCCCTGTACCCTCGCTAACGTGGGAATATACGCCGATTGGTGGCACGACCACGGGTGCCATCACAGCGGCAGCAGGCTCGGATGCAGGATTAGGGATGATGATGGGTCGGCCTATGATGGCTTTGCTCAACAACGGTAAAATGGGGCTACTTGTCGGGAATGGCTATAACAGCGCCAGCGGACGCGCCGTTCTTTACATATTCATTCTGAATGCGAACGGCACCTTGTCAGAAGTCAAAACAATTGATACGCTTGCGGGCGGAGATAATGGATTAGCTGGCCCTGCATGGGCTGATCTGGATGCGAATAGCACCGCTGACTATGTTTACGCGGGTGATTTGAAGGGCAATCTGTGGAAATTTGACATCAGGTCTGCATCACCTGCTTCCTGGGCAGTTAGCTTCTCGGGAATGCCTCTTTTCAAGGCCGTCAACGCATCAAGCCAACCACAGCCGATTACTGCACCTGTTGCTGTTCGCAGCGATACAGCCGTAGGAAGCGTTACAAAAGGAAAACGCTTCGTATTTTTTGGAACGGGATCCTATTTTCAGGCGGGTGATGCCAGCAACATGGAGATTCAAAGCTGGTATGGCATTATTGACAATGACCTGACACCCGTTGCTGATAGAAGCGCCCTGATCGCCCGCCCCATTGCTACTAGTGGCACTGTGGCTGGACAGACCGTGCGCGTATTCGGTGCCGCAGCTGCAAATGATATGCTGGGTAAACGTGGCTGGTATATAGACCTGAATACGGCCGCTACGCCCGGAGAACGAATCGTTGTTCTCTCGCAATTCGTTCCAGCCGTTGTACCTGCTCTGATGGTTTCATCTTTGTTTCCTCTTGCAGATGAGTGCAAAGCAGGTGGAGACGGTTATCTGAACTTTGTCAATCCATTTACAGGTGGGCGTATTGAACTGGATTTCATTGATGTCAACAAGGATGGAAAATATAATTCTGCCGACAGACTGGGCGGGGTGGCTGCCAGTTCAGTTAGACTCGGCGTAGGTATTCCTACTACACCGTTGTTTCTTGGGCGCAGTCCTGCCTCTGCTGGTGAGATCAAGCGGCAGGACGGCAGCACCTTTTTGTCTGGTACACCCAAGAAAAGGTTTTGCGAAAGTAATGATTGCCCTTGTACAGGGCCGGACTGTGGCAAAACAGAACCGTGTATCGATGGATCATCCTCAACCAACGCCAGTGAAGGTATTGCCAGTATTGGCATTGGTGGTTGCATCAATAAAATAAAAGGCCGTTTGTCATGGCGCGAAATTTTTAGAGACTAATCATCATGAATATCAGTAAAAAGTCTTCCACGCTAGGGTTCACATTAATCGAGATACTGGTAGTGGTGGCGGTGATCGCGATACTGGCCAGTATTGCCTACCCCAGCTATCAGGAGAGCATTATGAAATCCCGGCGCGGTGCCGCCACCGGCTGTATGCAAGAGGCGGCTCAGCAAATGGAGCGCCGCTACACCACCAGCTTGACCTACGACTCAACAACTACTTTTCCGGTTTTGGCTTGCCAAACAGCCTTGAATGGAATTTACACATTGGGGTTTGTGGGTGGCGAACCAACGGCAGCAACATTTCGAATCAATGCCATACCGCAGGCAGGCCAGAACAACGACGGCTGTGGCACGCTGGGATTGAACCAGTTGGGTGTCAAGACGATATCAGGCAGCAGCCCATATACTGTGGCCACCTGCTGGAAATAGCCATCCTAGAAACTCGTATTGGCAATACTATCGAATCAGTGGTGGCCGATAGCCAATTAGGCCGCACTGCAAGTTTGGAGCTTGCGCATCGGGCTCTGTATTTGTGCAACCCCAACCCGCGAGTTGGCTGCGTCATTGAAACTGACGCCGGAAGTAGCGGCGGGCACACGCAACAAGTGGGCGGGCCCCACGCCGAAGTAATGGCGCTGCGCGATGCCGCAGGAAAAGGGCTGAATGTGCGGGGGGCAACGGCCTATGTCACCCTGGAGCCCTGCTCCCACCATGGCCGCACGCCGCCCTGCTGCAACGCCTTGATCGAGGCGGGCATAACCAAAGTGGTCGTGGCGATTCTCGATCCGAATCCCCTGGTGTCAGGCCGGGGCATTCAGATGCTTCGCAACGCAGGCATTGAGGTTGAACTCCTCCCCGCCGACAGCGCAGAAGCGCGCGCCTCCCGCGAACTCAACATCGGCTTTTTCTCCCGCATGATCCGCAAAACTCCCTGGGTTCGCATGAAGCTGGCGGCTTCGTTGGATGGGACGACGGCTTTGAGCAATGGGGCCAGCCAGTGGATTACGTCGCTTGAGGCGCGTACAGACGGCCATGCTTGGCGGGCGCGGTCTTGTGCGGTGCTCACTGGTATTGGGACGGTGTTGCAAGACCGGCCCCGGCTGGACGTTCGGCTGGTGGACACGCCGCGTCAGCCGCATGTGGTGGTGGTGGACAGTGATTTGCACACGCCGCTGGACGCTCCTTTATTCATAGCTGGTCGAGCGCTCTACATCTGCACGAGTAGCTTGAATGGCTCAAAAAATGCCGAAAAGAAGGCTGCACTGGAGGCCCGTGGCGCAACCGTGCTGGAGCTACCGGCTGACGCCAACGGCAAGGTCGATCTGGCTGCCATGATGCTGGAATTGGGCCGCCGCGAGATCAACGAATTGCATGTGGAGGCTGGGCACAAGCTCAATGGGTCGTTGATACGAGCGGGTCTGGTGGACGAATTTTTGGTTTATCTGGCGCCCAAACTGCTGGGCACCGGTGCGGGCATGAGCAACCTGGGGCCGCTTTCGGAACTCTCGCAGGCGGTTCCATTGCAATTCATGTCCACCGACATGGTGGGCTCTGACCTGCGCATCGTGGCCCGCATTTCGGGGCGGGACGTTTTTTAAGCCCTCATCCAATTCCCTCTGAAGCCTTGGTGACGTAGGGGGCGGCTAGCCTCTGCGAAAATCTCACCATGTTCACAGGCATCATCACTGGCATCGGGCGCATCGCCGCCGTCGACCCCCTAGGCACCACCCCGCAACACGGCAAGCGCTTGCGCATTGAGGTGCCGACCGGCTACCTGGAAGATGTGGGCCTGGGTGACAGCATTGCGCTGAACGGGGCCTGCATGACGGTGACCACGCTGGACGCGGCGCATCACCAGTTCACGGTGGACATATCCGCCGAATCGCTGAATAAAACGGCCGGCCTCGACAAGCCCCAACCCATCAACCTCGAAAAGGCCCTGCGCGCCCACGACCGTCTCGGCGGGCACCTGGTTTCCGGCCATGTGGACGGCTTGGGCGTGGTGCAGTTTTTTGAGCAGGTGGGTGAAAGCTGGGAGCTGCGGGTGCTGGCACCGCCGCTACTGGCCAAATACCTGGCTTACAAAGGGTCGATTACCGTCAATGGCGTGAGCTTGACGGTTAACCGCATTGCCGACAACGCCCAGGGGTGTGAGCTGAGCATCAACCTCATTCCCCACACCGTGCAAAACACCGCTTTGCACACTTTGCAGGCGGGCAGCGCAGTCAACCTGGAAATTGATTTGATTGCACGTTATGTTGAGCGCATGCTCAGCGCCCCCACTCCCGCACCAGGCTTGGCCTGACGTTTTGCCCAAAAAGGACTCTTCCATGACCGCCCTGCCCCACCCCCACCTGTCGGCTGTGCCGACCGCCCCAGCCAACACCAGCCCGGTGGCCATTTCACCGGTGCAAGACATCGTGGCCGAGATGCGTGCGGGCCGTATGGTGATTCTGGTGGACGAAGAAGACCGTGAAAACGAAGGCGACCTGGTGCTGGCGGCCGACCATGTCACGCCCGAGGCCATCAATTTCATGGCCCGCTTTGGCCGCGGCCTGATTTGCCTGACGCTCACGCGTGAGCGCTGCGAGCGCTTGCAGTTGCCACCGATGGTTTCTCGCAACGGCGGCAAATATTCCACCGCTTTCACGGTGTCAATTGAAGCCGCTGAAGGCGTGACCACTGGCATTTCTGCAGCCGACCGCGCCCGCACGGTGCAAGCGGCGGTGGCACACAACGCCACTGCACATGACTTGGTGCAACCCGGTCATATTTTCCCCTTACAGGCTGTCGACGGCGGCGCCTTGATGCGGGCTGGCCACACCGAGGCGGGGTGCGACCTGGCCCAGATGGCGGGCTGTTCGCCAGCGTCGGTGATTTGCGAAATCATGAATGAAGACGGCACCATGGCCCGTCTGCCCGACCTGCAGCTGTTTGCCGCTGAACACGGCCTGAAGATTGGCACCATTGCAGACCTGATCGAGCACCGCAGCCGCACCGAGTCGCTGGTTGAAAAAATCGGCAGCCGCGAGATTCAAACGGCATTTGGCCCCTTCACCGCCCACGCTTTCAAAGACAAGCCCAGCCAGGGCTTGCACCTGGCGCTGGTGCGCGGCCAGTGGGCACCCGAGCACAGCGTGGCCGCGCGGGTGCACGAGCCGCTGTCGGTGCTCGATGCGCTGGAGGTCAACCGCGGCATGCATTCCTGGGGGCTTGACGCCAGCCTGAAACGCGTGGCGCAAGAAGGCCAGGGCGTGGTGGTGCTGCTGAACTGCGGCGAAAGCGCGGCCCAATTGCTGGCCCAGTTTGAAGGCACGGCCCGCGCCGCCCAGGCACCCGAGCGTGGCCGCATGGACCTGCGCACCTACGGCATTGGCGCGCAGATTTTGCGGGCCTGCGGGGTGCAAAAAATGCGCCTGATGGGCAACCCACGCCGTATGCCCAGCATGGCAGGCTACGGGCTGGAGATCACCGGATACTTAACGGCGGGATAAGGTCGGGGAAAAGGAAAAGGCCACAAGTTGGCTGTTTTCCGCGATTTTTGTGTCGTCTCGCTGTCTTCGTCACCCCTGTCTCCCTATTTCACACAACTTCAAGGAAAAACATGTTCTTAGCTGACAAGGGAACCCTCCCGCTGGATGGCCGCAAGCTGTCGATTGCCATCGTGCAATCGCGTTTTAACCAGGGCATCACCGACGCACTGGTGGCCGCCTGCAAGGCCGAGCTGGCCGTGCTGGGCGTGCAAGACAAGCGAATTGACCTGTTTCAGGTGCCCGGCGCGCTGGAGGTGCCACTGGCCCTGCAGGCGCTGGCCGAGAAGAACAAATACGACGCATTGATTGCACTGGGCTGCATCATTCGCGGGGAGACCTACCACTTTGAGCTCGTGGCCAATGAATCGGGTGCTGGCATCACCCGCGTATCGCTTGATTTTGAGGTGCCCATAGCCAACGCCATCCTCACCTGCGAGAACCTGTCGCAGGCCGTGGCCCGGCAGACCGACAAGGGCACCGACGCCGCACGCGTGGCGGTCGAGATGGCCAATTTGATGGACGAACTGGCATGAGCGACGGCCCAACCGGCTCACGCCCCATCTCTTCGCCCACTTCTTCGTCCAGTTCGGCCCGCCCGCCGCGCCAGACGCGCACCGGCCTGACCAGCACCGGCGTGCGCAAAGCGGCCAGCAAGCCCCCGCGCAGCCGTGCGCGCGAGTTTGCGCTGCAGGGTCTGTACCAGCACCTTGTGGGCCGCAATGCCGCACCTGACATTGACACCTTCACGCGCGACCTGGCGGGCTTTGGCAAAGCCGATGCCGTGCATTACGACGCGTTGCTGCACGGCTGCATCACCCAGGCTGGCGAGCTGGACGCGCTGATGCTGCCGCTGCTGGACCGTCCGCTGGACCAGATTTCGCCGATTGAGCATGCGGTGATCTGGATGGGAGCCTACGAGCTGCGCCACTGTCTGGAGGTGCCATGGCGCGTGGTGCTCAACGAATACGTGGAGCTGGCCAAAGAGTTTGGCGGCACCGACGGACACAAGTATGTCAACGGCGTGCTCAACCGGCTGGCACCCAGCCTGCGGGTTGAGGAAATCAAGGCAAATCGGCCACCCGCCCATGTAAAACCTGCTCAAGCAGCTATCAAAAAAGAAGCATCTAACCTACCTGCTGATGGTGCAGCGGATGGTGCTGACGGCGCTTCGTAACCCACACCATGCGAGTGACCGCCCGCGCCCAGCGCATCGAACCGTTTTACGTGATGGAGGTCGCCAAGGCGGCCAGCGCCCTGGCCGCGCAGGTGGCGCACAGCGACAAGCCTATGATCTTTTTGAACATTGGCGAGCCCGACTTCACCGCCCCGCCGCTGGTGCAAGAAGCCGCATCGAAGGCCGTGCGCGACGGCACCACGCAATACACCCAGGCCACAGGCCTTGCGCCCCTGCGCGAGCGCATCAGCGCCTGGTATGCCAGCCGCTTCGGCGCGCAGGTGCCCGCCAGCCGCATCGTCGTGACGGCTGGTGCTTCCGCCGCTTTGCAGCTGGCCTGCCTGGCCTTGATTGAAGCAGGCGACCAGGTGCTGATGCCCGACCCCAGCTACCCCTGCAACCGCCACTTTGTCAGCAGCGCCGATGGGCAGGCGGTGCTGCTGCCCACCACGGCGGCGCAACGGTTTCAGCTCACGGCTGACCAGGTGCAAGATGCCTGGATCGATAGAACGCGTGGCGAGAACTCGGGAAAAACGCGTGGCGAGAGCTCAGGAAAAACGCGTGGCGTTTTGCTGGCCTCCCCATCCAACCCCACTGGCACCTCGATTCAACCGAGCGAACTCAAGCGCATCCACAACCTGGTGAGCGCGCGCGGCGGCGTCACCCTGGTTGATGAAATTTACTTGGGGCTGAGCCATGACGACACCTTTGGCCAAACCGCGCTAACCATCGACGACCAGGTCATCAGCATCAACAGCTTTTCAAAATACTTCAACATGACCGGCTGGCGCCTGGGCTGGCTGGTGGTGCCCGAGGCACTGGTGCCCGTGGTCGAGCGGCTGGCGCAAAACCTGTTCATCTGCCCCAGCACCATCGCCCAGCATGCGGCACTGGCCTGCTTTGAGGCCGAGAGCCTCGCCGAATACGAGCGCCGCCGCGCCCAGTTCAAGGCACGGCGCGACTGGTTCATTCCCGCGCTCAACGAGATCGGTCTGAATGTGCCCGTGATGCCCGATGGCGCTTTCTACGCATGGGCAGACTGCTCTGAACTCTGTAGCAAGCTGGGCATTGCAGACAGTTGGGACTTTGCCTTTGAGGTCATGAAACAAGCCCATGTCGCCATCACACCCGGCCGCGACTTTGGCGTGGCGGACACTGCAAACTTCGTGCGCTTTTCTACCGCCAGCTCCACGGCCCACCTGCAGGAAGCCGTGGCGCGCTTGAAAACCATGTTTGCGCAAACCTGATGGCAGACGCTGCGGTTTTCCGCTGGCCGGTGCGCGTCTACTGGGAAGACACCGACGCCGGTGGCATTGTTTTCTATGCCAACTACCTCAAATTTTTCGAGCGTGCCCGCACCGAATGGCTGCGCTCGCTGGGTTTGCAGCAGCAGCGGCTGCGCGAGCAGACCGGTGGCTTTTTTGTGGTGGCTGAAACCTCGGTGCGCTACAAACAACCGGCCCGGCTGGACGATGAACTAATCGTTACCGCTTGCCTCATAGAAAAGGGCCGTGCGAGCATGACAATTGTGCAGGAGGCGCTATTGAAAACTGAGCAGCATTCGACGCAAAACCCTGTCAGCCTGTGCGAAGGCAGCATCCGCATTGGCTGGGTGAATGCCACCAGCATGCGCCCCGCCCGCATCCCCGACCTTATTCTTGACGCTTTCACCCCCCCATGAACCAAGACCTTTCCATATTGCACCTGGTGTTGAATGCCAGCATCGTGGTGCAAGCCGTGATGCTGCTGCTGGTGGTCGTGTCCATCACCAGTTGGGCCGCCATCTTTCGCAAGCTGTTTGCGCTCAAGCGCGTGAAGTCGCTGAACGACGAGTTCGAGCGCGAGTTCTGGTCGGGCACCAGCCTCAACGACCTGTCGGCCGCCGCCGCACAAAACGCCAAAACCTCCGGCCCGATGGAGCGTATTTTTGCCAGCGGCATGCGCGAATACCAAAAGCTGCGCGAGCGTCGTATCACCGACGCCGGTGCCCTGCTGGACGGTGCCCGCCGCGCCATGCGGGCCAGCTACCAGCGCGAGCTGGATGCCGTGGAAACCAACCTCTCGTTCCTGGCCTCGGTGGGCTCCGTCAGCCCGTATGTGGGCCTGTTTGGCACGGTGTGGGGAATCATGCATGCGTTCACCGGCCTGGCCAATTTGCAGCAGGTCACGCTGGCCACCGTGGCACCCGGCATTGCCGAAGCCTTGGTGGCCACCGCCATCGGCCTGTTTGCCGCCATACCCGCCGTGGTGGCCTACAACCGCTTTGCCCACGACATAGACCGCGTGGCCATTCAGTTGGAAACCTTCATCGAAGAGTTCTCCAACATCCTGCAGCGCAATTTGGGCGCGGCTTCCGCGTCGGGGCATTGAGCGATGACAAATGACTTCGCTTGCGCTTGGATGACGGCGCTGCGCGCCATGACGAAGTCCGCGCTGTGCGAGCGACATGCCTTCGTCATTTGTCATCCATGCGCAGCGAAGTCATCTGTCATCAGAGCACCACAGCACTAACCGGAAAGCAGGCACATGCCCTCCACCATCTCCAGAGGCCGCGGCCGGCGCACCATCAACGAGATCAATATGGTGCCGTTCATCGACGTGATGCTGGTGCTGCTGATCATCTTCATGGTCACCGCACCCCTGATCACGCCCAGCATGATCGACCTGCCCAGCGTGGGCAAGGCCAGCAAGCAGCCCGACCAGATCATTCAAGTGGTGGTGGGCAAAGACGAAGCGCTGCAACTGAAAATCAAAGATGAAACCGTGCCGATTTCCTTCAAGGATGTGGCGGGCCGCGTCAAGCAGGCGCAAGCCGGTCTGCCGCCCGGAGCCAGTGCGGTGGTCATCAGCGCCGACCGCAATGTGAAGTACGAAGCCGTGGTCAAGCTCATGGACACCCTGCAACGCGCTGGCGTGCAGCGGGTGGGTCTGTCAGTCAACATGGCGAAATAAGCATGCCGGTTGCCACCGACCGCATTGACTTTGCACCCCCCGCCACTGGCGGCAACCTGCGCGCCTTGCTGCTGGCGTTAGTCGCGCATGGCCTGCTGTTGCTCGCACTGACCTGGGGCGTGAACTGGAAGCGGCAAGACACCGGTATCACCGCCGAGGCCGAGTTGTGGAGCGCCCTGCCCCAGCAAGCCGCGCCAAAACTGGCCGCTCCCCCGCCAGCACCCGTGCCACCCCAGCCCGTTGCACCGCCTCCGCCCGAACCCTCCACCGCCCAGCGCGAGGCCGACATTGCCCTGGAGCGCGAAAAGCAGCAAAAAGCCAAGGAACGCGCCCAGGCACTGCGCGAGCAGGAGTTGGAAAAAGCCGCGCTGAAAAAAGAAGCCGACGAACGCGAGAAAGCCAAGCGCGACGCGGCCAAGCTGGCGGCCAGTCAAAAAGCAACTGACAAGCAGGCTGCGGCCTCGGCGCAAAAGAAGCTGGAAGCAGCACGGGCTGAAGAGGAAACGAAGCAGGCTGAAGCGCGAAGGCAGGACAACATCCGCCGCGCCCAAGGCCTGGCCGGTGCCACGGGCGATGCGTCGTCTACCGGCAAGGCACAAACCAGCAGCGGGCCGTCGGCAGGCTATGCGGGGCGCATCCGCGCGCGCATCAAACCCAACATTGTGTTCACCGACGACATTGCCGGAAACCCCGAAGCCGAAGTCACCGTCCGCGTGGCCCCGGACGGCACCATCGTGGGCAAACGCCTCACCAAGTCCAGCGGCAACAAAGCCTGGGACGACGCCGTGCTCAAAGCCATTGACAAAACCGAGGTACTCCCGCGCGACACGGACGGCCGCGTGGTGCCCGAGTTTCCGGTGAGTTTCCGGCCAAGAGATTGAATCTAGAAACAGGTATTTCAAGGAAAATGGGCTGATAGCCCACGTATTTGCTGCTCAAGCAGCTATTGAATCTATAGCGAACCGGAATTTTACCCACACATAGTTTTCTGCTCTCCATGACAAAACTATCCGTGCACCCCATCACCGCGCAGGCCTTTGCCCCTTTTGGCACCCTGATCGCCTGGCCACACCACGCCAACCAAAACACCCAAAGCATCAACGGCGGCACCAGCCAGCGCCTGGATTTTGCAGGTGCGCTGGATCTGTCGGCAGCTGCAGGCCAGCCCGGCCTGGCGCTGTTTCATGCCCAGGCCCAGGCGCTGCCGCACAGCGCCCACGCGCTGGAGGTGCACCGCCACGGCTCGCAAACCTTTGTGCCGCTAGGGTGCAGCGCCGAGCGGCCTTGCTACGTGGTGCTGGTGGCCTTGGGCGACGCTGCCGGGCGGCTGCGCGAGGATTCGCTGCAAGCCTTTGTGTGCCACGGCGCACAAGCCGTGAGCTTGAAACCAGGCATCTGGCATCACCCCTTGCTGGCGCTGGTCAACGCGAGCTTCGTGGTGATGGAGCGACTGGGTTCAACCGTGGACTGCGAGACGCAAAACCTGTCGCATCCCGTCCGTGTGGCACTGTTGCCGTCCTGAATCCTGATTCAAACCGGTTTTGGAACCAAAACAGCCAGCTGCCCAGATAAACATTGCTCAAGCAGCTATCAAAGTAGTAGTGTGCTTTGCCTTCAACAAAGCGATTAAACCTAGAAACAGCAGTTGGACGCGCCCAAGTGGGTCGTCATGGCGTGGGCTGGCAAGGCGTGACGACGACGCAGGCTCTTGCCTGCTAGGAGGAGCAACGCCGCTAGCGCACGCCAGGGCGGCTCAATCGGGCGCGTAGCGTTCTCACCCAACTGGTGAGGTCGCCCAACGCTACAAGTGTTTGATTTCATTGAAAATAGTTACCGGGATAAGCGGTCAACTGCTGTTTCTAGGTTAACTAGTCTTCAGGCCTGCCGCACAGCGTAGTGGGGCATATGCGTGTTGATCAGGCTCTCCACCACGTCAGCCTGCAAGACATCTTTCAATCAATGCACCGCCACGTCTGGTTGGGTAGCAAGTCAAGAAGGGGCTCATTTCAGGTCATTTTTACAAAAACACTTTTTTACCTGAAACTCCATAACAATCAATAACTTATATCAATCAACTTTTGCAAAACCAGCGGCTTTTTCGTAAGCACTGCCCACGCCAAACAGCAGCGCCTCACGCATCATCGGGGCCACCAGCTGCAGGCCAAAGGGCAGGCCGTGCAGCAAGCCTGCAGGCAACGACAGCGCTGGCAGGCCCAGGTAGTTGATCGGGCGAGTCCAGCGGCCCATGCCGGCCACCAGGGCCAGCATGGTGTCGCTGCCGCCCATATCGGCCTCTGCAATGGTGGGCGTTGCAATGGTGACCACGGGCGCGTGCAGCACGTCACATTCGGAAAACACCTGGCGCATCCAGGCATCCAGCGCGGCGCTCTGGAATTGCTTGGCTCGCACATACGCATGGGCTGGCACATCCAGACCGGCCTGCAAGCGCTTGAATACCTGCGGCGAATAGTCTTGCGGGCGCGATTGCATCCACGGCAGGTGGTGGGCGGTGGCCTCGGCTTGCAGCACGGTCATCGACGCGGCAAAAATTTCCTGCGAATACGGCACGGTGATCGGCACCAGGCGCGCACCCAGCGACTGCAACACGTCCAGGCTTTGCTGCATCAGCGCCGCTGCCGGGCCACTGCACGCGCCATGGCCGTAGTTGTCGGCCACGCCGATGCGCAGGCCCTGCAAATCGGTGCGCGGCTGCCACACCCAGGTGGGGGTGAAGGTTTGGGTGGTGGCAAACAGCAGCGCGGCGTCTTGCACGCTGCGGGTTAAAAAACCAATCGTGTCCAGCGAATCGCTCAGCGGCATGGCACCGCGTGTGCTGATCGCACCCATGCTGGTCTTGATGCCCACGGTGCCGCAAAAACTGGCCGGGTGGCGCACCGAACCACCGGTGTCGGAACCCAGGGCCGCAAAATTCGCCCGCGCCGCCACGCTGGCGGCCGACCCGCTGGACGAGCCGCCGGTGATGTGCTGGGTGTTCCAGGGGTTGCGGCAGGCACCCAGGTGGGCGTTGTGGCCGGTGTTGCCATAGGCAAACTCGGCCATGTGCAGCGCGCCAAATTCAAAGGCACCGGCTGCATCAAGCTTTTGCAGCACGACAGCGGTCTCGCTGGGAATGGCGTCTTGCGCGATCACGCCGCCGCAGCCACTGGCGCGGCCCTGGCGGGCAAACATGTCTTTGTGCGCCAGCGGCACACCCAGCAGCGGCGGCAAGGGCTTGCTAGCGGCCTGCAGGGCGCGGCGGTGCGCGTCGGCTTTCTCCGCAGCTTGCAAGGCGGCTTGTGCATCCACCCGCACAAAGCAATTGAGTTGGGGTTGAACCGCCTGTGCACGGTCAATCAAGGCCTGGGTCACCGCCACGCTGGTGGTGGCACCCTGGTTGAGTTGCAGAACGAGGTCGCACAAAGATTGATCGAGCAAATTCATGGTGGGTTAGCGAGGTGAAAAAGCTTCAAACCGACCACTGTAAACCTTGGGCAACGGCGGCGCGTAGGGCCCGCGCTGGCTGGTGCGCAAACCCAGACGCACCAGGCCTTCGGCCAGCGTGACAGCAGCGGCCACACCGTCGACCACCGGCACGCCGTGGTGCTGGCTCAGCTGCGCGACCAGGTCGGCCATACCCGCGCAGCCCAGCACCAGGGCCTGGGCACCGTCGTCTTGCAGGGCGCGGGCAATTTCGGCATCAATCTTCTGGCGGGCATTGGATTGCGGGTCGTCCAGCGCCAGCACCGCCACCTCGCTGGCCCTCACACCGCTGCAGCGGCTGGCCAGGCCGTACTTCACCAGGTTGTGCTCGATGGCCGCCACGCTGCGCGCCAGCGTGGTCACCACGCCAAAGCGGTGGGCCACCAGGCTGGCGCAGTGAAACGCGGCCTCGCCAATGCCGATCACAGGCGCAGCGCTGATGCAACGGGCCGCGTCCAGCCCGGTGTCGTCAAAACAGGCCAGCACATAGGCGTCGGGTGGCTCGGTTTGCTGGCTGTGGCGAATGATCTCGGCCAGCAGGCCAGGCACCGAAAACGCTTCGTCGAAATAGCCCTCAATGGAGGCTGGGCCATCGGCGGGGTTGGACGCGACGATCTGTGTGCCGGGCGCTGCCACTGCACGGGCGGCTGCGGCGATCTTGACCGTCATCGCCGCCGTGGTGTTGGGGTTGATAACCGCGACTTTCATGCCGATGCTGCTGCCACAGATGACGTCTCCAGCGGATGAAACGCCACCAACTCGTGCACCCGGTGGCAGCGCACCTGGTGGGCCGCATCCAGCGCGGTTGCATCAGGCTGGGTTTGCAGGCAGGCAGCCGTCGCATCGGCGCAGCGCGGGGCAAAGGCACAACCGGGGGGCAAGTTGCTCAAATCGGGGGGCGCGCCGCCCAGCGTGGCCAGGCGGGGGCGGGCCAAGCCGGCCTGCAGCGCTTCGGTGGCCTGTGTCATGCCGGCGCGGCTGGCCATCAGCGCGCGGGTGTAGGGGTGGCGGGGCGCGCGTATCACCGACCGCACCGGGCCAGTTTCGACCATGCGCCCGGCATACATCACCGCGATGCGGTCTGCCACTTCCACAGCAGCGCCCATGTCGTGGGTGACGAACACGATGCTCAAGCCCAGCTCGCGCTGCAACTCGCGCAGCAGCAGCAAAATTTGAATCTGCACCGTCGCGTCCAGCGCGGTCGTGGGCTCGTCGGCCAGCAGCAGCTTGGGGTTGCAGGCCAGGGCCAGCGCAATCATGGCCCGCTGGCGCATGCCACCGCTCATCTCATGCGGGTAGGCGGCCAGCCGGCGCTGCGGGCTGGGAATGCGCACCCGCTCAAACAACGCCAGCGCCCGCTGCTGGGCCTGGGCACCCGATGTGCCCGGCTCGTGCCGACGGATCGATTCAACAATTTGCTGGCCCACGCTGTACACCGGGTCCAGCGCCAGCAGCGGCTCCTGAAAAATCATCGCGCAGGTTTTGCCCTGGTAGTCCGCCAAGGCTGAGGTGCCCAGGCCCAGAACGTCTTGCCCCAGCACGTTGACAGTGCCTGACACCCGCGTCGATTTGGCTGCGTGCAGGCGCATCAGGCTTCGCAGGGTGACCGATTTGCCCGAGCCGGATTCGCCAATCAAGGCCAGGGTTTCGCCGGGCATCACCTCAAAGCTCACGCCATCAACCGCGCGAACCGGTTTGGCTGCGGCGGTGAAGGTCACCTGCAGGTCACGCACACTCAGCACGGGCTGGCTCATGCAGGCTCCCGTTCACGCGGCAAGGCCGTGGCCGGTGCCAGGGTATGCCCCGACCCCACCACCTGTACCCAGCACGCCACCGCGTGGTCTTGATTGCCCTGTTGGGCCAGCGGCGGCGAGCGCTGCGCGCACACCGCCTCGGCCAGTGTGCAGCGGGTATGAAAGCGACAACCCGAAGGTGGGTTGATGGGGTTGGGCGGGTCACCGGCAATGGGCGGTGCCTGGGTTCGCGCATCAGGATCCATCGACGGCATGGAACCCACCAGGGCGCGGCTATAGGGGTGCAGCGGCGCGTCAAACACCGCACCGGCCGGGCCAATTTCAACCACCTCGCCCAGGTACATCACCATCACCCGGTCGCTGATGTAGCGCACCACATGCAGGTCATGGCTGATGAACAAATAGGTGAGCTTGAAGGCGTCTTTCAAATCCAACAACAAGTTCAGCACCTGAGCCTCTACCGATTTGTCCAGCGCAGAAACCGCCTCGTCCAGAATGATCACGCGAGGTTGCAAGGCCAGCGCGCGGGCAATGTTGACCCGCTGGCGCTGCCCGCCCGACAACTCATGCGGGTAACGCCCGGCAAAACGCGCCGGGTCCAGCCCCACACGGTCCAGCAGCTCACGGGCGCGCTGCACAGCCTGGCCGCCGGGCAGGCCGTGTACCTGGGGGCCAAAGGCAATCGAGTCTTCAATCGTCAGGCGCGGGTTGAGCGACGAATAACTGTCTTGAAACACCATTTGCACCTGGCGGCGAAACTCCCGCAACGGCAGCTCGCGCGAGCCCACCGGCACACCGTCAAACAGCACCTGCCCGGCCGTCGGCTCGATCAGGCGCATCAGCAACCGGGCGGTGGTGCTTTTGCCGCAGCCGGACTCGCCCACAATGCCTAGCGTCTCGCCAGCGGTCACTTGCAGGTTCACCCCATCAACCGCCCGCACCGCACCGCGCTGCATACCCAGCACACCCGATTTCAACGCAAAGTGTTTGGTCAAGCCTTTGACTTCCAGCAGCGCCGTCATTGCTTGACCTCCATCGCCGAGCGAATGCCATCGCTGAGCAGGTTGAACGACATGGAGGTGATGAAGATCATGGCCCCGGGCAAGGCCGCCACCCAGGGCTGGGTGTAGATGGCCGTGCGCAGGGTGTTGAGCATCAAGCCCCATTCCGGCTCCGGCGGCTTCACACCCAGGCCCAGAAACGACAGGCCCGAGGCCAGAATCATCGACACTGCAATGAGGCTGGTGGCATACACAAACACTGGCCCCAGCGCATTGCCCAGCACATGCACGCGCACGATGGTGAAGGCGTTCGCTCCCGAGGCGCGAGCCGCCTCCACATAGTCGCGGGTGCGAATTTGCGTGGTCACCGCTTCGGCCACGCGGGCAATCGGTGGAATGAACACCACCGTGAGCGACACCAGCGCGTTGGTGATGCCCGCCCCCAACGCGCCTGACAGCGCAATGGCCAGCAGAACCGACGGAAACGCGTAGAACACATCAATCGTGCGCATGATGACCGTGTTGACCCAACCGCCGGAGTACCCCGCCAAAAGTCCAATGGCCGTGCCCACCACAAAGGCAATCACCACCGGCGTGATGCCCATGAACAGCGACAGCCGCGCACCCACGATCAGGCGGGACAACATGTCGCGGCCCAGCTCGTCGCTGCCCAGCGCAAAGCCTGGGCTGCCGATGCCTTGCAGCCGCTTGAACATGCTGCTGGCCGATGGATCAGCCGGGGCCAGCCAGGGCGCGAAAACCGCCATCAACAACAAAGCAATCACCACGCAGGCCGCCAACACCGCCAACCGGTCGCGCTTGAAACGCCGCCACACGCCGGCCCAATACCCGGGGCTGCGCTCCAGCGGAATGTCGGCTGGCACCTGAGCTGCAATGGACAGCCCGGGCACGCTGGTAGACACCTTGCTCATGACCGCGCAATGCGGGGATCCAGCGTGGTTTGCACCACATCCACCACCAGGTTGAGCAACACAAAAAACAGGGCCAGCACCAAGATGGTGCCTTGCAGCAGCGGCAGGTCACGCTGAAAAATGGCTGCGTTGAGCAAGAAGCCGGTACCTGGCCAGGAAAAAACGGTCTCGATCAGGATGGAGCCACCCAACAGGTAGCCCAGTTGCAAACCCATCACCGCCAAGGCCGTGGGCGCGCAGTTTTTGACCACGTGGCAAAACACGCCGTAGTCCGTCAAGCCCTTGGCTTTGAGCCCCACCACAAATTCCTGCGCCAGGGTTTCGGCCACCAGGGCCCGCACCGTGCGCGCAATGATGCCCATGGGAATCACGCTCATGGTGATGGCCGGCAAAATCATGTGGCGCAGGTGCGCCCAGTCAAACGCCCATTCGTCCGAGCCGCCCGGGCCCACGCCGGTGGCCGGTAGCCAGCCCAGAATCGACGAAAACACAATCACCATCACCATGCCCAGCCAGTAGTGCGGCACCGACACACCCACCACACTGAGAAACGAGGCCAGCTTGTCGACCCACGAATCACGAAAGTACCCAGCCACAAACCCAAACAGCCCGCCCAGAATGAAGCCAATGAGGGTGGCCACCGTGGCCAGCATCAGGGTGTTACCCACCGCTTTGAACACCTCGGCCAGCACCGGGCGGCTGGTGGCAATCGAGGTGCCCAAATCACCCTGCACAGCCCGCCACAACCACGACGCAAACTGCGCGGGATAGGGCCGGTCAAACCCATACAGCGTACGCAGCTGATCCTGCAGCTCTTGCGACGCGTCAGGCGGCAGGATGGACACCAGCGGATCGCCGGGCGAGATGTGCACCAGCGCAAAACACACCAGCGCCACGCCCAGCAAAATGGGCAGGGTGTAGACCACCCGGCGTAGCAAATAGGTCAGCACGTGGCCTGCGCCGTGTTCAGTTCACACGCATCGTGGCAATGTCGATAAACCAGCTGCGCGGTTGCGTCACGTTGCTCACCTTGGACGCCATGGCCCGTGGCCCCACGTCATGCGCCACCCACAAAAACACGGCTTCTTCGACGATGCGGGCATGCAGACGGGACAGCGCTTCGTCGCGGGCTGGGCCATCAAAGCTGGTGCGGGCACGGTGAATCAAGGCGTCGAACTCGGCGTTGGCGAAAAATCCCCAGTTGTTGGAGACCGGCGGCGCAGCGGTGGAATTGGTAAAGCGCACCATCGCAAAGAATGGATCCATCGCCGCAAAGCTCACGTTGATCGCATGGGCACCGCGCGCTGTTGGGTCTTTGGCACCCCGGCGCCAGTTGGTGAACAGCGTGTTCCATTCAATCACGTCCAGCTCCACATCAAAACCGCATTTTTTCAGGCTTTGCTGTAGCCATTCGTTCATCGGCAGCGGCTGCATCTGGCCGGAGCCGGAAGCCGACACCTGAATCTTGACTTTCAACGGCTTGGCCGTGCTGTGGCCTGCATCGGCCATCAGCTTTTGCGCGGCCTTCAAGTCGTATTTGATGTCGAATTTGGGGTTGCCCCACCACGGGTGCCCAGGGCCTACCGTGCCTTTGGGCTCGGCCATCAAACCGCCCAGCAGCTTTTTCAGCTCCGAGCGATCAATGCACAAGTTGGCTGCTTGGCGCACCCGCTTGTCCAGCCAGGGCGAGCCCTCCACAAAGCTGAACTGCCACGGCCACACATGGGGCTGCTGGTTGGTGTACATCTTGAAGCCACGGCTGGTGATTTGCGGCACGGCATCGGGCGCCGGGTTTTCAATCCAGTCGACCTGGCCGCCCAACAAAGCGGCCGTGCGGGCATTGGCCTCGGGCATGGGAATCAGCACCACCCGGTCGATCTGCGGCACGCGTGCAGCGTCCCAGTATTGTTTATTGGCCACCATTTCAAAGCGCTCACGTGGCACCAGGCGCACACCCCGAAAAGGGCCGGTGCCCGACGGATCAGCGGCAAATGCCGTCCAGGCCGCCCGCACGCGATCAGCCGGCGTAGCACCGGTGGCAGCCGCAAATTTGCTTTGCCAGTGGGTGGGCGAGGCCATGAACAGGTTGGTCAGGTTCAGTGGCAAAAACGAATCGGGCTCGCTGGTGGTCAGCTCCACCGTGAGGTCATCAATCTTGCGCGCACTGCGCAAGGTGGGCATGCGCGAGGCGGTCACGCCCACCTGGCTGCCGTCAAAGTGAGGGGCGGTGTTGTCCAGCACCTTCTGCACGTTCCACACCACCGCGTCGGCATTGAACGCAGAGCCGTCATGAAAGCGCACGCCAGGGCGCAGTTTGAACACCCACTTTTTCTTGTCTGAACCATCCACCGCCCAGCTCAGCGACAGGCCGGGAATCAACACACTGGGGGCATCGGCTTTGGACAAATCCCACTGGGTCAGCCCGTCATACATGGGTATGCCGGTGAAGCGATTGCCCTCAAAACCCTGATCGGGCTGGCCAAGCGTGCGCGGTATGTCGGCCGCTGTCATGGCAATGCGCAAGACTTTTTCTTGCGCCCAGGCGGGCAGGTATGCCACAGACAGAGAAACGGCCACCAACGATGTGGCAAAAACTGAACGAATGGTCATGACAAATATCCAGGTCAGGTGTTTGAATGGTTGTGGGTGCGACGTGATTCGTAAAACCACCGCAACGCCCCCAGGCAAGCCAACTGAGCAATAAGCACGCCAGGTATGACAACACCGCGTTGCACCATGACGGTGCTGTGGATTGGGCATTATTTTTACCGTCAAGGCAGTGCAGGAACCTGCCATCAGGGCACGGGCAGCGCTTGTCCGGGTCGCCAGTCGGCAGCCAGGGCTTTGGCTTTGACCAATTGCACCGGGCTCATGTTTTTTTCCAGGCTTTGCAGCGTGCCACCCACCCAGGCAGCGCTCTTGCCATCCACCGGCACTTCCGAGGCAACGGTCTGCTGTTCACGCTGGTTTTGGTACATGCGCTGGGCCAGATCCAGCAGCAGGTAGGCGCGCACCGGGTCTTTCTCGAACCCTTGCGCGCCGCCTGCATACAGCATGCCCAGGCTGTACAAGCCGGTGCTGTTGCCCTGCCGCGCGGCCTTGGCATACCAGTTGGCGGCATGGGCCAGATCTTGGGGCTCGCCCAAACCGGTTTCGTACACATAGCCCAGGTGAGCGCGCTCGGCCGTACTGCCAGGCATGTGCTTGTCGTAAACCACCTGGCAGCGCGGGCACTGCCAGGCGGGCGCGTGGTCGCTGGGTTGGCGGGCATAGCTGCAGGCGGCACAGACGCGGTTGGCACGGTGCGCAGGCAGCGCCGTGTCTTGAACCAAGGAAAACTGGGGGTCTGAGGCCATGTGGCAATCCGTCTCAAGCGTGTGGAGCGGCAATGATAGGGCGCTGTCCATGGGCCTTTTTCAGAGTCCATACGCATGACTCACATGAGTGGGCCGAATCTCCGACATTTACCAGGCCCGGTCTGCCGCACCGCTCATTGGGCCGCTTTGGCCACGATGCGTGCCAGCGCTTGCGGTTGGGTCAGCATGGGCGCGTGTGAGGTGTCCAGCTCATGCACCTGGGCGGCACCGCCTGCGGCTTGCAGCATGTCTTTTTGCAACCCGTATGACACGGCGTTGTCCTTTTTGGTGTGCACGTAAATGCGTGGCACGCTGCCAAAGTTTGCGGCGCTCAAGGTCACCGGTGTGCCCAGCGGCGGCACGGCTTCGGCGCGGTGGGTTTTGATCAGCATTTGCTGGTCAGCAGCGCTGCAGTCGGCACAAAATACGTCCACGATGCCTTCTGCCTTGATGGTGGCGGGGCTGAAATTTTTCGGATCCGCTTGCGTCCAGTACTTACCCACGCGGCTGTCTTTGTCGCGCTGGGAAATTTTGTACAAGCTCTCGCCGTTTTGCGGCAGGTACCCGGCCACATACACCAGGTTGGCAAAGCGCTGGGGTTGCTTTTCGGCAACGGCCGAAATCACCATGCCGCCCATGCTGTGACCCACCAGCGTGACTTTGCTGCCATCGGCGGGCAGTGCAGCCAAGACCGCATCCACGTAGCCGGTCAGGCTGAGCTTGTCGGCTGGCGTGGTGTCATTGCCATGGCCCGGTAACTCGACCGCCGTGACCTTGATGCCCTGGCTGCGCAGATCAGCGGCCACCGCATCCCAGGCGCTGGCACCCATCCAGGCACCATGCACCAGCACGACAGGGCGGGCGCTGCTTGCAATTGGCACCGAAGGCGTGGTGCTGGCGCAACCCGCGATGGCGAGTGCGGCTGCGGCTGTGAGAGCAAATTTTGAGAGTGATTTCATGTTGTATCTCTGGTGGTTGTTAAAAATTGACAAAGAAGACTGAGGTACCGGTGCTACTCACCCAGTGCAGCAATCACCAGGGCAGCGGTTTCGCCACCCGAAAAATTTTGCTGCCCGGTAATCAAGTTGCCGTCGCGAATGGCAAAGCCTTTCCACAGGCCGGCCTGCACATAGTTGGCACCGATTTCTTTCAGGCGGTCTTCAATGCGCCAGGCCATCAGGTGTTTGCCCTGCGGCAATGCGCCCATGCTCCACACTGCGGTATCGGCAAAGTCTTCTTCCACATTGGCAAAGCCGGTCACGGTTTTGCCAGCGGCCAGAAAGCTGCCGTTGCTAAACCTGGCATAGCCCAGGATGGCTGTGCCATGGCACAGAGCGCAGGCCACCTTGCCTGCTTCATAGAACGCCACAAACTTCTTTTGCAGGTCTTCTGCACCGGCATAGGTCACCATGGGTGCCTGGCCGCCAGCCACCACGATGGCGTCGAACCGGGCCACATCCAGGTCGGCCAACTTGGCTGTGTTGTCCACCAGCGCTTTCAGAGCCGGTGTGTGGATAAAGCCCTGGCTGATCAAATCGCTGCTGGAATAGCCGCTGGCGTCTGATGGATCGCTCATGCCATCGGCCTGGCAAGCACCGCCATCGGGGCTGAAAATTTCAACCTCGTAGCCTTTTTCGACAAAGGCCAGGTAGGGGTGGGTCAACTCGCTCCACCAAAAGCCCACCGGCCAGCCGGTGGTCGGCGAGACGGCCGGGTTGGCAATCACGATGGCCACGCGCTTGGGCAGGCGTGGGTTGACGGGGTTGGCGTTCTTCAAACTCATGACAGGCTCCATTTGTTGCTGATGAGGTGATTGTTGACAACCCCATAAAATTCATCAATTCATTGAAATCAAATTCAATGTTGTGAAAAATGTTAACAATAAGCCAGCGCAATATGAACTCCGACCAACTGCAGGCCTTCGTCAAAATCGTGCAAGCAGGCAGCTTCAGCCGTGCCGCCGAGCTGATGAACACGCAAAAAAGCCACTTGAGCCGGGTGCTCACCCAGCTGGAGGGCGAGCTGGGCGTCAAACTGATCGAGCGCACCACCCGCGCGCTGCACGTCACCGAAGTGGGCCGCGAGGTGTTTGAAAGGGCGGTGGGCATTCTGGGTGCGATGGACGATGTGCAGCGTGTCACGCAAAACACGCAGGGCCAGCCGCGCGGCATCTTGCGGCTGACATGCGGTGTGGAGTTTGGCCAGATGGCCGTTGGCGGCTGGGTTGATGAATACCTGGCCAGCCACCCGCAGGTGGCGGTGGAGATGGAATACACCTCGCGCCTGCTCGATTTGGTGCACGAGGGCTTTGACCTGGCCATCCGCATCGGCACGCTGGACGAATCACGCCTGGCCGCGCGGCTGCTGGGCCAGCTGGAATACGGCTTGTTTGCCGCGCCAGGCTACCTGAAGCGCCGCGGCATGCCCCACCATCCAGACGACTTGAAGCAGCACGAGTTGCTGCTGTTTTCAGTGGGCTCGCAACGCAGCGGCTGGCGCTTGCAGGGCCCGGACAGTCAAACCGTCAAAGTTGACAGCGCCACCCGGCTGCGCGTGAACAACAACCTGGCGGTATGCGAGGCCGCGGCGCAAGGCCTGGGCGTGGCCCAGCTGTCGCTGCTGGTGGCTGCGGGCCCGGTGGCACGCGGCGAGCTAGTGCCGGTGCTGCCCGACTGGGCCGCCGCGCCGGTGCCCGCGCATGCGGTCTTCCCCAGCAACCGCTACCTCACACCCAAGGTGCGCGCCTTCATCGACCTGGCCGCCGCGCGCTTTCCTGCGCACGCGCAGGCTTGCCGGTTGGCCTGCCGAGTGGCGGCTCAAGCGACTGGCCCAGCAAACTGAACCCATGTGTCCAGTGGTTGCGGGCAACACCGTAGTCAATCCAGGTCATGGCCAGGGCTTCCAGCAAATACGCCTTGCTGATGTCGCCCATGTCGATGGCGGTGCGCCAGCCAAAGCTCGTCAATATCTGGCTTGTCTGCTGCTTGGCGGCGGCGGCGTTACCGGCAATCAACATGTCGGGTATGCCGTCTTCAAACCGGGGGTTCACCATGCGGGTGGCCGAGATGATGTTGAAGGCTTTGACGACATGCGCACCTGGCAACCAGGCCTGCACCTGCGCACCGGCGGAGTTGGGGAAACCCAAGGCCAGGGTGGGTTTGCCGGTTGAAAAATCCAGCGGGTTGGTCACGTCGATCACCAGTTTGCCGGCCAGGTTTGCGGCACCAGCCAGCTCAAGTGCGTTTTCAGCACCGCTCCACGAGGTGGCCAAAACCGCCATGTCTGCGCTTTGAGCGGCCACCGCATACGGTGCCACGCTGCTGCCAGGCACTTGAGCCAGCGCATCAACAGCGGTTTTTCCATTGACATCGCGGCTGCCAAACACCACGCTGTGGCCAGTGCCAACAAAGCCTTTGGCCAGTGCAATCGCAACGGCGCCAGTACCTAAAACTGCAACTTTCATGGGAAGCTCCTTCAAAAGAACGGGTTGTGGATGGGCTGAATTTTGAATTGCTTCAACCCATTGAAAAAGACATCTACACTCTTATGACTATCAACTATTAGTTGAAAATAAAAGTCAACATGAACCAACTGCAAACCACCCTGCCAGGCTTGATCAGCGCGGTGCAAGCTGCTGACAGCGGCAGCTTCACCGCTGCGGCCCGGGTGCTGGATCTGACGCCCGCAGCGGTCAGCAAAAACGTGGCGGCACTGGAAGCATTGCTGCAAATTCGCCTGTTCAACCGCACCACGCGCCACTTGTCGCTCACCGAAGAGGGCAAGGCCTTCATTGCGCAAACGCGCCAGGGCCTGGGGCTGCTGGAGGCCGCCT
Organism: Comamonadaceae bacterium; assembly: GCA_013297875.1. GTDB lineage: Bacteria > Pseudomonadota > Gammaproteobacteria > Burkholderiales > Burkholderiaceae_C > JAAFIW01. The sequence goes on along the minus strand of JAAFIW010000002.1, from coordinate 290,643 downwards.
CAGTACAAGCCTCGCAGGGGCTGAAACCGCAGGGCTTGGTGCGCTTCAATTGCCCGGTGGGTTTTGGGCGGCGCTATGTGCTGCCGCTGCTGCCGGGCTTTTATGCGCAGCACCCGCTGGTGACGGTGGAGCTAAACCTGAACGACCAGGCGGTTGACCTGGTGCGCGAAGGGTTCGATTTGGGCCTGCGCGGCGGCAGCCAGCCGCCCGAGGGCATGGTGGCGCGGCGCATTTGCAAACTCACCTCGGTGCTGGTGGCCACGCCGCGCTACCTTAAAAGCCGGGGCACGCCCACGCACTACCGCCAGCTGGCAGACCACGACCTGCTGCGCGTGAAATTTCTCAGCGGCCACTTGTCGCCCTGGCTGTTCAAAGACGGTGGGCAGGTGGTGGCGTTTGAAGGCCCGCACAAGCTGCTGCTGTCTGACCCCGAAGTGATGCTGGACGCCGCCCTGCTGCACATGGGCATTGCGCGCACCGGTCAGCACCACGCCTTTGAGGCCTTGCGCAGTGGCCAACTGGTTCAGGTGCTGGCGCGCCAGCACGTTGCCTCCGATGCCGCCATGACCTTGTTTTATCCCCATCGGGCGGGGCTGGCGCCGCGCGTGCGGGTGCTGGTGGACTATTTGCTGGCGGGCTTTGCCAAGATCGAGTCACTGCACGCTTAAGGAACGGCAGACGTTCCTTAGCGCGCTTACAGACCGGGCCGCGCGGATCTGCCCGCAGGCTTGTCAGCCGGCAGCTGCTCGGCCTGTTGGTGCAGCGCCTCGATGATGTGGCAATTGGCGTCTTGCCCATCGCAGCGGTTGCGCAGGGCCAGCAGGTCTTTTTCCAGGGTTTTGAGCTCTTTCAGGCGCTGGCGCACGTGGCACAGGTGTTCGTCCAGCGTCACGCGGGCGGTGTTGCAATCGACCTTGTTGCGCAAATCCAGCGCCAGCAGGGTGCGCACCTCGTCCAGCGTCATGTCCATGGCGCGGCACAGGCGGATGAAGCGCAGCTGGTGCACATCTGAATCGCTATAAAAACGGTAGCTGTTTGAGCTTGTTTTACCTGGGCGGAGCAGCGATTGGGCTTCATAAAACCGGATGGTGGCCGCGCTGGTGCCACTGAGCGCGGCGGCCTGGCCGATGCGATAGCCTTGGGGGTTGTGGGGTTGCATGGCAGACGCGCTTGACCTTGAAGTGGCTTGAGGGTTTCCAATCATGCCTGTACCCACAACAACTGCACAAAAAACCATGTCTGCTCATTGCAACCACCACACCAGCCCCACCGACAACACCCCCGCCTACCGCCGCGTGCTGTGGGTGGCGCTGCTGCTCAATGCCGCGATGTTTTTTGTCGAATTCGGCGCGGGCCTGCGCTCGGGCTCCGTTTCGCTGCTGGCCGATGCGATTGACTTTTTTGGCGATGCGGCCAACTACGGCGTGTCGCTGGCCGTGCTGGGCCTGGCGCTGTCCTGGCGCAGCCGCGCCGCGCTGCTCAAGTCAGTTTGCATGATGGGTTTTGGCTTGTTTGTGCTGGGCCGCGCGCTGTGGTCGGCCAGCCAGGGCACCACGCCCGATGCCACGGTGATGACCGCTATCGGCCTGCTGGGCCTGGTGGTGAATGTGGGCGTGGCCGCCATGCTGTACCGCTTTCGCAATGGCGACGCCAACATGCGTAGCGTGTGGCTTTGCAGCCGCAATGACGCCTTTGGCAACCTGGCCGTGGTGGCTGCCGCCGTGGGCGTGTTTGGCACCCAGACGGGTTGGCCCGATCTGGCGGTGGCGGTGGGCATGGCGGCACTGGCGCTGAGCAGCGGCTGGTCGGTGTTTCGGCAGGCACGTGTCGAAATGGCTGTCGGTCAGCGGCCCCACCAGCACTGAAAGCTAAGCCAGAGCTGCGCTGCTTGCCACTTTTTTGAGAGCGGTTCAAGCGAATGCCCACGGATGCAGGTCAGTCTCTTGTTTGCAACAAAAGCAACAAGAAATACCAATACGTAAACATTCGTAAAATAATTGATGGGTCAATCTATCGCTTGGCCCAGCCCTTGACGAGCTCCCATCAACCCAACCAGATGCGATCATGAAATTCACTTTCCGCCGTCCACGCAAACGCAGCGCCATTCAACAAGCCATTGTTTATGCCCTGGCTGCCGCGCTGACCCTGCCGGTCAACCTGTCGGTGCACGCGGCCAACAACCCCTTGGCTGCTGTGGCCGATGTCAACACGCTGGATTACGTGGTGAACGTGGACTGGGACTTTGACAACCCACCGAACCAGGTGGGCAACCCCAATCAGCGGCTGGACAGGGCTTTCATCACCAATTTGCTGCGCGTCACCGCCCAAAGCGTGTTCACCTACACCGAAGGTCGCCACCGCATCGGCACGGTTTTTATCTACCGCAACAAGCTGTTTGGCAACAACGTGGACATTCAGGTGATCAACCAGGACGGGCGTTCCAACGCCCATGTCAGTGGTTGGGGCAAGCCGGCTGGATGGACTAGCCACAATTTCTTGACCATTTCGGGTAACCCATATTCGCTGGATGAGGCGGGCAAGGTCATCGCCCATGAGCTGGGTCACTACACCTATGGTTTGCTCGATGAATACGCCGACAACAACCCCAACAGCACCTTGCCCCGCATTCCCAGCTTTCCGCAGGCGGGTGACACCGTCAAGCCCACCATGATGAACAACCATGTGGAGTTTTTGCCCTTGTCGCGGCCAACGGACTACACCGACCCCAGCCAGCGCGCCACAGCGCAGTTCCGCGTGTATGGCAACAGCCATTGGGAAACCCTGGCCCGCCCGGCCGAGCAGGATGTAGGCGAGGCGCGCGGCTACCAGCGCACATTTTTTGAGGCGTTTCGCGGTGTGAATGCGGCGCAGCTGCAATTGACCCAACCCGTTGCCGGATTTGACGCGCGGCTGAACCTGGTGTTTGTGTCCAACCCCGTGTTTCGCGATGTGATTGTGGTGGACCGCACCGTGTCGGCCGAGCGTTTTGCCGAGCTGATGCAAGCGGCCAAAGCCCTGGTGGCGCAGGCCAAGCCAGACACCCAATTTGCCATCGTTGCGTCGCCTCCGGTGGGCTCTGGCACCACAGTGCTGGGCTACACCGATGCCTCAATTGAGGGCAAGCAGGCCCTGAACACCGCGCTGGACGCATTGACAGCGGGTGCCACCGGCACCTTTGACAGCCTGGGTGCTTTCACACAAGCCTTCAATCTGCTGACCGCAGCGCGCAAGACCGGCGACCCGGCGACCTTTCACCTGATGACCGGTGCCGAAACCAGCGTGCCGGTCGAAACGGCCAACACCGCCCGCACCGCCCGCGTGGCCATCAACCCACTGGGCATCACCGGCGGCACCGACCAGGCACGGCAGTACAAGCGCTCTGTGGCACGCGAGCAGTCGGCTGCGGCCACTGCCATCAACCTGTCTGACCTGGCCAACCGCACCGGCGGCGTCTACAACTCAGCTCGCACCGGAATCGAAGCGGCCAAAGACGTGGTGCGCGCCGCCAAAGAAACCCATGCAGACCCCTATGTGTCGCTGAGTTTTGACGAGTCGGCGGCATTGGCTGCCAATGCGCAGTTCACCTCGCGCTTTAACGTGGCCAGCGCCGCCACCGATGGCGAGGTGTATGTGGAACTGTTCTTCGACCCCGCCGACGCGGCCAAGCTGCAGTTCAGTCTGGTTGCCCCCAACGGCACGGTTTACACCCCGGCGAACCTGCCCGCAGGCATCAGCTTTGAAAACGATGCCACCGAAGGCGTGGTGCTGTTCACCCTGGCACCCAATCTGGCCGGTCGCCAAGGCCAGTGGACGGCGCGTGCCCAGGCGCGCAGCGCAACCAAAGAAGGCGTTGGCCTGGAGGTCTCGTCCAATGCATCGGTCAAGCTGGCCGCTGATGTGGCCGGTGGTGTTGCGGGCTCCAACATCGGGCCGGTCTTGCGCGCCTCGCTGGGCGGTTTGCAGCGCATTCGCGACGCGGTGGTCACCGCCAATGTGTACACCGAAGACGGCAAGCTGGTGCTGGCCAACGCAGCGCTGCGCGACGATGGCGTGGCACCCGACACGATTCAGAGCGACGGTCAATACGTGCTCGATCTGTCGGGCAAGCTGCCAGCAGGCGAGTACTACGCCGTGCTGTCAGCGCAAACCAATGCCAACTCACGCATCTCGGCCTTCGGCGCGCAGGTCAAAGGCACGCTGGACCGCGAAGTGGCTGTGGAAGCGCTCACCCGGGTGACCGAGGCCAGTTTCTCGCTGGAAACGGGTGCCCCAGGTGTGGGCATCAGCACCCCAACACCGTCGGTGCCCACCACACCCACCAGCACGGCACCGATTTCCACGACAACGACCCCCAGCACGCCCGTCACGTCAACCACCGCCACCGCCTCGACGCCGCCCGCCACCGCCACCTCGGCTACCAACCTGGGCATACCGCCTTCCACGAACGACGACTCGGGCGGTTGTACCACCAACCCCAATGGCCGCGACGCCAGCTTGCTGCTGCTGCTCATGGCCGCTGTGGTCGGCTGGTTACTGCGTCGGCGCAAGTGGCTCGCACGTTCGGGTAGCGACCTGGCTTGACCCGCACCCGCATGCACACACCCGCGCTGGTGCTGGCTGCCCTGGCACCCGGCGCGGCCTGGCTGGCGCATGCCGCGCTGGGGCTACAGGTACAGGTACACAGCGCCTGGTTTTGGGTCTGGCTGCTGCTGGCTGCTCCCTTGCTGGAAGAAGCTGTGTTCCGGCTGTTGCTGCAGCGGGGGCTGCACCAGCGCCTGCTACAGCCCGGCTCTGGTGCGGGCCGCTGGCGCAGCGAACCGGGGGCCGGCTACCTGGCCAGTGGCATCACTGCATTGGCTTTTGCCGCCGTGCACGCCCCGTCGCACGGCTGGCAAGCCGTTTGGTGGCTGATACCCGGCCTTGCGCTGGGAGAAATCTGGCGGCGCGGACAAACGCTGTGGGTGTGCGTGGCGCTGCACGCCTGGTTCAATGTATGTTTGGTGGCTGTGTCTAGCCCGCATATTTCACCGTGAGCGTCTTTTTGCAAGCTTTTCTCCTGTGAGGCGGATCGCTTTTGCTCAAATCCAATTTGTACGCAGCAAAAAGACTCGACACCCACGGCATCGTTTTGGCGGGCGCAGGGACGCACGACCCTCGTCGCCAATGGCTCGGCCATTGGACTCCTCCTGTCGCACGCCCCTGCATCCCGCGAAAACGCGCCGTGGGTGCCGCCACGGTGAAATATGCGGGCTAGCCGTTTTTTAGGTCATTTTCAGATGTAAAACGGCCACTAGCCCATATGAAATATGCTCAAGCAGCTATTCATTTGATAGTGCTGAAATCAAACTTTCAGTGACCACGGCAGCAGAAACCACCTGACAACCGGCCGTGTTTTGCCCACTCCACAAAGGGCTGAAATCGCCCAAGCCGAATTTTTCTGCCGCTGCGCGCAAGGGCGCAATCGCCGCCGTGGCGGTGGGAAATGCGGGTGCTGATGCGCTCAACGGCCCCAGCTCCCGCATCACGCGGTTGACGATGCCGCGTGCGGGCCGGCCGGTGAACAGCGTGGTCAGCGCCGTGTGCAGCGCCGCATCGCTTTGCAGCGCTGCGCGGTGTACCGCGCTGGTGGTGGCCTCGTTGCACAGCAGGTAAGCCGTGCCCACCTGCACCCCGGCAGCGCCCAGCGCCATGGCGGCGCGCACACCGGCTGCGTCGGCAATGCCGCCGGCGGCAATCACCGGGCAGGTGACGGCGTTCACGATTTGCGGCAGCAGCGCAAACGTGCTCAGCTGCGTGGTCAAGTCAAAAGCCCAGTTGCCGGTCAAATGCTCGGGCAAAAAGATGGCGCGGTGGCCGCCTGCTTCCAGCCCCTGCGCAATCACCGCATCAGCCCCGTGGGCCTGTAGCCAGCGCGCTTCGGCCACTGTGGTGGCGCTGGACAGCACCACCGCGCCCCAGGCTTTTACCCGTGCCAGCAGCTCGGCGGCCGGCAAGCCAAAGTGAAAGCTGACCACCGGCGGCTTGAAAGCCTCCAGCAGGTCGGCCGCTTCGTGTGTAAACGGCGAGCGGCCCGCGCCCGCGGGAATCGTTGCTGGGTCAATGCCGTGCTGCGCGTGGTACGGCGCGAGGGCCTTGCGCCAGGTGGCTTCTCGGGCCGCGTCGGGCACCGGCGATGTGTGGCAGAAGAAGTTGACGTTGTAGGGCTTGTCTGTCTGCGTGGTGATGGCTTGCAGCTCGGCTTGCAAGGCGTCCAGCGTGAGCATGGCGCAGGGCAGCGAGCCCAAGGCCCCCGCGTTGCTCACGGCCACTGCCATCGCGCTGCCCTGCACACCAGCCATCGGGGCTTGAATGAGCGGCCACTGGGTGCCGAGCAGTTGGCTCAGGGAATGTTGGGTCATGCTGCGTCTTTCAGCCCTGCGAGGGCTCCAAGTCGTAATGAAACACCTTGGAGATGATCTGCCAGCGGCCCTCCAAGTGCACCAGCGTGAGCAGATCGGTGAAGTGTTTGGGCTTGATTGAGCACTCCACCCGCGCCAGCGCCGTAACCGGCCCGGCAAACTCGATGCTGATGATGCGATCGGTACGCGCATCGCCCCGGCTGGCAGGCGAGGGGCGTTTGTCCACCATGGGGAAGTACGCATCCATGCCCATGGTCAGCAGGCTGCCGTCGGTGGCGCAGGCATACAACGCCGCCGGGTGAAACACCTGCCGCAGCAGGGTCGTGTCGCTGCGGTACAGGCCGTCAAAGTACTGGTTCAGGACGCGGGTGATAGCGTCGAATGGTGGGGTCATGGGGGGCTCCTCAAACAGATGGAAGACTGGCAGCACAGTGTGTCATGCCCTGTTCACTGCGAGTACGTGTCCAGCGGCCGTTGTCGCAACTTCGGCTCGGCGTATCGTCGCACCCGAAGCTCTTGTCACCGCACGCGGCAACGAAATGAGTCCACCCCGATCCACTGATTCACTATTCTTTTGATAGCTGCCTGAGCAGTTTATATATGGGCTGTTGGCTGATTTGGCAATAAAACACGCACATCACTTCTCCGCCTCACTCCACGGCGAGCAAATGTCGATCAGGCAGCCATCGGGGTCCGCGAGCAGAAAGCGGCGTTGGCCGTAAAACTCGTTTTTAGGCTCTTGCAGAATTGACAAGCCCAGCGACTGGGCTTTGGCAAATACGGCGTCGACATCGGGCACCACAAAGGTCACATACATGCCAGTGGGCGCGGTTTGGTAGGCAGGGGGAACCAGCGCGTGGTGCCGGGCGATGATTCCAAACTCCAGCTCGGGGTTGCCGGGGCATTTGAGTTGCACGTACCAGTCGCTGTCGTAGTTGATTTCAAAACCCAGCAGCGACACATAAAAGTCGCGGCTGCGCGGCAGGTTGTCGGAGCAGATGTTGGTCAGGATTCGGGTGAATGCCATATGAGCGCCTCCATGAAGATCCAGGTTTTTAACCCTTTTTTGTGCCAGCCACGTGTAAGCCAGGCTACCGCCCCCGCCAATGTGAAAATCAACGCCCATCTGCCCTGCCCTGATTCAGCCTTTCATGCCGCCCGACCTGCCCGACGACCAACTGATGCTGGCTTATGCCCGTGGTGACGCGGCCGCGTTTGACCTGCTGTATGCCCGTCACCAGGGCGCGCTGTTTCGGTTTGTGCGGCGCTTGCTGGGGCATGCGCTGGCAGCGCAGGCTGATGAGGTGTTTCAAGACACCTGGGTGCGCATCATTGGCGCGCGGGCCAGCTATGCGCCGCGTGGCGAAGGTTCGCACAGCGCCAGCTGGAAAACCTGGGCCTTCACGATTGCACACAACCTGGCCATGGACCGCCTGCGCACCAGTGGCCGCGAGGTGCAGCTAAGCGGCGCTGACGACGACACCCATGACCCGCTGGAGTGGCTCCAAGACAGCCTGGACATGAGCCACCCTTCCAGCGAAGACACGGCTTACTGGCGCGCCGCCGGCAGCCGCATGCTGCACTGCCTGGACGAGCTGCCCGGTGCCCAGCGCGCCGCTTTTTTGCTGCACCACGAAGACGGTGCCACGGTCGAAGAACTGGCCCAGGCACTGAACCTGAACTTTGAAACCGCCAAAAGCCGCCTGCGCTATGCGCTGACCAAGCTGCGCGGCTGTATGCAGGCCTACCTGCACGCCGGCCAGATGGGTTGACCGGGACACCACGCCATGACCGAGTCATCCCACACCCCCCCGCCCGGCACACCCGCCACACCCGGCACCCGCCTGCGCGATGCGCGCCTGGTCAAAGCCCTTGAACATGCGCCCGACAAGGCACTGGTGCCCACCCTGAGCGCTCAAGCAGCTATAAAAAAAATAGCGCTTCAAGCGCTGCAGCAGCCCGCCCCTGCAGCCCGCGCCATACCGGCAGCCAGACCTTGGTGGCAGCGCCTGTGGCCCACGCGACCTCAGCACGCATCGCCACGCATGCCGTGGAACGCTGCATTTGCCACCGTACTGGTGGCCGGCTTCGTCACCCTGCTCTGGCAGGGCCAGGAGCCGCCCGGTGCCAGGCCCGACGCCGACACCGTGGCCCTGCCCGAACGCAGCGCGCCTGTGCCGGGTGCGCAGCCGTCGGCTGCACCTGCACCTGCACCTGCACCTGCACCTGCACCTGCACCTGCACCTGCACCTGCACAAGCGCAAGCACCAGTACAGACGCCTGCGTCCGCGTCGCGCGCGGACAAAGCGCCCCCAGCCCGTGCCGAATCAGACCTTGCAGCCCTGTCCAAAGAAGCGCAAGCCAACGCCAAGCCCGCCCCCGCTGCCAAAGCAGAAGTTGCTCCAGGCGCTCTAGTTGGGCGCGCCACCCCGTCCATCGAACCCCAAGCCAAACCCCAGGCCTCTGGTTCTCTGGCCACACCGCCGGCTGAACCGGCCCCTACACCTGTGCCGCCCGAAACCGGTGCGCCGCCGCCCCTGCTGAAGTCCAGCCCGGCCCCAACACCTGCTGATGTCACCAAAGCCGCCGCACCACCGCCTGCTGCCCCCGGCGCAGAAACCAAGGCCGTTACGCCGCCGCCCGTCGCCGATGCGGCCATACCCGCAAGACCGAACGCCCCCATTGCGGCGTCACCCGCAGCAACGCCGGCCGCTCCCGCTCCTGCAGCTCCAGCCGTTCGGGCTGCACCTGCCGCGCCGGCACCGACATCCCCTGCTCCCGCTCCCGCTCCTGCTCCTGCTCCTGCTCCTGCTCCCGCTCGCGCTCCCGCGCCTGCCCCTGCAGCCCCCGCAACACCGCCAGCAGCCGCCGCGCCCGTCATCCGCCCGGCCATCCCGCCGATCAACTCCGCCACAGCACCCATCACGTCCCAGCTGGCCACCGACCCTGAAGCCCGCCTGCGCATGAGCCCGCCCACCTGGACCCAGGCCCGCATCACCCTGCAAGGCCAGGCCACCGTCGTCCCCCGCGCACGCGCCCAAGCCCTGGCCACCCTGTTGCGCAGCCAGGAGCCCTTGCCCACCGACTGGGCCAACGCCCTCACCACCAGCGCCGACGCCCCCATGCCCGGCCCCGCAGTACTGACGATCGAACTGCTGGAAAACGGCCAGATCACCACCCGCGTGGAAGCCAACGGCAGCTGGACGCGCTGGAGCCGAAGCACCAACGACCCCACCACCCTGCAACGCCTGACACGCCCCACACGCGCAGAAGAGTTTGGGGCGTTGACGGATGAGGTCAGGCGCTTGGTGCCGTAGTGATCACTCGCTGCTGAAATCAGGTTCCCCACCACTTCAAGCCAATACTCGCCATGATTCTTCGCACCGTACACGCCAACATCACCGCGCTGCAAGTTGACGCTGTCGTCAATGCTGCAAATTCCTCTTTACTCGGAGGTGGTGGCGTTGACGGGGCCATCCACCGTGCGGCAGGCCCAGAGTTGGTTCATGAATGTCGACTTCTGGCAGGCTGCAAAACCGGCGACGCCAAGCTGACAAAGGGCTACCGCTTGCCAGCCAAGTACATCATTCACACCGTAGGCCCCGTCTGGCGCGGCGGCACCAACGGCGAGCCAGAGTTGTTGGCTTCATGCTATCGGCGCTCGATGGAAGTTGCAGCCACCAGGAGCATCTCCTCGCTGGCCTTTCCCAGCATCAGCACCGGCATCTATGGCTACCCAATCGAGCTGGCTGCGCAAGTGGCCATCAACACGGTGCGCACTGTCCTGCCAAAGTTTCCAGCAATCGAAGAGGTCATCTTCTGCTGCTTTTCAGCCAGTGATCTTGCGGTCTATGACAGCGCACTGGTGCTTTGACATCAAAAAAGGGATATACACCCACTTGAACGGGCGGGCAGGTGCGTGGGTGGTCGGTTTGTTGATGGCGGCGGGCTGCAGCCAGGAACCGACGGTTGTCTATGTGCTGCAAGCACCGCAAACGGTGTCGCTGGTAGCGTCGGCCTTGTCGGTCAGCGTGGCGGTAGACGAACCGGTGGTGCTCTCGGTGCAGCGCGAGACCGCGGGGCAATGGAAGCAGATTCCCCGCGCCCAGCTGGCACCCGACCAATGCTGGATGGCCAGGCCGCCCCCAGGATCTGAAAAAGAGGTGGCCGACAACCTGCACTGGACCGTGCAACCCGAGGGCATCGCCCGCTTCAACACCGACTTGCGCGCCGACCGCACCCGGCAGGTGAGGTTTTCAACAACCGGCACGTTCACGCTCACGGCCAGCAGCTCAGTTTGGTGTGAGTTCGGGCGGTCGGTGGCTGCAACGGGGATTCGGGTGGAGGTGAAGGCCAAGTGAGCAAGCGTTTAGCAGCTAACCCGCATATTTCACCGTGGCGGCACCCACGGCGCGTTTTCGCGGGATGCAGGGGCGTGCGACAGGAGGAGTCCAATGGCTGAGCCATTGGCGACGAGGGTCGTGCGTCCCTGCGCCCGCCAAAACGATGCCGTGGGTGTCGAGTCTTTTTGCCGCGTACAAATTGGATTTGAGCAAAAGCGATCCGCCTCACAGGAGAAAAGCTTGCAAAAAGACGCTCACGGTGAAATATGCGGGCTAAAGCCGTTCAATCGGGTCAGCGGTTTGGGCTGACTGCTAGTCTTCTTGCGTCGAACCGTCTGCCCAGCTACTTTTTCGCTTTCGATATAAAAACTATAGCTGCCCGAGCAATAAATCTATGGGCTACCGGCCGTTCCGAGCAAAAATTCGTGCTCACTGGTGCCCAAACACCGCCTTGCGCTTGTTCACAAACGCGTCCATGCCTTCTTTCTGGTCGGCGGTGGCAAACAGCGCGTGGAACAGGCGGCGTTCGAACATCACGCCGTCCGATAAGCCCGACTCAAACGCGCGGTTGACAGACTCTTTGGCGGCCATCACTGCAATTTGGGAGTGGTCGCAGATCAGCAGGGCGGCGGCCAGGGTCTCGACCATCAGTTTGTCCAGCGGCACCACGCGGCTGACCAGGCCCGCGCGTTCGGCCTCGGTGGCGTCCATCATGCGGCCGGTCAGCGCCATGTCCATGGCTTTGGCCTTGCCCACGGCGCGCGGCAGGCGCTGGGTACCGCCGGCGCCGGGGATGATGCCCAGCTTGATTTCGGGCTGGCCAAATTTGGCGTTGTCAGCGGCGATGATGAAGTCGCACATCATGGCCAGCTCGCAGCCGCCGCCCAGCGCAAAACCGCTGACTGCGGCAATCACCGGTTTGCGAACGCTTCTGATCGCCTCCCAGTTGCGGGTGATGAAGTCGCCCTTGTATACATCGGCAAAACTGTAAGTGGCCATGGCCCCAATATCGGCCCCGGCGGCAAAGGCTTTTTCGCTGCCGGTGACCACCATGCAACCAATGGCGGGGTCGGCATCAAAAGCCTTGAGTGCGGTGCCCAGCTCCACCATCAGCTGGTCGTTCAGCGCGTTCAGCTGCTTGGGGCGGTTCAGGGTGACGAAGCCGACTTTGTCGGCTTCGGTATGGACGGTGATGAATTCGTAGGTCATGGTTAGCGGCTCCGGTTGGTGTTGCGTTGACTATAGCCAACGCTCGCCGATGACGGCGCTGCGCGCCAATGACCTTGGCTGCGCCGTCGATGAAAAATCACCAACACACCCGCCTCGGTCATCTGTCATTCAAGCCGCGTAGCGACAAGTCATCTGTCATACCCCAGGGAAAACATTCGCCAACCGCGCGGTTGGTTAATGGTAAAAACGAATGCAAAAGGAGCCCTGAATGACCGAGCCCACCGTCTTGTTTGAGCAGCGTGCCAGTGTCGCCCTGCTCACGCTGAACCGCCCGCAGGCGCTGAACAGTTTCACCCGCCAGATGCACCGCGAGCTGTGGGCTGCCCTGGACAAAGCCGAGGCTGACGCGCAAATTCGTGCGCTCGTCATCACCGGCGCAGGCCGGGGCTTTTGCGCAGGGGCTGACCTGGCCGAATTTGACTTTGAGCCAGGCCCTGATCTGGTTCAACGGGCCGACCCCGGCCCAGTGATTGACCAGGCTTTCAACGTGACCGCCCGCCGCCTGCAAAACCTGCGCATGCCCACCTTGGCGGCGGTCAATGGCGTGGCGGCTGGCGCGGGCATGTCGCTGGTGATGACATGCGACATCGCGATTGCGTCAAACACCGCCAGCTTCATCCAGGCCTTCAGCAAAATCGGCCTGATTCCCGACGCGGGCAGCACCTGGCTGCTGCCACAACGCGTGGGCATGGCGCGTGCGATGGCGCTGGCCATGACCGGCGACAAACTGCCCGCCGCGCAAGCCAAGGAATGGGGCTTGATTTGGGATGTGGTGGAGGGCGACTGCATGGCCCCGGCCATGGCGATGGCCAGCAAGCTGGCGGCCATGCCCACCCAGGCCCTGGTGGCCACCCGCCACATCTTGCGGGACAGCAACCAGCGCACCTTCAGCGAGCAATTGAATGTGGAGCGCGACACGCAATCGGCCATGGGCAAAACGCATGACTACATTGAAGGCGTGATGGCGTTTCGCGAAAAGCGCACGCCGGCGTTTCGGGGGGAATGACCGGATGACTTCGCTTCGCTTCCATGATGCGCTTCGCGCAATGACTAAAACCCGTGCCGCAAGCGTATCTTCATCATCTGTCATGCGCGCGCCAGCGTGCAGTCATCTGTCATGAGCGCGCAACGCGATCTGGCGCAGCGCGTGGGCCAATCCATGTTCGCCGCCGACCGCGCCAGCCGCGAGACCATGGGCATGGAACTGCTGAGCTGCGAGCCTGGCCGCGCGGTGATGCGCATGACCGTGCGCGAGCTGCATTTGAACGGCCACCACATCTGCCACGGCGGCTTCATCTTCACCCTGGCCGACAGCACCTTTGCCTTTGCCTGCAACAGCCGCAACCAGGTCACGGTGGCAGCCGGCGCGCAGATTGAATTTCTCAAGCCCGGCCAGCTGGGCGACGTGCTCACCTGCGAAGGCCAGGAGCAGGTTCTGCAAGGCCGCCATGGCGTGTACGACATGAAAGTGAGCAACCAACACGGCGACGTGGTGGCGATGTTTCGCGGCAAAAGCGCGCAGATATCTGGGACGGTGGTTTGAATGCGGACTTCCGGACGCGAAGAGCGCGAAAACTACGCGAAGGACGCGAAAGAAATCAACAATTTGAAGACCGGGATTTTTGTTATTGAACATCCAAAATTTGGTATTCCTTTCGCGCCCTTCGCGTAACTTTCGCGCCCTTCGCGTCCTTGCACCCGAATTCAAAGCCATGAAAACCTTCCCCCTCGAACCCATCGAAAAAGCCAGCACCGACGAGCTGCGCACCCTGCAACTCAAGCGCCTGCAAGCCACCCTGCGCCATGCCTATGCCAACTCGCCGGTCTACCGCGCCAATTTCAATGCGGCGGGTGTGCACCCCAACGATTGCCGCAGCCTGAATGATCTGCACAAATTCCCGTTCACCACCAAAAGAGACCTGCGCGAGAGCTACCCGTTTGGCATGTTTGCGGTGCCGCGTGAGCGCTGCGCGCGCATTCACGCCTCAAGCGGCACCACCGGCAAGCCCACGGTGGTGGGCTATACGCAAAACGACATTGACACCTGGGCCCATCTGGTGGCGCGCAGCATCCGCGCCAGCGGCGCGCGGCCAGGCGATCTGGTGCACATCAGCTATGGCTATGGCTTGTTCACTGGTGGCCTGGGCGCGCACTATGGTGCCGAGAAACTGGGCCTGACGGTGGTGCCGTTTGGCGGTGGGCAAACCGAGCGACAGGTGCAGCTCATCAACGATTTCAAGCCCGACATCATCATGGTCACGCCCAGCTACATGCTGGCCATTGCCGATGAGTTTGAGCGCCAGGGTTTGAACCCTGCTCAGAGCAGCCTGCGCCTGGGCATTTTTGGGGCCGAGCCCTGGACCAATGACATGCGCGCCAGCATCGAGCAGCGCATGGGGCTGGACGCGGTAGACATCTACGGTCTCTCCGAAGTCATGGGCCCTGGCGTGGCCAATGAATGCATAGAAACCAAAGACGGCCCCACGATTTGGGAAGACCATTTCTTCCCTGAAATCATCGACCCCGAAACCGGTGAAAACCTGCCGGACGGACAGCTGGGCGAGCTGGTTTTCACCAGCCTGACCAAGGAAGCCCTGCCCATCATCCGCTACCGCACGCGCGACCTCACGCGCCTGTTGCCCGGCACCGCCCGCACCATGCGCCGCATGGAAAAAATCACCGGCCGCAGCGACGACATGATGATCGTGCGCGGGGTGAACGTGTTTCCCACGCAGATTGAAGAACTCATCTTGAAACGCGCGGAACTCGCGCCGCACTACCAGTGCATTTTGAGCAAAGACGGCCCGATGGATGCGCTGACCGTGGCGGTGGAAGTGCGCACCGGTGTTGCGCTGGACTCGCCCGCAGCGCAGGCAGCCAGCCAGCAACTGGCACACGACATCAAGACCTATATTGGCACCTCCGCGCGCATTGAACTGCGCGGCGAAGGCGGCGTGGAGCGCAGCGCGGGCAAGGCCAAGCGGGTGTTGGATCTGCGTCAAACCTGAAGCGAACGCCGATCACTGTAGCTATTAATTCAATAGCTGCTTGAGCAGACTCTACCTGGGCTAGCCCGGATGTTTCACTGTGGCAGCACCCACGGAGCGTTGTCGCGGGATGCAGGGGCGTGCGACAGGAGAAGTCCAATGGCCAGCCATTTGCGACGAGGGTCGTGCGTCCCTGCACCCGCCAAAACGATGCCGTGGGTGTCGAGTCTTTTTGCCGCGTACAAATTGGATTTGAGCAAAAGCGATCCGCCTCACAGGAGAAAGTTTGCAAAAAGACGCTCACGGTGAATTGATGCCTCAACGGGCCACAGCAGCCTCGGCCAATCCAGCCAGACCCTTGGCAGCTGCACCCAGGGCGGGGCACTGTTCGGCTGCGTGGCGGCGCGCCAGATGGGCGGGATCGTTGTAACCCAGCCAGACCTGGCCCTTCTCGTCTTCCCACACCAGGGCTTTTTGCGGCAGGTCAATACCAAAGGCCTGCGCGCACTCCATCAGCGGCGTGCCGCCCTGCGGGTTGCCAAATACCAGCACCTCGGTCGGCCGCAGCGTTTTGCCAACTTTCGCGGCACCTGCTGCGTGGTCGACTCGCGCAAAAACCGTCATACCGCGCTGTTTAGCCACCGCCTCCAGCTTGTCCATGGTGTCTCTGGCCGACAGACTGCTTTTTAGAGCCACCAACCCATCAGAGGCCACTGCGTTGACCGTGGCAACACAAAAAACGACGGCCAACAAATTACGAAAGATCATGAAAACTCCCAAAAGTGGATGCACAAACTTTTCGTGCTGCGGCATTGTTCACCGGTAAATCACACTATAGGTGTTTCTATCGGTAAGCTTTACTGCCGGGAAACCTCTGCAAAACCCATGGCGAGCCAGAATGAACGCAGATGCAGCGCTGGGCGAAAAATGAGACTCAATCAGCCACTAGCCCCTGTAAAGATTGCTCAGGCAGCTATTCAATCAATAGCTATCAAGCTCTATAGTGGTCACCCAAACCCAGCCGCTCACAAATCGCAAGCGTGGCCGCGCTCTGGTTCATGGTGTAGAGGTGCAAGCCCGGCACGCCCACGGCACGGAGTTGCTCGCACAGGTCGGTCACCACGTCCAGCCCAAAGGCTTTGATGCTGGCGGTGTCGTCGCCGAAGGCTTGCAGGCGCATGCGGATCCAGCGGGGGATTTCCGCACCGCAGGCATCGGAAAAACGCATGAGCTGGGTGGAGCTGGTGATCGGCATGATGCCGGGGACGATGGGTGTGGTGATGCCGATTTTTTCCAGGTCGTCCAGGTAGCGAAAGTAGGCGTCGCTGTTGAAAAAATACTGGGTGATGCCGCTGTCGGCACCGGCTTGCACTTTGGCGGCAAAGGCATCCAGGTCGGCCAGCGGGCTCTTGGCCTGGGGGTGGGTTTCGGGATAAGCGGCTACCTCGATGTGAAACTGCTGGCCCGTCTCGGCGCGTACAAAGGCCACCAGGTCACTGGCGTAGCGGAATTCCCCGCCGCTGCCGTAGCCACTGGGCAGGTCGCCACGCAGGGCGACGATGCGTTTGACGCCGGCTTGGGTGTAGGCCGTCAAGCGTTCTCGAATGCTATCGGCCGTCTGGCCGATGCAGCTCAAATGCGGGGCCGCCGCACAGCCTTCGGCCATGATCTCGCGCACGGTTTGCAAGGTGCCGTCTTGTGTGGAGCCGCCTGCGCCGAAGGTGACCGAGCAAAACTGCGGTTTGAGCGTATGCAGCTCCTGGCGCACCACGCGCAGTTTTTCAGCGCCCTCGGGGGTTTTGGTTGGAAAGAATTCCAGGCTGATGGGAAGGTTCATGTGTTTCTCGTGGCGTGAATAAAGAACTCGCGGTTGCCATCGCCACCGGTGATGGCGCTGTCGAACCAGCTGTGTACCGCCAGCCCCAGCTCTGCGCAGCAGTTGCGCAGGCGCTTCTCCACCACCGCATAAAGGGCGGGGTCTTTGACCAGGCCGCCTTTGGCGATGTGCTCGGGCTGCAATTCAAACTGCGGTTTAACCAGCATCAAGAGCGTGCCGCCGGGTTTGAGCAAGGGCACCAGCGCGGGCAGCACCAGGGTCAGCGAGATGAAGGACAGGTCACCGGTGATCAGGTCGAATAATTCAGGGGTTTTGAAGTCATTTGGGCCATCCGCCCAGGTATTCATTGCTCGAGCAGCTATGAATTGCGTAGCAAGCAGATCGACCGTGAGGTGCCGCGCGTTGATTTTTTCAATGCAGGTGACGCGCGGGTTGGCGCGCAAACTCGCATGCAATTGGCCGTGGCCCACGTCTACACCCACCACCTGGGCCGCACTGCGCTGTAGGAGGCAATCGGTGAAGCCACCGGTGGATTGGCCGATGTCCAGGCAGGTCATGCCGGTGGGGTCAAGCTGCACCTGACACAGCGCCGCCTCCAGCTTCAAGCCGCCGCGCGACACATAGCGGGCTTCGTCCAGGTTCAGCAGCTCCAGCTCACTGGCGTCGGGCAGTTCGTCACCGTTTTTGGCCACGGTTTTCCAGGGCGCAGTGGGTGCCGAGCGCCAGCGCACGCCCGACGCGATCAGGCGCTGCGCTTGCGCGCGGGAGCTGGCCAGGTGCCGTTCGACGAGGAGTTGGTCGGCGCGCATGTCGATGGAGGCCGGGATGCAGGGCCACAAAAATTGGGGTCAGAGCAACATTTCGTTTGGCGTTTTCAGTCGCCGAAACGATGGTCTTCCTGAATGTTGATCCGACCCCAATTTTCGCGTCCCCACATCCCTATGGGCGCTCGAACGGTCAATAGCGGTACGTATTGGCTTTGTAAGGACCGGTCTTGCTCACACCGATGTAAGCCGCTTGCTCATCGCTCAGCTCGGTCAGCATCGCGCCGACTTTCTTCAGGTGCAAACGCGCGACCTTCTCGTCCAAATGCTTGGGCAGCACATAGACCTTGCCCACTTCATAGTCAGCCTGCTTCGTGAACAACTCGATCTGCGCAATGGTCTGGTTGGCAAAGCTGGAGGACATGACGAACGAGGGGTGGCCGGTGCCGCAGCCCAGGTTCACCAGGCGGCCTTTGGCCAGCATGATGATGCGTTTGCCATCCGGGAAGATCACATGATCCACCTGGGGCTTGATCTCTTCCCAGGTGCACTTGTCCAGCGAAGCGACGTCGATTTCGTTGTCGAAGTGGCCGATGTTGCAAACGATGGCCTGGTCTTTCATCGCGGCCATGTGGGCGTAGGTGATGACGTTTTTGTTGCCGGTGGCGGAGACGAAAATATCGCACTTGTCGGCGGCGTATTCCATGGTGACCACTTTGTAGCCCTCCATTGCGGCTTGCAGCGCGTTGATGGGGTCGATCTCGGTCACCCACACCTGGGCGCTCAAGGCGCGCAGGGCCTGGGCGCTGCCCTTGCCCACGTCGCCATAACCCGCCACCACACACACCTTGCCGGCAATCATCACGTCGGTGGCGCGCTTGACGGCGTCGACCAGGCTTTCGCGGCAGCCATACAGGTTGTCAAACTTGGATTTGGTCACCGAATCATTCACGTTGATGGCGCGCAGCGCCAGCGTGCCCTTGGCTGACATTTCGTTCAAGCGCAGCACGCCGGTGGTGGTTTCTTCGGTCACGCCAATGATGTTTTTCAGGCGGCGGCTGTACCAGGTGGCGTCTTCTTTCAGCTTGGCTTTGATGGCGTTGAACAGGCAGATTTCTTCTTCGCTGCCGGGGTTGGCCAGCACCGACATGTCAGTCTCGGCCTTGGTGCCCAGGTGCATGAGCAGGGTGGCATCGCCGCCATCGTCCAGGATCATGTTCGGGCCTTCTTCGGCCGTGCCCTTGGCACCTGCAAATTCAAAAATGTTGTGCGTGAACTTCCAGTAGTCGTCCAGGTTTTCGCCCTTGTGCGCAAACACAGGCGTGCCCGCAGCCACCAACGCGGCAGCGGCGTGGTCTTGGGTGGAGAAAATGTTGCACGAAGCCCAGCGCACATCGGCACCCAGGGCTTGCAGGGTCTCCACCAGCACGGCAGTTTGAATCGTCATGTGCAGGCTGCCGGTGATGCGCGCGCCGCGCAAAGGCTGCGCCTTGGCGAACTCGTCGCGAATGGCCATCAGGCCGGGCATTTCGGTTTCGGCAATCTTGATTTCTTTGCGGCCCCAGTCGGCCAGGCCGATGTCGGCAATGGCGTGGTCAGTGAACAAAGGCGTGTTGGTACGAGCGTTCATGGGTGTGATTTCCAGAAAAGTTGAGGACACAGGCCACGGCGACCAGGGTTTAAACGTGCGGTGGAAATGCACTCAAACCACAGACCGTGGATGAGCGTCGTTGCAAGCTGATGTTCCGAGCCTCACGCACTTGAAGTAGTGCGCTGCAACGCTCCTCGGAATGGCGCGCATTCTAGCGTGCCGGGCGTGCCGGTCAACCACACATGCCATTACAAGTTCGTTGGTTACCGGCTCTACCATGCACCACCGCGCTTGCCGTGCGGACAGACAATCTAACAAACCACCAACCGGAGACCCTATGACCCGCCTGAACCCCGCCACAGCCCTGCTCGCCGCGCTCGCTGCTACAGCCCTGCTGGGCTGTGCCTCCAGCATGAGCCCGTCTACTGCGAGTGCTTCGGCACCGGCTACCGCGCCACTTCAAACCGAGCCGAGCCTGGCGGTGCTACCCGCCGGTTACCAAAAGGTGTTGGCACCTGCAGGCACCTCGCTGTATTTCATCAACCTGAAAAATGGTGATGCGGTGAGCAGCCCGGTGCGCGTGCAGTTTGGCCTGCGCGGCATGGGCGTGGCACCGGCGGGGGTTGAAAAAGAAGGCACGGGCCATCACCACCTGCTGGTCGACGTGGCCAAGGTTGATGTGAACAACCCGCTACCGGCCGACGACAACCACCGCCACTTTGGCCTGGGCCAGACCGAAGCCAGCGTTGAGCTCAAACCCGGCACCCACACCCTGCAACTGATGCTGGCCGACCAGAACCACATTCCGCATCATCAGCCGGTGCTCAGCGAACGGATCACGGTAACGGTGAAGTAGTCCTCAGGCCATGACGAATGACGTCGCCGCTGACGCGGCATCAATGCCAGATGACGTCCAACCCGCAGTCATTTGTCATGGCGCCCAAAGGGCGCGTCATTTGTCATTGGCTCGCAAACTCACCCGGCCACCGTCAACCCCGCCGCACTCACATACCCCTGCCTGAAGGTTTCAAACGGCACGGTGTCTGCGGCTTCCACCGCTGCCTGGTCGGCCACTGACCGTTTGGCCATGGCCTCCAACCGGGTATTCAAGCCTGCGCCGTAGGGCAAGCCCAGCAGCTTGATGCGGGTTTTGGCCGAGCGCTCTTGAACAAACGCGGTGTAGCTGTTGTCGTGGTCTTGGGCCATGGCGGCCAGCACGCGGGCTGAAGGCAGCAGGGCGGGGTCTTGCAGCAGGGTTTGGGCAGCTTGCAGCGCCAGGCTGTGCTCGGCAGTGCCCAGGGCTGCGTCCATGGCTTGCGCCAGTGGGGCGCAGGCGGCCACCAGCTCGCTGCCCCATTCGGTGAGCGACACCTCGTGGTCTCCGCGCTCCAGCAGCAACCCGGGCTGGCGGCCATAAGCGGCTGTTTTGTGTTGGTTGCGGCCCAGGGCGACAATCTCAGCAGGGCTGTCAGGGGGGCTGTCGGTCAACAGGCAATGCAGCAAAAACACGTCGATAAACCGCAGGGTTTGAGCCTTGATACCCACCGGTACAAACGGGTCCAGGTCCAGCAGCCGCACTTCCACATATTCAACACCCCGCTCGCGCAGCGCATGCAGCGGGCGCTCGCCGGGGCGGATCACGCGCTTGGGGCGAATGGTGCCGTAGAACTCGTTTTCAATTTGCAAGAGGCTGGTGGCCAGCTGGTTGTAGTCGCCGCCGGGGTTTTGAATGCCCACCATTTCGTAGGCTGGGTAGGGTTTGGTCAAGGCCTCGTGCAGCGAGGCGGCATAGCCGTCCAGGCTGTTGTAGCTCACCGCCAGGCTGGCCTGGGCATCGCTCTGGTAACCGAGGCGGCCCATGCGCAGGCTGGTGGCGTGCGGCGTGTACATGGTGTGCGGGGTCAGCGCCTCCAGCTGGTGCGGGCGACCTTCGACAAAGCTGCGGCACATGGCAGGCGACGCGCCAAACAGATACAGCAATAAAAACGCATGGCGGCGAAAGTTACGAATCAAACCAAAGTATTGCTGGCTGCTGACACCGGGCAGCGACCAGTTGTAGTGAATGCCCGAGATGGTCTGCATGCGCCGCCCGTAGCGGTTGGCCAGGCCCATGCGGTAGACGCTCTTGGCCCGGCCCACGTTGGACGAGCCGTAGCGACCAATGGGAATGTTCTCGTCGGTGGGCAGGTTGCAGGGCATGGAGCTGACCCACATCAGCTCCTCGCCCAGCGCGCGGAAGGTGTACTGGTGAATCTGCGTGAGCTCTTCGAGGCAGGTTTCCACGGTGGCATGCACCCCGGTGATCAGCTCCAGCTGCGACTCGCTGTAGTCGGTGGTGATGTGGGGGTGGGTGAGCGCCGAGCCCAGTGCCGCAGGATGCGGCGTGAGGGCCAGGCCGCCGCCCGGCAGGGCGCGCAGGCTTTCTTTTTCGATGCCGCGGCGCATGCCCTGCAAGCGCTCGGGGTGCAGGTCTGCCAGGGTCAGCGATGGCGCTGTAGGGGTGTTTGTCATGGGAAGCGTCTCTCCAGCCCTCGTTTGGTTGGGGCGCGAACTTACCACCTCTGTATGAAACGTGCTGGCGGGGGTTTTCACGCCATCGAACGCGCCCGGGCCGGTGGCAGAATGAATTCCATACAACTTCCTGGAGACACCCATGACCGTGAACGTGAAAATTGACCTGGGCTATGAGTTTGAAGTCAAGGCCAAAGCCGCCGATGTATTTGCGCTGCTGGCCGATGTGCCCACCTCAGTCAGCCATTTCCCCAAGGTTGAGAAGCTGACCGATATGGGCGATGGCGTCTACAAATGGGAGATGCAAAAAGTGGGCACTGCGCAGGTGAACATTCAAACCGTGTACGCCAGCAAATACGTGAGCAACAAGGCCAAAGGCACGGTGGTGTGGACGCCCGTGGCCGGCGTGGGCAACGCGCTGGTGGGTGGCCGGTGGGACATCACCGACAACAAAAAATCCACCGCCATCAAGCTGAAAATTGACGGCGAGGTGATGGTGCCGCTGCCCGGCTTGATGAAGATGGTGGTGGCACCCGTGGTGGAGAGTGAGTTTGAAAAGCTGGTGGACAAATACATTGCCAATTTGATCAAGCAGTTTGGCGGCGAGGTTTAGGGAACCTCTGCATAACCCATGGCGAGCCAGAGCGAATGCAGATCGGGATGCAGCGCAAGGCGGAAAATGAAACCAATAGTGTTGCTATTGGTGAGTTTTTCAACGCCGCCCCCAAAACAGCGATTGGCCCGAGGCTGCGTTCGGGCTGGCCGTCAGGGGTTTTGCAGAGGTTCCTCAAGCCCCCAAAAACCCCGATTTCAAGCCAAATCGGCCAGCAGCCCATACAAAACCTGCTCAAGCAGCTATTTATTCAATAGCACTTGAACCAGCCACGCATTCCAGTGGGCCACCTCTTGCGCACACACCGAGTGCGCCATCGGGTAGGCATGCCACTCAATGGAATAGCCCAAGCCTGCCAACAGATCGCGCGACGCGGTGGCCCGGTTGATGGGCACCACGCCATCTTGCTGGCCGTGGGCCATGAAGATGGGTGTGGCCTGGTTGGCGCTGTGGCGCTCGGCGGCGGTGGTGGCGGCCAGGGGCAGGTAGCCTGACAAGCAGGCCAAGCCCGCCAGCGGCTGGTCAAAGCGCAAGCCGGTCATCAGCGTCATCGCACAGCCTTGCGAAAAGCCAGCCAGCACGATGCGCTTGGATGGAATGCCGCGCTCGATTTCCCGCTCAATCAGCGCCTGCACGGCGGCTTGCGACTGGCGCAGGCCGGCTTCGTCTTCCCGCGCGACCAGGTCGGTTCCGCGAATGTCGTACCAGGCGGGCATGACGTAGCCGCCGTTGATGGTCACCGGTATCTGCGGCGCATAGGGGAACACATAGCGCACGGGGCCGACCGCGCTCAGGTCCATCTCTCCGGCAATCGGCACAAAGTCGTCGCCGCTGGCACCCAGGCCGTGCAGGATGATGATGCTGGCGGTGGGGTTGGGAGCAGTTTCAATCTCGATGCATTTCAGGTGCTGGCTCACGTGCGGCTCTCCATTCGTTTGGTGATTTCATTCGTGCCTTGCGCGGCACCACTTTGCGGCACCTGCTCGCCCGCACGGTCGGTCACCTGAGCCAACTGGGCCAGCAGGTCTTCGGCGGCGGTGGGGCCGATGCCGATGTGCAGGCCTTGCGTGAGCGTGATGTGCGCGGCCTCAAACGTGCCCGCGCCTGCGCACAGCACGGTGCGGTTGGGTGCCTGCTCGCAGGCCAGCACCAGCATGGCGGGCACCACGGCAGCCGGGTCGAGTGCGCGCAGCACGTCTTCGGGCATCAGGCCTTCGGTCATGCGGGTGGCGGCGGTGGGGGCCAGGCAGTTGACGCGGATGTTGCTTTTCGCGCCCTCGATGCTCAGCGTCTGCATCAGCCCCACCAGCGCCATCTTGGCCGCGCCGTAATTGCTCTGGCCAAAGTTGCCATACAAGCCGCTCGAAGAAGTGGTCAGCACCACGCGGCCATAGTTTTGCGCCTGCATCAACGGCCACACGGCTTGCGTGCAATGCACCGCGCCCATCAGGTGCACGTCCAGCACCAGGCGAAAGTCAGCCAGGTCCATCTTGGCAAAGCTCTTGTCTCGCAAAATGCCCGCGTTGTTCACCAAAATGTCTACCCGGCCCCAAGCGTCGTGCGCCTGCTGCACCATGGCCTGCACGGCTGCCACATCGGTCACCGATGCGCCATTGGCCATGGCCTGCCCACCGGCGGCCACGATCTCGTTGACCACAGCCTGAGCCGCGCCCACATGGCCACCGTCGCCATTGACGGCGCCCCCCAGATCGTTGACCACCACCTTGGCCCCACGCGCTGCCAGTGCCAGCGCATGCTGACGGCCCAGACCACCCCCGGCACCGGTCACGATGGCCACACGGCCTTTGAAATCAAGCGGCACATACAAACAAAGCTCCTGGTTTAATAAACGCCGCATGTTAAACACCGCATGTAACAACAGTTAACGCAACTGTCATGCTTGTTGCATAAGCTGAACGTTTTTATTTCACTACTTATTCAGGAGATCTGATGTTCAACCGATACCGCGCCCTGGCTGCAGCCTTTGTTGTCGTGGCTCTCACCATTGCCGCCTGCGGTGGCAACGACGACACCCCCACAGCAGCGGCCACCCCTTTCGCCAGCCCGCTGGACAACCGCACCGTCAGCAGCCTGAACCTGATTGGCTCGCAAGTGATTGCCCGGCGCACCGTGTTTCAAGACACCGTCATCGGCGGCCTGTCGGGCGTGGACTACGACGAAGCCAACAAGCGCTTTTTGTTCATCAGCGACGACCGCACCACCACCGACTCGGCCAACCCGCCGCGCATGTACACCGCCAACCTGAACTACGACGCCAACGGCTTCACCGGCGTCACCTTCCTGTCCACCTTCAAGATGAAGCAGCCCAATGGCAGCGACTACGCCAAGGTGCCAGACCCAGCAGTGGCCGACCCCGAAGCCGTGCGCATCGACCCCGTGACAGGCAACTACCTGTGGGTCAGCGAAGGCGACCGTTTCCTGACCGGCACGCCCACCCGCGTGATCAACCCCTTCATCCGCGAAATTCGCCCCGACGGCACCCATGTGCGCGAGTACACCCTGCCACCGATGTTCAACATGTCTGCCACCGACGTGGGCCCACGCGGCAATGCCGTGTTTGAAGGCCTGGCCTTCACGCCCGACAAAACCCGTGCCGTGGTCATCATGGAAGGCCCGCTGTTCCAGGACGGCTCATCGCCCAGCAACACCACCGGCTCGGTGTCACGCATCAGCGTGTTTGACCGCGCCACCGGCCTGGTGCAAGCCCAATACGCCTACCCCATCGACCCCGTGCAGGTATTGGCTACGCCCACCGGCTCTTTCACCGTCAACGGCCCCACGGAAATTCTGGCCTTGAGCAACACCCGCTTCCTGGTGCTGGAGCGCAGCTTCTCGGTCGGCGTGGTGGGCAACCAGGTTCGCTTGTACGAAATCAACATCGCCGCCGCCACCAACGTGCTCACCACCCCCGCCCTGGCCGGTGCCACCTACACACCCGTGACCAAGCGACTCGTGCTGAACTTCGAATCGCTGCGCACCCGCGTAGGCACCATCGCCAACCTGGAAGGCATTACCTTCGGCCCCCGCCTGGCGAACGGCCGTGACACCCTGGTGGTGGTGGCGGATGACAACTTCCCGACAGCTGATTCGGTGACCGACTTCAACCAGATTCTGGTGTTTGAAGTGGTGACTTGATGGGCTCTTGCTGCTCCGGGCAGCGTCAGAAACGCTCTGTTTTTGATAGCTGCTTGAGCAGTTAATACATGGGCGGGTGGCTGTTTTGGCTTTGATCCAGAATTTTCATTAGGGTTTGGATAGACAACGGATGCAGTTGCGAGTCAGTTTTGGCCCGACTGAGGAGCTCATGGCGCGCGCCATGGGTGACGAAGAGGGGCAAAAATGGCCGCAAATGCGCCGTTGGAATCCAAACAGCACCGAAGGTGCGCCTAATGGAAAATCTGGGTTCGATAGCTGATAGCTTTCAAAACCGGTCCGCAGGTAAAAAACAGACGAAAAGATGGCGGCAATTTGTTTACGAGCGTCTGGATTCACGAAAGCATCAACAAAGTTTCACGTGACTGTCGCATGACAGACTGACACTGCGGTTCTACCTTCACCGCATTCAAACTCCCATCATGCACACATACCAGCGCCTCTTGCCCCCAGGTCGACACTTCATCGCCCTGTTGCTTCTGTTCAGCAGCCTCTTCAGCGCCAACGTCTTCGCGCAGCTCACCGTTTATGTGGTGCGCCATGGTCAGACCGACTGGAACAAAGAGGGCCGCATTCAGGGCGGCACAGACAACCCGCTGAATGCGACAGGCCGCGATCAAGCTGCCACCATGAGCAACTTGATGGCCGAGGTCAAGGTAGACACGGTGTATGTCAGCTCGCATCAGCGTGCGCGCCAGACCGCCGAAGTGTTTCAAGGCCGCACGCCGATTGTGGCGATGGACGAACTGCGCGAGCGTTTTTTTGGCAAGTTTGAAGGCGCAAATGACAAAGACCCCGCCGTCGTGGCCGACTGGAACAAGCGCCGCTTTACCTGGACAGACGACATGGAAGGCGGCGAAACGCTGGAGAGCCAGTCTCGCCGCGCCGAAGCCGCGCTCAAAACCATCCGCGACAAGCATAAAAACGGCGGCACAGTCGTCATCGTCGGTCATGGCGGCATCAACCCACTGCTGATCTCGCACCTGATCGGCGTGCCACCACAAGAAGGTGCCAGCGCCATCAACCAGGGCAATGACGAGATTTATCGCATTGAGCTGTCCAAAAGCGGCACTGCCGCCATTTGGAAACTCATTCCTCGCAACAAGCTTGGCGAGCTTTGACCTGGGACACGCCAAGAACCTGTGAACTGGTGGGGCACACGGGCATTGCGCAGCCCGCAACCGGCCACCCCGATATCCCAGATGATTCGCCTCATGCGAATCCCTTATCTCCTGCAAACGACCCTGTGCTGGCTGCTCCTGGCCACTGCGAGCCACACCGCCATCAGCCAAACCGCCCCACCCCCCTTCGAAAACACCATCGCCCAGCGCGCCCTGGCCTGCACCGGTTGCCACGGCCCGCAAGGCCGCGCCGCGCCTGATGGCTATTACCCTCGTTTGGCGGGCAAACCCGCTGGCTACCTGTACAACCAGCTGCTGAACTTTCGCGACGGCCAGCGCAACTACGCGCCCATGACCCACATGGTTGACTCACTCAGTGACGCCTACCTGCTGGAGCTGGCCCAACATTTCGCCGCGCTGGAGGTGCCCTACCCGCTCCCCGCGCCCGCGCAGGCCAGCGCTGACTTGCTCAAAAAAGGCGAGCAACTCACCCTGCGCGGCGACCCGGCGCGCAAGCTGCCGGCCTGTGTGCAGTGCCACGGAGCAGCGCTGACCGGCGTGCAACCCCAGGTGCCGGGCCTCTTGGGCCTGCCGCGCGACTACCTGAATGCGCAGCTGGGTGCCTGGGTCACCGGCCAGCGCCGCGCCCATGCGCCCGACTGCATGGGCCAGGTGGCCAAACAATTGCGAGCCGACGAGGTGAGTGCCGTGTCGGCCTGGCTGGCCAGCCAGCGTGTGCCGGCCAACGCCAAAGCGGCCAGCGCCCTGCCCCAACCCATGCCGCTGGACTGCGGCAAACCACCGGTCAAAACGGCAGCACCCGCAGCCACCGACCCAGTGGCCCGCGGTGCCTATCTGGCCCGCGCGGGCAACTGCCAGCATTGCCACAGCGAGCGCGGCGGCGTGCCCTATGCCGGTGGCCGCGGCATTGCCACGCCCTTTGGCACCACCTACAGCAGCAACCTCACGCCCGACCCCGTCACCGGCCTGGGCCGCTGGCGCGCTGATGATTTCTGGCAAGCCCTGCACCACGGCAAAGGCAAAGACGGCCGCAGCCTGGTGCCCACCTTTCCCTACACCCGCTACACGCAAATCACCCGCAGCGATGCCGACGACTTGTTTGCCTACCTGCAAAGCCTGCCACCCACGGCGCGGGCCAACACACCGCATGATTTGCGCTGGCCATTTGGCACCCATTGGGCCTTATCGGCCTATCGTGCGCTCTACATGCGCTCGGGCAGCTATGAAAACGATAGTAAGCAAAGTGCCCAGTGGAACCGGGGGGCCTACTTGGTGCGCGGCTTGGGCCACTGTGCTGAGTGCCACAGCCCGCGCAATGCGCTGGGCGGCACGGCCAACCCCCTGACCTTAAGCGGCGGCACCCTGCCCGCACAAACCGGCTACGCCCCCTCGCTGCTGGACCCCGCGCAAGCCAGCGTGGCCCACTGGCCGCTGCCAGACATCGTGGCCCTGCTGCAAACCGGCCAGGCACCGGGCGCATCGGTGCAGGGTGCCATGGCGCAGGTGGTGCAACACAGCACCCAATACCTCACCCCAGCCGATCTGCAAGCCATGGCGGTCTACCTGCAGGCCCTGCCCGGCGCTGCAACACCCAAGCCACCCGCGCCTGCTGCAAGGCCCGCCACACCGGCCGCCAGCGCCGCCACGGCCTCTACACCGGGTGCCACGCTCTACAAAAACCACTGCGCCGCCTGCCACGGCCCGCAAGGCCAGGGCGTCCCTCAGGCCTACCCCGCCCTGGCCGGCAACCGCGCCGTCACCGCCGCCAACACCCACAACCTCGTTCAAATCGTCCTGCACGGCGGCTTTGCCCCCGCCACCGCAGGCAACCCCCGGCCATTTGGCATGCCGCCCTACCTGCTCGAATTCACCGACGCCGACACAGCCGCCGTGCTCACCCACATCCGCAGCCAATGGGGCAACCAGGCAGCGGCGGTCACGCCCTTGCAGGTGCAGCAGCAGCGGGGCAATTGATGGGCAATGCGCTCAGGGCGCGATCTGAAGCCCGTTGTCTTGCGCCCAGGCGCGCAACGCGGCTTCCACTGCCTGCGCTTCAAAGGCAAACCAGGCGTTCAGCATGCCCTTTGACTCCACCAGGCGCTTGAACCGGCCATAGGCACCACCCGCGCGAAAGTAGTCTTCAACGGTGTCGCAAAAATCCGGCAGCGCATCTTGCGCGAAACGCATGGCCAATGCGCGACCCAAGTCCAGATCAGCTTTGTGCGGAACTGCCAGATAGATGGCCGCATCGTCAATGTCGTCGGGCAATTCGTCCGGGGAATCGTTCACGTCAGATGCCCAATAGGCAGTGCCCGTCTGGCGTGAGATATAGGCTAAATTCTCGGATGGTGCAGCCGCGCTGACCCAGTCGAACGCAGATAGCAGGATGTCAAGAGATATCGAGGTGTCGGTCATCTGTCGCAGTATGAGGTTTCGGATCGCGTTGCTGGAATGAATCCAACCGTCAAAGTCTCTACGCCCAAAATAGCCGCAACACTGGCTTCATAGTGGCTACATGTGCCCACAAGGAAAAGGGTTCACTGCTACTTTCATAGCAAAAACCCCTTGCAAATACTGGTGCCGGAGAGATGAATCGAACACCCGACCTTCTCATTACGAATGAGCTGCTCTACCGACTGAGCTACACCGGCGTTTGAAAAAACTGGCTTGCGATTGTAGCCAACGCGACTTCGATTGATGAGGTAGCGCTGCCGGTTGAAAACGCACCCGGGGTTTCCTCAGTACAGTCGGCTGCCGTCACTTCAACATCTCTCCTCATGCAAGCCCTCTGGATGGTTCTTGCCGCTTTGCTGTTTGCCAGCATGGCGGTGTGCGTCAAATTTGCGTCGGCGCACTTCAACAGTGCCGAGTTGGTGTTTTACCGGGGTCTGTTGGGCATGTTGTTCATGTGGCTGCTGGCGCGCTCGCAGGGGGTGGCGCTGGCCACGCGTTACCCAGGCATGCATGCCTGGCGCAGCCTGGTGGGGGTCACGTCACTGGGGGCGTGGTTTTATGCGATTGCGCATTTGCCACTGGCCACGGCGATGACTTTGAATTACATGAGCAGTGTGTGGATTGCGGCGTTTTTGGTGGGTGGGGCGTTGATGGCGTGGAACCCGCTTCGGGCTGACTCGAAACCCTTGAGCGCCAGCTCAAGCGCCGGTTTAAGCGCCAGCTCAAGCGCCCCCTCGGGGGGCAGCGCAGCACACGAAGTGGCAAGCGTGGGGGCAACTTTGCGACAAGGCCCGTTGGTGCTCACCGTGCTGGCCGGTTTTGTGGGCGTGGTGATGCTGCTGCGCCCCACGCTGGATCAAAACCAGATGTTTGCCGGGCTGATTGGCCTGCTGTCGGGTCTGGGGGCGGCGTTTGCCTATATGCAGGTGATGGCGTTGGGCAAGGTGGGGGAGCCCGAGGCGCGCACGGTGTTTTATTTTGCGGTGGGCTCGGCGGTGGCTGGGGGTCTGGGCATGGCGGTGGCGGGTAGCTCGCCGCTGCCCACGGCCGGTCACTGGCAGCACTGGCTGTGGCTGATTCCGCTGGGCCTGCTGGCCTCGCTGGGGCAGCTGTGCATGACGCGCGCTTACAGCCATGGGGCCACGCTGGTGGTGGCCAGTTTGCAGTATTCGGGCATTGTGTTTGGCAGTGTGTACAGCGTGCTGCTGTTTGATGACGCCATACCCCTGATCGGCTGGGCCGGCATGGCGCTGATTGTGGCCAGCGGCATTGCGGCCACCGTGCTGCGCGCCCGGGCAGCGCCCAAAGCACCGGCAGAAGAACACTGAAGTTGTTGCCCCCTATTACCTACTTTTCAATCTGAAGGCCGTTGACCATGACATTCCCCTACACCACCCTGATTTCTGTTGAACAGTTGCAAGGCCTGCAGGCCCGTGGCGCGCCACTGATGGTGTTTGATTGCAGCTTTGACCTGATGAACCCCGAGGCCGGGGCCCAGCAATACGCAGACGTTCACCTTGCTGGCGCGATGTATGTGCACTTGAACCGCGACCTGAGCGAGAAAGGCGGTGGCCCCACTGCATCGGGCGGGCGCCACCCGCTTCCCACGCGCGAGGCGTTTGCCCGCTGGCTGGCTGCCACTGGTTTCACGCCCGATATGCAAGCCGTGGTGTACGACCGGCAGGGTGCCAACTACTGTGGCCGCCTGTGGTGGATGCTGAAATGGCTGGGGCACGACGCAGCGGCGGTGCTGGATGGCGGCTTGCAAGCCTGGCAGGCTGCCGGTGGTGCGGTGGCCCATGGGGCTGTCGAAAACGGCAGTTTTGAATCAAACAGGCCAACAGCCCATATCAATACTGCTCAAGCAGCTATGAAGTTAATAGCGGCTAGCGACATCCTGGCGCAGCTGGGCCAGCCCGCCCAAACCATCATTGACGCCCGCGGAGCGCCCCGCTTTCGCGGCGAGGTGGAGCCGCTGGATCCGGTGGCAGGCCACATTCCGGGCGCGCTGAACCGCCCGTTTTCCGACAACCTGGGCGCAGACGGCAAATTCAAACCGGCTGCGGTGCTACGCGCCGAGTTTGACGCTCTGCTGGCGGGCCGCGACCCGGCTGGCGTGGTGCACCACTGCGGCAGCGGCGTGAGCGCTGTGCCCAACCTGCTGGCCATGCAGATTGCGGGCTACCCGGCCACGGCGCTGTATGCGGGCAGCTGGAGTGATTGGTGCAGCGATGCGGCACGGCCGGTGGCGCGGGGTTAATCCTCAAAGTCCCTGATGAGGTAGATGCCTCAGACAAGCTGTGTTGGCGGGGCTACTGCTGCCGGGTGAAAACAAAACAGAACACAGAGGCACAGAGACACAGAGGGAAGAGGAGGGTTTCGTGAAGCCTCTTGAATGTCGACGCATTGCCCAATCTCTTCTTACCTCTGTGCCTCTGTGTTCTGCTGCTTTCCTCTCAACCCGCAGAGGGCGTCATCTGAGCAGTTTCAAACCAAGAAATCAGCCGCCAGCCCTTGCCATAACTGCTCAAGCAGCTATTGAAAAAAGAGCAATTCGCAGAGGTAAAAAGGCAAGAAGAGTCTTTCGTGAAATCTCTTGAATGTCTGCACATGGCTCTCTCTTCTTACCTCTGTGCCTCTGTGCCTCTGTGTTCTGTTGCTTTCCTCCAGGTGAGGTTTTATTCCAGATACTTCCCCCGCAGCTTCTGCCGCTGCGCCGCGTCTAAACCCAGCCCCTTCTCCAGATAGCCGTCCACACCCCCAAAGTCGGCATCCATCGCGTCAAACGCCGCCTGCAAAAACTCGGGTTGAACGCCCCACAGCACGCGCGAAACCTCGCTGGGCAAGGGGCTGGCGTACAGGGCGGGTACTTTGTAGAGCTGGTTGGTCAGCAGGTAGTCGTGCATGACCACCTCACCATCTACCCCCAGCGCATGCAGCAGCAGCGCGGCGGCAAGGCCGGTGCGGTCTTTGCCGGCGGTGCAGTGGAAAACCACCGGTGCCTCGGCTTGCAGAATGCTCGCAAACAGCTGGGTGAACTGGGGTGTGTTGTGCTGCACAAACGCGCGGTAGGTCTGGTTCATCATGTGCACGGTGTCTTCGCCGGTGGGAATGGTGCCCCCAGCGGCGTAATCGGCCAGGCGCTGTACCACGGTGGGCTCGATGGCCAGCGACTGCACCGGTGCGCCCGGCAGGCGGCTGGGCTGCCAAGCGCGCTCTTCTTTGCCGCGAAAGTCAAACACCTGGGCCAGGCCCAGGGGCTGTAGCGTGGCCAGGTCTTGCGGCGTGAGCGCGCCCAGGTGGTCGGAGCGGAACAGCTGGCGCCAGCGCACGGGGCGGCCCTGGTGGCCGGTGTAGCCGCCCAGGTCGCGGAAGTTGGTGGCGCCTTGCAGGGGCATGCTGCGGGTGGGTGGGGTGGTCGGTTCGGTCATGGCGTGGGGCAAAAAACAAGTGTCGTTAGCGAATGGTGCCAGCCGGGTGTGACGGCTGTATGGGTTTGCGCCGTCAGTGTGCATGCGCCAGGCCGCTGACGGCTGTCACCACCACAATGCCCATGGCCAGCCAGACGATTTGCGCCACAGTCTGGCGGGCAGACAAGCGCTTTTGCAGTTGCGGAATCAGGTCTGCCAGCGCCACATAGATAAAGCTGCTGCTGGCCACCACCAGAAAATAAGGCAGCCAGTCGCTCAAACGCCCCAGCAGCGCCCAACCGGCCAGGCCACCCAGCGCGGTGACGGCCCCGGCCAGCGACACCTTGAGCAGGGCCACGCGGGGGTTGCGGCTGGTCTGGCGCAGCACCACCAAATCACCCATGTGGTGCGGCACCTCATGGGCCAACACCGCCAGCGCAGCCACCAGGCCCAGGCGCATGTCGGCCATGAAGGCTGAAGCGATCAAAATGCCGTCGCCAAAGCAGTGCACGCTGTCGCCGGTGAGCACGGCCCAGCCACCCAAGCGCGGCGGTGCTTGCGTGTGAGCGCCCTCGTGCGTGTGGACGTGCGCCTGACCGTGAGCATGTGCGTGACCATGGTCATGTGCGTGACCGTCGTCAGGCCCGTGCCCGTGTTCGTGCCCGTGGTGCCACAGCTCGGCTTTGTCCAGCAGGAAGAAAAACACCAGCCCCAGCAGCAGGCAGGCAAACAGCTCTTTGGCACCGGCCTGGCTTTCAAATGCCTCGGGCAGCAGGTGCATAAAGGCGGTGGCCAGCAGCGCGCCCGCAGCCAAGCTGAGCAGGTGCTGCGAGCCCACGCGGGTGGAGGCCGGGTCTGGGCTGGCCGCCAGCACGCCCAGGCGCAGCAAGAGCGCCGCCAGCCACACGCTGCCAATGCCGGCCACCAGGGTGGCGATGATGATTGCTACTAAAGTCATAGCTGCTTGAGCATATTTCTATTGGGCTGGATACCGATTTCGTTCATAAATGTACACGCCGCTCAGCAAAGCAAAACCGCCCCGAAGGGCGGTTCGCTGCATCTTATTGCGAACTTAATCGCAATAGACGGTATTAAGCCACACCGTTGGCCTTGAACCAGGCCAGCGCCCGCTTCCAGCCGTCTTCGGCCAGATCCTTCTGGAAGCTGGGCCGGTAGTCGGCATGAAAGGCGTGGGGCGCATCGGGGTAGACCACAAACTGCGAAGCCTTGGCGGCGGCATTTCCGCCAGACAAAGCGGCCTTCATCTTGTCCACCGTGTCCAGCGGAATGCCGCTGTCTTTGCCGCCATACAGGCCCAGCACCGGGCCGCTCAAGGCGGCCGCAATGTCCACCGGGTGCTTGGGGGTCAGCTCTGACGCAGCGCCCACCAGGCGGCCGTACCAGGCCACACCGGCTTTTACGCCCTTGTTGTGCGCGCTGTACAGCCAGGTCTGGCGGCCGCCCCAGCAAAAACCGGTCACGGCCAGCTTGTTGGCGTCACCGCCGTTGGCGGCGGCCCATTTGGCCGTGGCGTCCAGGTCGGCCATCACTTGCGCGTCGGGCACTTTGCTGACCACTTCAGCGATCAACTTGGCCACTTCGCCGTACTGGCTGGCGTCACCCTGGCGGGCAAACAGCTCGGGGGCCACGGCCAGGTAGCCAGCCTTGGCAAAGCGGCGCGCGGTGTCGGCAATGTATTCGTGCACGCCAAAAATCTCTTGAATCACCAACACCACCGGCAGATTGGTTTTGCCTGCGGGCATGGCGCGGTAGGCGGGCATCTTGAAGCCACCCACGTCAATCGTTACCTCGCCAGCGGTCAGGCCCTCAGACGAGGTTTTGATGGCAGTCTGCGCCATGATGGGCAGCGCTGTGGCCGCATAGCCCACGCCCAATGCGGCCTTCAGCGCGGTGCGGCGGGTGGCACCGGCTTCGGTGCTGTGGCGAGGATGACCCGGCATAAGGGAGTCAAATTCGGATTTCAGGTCTTCACGCAACATGGGGGTTCTCCGGGTGGGGTTTGAAAGAAACGTCGGCCATTGACGCTGGCAACGCAGACGGTGAGAGGCTGGCCATAATTTAGTGGTTCCGCAACCCCACTTTTTAAAGGAAATCTTCATGCCCACCATCCGCGTCGAAATGTTAGAGGGCCGCACGCCCGAGCAGAAAAAAAACCTGGTGGTCGCCCTCACCCAAGCAGTGGTCGACACCCTGGGCAGCAAGCCCGAAAGCGTGGACGTGCTGCTGTACGACATCAAACGCGAACACTGGGCCACGGGTGGGCAGCTGTGGTCGGAGAAGAAGTAGGTGCTTGACCTCTGCGTCAATCACCCTGACTAGGTCAGGATGCACGTGCTAATGTAATATCCATATGTCATATCACTTGCTGGAGCCTTCCATGTCCACTGTCGCCAAATTGTTCATGAGCGGGCGCAGCCAAGCGATCCGACTACCGGCCAAGCTGCGCTTGCAGGCGCAGCAGGTGCGGATTGAAAAAATTGGTGGGGCGCTGTGGATGGAACCGGAGGCTGGCACGCCTACCGACATGGCCCAGTGGCTCCAAGCCTTCTACCAAAGCACCGAAGCATTGCCGCCTGACTTCATGGCTGGCCGCGATGACCCTGTGCCCCAGGCGCGTGACTGGTCGTAAGGTCGTGCCGTGCGTTTGACCCTGGATACCAACATCTGCAGCTACATCCTGCGGCGTCACCCGGTGGCCATGATTGAGCGGTTTGCGGGCATTGATCGCAGCCAGTTGTGGCTGTCATCCATTGTGGCGGCGGAGCTTCGTTTTGGTGCCGCAAAGCTGGCATCACCTCGTTTCAGCAGTGCGGTGGAATCGTGGTTAGCGGGCTTTGAGGTGCTGGATTGGCCCACAGACGCCAGCCACCCATACGCCCAGGTGCGCGCCACCTTGGAGCGAGCGGGTCAGCCAATTGGGAACATGGATTTGATGATTGCCGCCCACGCGCTTCAGCAGGACAGCGCGCTGATTACCAACAATGCGCGTGAGTTTTTGCGGGTACCGGGTCTGTCGGTGCAGGAATGGGCCTTAGCCTGAAATCCAGCTGGATTTATTGTCTTTGAAGCTCGCTTCAAGCCTATTTCATCTTCCAGCCCATGTGTTTACTGCTCAAGCAGCTATTCTTTCAGTAGCAAAAGAAGAACCCCAAGCCTGCGCCAACGCAAAGCCTGAGGCTGCGGCTTTGGCATAAACCGGCGCGTCACGCCGCTTTTTGATGCCCGCACGCAGGTCATAGCCCGCTGCGTTGTCTGGCACTTCGCGCTCGGGCAACTGCAGCAGGCTGGGGCATTGCTGCTCGACCAGACTTTGTAGGGTGACCGACTCCAGGTACGTCACGATGGCGGCGTCCAGCCCTGACCACAGGTCGTGCTGCACGCGTTCGGGCGTGTCGGTGGGGTGATCTTCCGCATTGGCCTGTCCGGAGATCAGTCGCCCTTCGTCTACCGCACCCAGAATTTCCATCGCGGTGATCTCACGCGCACCGCGCGTGAGCATGTAGCCTCCACCGGGCCCGCGACTGGCCGCCAGCAGGCCGCTGCGGCGCAGGCGCGAGATCAGCTGCTCCAGGTACGACAGCGAAATTTGCTGGCGCTGCGCCACCGATTTGGCGGTGACGGTGCCACGCCGTTGGTGTACGGCCACGTCAATCATGGCCACCAACGCAACCCGACTTTTGGATGTGAATCCCATGGCGGGCTCCCGCGTCAGGCTTTTTTGGCCCAGGCGCTACACCAGCCTTTGGCATTGACCTGCTTACCCGCAAACAGCGGGCAATTACCCCACGCGTCGGTGGGTTTGGATTGCCACAGCGCGCAGTTGTTGCACAGCTGGGTCTTAGCATGCTTGGGAAACTTCTTTTCATCGATCTTGGCAGAGTCGTGCAGGTAACTCAGCGCAACAGCCTGCGCATCTTTTTCTTCCAACTTGGTTTGAGCCGTTGCAGCCGTGGAACCCAAAGCACCAGAGGCTGCAGCGGCTGTCATCAAAAAAACGCGACGATTCGTGGTCATAGCAATCCTTGTAGTGAGTTAGTAGAGGTATCGAAGCTTAATTATGCAGCTTGAACTGGATTTTGTTAAGAAAATTCCCAAAAATGAATACAAATAAAGGACAATTGAGTTCAATTTGAATACAAATATGCCCACTACACCCGCCACACCCTCCCAATCACGCACAGCAGACGCCCGTTTTCGCAGCGGCGCGGTGGCCCGCATGGCGAATTTGAGTGTGAATACGCTCCGTATTTGGGAGCGGCGCTACCAGGTGGTGGCTCCGCCACAGACCGATTCGGGCCACCGGCTGTACAGCCCGCACGATGTGGCTCGCCTGACCCTGCTGGCCCAGCTGACGGCTCATGGCCATGCCATTGGCACGGTAGCCAAGCGCAGCCTGCCCGATCTACAGGCACTGGCTTTGCAGCTGGATGTTGCGGGCCACATCCATCCCACCCCGCCCGACGCAGCGCAAGCCGATGTGCTGCGCGTGGTGGTAGGGCGCAACATCGCCCGCCGCCTGGCGTCGCCGGCCGTGGTGCGGCTGCTGGCTTCCAGTGGCAACCCACAACAAACCGTGTACGACGATCTGACCCAAGCCCTGGCGGCCATGGTGCACGGGCAGGCCCAAAGCGGGCTGCAGGCAGACATGCAATTGATTGTTCAATTGGTCGTGCAACTGCCTTCCTTGCAAGCCGAAGATGCCGATCGCATTGCTCAACTGGCTCAGTGCTTGCAAGCTGGCCACGGCCGGGTGCACGGCCTGGTGATTTACGGCTTTGGCCCTGAACACGCCGCCCAGGCCCTGCTGGCCAGGGGCATGGCCGTGCGCCGCAGCCCGCTGTCAGACCGTGAGCTGGCCGCGCTGCTGGCACCCTCATCGGTACCTGTGAAACGCTTACCCACCCCGCGCCGCTTTGACGATGCGACCTTGGCCATGCTGTCAGCACAGGCCTCTGCCATCGCCTGCGAATGCCAACGCCATGTGGCCGAGCTGACCCAGCAACTGGCCGACTTTGAAAGCTACAGCGCCAACTGCGAAAGCCGCACCGCGGCAGATGCACAGCTGCACACCTACCTGAACCAAATCAGCGCGCAGGCACGCCAGCTGTTTGAAGACGCACTGGACAAGCTGATTCGCGAAAACCAGCCTGCTTGATCGTGTTGCGGGCTTAGTCTGATGCCAAACTGGCCACCAGCCCATGCAAATACTGCTCAAGAAGCTATCAATAAAATAGCAACTGCAGATGCCCTTTCCCCGGCGAAAATAGCGGGCTAACTCCTGTTCAAACCCAAAAAAGGTGCCCCATGCCCACACCCACCACCATCCAGGCAGCCGACCTGATCGAAACCATTGCGGCCGCGCTGCAGTTCATCAGCTACTACCACCCGGCTGACTACATCGCCCACCTGGCGCGCGCCTATGAGCGCGAGCAGAGCCCGGCGGCCAAGGATGCGATTGCGCAAATTCTCACCAACAGCCGCATGAGCGCCACCGGCCACCGGCCGATTTGCCAGGACACGGGCATCGTCAATGTGTTCCTGAAAATCGGCATGGACGTGAAGCTGCAAGGCTTTACCACCGGCCTGGAAGACGCGGTGAACGAAGGCGTGCGCCGGGGCTATGCACAGGCAGACAACAAGCTGCGCGCCAGTGTGGTGGCCGACCCGCAGTTCGAGCGCAAAAATACGGGCGACAACACGCCGGCAGTGATCTACACCGAGCTGGTGCCGGGCAACACGGTAGACATCACCGTGGCAGCCAAAGGCGGCGGCAGCGAAAACAAAAGCAAGTTTGTGATGCTCAACCCCAGCGACAGCGTGGTCGACTGGGTGCTGAAAACCGTGCCCACCATGGGCGCGGGCTGGTGCCCGCCGGGCATGCTGGGCATCGGCATTGGGGGCACGGCTGAAAAGGCCATGCTGCTGGCCAAGCAAAGCCTGATGGACGACATTGACATGTATGAGCTACAAGCCCGTGGCCCGAAAAACAAGACAGAAGAGCTGCGCCTGGAACTGTACGAAAAGGTGAATGCGTTGGGCATTGGCGCGCAAGGCCTGGGCGGCCTGACCACGGTGCTGGACATCAAGATCAACATGTACCCCACCCACGCCGCTGGCAAGCCGGTGGCCATGATTCCCAACTGCGCCGCCACCCGCCACGCCCATGTGGTGATGGACGGCAGCGGCCCGGCGTACCTGGATGTGCCCTCGCTGGATTTGTGGCCCAACGTGAACTGGACGCCCGACTACAAACAAAGCAAAACCGTCGACCTGAACACGCTCACCAAAGCCGAAGTGGCCAGCTGGAAACCCGGCGACACGCTGCTGCTGCGCGGCAAGATGCTCACCGGCCGCGACGCGGCACACAAGCGCATCGCCGACATGCTCGCCAAGGGAGAAAAGCTACCCGTGGACTTCACCAACCGCGTGATCTATTACGTGGGCCCGGTAGACCCGGTGCGCGACGAAGTGGTCGGCCCCGCAGGCCCCACCACCGCCACCCGCATGGACAAGTTCACCGAGATGATGCTGGCCGAGACTGGCCTGATCGCGATGATTGGCAAAGCCGAGCGCGGCCCCACCGGCATTGAGGCGATCGCCAAGCACAAAAGCGCCTATTTGATGGCCGTGGGCGGCGCAGCCTACCTGGTCGCCAAAGCCATCAAAGCCGCCAAGGTGGTGGGCTTTGCCGACTTAGGGATGGAGGCGATTTACGAGTTTGACGTGGTGGACATGCCGGTGACAGTGGCGGTTGATGCGCAAGGCACCAGCGTGCACATTACGGGGCCTGCGCAGTGGCAAAAGCGGATCGCGAGCGGGGAGTTCAAGGGGATTGCGGTGGCGGCGGGGTGATGCTTTTCCACCATTCACGCGCAAATTTTCGCGTGAATGGTGGAAATTGAATAAAATCATGGGCTTATGCCCTATTTAAAGTCAGATTTCATACCCTTTTCAAACGATTCACAGCGTATCAGCGCAAATCTGGAACAAGCCTATGCGGCCTGGTTGGACACCCGGCGCGAGCTGGATGCCTTGCCCGTGTCCATGTACTGGGCAAGCAAAGACGGCACCGACTACCTGCACGTCAAAACCACCTCCAGCGACAACGGCACCAGCATCGGCCCGCGCAATGCCACCACCGAAGATCAGCTGGCCCAGTTCACCCAAACCAAAGAAGACCTGAAGGCACGCGCTGAGTCGCTGGACGCGGTGATCAACGAACGTGCCGGGCTCTACCGCCGCTTGCGTCTGCCCTCTCTGCCAGATCGGCAGGCCGAAATTTTGCGGCGTCTGGATATTGACGAACTACTGGGTAGCGATCTGCTGGTGGTCGGCACCAACGCTTTTGTGGCCTATGAATTGTTTGTCGGTGCCAGACTGCCCACTGGCAACGAAGAGACCGAGGACTTCGATTTGGCCTGGTGCCGTGGCAGCAAGGTGTCGCTGGCGTCCACCGCTGTTCGGTCAAAGCCCAAAACGCTGTTTGGCATTTTGAAAAGCATTGACAGCAGCTACCGCATCTCACCGCGCAAACCCTATCAAGCCGTCAGCAGTGATGGCTACGAGGTCGAGCTGCTTGCCGCGCCCAGTACCCACCCGTTGCCCAAAAACCAGGCGTTCGACCCCATGGCCTCGCTGGTTGAACAAGAGTGGCTGCTGATGGGCCGCCCGGTCAGCGTCGTCGTGGCCACGGTGCGCGGGCGTGCCAGCCCGTTGGTCGTGCCCGACCCACGGTGGATGGCCTTGCACAAGTTGTGGTTGGCCGACAAGCCTGAGCGCAAGGGCGACAAAAAAGAAAAAGACCGCCGCCAAGGCAAGGTGCTGCTGGATGCCACGCGGTTCTTCTTGCAAACCTCGCACCCCATGAATGTCGACTTCGTGTTCGAACTACCCGCTGAACTGCGCAGCTTGTTCGACCAGTGGTGCGCTGAATCAGGCTTCATCCCCACCCCATGACGCACCGCCCCATCGGCGTCTTCGACTCCGGCATCGGCGGCCTGAGCATCCTGCGCGCGCTGCGGGCCGAGTTGCCGCATGAGCACTTTGTCTACTTCGCTGACACCGGCCACGCACCCTACGGCGAGCGCGGCGATGCGTATGTGCAGGCGCGTTCGCTGGCCATTGCGCAGCAACTGGCCCTGCAGCACCACATCAAGGCCCTGGTGGTGGCCTGCAACACCGCCACCGCTGCGGCCATTGATCTGCTGCGGGCCACGTATCCCAACCTGCCCATCGTCGGCGTAGAGCCTGCACTGAAGCCCGCCGTGGCCCTGACCCGCACCGGCCGCATCGCGGTGCTGGCCACGCGCACCACGCTACACAGCAGCCGTTTTGCGGCCTTACACGCCGGTCTGGCCCACCAGGCGCAGTTCATCTTGCAGCCCTGCGACGGTTTGGCAGAAGCCATCGAGCAAGATGACACTACAAAAATAATAGCTGCTGCAGCAGTATTCACAAGGGCTGTTGGCCCATTTGGCACAAAAACCGGCGAAATCGACACCTTGGTGCTCGGCTGCACCCACTACCCACTGGTGCACGAGGTATGGGCCGCCCAGGTGGGGCCACAGGTACACATCGTGGAGACCGGCGAGCCCGTGGCTCGGCAAACTGCGCGGCTGCTGGCCGCGGCTGACGCGCTGGCACCCGCTGATGCCACGGGACAACTCAAGCTGCTGGGCACCGGGCCAGCCGGGCATTTGCAAGCGGCGGCAGCGCGTTGGATACCAGCGATTGCTACAACAACAATAGCATCTTGAGCAGTATTTCTCTGGGCGGAAAGCCGATTTGATCTAAAAAGCGCCTGCTCAGTGCAAGTGCCGCGGCCTGCGCCCGCCGCCATGTGAGCCGCCACCTGACGCGCCGCGCGGCGGCTTGCCCAGCTCCAGCGAATTGGCCAGCGCGTCAAAGCGCTGGGCAAACAGCTTGTCGATCTCGGTAACCACGCCGCCCAGTTCAGCCCCGTCGAAGTGGCGCTCCATCATGTTCACCACGTCCTGCACCAGCAGGTCGCGCTGCACTTGCATGATGGCTGCGGGTGTGGGGCCGACGAACAGCATCATGAAGTCATCGCGCGATTCCTCGCCTTCTTCACCCTCTTCGTCGTCCTCGTCAAAGTCGGCGTCGTAAAAGGTCACCTCAATCGGCGCGCCCTGCAAGGCCAGGTCATTGAGGCTCATGCACATCTCATCGAGCGCCTGGCGAAAGTCATCATCGCCCGGCACGGTCCAGCACATGTGCAGCACGTGGTCGGTCTTGTCCAGCTTGATGCCGGGCTCTTCTTCATACGAGCTGGTGGCACCATCGGCCAGCGAGCGAGCCCCGGCATATTTCCAAAGCGGCTTGAGCGCGTCTTGCAGCTGCTCAAAGCTCACATCGTCGCGCAACGGCACATCGCCGTGAACATGGATTTCAAAGGGTGCGTTGTAGCGCGGCATAAGCAGTCTCCACGTTCAGATGTTGGGGAAAAATCGACGCGATGTCTGTCCGTGGTGCCTCGAACCGGAATCGAACCGGTACGCCCCCTCTCGGGAAAGCGGCGGATTTTAAGTCCGCTGTGTCTACCAATTTCACCATCGAGGCTCTCACAAACCACACATCAACCGTCAGCGGCCATTGTGAAACAAAACAGCCCCGAGACCTGAAGGTTGCGGGGCTGAAGTGCGAATTTTTGGAGGCGCGATCCAGAGTCGAACTGGACTGATCGGATTTGCAATCCGGTGCATAACCGCTTTGCTATCGCGCCCGAGTTTTGTACGATTTTCGCTGAAAACGACTTGCGACGCAGCTTGCGCCACCCAAGTCACATAACAAAAAAGGGAAGCCTGGGCTTCCCTTTTTGGAAAAACTGGAGCGGGAAAAGAGTCTCGAACTCTCGACCTCAACCTTGGCAAGGTTGCGCTCTACCAACTGAGCTATTC
Source organism: Comamonadaceae bacterium (assembly GCA_013297875.1). Classification (GTDB taxonomy): domain Bacteria; phylum Pseudomonadota; class Gammaproteobacteria; order Burkholderiales; family Burkholderiaceae_C; genus JAAFIW01. The sequence goes on along the minus strand of JAAFIW010000002.1, from coordinate 248,251 downwards.
CCGCATTTCGAGCCTCAAATTATATGCGATTTTTTGAGGTGTCTTCAACAAACTGACTTAATGTTTGATTGCCACAGGTATGTGAGCCTGTGGGCTGGCCACTGCCGGGGCCTCCAGCACGGCAGCCACCGCCGGCTCTTCATCCAGCAACGGAACCGGCTGACGCTCCAGTGCCAACTCCAGCACCTTGTCGATCCAGCGCACCGGCACGATTTCCAGACCGCTTTTGACGTTGTCTGGAATCTCCTGCAAATCCTTGGCATTCTCCTCGGGGATCAACACCGTCTTGATGCCGCCACGCAAAGCCGCCAGCAGCTTTTCCTTCAAGCCACCAATGCCGGTGATCTCGCCCCGCAAGGTGATTTCGCCAGTCATGGCCACGTCTCCACGCACCGGTATGCCAGTCAAGGCCGACACAAAAGCGGTGGCCATCGCAGCACCTGCACTCGGGCCATCTTTGGGCGTTGCGCCATCGGGCACGTGAATGTGAATGTCTTTTTTCTCAAACACTTCGTCTTTGATGCCCAGCATGCGTGATCGGCTACGCACCACGGTACGGGCCGCTTCAACCGACTCTTTCATCACATCGCCCAGCGAGCCGGTGCGTGTGATGACGCCTTTGCCCGGCGTCAGCGCCGCTTCAATCGTGAGCAGATCGCCGCCCACTTCGGTCCAGGCCAAACCCACCACCTGGCCGACCTGGTTTTGCTGCTCTGCGCGTCCAAACGTAAACTTGCGGACACCTAAAAAGTCATTCAAGTTGTCGCCGTTGACGACGACTTGCGGGGTCAGCTTTTTCAGCAGCAAGCCTTTGACGACTTTGCGGCAGATTTTGGACAACTCGCGCTCCAACGAACGCACACCAGCTTCGCGGGTGTAGTAGCGCACGATGTCGCGCACAGCTTCTTCGGTGACCAGCAGTTCTTCCTCTTTCACGCCGTTGTTTTTCAACTGTTTGGGCAACAGGTAGCGCAGCGCGATATTGGTTTTTTCGTCTTCGGTGTAGCCCGACAGGCGAATCACCTCCATGCGATCCAGCAAGGCTGGCGGAATGTTCATCGAATTGGACGTCGCGACAAACATCACGTCGCTCAAATCGAAGTCCACTTCCACGTAATGGTCGCTGAAGGTGTGGTTCTGCTCGGGATCCAGCACCTCGAGCAAGGCGCTTGATGGGTCACCGCGAAAGTCGGTGCCCAGCTTGTCGATTTCGTCCAGCAGAAACAGCGGGTTTCGGGTGCCAGCCTTGTTCAGGCTTTGCAACACCTTACCCGGCAGCGCGCCAATATAGGTGCGTCTGTGGCCACGAATCTCCGCCTCATCGCGCATACCACCCAATGCCATGCGCACGTACTTGCGCCCGGTGGCTTTGGCAATGGACTGCCCCAGCGATGTCTTGCCCACACCCGGCGGGCCCACCAGGCACAGGATGGGCGCCTTGACCTTGTCGACACGTTGTTGAACCGCTAGATATTCAAGAATTCGATCCTTGACCTTTTCCAGGCCAAAGTGGTCTTCATTCAACACGCCTTCGGCATTGGCCAGGTTGTGCTTGATCTTGGTCTTTTTGCTCCAGGGCAAGCCGACCAGGACATCAATGTAGTTGCGCACCACGCTGGCTTCGGCCGACATGGGAGACATCAGCTTGAGCTTTTTCAGCTCGCCTTCCGCTTTTTTCAACGCCTCTTTGGGCATCTTGGCGGACTTGATTTTCTTTTCAATTTCCTCGATGTCTACGCCGTCTTCACCGTCACCCAGCTCTTTCTGGATGGCCTTGACCTGCTCGTTCAGGTAAAAATCACGCTGGTTTTTTTCCATCTGGCGCTTGACGCGACCACGGATTTTTTTGTCGACATTGAGAATGTCGACTTCACGCTCAATCTGCTCGAACAGGTTTTCAAGACGCAATTTGATGTCAGACAAATCCAGCACCACCTGCTTGCTTTCCAGCTTGAGCGGCAGATGGGCGGCAATGGTGTCTGCCAGACGGCCGGGGTCATCAATGCTGGAAATGGAAGTCAAAATCTCCGGCGGGATTTTCTTGTTCAGCTTGACGTATTGGTCAAACTGCTGCATCACCGCCCGGCGCAGCGCCTCAATTTCGCTGGTTTTGGGCACCAGCAGCGCAGCGGGCGACACCGGCGTCACATTGGCCGAGAAATGCAGGTCGCCGTCGTCAATGCGGTTGACTTTGGCCCGTTGCTGACCTTCAACCAGCACTTTCACGGTGCCATCGGGCAGCTTGAGCATTTGCAAAATCGTCGACACACAGCCGACGTCGAACATATCGCCTACAGAGGGCTCGTCCTTGGCGGCGGCTTTTTGGGCCACGAGCATGATGCGGCGCTCGGCTTCCATCGCGGCCTCCAGCGCCTTGATGCTTTTTTGGCGACCTACAAACAGGGGGATGACCATATGCGGAAACACGACGACGTCGCGCAGCGGGAGCAGCGGCAGGTCAATTGCCTCAGGAGGCAGGGGGGTTTGTCCAGACATATCGGTCCTTAGGCTTTTTTCGCCGCCTCACGGTAAACGAGAAGTGGCGCTTTGTTCTCCTCGATGGTGGACTCGTCCACCACAACCTTGTCCACATTGGTTTGGTTGGGAAGATCAAACATGGTGTTGATCAGTGATTGTTCAAGGATGGATCGCAAGCCACGGGCACCGGTTTTACGTGCCAGTGCTTTGCGCGCGATGGCACGCAGCGCATTCGGGCGAATCTCCAGGTCCACGCCCTCCATCGCGAGCAGTTTGCTGTACTGCTTGACCAGCGCGTTTTTGGGTTCAGTGAGAATTTGCACCATCGCGTCTTCACTCAACTCGGTAAGCGTGGCCACCACGGGCATGCGGCCGACCAGCTCGGGAATGATGCCGAACTTGATCAGGTCTTCTGGTTCGACTTCTTTGAACACCTCGGTCAGGCTGCGTTGTGCCTTGCTTTTTACCGATGCACCAAAACCAATGCCAGACGCTTCCGTGCGGTTCTCGATGACCTTTTCCAAGCCAGCAAATGCACCACCACAAATGAACAGGATATTGGTGGTGTCGACCTGCAAAAAGTCCTGGTTGGGGTGCTTGCGACCACCCTGAGGTGGCACGCTGGCCATGGTGCCTTCAATCAGCTTGAGCAGCGCCTGCTGCACGCCCTCGCCCGACACATCGCGGGTGATCGACGGGTTGTCTGATTTACGGGAGATTTTGTCAATCTCATCGATGTAAACAATGCCCCGTTGCGCGCGCTCCACCTCGTAGTTGCAACTCTGCAGCAGCTTGGAGACGATGTTCTCCACGTCTTCACCCACATAGCCGGCTTCGGTCAAAGTGGTGGCGTCGGCCATGACAAACGGCACGTCCAGCATGCGTGCCAGGGTTTGCGCCAGCAGGGTTTTGCCAGAGCCGGTGGGGCCAATCATCAAGATGTTGCTCTTGGTCAGCTCCACATCATCTTTTTTGCTTTTTTCCTTGTGGCGCAGGCGCTTGTAGTGGTTGTATACCGCCACCGCCAGTGCGCGTTTGGCCGGCTCCTGCCCAATGACATAGTTGTCTAAATTGGTCTTGATTTCCAGCGGGGTGGGCAACTCGCCACGGCCATCCCGCACATCGGCTGCAGGGAGTTCATCCCGAATAATTTCATTGCACAGGTCTATGCATTCGTCACAAATAAAGACCGACGGCCCCGCAATGAGTTTTTTCACCTCATGCTGGCTCTTGCCACAAAAGGAGCAATAGAGGGTTTTTTCGCTGGGGGAACCCCGTTTTTCGGCCATAGGAATAACACCTTGTTATCGTGTAATCGAATGATAACCACAAGCAAACGGCGCTCGCCCCGCCGGGCGAACGCCGTCACTGGTCAAAAATACCGCCCAAGGCTTCGTCAGGGCCGTTTGGACAATACGTCGTCGATCAAACCGTAGTCTTTGGCTTCTTCAGCCGTCATGTAACGGTCGCGCTCCATGTCGCTGGCGATTTTCTCAATCGGCTGGCCGCTGCGCTCTGAATAAATCTCGTTGAGCCGCTGACGCGTGCGGATGATTTCACGTGCGTGGATTTCAATGTCGGTCGCCTGACCGGATGTGCCGCCAGATGGCTGGTGAATCATGACCTTGGCATTGGGCAACGCAAAACGCTTGCCCTTGGCACCCGCCATCAACAAAAACGATCCCATGCTGGCGGCCATGCCCATACACAGCGTGGACACATTGGGTTTGATGAACTGCATGGTGTCGTAAATCGCCAGACCTGCGCTCACGGAACCGCCGGGGGAGTTGATGTAAAACGAAATATCCTTGTCAGGGTTTTCACTTTCCAGGAACAGCAGCTGCGCCACGACCAGGTTGGCGGTCTGGTCGTTGACCTCGCCCACCAGAAAAATGACGCGCTCTTTGAGCAGCCGGGAGTAAATGTCATACGACCGCTCGCCGCGGCCAGATTGCTCAATCACCATGGGAATCATTCCCAGGCCTTGAATGTCGAGTGCGCTCATGGTTTCTCCGTGAATTGAACAAAACAATTGGGGCCTGACGCGACAGCATCAAGCCCCATCTGAAAATCTCTTCCCAACCCAGGTCAGTTGTTGGCCATCAACTCATCGAATGACATTGACTTCTCGACCACTTTGGCTTTGGACAACACAAACTCGGTCACGTTGTTTTCAATCACCAGGCCTTCCACCTCGGCCAGGCGGCGGTTGTCACTGAAGTACCAGCGCACCACCTCGGCGGGCTTTTCGTAGCTGGCGGCCAGCTCATCCACATGCGCTTTCAGTTGCTCCATGCGCGCCTGCAACTCATGGGCACGCACCAGCTCGGCCACCACCAGGCCCAGGCGCACGCGGCGCTCGGCTTGCGGGCGGAACACGTCGTCAGGAATGGGGGCCTTGTCAGCGTCTTTGATGCCGCGCTGCTTCAAATCGGCGCGGGCACCTTCAATCATGCGATCCACTTCAGCTTGCACGCTGGACTTGGGCAAATCGAGTTCGGCTTTGGAAACCAGTGCATCCATCACCGCCTGCTTGTTGCGCGCCTGCAAGCGAAACTTCACTTCGCGTTCCAGGTTTTTGCGCACATCGGCACGCAAACCTTCAATGGACGAATCGGCAATGCCCAGCGACTTGGCGAGGGCCTCATTGATTTCCGGCAGGTGTGAGGCTTCGATTTTCTTGATCGTGACCATGAAATCAGCCTGCTTGCCCGCCACGTCTTTGCCGTTGTAGTCTTCCGGGAAAGCCAGCGGGAATGTCTTGCTTTCGCCCAGTTTCATGCCGCGCACGGCATCTTCAAACTCTTTGAGCATCTGGCCTTCGCCCACCAGAAACTGGAAATCGTCGGCTTTGCCGCCCTGAAAGGCTTCACCATCGACCTTGCCGTCAAAGTCAACCGTCACACGGTCACCGTCCTGGGCTTGTGCATCCAGACCACGCTGAGCAAAGGTGCGGCGTTGTTTGCGCAGTATGTCCAGGGTGCGGTCGATGGCACTGTCAGACACTTCAGCGCTGATTTTTTCCACTTCAGCGGTCGACAGATCACCAATTTGCACATCTGGGAACACTTCAAAAATCGCATCGAACGCCATTTGGCCTTCGGGTGCAGTTTCGTTTTCTGAAATGCGGGGCTGGCCAGCGACGCGCAGCTTGGCTTCGTTGGCAGCGGTCGCAAAGGCTTCGCCTACTTTGTCGTTCATCACCTCGTAGTGAACGGAGTAAGCGTAGCGTTGCGCAACAACGCTCATCGGCACTTTTCCGGGCCGAAAGCCGTCCATCTTGACGGTACGGGCCAGCTTTTTCAGGCGGCTGTCGACTTCCGACTGGATGATGCCCACGGGCAATACCAGGGTGATCTTGCGTTCGAGTTTTTCTAAGGTTTCAACGGTGACGGCCATGCTGGATCTCTCAATCAGTGCTTGTTACTTGTCTTGGGAAGACGGAAAAATTCTGGTGCGCGAGGGGGGACTCGAACCCCCACAGTGTTGCCACCGTCAGGACCTAAACCTGGTGCGTCTACCAATTTCGCCACCCGCGCTTTTAGGCAACCGCGTATTTTATGCGATGACGGAGTGACCAGCGGCGCTGATGGACGCACTGGCACTATCCAACGGCATGTATCTGACCGATGCGTCGTGATTGCAGCCCTTGTATTCATTGCTGAGGCAGCTATGGAATTGAGAGCGATTGGGTGTAATGAGTGGGATGCCTCAAGGCACCCTTGAGGGCTTGGCGGCGCAATGAAGCACCTTGTTCCGATGCATTTATTTCTTTTGCGGCAATTCAATACCAGGAAAAATTTTGATCACGGCGCTGTCATCTTCTTTGGCAAAGCCTGCGGTGGAAGCTTGCATGAACATTTGATGCGCGGTGCTGGATAGCGGAAGCGGAAATTTGCTGGCGCGTGCCATGTCGAGCACGAGGCCTAAATCTTTCACAAAAATATCCACCGCTGACAGCGGCGTGTAGTCCGCCGCGAGCACATGTGCCATGCGGTTTTCAAACATCCAACTGTTACCTGCGCTGTGCGTGATCACCTCGTAGAGCGCCGCCGGATCAACGCCTTCGCGCAAGCCCAGCGCCATCGCTTCGGCTGCGGCGGCGATGTGTACGCCGGCGAGCAACTGGTTGATGATTTTGACTTTGCTGCCCGCACCGGCTTTGTCGCCCAGCTTGTACAGCGTGCCAGCCATCGCACGTAAAAATGGCTCGGCGATGGCAAAGGCCTCCGGTTTGCCAGCGCTCATCATCGTCATCTCGCCGCTGGCTGCGCGCGCCGCACCGCCGGAAATCGGTGCATCGATGTACAAGATGCCGAGCTTTTCCAGGCGCGCTTCCAAAGCAATCGACCAATTGGGATCGACGGTGGAGCACATCACAAACACGCTGCCGGGCTTCATGGCGCTGGCGCAGCCGCTGTTGTCGTTGTTGTGGCCAAACAAGACGCTTTCGGTTTGCGCAGCGTTGACCACCACAGACACCACGACATCGGCTTTTTCAGCCAACGCAGCGGGTGATGCGCAGGCCGTGCCGCCCTCTGTCGCAAAAGCCTGTGCAACCTCACGGCGAACGTCAAAAACATAAGGTGCATACCCGGCGCGGCGCAGGGATTTGGCCATCCCACTGCCCATGGCACCCAAACCAATTAAGCCAATTGCGTTGCCCATGATGGAAATTCTGGGTTAAAAATGAAATTGATGTTCGGAGGAATTAAAGCGTAGCGCCATTGACACCAAATTTCTCAGGTTGCGTAGAAGATTAAATTTTGTAGGCACCATTGACGCTTTTCAGGGCCTCACCGCTTGACCCGAAACCACGCCGCATACATCGCCGGCAGCGACAGCAAGGTCAGCAGCGTCGCCACAATCAAACCGCCCATGATGGCCACGGCCATCGGCCCCCAGAACACGCTGCGTGACAGCGGAATCATCGCCAGCACCGCCGCAGCTGCTGTGAGCACGATGGGTCGCAAGCGTCGCACGGCCGACTCCACCACGGCGTCCCACGCGGGTATGCCGCGCGAACGGTCTTGCTCGATCTGATCGATCAGGATCACCGAGTTGCGCTGGATCATGCCCATCAGTGCAATCACGCCCAGCAAGGCCACAAAGCCAAACGGCCGGTTCAGCACCAGCAGCGCGCCGGCCACACCGGCAATGCCCAAGGGGCCAGTGATGAACACCAGCATGGCGCGGCTGAAGCTGTGCAGTTGCAGCATGAGCAGGGTAAAGGTGATGAACAGCATGATGGGCACGCCCGCTGCAATTGACGCAGAGCCTTTGGAGCTTTCTTCCACCGCCCCAGCCACCTCAATGCGGTAACCCGGCAGCCATTTGGCCTCCAGCGCTTTCAGCTTGGGCAGCAGCTCGGCCGTGACGGTGGCACCTTGCAGGCCTTCAATGATGTCGCTTTGCACGGTGATGGCGTAGTTACGGTTCTCGCGCCACATCACGCCCGGCTCCCAGGCAAACACCGGCTTGGCAATCTGCGTGAGCGGAATGGAGCGGCCCGACGCCGTGGGTAGATACGCATTGCCAATGTCGGTGATGGCGTTGCGCTCGTCCAGCGGCTGGCGCAGCACGATGTCGATCAGTTTGTCGCCTTCGCGGAACTGACCCACGTTGGTGCCCGACAGAATGGTTTTAGAGGCTTGGGCGATGGACTGACTGGTCACGCCCAGCGCGCGGGCTTTAGATTGGTCGACTTCCAGGCGCAGCACTTTCACCGATTCATTCCAGTTGTCATTGGTGCCCCGGGTGTTGGGGCTTTCGCGCATGGCCGCTTTCACTTCGTCGGCACGTTGGCGCAGCACCAGCGGGTCGCTGCCGACCACGCGAAACTGCACGGGGTAAGGTACGGGCGGGCCGTTGGGCAGCAGCTTCACGCGGCCACGCACCTCGGGAAACTCTTGCGCCATCAGTGCGGGCAGCTTCACGCGCAGGCTCTCACGCACCTTCAAATCTTGCGGAATGATGATGAACTGCGACACATTGGTTTGCGGAAAAACCTGGTCCAGCGGCAAATAAAAGCGCGGCACGCCCGAGCCCACCCAGGTGCTCACGGTGAGCACGCCAGCTTCTTTCAGCAAACGCTCTTCGACCCGCTTGACCACCTGCTCATTGGCCGCAAATGAGGTGCCTTCGGGGAACCAGATGTCCATCAAGATTTCAGGGCGGCTGGAGTCGGGGAAGAACTGCTGCTGCACCTTGCCCATACCAAAAATGCCCAATGCAAACACCAAAACAGTGGCACCAATGGTGATCCAGCGGTATTGCACGCACCAGTTCACCGTGCGGCGAAAGACGTTGTAAAACGGCGTGTCAAAGTGCTCGTGGTGCTGCGGCTGCCCGCCTGCGGGTACGGGCTTGTGCTTGAGCAGCCACACGCCCAGGTAGGGCACGAAATACACCGACACGATCCAGCTCAATACCAGCGCAATCACCGTCACCGCAAAAATGGCAAAGGTGTATTCACCGGTGAGTGAGCGGGCCAGGCCAATGGGTAAAAAGCCGGTGGCGGTGATCAAGGTGCCCGTGAGCATGGGCATGGCGGTGAGCTCATAGGCAAAGGTTGCGGCACGTACTTTGTCGTAGCCCTCTTCCATTTTTCGCACCATCATTTCCACCGCAATGATGGCGTCGTCCACCAGCAAACCTAAAGCGATGATGAGCGAGCCCAGCGAGATTTTGTGCAGGCCAATGCCAAAGTACAGCATGGCTAAAAACGTGACGGCCAGCACCAGCGGAATGGTGATGCCCACCACAAGGCCGGGCCGCATGTCGATGTAGTAGCGCCGGTAGAACGGCACCTGCCCTTGCCGCTTGTGAAAGCCCAGCGCCAGAAAACTCACCGCCAACACAATCACCACCGCCTCAATCAAGGTGGCCACAAACTCGTTGACCGATTTGGCCACCGCCTTGGGCTGGTCTTGCACCTGCACCAGCTTGATGCCCGCCGGCAGGTTTTGCTCGATTTTGGCGAAGGTGGTTTTCAGCGACTTGCCTAAAGCAATGATGTCGCCACCCTTGGCCATGGACACGCCCAGCGCAATCACCTCTTTGCCCTGGTGGCGCACCTTCACAAACGGTGGGTCTGCATAGCCGCGCTTGATCTCGGCAATGTCGGCCAACCTAAGCTGGTTGCCCGAGCTTCCGCGAATCGGCATGGCTTTCAAATCTTCCACCGCATTGAACTGCCCGGCCACCCGTACCTGCACCACGTCCAGCGGCGTTTGCACCGTGCCCGCAGGCTCAATGGCGTTTTGCTGACCCAGCTGCGCCAGCACAGCACCGAAATCAAGCCCCAGCTGCGACAGGCGCTTTTGCGAGAGTTCGATGTACAGCTTTTCGTCCTGCGCGCCAAACAGCTCCACCTTGGCCACATCGGGCACGCGCAACAGGGTCTGGCGCACGTCGTCGGCAAATGTTTTCAGCTCGGCATAGTTAAAGCCGTCGGCTTCCAGTGCGTAAATCACGCCATACACATCGCCAAACTCATCGTTGAAAAACGGGCCTTGAATGCCTGCTGGCAGGGTGTGACGCATGTCGGCCACTTTTTTGCGGGTGGTGTACCAGACGTTGGGCACATCGGCCGGGCGCGAGCTGTCTTTAATCTGAAAAATGATTTGCGACTCGCCCGGCTTGGAGTAGCTGCGAATCTTGTCGGCGTAAGGCACCTCTTGCAGGGTGCGCTCAATCTTGTCGGTGACTTGCTCGGCCACTTGCTGCGCGGTGGCACCCGGCCAGTTGGTGCGCACCACCATGGCGCGAAAGGTGAACGGCGGGTCTTCGTCTTGCCCCAGCTGAAAGTAGGCCGCGCCGCCCAGTAGCAGCAGCACCACCATCAGGTAGCGGGTCAGCGCCGGATGGTCCAGCGCCCATTTGGACAGGTTAAAGCCAGATTTGGGTTGTTCTTGCGTCATGGCGGGCTCACTTCACCGCGCCGGAGGCAGAAGCACTTGCTACAGGTTTAGTAGCTGCTTGAGCAGTATTCACCTGGGCTGATACCCCCTTTTCTTGATAAATCGTCACTTTTTGCCCCGGCTGCAGCACATGCACACCGGCCGACACCACCAGCATGCCGGGCTGCAAGCCACTGGCAATCACCACCTCGTTGCCGTCGGCAGTGGCCACGGTGACGGGCTGTGCTTTCAAGGCCATGCTGGCTTTGTCCAGCACCCACACCGTGGTGTTGCCACTTTCCTGGCGCAGCGCCGTGGTGGGCAGCTTGATGACCTGGGCACCGGCAGCGCCCAAGGCCTGCGGCGTCACGTACACGGTGGAGCCCAGGGGCAAATTGGCCGCCGCGTCGAGTGCCACCTTGATGGGGAAGGTGCGGGTCACCGGGTCGGCAGTGGCGGCCACTTCGCGCACCTTGCCAGTCAGCTGGGCCTTTTGCGCCGAGGCCTCGGCCCACACGCGCACACCCACATCCGAGCCCACGCGAATCGCCGCCACCTTGTCTTCGGGCACTGAAAACACCACGTCGCGCACCCCATCTTGCGCAATGCGCACCACCGGCGTACCGGCCGTGACCACCTGGCCCGGCTCAGCCTCTACGGCCGTCACCACGCCCGACACATCGGCCACCAGGTTGGTGTAGCGTGCCTGGTTGCCTTGCGACGAGAGCTGCGCCTGTGCCTGCTGCAGCGAGGCCTGCGCGGCCTTCAGCACGCTCTCGCGCCGCTCCAGCTCGGCGCCGCTGATGAAGTTCTGCTCTTTCAGCTCTTTGAAGCGCTTGAAATCGGCTGCTGCCAGGTCGCGGTTGGTGGCGGCGGCGGCCACCTGGGCCTGGGCTGCGTCGGCGGCCAGTTTGTAGTCTTGCGGGTCCAGCTGCGCCAACACCTGGCCCGCCTTCACGCGCTGGCCCAACTCGGCCTGGCGGCGAATGATCTTGCCGGCCACCCGAAAGCCCAGGCGCGACTCGGTGCGCGCCCGCACCTCGGCGGCAAACTCGTAGGTTGCATCAAAACGCGCCTCACCCACGGTGAGCACCCGCACCGCGCGCACCGGCTCTTCGGTGGGGGCGGGTTTGCTGCAGGCGGCCAGCAGGGCAGCGGCCAGCAGCAGGGAGATGTGGCTGCGGTGAATGCCTGAAAAAGAGGGTTTGGACATAGTTGGAAAATGGTGTTACTGACTGACTGGTTAGTAATCTAAATCCAATATCCGGGTCTGTCAAGCGACAATCCAGGGGTGAACCCGAGCACCCAACCCAACTCCCCAGCAAGCGCCGAATTAGCCCAGCATTACGAGAATTTCCCCGTGGCGTCGTGGCTGTGCCCCGCCCATTTGCGGGCTCCGATTGCCGCGATTTACGGCTTTGCCCGCACCGCCGACGACATCGCTGACGAAGGCGATGCACCCGCCGCCCAGCGCCTGGCCGACCTGGCTGAATTTGCTGCCGACCTGGCCGCTTGCTACGCCCCAACGCCCCGATCAAGCCCTCGCTGGCCCCATGTGTTTGCGCCGCTCCAGGTCGCCATTGCCCAGCACCACCTGCCCCAGCCCCTGCTAGCCGACTTGCTCAGTGCCTTCACCCAAGACGTGCACAAAACCGCCGCCGCGCAAGGCTATAGCGACGAGGCCGAGCTGCTGGACTACTGCCGCCGCTCGGCCAACCCGGTCGGCCGCCTGCTGCTGCACCTGTACGGCATCTGCGACGAAACAGCCCTGGAACGCAGCGACGCGATCTGCACAGCGCTGCAACTGATCAATTTCTGGCAAGACATCAGCGTGGACATTCCCCGTGGCCGCTACTACCTGCCGCTGGCTGACTGCGCCGCCCATGGCCTGCCGCACACCGACCTGAGCGCCTTGAATGAACACCCAGCCACTCCTGTTTTGATAGCTTCCCTAGCAGGATCTGCAAGGGCTACCATGCAAAATGGCTCAAAACTGGTGCACCAGGTGCCCGGCCGGGCCGGTTGGGAGTTGCGCCTGGTGGTGCAAGGCGGTCTGCGCATCCTGGACAAAATCGAAGCGATTCGCTGGCGCAGCGACCGCCAGCGGGTGCGCATCACCGGCTGGGATGTGCCGGTCATGGTTTGGCGGGCGCTGTGGATGTGAGTTTGCAAACCCATCTTGACGCCCGCATAACCCGTTTTTCTTCCTCCTCTTTCCTCTGTGCCTCTGTGTTCTGGGCAAGGCAAACACAAGAAACAGAACACAGAGGCACGGAGGCACAGAGGTACACAGAGGGAACACCAACCCCGAATGCAGGCAAAGGGCTTGAAAACCTCTGCCGTCACAACCCCTTGTTTTTCTCCCTCTTCTTACCTCTGTGTCTCTGTGCCTCTGTGTTCTGTTTTCCAGGCAATCGAGATACAAGAAACAGAACACAGAGGCACGGAGGCACACAGAGGAGCAGCAAGCTCGAATGCAGCCAAAGGCTTTGAAAACCTCTGCCGTCACAACCCCTTGTTTTTCTTCCTCTTCTTACCTCTGTGTCTCTGTGCCTCTGTGTTCTGTTTTCCAGGCAATCGACAAACAGGAAATTTAGACATGTCTTGCATCCGCTTGGGCTCCCACCACGTATGTCTATCAAACCACTACGCACCTCAATGGCCATGACCCACCTCACCCGACTCCTTGCCGCTCTGGCCCTGCTACCCCTGACCTGCCTGGCCGGCACCGTCTCCGTCACCGTCACCGACAAAGAAGGCAAGCCCGTGCCCGATGCCGTGGTGGTGGTGCTCACCAAAAACCCTGGCCAGCCCAAAGAAGCGCTGCCGCAGCAGACCACCATCACCCAATTCAAGATGCAGTTTCAGCCCCAGGTCTCGGTGGTGCCGGTGGGCTCCAAGCTCAGCTTCATGAACAACGACACCTGGGAGCACCACGTGCGTGGCTCGGCGGCAGGCATGGCGCAATTCGCGGCGGGCACAGCAGGCGGCTTCGAGCTGCGGCTGGACGGCAAGGCAGAAGGCCGCCCCGCATCCGCCGCCTCCATCACCGTCGACAAACCCGGTGCCATGCTGCTGGGCTGCCACCTGCACAGCAGCATGCGTGGCCACGTGTACGTGAGCGACTCGCCCTGGGCCCTGAAAACCAATGCCGACGGCGTCGCCCAGTTCACCGACGTGCCCGACGGAGCCGCCCAGGTGCGTGTGTGGCAGGCCGACCAGTTGCTGGATCTGGCACCGCTGAACATCACCGTGGGTGCGACGCCGAGTCAGTCGAATGTGCAGTTGCAGGTGGTGCCGCGCAGGCGGCGGATTTGAGGGGATTTCCGTTCCAATTTTTGAGTCAAATCTAGCTAACTTGCAACCTGGTAGAGCACAAGCAGCTACTAATTCAGTAGCAAAACAGGGCTCAGTGGCGTGCGTAGATGTCGGGGTCGCCCGACAAGCGCCTGCCTTTTCTTTGCGTCGCCAAAGAAAAGTAAGAAAAAGAAAGGCGACCCGGCAGTCTGGGCCCTTCGCTTCGCTGCGGGTACCTTGCGGTGCTCAAACCCAGTGGGGTCACGTGCAAACTCGCCTGCGGCTCAGAGGGAAGCTCTGCATAAGTTCTTGTGGAACTGTGGCGCGCGGATCGGGATGGGATGCAAGGCGTCTTTTTGCAGCCAATAGCGGTGCTATTGGCAATAAAAGCAACGCAGCGGACCGCCCGAGACCGCGCGATCACAGGCCGCAAGGACTTGTGCAGAGGTTCCCCCGCACGTGCCCTGATCCACTGGCTTTTGCGCTCCTCAGCCCAGCCTGAAAGGGGTTCTGTTTGCGGGGGTTCCCCACTCGGCCCGAACGGAAAACTCAAACCGAATCAATGACGGATCGTCGCCCCATAGGCCACGCCGAAACGCCCAGCCAGCGCAGCCAGGCGCTTGTCCAGCGTCCACAACCTGGAGCTTGGCGTCACCAGCGTAGAGGCCAACAAGCTCATATCCACCAAGCCACAACCGAGCCCGTACAGCTTTTCCCGCTCGATGAATTCCATCACCTCGCCCATGCTGGCTTGGTTGCAGGTTTGCAAAAGGGCGATGTTGCTCAGCGTCTGCTTGCGCGGTGCCGGGGGCGTTCCGCAGGCCAGCTCCAGCATCACCATCGGATGCGTCAGCACAAGGTCTAGCCCGATGAGATCGACCAGCGCGTCATTGCGGCGGCGGAAATGGTCTATCCACACGGACGTATCAACCAGCACATTCACGGTGTCGGCTCTTCCCGCCGGCGCGGCACGTCTTGAATCTCGGGCATCGCGCCGCCCAACGCTGCCAGCCGCTTGGCGGCCTGCACCCGGACAAACGTCTTCATGGCTTCCCGAAAGATGTCTGATTTATCCATGTTGGTATCAGCCATTTCCATGGCTTTTTCGTACAGGGCGTCGTCGATGGTGACAGTGGTGCGCATGCAGTGGCCTTATTGATGCATCAAAAGTGATGCAATGCTACATCTAAGCGCGCCGTTTCTGACAGGCTTGCGCAGATGGACGCGCGACTGCGCGGGAATGACGGGTATGAGGCATGCATGTTTTCAGGTCAAATCGCCCACTCGCCCAGGTAAAAACTGCTCAAGCAGCTACTCTATTTATAGCGCCCCTGTCATGCCGAATCACTGCGCCACCACCCCCGCCTTCTTCACCAACCCCGCATAACGCACCAACTCGCCCTTGAAATGCGCCAGCGCTGCCTCAGGCGTGCTGATGGTGATGGTGTTGCCCTGTTTGGCCATGGCTTCTTTGACTTCCTGGCTTGCAAAGGCGGTGGCAAACGCGGTGTTGATGCGTTTGACCTGCTCCGGGGGCATGCCTTTAGGGCCGACGACTGCAATCCAGCCTTCCACCAAATACTTGGGAAAGCCCTGCTCGGCCGAGGTGGGAATGTCGGGTGCTGCGGGGATGCGTTCGGGCGCTGAGACGCAGATGGCACGCAGGTTGCCGGCTTTGATCTGGCCGAGCACCGCCGGCAGCGCGCCCACGCCCCAGTCGACCTGGCCGCTGACGATGTCTTGCAGCATGGGCGCGAAGCCTCGATAGGGAATGTGGGTGGAAAAGGTGCCGGTCACGTCTTTGAACAGCTCGGCCGCCAGGTGCAGGATGGTGCCGTTGCCTGATGAGGCGTAGTTGTATTGGCCAGGCTTGGCTTTGAACAGGGCCACCAGCTCAGCCATGTTTTTGGCAGGCACTTTGGGGTTGACCACCAGCACCAGCGGCGTGGCGCCGACGATGGCAATGGGGGTGATGTCGGCGATCGGGTCAAAGGGCACGCTTTTGAGCACGCTGGGGTAGATGACGTGGTTGTTGGAGACCATGCTCAGCGTCAAGCCATCGGGTGCGGATTTGATCATCGCGGCCGTGCCCACCACACCGCCTGCGCCGGGCTGGTTTTCAAACACCACGCCATGGCCCAAGGCTTTGGCCAGCTGGTTTTGCGCGGCGCGGGCAATGCCGTCTACGCCGGAACCTGCGCTGACGGGGAGGATGAATTTGACGACTTTGCCGTCTTGGGCGAACACCCAGCGTGGAAGGGTGAGGGCTGAGACCAGGGCGATGGCGGTGCGGCGGGTGGTTGTGGCGGTTTTCATGACGTGGTTTGGTTTTGTTGGAGAGGGGATTTTTGAACGCAGAGGACGCGAAGGTTACGCAGAGGACGCAGAAGGAGTCAGGGGAAAAAAAGATTCAAAAAGGGATTCATAGAACTTACGCACACAACTCAATTCCGTCATTCCCGCGAAGAGCCTGCCCTCGACCTGATCGGGGGAGGGAATCTACCCCTGAGAGCCGCAAAACCCGTTGGCCTCGCAGTCTTCGCGCCTGGATCCCCGCCTGCGCGGGGATGACAACCAAGCGTTCGGATGGTTTTGCGTAAGTCCTGATTCAGTTGAAAACCAAAAAATTGCTTTGGCTGTTCTTCTGCGTCCTCTGCGCAACCTTCGCGTCCTCTGCGTTCAAAGTCTGCCAACTGCCCCCGCGCTAAGCCACCACCGACTTCGCCCGCAGCGCCTCAATCTGCACCGCGTCATACCCCAGACTCGCCAGCAAATCATCGGTGTGCTGCCCCTTGGTCGGCGGGTTCAGCCGCACGCCCATGCGCTCGCCACCCAGCGTAAAGGGCAGCAAGGTGGTCTGCGTGGTTTGCCCGGCGCGCTCGCCGTCGGGCAAGGTGATGTCGGCCAGGGTGCCGGTTGCCAGCAGGTGTTCGTCGTCGTATAGCTCTTCGGGTTTGCGGATGGGAGCGAACGGCAGGCCCACTTTTTCAAAGGTGGCGGCCAGGTCTGCAGCGCTGCGCGAGGCCAGGCGCTCACGCAGCACGGGCATCAGCTCTGCGCGCTGTTGCACGCGCTGGTTGTTGGTGGCGTAACGCGCCTGCGCCTTCAAATCTGCAAAGCCCAGTGCGTCGCAAAAGGTGACCCATTGCCCGTCGCTGACTGCGGCCAGAAATATCTGCTCGCCGTCTTTCACGGTGAACACGTCGTAAATGCCCCAGGCCGAAATGCGCTCGGGCATGGGCGCGGCGGGCTGGCCGGTGATGGCGTATTGCAGCATGTGCTGGCCCACCAGAAACACATTGTTTTCAAACAGCGCGCTTTGCACCTCCTGGCCGCGCCCGGTGATGCCGCGCTGAATGAGTGCGCCCAAGGCACCAATGGCACCAAACATACCGCCCATGATGTCGTTCACGCTGGTGCCCGCACGCAGCGGGTCGCCGGAGCGGCCGGTCATATAGGCCAGGCCGCCCATCATTTGCACCACTTCATCCAGCGCGGTGCGGTGCTGGTAAGGGCCGGGCAGAAAGCCTTTGTGGCTGATGTAGATCAGGCGCGGGTTGACCTCGGCCAGCGATGGATAGTCCAGCCCGTATTGCGTCATGGTGCCCGGCTTGAAGTTCTCGGCCATCACATCCGCCGTGCCCACCAACTGGCGGGCCAGCGCCGCGCCCTCGGCTTGGCGCAGGTCGATGGCAATGCTCTTCTTGTTGCGGTTGAACATGGGAAAAAACCCCGCGCCCGCGCCCAGCAAATGCCGCGTGCGGTCACCGGCAATCGGCTCCACCTTGATGACCTCAGCCCCCATGTCAGCCAGCACCATGCCGCAGGTGGGGCCCATGACCATGTGGGTGAATTCGACGACGCGGAGACCGGCTAAAGGCTGGGCTTTATTAGTTTGAGTCATGTGTTTTCTTTGCTACGTAAATCATAGCTATCTGTGCTATCTGGGCCTACACTAAAGGCATAAAACGCTGAAAAAAATGACAGAAACCCGTTCAGGCTGGGCTGAGGAGCGCAAAAGCCAGTGGATCAGGGCACGTGCTTGTTTGAGCCGCAGGCGAGTTTGCACGTGACCCCACTGGGTTTGAGCACCGCAAGGTGCCCGCAGCGAAGCGTAGGGACCCAGACTGCGGGTCGCCTTTTCTTTGCTTACTTTCTTTTGGCGACGCAAAAGAAAGTGAGTTGCTGTCGGGCAACCCCCGACATCTACGCATGTCACCGGGCCTCGATTCGCTACCAAATCAGTAGCTATTCGTGCGCTCCCAGTGCGCACGTTTGCCTGATTTGACTCAAAAGTGGGCCGTTCAATCACGTTTTGGGCACCCCGGCCCGCCACAACGTGCCATGCAAGGTTTCGCCATCCAGCCATCCCGCCACCTGCTGGCGCAGAACCAGCAAAGCAGGCAAATGCACACCCGTATCAATCCCCATGCTCTCCAACATAAACACCAGGTCTTCGGTGCACACATTGCCACTGGCACCGGGCGCATGCGGGCAGCCGCCCAGGCCGGCCAGGCTGGCGTCAAACCGGGTGATGCCGCATTGCCAGGCGGCCAGGCTGTTGGCCAGGCCCATGCCGCGCGTGTCGTGAAAGTGGGCGGTGTTCAGCACATCGCCTGAAATGGCTTTGGCTTGCCGAAACAGCGCCTGCACGCTGGCCGGGTTGGCATAGCCCACGGTGTCTGCCAGGCCAATGCCTTGCACGCCAGCGTCCAGCACACCCTGCACCAGCCTGAGCACTTCAGATGGCTGAATCTCACCTTGCAGCGTGCAGCCAAACGCGGTGCTGATGCCCACCTCGACCAGCGTGTCCACACCCGCGGCATCGCGCGCGGCCACGATGCGGCCAATCTCGGCCAGCACCTCATCGGGCGTTTTGCGCAAGTTGGCCAGGCTGTGCGCATGGCTGGCTGACAGCGGCACCAGCAGCGAATGCGCGCCCGCATCAAACGCCCGCTGCGCACCTTTCAAATTGGGCACCAGCACCGAGGCCATCAGACCCGGCAAGGTGTTGGCAAACGCCACCAGTTCAGCGGTGTCAGCCAGTTGCGGCAGC
This sequence comes from Comamonadaceae bacterium, assembly GCA_013297875.1. Taxonomy (GTDB): domain Bacteria; phylum Pseudomonadota; class Gammaproteobacteria; order Burkholderiales; family Burkholderiaceae_C; genus JAAFIW01. The sequence continues at coordinate 229,519 of JAAFIW010000002.1, read as the reverse complement.
AAATGCGCGGGCACAAACGAGCCCACCTCTATTTCGCGCTGGCCCGCCTCGTAGGCGGCGGCCATCCACTGTATTTTTTGCTCGGTGGGCAGCGTGCGGACGATGTTTTGCAAGCCGTCGCGCAGGCCAACTTCTCGCACGATGGCGGTGCGGGTTACAGGATTGTTGGGGTGCATGTGGAGCCGATGTGTTGATTGAGCAGCAGTTTAGATATTCCAAAAAACAAGTAAAGTGAAAGTTAATCAGTCTTGAATTTCCAAACTGGAACACCTCAATGCACGACCTGGATTTGACCACCCTGCGCCTGTTTGTGACCGTGTGCGAGACCCGCAACATCGCCCGCGCCGCTGCCCAGGCCAATCGGGTGGGCTCGGCCATCAGCAAGCGCCTGGCGCAGCTGGAGCACACCGTGGGCACGCCGCTGCTGGTGCGCCGCCGCCACGGGGTGGAGCCCACGCCCGCCGGCGAAACCCTGCTGGAGCATGCACGCCAGATGCTGGCCAGCGCCCAGCGCATTGGCTTTGACATGGCCGCCTATGCCACCGGCGTGCGTGGCCAGGTGCGGCTGCTGGCCACTGCCTCGGTGCTGGCCGGCTCGCTGGCCGACGATGTGGCCAGCTTTTTGCAAAACCCGGATTGCGCCGACATTCGCATCGACATTCAGGAGCAGCTCAGCCACGAGGTGGTGGCCGGTGTGCGCGAAGGCCGCGCGGCCTTGGGCCTGTGCTGGGACGCGGCCGACCGCCACGGCCTGGCCAGCCAGCCCTACCGCCGCGACAACCTGGCCATCGTGGCTCACACCGGCCACCCCCTGGCCGCGTTTGACAGCCTGCAGTTTGCGCAAACCCTGGACTACGACCATGTGAGCCTGCCGGTGACCAGCGCCGTGCAGGTGATGCTGCAGCGCGCCGCCGCCGTAGAAGGCCGCACCCTGCACTACCGCGTGATCGTCTCCAACTTTGATGCCGCCCTGCGTGTGGTGCGCGCCAACCTGGCCATCAGCGTGGTGCCCAGCCAGGTGGCCCAGCCCTACGCCCAGGTGTACGGCCTGCGCGTGATCCCGCTGGCTGAGCCGTGGGCGCAGCGGCAGTTTGCGGTGTTTTGCAAAGACGCGGCCGGCTTGAGCGCTCCGGCGCGGTTGCTGATGGCGCATTTGGCCCAGCAGCAGGTTTAGGCTGTATCGATCAACGCTCTTGTTTTAATAGCTGGTTGTGCGCTCTGGTAGCGCACGTGAGCTTGTTTTGCGCAGCAAATGCCAGTCCTGGGTATGGAATCCATCCCAAGCCCCGGTGGAGTTGCAAGAGGTACCCAAAAGGCCAACCGTTTTGCATGCAATGCCACACAGTTCGGCGTAAATGGGCCACCTGCCAGGCCAATAACTCATTGGCGTACTAGCTGCGGCCCGGCTGACCAAACAGAAAGCCCAGCAAGCGTTGCTGAGCCTCACCCCACTGCTACGCCTTCCACCAACTCGTGCCGCCCCAGCTTCTGCGCAGTTCCTCCGCGCAGCGCGGTCAAGTCATAGCCATTGGTGTAGACCACGGTGCCATCGGCCGTCACATCAAAACTGGCCACATGTGACGCCAGCACCTGCATCGCCGAGCTGTTGGGCGGCAGGCAGACCAGCTCCCACGACGCAGGCACCAGGCTGCCGTTGTATTGCGCATCGAGTTTGATTTTGGACAGCTCGATCATTCGGCCGTGCAGCCACAGCTTGCCCAGGTCTTGGTCCAGCTCAGGGGTGCGGGGGCCGCCGGCGGAGCGCAAGGGTTCTTTGCCGTAGATCATCGAGAAGAAGTTCAGGTAGCCAAAGATGGCTTTGCCCAGGCGAAAGGGCAGCAGCAAGGTGTCTTTAATGGCGCTGCCCGCCTGCTCTTGCACCGGTTTTTCGACCGGGCGGCGAATGGCGTACAGCGTGCCGTCGACACCAGCTTTGGGGGCCACAAAGTCGTAGGCCGGGTCTTCCAGAATGGTGTCGAGCTGGCCGTTGGCGTAGTTCAAGCGGTTGATGGTGCTGTGGCCCATGGCCACCACCTGGCCGGTTTGCGGGTGACGCGCCACACCGCACGACTGGTAAATGAGGGTGGAGGCCAGCGCCGGAATCATCGCGGGCGCGGCGTCCACGCAGTCGCCACCGGTGATCGATCCTTTGTGGTTGCCTTCGTCGTCATACACATCCAGCTGGGCCGTGCCATCGTCGTTACCGTTAGCCAAAATGATGCGGTTGGCGCGCGGGTCAAACGCCATGCCCAGCACCGGCACCTTGTTGCGGTGAAACAGCCGCACCTCGCGCTGCTCGCCCACGTGGTAGCGAAACAGGCCCACGCTGCGGGCCACGCTCAAGGTGTAGTACAGGGTTTGCGGGTCGGCACCGGTGCAGGCATACAAATAGCGCGGCGGTGCCAGCTCGCCACTACCGCCGCCTCGGCCCCACAGCTGCGAGCCGGAAAGCATGCCGGATTGACCCTCACGCTCGGCATGCTTCCAGCCGGTGGTGCGGCGGCTCTGGGCTTCGCGCTCGATCAGTTCCTTGGCGAACTGCGATTGCAGTTGGTTGGCGGGCGCCGAGCCTTGGGTGTGCCAGAGCTGGCCGTTGGCGATTGACAAGATGTTCATGACACCGTTTCCTCTCGGGGTTTTTAACTCACACAGTCAAAAGTGTAGTGCGGCATGAAGACGGGCTGGAATATGAGCCAAATCGGCCAACAGCCCAGAGATACATTGCTCAAGCAGCTATTGATTTAAGAGCAGGCAAAGAACATAGTGTGTCCGTGACTGGCTTCGGGTTGTAGCTTCCATTGAGCAAGCACTGCCCATCAAAAATGGCAAACATGTGGTGCATGTGGGCGTCGGTGCGGTCGACCACGGTGGCGTCTGCGACTGGATAACTAGGTTGCTCCCACTTAACACTTATGCCAAATACGCCTCTAACCCCCAGGGGATATGCTCAAGCAGCTACTAAAGAAATAGCGACTTCGTCGGTCACTCGATCATTCCCCACGGTGGTTTGTAAAGTCCGCTGTGTTCCTCGAAAGCGGGCCTGCCTCGTTGTCAGGCTTCATGGCCGTTAAAGACCCAAAACGGGCATTCAGGTTTTCGCAGTGACCGGCTGGTTCCGAGCCCAAAGCGGAAGTTGCGCACGTCAATTTCGCTTTCCAAGAGCGGCCTCTTAAACAACCTGTGCAGCGAAGTCGAGCGGACTATAGATCTAGACGCAGGTTTACCGCGGTGGCTACAGCGCGGTCACGGACTTCATCCGCTCGTGGCGTACGCGCTCGGACGCAGGCCTGCCAAGGCCTTCGTGCCCTTGAGCTTTGAGCTGGGCGAGGCGTTCCAGTTTGACTGGAGCGACGAGGCGATGTTGTGGGCGGCGTGTTGTACAACGTGGGGGTCGCGCATTTAAAGCTGTGCGCGAGCCGGGCTTTCTGGCTGGTGGCGTATCCCATCCAAGGGCAGAAGAAGTTGTTTGACGCGCACGCGCGCTCGTTCCAGCGTCGTTGCAGCCGCTGCAGCCATTACAGTCTCTACGAGATTATTTGGCTAACGTTGGGGGTAAATGGCAACCAAGTCATTTCACCGTTCGAATCCGACTTGAAGAATGGAGATCCCTTGATGACTAGTCGCACATTTTCGATTTCAACTGATCCTCGTTCAACGATACCTGATGCGATGATTAACTCGTAGCAATCGGTATCAGTAAAGGGCTGATTCGAGCCGGAACGCAATAGAGCATCCCTGATAAGTGTTGTGAGCCTGCTAAACTGAATGAGAGGGGATTTATTACTAAGTTCTCCCAGCCAGCTATTGACATAGGCATCAAGGGCTGCCTTAACGGCAGTAGAGGCAACTGCGGTGCTATCGACAGGAGAAAGCGGTTTCATTGAGGCAAGGTCAGTCACTCCTTCGAATCGCGCTCGAATGTAGTGTCTGGATATTCGCCAGTTCGCAAGCATGTGCGGTGCGAAAGGGTCGGAAAGCATGACCGCTGCAGCCTTTTGAATGTGGCCACTGTCTCTGGCCAGCGTTTTCCTACTGTTTAAATAATGAGTCAGCGATACCGTTGCCAGATTACTTAGAGTTTGCACGTCGTCCTTGTACGCCAAAAGCTCGAGTTGAATGCCTTTCTGAAGCGAGAGGGAATTTAGTCCAGTCAGGCCTTGAATTGGTATAGAGACGACCATAGTGGCGAACCACTCTTCGGCGGCGGCTATTAAGATAGGCAGCAGCTTTGCCAGTGCCAAAGTCGGCGTGTTGTTAAAAATAATAATAGAATTTTCGAATATCGCTTCATCCGTAAGTGTCTCTGGCAGAAGATGCTTTTTTGCCTTATCTAGGAGGAACTTTCGAAAATCGTCCACTGGATATTTTGTGGCATCGCTAAAGTGCTGTAGCTGGGTCTGATCAACAGTAAACACCCAGCGTTTGTATCCGGCAAATGATGCGTCAAAGTTGTCTGCGTTTAATGCATTTTCAAGCAGCCTGGAAAAGAGGTGCGCCGGGACGTATCCCATCCCTTCTCCTAGTCGACCTTTAATGATTACAGCGGGAGGCGGAGGCTTTTGGGCAAGAAAAGCGCTAAGCCTTGCAACTGTTGATTCCACATTGGCGATCCGTTCCCCAGGCTCACGCGGAGCCGCCGGGAACTCTGGGTTGAATCGAATAAGCTTGAACTCCCTGTCGACAACTCTCCAATTTGCTGAAGGCGCAAGCCCGCTATCCCAAGTATCAATGGTGTACGGTCCGTCCATCCTCTTTACATTGGCTTTGACAAATTCGGTTCTTGCTCTCGAAGAGCGCTTCCACGATTTCCAAGACTCTAATAGTCTGGAGCCGCCAAATAGTGCAAAGCCAACAACCGTAACCGCTGCTGTGATCCCGAACGCCCGCCGGACAATCTGCTTTTTAGTGCGAGTGTTGCGAAGCCTAAGCGCTATCGCCCTTAATTCCTTTGCCGTCTTTTGTTGCTCAAGAAATGTACTCCGCGGGCTCTCGGTCTGAGCAGAGAGGTTATCTAGATCTATCAATCTATCCTCGATATCCTCCACAATTTCGTCAATATTTTCTTCTTCGATCTTCTCGGGTGGCTGATTTCGAAACCGACTCAGTTGCAGCTTCAATCGTGAAACTGGAAAAGGTGCGCCTTGCAGCTCTAGTGCAGTCGCTAGTGCGTCGCATTCAAATGCGATTTTCTCAAGTCGCGAGATGCCGCTGCGGCGAGGCAAGTGATCGAAAAAAAACTTCGGAACTTTCTCGAAAAACAACTTGGCTAGGTCAATCATAAGGAGCCTCCACGGAATTCGTAACTCACCACGTCTTTTTACCCGAGTTACATGACAACAAAGGCCATTAGTGCCCGCCAAGCAGAGACACAACAAAAGGCGTTTTGCTGATCGACGCTGACACACGCAATATGACTTCAGACTAGTCAGCTTTCTCCGTTAGGCGCCTAGGTAGATTGCCGCTGTCTTGATGAAAGGCCCCAGCGGTCGTGCTCGGCACCTTGCTAGCGCTAAGTTCAGGGGCTCTCTATGTCGCGCTTACCCTTTTTCCCACTAGATGTTTTACCTGTGATGCCGGTTGGGCGGTCCTCTAGGTCGAAAGACTGTTGATCTAGGTCGAAAGACTGTTGAGATTGGCGGCCACGCCCGGCGTAGCGGCCACGTTCAGGGGCATTGCTTCGCACTTCATGTCCTCGGACCTTTAGTGCAACTTCCAGGATTTGGTTGAGTGCATCCGCCAATTCATGCTCCCTCGCAGAGGTCACACGAACAGCGTGCATCTCATCGCCTCCGCTTCCCTGTCCAAGGCGAACCTGTAGTACAACACCGGGCACGACCTCGACCCCGAGAGTACGCGGCAGCATCTTAGGCAGTTCTACCAACTGGTAGACATCGTCGCGCAAGCTGGCGAGCCATGCGAACTCAGGCCATCCAATGTCTGCTGGTGAGGTGTCGGTCCATTCGAACCGAGGCTTGAGAAGGCGCTCCGCACCCTTGACTGCCCGCAGCCATTCGCCATCCCAGCAGCGTGAGCCTGCGAGGGCAGCTATCAGGCCAAACCAAGCAAACGCCACGGGTGCTGCTCTACGAAAGTGATTCAACAGGAACACATGAGATGTGCTGCGCCCCACCATGAAGGCGGCTGCAGCGAGCAGGGGCGCACCCGACGACGCTAACTGCGAGGCTGGGAACTTGAGAACATCGCGAGAGAACTCATTGAACGCCATGACGCGCTCCTCCGCGGAATCGCTTTGGAGACCCACATAGCGCTCAAGGAAGAGACCGTCTTCTGGTGGCATTAGGTCCGCTTGGTCGCGAAAGTATCCGCTTGCCGCCTTGACCACCATTTGAGCTGACTCTTGCGCCTCAAGATGGCCCCCAATCCTGGCGCTGCATAGAGCCCAGATAGGAGTGAGTTGAGAAACGGTTATGGGTCTATGAACGAACCTCGCATCGCTCGAAACGATCCGAAGTCTATCCACACATTGCTGGGTCGCGTCGCCGCTGTCAAAAAGATGGGAGGCTCGTCCAACTGGCAAAGTTAGTGAACTTGCCAAGCGGGACAGCGGCATGTTCTGCAAATCGACATCCGACTCGGCCTGTGCCATCACTTCACCAACCGAAACCGAAGCCCACCTCTCCGGGTAGAAATCTCCAACCTGGCTGAAGTTCTTCCGCATTGACGAGAACATGACCCAGTCACTGAGTTTCACTATTCGCGCAAACTGACTCATGGGAAACGCTTCGTCGGCGAACGCGCGTAGCCACGACATTGTTTCTGTGGCGGAGTCGTCCTCAACGATCACTAGCGCGGGCCCACACATTGGGGACATCGCCACGCAGTCGTCCGCCCTGTACCCAAGCGCGAGTTTCCCGGCCCGAAGGTCAGGCAGCGGCGGAACGCTGGAGGATTGCCCGCTCGGCGATGCTTCGCCGAGGAGCACATCCAGTAAATCCTCTTTACCGATTGCAAACCATCGAATCACTTCGTTCATGCATCCTCCTCAAAGAGGGCATCCATGTCCATGAGCGACGGTTTCGCGAAGGCATTCTCGAGGCCTACACTTGTGGGGCCTGTTCGGAACACATTCAATGCAGTACGGGCTCGGGTGATACCTGTATAGGCCAACTTGGTTCGGCGAAGTGGAAACCCATGAAGCTCTTCCGCAGCGAAAATGTGGACGGCTCGGAACTCCGTACCCTTTGAGTTATGGAGAGTCATCACATGAATTCGTGAATCCGACGAAAATGAACCGCCCCCTTCCTGACCGTGGTATGCAACAAGGCCAGAAAGTTCAGTTGCGTCGAATCGCTCCTTCAGTTCCGCGATAGCCTCATTGGTTCCAGCAAAGACGCCAATATTGTCATCAATGAAAGCCACTAGTTGCACACGAATCAGCTCTGCCATCTTGGCAAACTGCTCGTCACGGCTATCCCTTGGATGTAGCTCAGCAGTGGACTTGCCTTGGAGCTTCTCATTGTAGTTCGCTCGAGCGGCAAGACCTGTCTCTCCTGCAGGAGGAGGAACCAATCTATCTGCTACCTCCGCTATTCGCTGACCGATGCGGAAGTGGCTTGTGAGCTCATGCTTCTCGAGCTTCAGTTTCTCCGCAACGGACAATCCGTCCTGATAGAAGATGCCCTGTTTGTCATCACCACAAATACAGATTTTGTCACTCAGACAGAGTAGCTGCTCCAGTTCATTCGCCGACAGGTCCTGAGCCTCGTCGACAAAAATCGCGCTGTACATCTTCTCTGAGGGGCGCTTCGAATTTGCTTCCTTCAGCCTCTCAAGAATTTCGGCACGGGTTTCATCGTCAAAGGCGCTCCCCTTGGGCTTTTTGCTGACGCCTAGTTGGTCGATGATGTGATTTCCCGCCCAAGAGTGGTAGGTCATCACTTGACGAGCGAGAATATGACCCGTTTTTCCAATCCCAGAGCGGATGAAGTCACAGAGTGAATTGGTATAGGTAATGATTAGGACGTTCTTTTCGCCGTTACCAGCCAGGAACTGGGCCCGCAGCAGCAATAGGTTGGTCTTGCCAGAGCCCGGCGGGCCCACCAGCGAATAGCGCCCCTGAGGCGGCAGATTAATAAAGTTAATTTGCTCCGGGACCAGTTCGTTCTTTTTTCGCCACCAGCTCGATTTCATCTGCCACCTCCGTTTGTTTAAACCGAAATTCCCTGAAGCGTCCTTGGATCTCCGCCCGTTGCTTCAATGCGCGAAAGTGCAAGTCCTATCAGTTTGGCAATACTATTCGCGATAGACGTTACCGTTTCGTCCTCGGCGGCACCAACGCTCATCTCTAAGCAGGCCTTCATCGGGGTTTCCGCATATCGGGCTTTGGATGAAGTTGGAAGAAACATGGCTCCAACCTCCATCAGCGCTGATTTTTCATAGATTCCAGCGTTCCAAGAGACGTCGCATTCGATACGGACGAGAATTGACTTTTCTGGACTGACGGCAAACCCGATATTCATGGGATCGCCAGAGTAGTCGGTAATCATTGTTACTGGCAATTCCGTGCCGCAAACTGCTATTAGCTCGGTTCGAACCCTCTCAAATATTCGAGTGCAGTACTCATGTCGTTCGTATTTGAGTCGGGCAGCGGAAGTTGATTTGGAAACTTCTCCTAAATGTCCTAATCCTTTCGACAACTTGGTCTTCAGCGCAGTTAGTGGGTCATCGATCGTGTTGAATTGGAACTCCTCCCAGCCAACCAAAGACAAACGTGTGTCGAGGTCTTTGGTCAAACAGCGAAGCGCTAGCGCCTTTTCTGCTGCGAGGCGCTTCGTGTCACTGTCGGAGAAGCTGGGTTGCTTCGTGAGAACCGCCCGAGCGACTAGCCAGCGATTCTCTAGCAGAATTTCATGTTGGAACAACGCCTCTTTCTTAATGAGGTCGTGAAGAACTGCGCCAACTTGATAAAAGTTCAAGCCCTTCCATAATTTATCGGTGGGCTCATCTAATCGGAATAGATATTCCGGCGAGCTGTATTGCGCAGTAGCAAGGAAGGGTCGGCCAACGCCCGAGTCGGTCATTCCGGCGTCGCTCTCGTCAGAGTGGTCGAACTCTCTAGCAACGCCTAAATCAAGTAACTTCAGCTCTTGGAAGTTTGCAGATACATGTATGTTCTCTGGCTTAATGTCCCGATGAACAATATTCATGCTTTCAAGATATTTGACCGCGTCTACCAGTTGGTCCATAAGCCGGCCAATGGCGTCATCTGGGACTTTGCCAAGTTGCCTCGAAAGTTGCGGCCATTCGTTGAATTCCATTTCAACAATCGCTGTACCGTCCGACTCATCGGCAAAATAAGTCTGGATGAGGCTGGGGCACTTGTGATCAATTAGCCGCCGCTGGACGTCAAGGCGCCGCTTGCTTGCTGCGGCTGGTGCTCCAGAAAATAGGTCAGGATTGAAAATCTTGACGGCCCTAAGTCCATCACTTCTTCGAACCTTAAATATTGCCGCTGACCCCCCCGCATCGATGAAATCAATGGACTCATAGCCACCCGTAGATTCCAGATGCTTGATAAGACGTTCTTTGAGATTGTCAATAAGCTTTCGTTCAAGTGCTGGCATGTCTGACTCCCTTGGTTGGCCATACTAGCACTTCGACAGGTGAACCATTTAGGATGCTCTGCACGAATCTCCCGCCCAAGCTAAGAGGTGCAATCCCTGAGCATGCAACCTGAAAGCAGTCACTGACGGAAGACTGCAACTTGCCCAAAGCGGACGTACAGCTTTCGTCGCTTATGGCTCAGACCGCCTAATCTCGATTTCCGGGTGACCGACTGCAAGCGCACCGGATCTGCCGTCTCAGGCGATTCAAAATCCATTGCGCGCCCCATCAACTCCATCCGCAGAGTTTGGGGCAGTGGTTCCCGCCGATTTCTGGCCCTTTGACAGTTTCAGGTGGGGGCCACTGACCCAAACTCTGCCGCTACATGCCATCGCTCAAGCACAACGCGTCAATCGCCCAATTGCCCCCACAACTGATCAAACGCCCCCTGAAACTGCCGCACCAACGTTGCGTCATTCGTCGCCACCAGATTCTCTTCATTGTGCGTACAAGCACTGCGCGTCCAGTTGTAGCTGCCGTTGAGCAACCACTGCCCATCAAAGATTGCAAACTTGTGGTGCATGTGGGCGTCGGTGCGGTCAACCACCGTGGGCACACCGGCTGCGCGCAAGCGGGTCACGTCGCTGCCGGAATCGGTTTCCTTGTCGTTGTCGGTGATGAAGCGCAGCGCCACGCCACGTGCGTGGGCGGCCAGCACCTCTTGAGCGATGCGGTCATCGGACACCGTGAAGACGCACAAATCGACCGTTCGACGGGCGCTGCGCAAGTGGTGAACGATGGTGTTCAGGCAGGCTTCTCCGGGGCTGAAGTGGGCGCTGGAGCGAATGGCCTGCGCCGGGGCACGGGCCACGTCCAGCGCGCGCACCACGGCTTCCAGCCAGCGCAGCACATCCATGGGGTCTTGTTGCGCAGCCAGGCGGTTGCGGGCCAGCGCGAAGGCGTGGTTGCGCAGTTGCCTGAAGCCGTCTTCTGGCGGTTGGGCCTGGCGCAGGGTGTGGGCCAGGCTGTGCTTTTCAGCGTCGTCCAGGCGTAGGTCGGCCAGAGAGCTTTCCAGTTGATCCAGCAGGTCTTGCATGGCTTCGGCGTTGGTCGTCACGCTGAACCGTCCGTATTTTTGGGCTGCCGTGGGCGCGAAGACCGGATCTCGTCAGCCTGGGCCAAGAGCAGCTCCAGCCGCTTGCTGATGTTGTGGTCCACGTCCATGCGTTTTTCGGTGGCAGCGATCAGCGGCATGATGACCGTGCGGTAGGTCACGGCCAGTTGCAGCACGGCTTCGGCCATTCGTTTGCCTTCGCTGTCGGGGGCTTGCCCGTCGGGTTTGAGTTCATCGACCGCGCGGCTCACGTCCATCAGGGCGTTGGCGATGCGGGTGGTGCCATCGGCGTCTTGCCCACCGGCCTTGCGCTGGCGCACGAATTCATCACAAATGGCTTTCCAGCGTGCGTTCTCTTCGTCGGTGGCGGCGCCCATCAGCTGCGCCAGCTTCAGCAGGTTTTCTTGCGCGCCGGTGGTCAGCGTTTGTGCCTCGCCGCGGTAGTGGTCGCGCAGCAGCGCGTTCAGCTCGTCGTCGTGCATCAGCGGCGTGATCTTGGCGGCCAGCTTGCTCATGTTGCGGTAGCTGCCCTGCAACTTGAAGGGCGGCTCGGTGCGGTAGCTGTCGCGCTGAGCGGCAGACTCAATGTAGGCCAGGTTGACTTTGAGCAACAGGTCGCGGGCGCGGAACAGGCGCTTGAGCAAGGCCGTCAACTCCTCCAGCTCGGCGCTGCTGTAGGCATGGGCAAAGTCGCCGCTGGCCACGTCTTCGCCCTGCGCCAGGCGCACCAGCAATTGCACATCACGCGGGTCGCGCGACGACAGCGGTGCCAGCGCCGGGTTGCTGGTCAGGCTGTTTTCGATGTACGACAGCGCAAACAAGGCCTCGCGCCCAGCCAGCACATCGCCCAGGTTGTAAATGTCGGCCCGGTTGGCCAGCATGTCGGGGATCTTGAACACATCGCCCGACTCGGTGTAGGGGTTGCCGGCCATGGCAATCGCAAAGCGCTTGCCACGCATGTCGTAGCTGCGGGCCTGGCCCTGCCACATACCCTCGATGCGGCGGGTGCCGTCGGCCAGGCCGATGAACTTTTGCAGAAACTCCGGGCTGGTGTGCTGGATGTCGTCCAGGTACAGCATCACATTGCTGCCCATGGCCAGGCCCAGGTTGAGCTTTTCCAGCTCCTGGCGCGCGGCGCTGTTGGCGGCCGACACAGGGTCCAGCGCGGTCACGTCGTGGCCCAGCGCCGGGCAGTTGATGCGCACAAACACCAGGCCCAAGCGGTCAGCCACGTATTCCATCAGCGTGGTCTTGCCATAACCAGGCGGCGAGATCAGCAGCAGCAGGCCCATGCGGTCGGTGCGGCTGCCTGCGCCGGTGGTGCCCAGCTGCTTGGCCAGGTTGTCGCCAATCAGCGGCAAATACACCTCATCAATCAGGCGGTTGCGCACAAAGCTGGGCAAGGGCTTGGCCTGAAACTGCGCCAGGCTGAGCCGGGTTTTCTCAGTGGCGAGTAGGCTGTGGTGCAACTTTTGCAGCGCCTGGAAGCCGGGCACCACGCGGTCGCGGTGAAAGCTGAAGCGCCGCCAGAAATCGTTCAGGTTCAAGGCCATGCGGCTGTTGTCCACCCGCGTGTGTTCGCCGCGCAGGCCTTCTACCGTCGCGTCCAGCGAGGCATTCACGCGCTTGCGTTTGACCGGAACGGCTAGCAGGCCGGCCGCATCGTCGACCCAGTCATGGGTAGACGCGTCTTGCTTGCCGGCAAAGGCCTTGACCCAGCTGCGCGCCTGCTGCCAGCGCTCGGTGGGAGTCGACGCCTCCAGGCTGCGCTGCCAGCTGGCCCATTGGCCACCGCGCTCCAGCTCGCGCCGCAGGGCGGCAGCCAGGTCTTCACCCGCGCCGCTGATGACCCAGGTTTCAGCGCCGCCCTCGTGGGCCACTTCGCGCACCAGATAGGCGGCGGCCTGCGCGCATAGCGATGCCATGCGCTCGGCATCAGCAGCCCCTTCCAGTTCAAAGCCCACGGCCTGGGCAAACACCGCCAGGGCCTGGGCACATTCCCGCTCCAGCGACGCCAGGCTGTCACGTGCGCCAAACAGCTGCTGCACCTGCAGCGCCGAGCGGGCGCGGCGCTGCAGCGACTCGCGTTCGCTGCCACTGCGGCCATCGTGCCAGAACAGCAGGGCCAGTGCGCGTTCGGTCGGGCCCCAGGCCAGCAGACCGGCTGCGTCTTGCATCGCCGCCAGCGCGCCAAAGATGCGTGTGGCGTCTTCGTCGTGCACGCCTTTGTCGTAGCCGTCCTGGTAACGCTCGGCGGCAAATTGCCGCACCTGATCCAGCAGCGCCGCATGGCCTTCTGGCCCCAGCGCGACCAGCTCTGTCATGCGTGCCCAGGGCAGTGGCGTGCTGCCTTGTAGCGATGCGTCCAGCAGGCAACCGGCCAGGTATTCGGCGCGGCTGATGGCGGCGGTTTCAGACGGCAGGGCTTGTTGCCAATACGGCTTGTAGGCCTGCAGTGCGGGGTCGTTCACGGGCACCAGGTAGTCGGTGCCGGTCAGGTGGTAGGCCAGGCCGTCGCTGTGGGGCACCAGTGTCAGCTCCAGCGGATGCCGGCTGATGGTGAACACATGCTTGCCCAGGCGCAGGTTGTTGCCGCCCTCGGTCACCAGCTCGGCCTGGTCGCGCACGCCGCGCAGGGCCTGGTCGCGGCTGGTTTTGAGCCGGGTCTCGATGTCGTCGGCTGCCACTTGCGCACCCAGCGCGCGCATGTCGGCCACCAGCTTGCGCAGCTTGCTGATCAACATGTCGGCGGCAAAGTAGCTGTGCACCTCTTCCAGCTTGCTCAGTTGCGCCACACGGCGTTGCGTGCCGTCCAGAATGCGGCCGGCCGCCGTCACCAGGCCTTGCACGCGCTGCTGGCGTGCTTGCGTGAGCGTTTGTTTGCGGGCGGTTAGCGCTTCATAAACAGCCTCGCGCTTGGTGGCAATGTCGGCCAGGAAATTTTCCTGCTCGGCAAAGCGGCCTTCCAGTTCCTCCAGTTGGGCTAGCAGGCGGGTGAGTGCCTCGTCACATTTTTCGGGGCTATCGGCAAAGTCCAGCGCGTTTTCCACCGCCTGGCCAAACAGCTTGAACTGGGCCAGAAACTCTGCCGCAGCCTCGTGCGAGCCCAGCGCCTTGCGGCGGCTTCGGGCATCGGCGCGCAGGCGGTTGATGTCGGTGTACAGCGCCGAGATGCGCTCCAGAATGGTGGTGCGCTGCACCGCATCGCCACCGGGCAGGCCGCCCAGTTGCTCGGTCAGCAAGTCCAGCCCAGCGGCGGTTTCGTCCAGGCTATCCAGAATGATTTGCAGGCCAGGGCTGGTAGATGCTTGTGCCAGGTCGGTGCCGAGCTTGGTGAGGTTTTGGCGGTGGCTGGCAAACGCCTGTTCATCAGCCAAAAAGACCATGGCCCGCTCGCCCACACGCTGCTGCTCGGCTTCCAGCTCGGTTTGCATTGCCTCAATGCGGGGCAAATCGGTGTAGCGCAGCTCTTTCAGCGTTTCCAGGTTGCCGCGGCGCTCACGCAGGCGACCCAGCGCGTGGATGAAGTCTTCCGGTTTGCGCCACAGTGTGCTGGCGATATCGACCATCAGCGTTTTCTGCTTGGTCTGCGCCTCGTCGAGTGCACGTGCGGTCTCGCGGCGGATTTGCTCGACCTTTTCAAACTCGGCCAGCGTGGTGCGTGCGGCCTCGCTGATGCGTTGCAGGTCAGATAAGGCCGCGCCGGCCTCGGGGTCGGCCAGCCAGAAATAGGCATCGGTCACGCGGGCGCACTGGCGTATCAGGTCGTCGTAGGCAGCGCGGGTGGGTGCCTGCTCTTGCACAGCGCGGGCAATGCCCATCAGGTCGGCCACACCTCGCACCAATTCGGCATTACCAATGCGGCCAAAGAAGCCGGTGCCCAGCGCGGCAGTACCGGCGTGTTCTTCACTGGAAAACGCGGTTTGCCACAGCTGCATGGGGTGCACGCGTGTGGGCTCGCCCGGCCCCACCTGAAACACCAGCACCTTGCCATCGGGGTACAGCGCATAGCCATTGGCCACGATGGGCGCAGCCAGCGTCTTGTCGATCAGGTTGTAGGTGAAAAGCGCATAGTGGCCGCTGCCCGGCTGGTAGAACAAATACAACACGTCCTCACCGTTGGGCGAGCGCAGCATGCGTTTGAAGCGCAGGCTGCTGCCCACGTCAGCGGGCAGGTCAAAGTGCTTGAACTCGCCCGACTGCAGGTAGTAGCCACCGGGAAACACAATGCCATGGTCTTCGGGCAACTGCACGCACGACAGACCTAGCGCGTCGATGCGCGTGACCTGCTGCGTGCGCTCGTTGAACACCAGGTAGCGCGTGGTTTGCTCGCGATACGGCCGTATGCGCAGCAGGATCAACTGGCCCAGCTTGGCGTAGGCCACCTCGGCATCGGTCAGCGACTGGTTCTTGTCGTCCACCGGCTCGCTGTAGATGCCCAGGCCGGTTTCGGTGTTGTTCTCGATCTTGACGGTCAGGTCGCCGCCCACCGTTTCCACAAACACCGTGTCCAGAATGCTGATGTGCGGGTGGCGGCCCTCGGCGTGGTCGGCTCGCGTGGTGGGTATCCATTCAAAGTCATGGCTGGGGGGCAGCGCCATGTCGCGCTCACCCCGGTTGTCGATGTACTGGGGCGCACCATCGGCTGCCAATTGCCAGCGAAACACCCGCACATCCTGCACCTGCTGGCCGATCTGAAACGACGCCAGCAGCTTGCCCTGCGTGACGCGCAACTGCAGCAACTGCGCTTGCTTGTAGTAAGCGTACAGCTCCTTGAAGTCAGACGCAAAACGGGCGTCTTCCAGAAAGCTGCCCGCCAACGGCAAGGCTTCCAGCTCGGGCTCACCGGCATGCGCGGCCAGCCGGTACAAGCCAAACACATCGCCCACGCTGGTTTCTTTGCGCAGGCCAATGAAGACGTTGTAGCCAAACAAAAGCTGGTCACCAATGCGCACGATGTCGCGCGCCACGCAGTTGTTTTGCGTGCGGGCACGGGTGCGCAGCACCAGCGACTGTTCAGACTTGCCAAACTGCGCCACGCGCGCCGCGTTCAGCGCCTGCGCCTTGTCGCGCAGCGCCAGGCCGTGGGCCGTCAGGCGTTTTTTCAGCAGCTCGTAGCTGCCGCTTGCGGCGACCAGGCTTTCGGTTTGCTCAGCCGGTGCGGGGTCGATGTCAGCAGATTCCATGGCACAGCATCACAGGGCTTTGCCATCTTTGCCGGTCTTGGACAGCAGGGACGCAATCGCCAGATCCTTCAGCTCACCCGATGAATCGCCTAAAGCGCCCACCAGGCGGCCCACGTCGTCAACTATGTTGCGATCGCCATTCAAGTGGTCTTTCAACGCGATTTTCAGCGTGTCGCTCTTGGCAATCGCGCCGTCTATGCCTTTGCCCACGGCCAGTGCCTTGACGAAACTGTCGAAGTAGCTGCCGTCGCCGCCAACCATTTCGATCTTGGCATTGGCCAAGGCTTTGCCCAGCACCTCGGCCTGCTCTTTGGCAATGACCATTTGCGCGTCGATGCCCTTGAGGGTTTCGGCGTGCAGCATTTCCAGCCGCATGCGGAACTCTTCGTGGTCGCGTGTCTCGGGGCTCATGGCTTTCATGGCTTCGAACTTCTCGCGCAGGCCTTTGGCCTCGGCGGAGAAGCGGGCCTGCACGGTTTGTGCATCGGCATCGCCGACCTTGATGGTGGCTTCGGCGTCAGCAGCGCGCACCTGCACGTCAGCCAAGCCCAGTTTCTCTTTGCCTTGCGCCTCGGCTTCAAACTTGGCCTTCATACCGCTGGCTTCGGCCAGTGCCGTGGCCTCTGCGACCTGGGCTTCGGCCATACCCTGCTTTTGTCTGGCGTCGGCCGTCACGGTCATGACGCGCGCGGCAGCGAGGCCTGGCGCAGCGCCGATGGCCTCCATGCCTTCTGCGTCGCGTTTCTTGGCTTCGGCGTTTTTCTCGGAAACCTTCAGGTGGGCATCGGCCAGGGTAATGTCTTCGGTGGCCTTGTGGCGGGCGCGGCGCTCCTGGGCTTCGGCGGCTTTCACTTCGGTGATCATTTTTTGCTCGGCCTCGCCCTCGGCCAGGATGATGATGGATTTCTTGTTGCGCTCGGCGTCCGACACCATGCGCAATTCCTTGATGGCTTCTTCCTGCTCGGCCACAGTGCGGTCCACCACGATGCGCTCGCGGATCACGTCGGCAATGGCTTTCTTCTGCACCTCCAGCGCACGCTCCTTGTCGATTCTTTGCAAGGCCACTTCCTTTTCGCGGTCCACCACTTCCAGCTCACGGGCGCGTGTGACCTTTTCTTCTTCAATCGCCACCGCACGCTTGCGGTTGTTTTCAGCCACTTCTTTTTCGCGCTGCGAGTTTTCGCTTTGCACCGCCACCAGTTGCTCGCCCTGCAGCCGGGCCATTTCAGACTTGGTGCGCTCTTCGGCCTGCACCTTGGCGGTTTCTGCTTCTTCGCGGGCGCGCACCGAGGCCACTTCGCGGCTCTGGCGGGCCTGCGCATCAGCCGCCTGGCGATCCAACTCCAGCAACGTCTCTTGTGTTTCAACGTTCTTCTTCTTGATCTGCATCTCTTCATTGCGGCGCAACTCATTGGTGCGCACGCTTTCCACGGCCGTCAGTTCGGTGATCTTTTTGATGCCCTGGGCGTCCAGGATGTTGCTGCCATCCAGCTTGGACAGCGGCGTTTGCTCCAGGTAGTCAATGGCTGCGTCTTCCAGCACATAACCCGACAGGTCGTCGCCAATCTGGCGAATGATCTCGTCGCGGAAATGGTCCCGCGCCTGGTACAGGTCGACAAATTCCATCGACTTGCCCACGGTCTTCAGCGCCTCGGAGAATTTGGCAGAAAACAGGTCTTCCAACGCATCTTGATTCGAAGCCCGTTCGCAGCCCACGCCCTGGGCCACTTTCAACACGTCTTCGGCGGTCTTGTTCACGCGCACAAAAAACTTGACCTTGATGTCGGCGCGAATATTGTCTTTACAGATGAGCCCCTCGCGGCCGGAGCGGTCAATCTCGATGGTTTTGACCGAAATTTCCATCAGCTCCGCCTTGTGGATGATCGGGTAGACCATGCAACCGGTGAAGGTGACAGTGGGCTCGGCGCGCATGGTGTTGACGATCAGCGCATGGCCCTGTTCGATCTTTCGATAGAACTTGGCGAACATCGCAAACAGCACAAAAACCAGGATGACCAGCGCTGCGACGGATATGAGGATGGGTTCCATAGAAAGACTCCAAGTCGAGTGAAACAACAAATCAACAGTAAATATTTTTGAGGTGGGTCATCACCCGTCGGCCTCGATGCGGTAGCGGGCGGTCTGCTCGTCGTAGGCAACGATTCGGGCACTGCCGCCGCGCGCCAGTGTGTTGGGCATGCGGGCCCACACCCGGATGTTGATATTCGCGCCCCGTTGTACCACCTCGGCCCGGCCGTTCTTTTCATCTACCGTTTGGGTCAGCACCTTGCAGTGTTGGCCGACCAGCGACGCATTGCTGATGGCTGCGTGGGTCACAAACAAACGGCGTAGCGGCTTGACCATGCGCGCCGCAATCGGCACGGCCAGCGACACGCTGGCCAGCGCCAGCAGCGAGCCACTGACATAGATCGGAATGGATGCAGGAAGCAGCCCCAGCAGCCACATGGCACCCAGGCAACTGAGCGTCCACGACAGCAGCACCAACAGGCTGAAAACGATGGAAAACGGCACGCCGTGTAACCCAAAGGCCACGATGATTCCGGCCAGGCTGCTCACGTCTGGATCGGCGATGTCAGGGTCGGCATGCAGGTCGACCGACTCAAAATCGACCAGCCCCACCAAGGCCAAAAGCCAGTAAAACGCCGCCACGCCCAGCAGCGTGGTGAATATCGCTGTTGGGAATGCCAATACAGCGTCTGGAAAACCAAGCATGACCCCCCCTATGAAAGCCGCGACCGACTGAATTTCTCTTGCAGGAACTGCGAATGGTTCAGGAACGACTGGGCATCTTGCGCCGCCAAGTCTTCACTGAGTTGCAAAATCTTCGCACTCAGATCGTCCAGTGTCGCCGAAAAAGTCTCTTGTGCCGTTTGGCCGTTGTCCAGGCGTTTGTGGGTAGCAAACCGCTGGGGAATGGCCAAGTAGGTCTTCAGCGCATCGGGCAGATAGGTCAAAGCAATGTGACGGGCATTGAAACTGTCTTGCAGTGACAAATCGCCCTTGCTGCGCTCCCACTGCTCCAGCAAGGCGGTTAATCGCTGGCACAAGTCCAGTACCTTGCGTTGCAGGCTGTCTGGCAATCGGTTCTGCGGGTTTTGCTCCGCCAGCCGGGCGATGGCATTCAATGCGGGCTGCATGCTGGTACGGGCATCGCTGTGGTCTTCAAACTCAAGCTCAGCCCAGGCCGCGCCCGACAGGTGGGGAAAACCAAACAGCCAGCCGCACACACCAAAGCCAACTGCATATCCGACTACCGCCAACGCCGCCAGTGCACCGGCGCTTGCCAGCATCGGGCTCATGCCGCCGAGCACCAGGGCCAGCGTGGACAGGCCGATGCCGCACCAGTTGGCGCGGGACTGCAAAAAAATGGCGATTTTGTCCATCAACTCGTGGCAACTACGCTTTCAGGTCAAATCGGCCATCAGCCCAGGGATTACTTGCTCAGGCAGCTATTTTTTCGATAGCACCTATTCAGGTCAGCTACCGTAGAAAAACCGTTCTTCCACAATTTTGCCAGCCTGCACGGTGTACACACCCACCTCGTCAAAGCTGGCGCGGGCCTCGCCTTTGGGGGTGATGTCCATGGTGAAGCGCACCACAAACTGGTGGCCGTGTACGTAAGGGCCTTCGACCTTCACGCCATGCACTTCGTTGTTGGCATACCACCAGGCACCCTTGGCATCCACCGCAGCGCGGCCTTTGACCTCGCTCATGTCGCCAGGGTTGGGCTCGCAGGAGACGATGTCGTCCGACCAGAAGCGGTGGCCAGCGTCTTCAAACTTGCCTTCTTTGCACAGGGCGGTGAAGGCGGTGGCGATTTCTTGAACAGACATGGTTTCAGTGGACATAGCAATCTCCTGGGGTTGGGTTGATAGAAAAAGAAAACCTAGAAATTTTCCGTATCGACTTCCGATGCGTTCTGTGCGTTGTAACGCTGCCCTGTGACGGTTTGGTGATTGATCAAGCCGTCCAGCCTGGCCATGACGTCTGCGCTCAATTGCACCTGCAAAGCACCCAGATCATCCTGCAAATGCGCCACGCGGGTGGTGCCCGGAATCGGAATGATGTGCGATGCCTTGTGCAGCAGCCAGGCCAGTGCCAACTGGCTGGGCGTGCAGCCCACTTCTTGCGCCACCGCGTGGTACGCGGGTAGCAAGCGGCTGTTGGCGGCGTAGGCCTCGGGTGCGAAGCGCGGCATGCTGCGGCGAATGTCGCCGGTGTGCAGTGCCTCCACGTCAATTGGCTTGCCGCACAAAAACCCACGCGCCACGGGGCTGAAGGCCACGAAGGCGATGCCGAGCTCGCGGCAGGCATCCAGCACCGCAATCTCGGGGTTGCGCGTCCACAGCGAGTATTCGGTTTGCAGGGCTGCAATTGGGTGCACCGCATGCGCGCGGCGCAAGGTGCTGGCCGACACCTCGCTCAAGCCCACGCTACGAATGTGCCCACGCCGCACAAGGTCGCTCAGTGCGCCCACGCTGTCTTCAATCGGCACCTGCTTGTCCCAGCGGTGCAGGTAGTACAGGTCAATCACATCGGTCTGCAGGCGGCGCAAGCTGTCTTCGCAGGTCTTGCGCAGCGTGGCCGGGCGGCCATCAATCACCCGCACCAACTTGCCGCTGCCGTCATCCACCCCCTGCATGCCGCATTTACTGGCCAGCGTGAACTGCTGGCGGTGCGGCTTCATCACCTGCCCTACCAGGGTTTCGTTGGCACCAAAGCCATACAAGGTGGCGGTATCAAACAAGGTCACACCGGCATCCAGCGCGGCCAGCAGCACGCGGCTGGCCTCTTCGGTGGAAACCGGCGGGCCATAGGCATGGCTCAAGTTCATGCAGCCCAGGCCGATGGGGCTGACGTGGAAGGGGCCAAGGGGGCGGGTGGGCATGGTTTTGGGGCGGCGAGTCGTTGATTTGTTGAGCGTATCGCATCAGCTTGCGGTCTGCTGTGAGTGGATGCAAACAGTCTGTTACCCGAACCCACCTTTGGTAGGGTTCACGTGGGATTCGTGCCCACAGAAACTGCGCGGGTCGCAGAGGCTTTTGGAAATCTGCGGTCAATTCTTTTTTCTTCATCCAAAGGGATCATTCATCCATGAAAACCAAATCGACAAAGGGCAAACAGCTGGCCCAACTCACCGTGTTGTTTGCGTTGACTCTGGGCCTGGGCGCCTGTGGTGGCGACGACGACACACCGGCTGCTGCAACACCCCCCAGTGCTAGCACACCCCCCGCATCGCCCGCACCACCTGCGGCTGGCACACCTGCACCACCTGCAGCTGGTACGCCCGCCCCGCCTGCGTCTGGAACGCCCGCTCCACCTGCCGCTGGTACGCCCGCACCACCTGCGGCTGGCACACCTGCACCACCTGCGGCTGGCACACCCGCTCCACCTGCGGCTGGTACCCCGACTCCTCCACCGACTACACCCGCCCCACCACCTGCGGCCGGCACACCTGTCCCGCCCGCCGCTGCTTGGCAAGCGCCGCAATTGCTGGAAAACAGTGATGACTTCAATGTGCGTAGCAGGCAGCTGGTGGCTGTGAACAGCAGAGGCGATGCGATTGCGCTGTGGGAGCAGTCAGATGGCACGCCTGACGGCAGCACGTTCAAAGTTTTTTCCCGCCGTTATCAGCCAGCGACAGGTTGGCAGACAGCCGTTGTGGTTCCTGGACTGACGCTTTCGTCTTCCACCGCTGCGGCGCAAGGAAGAGTGTTTTTGGACGATGCTGGCGTTGCCACCTGGATTCGACCCAATATGGAAACGCGCCGCAACACGGTGGCTACGGGTTGGAGTGCTGCGTTTTCTCCGCCTAACCTCAGGTTTACCCAAGAATTGACCTCTGCGGTGATAGACGTCGGTGGAAACATCAGTGTTCTACGCTCGGGCTCGGACGTCGAGAGTGCTGCACTGCCAGTTGGCGGGCAATGGGGAACGTGGACGCGAGTGGACAATGGCGGCTCGTCTGTAGCACAGCGAGCCGCGCTTGCCCTTAGCAGCAATGGCAGTTCACTGGCCGTATGGAGAGAAAGCAACCCAGGCGACAACAACTACAGCATGAAGGCGGCGCGCTTCACCACCGCAGGTGGCTGGGGTGTGCCAGTCAGCATAGAGACGCTGTTCACCAATGTGGATCCCGACAACAATCCAGCTGTAGCCATCGATGCACAAGGCAACGGCATTGCGATGTGGCTGCAAAACAGAACGGTTCACTACAACATTTACCGCGCCGACACCGGGTGGCAAGGTGCAGTTGAAGTGACAGGCCAGACCAGCTCCGTAGGAAGTGCACGCATTCAGTTGGCCATGACGCCCGATGGCCGTGCCGTAGCTGCGTGGTCCGGCGGCGCATTGGCAGCTTTGAGCAGCATGCAGTACAACCCTGCGACCGGATGGACTGCGCCCGTCGTTGTAGACACCTACAACATCAACCGCACGCTACAAATGGATAGCAACGGACAAGCGGTGTTGGTCTATTCCCCCAACCTGGTTGCAACACTCAACTTTGATTTGGTGTCGCGTCGACTGACCTTAGGTGGCCAATGGAGCGCTTCCACTCCGGTTGAAACTGGCGCAGGCAGTGTGGGTAACGATCCAGACTTCGCTATGAACGCCGCAGGGCAGGGTGTTGTGGTGTGGAATCAGAATGATGTGGCCAATACCGGGGCGCGTGTCAGTCTGTGGTCAGCCGTGTTGCGTTAGCCCTATGTTCCGCAGTGATCCAAGTAGGGGAGTGTCAGAAATTCTGTGTGTGAGGCGGTTTTCTGAATTGGCTGTTCGAGTGATTTCTTTAATGTCTTCAGGCCCCTGCCAGGCTCCCAAGTATCAACCGGTGGCGGTAGGGATCGTGTGGCTGACCGTACGCTCAGCAATCTGATCATTGACTACAGGATGGACTATTGCTAACCGGCAGCCACTGGCTCAACACCGCCCGCAAGTCGTTGGCCTCCAGCGGCTTGCGCAGCACCAGATAACCTTCGCTTTCTGCCTCCAGCAGCTCGGGCGAGTTGAATTCACCGCTGACCATGGCTCCGTGTGCTGCGGGGCAGCGCGTGAGCAGCGCGCGCAGGATGTCAAAGCCACTTTCTCCGCTGCGCAGGCGCTGGTCACAGAGAATCACTTGCGGCGCAAAGCCCTCGTCCAGCAGGGCAAACGCCTCACTGGCACGGGTCGCCGCGCGCGTGTTCAGTCCCCAGGCTTTCAACAAGGCCAGCCAGGCGGCGCTGGCCTGGGGGTCGTCTTCCAACACCAGGCAATTGCCATGAAAAGGTTTTGCATCCGGCTGCACAGCGCGCCATACGGGCTCCAACTCAGAAAACGCCGCAGGAATGAAGCGGGACGAGCCTGCGGGCAGACGCAGCCAGAACCGCGAACCACGCCCCAGGCGTGAGCTGAGCCCATACGACGCACCCATCCGCTCGGCACAACGCGCCACCACCGACAGCCCCAGTCCATGTCCTGCTGTGTCCACACGCCACGCATGCTCGTTGCGAAAAAAGGGCGAGTAAATCTTGGCTTGCTCTTCCTCTGCCACGCCGATGCCGGTATCCCACACCTCCACTTGCCATTGCTGCGCCCGCCGCCGCACACCAATCAAAATGCCGCCACGCTGGGTGTAGCGCAACGCGTTGTGCACCAGGTTGGACAAAGCCTGGCGCAGCAGCGCCGGGTCAGCCAGCACCACCACCTGGGCTTTTGGCCAGCGAAAACGCAACTGCAGGTTGCGGCTGTTGGCTTCCTCACGAAACAAGGTGGCCGTGTCGTTCACGAAGGCGCGCAGCTCAATCGGCACGGGCTGGGTTTGCACAATGCCCGCCTCGATTTTGGACAGATCAAGCAAGGAATTGAACATCTGGTTGACCGAGCGCACACTGCTGCGCAGATCGTCCAACAGCGGCTCCAACGATGCGTCCTTGTTGCGCAGGTGAATCGTTGCTATCAAAAGACCCATGGCGTGCACCGGTTGTCGCAGGTCGTGACTGGCTGTCGTCAAAAACTGGTTTTTGGCAAACAAGGCCGCTTCGGCCTCGTCTTTCGCAGCCTTGTATTCCCGGGCCAACAGCACGCTGCGCTCTTCAAACCTGATTTGCTGCACAAAATAACGGTGCGCGATGAACGCGTGCCGACTGATGACGGCACTGAATACAAGAGAAATCGGAAGAAAAATCTGCCACATATCGGAGAATATCCAATACATGAGAAAGGCCGACGGAATCCAGCCGGTGATAAAAAACCGGAAGAAAACGCCCAGAACAGGTGCCTGATGGGTAGCGTTGGTCGTGATAATCAGCGCCAATATCAAATAATGGGCAAGAGAAACCTCCAGGGTTTTGTTTTCCATCGTCACGATCACAGACGCGGTCATGGCCGTGCCGTGCAGCAATGCAAATTTCTGCAATAAATCGCGCCACTTTTTGAATACTTCAGAATCGGGCTTGGTAATCCTGTCGCGCACATAGGAACGATGCATGACAACGAGAATCACCACCAGAACAATATATATCCACACCCATGCCAGTAGCGTGGCGGAACCATTGGTTTGTGAATAAAACCATGCAAAGGGGATGGCAACGACCGGCAGCAGACCGATGCCCAGCTTGATCCGGGAGAAGGTCATCTCGAAAAGCCGGATTCGTCCAGATACGCTGGATTCCTCTTGCACGAGGGTCACTTGATCGGCTCCGGGCCTTGCTGTCATGATTGGAATGCTGCTCTCAAATGACCAGCCTGCGACCTCTTAGTTTGGTAATGACTTCTACCCGGTTGGTCACCCCCAACCGCTGCAAAATACCGGTTACGTGCTCTTTCACCGTGCTTTCAGACAACGACAAGGACTGGGCGATCCGCTTGTTTGGCAACCCTTCCAAAACCAGTGCGAGTATTTGACCTTGCCGGGGCGACAAACCCAGTTCGGCGGCCGTCACTGGCACATCATACGGCCGGATGGCGGAGTTTTTTGTACTGGCCTGCGCGTCAAAGTAGGTCATGCCGCCCAACACCGCCAGAATTGCTTGCCCAAAAGTATCGGCACTTGCCTGCTTGTCGATAAAGCCTTGCGCACCGATATGCCTGGCTTTGGCTTGCACTTCCGCACTGGCATCGGCGCTGATCACCAATACCGCGCATTGAGAATACTGGGTTCGCAACTGTCCGATCAATTCAACACTGGTGTCGTTATTCAACCAGAAATCCACCACCGCAATCGCTGGTTCACCCAAGCGGGCCGCCAGCTCCAGAGCAGCCGCGGCATCACTCACTTGATGGGTGGCATCCAGTAACTCAAAGGTCTTCAACAGCTCGGCAATACCCCGCCCTACCAGCGGATGGTCATCAACAATGAGCGCGTAGCGGGGTTTATTCAAACTTTTCTTTCAAATTCAATAGGTCAGGTGTGTAACGAAAACAAGCTGCAATTGTTTGTCATATCGCTGATGCAGCAAACCCTACCACGGTAGGGTTTTAATTTAATCAATTGTTGCGAGAATAAATGCCGATCAACGCAAGCCCAAAAGTAAATGAGTATTAATTTTTCTATCACCACCACGACCACTGCGGTGCTGGCACTGCTATTAATCGGCCTGTCGCTCAACGTGTCACGCCTGCGGATGAAATACCGAGCCACCTATGGCGACGCCGGACAAAAAGAACTGGTGCTGGCCATCCGTGCACATGGCAATACCCTGGAGCAATCATTGCTCTTCATTGTGCTCTTGGCTGGTGCCCAGATGGCATCCGCTGTGGGCGGCTACACACTGGCCGTCACAGCCAGTGTTTTTGTCGTCAGCCGGGCTCTGTACTGCATTGCGGTGTTTACCCGCCAGCTGCCCCTGCGCCAGCTGGCCCACACACTGAGTGTGCTGACCCAACTGGCGCTGAGCATGGCCATCGCCTATGTCGCAGCAACACGAATCAGCCTATGAGCCAGCGACTGTCGAACTGGATGACGCAGGGCAGGTTCATTCAGTTACGCGGGCACAGCGTGTTCGTGCGGCAAGGCGGAACCGGCCCCACCCTGCTGCTGATTCACGGTTTTCCCACGAGCTCGTTTGACTGGCACGCCATCTGGCCGCAGCTGACCGCGCATTTCAACGTGGTTGCACCCGACATGCTAGGCATGGGCTTTTCCGACAAGCCGACCCAACACAGCTATGGCCTGATGGAGCATGTTGACCTGCATGAGGCCTTGCTGGCGCGGCTGCGGGTGCGCACCGCATATGTCATGGCGCATGACCTGGGTGTGAGCGTGGCGCAGGAGATGCTGGCCCGTCGCATGACGGCAACGGGCTTGCCGTTGATTCAGCGCGTGGTGCTGCTCAATGGGGGCCTGTGCCCGCAGGCCTACCAGCCGCGCTGGATACAACACATGCTGTCGTCGCCGTTGGGTCAATTCATCGGGCCGCGACTGCCACGCCGCGCCTTCGAGCGCTCGATTCGCACCCTGTTTGGGCCAAAGACAGGCCCCTGCCCCCAACTGCTGCAAGAATTCTGGGAGTTGGTCACGCACAACCGGGGGCTTGCGGTGGCGCATCGGGTGGGCCGGTTTTACATCGAACGCCTGGCATTGAGCGAGCGATTGACCGCCCCGTTGGTGCAACAGGTGGTGCCCATCCGTTTGGTCAATGGCGCAGCCGATCCCAATTCCGGTGCCCACATGGCCGATGCGTACCAGGCCCTGGTGCCCGGCGCTGACATTCAACGCTTGCCGGGCATTGGCCATTGGCCGCAAATAGAAGCCGCACAGGCCGTCTCTGAATCTGCCATCACGTTTTTACAGAACACGTAACGGCACGTGCCTGACGCAGCCCGTTACACCAACCCGACCTTGGTAGGGTATCGGTGAGATGCCGGGCATCGCACACTCAAACGTGACAAACAGTGGCCAGGCTGTTTGTTACAGCGCTTTTATTTACCTTCATCGAGTATTGATCCTATGTTCACCCATGAATTGACACGCCAGCGATTGGCCCAGTTGACTATTTACTTTGCGCTGACCGCCAGCGTGGCCGGCTTGGCTGCCTGCGGTGGCGGTGACGACAGTCCAGCAACACCGGTACCACCACCCGCCTCCGGTGCTCCCGCCCCGAGCGCGCCCGCCCCGAGCGCGCCCGCCCCGAGCGCGCCCGCACCCAGCGCTCCTGCCCCCAGTGCGCCCGCACCGAGCGCACCTGTACCAAGCGCTCCCGCACCCAGCACACCTGCGCCAAGCGCTCCTGCACCGGCCGCCAGCACCACCGCCAGCTACGAGTCGCAGCCCAACACCAACACGCGCGCCGCGCTGCTGACCCAACTGAACGCTCAGGGTGCCAAGGGCTTCAACTACTTCGGCCCCAACATCCTGGGCGGCACGGCTTTCAACTTTTATTCAAAAGACAGTGACACCACCTTCAGCTATGAAGTGCTGGACGCTCCAACGACCGCCGCCACCTTCCTGTCGCAGCTCAATGCCCAGGGCGCGAAAGGCTTCGAGTTCTGGGGCCCGACCACCGAAGGCACGATTTTTGTCAAAGAGAGCAATGCCCCGACCTATACCTATGAAGTACTACCACAGGTCACCACAGTATCTGCCTTCGCACTCCAGGCCAACGCCCAGGGTGACAAGGGCTTTTTGTATGTGGGCCCCTATACGTTCGGGAATATCTACATGAAGTCAGCCAGCGGCAACGCCAAATACACCTACCGCCTGGGCGCCGAACCCGCCGGCCACGATGCCCTGCTGGCCCAGGCCAATGCCGAAGGCAGAGACGGCTACAAATTCAGCGGTCTCAATGTGTTCAGCGGCGAGCCGGTGAGCGGGTTTCGCAACATCTACGTCAAGGACACATCGCAGTCGTCCAGGTTTGAGTGGAAAACCAATGCGCCCGCTACCAGTGCCGCGAATCTCGTCAGCCAAGCCAACACCGAGGGTGTAGCAGGCTTTGTTTATTGGTTCAGCGTGATCGTCGGTACCACCGCCCGCGAGGTGTACTTCAAACCTAGCGCTTGCAGCGGCGTGCTGTGCCGAAGCACCAGCCCCTTATAAGCTGTCAGCCTGAGGGCAGCGGTGTGGGCCGCTTGAGTCGCTTAAGGAACCTCTGCAAAACTCATGGCGAGCCAGAACGAATGCAGATCGGGATGCAGCGCTAGGCGAAAAACTCACCAATAGCATTGCTATTGGTGAGTTTTTCAACGCCGCGATGCGCCCGAGGCTGCGGTCGGGCTGGCCGTCAGGGGTTTTGCAGAGGTTCCTTCAGAGTCGCTGCCAGCCTCTCTTTTGCCGGTTTTCGATCCAAATACGGCAAGGGAACCTCTGCATAAGTCCTTGCGGTCTGTGATCGTGTGGCCTCGGGCGGTCTGCCACGTTGTTTCTCTTGCCAATAGCACCTCTATTGGCTGCGAAAAGACGCCTTGCCCACATATTTCACCGTGGCGGCACCCACGGCGCGTTTTCGCGGGATGCAGGGGCGTGCGACCCTGCGCCCGCCAAAACGATGCCGTGGGTGTCGAGTCCTTTTGCTGCGTACAAATATGCGGGCTAGCATCCCATCCCGATCCACACGCCACAGTTCCGCAGGGACTTATGCAGAGGTTCCTAACGTGCACACTGGACAGGCACGAGTAGCTATAAATAACATAGCAAGTGGCCATGGACTCCGGTATCGGTGGAATTACTCTTCTTCTGCGTGGTAGCTCACCAGCCGCTGCACCTCGTTTTTTGACCCCAGCATCACACTGACCCGCTCGTGCAGTTGTGTGGGCTGTATGTCCAGAATGCGCATCTGGCCGTTGCTGGCGGCACCGCCAGCCTGCTCGATCAGCCAGCCCATGGGGTTGGCTTCGTACATCAGGCGCAGCTTGCCGGGCTTGGTGGGTTCGCGGGCGTCCCAGGGGTATAAAAACACGCCACCACGGGTCAGGATACGGTGCACATCGGCCACCATGCTGGCCACCCAACGCATGTTGAAGTCTTTGCCGCGCGGCCCGGTTTTGCCAGCCAGGCATTCGTCCACATAGCGCTTCACGGGCGGTGCCCAGTGGCGCATATTGCTCATGTTGATGGCGAACTCTTGCGTATCGGGCGGCACCTGCACGTTCTCTTGCGTCAGCACAAAGCTGCCCTGCTCGCGGTCCAGCGTGAACATGGCCACGCCGTCTCCCACAGTGAGTACCAAGGTGGTTTGCGGGCCGTAGACGCAGTAGCCCGCCGCCACTTGCCTGTTGCCAGCCTGTAAAAAGTCTGCCGCTTCCACACCACGGTCGTCATCGGGCTTTTTCAGCACGCTGAAGATGGTGCCAATGCTCACGTTCACGTCGATGTTGCTGGAGCCATCCAGCGGATCAAACAGCAGCAGGTATTCGCCTTGTGGGTAGCGGTTGGGCACCAGGTAAATGCCGTCCATCTCTTCACTGGCCATGGCCGCCAGGTGCCCGCCCCATTCGTTGGCCTCGATCAGCACCTCATTGGCAATGATGTCCAGCTTCTTTTGCACCTCGCCCTGCACGTTTTCGCTGCCAGCGGTGCCCAGCACGCCACCCAAAGCGCCTTTGTTCACCGCTTGGCTGATGGTTTTGCAGGCGCGTGCGACGACTTCGAGCAGCAAGCGCAGCTCGGACGGAATGTGGCCATCCATGCGTTGTTGTTCAACGAGGTAGCGGGTCAGGGAGATTTTGTGGGGCATGTTGTTCCTTGTTTGGTCAATGACGTACCTGAATAGCTACCAGCCCCAGATCGTCATTCCCGCGTAGGCGGGAATCCAGGCGCGAGGTACTTGGCTCATGGCATCGGGCGACGCGGCGCGACCGCTGGATTCCCGCCTTCGCGGGAATGACGGGCCGGTGGTGTCTGCGTACAGGCCGCGAGGTCATATCTCGTCATTCGGCAAGCGCACGCGAGACGACTTCGCGCACATCGTTGCTCAAATCGGTCTTCGCCGCCACCCGCGCAATGGCTTCACGCGCCGCGCTGCGATACGGCTCAGCCAGCTTCTTCCACCGATCCAGCGCGCGCGCCAGGCGGGCGGCCACCTGGGGGTTGAAGGCGTCGAGTTCAATCACGCGCTCGCTCCAGAACACATAGCCTGCGGCATCGGCACGGTGAAAGCCGCCGGGGTTGCCGCTACAGTAGCTGAAGATCAGGCTGCGGGCGCGGTTGGGGTTTTTGATGTTGAAGTCGGGGTGCTTGAGCAGTTGTTTGACGGCGGGCAGCACGTGGCCCGCGCGGTCGCTGGCACCGGCTTGCAGGGCGAACCACTTGTCCAGTACCAACGGCTCGTCTTTGAACAGCTCGTGAAAGCGGGCCAGCGCCGGTGCCGCCAGCGCGTGGCCGCTGGAAACCAGGGCGGTCAGCGCGTTGAAGCGGTCGGTCATGTTGCCGGCGTCTTTGAAGCGCTGGTAGGTTTTGCCGGGCCACACCGCATCACCCGTGCTGCGGGCTACCAGGCACAGCTGCGACAGCGCCATGCCGGCCAGCGCGCGGCGGCCCGACGAGGTGGCGTCGGGCACATAGGCACCGGTGTTCGCATGCTGCTCGTAGGCCCACTGCCAGTCGGCCTGCAGCGCCACAGCCAACTGCTCGCGCATGGCCTCGCGCACGGCGTGGATGCGCTGCGGGTCGACCACGTCCAGCTGCTCGGCGATATAGGTTTCAGACGGCAGGGTGAGCACCAGCTCTTTGAAGGCGGCGTCCAGCGTGGGGTGGCGCAAAACGGCGCGCATGGCCTCCACAAACCCGGAATTCAAGGAAAAAGTGCCATCCGCCCATGTATTACTTGCTGAAGCAGCTATTGAATTAATAGCGCTGCAAGCCATACGAAGGGCCAAACGCTGGCCGGCTTCCCAGCGGTTGAAGGCATCGGTGTCATGCGCCAGCAGGGTCAGCAGCTGTGCGTCGGTGTAGTCCAGCGCCAGGATCACCGGGGCGCTGAATCCGCGCAGCAACGAGGGCACGGGCTCTTGGCTGATGCCGTCAAAGTTCAAGGTTTCTGTGGCTTGGGTGAGCACATGGGTGCATGCAGCGGTGAGTTCCTGGCCGGCTGTGCCGACCAAACCGAGTGCGATGGGGATGACAAACGGCTGCTTGTCCGCCTGGCCGGCGGTCGCAGGACAGCTTTGCGCCAGCGTGAGCGCGTAGGTCTGCGCCACCGCGTCGTACACGCCCGTGGCCTGCACGCGCGGCGTGCCGGCCTGGCTGTACCAGCGCTTGAACTGGGGCAGCAGCTGGGCCAGTTGCGAGCTGGGGTTGGCGTCGGCAATGGCCTGGGCAAAGTCGTCGCAGGTCACGGCCTGGCCGTCGTGGCGCTCAAAGTACAGCGTCATGCCTTTGGCGAAACCTGCCCGACCCAAAGGGTCGTCGTCAGTTCCCACCAGCGTCTGCATCATGCGCACGACTTCTGCGCCTTTTTCGTACACCGTCACGGTGTAGAAATTGTTGATCTCCACATACTGGTCGGGCCGCACGGGGTGCGACATTGGGCCCGCGTCTTCGGGGAACTGGGCGGTGCGCAGCACGCGCACGTCTTCAATGCGTTTGACGGCGCGGGCCGACGCTTCGGCACACAAATCCTGGCTGAATTCCTGGTCGCGGAACACCGTCAAGCCTTCTTTGAGCGACAGCTGAAACCAGTCGCGGCAGGTCACGCGGTTGCCGGTCCAGTTGTGAAAGTATTCGTGGCCCACCACGCTTTCAATATTGGAAAAGTCAGCGTCTGTCGCCGTGGCCTGGCTGGCCAGCACAAACTTGGTGTTGAAGATGTTCAGGCCCTTGTTTTCCATTGCGCCCATGTTGAAGTCGCTGGTCGCCACGATCATGAAGCGCTCCAGGTCCAGCGGCAGCCCAAAGCGCGCCTCGTCCCAGGCCACGCTGGCCATCAGCGAGTTCATCGCGTGCTCGGTCTTGTCCAGGTCACCCGCGCGCACAAACACCTGCAGCAAATGGTCTTTGCCCGCCCGCGAGCGAATGCGCTGCTCGCGGCACACCAGGTTGCCGGCCACCAGCGCAAACAGGTAGCTGGGCTTTTTGTGCGGGTCTACCCACTTGGCAAAGTGCCTGCCATCGTCCAATTCGCCCGCGCTTTCCAGGTTGCCGTTGGACAGCAGCACCGGGTAGGCCTTTTTGTCCGCCCGCAAGGTCACGGTGAAGCTGGCCATCACATCCGGCCGGTCTAAAAAGTAGGTGATGCGCCGGAAACCCTCGGCCTCGCACTGCGTAAAAAACGAGTCGTTGCTGACATACAAACCCATCAGCTTGGTGTTTTTGACCGGGTTGCAGGTGGTGAAAATTTCCAGATCCACCGGCTCATGGCCCTCCGGCAGATTCTCTAGCACCAGCTGGCTGCCTTCCATCTTGAACGAGGTCCCCGCGCCATTGACCATCACGCGCGCCAGGTTCAGCTCATCACCATCGAGCTTCAGCGCCTGGGCTGGCATGTCCGGGTTGCGACGAATCCGCATGCGGTTGAGCACGCGGGTTTTGGCGGGGTCTAGATCAAACGTGAGATCGACGGTGTCGATCCACCACGCAGGGGGTTGATAGTCGGCACGCAGCACGACGGGGGATTGGCCTTCACGGAGCATGGGTGTCTTTCAAATGGTCTTGGATTAATGTGGGGCGCTTGAATCTCGTCAATCGTACTTAGAAGAGACTATTTGAATACTCTTAATGACCGAATCAGGGTTATATGTAATCACGATACGCCCTAAGCTGTGTATCCATTGGTCATTGCGTACCTTACTGCCTGATTCAAAAGTCTTTGATGCTTTGCCTATAATTTCCAGAACCTTTTCTCGATTGATTCCAAAATCAATTCCTTTAGGCAAGGTAATGAAGCTATTGGGGTAAGACTTTAGAGTGCTTTGCATTGGTAGGTTGATGGCCACCAAAATTAAAGGTGCGATGCCATAAACATCTTTTGAGTCATCATTTTTTAGATGATCTTCATCTTCGAAAATTAACTCAACCAAATGCTCTTTGCTGGTGAAATAAAAATTGGGCTCATCTCTTTTGCATTTTGGTTCTTTTTTGCAGCCTGAATCTTGTAATAAGCCTTTAACTGCCGAATCAGTAGATGGGAGTCCTAGATAGCCAAAACAATCCATTAGATTCATTTGATTTCCCTTTAAAAACCATCAAGGATAGCGCTTAGGCAATCGTCAAAGTAATTCAAATTTCTCGTGTGGACTGCAGCATCACACGCCCTGCTTCAGCGAAGCCTCAATAAACGGATCCAGATCCCCATCCAGCACCTTTTGCGTAGCCGAGGTTTCATGATTCGTGCGCAGGTCTTTGATGCGGCTTTGGTCCAGCACGTAGCTGCGAATCTGATGGCCCCAGCCGACGTCTGTCTTGGTGTCTTCCAGTTTCTGCTGGACTTCCTGCTGCTTGCGCAATTCAAAGTCATACAAGCGCGAGCGCAGGCGCTTCCAGGCCACGTCGCGGTTGCTGTGCTGGCTGCGTCCATCCTGGCACTGCACCACGATGCCGGTGGGGATGTGGGTCAGGCGCACGGCGGAGTCGGTTTTGTTGATGTGCTGGCCGCCTGCGCCGCTGGCGCGGAAGGTGTCGGTGCGCACGTCGGACGGGTTGATGTCGATCTCGATCGAATCATCAATCTCGGGGTAGACAAACACGCTGGCAAAGCTGGTGTGGCGGCCACCGGCGGAATCAAACGGGCTTTTGCGCACCAGGCGGTGCACGCCAGTCTCGGTGCGCAGCAGGCCAAAGGCGTATTCGCCTTCGATCTTGATGGTCGCGCCCTTGATGCCTGCGGTGTCGCCGGGTGACTCGTCTTCAACCTGGGTTTTAAAGCCCTTGCGCTCGGCGTAGCGCAGGTATTGACGCAGCAGCATGCTGGCCCAGTCGCAGGCCTCGGTGCCGCCTGCGCCGGCCTGAATGTCCAGGAAAGCGTTCAGCGGGTCGGCCGGGTTGTTGAACATGCGGCGGAATTCCAGCTGCTCGACCTGGGCAATCAGCTTGGCGCTCTCGGCTTCAATGGTCTGCAGGCCGTCTTCATCGCCGTCGGCTTTGCTCATGTCGTACAGCTCGGTGTTGTCCGACAGTTCGCTGGTCAGCGTATCCAGCACGCCCACCACGCCATCCAGCGCCTTTTTCTCCTTGCCTAGTTCTTGCGCGCGCTTGGGGTCGTTCCAGACGGTGGGGTCTTCCAGGCTGGCGTTGACGGTGCGCAGGCGCTCGGCTTTGGCATCGTAGTCAAAGATACCTCCGGAGGTCTTCGGTGCGCACGCTCAAGGAGCTAAGGGTGGTGCCGATCTGGTTGATGTGTTCTGCGTCCATGGG
This sequence comes from Comamonadaceae bacterium, assembly GCA_013297875.1. Classification (GTDB taxonomy): domain Bacteria; phylum Pseudomonadota; class Gammaproteobacteria; order Burkholderiales; family Burkholderiaceae_C; genus JAAFIW01. The sequence continues at coordinate 195,366 of JAAFIW010000002.1, read as the reverse complement.
GAGAAGTCCTTGTGTTTTCGATCTGAAAGATGTGTGGATTTTCTCACGCACGGTTTGCTATACAAAACATAGCTGCTTGAGCCTGTGGATACTGCACGTTAAGCCAATTTGTTCAAAAAAGGGGCTTACAACACATAGCCTTTAAACCCACGTGCCCGCCACAGCGTGATCGTCAGGTACCGCCGGGGTGCGGTGCCCACGGTCACCTGGCCCAGCAAGTCCACCGATGCAAAGCGCTGAGCCAGGTCGGGCGGCACCGGGCCTTGCACGACCAGCAGCAGGTCTTGTCCGAGCGATTTCTGCAGGTCGGTGGTGAGCTGGTACTGGTCGTCGGCATGCTGTGCAGGGTTCCAGGCCACAGGCTGCGTGCCCAGGCTGCGCCACTCGTAGGTGGTTTGGGCCAGCAGCGTGCGGCCCACGCCCAACACCGGCAGCCCGGTGTGCTGGGCCGCGATGGGTTTGAGGGATTGCAGCGCCTCGTGCCAGCCGCGCATGCGCACAAAGGCGTCGGTATTCGTCGGCAGCGGCTGGCCGAGCAGGCGGGCGATGTCGGCGGCGTGGCACACCGTGGCCACCAGCAAAGCATTCACGGCCAGGGTGGCAGCCAGCCAACGCGGATGGGATTTGTTCAATGCGCCGCAGGCCCAGGCGGCAAACACTAGGCTGATGGCGACGTAGGCCGGGGCTGCCCAGTTCAGATTGGACTGGGCGCGAAACGATTGCGCGGTGGTGACGGCCAGCAGCGGCAGGGCCAGGGCGAGGAGGTAGGGGATGGGGTTGGGTTTGGGAGGGGTTTCTGAAGGTGGTAGCGCGCTTGCCCCCACCCCCGCCCTCCCCCAGCGGGGGAGGGAGCAGATACCGAGTACCAGCAAGGGCACAGGCCCCAGCATCAACAACTGCCCCACCCAAAACTCCCCCACCGACGCCCAGCCGCCGCTGCGAATGCCGGTGGCGGTGATCTCCGCCGTATGGCGCAGGGTGGGCATGCCGTTGTGCCAGTTCCACACCAGGTGCGGCGCAAACAGCGCCAGCGCCACGGCGGCGGCAAGCCAGGGGCCGGGTGTGCGCCACAGCGGCCGACCGTCTGGCAAGCGATGCGCCCACAGGCTATACAGCGCCGTGGCCGCAAACGCCGCCATCGTGTATTTGGACAAAAGCCCCAGCCCCAGCGCCGCGCCGCAAGCCACCCACCACAGCAGACGATCGCTGTGCAACGCCCGCCACCAGCACCATGCCGCCAGCGCCCAGCACAGCACCAGCAGGGAGTCGGTTGACACAAACAAGCCCAGCAAACCCACCATGAACGAGCTGGCAAACAGCAGCGCCGCCACCAGGCCCACGCGCTGCGCCAGCGCGTTTCCACATCGTTCATTGAACAGGTCGCGGCCCAGCAGATACAGCACACCCGCGGTGGCCGGGTATAGCAGCATCGCCAGCGCTTTCACACCCAGCACGCCGTTGCCAAACAGCGCGGTGCTGGCCGCAATCAACCAGGCCACCAGCGGCGGCTTGGAGTAGTAGCCCCAGGCCAGGTGCTGCGCCCAGCCCCAGTAATAAGCCTCGTCGACATACAGCGAGATGCCGGTGTGCTCAATCAGCCAGAAACGCCAGGCGGTGAGCGCGGCGATGGCGGCGAACACCAGCCAACCCAGGCCCCGGCTGACTGAATGTGCCACCCCTCCAACCTTCAACGATCTGTCATTCCCGCGCAGGCGGGAATCCAGCGCTTGCGTGCAGTGGCATCGCGAACCTGGATTCCCGCCTGCGCGGGAATGACGTGCCTTGTTTGCTTGGCCAGCCGGTCATGACGACCTGTGCCAGCCTGCATCGGCCTGTGGCGTCAGCTCCGGCGCGGCGTAGTAAGGCTTGGCGGGCAGCTCGCGGGTGAAATAAATGCGGATCAGCAACTCGGCCAGCACGCCCGTGGTGAGCAGCTGGATGGCGCTGACCACGCAGAAAAAGCCAAAGAAAAACAAGGGGCGGCCTACCACCGATTCACCCATGATTTTCAGCACGCCCAGGTAGCTCAAGATGCCCATGCCCAGCGCCATGATGACCAGCCCCAGCCCGCCAAAAAAGTGCCCGGGTCGTGCGCTGTATTTCAGGAAAAAGTGCACCGACAGCAAATCCACAATCACCCGAAAGGTGCGCGACAAGCCGTATTTGGACACACCCGCCGTGCGCGCATGGTGGCTCACCGGCGCTTCGGCCATGCGGCGTGGCGAGGTCACGGTCGCCATCCAGGCCGGAATGAAGCGGTGCATTTCGCCAAACAGCCGCACCTGGCGCAGCACGCGGGTGCGGTAGACCTTCAGACTGCAACCCAGGTCACGAAACGGCAGGCCGGTGAGCTTGCGGATCAGGTGGTTGGCAATTTTGGAGGGCACCTTGCGCAGCCACAAGCCGTCTTGCCGGTTCACGCGCCAGCCAGCCACCAGATCCAGGTCTTCGCGCAGCAATTTGTCCACCAGCGCGGGAATGTCTTTGGGGTCGTTTTGCAGGTCGCCATCCAGCGTCACGATCACGTCGCCACGCGCTGCATCAATGCCCGCCTGCATGGCCGCCGTCTGACGAAAGTTGCGCCACAGGCTGATCACCCGGATGTGCGAGCCCAGCTGCGCGGCGCGCGCCTGCAAGGCGTCTGCCGTGCCATCGGCACTGCCATCGTCCACCACGATCAACTCCCAGGGCCAGGGTGCGGCGGCCAAGGCAGATTGGATGGCGTCGATCAGCGGCACGGCATTGGCCACTTCGTTGTACATGGGAACCACCACCGAGACGGTGGGTGGGGGTGCCACCCCCGATACGGAAGGGGTGATGGTCGTCGAGAGTTCTTGAGTCATGGCGGATTTTAGGTTTTTTAGGCTGTTGATTTAAGCCGAATTGGCCTGTAGCCCATGTGAATATTGCTCAAGCAGCTATTGATTTCGTAGTGACTACGCGGAATTCAGTGTTGCGATTGCCGGACCCCTGTCTTTTGCTCCTTCCCCTGCCGGGGGAAGGCGCTAACGCCAGCTTGCGCACGTCCTTACGCATCAAGCACGTCCTTACGCATCAAACCAGTTTTCCAGCCGCAGACCCGGCACACGCGCAAATTCCCGCGTGTTACGGGTCACGAATATCAAGTCGTTCGCCAGCGCAATGCCCGCGTGTTGCAAGTCATAGGCACCAATCGGGTCACCCGACAGCCGCAATTGCGCCCTGATGCGGCCCGCGTGGGTGGCAGCAACAACGTCAAACGGCAGCACCACAAACCGGGCTTGCAGCGCCAACAGAAAAGCTTGTGCTCGCGCGGGGCTGGTGGAGCGGGCAATGCCGTATTCGAGCTCAAATACATTCACACTGCTGATCGCCACGCTGCTGTCGGGCAGCTTTTCCAGATGGGCCAGGCAGTTGCCCGCCTGCTTGCTGATGTAGATCAGGATGTCGGTATCCAGCAAATACTTCAAAACGACTCCCGCTCGCGCTGCGGTGCCAGATCGGCGTAACGCTCAGTGCCCAGCAAAAAGTCCAGCCCGTCTTTTGAAGCCTGGCCATGCGTGCTGTCAAGCTGATCCAGAAATGCTTTCCAGCTGCAGCTGCTTTTGCGCTCCTCAGCCAGCGCAAATTGCGCAAACCACTGGCTGACCGACAGCTGCGCCTTGGCTGCAGCAGATTTGGCCGCTTCCAGGGTGCTGGGTTGGAGGTAGATGGTGACTTGGGACATAGAGACGCTCCTTACATGATTGGAATCACGTGAGAAATTATAATTTTATTTTGCGTTTAAACTATTTCGAAGCATCTACGCTCGGCGTGAACCCCTCCACACCATCATCAACCACGCCACCACCCCGGCCAGCACCGCCGTGGCAAAAATAAACCCGTGCGCCAGCAAAGCCGCCACCGGCAAAGACGCTGCTGGCGACTCGGCCAGCGCCACCCCGGCCCACACCCCGGCCTCATACGTGCCCAGGCCCGACGGCCCCTGGATGGGCAGCAGCGCCGCCAGCTCGCCGCCCAGCGCGCCCTGCAGCCCTACCCCCAGCGGCAAGGCACCGGCCGCTTGCAGGATGGCGGCGATCACCAGCAGCTTTAGGCACCAGTTGGCGATGCAATACAACCAGCTGGCCCAGCTGTGGCGCGCACCGTCGGCCAAAGCAGCCAGCACCGGCAGCAGCCAGCCGCGCAGGCGGCCACGCCAGCCCGGCGATGCGGTGCGGCTGGCGCGCCAGCGCGCACCGTGCAGGCTGGCATAGCGCCGCAAGCCGGTGATCAACAGGGCGGCAATCACTATAAAAATAATAGCTGCCCCAGCACGTTTTATATGGGCTAGTGGCAGAAAAAGCATCAAACCCAGGGTGGTGAGCACCAACAGGTCTTGTAGCCGCATCCACAGCAAACTGGCCACCGATTCAGCGGGCGAGATGCCCAATTTTTTATGCACCAGGTAGGGGTAGGCCAATTCGCCACCGCGCATCGGAATCAGGTTCACTGCGGCGTTGTGAATCAGGGTTACCTGCAGCGCATCCAGCCACCGAACAGGCTGCACCGCGCCCAACTCGCTGCGCACCCGCGCGGCGCGCAAGCCGTAGCTGGCAAACAAACCCAGCGGCGCAGCGACCCAGAGCCAGATGGGGAGGGCGCGCAATTGCTGGGCGAAAAGCGAAGTATCGACACCCCGCAGCAGCCACCACAGCAGCGCCGCCGCCAGCGCACAACCCAACAAAAACCGCAGCAAACGCAAGGAAATCCTTCACAGATAATTGTTTCGATTATCAACAAGGCGCTATGACCAAGACCCTTCTCGTGACCGGCGCGGCCGGCTTTATCGGCGCCCACGCCGCAGCCGCCCTGGCCGCCGACGGCTGGCGCGTGGTGGGCTGCGACAACTTCAATAGTTACTACAACCCGCGCCTGAAGCACGACCGCGTGGCCGCCCTGCTCTCCCCTCTGGGCGTGCCCTGCGAGGCGCTGGACATCAGCGACGCCGCCGCCGTGAATGCGCTGTTTGACAAACATCAACCCACCCACGTGCTGAACCTGGCCGCGCAAGCCGGTGTGCGCTACTCGCTGGTGGACCCGGCGGCCTATGTGCAGTCCAACCTGGTGGGCTTTGCCAATGTGCTGGAGGCCTGCCGCCAGCACGCGGTGCAGCACCTGGCCTATGCCAGCTCGTCCAGCGTGTATGGCGCGCGCAACCAGACCCCGTTTCGCGAAGACGACGAAACCCGCCAGCCCACCAGCCTGTACGCCGCCACCAAAATCGCCAACGAAGCCATGGCCTATTCCTACAGCCATTTGTTCAAACTACCCGCCACCGGCTTGCGCTTTTTCACCGTGTATGGCCCCTGGGGCCGGCCCGACATGGCCTATTTTTCATTCGCCCAAAAAATCCTGGCAGGCCAGCCCATCACGCTGTTTGCCGACGGCCTGCTACACCGCGACTTCACCCACGTAGCCGACGTGGTGGAAAGCATCCGCCGCCTGCTGAATCAAGCCGCGCCCGCACTGGGGCAGGAAGTGCCGCACACCGTGTTCAATGTGGGTAATCGAAACCCGGTGCAAGTGGTGGAATTTGTGCGTTTGCTGGAAGCGGCGCTGGGGCACAAGGCCATCATTGAATTCGCCCCGATGCAGCCGGGCGACGTGCCCATGACCTGTGCGGACACCACCCGTTTGCAGGCCTGGACGGGATTTGAGCCGCGCACGGAATTGGGGGAGGGGTTGAAGGGGTTTGCGCGGTGGTTGGAGCAATGGGAAAAGGGTGCCGCAGTAGCGCCGTGATGACAAATGACCTTGCCGCCTTGGCGGCTTGATGACAGATGACCGTAAACCGCTGCTACAGCCTGTCATTGCAGCGCAAAGGACGCGTCATGCGCTCATGCGCCATCTGTCATTCCATCAAGCAAACACCCCAGCCGTCTCCTGCATGCGCTCGCTGACCTGCCCCAGGTGGTGCAGGCTGTCGCCAAATGTCATTTCCAGCTGGGTGAGGGTCTTGAAATAGTGGCTGACGATGTATTCGTCGGTCACGCCGATGCCGCCGTGTAGCTGCACCGCCTGCTGGCCGACAAAACGCATCGATTGGCCCAGTTGGTACTTGGCTCGGGCCATGGCGCTTTGGCGTTCGGCGGCGGGGGCGTTGAGTTTCAGGCTGGCGTAGTAGCTCATGCCGCGAGCCAGTTCCAGCTGCATCTTCACGTCGGCCACGCGGTGGCGCAGGGCCTGGAAGGTGGAGATGGCCACGCCGAACTGCTTGCGGGTGTTCATGTAGTCCACGGTGATGGCCAGGGTCTTGTCCATCACGCCCACGGCGTAGGCGCAGGTGGCAGCAATGCCGATGTCGACTGCATGTTGCAGCGCGGTCTGGCCGTCCAGCGTGACCAGGGTGGCTGGTGCGTTGACCAGGTGCACATCGGCTGCGCGCGAGCCGTCTTGCGTGGCGTATCCGCGGGTGGTGACGCCGCTTGCATTGCGTTCAACGAGGAACAAGGCCATCGCGCCGTTCAGCATGGCCGGCACCAGGAACGCATCAGCCTGATCGCCCGCAGGCACTATGTTTTTGATAGCTGTTACAGCATATTTATCAAGGGCTACTACCGCTTTTGCTTCACAAACGGCAATTTGGTAGCGCGCTTTGCGCTCCTGGTCGGCCAAGACCACCAGGGCCTGACCACTGGCGATTTTGGGCAACCAGGCTTTGGCATCAGCACCGCCATAGCCGCTGATCACGCCACCTGCCATCAAGCTCTGCGCCAGCGGCTCCAGCGTGATGCCGCGCCCCAGCTCTTCCATCACCACCATGCCCTCCACCGGCCCCATGCCCATGCCTCCGTGGTCTTCGGCGATGTACAGACCCGTCAGACCCAGCTCGGCCAATTCGCCGTAGGTGGCCCGGTCAAAGCCACCCGCGTGCGCAGCGGCACGGCGGCGGTCGAAGTTGTAGGCCTTGTCCACCCACTTGCGCACGGCGTCACGCAATTGCTCTTGGTCGTCAGAAAAATCGAAATCCATGATTTGCCCTTTTGGGAACGGGTTTAAAGCGGGTTCATTTTTTGAACGCAGAGGACGCAAAGGATTCGCAGAGGACGCAAAAGAACAGCCAAAAATTTGATTGCTCTTTGGTATTTTTCTGCGCTCTCTGCGTAACCTTTGCGTCCTCTGCGTTCAAAGTTTTCTTGCAGCTCAGCCCAAAACAGTCTGAGCCACGATGTTCTTCTGAACCTCATTGCTGCCACCGTAAATCGACGTCTTGCGCATATTGAAATACGTGCTGGCCAGCGGCGCGTTGCTCGTCACCAGCCCCGGGTAGTCACCCTGCCAGCCCGCCTCCATCGCCTCTTCAATAAACGGCAGGCTGTAGGGCCCGGCGGCCAGCATCATCAGCTCGGCATAGCGCTGCTGAATTTCGCTGCCACGAATTTTGAGCAGGCCTGCAATGTCCAGGCTTTGCTTACCGGCTTTTTCGGCCGACAGCACACGCAGCACCATCATTTCCAGCGCCACCACATCCACTTCCAGCTTGGCGATTTCGTCGCGGAACCGCAAATCGTCGTACACGCCTTCTTGTTTGGCGATGCGCTTGACGCGCTCCAACTCGCGCTTGGCGCGGTTCACGTCGGCAATGTTGGTGCGCTCGTGGGCCAGCAGGTATTTGGCGTAATTCCAGCCCTTGTTTTCTTCGCCAATCAGGTTTTCGGCGGGCACTTCCACGTTGTCAAACCACACCTCGTTGACTTCGCATTCACCATCAAGCAGCTTGATGGGGCGCACGCTCACACCGGGTGATTTCATGTCCAGCACGATGAAGCTGATGCCGGTTTGCGGCTTGCCTTCGTTGCTGGTGCGCACCAGGTTGAACATCCAGTCGCCGTGCTGGCCCAGAGTGGTCCAGGTTTTCTGGCCGTTGATGATGTATTTGTTGCCACCAACACCCGATTTCAGTTCGGCTTTGCATTTGAGCGAGGCCAAATCTGAACCAGAGCCCGGCTCGCTGTAGCCCTGGCTCCACCACACATCGCCACTGGCAATGCCAGGCAAAAAGCGTTTTTGCTGCTCGGCATTGCCAAAGGCCATGATGACCGGCGCGACCATCACCGGGCCGAAGGGCACCACGCGCGGTGCGCAAGCCAGAGCACACTCTTCTTCAAACAGGTGCTTTTGAATCGCGTTCCAACCAGGGCCACCAAATTCGGCGGGCCAAGCGTGAGCCAGCCAGCCTTTTTTGCCCAGGATTTGCCCCCAGCGCTGCTGGTCGTCGCGGGTCAGGCGCAACGCATGTTTGACTTTGTGAGAAATCTCGGCGGGCAGGTTTTCGCGCACCCAGGCGCGAATAGTCTCGCGGAAGGTTTGCTCTTCGGGGGTAAAGGCCAAGTCCATAGCGGTCTCCAGCTTGCGTTCAGTTCAGATGCAGTGCAGTTTAGGCACGGTCGTTCGATTTAGCGTGTCAGGGTGGCGACAAACCCAACTCGGAACATAGTTTTTGCACCGTGCCGCGCAGGTCTTGCAGCTCGGTTTCCAGCTGGGCCACGCGGCGCTCCAGGTGGCGCGTGTCGGCCGTGTCCACCGGGCCGTCGGGCGCGGCTTGCAGCACCGACACGTCCACCGGCCCGCACAGCAAATGCGCCCAGCGCTGCTCGCGCATACCGGCGGCGCGCGGCAGTTTCACGACCAACGGACCGCCCTTTTCTTCCGAGCGTTCCTGCAGCTCGTCCAAAAAGCCTTCCACCGACGAGATATCGGCAAACCGGTACCAGCGCTCGCTGTTGATGCGCAGCTCACCCGCCGTCTGCGGCCCGCGCAGCATCAGCAAACCCAGCAGCACGGCCGACTGCTCCGGCACGCCGACCACGCGCTGAAAGTTGTGCTCAAACCGCAGCACGCGGCCGCCGCTGGACTCAAACACCAGCGACAGCAGTTTCAGCTCGTCCAAAACGCCCTGCACCTCGATTTCGTCCAGATTCATCAACGGCTCGCGGCTGGTTTTCTGGTTGCAGCCGGTCAGCACATAGTTCAGGGTCAGCGGGTAGCTGTCGGGCACGGTGCGGGCTTTTTCCATCAAGGTGCCGAGCACGCGGGCTTCGGTAGGGGTCAGGTTTCTCAAGGTCTAGGGCTTTCAGATGTCAATCAAAGGGAAAACGATGCGAGGCGCTTGGCACCCAGCGAAATCGCCAGGTCGCCCGGCAGCACCGCGTGCTCGGGCGGCAGGTTCAACAGGTTGCTGTGCTGGCGTTTGAGGCCTAGCGCAATGTGGCCCGCGCTGGCGCAAGCTGCCGTGAGCTGGCTAAACGTGGCCGCGCCGGAGAGCGCCAGCGATGTCACATAAAACTGCTGGCCATGCGCGGTGCTGAGCAGGTCCGCCACGATGTCCTGCATGCCGGGGTTCAGCAGTTCCTGGCTCACATACAAGGCCTCAAACCGGGCGCTGCACACCACCCGGTCGCAGCCGGCTTTGCGCAGCAGTTCTTCGGTGCCAGGGTCCTGGCACTCCACCACGGTGTTCACGTGCGAGCTGCGCGCCTCAATCGCCAGCGTGATAGTGACGTTCAAAGCATCTGCCGCTGCGCCGTCTACACACGTGGGGCTGGACAGCACGATCGCATGGCTGGCGGTTTTGATGGCGGCGCGCTGCAGCGTGTCGTCACGCGTGGGGTCGCCGCGCACGTAGCGCACACCGCGCGCCAGCAACTCGGGCGGCAGCTCGGGCAACTCGCGGTCGATCAGCAGCAGCGGCGTGTCGGGGCCGATGCTGGGGTCGTGCGACAGCTCATCGAGCAGGCGCAGCAGCTTGGGCAAGCCGGGGAAGTTGATCAGCACCACGTGCTTGGACAAATAAACCTGGCTCATACCTTTCAACTCCTTGCTTTTGGCCGCAATCAGCGCATTGGCCACCACCGACAAGATAAACCCCAACAAACCAATGCCAATCAACATCAGCGGCACACCCACCAGAAAGCGCCCGCCCGCCGTTTTGGGGAAAAAGTCGCCATAGCCCACGGTGGTCAAGGTCACGATGGAATACCACAGCGCATCGCTCCACACCAGATCGGGGTTGCCCGGCAGCTCAAAGTACAAAAAGCCGCTGGTTCCATAGGTCAGCACGGCAGCCAGCAACACCACGGCGCGCAGCATCACGCCGGGGTTGCCGATCACGTGGCGCTTGATGTAGGCCGGGGAAAAGTAGCGCAACAGAATCTGAATCATGGCGCGCCCCTTGCCCAGTCACGAATCATGCCTTCGGCCCGTGCCGTCACCTCGGAATCGGCCCACAGCCCCAGGTTGGCTGCGCGGGCTTGCTGCTGTTGCTGCAAATACAGCGGCATCGAGGCAAAGGGAAAGACCGAGTACACCAGCACGTGGCCCTGCGAGACCAGGGCCAGGCCCACATCCTGGTCGCCCACATACAAGGTGGCCAGGGTGCGGCCATGCTTGTCGCGCGGCGGGTTGTTCACCAGCACGCGCATGGGCTTGTCGGCCACCAACCGCTGCAGGGCTTCTTCTGCGGCGCGGCCATACAGCGCGGCGCTGTCTTTGCCATGCTTGGACTCAAAGCTCTTGATGCCCAGCACCCGCACGGTGGCCACACCCTGACCGTCTTTTTGCACCACCAGCGTGTCGCCGTCAATCACTTTGGACAGTTGCACCACGTCGCCGCTATCCAGCTTGGCGTCCCGCTGCTGCTGGGTGTTTTGATGACGCCAGGTGCCCACGGCAAAAAACGTGGCGGCCGCCAGCAGGCTGAGCACCAGCGCCCAAAAAGCCATCGTGATGCGGTCCATTGCCATGTGTCTTTGTGTCCTCGTTGTTTGTTGTTTGAAACTGCCGCACATCGTAGCAACCAGATAATCGCGGCGCTATGAAAAATATCGTGATCTTGATTTCCGGCGGCGGCTCCAACATGGCGGCCATCGTGCGGGCGCAGCAGCAGGGGGGCTGGCGCGAACAACTCAACGCGCAGGTGGCCGCCGTTATCAGCAACCGTGCCGATGCCGCTGGTTTGGCGTTCGCCCAGGCGCAAGGCATTGCCACCCGGGTCGTCGACCACAAAGCCTTTGCCAGCCGCGAAGCTTTTGATGCAGCGCTGGCCGATGCCGTAGACGGATACCAGCCCGCACTGTTGGTTTTGGCCGGATTCATGCGCATCCTCACGCCTGCGTTTGTGCAGCGCTTTGACGGCAGGCTCATCAACATCCACCCCTCGCTGCTGCCCGCCTTTCCCGGCCTGCACACCCACCAGCGCGCACTCGACGCGGGCTGCCAGTTTGCCGGTGCCACCGTTCACCAGGTGACCGCCGAGTTGGACCACGGCCCCATCCTGGCGCAGGCCGTGGTGCCGGTGCTGGCGGGCGACACGGCAGACGCGCTGGCCGCGCGGGTGCTGTCGCAAGAGCACCTGATCTACCCGGAGGCTATCGTGAAAATGCTACAAAATATATAGCTGCTTGAGCAAACTGGACGTGCACATTTGTTTGTTTTGATTCAAAAATTGCCCCCATGCGCTTCATCCGTCACTTTCTGCTCGCGGTGCAGTTTTTCACCCGCATCCCGGTCACTGGCCGTCTGGCCTCTTGGGTGGGTTTCAGCCCCGCCATGTTGCGCTCCAGTGCGGCGCACTTTGCGGGTGTGGGCTGGCTGGTGGGCGTGGTGGCGGCGGGGGTTTATGCCTTGTTGGCGCTGCAAATTTCATCGGTGTTTGCGCCCGCGGTGGCCGCCTTTGTGTCCACCGTGGCCACGGTCTTGCTCACCGGCGCATTTCACGAAGACGGCCTGGCTGACACCGCGGACGGCCTGGGCGGCAGCGTCAGCCGCGAGCGAGCGCTAGACATCATGAAAGACTCGCGCGTGGGCGCTTACGGTGCCATTGCCCTGGTGCTGGCGCTGGGCACGAAGGTGGCTTTGCTTGCAGCCCTGGGAAGCTCACCCAGCGCAGGCACCGTGTGGGGCATGCCACTGGTTTGCCTGGTCATCCTGGCTGCCCATGTGGTTTCGCGGGCCTGCCCCATGGTGCTGGTGCGCTGGCTGCCACATGTGGGCGACACCGCGGCATCCAAATCCAAGCCGCTGGCCGACCAGATCACCTCTGGCGCGCTGCTGAGCAACGGGCTGTGGTGTTTGGCCCTGCTGCCATTGCTGTGGCTGGCTACACAGCCATGGGTATTTGTCGCTGCCTGTGCAGCTTCGCTGGCCGCATTGGTCTACATGGCCCGCTTGTTGGCCAGGCGTTTGCAGGGCTTCACGGGTGATTGCCTGGGCGCAACGCAGCAGGTGTGCGAGCTGGCGTTTTACTTGGGCGCGGTGGTGATGTTGGGGTAGGCAAGTCCGTATGGAAAAACCCGGCGTGGTTCCTAAACTGGATTGCGAACCTATTCACAACTTAGGAGACATCCATGCCCATTCGCTCATTGACTCGTCGCGCTTACGTCCTAAGCGCTGTTTCGATTGCCGTGTTGACCGCGTGCGGCGGCGATGACCCGGCGCCTGCAGCACCTGAGCCCACAATCAAAGTTGAGGTGACGCGCACCGCCTTTGGGGTGCCGCACGTGGTGGGCAAAAACCTGCGCAGCGCGTCTTACGGCATCGCCTACGCCTACGCTCAGGACAACCTTTGCATCATTGCCGACCGTTTCATGACGGTGGCGGGCGAACGCTCCAAATACCTCGGTGCAGACGGCGCTTCTGCACCCGGCTCTACCCTGACCAACCTGCGCAGCGACTTTTTCTACCGCAACGTGCTGGATCAGGCCGCCCTGGACCTGGCCTTTGCCAAGGCGGGTTCCTTGACCAACGAAGGCGTGGCGGGTTACGTGGCCGGCTACAACCGCTTTCTGGCAGATGCCAAAGATGCTGACTTTGCCGATTGCGCCGGCGCAGCTTGGGCCAAACGCCCACTGACCGAAAACGACTTGAAGCGCCATATGCTGGCGCTGGCCACACAGGCAGGTTTGGGTGCGTTCATACCCGCCATTGCAGATGCTGCGCCACCGGTGGCTACGGTGGCATTGGCAAAGTCCACAGCGCGTAGCAAAGCCATTCAGACGGCCCAGCTGCAACGCACCGCCGCCGAGTTCAACCGCCAGTTTGAAGCGCGGCCCATGGGCAGCAACGGTCAGGCATTTGGCAGCGCCGTCACCGACAACGCGCGCGGCATCCTGATTGGCAATCCGCACTTCCCGTGGACGGGCGCGCTGCGCTTTTACCAAGCCCATGTTCAGATTCCGGGCCAATACAACGTGATGGGTGCCAGCTTGGGGGGCATCGCGCTGCCCCAAATCGGGTTCAACAACGACGTCGCCTGGACGCACACCGTCTCGACTGGACGGCGATTTACCTTGTTTGAGTTGACCTTGAATGGCTCGAATTACGTAGTGGACGGTGTGTCCAAACCACTGCTGCGCAAGACCGTCACGGTAGACGTGCTGGCCAATGGCGTGGTCACCCCGCAAACCCGCACCTACTACGCCAGCGAGCACGGCCCCATCCTGGTCTCTGCACCTTTGGGTGCCACCTGGACAGCCACCAAAGCCTATGCCATTCGCGATGCCAATCTGGACAACGGACGCTTCGTCGAGCAGGCCTGGGACATGGGGCGGGCCACCTCCACCGAGCAATTGCGTCAGGCCATGGCCAAGTCCATGGCGCTGTCCTGGGTCAACACCATTGCGGCTGATCGGGGCGGCAATGCGCTGTATGCCGACTACTCGGTGACGCCCAATGTCAGCGCCGAGCACCTGGCTACCTGCGCCACATCCGTTCAGGCCCGAACCCTCGCTGCAGCTCGCACCTACTTGCTGGACGGCACCAAAGCTGCCTGCAACTGGCCGGTCGACCCAGCCGCCGCCAGCCCCGGCATCATGAGCGCGGCCACCTTGCCCAGCTTGAGCCGCACCGACCACGTGGGCAACAGCAACGAAAGCGCCTGGTTGGCGAATCCGGCGCAGTTGCTCACCGGCTTCAGCCCGCTGGTGGGCGACCAGGCCAAAGCGCAGTCGCTGCGCACGCGCATGGCGTTCACCCAAGTGCAAGACCGGCTTGCCGGCACCGATGGTCTGCCCGGCAACAAAGTCACGCCCGACAACCTGGAAGCCGTGTTTTTTCAAAGCCGCATGCTCAGCGCCGAACTCGTGCTCCCGTCACTGCTCACGCTGTGCCAGAACAACACCACGGCCACCGCCACCAATGGCACGGTGGTGAACCTGGCTGAGGCCTGTGGCGTACTGGCTTCGTGGGATCGTCGCGCCAAAGTCAGCAGCGTGGGCACGCCCGTGTTCCGCGAGTTCTGGCGGCAGGCCCAAGCCATTCCAGGCCTGTTTGGCACGCCGTTCAGCGCCACCGCACCGGTGACCACGCCGCGTGACCCTGCGGTGGCCACCCCAGCCGTTGCCACAGCGATGCTGAAGGCACTGGCAGACGCCGTGGTCGCACTGAGAACGGCCGGGGTGCCACTGAACGCCACACTGGGCAGCGTGCAGTACGTCACGCGCAATGGTGTGAGGCTGCCGATGGATGGGGGTGACGAATTTGAAGGCATCTACAACAAGATGACACCCCCAGGCCTCTCGGCGGGCGGCTACACCAGCATCGTCAGCGGCAGTAGCTACATCCAGATTGTGTCGTTTGAACCGACGGGCGTGAATGCGCGGGGGTTGCTGACCTACAGCCAGTCCACCAACAGCGCCTCGCCGTACTTTGCAGACCAGACGGTGCAACTGAGCACGGGCAAATTCGTCAAGCTGCCGTTCACAGACGCGGAAATTGCGGCAGACCCCAAGCGGGGTGCCACGCTGGTGCTGACCGCGCCCTAAACCCAAGCTGTCTGCCCTGCACCTTCAAATGCAGGGCGACTGTGGGGAGAGCAACCCGCAAGTCACGGTTTCGCCAAGGCCATCCACTGGTCGCCCGCGCGCTGCACGCTCACGCGCTGGGCAAACACCGCCTGCAGCGCGCGATGGGTTGCCACATCGCCACACGCGCCGTGGTGCAGCAAGCGGCCTTGATCGATGATCACCATGTCATCAGCCTGCAGCGCAATCGAAATCTCATGCAGCACACTCACCACCGTTTTGCCAGCAGCCACCAGCTGCCGCACCAGCAGCATCCAGTCGGCCTGGTGGGGTGGATCCAGGTTCGCAAGCGGTTCGTCCATCAACAGCACATCGGCCTGCACCGCCAGCGCGCGGGCCAGCAGCACGCGCTGGCGCTCGCCGCCGGAGAGTTGGCCCAAGGGTCGGGCGCGCCACTCCCAGGCTTGGGTGGATCGCAGGGCTTGCTCCACCGCAGCATGGTCGGCCGCGGAAGGCGGAGCCAGCCAGCGGCGATGCGGCAGGCGGCCCAGCAAGGCCACGTCATAGGCCGTCAGGTCGTCGCCACCGGTCTGGTTTTGGCCCAGCCAGGCCACGCGCTGGGCGCGCTCACGCGGGGGCCAGCTGTCCAGTGGTCGCCCCAGCAACTGCACCTGGCCCGTGTGCGGCAGCAGGCCTGCCAGCACCTGCAGCAAGGTGGATTTGCCTGCGCCGTTGGGGCCGACCACGCTGGTCCAGCGGCCTTTGGCGATGGTCAGGCCGATATTGTGCAAAACAGGGCTATTTCCCAGACTAGCCCATACAGAATCTGCTCGAACAGCTATGAAATCAGGAGCAATCACAGCACACGCTCCGCACCCACGCGCCGGTGCATCAGCCACAGCAGGTAGCTGCCGCCCAAGGCGGCGGTGAGCACGCCCACCGGTAGCTCAAGTGGCGCCAGCAGCCAGCGGGCCAGCACGTCGGCCACCATCAGCAGCAGGCCGCCCATCAAGGCGCTGAGCACCAGCAGACCACCGTGCGTGGTTTTGACCAGCGAGCGCACCATGTGGGGCGCGGCCAGGCCGATGAAGGCGATCAAACCCGTCTGCGCCACCGCCGTGCCAGTGGCCAGCGCCAGCACGGCCACCAGCGCGGCGCGCAGCGGGCCCAGCGGCAGGCCCAGGCTGCGGGCGGTGGCGTCGCCCAGGGCCAGACCATCGAGCACGGCGCTGGCGGCCCACGCCACGGCCAAGGTGGGCAGCAGCACGGCGGCCATCACGGCGCACGCGGGCCAGCCGACAAAGGCGGTGCTGCCTAGGGTGAAGGCCTGCATGGTTTGCAAAATATCGGGCGCGGCCAAAGTCACCAGGTCTTTGGCGGCGCTGAGCACCACGCCCACAATCACCCCCGCCAGCAGCAGCCGCAAGGTGTGCTGCACGCCGCGCGCCAGTGCCAACGTGAGCAACACGCCGCCCACCGCGCCCACAAACGCAGCGCCTGTAAGCCCCAGGCGGGCACCCCAGGCATCAGACAACACCAAGGCCGCAGCAGGCACGGACGCAGCACTGAAGGCCAGCAAGGCCAGCGCCACGCCCAGTGCCGCGCCCGAGGCGCTGCCCAGCAAAAACGGGTCGGCCAGCGGGTTGCGAAACAGGCCTTGCGACACCGCGCCCGCCAGCCCCAGCAGCGCGCCGGCCAGCCAGGCACCCACGGTGCGCGGCAGGCGGATGTCCCACACGATTTGCGCGGCCAGCGGGTCGTGCGGGGCGCGCAGCACGCTGTCAAAACCGGTGCTGCCGATGCTGCTGCCCAGCAGCAAAGCGGCCACGGCACCGGCTACCAGCACTGCAGCCAGGCCCAGCCAGCGCGGGCTGCCTGTCATTTCGCCACGCCGTGTTTGGCAATGCACTGCGCCATCAGTCGCGCCGCCTCGGCCATGCGCGGGCCCGGCCGCACCAGCACGTCGTTTTGCGCGGCGCTGAACACACAGACCCGCTGGCGGGCGATGGCGGGCATGCTGGCCCAACCGGGGCGCTGGGCCAGGCCCTGGGCGTTGCCCTGGCTAATGAGAATGAGGTCGGGCTTGGCGCGCACCACGTACTCGGGGTTGATTTTCGGAAACGGGCCTTGGCCGGGTTCGATGATGTTTTGCACGCCCAGGCGGCTGAGCACCTGGCCAATGAACGACTCGGGCGCGGCAGCATAGGGGCCACTGCTGGCCTCGAAATACACACGCAGGTTTTTGGCGTCGGCGGGCAGCGACTGGGCTGCGGCCTGCACGCCCGCATCCATCTCGCGCCACACGCGCTGCGCGTCTGGCACCTGCAGCGCCTGACCCAGCACGCCCAGCGTGCGCTGCACATCGGCCACGTTTTTAGGCTCCAGCGCCAGCACGCGAATGCCCAGCGATTCCAGCCGCTCCACACCGCGGGCTGACGAGGCCATCAGCACCAGGTCGGGCCGCTGCGCGACGATGGCTTCGATGTTCGGGTCGATACCGCCGCCCATTTGCGGGAGTTTTTTGACTTGGGGTGGGTGGTTGGAATAGCGGTCTACGCCGACCAATCTGTCGCAGGCACCCAGGGCGCAGACGGTCTCGGTCAGTGAGGGGAGCAGGGAGACGATGCGCTGGGGGGGGTGGGGGATGTTGACGGTTTGGTTGCGGTCGTCGGTGACGGTGGCGGCTTGGGTTGTCAGATTCAAACCCAATACGCAGACGGCCAGAGCACGCTTTACAAACGCTATCAACTTAATAGCTTCTTGAGCAGTATTTACCTGGGCTGGATGGCGATTTGGTCTGTTTTTCTCCTTCCCCCGCTGGGGGAAGGTTGGGATGGGGGCATGAGCGCCCATACGCTTGCAAACGGTCGTTGCGCTCATGCCCCCATCCCCGCCTTCCCCCAGCGGGGGAAGGAGTAAGTCATTTCTTTCCCCCAGCGGGGGAAGGAGCCAAGACAGAAAACCCCAGGAATGCTCACGCATACCGCGCCGCCCAATCCATCACGATGCGGTGCATCTGCGCCACCCCATCCGTCAGCGCCGCCGGGCCGGGCTGCAAGATATCGGCGGATTTGATCTCGAACAGTTGGCCGTTTTTGACAGCGGGCACGTCTTGCCAGCCAGGACGCGCAGCCACCTTCTCCGCCCGAAACTTCTTGCCGCACCACGAGCCAATGATGATGTCCGGCTGGCGCGCCACGATCTCTTGTCCGCTGGCGATGATGCGGTTTTTACCCAGCGACTGGTGGGACAGCTCCTCAAAGCAATCGTCGCCGCCCGCCATGCCCAGCAGTTCCGACACCCAGCGAATCGCACTGATGTGGGGCTCGTCCCATTCCTCAAAAAACACACGTGGCCGACGCGGCAGGGCTTTGGCAGCTAGCACGATGTCATCGAGTTGAGCCCGGGTTTGCGCCATCCACGCCAGTCCCGCATCGCCCTGCCCCACCATCGCTGCCACCTGCCACAGCATGGAAAAAATCTCGTCCACGCTGCGCTGGTTGAACACCGTGACCTGCACGCCGTGCTTGATCAACGCACTGGCAATGTCGGCCTGCAGGTCTGAAAAGCCAAGCACGCAGTCAGGCTCAAGCGCCAGAATTTTGTCGACCTTGGCGGTGAGAAACGCACTGACCTTGGGCTTTTCTTCCCGCGCCCGGCGCGGCCGCACGGTGTAGCCCGAAATGCCCACAATGCGCGCCTCTTGCCCCAGCAGGTAGAGCCACTCGGTGGTGTCTTCGGTGAGACAGACAATGCGTTGGGGGCCAAGCATGGTGATTACTTGGGCTGCCAGCGCAAGGTCACAAACAGGCTGCGCCCCGGCTGGTTGTAGCCCAGCGCGGTTTCGTACTGCTTGTTGGTGATGTTGTTCAGCGCGGCCTGCAGCGTCCAGTCAGCGGCCAGCGGGTAGCTGGCATGCAGGTCCAGCGTGGCGTAACCGGGCAGCGCTTTCGTGTTGGCCACATCGTCAAAGCGCTGGCCCACTTGCAGCAGGCTGGCGCCGCCTGTCCAGGTGCCAAAGTCGTAGTCCACGTTCACAGCCGTCTGGTTGCGGGCGCGGCGTGGCAGCTGGCGGCCGGTCAACTCGTTGCGCGGGTTCAGCGCATCCAGGCTGGCATTCACAGTCAGGCGGTCAAACTGGCCTGCATAGCCCAGGGTGATGCCCTTGATGCGGCTTTGCGGAATATTGGCGGCCACTGTGGTGTTGGTGATGAAGCTGCGAATCTTGTTGTCGTAGCGCACCAGCTTGACTTCATGCGTCTGGTTTTTCCAGGCCAGACCCAGGTCGGTGTTGCGGCCTTTTTCGGGTTGCAGCCGGGGGTTGCCAAATTTGGGAAAGTACAGCTGGTTGAACGACGGCGCGACAAAGCTGGTGCCGTGCGACACATGGGCGCGCCACTGCGGCGCAAATGCCAGGCCGTAGCCTGCAAAGCCCGTGCTACTCCCGCCAAACTGTGAGTTGCGGTCGCGTCGCACATTGGCCTGCCAGCTGTGCATGCCGCTGCTGCCGTTGATGCCAGCAAACACCGCGTTGATGCTGCGTTCTTTCACGTCGTAGTTGGTGGAGCCGCTGACTTTTTGCGTGCGGTTTTCCAGGCCCAGCAGGGCCAGGCCGGCGGGCGTCTCGATTTGATTCGTCCAGGCGATTTCGCTCTGACTGGTCTTGAAATCGCTGGGCAAAAAGGCCGAGACGATGGCGTTGGCCGTATCGGCGCTTTGCGACAGACGCAGCTCGGTCTGCCAGAGCGCCAGCGGCTTGCCCTTGATGCCCACAAACCCGGTTTGCGTGCGCACGGCGGTGCGCGCGTCGCGGCCAGGGCCGTCGTCTACCTGCACGGTGCCATCGGAATACAGCGCCCCCGCGTCCAGCCGCCAGTCGGGCGTGAACTGCCAGCCAATGGACGCATTGAAAGCGTCCTGCTCAAAGCCATCGCGGTCAGCATTGAAGTTGCCAAACGGCACCCTGGAATTGGTGGCTGAAAAGCCGGTTTGGCGCAGCACCTGTGCACCCAGCGCATAACTGAAATTGCCCTGTCCGCCCGCAGCACCCGCACTGACGGTGCGGCGACTTTCCTTGCCCAGCGAAATAGCAGCAAACGGCTTGAAGCCCTGCGCACCCTTGCGCGTAAAAATTTGCACCACCCCGCCCACGGCCTCGCTGCCATACAGCGCCGACGCCGGGCCTTTGAGCACCTCGATGCGCTCAATCAACTCCAGCGGTATGTTGTCCAAAATGGGTGTGCCCGCCGTGGCCGAGCCATAGCGCACACCGTCGATCAACAAGATGGTGTGGCGTGCTTCCGTGCCCCGCACCGATACACCCGACAAGGTGCCCAAACCACCGCTGGTGTTGAACTGCAAACCCGCCTGGCGCGCCAGCAACTCCGGCAGGGTGCGGGCACTGCCCGCTTCAATGGCCGCACGGTCAATCACCACCACATCGCTAACCAGAGCGTCGGTGCGGGTCTCGCTTCGGGTAGCAGTGACCACGGTTTCTTTCAGGGAAGTTTGCGCAAATGCGCTGGAGCACGCCAGGGGGATGGCCGCCAGGGCGAAACAAAAAACACGATTTTTCATGGAAATAACAGACAGGACAAAAGACCCTCACCGGCTTCCCCGCTGGTGCATGGGCATCACGGCTGCGCGCCGTTTTGCGGGCGTGCAGTCACCTTGTTGGCCGGTATCCGGGCTGGCGGAAACAACTCTTGTCGCCTTCCCAGGTGCATGTTCAACACACCCAGTGGCTGATTGACTTGAATGAGGTCTGGCAAACGAACTGTTCACCCGATCTGTCCGCTTACCGTTGCGGGGGCAGCGCAGGTTACGAAGGCGGCGCTGGCCGCACTTTGCTCCTGCTTCCCGTTGAACTGCGGCATGCGAACCACACCGCGAGCACCAACGAGACCATTCTACGGGTTGCCTCACACGCAGCATGTGCTCGGGTGGCCGCGGCAACCCTACAATCTGAGTTGACATGCCCAGCGCCAACCCCAACACCCCAGACCAACAGCTCGATCAATTGGCCGAGCGGGTCGAACGCCTGCTATTGCGTTACAACGAGGTGCAGCGCACCAACAGCCTGCTGCTCGAACAATTGGCCTCACTCACCCAGGAGCGTGATTCGCTCAAATCCCGTCTGTCGGCCGCGCGCGCCCGGGTGGATGCGCTGCTGGAGCGCCTGCCCGATACGGCTGGCACCACACCCACCCAGACCCCCGCATGAAACAGCTTGAAGTGCAAATCTTGGGGCAAAGCTATTTGCTCGGTTGCCCCGAAGGTGGCGAATCACGCCTGCTGGATGCGGTGGAGCGTGTGGACACGGCGATGTGCAAGATCCGCGATGCGGGCAAAGTCAAGGCGCGTGACCGCATCGCCGTGCTGGCAGCGCTCAACCTCGCGTTTGACGTGGCTGACCGCGGCGCACCGATTGCAACACCCCAAATCGTACCGGTGCCCGCCAGCGCTGTGCCAGTCAAAACCGGACCTGACCCGCGGCTGGCCGCACTGATCGCTCGCATGGACGCTGCGCTGTCGGGCGACGGGCAACTGCTTTAGCCCATGACTGATGCCAGATGACGGTGCTGCTGCCGCAGCGACCATGACGACGATCCGACTGGCAGTTCAGTCATCCGTCATCGCTCGCCGCAGGCGGCCATCATTTGTCATCGGGCATACAATCCACCCTGTCTGCAAGCGTCGCCGGGCTTTATATTTCCTTGAACCAATGCTCATTGAGCCCGGGCTTGGAACATCCCCTGATGAGCGTGATCATCTCGCGTCAGATGAACCCAACGTCAGGTTGACCTAGCCCACCTGAACCCCGGTTCAGGATGCCGGTTCGGCCACACTTGCAGACACCTTTTTTGTCATATGCCCTTTTCGCTTGAACCTTTGTTGATTGTTGAACTGGCGGTTCTGGGCATAGGCACCGGCTTTCTGGCAGGCCTGCTGGGCATCGGCGGCGGCATGCTGATGGTGCCCTTCATCACCCTCATCCTGAACCATCGCGGCGTAGGGCCTGATTTGGCGGTCAAGATGGCCATTGCCACCTCTATGGCCACCATCATCTTCACGTCGATCTCCAGCGTGCGCGCCCACCACAAGCGCGGCGCGGTGCGCTGGGACATCGTCAAACGCCTGGCACCCGGCATCGTGGGGGGCAGCCTGGTGGGCAGCCTGGGGGTGTTTGCCCTGCTCAAGGGCACCTGGCTGGCGATCTTTTTTGGTCTGTTTGTGAGCTTTTCGGCTACGCAAATGTTTCTGGATAAAAAGCCCAAGCCCACACGGCAAATGCCTGGCACCGGCGGCCAGCTGGCTGCTGGCGGCGTGATTGGCTTTCTCTCGGGCCTGGTCGGCGCGGGCGGCGGCTTTATCAGCGTGCCCTTCATGACCTGGTGCAACGTGGCCATTCACAACGCCGTGGCCACCTCGGCCGCTTTGGGCTTTCCGATTGCGCTGGCCAATGTGGTGGGCTACATCGTCAGCGGCCAGTCGGCCCAAAACCTGCCACCCAATTCCTTTGGCTACATCTGGCTGCCCGCGCTGGCGGTGATTGCAGTGTGCAGCTTTCTGATGGCACCCGTCGGTGCCAAATTGGCGCACCGCTTGCCGGTGAGTTCGCTCAAGAAAGTGTTTGCCAGCATCTTGTACGTGCTGGCGGCCTACATGCTCTACAAGGGCTTTTCGGGCTAGCAAGCCCGTGCTCGTTTGCTACGAAATAACTAGCTGCTCGAGCTCTCTGGTTTTGCATGTGAGGGGTTTTGATCTCAAAACCTCTAGCCTCGCAGTACCGTCCCTATAATCCAACCCCATTGCAGGAGAGCGGGTAGTTTGCGAGGTTCGCAAGCCACCCCACCGAAGGCGCAAACTCCCATGAACGCTCAGGTATCCCAACCGGTGATGTACTGCAAATTTTGATAACGCCGTCTGGAGAGCCACCGCCCACATACTTTGTGCGGCCGGTGCACCGAAGGAGCAAACCCACTGGCACCTGCCACTGGACGAATCTCTCAGGTACCAAGGACAGGGGGAGCGGCAACCACGCAGAAGGCACTTTCCGCCGGCTCGGGTTGCTACAACTTCAATAGCTGCTTGAGCATATTCCGCGTGGGCTTCCTTCACAAAAGGTAAGTCAAATGCACGTTCTCGTCTTGGGTAGTGGCCTGCTGGGTGTCAGCTCGGCTTATTACTTGTCTTTGCTGGGTCACCAGGTCACCGTGGTCGACCGGCAAGCCTGCCCGGCGGCTGAAACCAGCCACGCCAATGGGGGGCAAATCTCGGTCAGCCATGCCGAGCCCTGGGCCAATCCGTCGGCACCGTTCAAGGTGCTCAAGTGGTTGGCCAAAGAAGATGCGCCGCTGTTGTTCCGGCTGCGGGCCGACCCCCGCCAATGGGCCTGGGGCCTGCAGTTTCTGCGCGAGTGCACGCCCGCCCGCACCCGCCACAACATTGCGCAAATCGTCAACCTGGGCACCTACAGCCGCACGGCGCTGCAGCAGCTGCGCCGCGACACCGGCATTGCCTACGACCACCGCACGCAAGGCATCTTGCATTTCTACACCAGCGCCCAGGAGTTTGAAGCGGCGCTGGAGCCTGCGCGCCAGATGCGCGAGCTGGGCTGCGAGCGCCGGGTGGTGTCGGCCGACGAAGCGGTTGAACTGGAGCCAGCGTTGCGCGCGATACGCCCGCAGCTGGCCGGTGCCACCTACACAGCCGAAGACGAATCGGGCGACGCCCGCAAGTTCACGCTGGCGCTGGCCCAGCTGTGCGAGGCCCGTGGTGTGCGGTTTTTAATGGGCCACCACATCACCCGCCTGGTGCGCGGCACCGGTGCCACCGCCCAGGCAATTGAGCATGTGGAGGTGACCGACCACACCGGCCGGTTCACCCGGCTGGCAGCTGACAGCTATGTGCTGGCCGCTGGCAGCTTCAGTGCGGCGCTGGCGCAACCGCTGGGCATGCGGTTGCCGGTGTACCCGGCCAAAGGCTATTCGGTCACGCTGCCGGTGGTGGATGCCAGCCGCGCCTACCAGGTTTCGTTGACCGACGACGAATACAAACTGGTGTTCAGCCGCTACACCAGCACCACCGCCGATGGCCAAACCGACGACCGCCTGCGCATTGCCGGCACCGCCGAGCTGGCCGGCTACGACCGGCACCTGAACGCCACCCGGTGCCAAGCCATCGTGCGGCGGGTGCAGCAGCTGTTCCCAGGGGCCAGTGACGCCAGCCGCGCCCAGTTCTGGAGCGGCTTGCGCCCCGCCACACCGTCCAACGTGCCACTGATTGGCCGCAGCGCCTTGCGCAACCTGTTTTTGAACACCGGCCACGGCACCCTGGGCTGGACGCATGCCTGTGGCTCTGGCCAGGCGCTGGCCGACATCATCAGCGGGCGGGTGCCGCAAGTGGACTTTGCGTTTACTGGGCTCGACCAGCCAGCAAACGCTATGGTTTCAGTAGCTGCTTGAGCAGCATTGGCGGTTTGCAAAGGGTTTTTTGATCACAAGCCCTTGCCCCGCGACACATCCATCACCACCCGGGTCGCCAAATACAAGCGTGCTTCCAGCGTGTCCAGAAGCACGTATTCATTGTCGGCCGTGTGGCCGCCAAAGCCTTGCAGGCCGAAGCGCTCAATCACCGCCGCCTGGGTTTTCAAAGCGGCAAATGCAGCGTCGGTGCCGCCGCCCTCGGGCTGGTCGTCTACCTCCAGCTTGCGGCCCAATTCGGCGTAAATCGTTTGGGCATGTGCGGCCAGTTTGCGGTTGGCGGCGGTGGCTTCCAGCGGTGGGCGGCGGCGCTCGAAATTCACCGTCACTTTGGCTTCTGGCAGCAACTGCTTTTTAGCCCGCTCCCGCACGGTGGCTTCAATACCGGCGTAATCCTCCACCCGAATCACACGCACATCGGCCTGCGCGGTGGCGTAAGCCGGGATCACGTTGCGGTTGGTGCCGGCTTGCGACACGGTCCAATTCAGCTTCAAGCCTTTGTCGTTTTGCGACAAATCGCGCATTTGCATGATCTGGTGCGACAGCTCGTACAGCGCATTCACGCCACGCTCGGGCGCCGCACCCGCATGCGAGGCCCGGCCTTCCACCTTCAGCTCCACCGACGCAATGCCGCTGGTGGCCAGTGACAGCTTGTCGCTGGTGGTGCGGGAGGCTTCAAAAGACAGCACGGCGTCATGCTCGCTGCCTGCCTTGATCAACTCTTCGCGCGAACCTGGCGAGCTGATCTCTTCATCGCCATTCACAAACACCGTCAACGTGCCGTACTCGTTGAAGTTCAGCGCTTTCAGCATGGCCACCACATGCACGATCATGGCCACGCCCTGTTTGTCGTCCGAGATACCCAGGCCGTACGCCTTGTCGCCATCGATGCGGAAGGGCTGCTTGGCTGCCATGCCTTTGGGGTAGACCGTGTCGATGTGGGCAATCAGCAAAATGCGCTTGCTGCCGGTGCCCTTGAACGTGGCTTTGACCATGCGGCCAATTTTTTCAGGCGTGTCCATCATGCGGTAGTTGGTCGCCTCCTGCGGCTCAATGAACTGCACCTGGCCGCCCAGCGCCTTGAGCTTGTTGGACAGCAGCTCTGTGGCCTGGGTAATGCCTTCGGTGTCGCGGCTGCCGGTTTCAATATCCACAAACTCCTTGAGTGAAGCCAGAAAGGGCTGCTTTTGCGCGGCGGCGGCGCGCTGCACGGCGGCGTCGGGCGATGGGGCGAGTTGGGCGATGGCCGCTGTGGACAGCAGGGCGGCGCTGACCCACAAGGCGGCAAGAGAACGGGCAAATGGCATGAAAGTCTCCGGGTGGTTTTGTACCCACAGCATAGCGCCAGCGGTAGGTGGTACCAATGAGGAAATCACGGTGCTTTTTAAATTAATTGACAAAGTCAATTAATTGCATGACGATCGCAACATGTCACCCACCACCGAATCCCAAGTGCGCGAGCTGCGTCAGTTCAACCGGTTCTACACCCAGCGCACGGGCGTTCTAGACCCCTACCTGGGCAGCGAGTTTTCACTCACCGAGGTGCGCGTGCTGTACGAGCTGGCCCACCGCGACCAGCCCACTGCCGCTGAGCTGGCGGTTGACCTGTCGCTGGACGCTGGCTACCTCAGCCGCATCTTGCGGCGTTTCGAAGCCAAAGCCTGGCTGGCGCGTGTGCCCTCCCCCGCCGACGCACGGCAAAGCCTGATGCAGCTCACACCGGCCGGGTATGCGGTGTTTGAGCCGCTGCAACAGGCCTCACGCGAGCAGGCGCAGCGCTTGCTGGCTGCGCTGCCGCCCGCGCAGCAAGAGCAGTTGCTGCAAGCCCTGCGCACCGTGCGCGCCGTGCTGGAGCCCTCACCGCCACAAAGCCCGGCCAGCCCCGCGCGGGTGGCGCTGCTGCGTGAGCCGCAGCCGGGCGACATGGGCTGGGTCGTGCAGCAGCACGGCGAAATCTACGCCCGCGAATACGGCTGGAACCTGGAATTTGAAGGCTTGGTGGCCAGCGTGGTGGCGGGCTACGTGAAAAACCTGCAACCCGACTGGGAGCGCTGCTGGATGGCCGAGCTGGACGGCCAGCGTGTGGGCAGCGTGTTTGTGGTGCGCAAAAGCAAAACCGTGGCCCAGCTGCGCATGCTCATCCTCACGCCCGCCGCGCGCGGCCTGGGCCTGGGCGGGCGGCTGACCGACACCTGCATTGAATTTGCGCGCGCCAAGGGCTACCGCAAACTGGTGCTGTGGACCAACAGCTGCCTTCATGCTGCCCGCGCCATCTACGCCGCCCGCGGTTTTGTGCTGACCAACAGCGAGGTGCACCACAGCTTTGGGGTCGATCTGGTGGGCGAGACCTGGGAATTGAAGCTGTGAAGCCTCCTGACTACAGTTTTTTCAGACAAATCGGCTACCAGCCCATGTATTCATTGCTCAAGCAGCTACATATTCAATAGCAAGTAGCACCTGCAACTGCGCAAGAATTGTCAGCTCCCCGCTTGCAAACTGGTGACTCCCTAACCATCAGGAGCCCGTATCGGTGCCCGATAACTGGGCCATCGCCGCCCCGTTGATCACCTTCGAAGTGGGCGGCACGCCTTGCGCGGTGCTGCGCCACCAGGGCCCGTATGCCAGCATGCGCGCGGCCTACGAGTGGTTGTATGGCCACTGGCTGGTGCACAGCGGGTGCGAGGCGGCTGATCTGCCGGTGTTTGAGGAATATTTAAACAACCCGCGCAACACGGCACCGGCGGATTTGCTCACCGATATTTTTCTGCCACTTGATCGGTGCGCAAAGTAGACTGATGACCCGGATTTCCCCGTTGGCAGGAGCATCACATGGCGATTCACGGACGGTGGTCAGGTTGGGCGCAACTGGCGTCTTTTGTGGTGCTGGCCATCGGGCTGGGCGCGCCGGTGGCGCATGCTGCTGAATGGCCGCGCGGCTGGGCGGTCGAGCGCAAACCAGACGGCTTGGTGTTGACACCTGCTGGCCAAGCCGATGTAAAAAATGTGATGCTGGTTGCGGAATTTGCAGTACCCACGAAGCAACCTTTGCGCGAATGGTTTGACGCAAAGATCGCTGGTTTGTCGGCCGATGGGATGACGATGAGTCAACGCCAGGGCATCAGCAGCGAGGGCAGCTTGTTGAAAGACGGATGGGTTTTGCGCGGCAAAAATCCGCCCGTTCGGGTATGGGCATTTGCCTATGCCACGAAGGCCGGGCACCAGTTGATGTTGCTGCTGTCGCCACTGGATTTATCAGACCAGGACAGCCGCCTGAGCGCTGCCTTGGATTCGATTGCCGACAAGTGGCGCGCCGCCGAGCCAGCTCAAGCGGGCGCCGCGCCCGCCGCCCAATCCGCCGCAAGCCCTGCGCCAGCAGCGCAGCCAGCCAGAGGGCGCGTCACCGGCAATGGCGCACGCTGCCGCGAAGAAATGCGCACCGTGACCGTGATGGCCACACAAATGAGTTGCCAGCCCAGGGCGAACGGCGTTCCCGATTGCCAGATGCGAACCATGCCAACGCAACAGCAACAACTGCAGCAGGTGTGTGACTAGCTATTTTTGCTATGCAAAATATAGCTGCTTGAGCAGTATCTACATGGGCAGGAGCCCGTAAACGCCTGATTAGATACATGCGTCAGGCATTCGAATGACTGTCATGGGATGAGGTTTTGTCGCTGCGGCGGCATTCAGCAACCGTGGCAAGAGTGAACGCAAGTCAAATCGACGGTTGAAGCGGTAGCAAAACTCAGCCAAGTAGCGATCGGCGTACTTTTCGTGCTTGATGCTGTGAAACGTACCTGTGATGGCAGTCTTGACATTGCCAAGGGCTGTGTTGACCCAACGAAACTGTGCCAACTGAGCGGCAGCTCGGCCACTGCCGGTGACGTAGCGCTCATGGGTGGCGCCGCTTTCCACCACACGCCTGAAGCACGCGGTGCCGTCTGAGACGACATGTGCGCTGGCACTCAGATTGGCCGCCGCCCAAGCGCGAAACGCTTCGTTGGTGAACCCGGCGATGCGCTTCATGCGCATGCGCACGGGGTGGCCCTGCGCGTTAGTTTGCACCGCTGCCACAAAGGCTGTTTTGTTCAACGCCCCTCTGCCCCCGTTGACTGAGCCCTGGCGCTCACCACCCAGATAGGCATCATCGATCTCTACGCGCCCCTCAAGCTTGTGGGGCTCATCGCGCAGCTGCATGACCTTGAGCAGCTTGTGCTTGATCAGCCAGGCGGTCTTGTAGCTCACCCCAAGCCTGCGCTTGAGCTCCAGCGCGCTGACCGAGCTTTTGCCCTGAGTCAGCTCATACATGGCCAAAAACCAAAGGTTCAGCGGCAATTTGGTGTGTTCAAACACCGTGCCCACCGTACTGGAGGACTGGTAGCCACACACAAAGCACTCCCGCTGGTGCTTGCCCGTGGCGCGATGAACGTTGGCAAAGCGCGTGCAAGCGCAGCGATCACAGCGCCAGCCGGCAGGCCAGCGCGCTTGATCGAGCGCTTGCTCGCACTGCTCATGGGTGCCATACAGGCGCTGGAACTCGGGCATAGACAGGCCACGCTGGAACTGGATACGATTCATTGACATGGTCACCCTCGCAGAGAAAACTGTACATATATCCAGTATCTCGCATTTCCCCAGTAACCGCGAGTGATG
This sequence comes from Comamonadaceae bacterium, assembly GCA_013297875.1. Classification (GTDB taxonomy): domain Bacteria; phylum Pseudomonadota; class Gammaproteobacteria; order Burkholderiales; family Burkholderiaceae_C; genus JAAFIW01. Next base: position 166,469 of record JAAFIW010000002.1, on the reverse strand, counting down.
TCTGACGCATGTATCTAATCAGGCGTAAACGCCAAAAATATCCCGCTGGGAGTCTGCCGGCGCAACCCGCTACTTCAACGGATTGAACGGTTCTTTGTCCTTGATGGCCTTGTCGCTTCGGCAAGCCGACACCGGCTTGGCATTCGCCGAATGAATCCGTTGAATTTGCTGGGTCTGCACATCGACATCGACCGTCATGCAGGCACAGCCGTAGCCATAGCTTCCAGCACCCGTTTTCACCCACTGCTTGCCGCTGAAACGGGGCCACGCGCCTTTGGCCGATTCGCCGCCTTGCACAGAAACCGTCCAGCTGCCATCGCGGTCGATTAACGCGGCGTTTTGAGGGCTGGGGTTGTCAAACCAGCCGCAGCGCTGTTGCTGGGTGGCCGACGCCGGCTTGGCAACTGAGGCGACCGTGGTGAACGAACACAGTGCGCCCGTGAGCAGCAGCGCCATCCATCGGTGGTGACCCATATCAATAGCCCCCCACGCCATGTAACGCACCCGGTGCGCCTTGCAGCTCGGGTGCAAACGGCACGCTGGCGGGTACGAGCCTGAGCGGTCGCGAGGCCATCAGGATGGCTTCGAACATCTGCGCAATGGTGGCAATGTTGGCGGCATGGTCGCTGCCATTGACCATGGCGCGCGCGCCCACATAGTTGCTCTTGGTCGCTGAAAAGTACTGGGCAAAGGTGCGGCGATTGGCAAAGCCGTCGCCGGTGCGCATGCCGTGGGCCATGATGGCGTAAGCCACCTCGGGTTGCTTGACCAACTCAGGATCCAGCAGCAAGTCCAGGCCCCGGCCAATGGCAGCGCCCGTGGTGGCGTAGTTGGACCACCAGGTCAGCTGTACATAGCCACGCCCAAAGTAGGCGTGCTCATCGCCGGTGTCGTCCACATAGGTTTTCACGGCGGCGCCACCGTCGGCCGTGCCCATCACCGCTTTTTTGGTGAGCGCTTTGACCTTGCCGCCCGCCGTCACGCTGAACTGGTCGCCATCCTGCTCGGTCACCTGCACGCTGCCATCGGCCAGTTTGCGCACCTTCACCGGTTCATGGTAGTTGCGGCCCTTGCCACGCCCCACTTCGTCCACCGGGGCCATGGTCATCAACCACACGCGTGATTTCAAGACCACCGGTTTGCCCGTTTTCTTGCTGATGACGGGCTGGCCTTTTTTGTTTTTGACGGCGACTTCAACCGTTTTGGGGTAGGTGGTTTCCCACAGCACCGTGGCCAGCATGTAGGCGGCCCAGCGCATGTCGTTGATCTGCGTGTCGCGCTCGATAAACGTGAGCAACTCAAACATCGCCGGAATCGCGCCCGCGTCGTAGCGGCCATTTTTTGAGAACCGCTTGGAGAACTCTTCTTGAAAGACGGCCCGGTCATAGGAGCCTAGATACACGTAGTTGGTAGCCATACATATTGCTTTCGGGTGGGTGACGAGCAGCGGCAAAGTATGGGTGAGGCCTGGCCGCACAGCGGCGACGGCCTGAAACAAACTGGTAACGTGGGTTTCAAAGCGCAGTTAACGCGCAGCGACAAGCTCAAGGCCGCTGGCTGATGGCGATGGAGACGGGGCCATTGCCCGCCGCCGCCGTGCCCGCGAAAGTGAGCGCGCCGGTGCTGGCGTCGATCCGGTAGACCGAGACGTTGTTGCTGTTGCGGTTCGCCGCGTAAACAAACTTGCCGTTGGGGTCTACCGCCACGGAGATAGGGTTATTGCCCGCCGCAACAGGCGTGCCCACAGCGGTCAACGCGCCGCTTGCGGCGTCGATGCGGTAGGCCGTGACGTTATTGCTGTTGGTGTTCGCCGAGTACACAAACTTGCCGCTCGGGTCAACCGCCACGGCGCGAGGGCTGGCACCCGCCGCAACCAGGGCGCCCACAGAGGTGAGCGCGCCGCTTGCGGTGTCGATGCGATAGGCCGAGATGTTGTTGCTGCTGGCGTTCGCCGCGTAAACAAACTTGCCGCTCGGGTCAACCGCCACAGAGATCGGGCTATTGCCCGTCGCAACAGGCGCGCCCACGGCGGTCAGCGCGCCACTACCGGCGTCGATGCTGTAGACCCCGACGCTGTTGCTGTTGAAGTTCGCCGCGTAAACAAACCTTCCGCTCGGATCAACCGCCACGGAGATGGGGCTATTGCCCGCCGCAACAGGCGCGCCCACAGCGGTCAGCGCGCCACTTGCAGCGTCGATGCGGTAGACCGAGACGTTGTTGCTGTTGGTGTTTGCTACGTAGACAAACTTGCCGCTTGGGTCAACCGCCACAGAGCGAGGGCTATCGCCCGCCGCAACCAGCGCGCCCACAGAGGTGAGCGCACCGCTTGCGGCGTCGATGCGATAGGCCGAGATGTTGTTGCTGCTGGCGTTGGCCACGTAAACAAACTTGCCGCTCGGGTCAAACGCCAAGGAGATCGGGCGACTGCCCGCCGCAACAGGCGTGCCCACAGCGGTCAGCACACCAGTGCTTGGGTTGATGCTGTAGGCCGAGATGTCGTCGTTGTCGATGTTCGCCACGTAAGCAAATAGGGGGCTGGCAGCACACGTCACGATGACCGTGGCCACGCCGCCCGCCGCCACCGTGCCTGTTGCGCCGCTTAAATTGCAGGTTTGCCGGGCGGGCTGGCTGCCCACGGTGACGGTGTAGGCCGTGCCTGCTGCCAGCCCGCTGGCCAGGCTGGCAAAGCCGTTGGTGGCAATGCTGATGGGCGCGCCGCCGTTGAGCACCACAGTGAGCGTTTTGCCCGTATCCAGCCCGCTGACCGCCGTCAAGATGCTTCCTGGGCTGGCGGGGCTGCACACAACTGAAGTGGCTGTGACTTCCCCAGCTTGCAGCGTGCCGCTACGGTCGGTGTCCAAGCCCGTCTGCACCCGCAGGCCGCCTGCCGCGCAGTTGGCTCCAGCGGGCTCGGGGGTGGTCAGGATCAGGCTGTTAAGGCCACTGGTACCGGGTGTGCCGGCCGCTCCGGGCGTTCCGGGCGTTCCGGGCGTACCCGCTGTGCCATTGCACACAAAAGTGGTTTCTTTCACCTCGCCGTCATTCAGCACACCATTGTTGTTGGCATCTTGCCCGGACTGAATGCGCACACCGCCGCTGGCGCAGTTGGGCCCAGCGGGCTCGACCGCAGTGCGCGCCAGGCTGGCTGGGCTGGCCGTGCCTGATCCTTGAGTTCCAGGTGTTCCGGGCGTCCCCGGGGCTCCAGCCGCTCCAGGGGCTCCGGATGCTCCAGGTGCACCTGTGGCACCCGGCGTTCCCGGGGCTCCAGCTGCGCCGTTGCACACAAAGGCGGTTTCTTTGACCTCGCTGTCGTCCAGCACACCATTGCTGTTGGCGTCCAGCCCGCTCTGCACCCGCACACCGCCTGCAGCGCAACTGGCCCCAACAGGCTCGGCGCTGGCGCGCACCAGGCTGATCTGGATGCCAGGGTTACCGGAGCTGCCCGGGGCTGGGGTGACGGGCACGGTGATGGAAGCGCCGTCACTGCCGCCGCCGCAGGCGGCCAGCGCCAGACTGAACGCAGACAGCAGCAGTGCCCGTCGGCTGGTTGTCATCAGGGTGCGGTGTGTCAACAGGGTGCTCCAGGTGATGGGTTAAATGCCAAAAGAGCTGTCAGCCCAGAGATCTACTGCTCAACCAGCTATGAATTGAGTAGCAATTACAAAAGTTGTGGATTCACAACTTTCGTGACAGATGCTATGCAGTTGTGTGGCGCAGGCCATACCATATCGCGTGGTATTTCTCACTTCAATCGGTCTTGGGAGTCCATGTCCATGCAACTGGCCACCGCACCCGCGCCTTCTGACCCGAGCACTTTCACGCTTGCGTTGTTTCAACTGGCTCGCACCACCGGTTGTGAGCACTTTCAGCAACAACTGCTACAGCAATTGCTCAAGCGCTTCGATGCTGACCGGGGTGCCATCACGATGTGGCACCCCAGCACCAGCTTTGTGGCGGCTGCAGGGTCTGGGTACGACCTGGCGGCCATGACGGCTGATTGGCATGCGGTGGGCGGCGGGCAACTCGACTATCACGCCAGCGTCATCCATTCGCAGCCGGGCAAAGCCTTTGCAATGAATACGCTGGAGCCCCGCTGGGACAGCGTAACGGCCATCTGGCGTGATTTTTTTCGGCGCCACGGCATTGCGCAAGTGCTCGGCGTGGCCATTGAGTTTGAAGGCTGTCAGACCTGGGCGCACCTGAACCTGACGCGTGGCCCAGGGGCTGCTGCCTACACGCCCGGCGACGAGGCTGCGCTCACCCACCTGGCGCCCAGCCTGCGCTAGGCGATGCTGATCAATCGCCTGTTTGCTGGTGCGCGGCAAGACCTGCGCTTTGACGCACAACAACCCTTGGCCATTGCCGATGACAACGGCTGGCTGTTGTTTCCCAACGCGGCCTTTATTGCGGCATGGGCTCAGTTGGCCGTTGACAAGACCGCAGGACCGCGCATTCCGCCAGAGTGGCTGCACGGCGAGAAAAAGGCGTTGCGCCTGATCCACCAGGCGGGTTGGCGCTTGCATATCACGCCTGCAACGGGTGGTCTGCGGGTTGAACTGCATGCCCAATCTGCCAGCGACAACCCGGGCCCCTTGACGCCGCGACAGCACGAGATCGCCCAGCTCTACTGCCAGGGTTTGACGTGTAAGGAGATTGGTAGCCACATGCAGCTGTCACCCGCCACCGTGCGCGTGCACCTGCGCAACGCCTATGCACGTGCGGCCGTGAGCAGCCGCGCGGGGCTGCGAGCCCACCTGGCAGCAGCGTTCCCCGCACGAGGAGGTTGACACCTGTTCCGGCTGGATCAGCAGGTGCGATGTCAATAATGGTGTCTATGCCAATCCTGCCTGCCCCTGTAGCCCCTGCACCCCACCAACCCCAATCCTGCGCCGACCTGTTCTGGTCGTTCACCTGGCTGGCGCTTCAGGGCTTTGGCGGTGTGCTGGCCGTGGTGCAGCGCGAGCTGGTGGAAAAAAAGCAGTGGCTCACCCGCGAGCAGTTTGTCGAGGAATGGGCGGTGGCGCAAATCATGCCGGGGCCAAATGTGGTGAACCTGTCGCTGATGATTGGGGGGCGCTACTTCGGGCTGCGGGGCGCGCTCAGTGCACTGGCGGGCATGCTGGCGGCACCGTTGGTGGTGGTGTTGCTGCTGGTGCTGCTGTATGCGCAGTTCGCGCAGGTGCCGGCGGTGCAGGGCGCGCTGCGCGGCATGGGTGCGGTGGCGGCAGGGCTGATTGCGGCCACGGGCCTGAAGCTGATGGGCGCATTGAACAAACACCCACTGGGCTTGTGGGCGTGCGCGGCTTTAGGCTTGACGTGCTTCGTGTTGGTGGCACTGCTGCGGTTGCCATTGGCCTGGGTGCTGCCCGCGCTGGGTGTGCTGGCCTGCACGCTGACATGGCTGAGGCTCAAACCATGAGCTTTACAGCAGCCGACTGGCTGGCGCTGTTTCTGCATTTTTTCTCGCTGTCGCTGCTGTCGATTGGCGGGGCCATTACGGTGGCCCCCGACATGCACCGCTACCTGGTCGATCAGCAACACTGGCTGACTGACACCCAGTTCACCGCCTCCATTGCCATCGCGCAAGCGGCCCCGGGCCCCAACGTGTTGTTCATCGCGCTCTTGGGCTGGCATGTGGGGCTGAATGCCGGTGGCCCGTGGGCCGCCTTCGGCGCGGTCTGGTTAACGATGCTGGGCATTTTGCTGCCCAGCACCACGCTGACCTACCTGGCCGCCCAATGGGGCCACCGCAACCGCGAGCTACGGGTGGTGCGGGCCTTCAAGCAGGGCTTGGCACCGATCGTGATTGCGTTGTTGGTTGCCACCGGCTTCATTTTGGCCACCAGCACCGGGTATGCGCTGTCCAACTGGCCCCTGTGGCTGCTGGCGGTGGTGACCACGCTGCTGGTGTGGCGCACCAAAATTCATATGTTGTGGCTGCTGGGCGCGGGGGCTGCGCTCGGGGCGCTTGGGTTTTTGTAGCGAGCCAGCCATGACAGATGACTTCGCCGCTGAAGCGGCTTGGATGACACATGACAGCAAGGTCGCCACGTGAACACCGAACTACCCACCCCCACGCTGACTTTTTTTGCCGACCTGCAGGTGCAAGTCGGCCCGCCCCAGGCCCTGGGTGGCACACCACAGGGCCAGCGCCGCCTGATTCCCATCACCGGTGGCAGCGTGCAGGGAAACGGCTGGACGGCGCGGGTGCTGCCCGGCGGGGCTGATTTTCAACTCATTGCCTCCGACACCCTGGCCCATCTGGACGCTCGCTACATGCTGGAGACCGATGGCGGCGACATGATTTACGTGACCAACCGCGCATTGCGTAGCGGCCCCGCCGAGGCCATGGCGCAACTGGCCCGCGGGGAGCCGGTAGACCCCGCGCTGATCTACTTTCGCTGCGCACCCCGTTTTGAAACGGCCTCACCCAGCCTGGGCTGGATCAGCCAGCGCCTGTTTGTTGGCACCGGGCAGCGGCATCCGCAGCAGGTGGTGATGCGGTTTTTTGAGTTGAATTGACAGGACGATCACATGAACTGGAACGCCTACGTTGATGCCTATTGCGAACGCCTGATGCCCGGCTTTTGGGATGAGCCGCTGAATGCAGTGAGCAACCTGGCGTTCTGGTTAACGGCTTGGCTGGTGTGGCGGGTCTGGAGGGCAGATTTCAAGCCAAAACAGCTACCCGCCCAGGTGTTTATTGCTCAAGCAGCTACTAATTCAGTAGCACGCCGCTGGGATATCAACACCCTGCTGGCCCTGCAGGTGCTGATTGGCGCGGGCAGTTTTGCCTTTCACACCTTTGCCACCCGCTGGGCCGGCGCGCTGGATGTGTTGTTTATTGCGCTGTACCTGCACTTTTATTTGGCGGTGTATGCCCACCGCGTGCAGGCGGTGCGCTGGCCGATGGCGTGGCTGGGTGTGCTGGCGTTTTTAGCGCTCAGCCAGACCTTTGCGCTGCTGTGGGGTCAGTTGGCCGGCACCTTAGGCGGCACGCTGCTCACACGGGCGGGCGCGGCCAGCGGCTACCTGGGCGCGTGGTCGGTGCTGCTGCTGTTGGTGGCGCACAGTGCTGTGAAAAAGCTGCCGTTTGCCAAGCTACTGGCCGCTGCCGCAGCCGTGTTTGCCGTCAGCCTGACCCTGCGCCAGCTGGACACGCCGCTGTGCAGCGACTGGCGCTGGGGCACCCACTTTGCCTGGCACTTGCTGAACGCCACCACCCTGGGGCTGACCAGTTGGGCGATGGTGCGGGCGGTGCGGGGGCCAAGCGCTTCATCAGGTATCGGCACGTAACAGTGCGCGCCCTGGCGTAACGGTTCGCCACAAATACCCAGTGGCCGGGGCGCAGACCTGTCTCCAGGTCGACTGCGACCACAACAACCCGCATAGCAAAGTCGGGCTGGCTGGCTACATTCAGTCGAACGGTTTTACTTATAGGACTTACGCAGACCCACAAAACGCCTTTTGTTGTCATCCCCGCGCAGGCGGGGATCCAGGCGCGAAGGCTGCGAGGCCAACGGGTTTTGGGGTTCTCAAGGGTGGATTCCCGCCTGCGCGGGAATGACGGAATTGAGTTGTCTGCGTAAGTCCTAATTTATCTATCGGAGACGCTCAAGCGGGCTCGGGTGCAGGTCACCTGATGCGTTTTCTTTTACTTTTCCCAAGGAGTCCAACATGCACCTACCCATGCCCACCACACCTGCCCGCACGCGGCGCGACATTCTGGCCGCAGGCACGGCCTTGGCCGCTGGTATTCACCTGCCGAGCGCGCTGGCCCAAAGCTACCCCAGCGGCCCCATACGCTTTGTGGTGCCCTACCCAGCGGGCGGGGCTACCGACATCCTGGCGCGCCTGATTGGTGAAAAGCTCAGCACCCGCTTTCGACAGCCGGTGCTGATCGAGAACAAAAGCGGTGCCAGCGGAATGATTGGCACCGACGCGGTGGCCAAGGCCGCGCCCGACGGGCACACGCTGGCCATCACGCTGAGCGCCTCCCTGCTGACCAACCAGTTTCTCTTCGAAAAAATGCCCTACAACCCGCAGCGCGATCTGGTGCTGGTCTCGCAACTTGTTTCGTCGCCGATTGTGTTGGTCGTGCATCCCTCGGTGCCGGTGCAGACCGGGCCTGAATTGCTCAAACACGTGGCGGCAAAACGCAACCTGTCGTATGGCTCCTGGGGCGTGGGCTCGTATCCGCATCTGGCAGGCAACCACATGAGCCTGACGCAAAAGGCCGACCTGGTGCATTCGCCCTACAAAGGCGAAGCGCCGATGCTGCAAGACCTGATTGGCGGGCAGATCCAGATGGCTTATGCCAGCGCGCTCAGCGCCAAGGCTCACCTGGACGCTGGCCGGATCAAGGCCATTGGTGTGACCGGTACCCAGCGCATGGCGGTATTGCCCAATGTGCGAACCCTGCTTGAGCAAGGCATGAAAGACGAGGTCTACAGCGTGGCCGGGTTTATTGGCATGGCGGCACCTGCCAAGACCCCTAAAGAAGTTGTGCTGCGCCTGGCCCAGCAAATGGAAGCCATCTGCTCCCTGCCAGAAGTGGCCAGCCGCATTGATGCGATGGGATTCACCGCCAGTGCCAGCACACCGCAGGCCTTTGCCACCAGCTACAAGCGCGATCTGCCGGTCTGGGAGCGGCTGGTCAAACAATCCGGTGCCAAGCTGGAATGAGCCGGATGATGGATCGAACAACAACAATGTGAAAGGGAACGTCATGAAAAATTGGATGGCAGGTGCTCGCGCTGTGGTGCTGATGGGGTTGGTCTGCGCGATGGCCGTTGCGCGCGCCGACCAGGTGGTGGTGGGGCAGGTGGCGCCCTTGTCCGGGCTGGATGCCAGTCAAGGCCGCGCCTATGCTGGGGGCATGCAGCTGGTCTTTGCTGCGGCGAACAAGGCGGGCGTGAATGGCCACACCTTCAAGCTGATTCGTAAAGATGATGGCGGGCGCGCTGAAGACACGGTGGCCTTGACCCGGCAATTGCTGGCCGACGACAAACCTATGGTGCTGGCTGGCTTTTTCGGCACGCGCAACCTGACAGACCTGGTTGCGACAGGCTTACTGGAAAAAGAAGGCATTGCACTGGTGGGCTACCGCGTATCCGATATTCGACCTGAAACACCCGGTCTTTACAGCGTGCGCGCCGGGCTGAAAGATGAAATCACCAAGCTTGTCGATCACCTGTCGACGATTGGTATCAACCGGCTGGGCCTGCTCTACGAAGACAGCCCCGGCGCGCCTGCCGTTGTGGAGGCCACCGAAATGGCAGCCAAAAAGGGCGGTGCGTTGGTGGTTGCCAAAGCCTCTTACCCCGGTGGATCAACCAAAGTGGGCGCTGCAGTGAAGACTTTTGGTGGTGCCAAGCCGCAAGCCATCATCATGATTTCAACCGGCGCTGCGGCGGCAGCCTTCATTGAGAATTACCGTGGCGATGGCGGTACCGCGCAGTTGTTTTGTACCTCTGGCACCGACGTCGAGCAGCTGTCCAAGCGCTTGGGTGAGGAGCAAATGCAAGGTGTGGCCATCACCCAGGTCACGCCCAGCCCCTACCGAATCAGCACCAAACTGTCTCGCGAATTCAGCGATGCAGTCAAGGCCGGCAATACCGAAGTGCCTGCCAGCTACGCCATGATGGAAGGCTATATCGCCGCAAAAGTCATTGTCGAGGCGGTACGCCGCCACGGGGGCAAGCCCTCACGAAGCGCCATCACAGCGGCCCTGGACGACATGGACAGTTTTGATTTGGGTGGCTACCTGATTGGTTTCAAGCCAGGGGCGCGCACCGGCTCCAGGTTTGTCGAAATGTCCATCATCAGCAGCACCGGCAAGATTCGCCAATAGTCTGGCGGCTTGACAGGCTGCATCGGGTGCTTGCGAACAGTTGCATCCAAAATCAGGCAGCTGGCGTATTGGAGTTGGCAGTTTCTTTCATGAACCCAACCGAAGGATGTTTCGACCATGCAAACCTCAAGTTCCCCTACACGTGTGCCACTGGCGCTCACCGCCATCGCCGCCGTGACCTTTTTTCTGGCCGGTTGCGCCAGCACCATGGAGCCCGCCGGCACGGAGCGCGCTGAAAAAGCCGTCGGCATCACCGCCTCCAACAAACTCATCAAATTCAACGCGGGCAACCCCGGGAAAATTCTGGCCAGCATGCCCGTCAAAGGCCTGCAGCCGGGCGAAACCCTGCTGGGCATTGACTACCGCGTATCGAAAGACGTGCTCTACGCCCTGGGTAGCAGCGGACGCCTGTATACGGTGAATGAAGACACGGCGCAGCTCACGCAAGTGGGCTCACCGTTTGTGGTGGCTTTGCAAGGCACGCAATTTGGCTTTGACTTCAACCCGACGGTGGATCGCATCCGCGTGGTGAGTAACACCGGCCAAAACCTGCGCCTGCACCCGGACACCGGTGCGGTGGTCGACGGAAACCCCAATGTAGACGGCGTGCAAACCGATGCAACCTTGAGCTTTGCCGCTGGCGACATCAACGCAGGCAAGAGCCCGATGGCCGTGGGCGCTGCCTACAGCTACAACAAGGCCGACCCCAAAATCACCACCAACTATTTGGTGGATGCCGCCACTGGCACCCTGCTCACCCAAGGCTCGCGCGAGGGCACCACACCGACTGTTTCACCCAACACCGGGCAGCTGTTCACCGTGGGCAAACTGGGCATGGCGTTTGACGACGCTGCCTTTGACATTCAGGCCTTGAGTGATGTGGCCTTTGCCGCGCTGAACAGCAAAGGCAGCAAGGTCACCCGCTGGGTCACCATCGACCTGAAAACCGGCATGGCCAAGGCGCTGGGCACGATTGGCGGTGGGGAAGTGGTGACGTCGATGGCGCTGGAGCCTTGAGCACGCCATCCACTTGCGTGGGACGGAACTGAGAGCTTTACAAGCCAAATCGGCGTTCAGCCCATGTGAAACCTGCTCAAGCAGCTATTATTTCAATAGCGTTTGATCAGGTATGTTGGCGGGCAGCATCGCCTTCAACCACCAGGCCACGGTGGCGCAACAGGCCAGGGTAACCACACCCGCCCACAGCACATCGCTGAACCAGTGCGCGCCCACTGACATGCGGGCAAAGCCGGTAAGCAAGCCTGCCACCACGCCACCATACAGCCACCACAAGCGCCTGCGCCCGCTCAGCGCGGCCAGACCGGCCAGCATGAAGGCCGAGGCGGTATGACCGCTGACAAACGAGCAGTTGCTGCTGCACTGTTGGGCTACCTGCAGGGCCGGGCTGAATTGCCTGGAGCCACCCAGTTCCTGTACCTGGCTGGGGCGGGCACGGCTGAAGCTGTCTTTCATCAACCCGTTGACCAGTAAGCCGGGGCCCAGTGTGGTGGCAATGGCCACAAATGCCAGGGCCAATCGCCACGGCGCAAGGCGCGGCGCAAAGGCCGACAGCGCCCACAGCAGCAGGCACACCACAGCGCTGGTGCGCGAGATCAGTGGCACGTAGCGGTTCAGGGCACGCACCCACCACCACTGCGCAGAATCCAGGCTTTTATCAGGGCCGAAAAAGTAAGCCGCCAGCGTTAAATCCAGCTGTGGCCAGAGCACAGGCACCAGGCCAATTGCCACCAGCAATAAGAAAACTGCTGGATAGGGCTTCCGTGCCCACGCCCACACCCAGCGCAGACGGCGCAAGCGGCTGTCGCTACCGGTCGTGTCAGCGCCCGATGCCGACATGGTGCAAGCCGTAAGGCTTGAGCGCCGCGCGGTCGTACAGGTTGCGCCCGTCAAACACCACTTTGTCGGCCAGGCGCTTGGCCAGCTCGGCGAAGCTGGGGCTTCTGAACTCTTTCCACTCGGTGGCCAGCAGCAGTGCATCGGCACCCAGCGCCGCATCCATGGCCGATTCGGCGCGTACCAGGCCGGCCGGCTGGCCCAGTTGCTGCCAGGCCGCATCAAATGCCAGCGGGTCGTAGGCGCGCACGGTGGCCCCCAGCTTCAATAGCGCGTCCACAATGACCAGGCTGGGCGCTTCGCGAATATCGTCGGTGTTGGGCTTGAAAGCCACGCCCCACAAGGCAAACACTTTGCCTTTCACCGCCTCAGCCCCGCCGTAAAAGGCCTTGACCTTCTCCACCAGAATCAACTTTTGCCGCTCGTTCACGGCCTCAATGGCCCGCACCATGTCCATGCTCACACCGGCTTGCGTGCCGGTGTGTAGCAGGGCTTTCAGGTCTTTGGGAAAGCAGGAGCCGCCGTAGCCCACACCGGCGTACAAAAAGTGGCTACCAATGCGCACGTCCGAGCCTATGCCCAGGCGCACTTTTTCAATGTCTGCGCCCACCACGTCAGACAGGTTGGCCAGCTCGTTCATGAAGCTGATACGCGCGGCCAGCATGGCGTTGGCCGCGTATTTGGTGAGTTCCGCTGAGCGAACATCCATCAACACAAAGCGCTCGTGGTTGCGCGAAAACGGGCGGTACAGGTTGCACAAGGTTTGTGTGGCGGCCTTGTCGTCCGAGCCAATCACGATGCGGTTAGGGCTCATGAAATCTTCAATCGCCGCACCTTCTTTCAAAAACTCTGGGTTGGAGACGACGGCAAAGTCAATCTGTGCACCGCGCGCCGCCAGGGCCTTGGCAATTCCGCCGCGTACCTGGTCGGCAGTGCCTACCGGCACGGTGCTCTTGTCCACCACCACCAGCGGGCGCTGCATGTGGGTTCCAATTTCGCCAGCCACCTGCATCACATACTGCAAGTCGGCCACGCCATCACTGCCACTGGGCGTGCCCACGGCAATAAACACCACCTCGGCCTTGTCCAGCGCGTGCACATAGCTGTCGGTGAACACGAGGCGCTTGGCCTGCGCATTGCGCAACACCATCTCTTCCAGGCCGGGCTCAAAAATTGGAATCTGACCCTGGCGCAGGCTTTCCAGCTTGCCCGGGTTGTTGTCCAGACAGGTAACCACGTTACCCATTTCGGCAAAACAAGCGGCGGTAACCAGGCCTACATAGCCGGCACCAATAACGGAGATGTCCAAAGCAGTGACTCGCGAAGTGTTAGATTAAAAAAAGACGAGCGACTGGCATCACCAGTGGCAAATTTGATTGTAAGCAGGGGGCTGTCATGCAGAACCCGCCTGCAACACCCACCCTTTCTTGATGTTCTCCGCCACCGCCTGCGCAAACAGCGCCCGTGCGGCTTCTTCGGTGGGGGCCACCGTGATGTCCTGCTTCAGCGGTTCGGATCGGGAGGCGCTGAAGTCGGTGTAGACCAGCACATAGGCGGGGTACTTGCCGGTGGTTTCCTTGTTGGTCTTCCAGGCCACAAACTTGCGCACCGCCACCTCGCCTTTGGCTTCCTTGGTGTAGACCTCGCGCTTGATGGGTTGGCTTTTCTCGCCTGCGGCAGCCTCTTTGCTGCCCAGTTCCACCACCTCGCTGATTTGGGAGAAACGCAGATCGGTGGCGTTCACCGACTTGTCGTCGCGCCGGCGAATGAAAACTGGCGAAATCATGTTCACGCAAGGGTGTGCACCCGCCGTGGTGTAGCCAGTATCGGCGCTGTGGTTCAGGCGCATCTTGCTCACCGGGCGGCCGCCGTCTTCGGTCAGCATGTCTATGCAGGTGCACTCCACCACCCATTGCGGGCTGACCATCTCAAACGCGGTTTGCCGCTCGGCCACTTCCACAAACTCCGATGGTGTGCGCATCGCGGCAAGCTGCACGAGCCACTCTCGCCGCTGCTCATCGCTAAAGCCTCCGCCGGCCTTGCCTACCACCTGTAGCGTGCCGTCTGCATGCATGGCCGCCAGCAAGATATTGCGCAGCAAACCGGCCTGCTCGCCGCTGCCTTCGCTGTAGCCAATCACCACCAAATCCAGGTGGTGGCGGGTTTTCAGCTTGAAGCCCGAGCGGTCGGGCGCACGCAACACAATGCCCTCGGCACCTTTTTCCTGCACATGCTGGGCATAAAGATTGAGTACTGCCGCGCGGCTGTTGATGGTTTGCTGCGCAATCACATGCACCTTGCCAGTGGCGGGCAGCAGACTTTCCAGTTGCTTGAGCGTGGCATCCAGCGGCTCGGTGGTGCCAATCACATCAAACGCAGCAAAGTGCAGGTCATGTGCCGCCTCGTCGGCGACGGCTTCGCTCACCGCGAAGCTGCGCTCGCGCTCCGCGTGGGGGACATACAGCTCCCCTGCGAGCGAAATGTCTTTGCCGCCCAGCACGTTCTTTACCGCCTCCGCCAGCTTGGGTAATTTCAGCTCTTTGCCTGAACGGTTGAAAAACTGAATCTGGCCGGCTTTGACAATGCAGCCGGCGAAATGCCCATCCAGCTTCACGCTGGCAGAGTAATCCACGCCTTCTGGCACGCGGGTTGCCACATCGTCTACCGACACACCCAGCAAACGTGAGGCCACACGGTTTTTGTATTGAACCACTTCAATCATGCTGCTTCCTCTGCCTGGGGCAAGGCTTTCAATTCCAGATTGGTCAAATGCAAAATCAGGCAATAACTGTCGTCTTTCACACGACCCTCCACAAATGCACGCCAGGGCGTTCCACCATCTTGAAACACCAGCGGCAGCAGGCCTTTGGCGCCGCTACCCAGCATCATCAAACTGTCTTTTTCAGCCAGGTCTTTGGCGATTTCGAACAAGAAGTCGTATGTGAGCCCGTTCACATGGCGCAACTGGTATTTGCGACCGAAAATGAACTTATTGAAAATCTGCTTTTTGGGGAAGAGTTTTCCGCCCTTCAGCGGATGCTCCCCGGTAATATTTTTTTCCAGGTATTTGGGTTCACGGGTTTCCTTGAGCTCACCCGTCGCATCAAACACCTGCTCTTCCACCCGCACCTTGTAGACCACCGCGTGTTGTTCATTCAAATACACCTTGATCGGCTTTTCGGCATATTGACCCACAATTTCCATGTCCAACTCGGGGTCGCCATCGACCAACGCCTGGCTCAGGGCTGCGGCACCAGTGAATTGATTGAGCAGCTGCTCGTAGCTTCTGGTGGTTTTGACGATGCGCCGGTTCACGGGTTTTTCGCCGGCGGCATTCACCATCACCACGCCGCTGGGCTTTACTTGGCCGGTGTAGAGTATTTCGGCGTTGCGGCCTTTGGTATTGCTGATATCTAATTTAGCCATGACAGTGTTTTTGTTTTAAAGCATTCCGAAATCAAGTGATTCTTCGTCTTCACCGGTGTCTTCAGCATCCATCACCGGCGGAGTTTCCAGCTTGATGAATTCGAATACCGCTGGTTTTCCAATCACCGCAAAAATCTGGTTGTCTGCGGCAATCAAATAGCCAGTGTCCACCTCGTAGCCTGCGCGGTAATTGAAATCAAACGACAAAAATTGCGTGGCAAGTGCTGCCATCAGTTCGTCTTTGCCGGTTTCTATGGTCAGCTGGTAAACCACCTTGACCTGCAAATCCAGATAATCTTCCATGGTCGCGTTCGGCCGCAACGTGATGGGACGGTCAAATACCGATGGAATTTGCTCCAGCAGCTCGCCACTGGCATTTTTAGCCACCAAATCTTTGCGCGCCATCTCGTTGCCGTCGCTGGCCAGCAGCTTCAGCGCAAAACCGCCAGCCGGAATCAGGGTTTTGCCGTCATCCAACAAACTCGCCGTCACGCAGGCCGCGCCCTTGTCGTCAAATACCTGGGTATTGACCCAGCCATACACCTTGTCGCGGTCTACTTTTTCGATCTGCGCGGTGCAGGAAATGCCCGCACCGGTGAATTGAATCGGTTTTGCCATCGCCTGTGCCTTTACGCCCGGCTGCCCAGCAGATAGTCGCGTTTGCCAATCTCCACGCCGTTGTGGCGCAGCATGGCGTAGGCCATGGTGATGTGAAAAAAGAAATTGGGCAGTGACCAGTGCTTCAAGAACGCCTCGCCCTTCATGGTGCGGGTCGCATCCGGCCCCACGGGAAAGGTGATGTCTTTGTCTTCTGTGCCATCCAGCTTGTCGGCCGGCACCGTGGCCAGCCAGGCCAGGGTTTTGTCTATGCGCGCTTTCAATTCGACCAACGTGGTTTCGTTGTCTTCAAACTTGGGCGCTTCCAGGCCCGACATGCGTGCGACGCCGTTTTTGGCTGCGTCGCAGGCAATCAGCACTTGGCGGGTAAACGGCAGCATGTCAGGGGCCATGCGGAACTGGGTCAGCGCCAGCGCGTCGAATTTTTTGGCGTCGGCATGGGCCTGGGCCTTGTCCAGCAGGTGCGACAGGTTGGACAACATGCTGGTGTAGATGGGCAGGCTGGCTGAGGACATGGAAATGGTCATGAAAGTCTCCAAAAAAAACTGGTGTGTCGGAAGGCTGAAACAGTCGAATGCTACGGGTGCGCAACAGCCCACACCGTGGCAGGCAAAATGCACCCATGAACATTGTGATTCTGGATGATTACCAAGACGCCGTGCGCAAGCTGCCCTGCGCCAACCGGCTTAACGACTACCCCGCCAAGGTTTACACCAACACCGTCAAAGGTATTGGTCAGCTATCGGTTCGGCTCAAAGATGCCGATGTGATTGTGCTGATCCGTGAGCGCACCCACATCAGCCGGCAGTTGGTGGAGAAATTGCCCCGCCTCAAGCTGATTGCGCAAACCGGCCGTGTGGGTGGTCATATCGACGTAGGGGCCTGTACCGAGCGGGGCATTGCAGTGGCCGAGGGCGTGGGCTCGCCTGTGGCACCCGCGGAATTGACCTGGGCGCTGATCATGGCCGCCACTCGGCGTCTGCCGCAGTACATATCTACCCTCAAACACGGCGGCTGGCAGCAATCGGGGCTCAAGTCAGCGGCCATGCCGCCCAACTTCGGCCTGGGCACGGTGCTGCGCGGACGCACGCTGGGCATTTGGGGCTACGGCAAGATTGGTCAGTTGCTGGCAGGCTATGGCCGGGCGTTTGGTATGCAGGTGCAGGTGTGGGGAAGCGAAGGCTCGCTGGCCCGGGCTGTGGCTGATGGTTGCCGCGCCACCGACAGTTGCGACGAACTGTTTGCCACCAGTGATGTGCTGACCTTGCATTTGCGTTTAAGCGAACGCACGCAAGGCATTGTCAAACTGGAGCACCTGTCGCGCATGAAGCCGACCGCGCTGCTGGTCAACACCTCGCGCGCCGAACTGATTGAGCCGGACGCGCTGATAGCCGGCCTGAACCGCGGCCGGCCTGGCCTGGCAGCCATCGACGTGTTTGAAAGCGAGCCCATCTTGCAAGGCCATGCGCTGCTGCGGCTGGAAAACTGCATTTGCACGCCGCACATTGGCTATGTGGAGCAAGACAGCTACGAGATGTATTTCAGTGCTGCCTTTGACAACGTGGTGAACTTCATCAACGGACGCCCCAGCAACATCGTCAACCCCGGCGCACTACAGGTGCGCCGTTGATGGCCTCGCTACAGGTGCGCCGTTGATGGCCTCGCTGCAGGTGCGCCGTTGATGGCCTCGCTACAGGTGCGCCGTTGATGGCGGCCAACCCATCATCCACCCCTATGCCACGGGTGCTGTGGCCATTGCTATTTGGCAATTTCGTCATCGGCACGGGCGTGATGGTGGTGCCAGGCACCTTGAGCGATATCAGTGGCTCGTTGAATGTGTCGGTGGCCACGGCGGGCCAGCTGATCTCTGCGGCTGCGGTGTTGATGTGCCTGGGCGCACCCCTGTTTGCGGCCCTGGTGGCCGGCTGGGATCGGCGCAGGCTGCTGGCGCTGTCGATGCTGTGGTATGCCGCACTGCACCTGCTGTGTGCGCTGATGCCCAGCTTTGGCACGCTGCTGCCGCTGCGGGTACTGGCCATGGCAGCACCCGCCATTTTTTCGCCACAAGCGGCGGCCTGCGTGGGCCTGCTGGTGCCGCCCGAGCAGCGGGGCCGCGCCATCACCTTTGTGTTTCTGGGCTGGTCGGTGGCCTCGGTACTGGGCATGCCACTGAGTGCGCTGGTCGGTGGCCTGGCAGGCTGGCGTGTGGCGTTTACGGGTGTGGCGGTGCTGGCACTCGTCAGTGCGGTGTGGGTCTGGCGCACCATGCCCAACGGCATCAAGCCGCCGGCTTTGTCGCTGGCGGCGTGGAAAGAAATCGCACACTCCAAACCCTTGTTGCTGTGCATCGTGGTGACGGTGCTGTACTCCAGCGGCCAGTTTGTGCTGTTTTCGTACATGGCACCGTACTACAAGGCACAGCTGAACGTGACACCACTGGAGTTAAGTTTGCTGTTTGCCTGGTTTGGTGCGTTTGGCTTCCTGGGCAATCTGGTCATGTCGCGCAACATTGACCGGCTGGGCGCGTCGCGCTCCGTGTTCATTGCTGTGGCCTGCATGGCGCTGAGCATGCTGCTGTGGCCGCTGGGCACCACCCTGTGGCTGGCTAGTGTGGTGGTGTTGCCCTGGGCCCTGGGTTGCTTTGCGTCGAATTCCGCTCAGCAAGCCCGGCTGGTGGGCCTGGCCCCGGCTCTGGCAACCGCCTCGGTGGCCCTGAACACATCGGCGATGTACGCGGGCCAGGGCCTGGGCGCAGCCGGTGGCGGCGCGCTGATTGCCAGTAGCCGCATGGACTGGCTCAATTGGGTGGGCCTGGTGGGTCTGCTGGCAGCGCTCGCGGTGAGCGCCTGGGCCACACGTGCTGCGAAGGCGCGCGCCCTCGATTCAAACGCTATCAATTAAGTAGCTGGTTGTGCGCTCTGAGAGTGCACGTAAGCCACTTTTGTTGAAGATTCTGACCAAAATCACAGTTTGGACTCGCGGGGTGTGGTCGCGTCAAACACGTCAAATTCCAGCAGGTTGTCGTCTCGCACGGGCGCTGGCGCAGCTTGCGCGACCACGGCCTTGGTACCCAGCGCGACGGTGGAGTCGTCATCTCCAGCAGGTTTTGTCACCGGGGACAGCGTGGGCTCCAGCACCGCAGAGGGGCCGGGTACATCGTCATCGTCCAGCTCGAAGTCCACGTCCACTGTGGTCGTCAGGGGCGCTCTGGCGGGTGCGTCTACAACCAGCGGCTTGGCACCCAGTGGCTGCATTCTGGTTTCAGAAAAATTGGCTCTGACATTCTGGGTGGCGTCCATATCCGCCCAGCTTTTATCGCTGGTGTCATTAGCTGACGCAACGGACCGGCCCACCAGACCCGCGCCCGCCGCCCGTGGGCGCGGCGTTGCAGATTTGGGGCTGACCACCTCTTTGGCCAAGGAGTGCAGCAGCAGTAATTCGCGGTAGGCCTCCAGGTCGAACGCCTCGCCGCCATCTGTGCCGGGTTTGCGAAAAATCGATTCTTCGAGCAAATCAAGCACCTTGGACGAGGGCCACAAGGCTTCAATGCGTGACATCGCTTTGGGGTGGGCCGCCAGGCCTTCGCCGACATTGCCAAAAGAATCAAACTCCGGTGCCTGCGCATTGAACGCCTGGTTGAAATCCATGCGCAATTCCTCGTAGTCATCGCGCCGATCCAACTGGTGGTAAATCTTGAGCAAGTCCAGGTAAGCCACCGCGCTGGTTTGCGGCTGCGTGCTGATGTGGTCTTTGAGCAACTCAATGGCTTGTGGGAAATCACCCAGGGCCACGAAAAAGTCGGCCTGCTGCTGCACGTCATACAAGTCTTCGGCCAGCGTTGCGCGCTCTGAGCCCGACGGGGCCATCGACAGGTCTTCCAGCGCTGCGGGTTGCTGCACCGGCTTGCTCCACGGAATGACAGCCGCTGCGTCACCGGGCTTTTTCTTCAAACCATCTGGTGCCACGGCAAAAGGCATGGATGCCACAAACGGATCATCGGCACCCAGGTCAAAGTCCAGATCCACGTCCACCCCATCGGCTGCGCTTTGTTTGCCGCTCGTGTAAACCGCCTTCTGTGGCAGTCTGCTGTCCAGGGCATCGGGCTGCGAATCAGCATCGGCTTTGGCACCACGCCACCAGGCTGGCTGACCCTGCGCGCGTTTGCGCGCCAAGTGCCAAAAGTAGCCGGCCCCGGCCAAGGCTGCCAGCAGCAACAGCGCCAGCGCCGCGACCAGAGGGTTCAGGTAGCGCGTCTGCTCGGCACGCTCCAGCCGCACACGCAAGTCGGTCAACTCGGCTTGCGTTCGCACCGAGCTGTCCCGCAGGCCTTTGGCGTCAGCCTCCAATGCCTGAACACGCTGGGCTTCGCGCAGCACATCTTGCGGCTGCGCGTTGATTGCGCGCCACCAGGCCATGACTTCGGCACGGCGCTGCTCATTGCCGTCGGGGGCGCTTGCAAGTTCCCTTGAACTGCGCAGACGCGGTACGCCGTCCACGCTGGGGCCTAAGTCAAGAGGCTCCAGCTTCAGACGGGCGGTGCCGGGGGCGGGTTTTCGATCAACCGGTGCAGCGCGCTGCGGCTTGGCGGGCACACTTTCGGCAGCGCGGGGCTGACCGGCGTCAGATGCGGCCGCGGCCGCTTGCGGACTCGCCGGGCGTGGTTTGGCAGGTCGGGCCGCCTTGCTCGCCGATGCGGGTGCGGCGGGCGTTGAACTAGCACCCGTGCTGGCTGTCCCTGCCGCTGCCGCGTTAGCCCCAGGTACCAAAGGCACCACGGGCAAAGTGGCTGCGCGGCTTACCAGCGCATTGTTATTGGGCGTGTCGCTGGCCACATCGGCCAGCAACACATAGCGCCGCGCCGAGCGTTGAATACAGCCTGCCCGCACATACAGCGTGACGACGGGCTCATCCACCGCCACGCTGGAGCGAATGCGAAAACGGGCTTCCGATGCACTGACGCGCTCGACAGTGACAGCCACGCGGCTCGCGTCTACCCGCGTGTCACCATGAAACACGTCCGCTTCCAGACAAAGGGCTGCGGGGTCATCACTGACGTCCAGGCGCAGCACACCGGTTACATCCAGTGGCTGGCCGATCAGTGTCGCGCCGGAGACGCGATCAAGACTCAGCGCCGCACTGCCAAGTGCCGTCCCTAAAGCCAATATGCCCACGCTCCACCGGGCTGTTTGTAAGTAAATATTCATACAAATCGGGATTTTGGCACACTGTCCCCCTGAAAATAAGGCTACAGGATAATTCTGGCATGCAAATACTCTATGAACATGTGGGTGTTATCGGTGCAGGGGCCATGGGACGCGGTATTGCGCAGATTGCTGCGCAAACCGGATGCACCGTCTACCTGTTTGACAACCAGCCCCAGGCGGCGGTTTCAGCCCTTAAAACTGTGCACGCCCAGTGGGAGCGTCTGCACGAAAAAGGCAAGCTCACCGCCGAGCAATTGCAGCTCTACAAAATTCACTTACAAATTGCTGACACCCTGGCCGCGCTTGCCCCTTGCAGCCTGGTAATTGAAGCCATTGTGGAACGGTTGGACATCAAACAGGCCTTGTTCGCGCAATTTGAGACCGTTGTTTCCGAACGCGCAGTGCTGGCCACCAACACCTCTTCCTTGTCCGTCACCGCCATTGCTGCGGGCCTGAAGCACCCGGCGCGTTTCGCGGGATATCACTTCTTCAACCCCGTGCCTTTGATGAAGGTGGTGGAGGTGATTGCCGGCCTGAAAACCGATGCGGCGGTCTGCGCCGACTTGGCCCAGTTTGCGGTGCAAATGGGCCACACACCGGTGCAGGCAGCTGACACACCTGGTTTCATCGTCAACCATGCAGGACGTGGCTTTGGCACTGAGGCGCTGCGGGTGGTGGGCGAGAGTGTGACCGACTTTGCCACCATCGACCGCATCTTGAAAGACCAGGTGGGCTTCAAACTGGGGCCGTTCGAGCTGATGGATTTGACCGCGCTGGACGTGTCGCACCCGGTCATGGAGTCCATCTACCACCAGTACTTTGAAGAGCCACGCTACCGCCCCAGCGTGATCACCGCGCAGCGGCTGGCCGGTGGCGTGTTGGGCAAAAAAGTGGGCGAAGGTTTTTACCGCTATGTCGACGGCAAAGCCCAGGTGCCGCCGGAACCCCCAGTGCCCGACGTGGCCGACCTGCCGCCGGTGTGGGTGTCGCCCCGCGCGGCACGACGCGCCGAGTTGCTGCAGTTGCTGAAAAACCTGGGTGCCAAAATTGAAACCGGCCCATCGCCCTCGCCTGTTGCCTTGACCCTGGTGGCCCCGCTGGGGTTTGACGTGACCACCGTGGCCGTGGTGGAGCGGCTGGACCCAGCGCGCACCGTGGGCATTGACATGCTGATGGACGATGCCACCACCCGCCGCCGCGTGCTGGCCACCAACCCCGCCACCCGCCGCGACATGCGCAACGCCGCTCACGCGCTGTTTGCACGCGATGGCAAACCCGTGAGCGTGATTGCCGACAGCGGCGGCTTTGTCACCCAGCGGGTAGTGGCCACCATCGTCAACATTGCCGCCGACATCTGCCAGCAAGGCATTTGCAGCCCGGCCGATCTGGAAACCGCCGTGACACTGGGCCTGGGCTACCCAAAAGGCCCTTTGAGCCTGGGCGATCTCGTAGGCCCCACCAACCTGCTAGAAGTGCTGTTCAACCTGCAAACCGTGTACGGCGACCCGCGCTATCGCCCCAGCCCCTGGTTGCGCCGCCGCGGGGCCATTGGCTTGTCTCTCTTGCATGTGGAAAGCTGAAAACCTGATGTCCGCCCAACTCCAAAGCACCAGCCATGGTGCCACCATGGTGCTGACCGTGTGCAACCCCGAGCACCGCAACGCGCTCACCCCCGAGATGTATGCCGCGGGTGTGGAAGCGCTGAGCGTGGCCGAAAGCAGCGCCGAGGTGCGCAGCGTCATCATCACCGGCCAGGGCAGCACCTTCAGCGCGGGCGGCAACCTGCAACGCCTGTTGGCCAACCGCCAGCAACCGCCCGAGGTGCAAGCCCAGAGCATTGAAGGCCTGCACACCTGGATAGAGGCCATCCGCACCTTCCCCAAGCCCGTGGTGGCCGCGGTGGAAGGCGCAGCCGCCGGAGCCGGTTTCTCGCTGGCCCTGGCCTGCGATTTGATTGTGGCCGCCAGCGACGCCGTGTTCGTCATGGCCTACAGCAACGTGGCCCTGTCGCCCGACGGCGGCGCGACCTGGGCTTTGTCGCACGCCCTGCCCCGCCAACTGGCTACCGAGCTGTTGATGTGCGGCGAACGCATCAGCGCCGAACGCCTGGCCGCCCTGGGTGTGGTCAACCGCGTCACAGAAAGCGGCCACGCCCTGGCCGAAGCCCTGGCCCTGACCGAGCGCCTGAACGCCCGCGCCCCCAACGCCCTGGCCAGCATCAAGGAACTCATCCACGACGCCAGCCAGTCGTCCCTGACCACCCAACTGGCCAGCGAGCGCGACCACTTTGTGCGCAACCTGCATCACGCCAACGCGGGCATCGGCATTGCAGCGTTTCTGGACAAACGGGTGGCGGATTACGGGACGGGTTGAGCAGGTCTGATCGCTATGATTTATATAGCTGTTTGAGCAGTATATGCATGGGCTGCAGCCTTGTTTGGCGTGTTAACAGGCAATTCCCCCGCTCGATCGTCAGGCTGCTTTTTTTCTCTGCGCCTCTGCGGTGAGGTTTTCGCTCTCGACCTGCTCAATAGTTACCGAAAATCAATCAAATCGGCCTGTCGTGCAATCTTGAAGCGCACGAGCAGCTATTAAATCAAGAGCATTGACTCTGGTTTGTCGTTACGCCTGATGACCCGGCCCCGACGGGTTGCGCGCCGGTGGTGCGTGGCAGGCTCACGGGTGCCAGCAGCACGGCACCGGTGCTGCCTTGCACGCTCACGGTGACGCTGGCGCTGTCGGCCTGGCCGTTGGCAAATTGCAAAACCAGGTTCGCCGGCACGCTGCTGGTGGTGGTTTGTCCGTTGCGGGTGCTGAATGTCTGGTAAGCGCCTGCCAGCACGGTTGGCCCGCTGGTGGCCACGACCAGCGGCCCTTGCGAGACGAAGTTAAAGCAGCTACTCGCGAGCAGCACACGCTCGGCTTCCAGCACCAGCGAAACGGTTGTGGTGCCGCAATTGACCGCACAGGCCGCCGCACCGGGCGAGGCCACCGGGACCGGCGAGACCACCGGGGCTGCGGGAAGCGCTGCGGTGGTCGATCCCAAAGTAACAGACCCACTGAACGAAATCGTGGGTGCCGGTGCGGCACTGCTCACCGGGCCCACGCCCGTGCCACCGGTGCCAGGCCCGCAAGCCGACATCAAGCTCAGCACCAAGGCCAGCACGGCCACTATGCACACAGCGCGAATGGCCGCTTCCAGGCATTGCCGGGCAAAGCTGTCAGGCGCGCGTGGGCGCTTTGCCGTGGTTGCCACCGCCGTATTAGGGGCGCTTGGCCGAATGGTTGTTTTGAGCATCAGCGTCTTCCTGCAAATAAAAATAGGCACCGAAGCGGGCACGGTGGGTGCGCTCGTGGGCGGGCGCATCGCGCGCATCCGCTTCAAAGCGTGTGGCCGCTTCCTGCATCACGGTTTTAAAGGCCTGCCGCCAGGCTTTGGCCGACACCACATGCAAGCGGTGGGCCGATTGGGCCGTCAGTTGATCAACAAAAATGGACTGTTCCAGAAAGTTGGCGTCGCCATCGATATTCTGGCTAGCCGCCGCAATGTGGTCGTGCAGATTGGCCCGGTACAGCTGGGTCATTTCGGCAAACCCCTGGCGCGGCGCAAAACCCATTTGCAGCAGCTGCACGCCGTCTGCCGACTCTTGGGCCAGACCCAGGCGCACCAGTTCGTCCAGCACGGCACGCGGGCGCACATCGCTGCTCACACTGGCCACCAGGGCATCAAAGCCCGTGTCGGGTTGCGCCCGTGCCAGCAGCTGAGGATTACCGTCAGCATCGAGAAACAGCGGCTCGCTCAGCCAGCGGGCCACCACCTGGGTGACCAGGTTCATCGGCTTGTCCAGTGCCTGCGTGGCGAAAGGCGCATCGCCAACTGGCCGGGTGATCTCGCGCACATCACCCGGCCGGGTGATTTCTCGAACATCGCGCCGGTGTATGCCCGAGCGCAGGCTGACCGCGCTGTCCGTCAGCGCTGCGCCCTGTGCACGCAAATCGTCCTGCGCCGCCTGCAAAAACACCTTTTTCAGCGCCAACGCAAACGCCGGGTACGCGACCCCATGGCGCAGCAGAAGCCCCACCAGGGGCTTGAGCAGCACCAGGCTGGCTTCCAGAACAAGAGCGGAGCGGGACAGCATGCCGGTAAAAAAATCTTCAGATGATGTTGACGAATTTCATTTGCGTGGGATATTATTCCACACAACCTGCATGATGACGACAAAAAGAGCAAGCCAATTTCATCGTTCTTCTTCATTCAAAAGGATTGACACCATGCCCTCCATTTTCGACCTCCGGCGTTCCCATGCGCCGCCCGCCCTACGCTGTGCGCTGCTTGCATGCCTGACGACCGCCCTGCTGGCGGCCTGCGGCGGGGGTGGCTCTGGGGGTGACGCAACCAGCGCGCAAACCAGCGTCACACCACCGGCCACCACGCCTACCCTCGGCCCTGTTCCAACCGAGGTCAGCCTGGCTGCATCTACCGCCGGGAGCCTGGTGGACTACTTCAAGCAAAAACTCAAGCAAGGCCCAGTCACCAGCACCACAACCGTCAATACGGCAGTTCCTGTTGGTGCGGTTGCCAGCCCCGCCCCGACTGCTGCCAGCCCCAGCGCCGATGCGGGCGTGTCGTTTTCGGGCACCACGCTGCAGGAGCGTGGTGTCGACGAAAACGATTGGGTCAAAACCGATGGCGCGATGGTCTATGGCCTGGCCAAGGCCTATTCCAACGGTGGCACACCGACAGCAGCGCTGCTGCAAGCACAGCGGCGACAGGCAGACGGGCAACTGAGCTCGGTCGGTCGCCTGACGCTGCCCAACGAGTTGACATACACCGGCATGTACTTGGTCGGCAGCGCCAATCGGTTGGCCTTGTTGGGGCAGCGGTATCAGTTTTTTGACCCGCTGGCGTCGGGTACACCGGCACCTGCTGTTTCCGGGCCAGCGGCACCCAGCGCCGCGCCGGTCGGGTTGTCCATCGCCCCAGCCTCCGGTTTCCAGGAAGTGGGCATCGACCTCGTTGCCACGCCTACGTCGGGTACAGGCAGCAGCACGGCCACGCTCAGCGTGGCCAACCGCATCCGCCTGGACGGTAATCTGGTGGGAAGCCGGGTGATTGGCAGCACCTTGTACGTAGTGAGCAGTTGGTCGCCCAACCTAGGCAAGTATGCAATTCCAGCGACCGCCACGCCCGCGCAAACCGAAGCCATATTGGCAAGCCTGACCAGCGCCGACATCCTGCCCAAAATACGCGTTGATGGTCGCCCCGCCGAGCCCTTGATGGCAGACACCGACTGTTATGTACAGACGGGAAACGCCTCGCCGATGCGTGAGCTGACCACCATCACGGCCTTTAACCTGGCATCGCCCACCTTGCAGCGCAGCAGCCGTTGCTTTGTTGGCGGCAGCCAGGCCTTGTATGTGTCGCCAGCAGCGGTGTACGTCGCCACCTCACGCTACGCTTACGTGGTGGCCAACACCATGCCGACCTTGGGTATCTGGCCGGCCAACGCCAAAACCGATGTGCACAAGTTTGCGCTGGCTGGCATGACCATTGACTACCGGGGCTCTGGTGAGGTCACTGGAAACCTGGGTTGGGAGGCTGACAAGAATGCTTACCGCATGAGCGAATACCAGGGCGACCTGCGAATCCTCACGTTTACCGGTCAACAGGGCTGGAGCACCACATTCAACGGCACGTCTACCACTGCCAGGCCCGTACCGGCGGCGTCACCCGCCACCCTAAGTGTGCTGCGGGAGAACAGCAACACGACGACCCGCAGTCTGCAAGTGGTCAGCACCCTGCCCAATACCAGCAGACCCGCAGCCATTGGCAAACCCGGTGAGCAGATATTTGCCGTGCAGTATGTGGGCCCTCGCGCCTATGTGGTCACATTCAGACGCACAGACCCCTTGTACGTGCTGGATCTGAGCAACCCGGCTGACCCCAAAACCGTGGGCGAGCTGGAGATTCCTGGCTACTCCGATTACCTGTACCCACTGGGCGACAGCCTGCTGTTGGGTGTGGGCAAAGACGCCAACGACAGTGGCGTTGTGCAAGGCGTGAAGGTGGCCTTGATGGATGTTGCCGATCCTGCCAAGCCCAGCATTCGCAACAGCTTGACCCTGGGCAAACGGGGCAGTGCCAGCGGTCTGGACAGCAGCAGCCGCGGCATCAACATCTTCCAGCAAGGTGACGTGTTTCGCATCGGCCTACCCGTGCGGCTCAATGAAACACCCATCGCGAACAGTGCAGGCTTCTTCAACCCCACCACCCAGGGGCTAGCCCGGTTTGAGGTGGACACCAAGGCCAAGACCCTGGTGACCAAACCCACCATTGTTGGCCTCACCTACCCCACCAACACCAACAACCCCTACAGCCTGGCCTTCGGGCAGTACGACCTGGGGCAGGAGCGCAGTGTGCAGATTGAAGGCTTTGTCTATTACTTCAGCGGAGGTTCATTCCTGGTGAGTCCATGGTGATCGCCCGGTAAGGATTCATTCAATGTTTTTGTTGCAGGCCGCACCCAAACCTGGTTTGTGGTTTGTGGTGCTTACAAGCTGCTTGAGCACGTTAAAACTGCTCAAGCAGCTATTTTTTTAATAGCAAGTCGGGGCACCGACACGCAGGCGACACGGTCTTGCCAGGCTGCATCGTCCCTGACGCGACAATGCAGGCTGTACCCAGTCACTGAAAAGACAGCCCATGGACGACCCCATTCTTAGCATCGACGAACGTGAGGCCATCAATGGTGGCCGCTGGTTCTCATCCCTATCACCCTCGCTTCGACACGACATTCTTCGATGTGCTTACGTCAAACGCTACAAAGACAGCGAACTCATTTCCGCACGCGGCGACGCGTCGGAAGAGTGGATCGCTTGCGCCAAGGGCGCGGTGCGTGTGAGCTCCACATCGATCTCGGGCAAGCAGGTCACCCTGACCTATGTGGAGCCTGGCATCTGGTTTGGCGATGTGTCGATCTTCGACGGCGAGCGGCGCACCCACGATGCTTATGCGCACGGCGAGACCACGATTTTGTGCGTGGCGCGGGGCGACCTGCGCAAGATCTTGAGCCAGCATGTGGAGTTGTACGAAGCCTTGCTGCGCCTGCATGCGCGGCGCATACGCCAGCTGTTTGGCCTGGTCGAAGACCTCAACACCCTTCCCTTGCGCGCACGGCTGGCCAAGCAACTGCTGCACCTGGCGCGCAGTTACGGCGTGCCGTCGCTGTCCGACGGGCAGGAGACCCGCATTGGCCTGCACCTGGCGCAGGAAGAACTGGCGCAGCTGCTGGGCGCTTCGCGCCAGCGGGTGAACCAGGAGCTCAAATCCATGGAGCGCGAGGGCGCGATTCGCATCGAACCGGGTGGCCTGGTGGTGCGCCAGCGCGAAGCGCTGATGAAGATCGTTGAAGCCGACCACTAAAAGAACACATGACTGATTTCACCCATTTCGTCGGCACCAAGGCCGTGAGCGACCAGCACACGTTTGACACCGCGGCACTGGAAAACTGGTTGAACCACAAGCTGCCCGGCTTCAAAGGCCCGTTGACCGTGGAGATGTTCAAGGGAGGCCAATCCAACCCGACCTACAAACTCATCA
Organism: Comamonadaceae bacterium; assembly: GCA_013297875.1. GTDB lineage: Bacteria > Pseudomonadota > Gammaproteobacteria > Burkholderiales > Burkholderiaceae_C > JAAFIW01. The sequence continues at coordinate 137,914 of JAAFIW010000002.1, read as the reverse complement.
CACCCGGCCAGAGCTACGTGATGCGCGCCAAGCCCGGCCCGGTGGCCAAGCTGCTGCCCTCGGCCCATGCGGTGGAGCGCGAGTTTGCCGTGATGCGCGGTCTGGCCGGCACCGATGTGCCCGTGGCGCAGATGCATTGTTTGTGTGAAGACGAATCGGTGATTGGCCGCGCTTTTTATGTGATGGAGTTTGTGCAAGGCCGTGTGCTGTGGGATCAAACCCTGCCCGGCATGAGCCCCACCGAACGCGGCGCGATTTACCAGGAGATGAACCGCGTGATCGCGGCGCTGCACAGCGTGGACTTTGCCAAACAGGGGCTGGCTGGGTACGGCAAGCCCGGCAACTATTTCGAGCGGCAGATTGGCCGCTGGGGCAAGCAATACACCGCCTCCATCACCCAGCCCATTGCCGAAATGGACAGTCTGATGCAGTGGCTGCCAGCCAACATGCCGGCCAGCGCCAAAGACGAGCGCCTGACCAGCGTCGTGCACGGCGACTACCGGCTGGACAACCTGATGTTTCACCCCACCGAGCCGCGCATTCTGGCGGTGCTCGATTGGGAGTTGTCCACCCTGGGCCACCCGCTGGCCGACTTCAGCTACCACTGCATGAGCTGGCACATGCCGCCCGGCGTGTTTCGCGGCTTGGGTGGTGTCGATGTGGCCGCGTTGGGCATTCCCACCGAGCAGGCCTACATCGAAAGCTACTGCACACGCACCGGCCTGTTCACACCGCAAGCCCTGGCCGCCGACTGGAACTTTTACATGGCCTACAACCTGTTTCGCATGGCCGCCATTTTGCAAGGCATTGCCAAGCGGGTGGAGGCCGGCACCGCGTCCAGCGCGCAGGCGGTCGCGTCTGGCGCGGGGGCGAGACCGCTGGCACAGATGGCCTGGCAGTTTGCGCAAAAGGCTTGAGATTTTTTTGAATTTTTAGGAGACAACTATGGATTTTGACTACTCGCCGAAAACCAAGGAGCTGCAGGCCAAGCTGCTGCGCTTCATGGACGACCACATCTACCCCAACGAAAAAACTTACCACGAGGAGCTGGCCGCCAACACCGCCGCCGGCAAGCGTTGGACTGCTTTGCAGACCATTGAAAACCTCAAGCCCAAGGCCCGAGCCGCCGGTTTGTGGAACCTGTTTTTACCCGTAGACAGTGCGGCTGCATCGGGCTACGAAGGCGCTGGTTTAACCAACCAGGAATACGCCCCGCTGGCCGAGATCATGGGCCACGTACCCTGGGCCAGCGAGGCCTTCAACTGCTCCGCGCCCGACACCGGCAACATGGAGACCATTGCCCGCTATGGCGACGAGGCCAACAAAGCGCGCTGGCTCAAACCACTGCTGGAGGGGCAGATCCGCTCGGCATTCGCGATGACCGAGCCCGATGTTGCCTCCAGCGACGCCACCAACATCGCCACCCGCATCGAGCGAGTATCAGGCGCTGGGGGCGACGAATACGTGATCAACGGCCACAAGTGGTGGATTTCCGGCGCAGCCGACCCGCGCTGCGCGGTGTTCATCACCATGGGCAAGACCGATCCCGAGGCACCCCGCCACTCGCAGCAAAGCATGGTGATCGTGCCAGCGGACGCCAAGGGCATTCGCATCGTGCGGCCCCTCACGGTGTTTGGCTACGACGATGCGCCGCACGGCCATGTGGAGATGTATTTTGAAAACGTGCGCGTGCCCGTCAGCAATATTTTGCTGGGCGAAGGCCGCGGCTTTGAAATCGCGCAAGGCCGCTTGGGCCCTGGACGCATTCACCACTGCATGCGCCTGATTGGCCTGGCCGAGCGTGCGTTGGAGTTGATGTGCAAGCGCGCGTCGTCACGCATGGCGTTTGGCAAACTGGTGTCGCAACAAACCGTGACGCAAGAGCGCATTGCCGAGGCTCGCTGCAAGATTGACATGGCGCGCCTGCTCACGCTGAAGGCAGCCTGGTTGATGGACATTGCCGGCAACAAAGTCGCCAAGAACGAAATCGCCATGATCAAGGTGGTGGCCCCCAGCATGGCCTGCCAGGTGATCGACTGGGCCATGCAGGTGCACGGCGGCGGCGGCATGTGCGACGACTTCCCGTTGGCCTATGCCTACACCGGCGCGCGCACCCTGCGCTTTGCCGACGGCCCGGACGAAGTGCACCGCAACGCAATTGCCAAGCTGGAATTGGGCAAGTACGCGGCCAACCCGCGCGAAGTGGAGATGCCGATTACAAGGGGCTCATGACGCGGTGAGGCAAACGAGGCGCTGGATCTACACCGAGATATCCGCGCCAAAGTTGCCCTGTGCAGACTCGCAAGCCGCCGTGAAGATACGGCTGGCGTGCTGTAGCACATGCAACTGCGCGGGTGCATATTCCATACGCAAATAGGCTTTTCCACGCAGCAGCATCAAAATCAATGGCGCTTCCGCGTGCGGCTCGGGCAGTGGCCATTCCAGCATCAGGCTCGCTATCGAAGCATTGATCCAGGCTTTGGCTTGATCCTGGTCATCGGTGAGCACCGCATAGCGATCCCAAAAAGCGCCCGGCAGGCTGTCCCAGCCCACCTCCTGGTAAACCGCCAGCCAGCGCATCTCTTCAGGCAGGTTGGGGTCAACCATGGTTTGCAACTCATCGGTGTAGATGTCGTAAGCTTTCTTTTCAAGTGCGTTTTTCAGGGCTCGACTCATCACCAACACCGAAACATCCTGCAAACCCAATTCGGCGCGCGCCCGCAACTCTTCGCCTTGAATAAAGTTTCGCTGGGGCGTGCCAACCTCCAGCCGCCAGGGCTTGCCACCGACTTTGCCGTCTATCGCCAGGCTCTTGCTCTTGCTCTTGCTCTGACCGGAAAACGTGTAGCCCTGGCCGTCTGCCCATTCGGATACCAGACTGCTTTGCGGACTACTCAGTGCACTGGGCACAACCGACTCTTTGGCCTCTTTCGCATCCCGTGAAAATGCTTTCTTAATGCGGTCAAACATAGTGGCAATATTCCTAAGAACGTCTGGGTGTCAGCGAGAAGGTGGCTCTGTTGAGCATTCACTACACAGCATATTCCATGATCAAGGTTTTTTCATGGCCCCCACACTGAATGGCAGTGAAGTGCACGGCAAGTGACCAATTTCACCGTGATTTTTTAGACATTAGTTCTAACAACAAGATGCGGGTGTTAAGCCGATCATGGGCAACAGGCAATAGGCCAAGCGGCGACCATCAAAAGCCCAAAACAAAAAGCCCCCGCAACCATTGGGTTGCGAGGGCTTGTGATGCTGGTGGGACGTGCGGGGGTCGAACCCACGACAAACGGATTAAAAGTCCGCTGCTCTACCAACTGAGCTAACGTCCCCATTTTTGTCATTCTCTTGCTGGGTTGTCTCCAGCAAAGCCTGTGATTATAGCCTTAGTTTTTGGCAGTTTGGCTTGTGCGAGCTGATCGAGCACCCATCCGGCGGCGCACTGGCCAAAGCTGGCGGTGACGGCCACCACCGAGCCGTAGCCGTGGCAGTTCAGTGAGCCATCTCCGTCCACGTCACACGAGGCATCGGGCGGGGCCACGGCTTCGCGGCTGAAGACGCAGGGGATGCCAATTTTTTTGCCTTCACGTGGCGCGCCGTGGTGTGCGCGCAAGCGGTTGCGCAGCAGGGCCAGCAGGGGGTCGTGCGTGGCTTGGGCCAGGTCGTCCAGGTCTACCTTGTGCGCCAGGCGTTTGCCACCAGCGGCACCCACCGTGATAAACCGCGCGCCGGTTGCCCGAGCCCAGGCGGCCATGGCGAGTTTGGCTGGGGTCTGGTCGCATGCGTCAATGACGGCATCGATTCCTGGCGGCAGGATGTGCGGCCAGTTGCCAGGTGCTACGAATTCTTCAATGCACGTCACTTTGCACGCCGGGTTGATTTGCGCAATGCGATCCCGCATGGCCAGCACCTTGGCCTGGCCCACGGTCGCATCCGTTGCATGAATCTGCCGGTTGATGTTGGACTCGGAGACGTGATCCAGGTCAATCAGGGTCAGCGCGCCCACGCCGCTGCGGGCCAGGGCCTCCACGGCCCAAGAACCCACGCCGCCGATGCCAACCACAGCGACGTGGGCCGCGCGTTGCTGCGCCGCGCCGGCCACGCCATACAGGCGTTCCAGGCCGCCAAAGCGGCGCGCCACATCAGGGATTGGATTCACCCTACAAACGCCAGGTTTGATAGCGCAAAGCCGCTACAGCCCCGGCAATGATTGCTGCAACAGCTATGAAACTCATAGCGCTGAGGGTGGAGATGCCCGACAGGCCCTGGCCCACCGTGCAGCCCATGGCCGCCACGCCACCCACACCCATCAGCACCGCACCCACCAAGTGGTTGGCTACGTCTTCGGTGCCGCCAAAACCTTCCCAGCGAAAGGTTTTGGTGAGCACGGCTACGATGGCAGAGCCTGCGATCACGCCACCTACCGAGGCGATGCCCAGGGTCAGCAGCTTGGTTTTGTCGCTGAAAAACATCAACCAGTCCACGGTGTAGGCCACCGGGGCCACAAAGCTCAGCGCTTCGATACGGCCAGAGTTGGTGGCCAGAAATGCCTCCTGCAAGGTGTCGGGGTGCTCGGCCAGGTAGCCCAGGTGGCCGCTGACCCACCACATGCCCACAATGGCAGCGCCAATGCCCAATCCCGCCAGCAGGTTGTCGGCCCGCAGAAAGTCGCGTCCGCGCAGCGCCCAGATGGCCAATGCGCCACCCAGCAAACCCGCGCTGAGCAGGCCCGCAACCCGTTTTTCTATGCCAAACAGGCTTGCCGCCCAGGTAGATACTGCTGAACCAGCTACGAAATTAATAGCGAATTGATCGACAGTTGCTACCCGCAGCACCGCCGTCACGCCTTTGAGTGTGGCAAAGGCCGCCACCCCCATGACCAGCAACACGATCAACGACTTCAGGCTGCCGCCACCCACCCGCACCAGGGTTTTGCTGCCGCAGCCGGACGCCAGCACCATGCCAAAACCAAACATCAGCCCGCCCACCAGGGCTGACAACCACAGCAAACGGTTGGAGGCATACAAGGTTTTGCTGGGGTCGATTTGGCCGGTGGCAGCCAAGGCAGCAAAACCCAACATGGCCACGGCGACTGCCAGAGCCCATTGGCGCATGCGCGTCCAGTCGCCCATGTTGACGATGTCGCTGACGGCACCCATGGTGCAAAAGTGGGTGCGCTGGGCAATCGCGCCAAATACAGCGGACAAAATAAAAGCGGCCCACAACACTTGGTTGTACAGGCCGCCGAGTTCAGATGTTTGCATGCGCTGATTTTAGGCGGGCGCATTTTTGCTACTTCAGCCGGGCGATTCGCTCCTTGGCGGCACCAGCGGCTTCAGACTGGGGAAATACCTTGACCAGGTCTTCCAGCGTTTTGCGCGCAGACCGTGTGTCTTTCAGTTCGATCTGGCTGTTGGCAATCGACAAGGCCGCCTCGGGCGCCTTGGGGTGGTCGGGTGCCTGAGTGAGCAGCTGCTTGAAGCTGGCAATTGCACCGGCATAGTCGCGGTTGGCATACTGCGCATTGCCTAGCTGGTACAGCGCCGACGGGCCGTAGCCACTTTGCGGGTAGCGCCTGACAAAGTCTGCAAACGCGGTCTGCGCGGGCACAAACTCGCCTTTGCGGAAAGCCGCCTGAGCAGCCTCAAACTCGCGTCGTTCGGTGGGATCTGCGCTGAATTCGCGGCCATCCACCGACACCTTGCCCGGCTCAAATTTGCGCAGCCGCTCTTCCACGCTTTGTGCCAGATCTTTCTGGCGGCGCTGCGCGTCGGCCAGCTCGCGTGTGAGCTGTTCGTTTTGCCCACGCAGGTTGGCAGTTTCGGCACGCAGGGTCTCGATCTGGTTTTGCAAATCGAGCAGGCTGCGGCGGGTTGACGCGGTTTCTTCCATGGCACGGCGCAACTCGTCGGCCCGCCTGGCGTCGCTGGCCTCGGTGGCCACGCGGTTGGCCTCCACCCGCTGGCGCAACTCGACGATGGCTTTGCGGGCTTCTTCATCGTCAAAAAGACCGGCTTGCGCCACCGACGCCAGCAGCATGCCCAGCGCCAGCGCCAGGGGCTTGAGCCCATGAGAAAGTGAACGCATAGGCATCAGCGGTAGGCAATTTCAGCGCGGCGGTTTTGCGCAAAGGTGGCTTCGTCGCTGCCATTGGCGGCGGGTTTTTCCTTGCCAAAGCTGACAGCTTCAACCTGCGCATCGGTCACGCCCAACAGGCTGAGCGCGCGGCGCACAGCTTCTGAACGTTTCTGGCCCAGCGCCAGGTTGTATTCGCGGCCACCGCGCTCGTCGGTATGCCCCTCCACCATGATTTTGCGGGTATTACCGGTCTTTAAAAACTTGGCGTGCGATTCAATCAAGGCCTGAAACTCCGGCTTGATGACGTAGCTGTCGTAATCGAAATACACGATGCGGGCTACGCCTGTGGGGCCGACTTTGTCATTGGCTGCGCTGTCCAGGGCCACAGGCTTCACGTCCCGGTTGATGGCCGCCGTGCTGGTCGCGGCTGCAGAGGTACTGCCCCCCGACGCGCTGACCTGTTGCGGCGTCTTGTCTTCCACCGGTACGTCGTTGAGTTTGGTACTGGACCCGCAGGCCGCCATCAACACAGAACCCAGGGTGGCCAGGGCCACCGTTGCTATCCATCGCTTGAACATGCTCAACTCCTTGAAGTAACTATTGAACGATCACTGCTTTAAAAAAGGGCCCCAATCGGGCTCCCGAATATCACCGCCCTGCCCCGCAAGCCGGGTTTTTATTTTGCCGTCCAGGGTGCTGGTCATCAAGGCCTCGCGGCCGCTTTGGCGGGTGGCATACACGATCAGACGGCTATTGGGCGCAAAGCTGGGGCTCTCGTCAGCAGTGGTATCTGTCAGTGAGTTCACCTGGGCTGTCGCAAGTTCCATCACCTGCAACTTGAACGCACCGCTGACGCGGGAAATGTAGGCCAGCCAGCGCCCGTCGGGGCTGATGGCAGGCGAAATGTTGTATCCCCCGGTAAAGGTCACGCGCTCGGCGTTGCCACCACCGGCGGCCATGCGGTAAATCTGAGGCGCGCCGCCGCGGTCACTGACGAAATAAATGTTCTTTCCGTCGGCCGAGTACACCGGCTCGGTGTCAATGCTGGACGACTGCGTCAGGCGCTTGGGTTCGCCGCCGTTGGCGTCAATGGTGTACAGCTGCGAGCCCCCGTCGCGCGTGAGGGTGACGGCCAGACTGCGGCCATCAGGCGACCAGGCCGGAGCGCTATTGGATCCTTTGAAGTTGGCCACCAGGCGGCGCTTGCCGGTGGCCAATTCATGCACATAGACCACGGGCTTGCGCGACTCGAAGGACACATAGGCCAGTTGCCCGCCATTGGCCGACCAGGCCGGGGAAATGATGGGTTCGGCGCTGGTCAGCGCACCAATCGCGTTTTCGCCATCAGAGTCGGCCACCCACAGCGTGTAGCGCGAGCCAACCTGGGTGATGTAGGCAATGCGGGTGGCAAACACGCCGCGCTCGCCGGTGAGCTTTTCGTACACAAAGTCGGCAATGCGGTGAGAAACCCAGCGCAAGTCACCCGGCGTGACGGCGTAGCTCTGACTGCCCAGATCCTGCCCACGCACCACGTCCCACAGGCGAAAACGCACGTCAAAACGGCCATCAGCCAGGCGCGTGACGCTGCCCACCACCAGCGAATCGGCCCCCTTTTGCCGCCAGGGCGACAAATCGGGCCGACTGGTTTCGTCGAACACGCCGGTGGCCACGTCCACACCGCGAAACTGCCCGCTGCGCTCCAGATCGGCTTGAATGATGGTGGAAGGCTTTTGGGGAGCCACCTCCTGACCGCGGAATACTGAAATCGCAATGGGCAGCTGGGTCATGCCCACGCCGGTGACTTCAACGCGGAATTGGGCCATGGCACCCAACGGTGACAAAGCCATTGCGGCAGCCAGCTGTCTGCGGGAGAAATTCATGCGTGTCCTTTGTTCTGTTGGTTCATGTTTGCGCTCAGATCGGTCACCACCACCGACGCATCGCCAGCGTGGTGCTCGGCCAAGCCCTGTTCTGCCCTGACCACGCCTTGCTGCACCCGTTGCAGCACGCGGTCGCGGTTGGATGCTTCCTGCTCGCGTTTTTGTTCCGGGTGCCACAAATGAAACACCTCGGTGGCCAAAAAACCGTTGATTCTGCGGCAGCCGTGGTGGTGCAGGCGTAACACCAGGTCAGCGTCTTCGTGGCCCCAGCCGGAAAAGCTCTCGTCAAAACCATTCACGGCACGAAAATCTGCTGCCCACAAGCCCAGGTTGCAGCTGCGTATGCCTTTCCACACGAAGCGGGGATTGGCGCGACGCGGCAGCTTCCAGGTGAGGGCCGCATGCAGCAGCTTGTTGCAATCACCAGCCATGCGCCAGCGCAACCACTGGCCCCACGGAGCATGAACCGGGTCGGCCTGCCCGGCCGCCACAGCCTGGCTCAACCGTTCACCAAGCAACACCCTGCTACCATTTATATAGCTGCTTGAGCTCGCCAGACGTGCATGTTGTGCCAAAAAGCCTTGATTTGGCACGCAATCGCCGTCCAGAAACACCAGGTAGTCCGCCGCCGTGCGCGCAGCCGCCAGGTTTCGGGCACGGGCGGCGGTGAAACCTGCGTCGGGGTGCCACACATGGTGCACCGGGCAGGCAAACGGCGGCAAACCCGCCTTCATCTGCGCCACGGCTTCCGGGCGCGAGCCGTCGTCGGCAATCCACACCTCGTGCTGTGGCCCGCATTGCCCGGCCAGGCTGCGCAGCACGGCCAGCAGCGCGTCGGCGCGGTTGTAGGTCAGCACCACCACCGCTGTTTTCAACGCGGCCCCGCTTGCTGGCGCAGCCACAGTTTCAGGTAGCGGTAATAGGTGCCCTCGGCGTTGGAAATTGCCAGCACCAGGCCCATGCGCCCATCCAGAAAGCCGCGCTTGAGAAAGTAGGTGCGCACAAACGCCCACAGGCCGTGTCCCAGCGCCTTGCCCAGCGACGCAGTTTTGCCGCGCGCCTGAAGGGCCTGCGCACCCGCGCTGGAATAGCGGTTGACCTTGTCCAGCACGCTGTCCAGATCGGTAAAACTGTGGTGCAGCAAGTCCGCCTGCAGCTGTCCTGCGGCCCCGTCGGTCAGCAGCTTTTCGTGCACCAGGTCATCAGAAAACCGGGCCGTGCCCCGGCGAAACAGGCGCACCACGCGGTCGGGGTACCAGCCGCCATGGCGCATGAACTGGCCGCAATAGCTGGAGCTGCGTGGCATGGACCAGGCATCCAACACCGGCTGCCCGGCCAGCAGGGCCAGTAGCTCGGCGCGCAAGGCGGGCGTGACCCGCTCGTCGGCATCAATCGACAGCACCCAGTCGCCTGTGGCCCGTGCCAGGGCACGGTTTTTTTGCGGGCCAAAGCCCGGCCAGTCGTCAGTCGTGTGCACTTGCGCACCCGCCGCGCGGGCCCGCGCCACGGTGTCGTCGGTGCTGGCCCAATCCAGCACGATGCGCTCTTGCGCAAAGTCAAGGCTGTCCAGGCAATCTGCGATGTTGTGCGCCTCGTTGCGGGTGATGACGATAACGCTGAGCAAGGGCATGAACGTGGGAGCCAAACAGGTCTGTTGTCGCCTGTCCGCAGGCAGCGGCAGGGCGCTTTTGCAAGCGGTCGCATGGTAGCATCCGCCGCTTTAAAAACCGCCCGTCAGACCGCCCCCATCCTTGGCTTCCATTGCAGCCTCATTCGTGGATACAGCCAACATGCAGCCCGATGGGATTCTGATCATCAACCCCCGCGATTTCACGCAGCGCAGGGCCTCGATTGAACGGCAACTGTCTGCGCTGGGCATGGCCTACGAATTCATCCACGAGTTCGATATTTCAGACATCACGCCGCAGTTGGAGCAGCGTTATTTTGCGGGCGCTGACATGCGCCAAAGCCAGAAATCCTGCGCGCTGAAACACCGCCATGCCCATGCCCTGATTGCCCAGCGCGGCTGGGCCTGCGGCCTGGTGCTGGAAGACGACGTGCTGCTGGCGCCCGACTTTGTGCAAGGCCTGCAAGCCGCCCTGCAAGAGGGTGCCCGACTGGCAGACCCGAAGGTGATTTTCATTGGCAATGGCGGCAATTTCTACACACCACGCAGCCAGCGCGTGCCGGGCCAGCGCCTGTACCGGGCCCAAAAAGGCCGGTTTGGTGACTCCTACCTGATCAGCGCGCGAACCGCACAACTGCGCCTGGACTGGATCGAGGCCAACGGCATTGGCCGTCCCACCGACAACCTGTTTGACCGCATCGACCCGCTGCTGGGCATCGGCCTGTATTGGTTGGAAGAACCGGTGGTGGAGCAAGGCAGTAAAAACGGCCTGTTCACCTCGACGCTGGAGCCGCTGCCGCCGCGTCCGGTTCAGGCCTTCAAGTTTGCGATGGAAAAGTTTCGCCGCAAGTACCTCTACCAACTGTGGCGCTAAGCATGACGAGCATTCACCTCAGCACAGACGCCGCCAGCGCCGACAGCTCCACCGCGCTGCGTGTGGCCCGCATTGCTGCGATCGTGGCCTGCATCGGGCTGATGTATTCACCGCCAGTCTCCAACCTGGCAATTTTGGTGACCTTCGTGGCCACACTGCTCCTGCCCGACTTGAAGAGCCGCTGGAAGGCGGCCATCAGCCACCCGGCGGGCTGGCTGGCGCTGGTTTTCGTTGGCATTGTGTTTGTCTGGTGCTTTGTGGGTGAAGCCAGGCCCTGGAAACACACGGCCACCGAGTTCTGGTCGTGGCGCAAGCTGCCCTGGTTTTTTTTGGTGCTGATGCTGTTTGATGACGATGCCTGGAAACGTAAGCTGTCGGTATGGTTTGTCCTGGGTGCCATACCGGGCGTCCTGCTGACCTTTGTAGGTGTCAGCGGCCTGATTGCCTTACCGGTTGAAGCAGACAAGCTGCTGCGCAACACCGGCACCCAGGGCGTTTCTTTGGCGGTGGCGGCACTGGTGTGCTTTTGGTGGATGTTGCAAGGCGGTTTGACCCCTCGCCAGCGCATGCTCTGGGTGCTGGGTTTCGTGGTTTTTGCGGCGAACGTGATGACCGTGAGCGTGGCACGTGCCGGCTACCTGGGCCTGGTGGTGTCGGTCGTTGTGGTGGGTGCATTTCAGTTGTCCAGGCAGCAGTGGCTAGGACTTGTTCTGGCCGTCGGTATTGCCGTTCCAACCGTTTTCTACACCTCAGACCGCATGCAGGATCGGGTTATGAAAGGTGTCAACGAATGGCGCGCCGCTGAGGTGTCTACAGAGCCGGGCTCGCTGGGCATGCGCTATATCTTTTACAAGCACTCGCTGGCCATCATCGAGGGCAACTGGCTGCTGGGTAACGGAACCGGCAGCTTCAACGGTGCCTACATCCAGCAGGTCAAATCCATGAACTACCCGGAAGGCAACTGGCGGAACATGTTTACCGACGACCCGCACAACCAGTTCATCCACACCTGGATTGACCAGGGTCTGCTGGGCCTGATGGTGTTTGTGGCCTGGATCGCAGCCGTCGTCACACAACGCCGCTCGGCACCCCCCTTCCGCGCGCTGGCCGCTGGCATGGTGCTGGCGTGGACGGCGGCCAGCATGTTCAACGGCCACTTCCGTTCGTTTGCCGAAGGGCACTTGCTGGCCACCTTTGTGGGGGCCATGGTGGCCGCCAACCCACGCCGTGTCAGCGCGCCGCCATGACGCCACCTGAGCCGCATCAGCTGCCCGCTGCCAGCTTGTGGCAGCGCCTGAAAGCCCTGTCGCCCTACTTCGTCGGCATGTCCGGCTCGATCTGGCTGGCGGTAGCGGCGTCAGCAGTGGGTGCGCTGACCGAGCCCATGCTGCCGGCGCTGACCAAGCCCTTGCTGGACAACGGTTTTCAAGGCAACTCCATTCCCCTGTGGCTGGTGCCGGTATCACTGCTGTCGCTGTTTGCAGTGCGTGGTACAGCTTCATTTGTGGCGCAGTACGCGCTGGCGCGCGCCGTGAATCAGGCCGTGCTGAACCTGCGCCGCCGCCTGTTCGAGCAGTTGATGCGGGCCGACCTCGCGCTGTACCGTAGCCATTCGGCCAGCTCCCTGTCCAACACCGTGGTGTTTGAGGTACAAAGCGGCGCGCAGTTAATGGTCAATGCCATGCTACAGGCCATGAAAGACTGCCTGACGCTGATTGCCTTGCTGGGCTATCTGCTGTATTTGAACTGGCAGCTGACCTTGGTGGTGCTGGCGATTTTTCCACTGGTGGCGCTGGTGATGAAATCATTCACCAAGCGCTTTTACAAAATCACCGTGGCCACGCAAAACGCCACCGACGAGCTGGCCTATGCGGTAGAAGAAAACGTGCTGGCCCACCGCATGGTGCGGCTGCACGGCGCGCAGGCCCAGCAGGCGGGCCGGTTTGATGTGTTGAGCGTGCGTTTGCGGGGCTTGTCCATCCGGTCGGTCATTGCCAGCTCAGCCGTCACGCCCATCACCCAAATGCTGGCAGCCATCGCCCTGTCCATCGTGATTTCGATTGCGCTGTGGCAAAGCGGCTCCAGCCAGATCACGGTGGGTGGGTTTGCCTCGTTTGTGATGGCCATGCTGCTGTTGATTGCGCCCATCAAACACCTGTCGGAAGCGGCCAGCCCCATCACGCGCGGGCTGGCGGCGATTGAGCGCGCGACAGCGGTCATTGAGCGCAGCGCAGTCGAACAAGGCGGCCCGTTCAGCATGCCGCGCGCCAACGGCTTGCTGGAGCTGAAAGGAGTGAGCGTGACCTACCCCGGCAGCAGCAGCCCCAGCCTTGATAGCGTGACGCTCACCGTCAAACCCGGCTCCACCGTGGCGCTGGTGGGCCCCTCGGGCTCGGGCAAAACCACGCTGGCCAACCTGTTGCCGCGCTTTCTGGACGCCGACGCGGGCCAGATCAGCCTGGACGGCCATGCCTTGAGCGACTGGGACTTGAAAAGCCTGCGCGCCCAGTTCGCCCTGGTCAGCCAGGACGTGGTGATGTTCAACGACACCGTGGCAGCCAACGTGGCGCTGGGCGAGGCACCTGACGAGGCCCGGGTGCAGGCAGCCTTGCAAGCGGCCAACCTGGCCGAGCATGTGGCCAGCCTGCCCCTGGGCATGCACACGGTGGTCGGGCACAACGCAGTGCAGTTGTCGGGCGGGCAGCGCCAGCGCTTGGCGATTGCGCGTGCCCTGTACAAAGACGCACCATTTCTGGTGCTGGACGAAGCCACTTCCGCGCTGGACAACGAGTCCGAGCGCGCCGTGCAAGACGCGCTGGCCCATTTGATGACGGGCCGCACCAGCTTGGTGATTGCCCACCGCATGAGCACCATCCAGCATGCCGACCAGATCGTGGTGATGGTGGCTGGCCGCATTGAAGCGGCGGGCACACACGAGGAGTTGCTGGGCCAGGGCGGCACCTACGCGCGGCTGTATCAGCTGGCTTCGGGTGGCGTGTCGAATGAGTTGTTTGGGGACGTGCCCATTTTGTGAGCCGCTACCTGTCGGTACAAGCGCTCATAGCGTTGCGCGGCCTGCTGCCACCCGTTTAGAGCCAGAAAGCCATCCAGCCCATGTATTAACTGCTCAAGCAGCTCACTATTTGATAGCAGTTTTTTAATCGTGTCGGCCAACTCCTGTGTATTGTGCGGGTCTTGCAGCAACCAGGCCTGCTGCCCGTGCACCAGTTGTGCAGCCACACCGCACCAGGCCGGGCCACTGACCACCACCGGCAGGCCGTGTGCCATGGCTTCCAGCACTACCATGCCAAAACTGTCTTCCAGCGTGGGGTGTACCAGCAGGTAGGCAGCCTGGTAGGCCACCGACATGTCGCGCAGCGAGCCTAAAAAACGCAGGCGCGGGGCCACGCCCAGTTGCTGTGCGATGGGCAGGTAGTTCGCTTGCTGGCGGGTGTCGCCGGCTACCGCCAGATGCACATGGCTGGGTAACTGCGCCAGGGCCGCCAGGGCCGCATCCAGCCCTTTGCGTTTGAAATCGTTGCCCACCAGCAGCAGCCATGTTTTGTCGGGTGCCAGGCCCAACTGCTGTTGGGCCTGTGCGCGGGGCATGCGGGTGGGCGGTTCATCGACGCCCGGCGTGATGACCTCGAACGGGGTGTTCGGGTACGGGGCTCGCAACTCCTCGGCCAGCAAGGTCGACACGGCCACTTGCACCCTACCCGCCTGAGGTTTGCAGCGCGCCGTCTCCAGCGCCAGATACGTCAGCTTGCGCGGGCTGGTCACCACGCCCAGCCAGGCCAGCGCGCGCCGCCAGCCTGTGCGCCCAACCAGCAGGCTGCCGCGCACGCTTTTGACGTGAAAAGTCTGCACATCGGCACGCCAGACGTTTTCGTGCGAATGCACCACGTCAAAACCTTCCCGTGTGAGCCTTGCGGTTTGCCAGGCGTAGATCAATTGATTCAGCCAGCGCGGGCGGCGTAGCGCGGGGCCGACTTTGTGCACCGTGATGCCGGGCGGCGGGGTATCGAAGTTTTGCGCAAACACATGCACCTCGTGCGTCTGCGCCAGTTGCGTAGCCACCGCCACCGAGTAGCGCTCCGCCCCGCCACCCTGGGTGGAAAACGAGCGGCTGAGCACGGCGATTTTCAGTCGCCGGGTGGGAAGAGCCTCGCTCATGCGCGCCTTCGGTCCTCGTAGCCGGTGGCCAGCTTGAGCCAGAACATCGCCAGCGTGGTGGCGCGCAGCACCGGCACACGCGGCAGGGTGAACAAGCCATCTGAGGGCAGCGCCCGGCCCCTTTGCGTGGTGGTGGCGCTGTGGTAGCCCGCGTGCTGCACCTGGCGGGCGTGCGTGGCCAGAAAGCGGCCGTAGGGGTAACAAAAATGCTTCACCGGCACGCCCAGCAGGTATTGCAGGTCTTGCTGGCTATCGGCAATCTGCTTGGCCGCCGCCGCCGCGCTGGCCACCGACAGATCCACATGGTTGCAGGTGTGCGAGCCCACCTCTTGCCCACCCGCCACCCACTGGCGCAACTGCTCGCCGTTCATCAAGGGCTTGGGTGCAATGCCCAGCGCGTGATCCCACACATTGGAGCCACCCAACTGACCGGAGACCATGTAGCAGGTGGATGAGAAGCCTTGTTTTTGCAGCACCGGCAGCGCATGCACCAGGTTGTTCACATAACCGTCGTCAAACGTGATGCCCACCACCTTGCCGGTTTTTTCGCCTTTGAGATAGGGCAACAAGGCCGACATCGACAGGCCCTGATAGCCCAAGATTTTCAGCAGGCGCATTTGGCGTGCAAACGATTCCGGCGCCACCACCAGGCTGCGAAACGGCGCGCCCTGCGCAGGGGGTTCGTCGATCTGGTGGTAGGTGAGGATGGGGATGGGCATGAACTTGGAGGGGATTAGGGGGAGGACGCGAAGGGCGCGAAAGTTACGCGAAGGACGCAAAAGAAAAACCAAATTCTATGAATGCGTTTTTTTGAATTTTTCGCGTTCTTCGCGCACTTTCGCGACCTTCGCGTCCTGTCTTTAAGTGAATTTCACAACAACACAATGTCGTACTGCTCCTGCCCCATCGCACTCTCGCTTTGCAGCGAAATCGGCTTGCCAATAAAGTCTGACAGCCCCGCCAAATGCTGGCTTTCTTCATCTAAAAACAGCTCAATCACTTTGGGCGAAGCCACCACACGAAACTCGCGGGGGTTGAATTGCCTGGCTTCGCGCAGAATTTCGCGCAGGATGTCGTAGGTCACGCTGCGGGCTGTTTTGAGCTGCCCTACGCCGTGGCAGGTGGGGCAGGCTTCGCACAGCATGTGGGCCAGCGATTCGCGGGTGCGCTTGCGGGTCATCTCCACCAGGCCTAGCGGCGAAAAGCCGCCGGCGGTGGTTTTCACGCGGTCGCGTGCGAGCTGTTTTTTGAACTCCACCAGCACGGCGCTGCGGTGGTCTTCGCGCACCATGTCAATGAAATCCACGATCACCATGCCGCCCAGGTTGCGCAGGCGCAGCTGGCGGGCAATGGCTTGGGTGGCTTCCAGATTGGTTTTGAAGATGGTGTCATCAAAATTGCGCGCACCCACAAAGCCGCCGGTGTTCACATCCACCGTGGTCAGCGCTTCGGTCTGGTCCACGATCAAATAACCACCCGACTTGAGCTCGACCCGCCGGCCCAGGGCTTTGGCAATTTCTTCGTCGATGGAAAACAAATCAAAAATCGGTCGCTCACCCTTGTAGTGCTGCAGCCGCGCGGTGGCCTGGGGCATGAATTCAAGACCAAAGGCTTGCAACGCTTCAAACTGCTCGCGCGAGTCAATCTGTATGGCCTGGGTGTGCTCGTCGGCAATGTCGCGCAACACGCGTTGCAGCAGGTTCAGGTCCTGGTGCAACAAGCCGGGTGCGGGCACGCGCAGCGCGCCATCTTTGATGCGGGCCCAGGCCTTGCGCAGGTAGGCAATGTCGTCGGCCAGTTGCGCATCAGTGGCGTCTTCGCCGTTGGTGCGCAAGATAAAGCCGCCGGGGTTGACCGGGTTGGGCGCACCGTCGCTGGCCAGCGCGTGCAGGCGGGCGCGCAGGGCATCGCGCTGCGCGCTGGGTATTTTTTGCGACACGCCGATGTGGTCGTCTTGCGGCAAAAACACCAGTAAGCGCCCGGCCACGCTGATTTGCGTAGACAGGCGGGCACCTTTGCTGCCAATCGGGTCTTTGATCACCTGCACCATCAGGGCCTGGCCTTCAAACACCTGGCGCTCA
Organism: Comamonadaceae bacterium; assembly: GCA_013297875.1. Classification (GTDB taxonomy): domain Bacteria; phylum Pseudomonadota; class Gammaproteobacteria; order Burkholderiales; family Burkholderiaceae_C; genus JAAFIW01. The sequence goes on along the minus strand of JAAFIW010000002.1, from coordinate 121,195 downwards.
ATGGGTGTCAGGGTGGTGCCGTTCTGCCCCGGCTTAGTCAACGGTTTGGCAAAAGGCGGCTCACCACTTTCCTGGCGGTGCCACACATCGGCCACATGCAAAAACGCAGCACGCTCCAGCCCGATGTCGATAAACGCCGACTGCATGCCCGGTAGCACCCGGGCCACCTTGCCCAGGTACACATTGCCTACCAGGCCGCGCTCCAGGCTGCGCTCCACATGCAGTTCTTGCACCGCGCCGTGTTCGACGACCGCGACGCGGGTTTCCTGGGGTGACCAGTTGATGAGGATGTCTTGCATGGGCTTGATTGTTAGCGCAAAAGCAGGCGCGGCGTTCGCAACAAGGTCGACGCGGGTAAATACCCAAACCACTTTTGACTAGACAGTTGATCATTCAACTTGTTGAGTTGCCAACCAAATACACCCATGTCCACCGCCCCCACGCGCCTGATACCCAAAAACGTACGCAACCGCGTACCGTCTGATGCTGGCGACGGCAATTTCGATAAAGGCGCAGAACACCCAGAGACGCCGGGCGACCCGGCAATCGACCTGGAGCGTTACGTACCGGCTTACCTGATCTGGATCGCCAACAAACTCACCCGGGGCTCCTCCCAGCACTACCTGAACATGTTTGGCGTGGGCGCGGAGGTGTGGCGCTGCATGGTGCTGCTGGCGATTCACGAAACCATCAGCGCCCAGCAGGTCAGCCAGATCATTGGCATGGACAAAGCGTCGGTGAGCCGCTGCTTCAAGCAGATGGCCGCGAAACAGCTCATTTCGCTGGAGCTGGATCCGGCGGATGGACGCATTCGCCTAGCCAGCCTGACCCTGCATGGGCAACACATTCACGACCAGATTCTGGGCATTGCGCTGGCGCGTGAAGAGGCTTTGCTGGCGGTGCTGAGCGCAAGCGAACGCGAAACCCTGCTGGGCCTGCTCAAGCGCATCCATGAAAACCTGCCTGCCGTCGAGCAGGCCACACAGGCCTTTATTGCCAGCTCGCTGGCCCAACCGGCTCGCCCGCACCCACCCAAAACCACCGCTTGAAAGAACCTCGCCATGTTTGTTAAAAACTGCTGGTACGTGATTGCCTGGGACTACGAGATTCCCACCGCCCAGGACAACGGAAAAATCTTCGCCCGCACCGTGCTGGGCGAGCCCATCGTGGTCTACCGCACAGCCGCAGGCCTGGTGGCCCTGGCCGACCGCTGCTGCCACCGGGGCGCGCCGCTGTCTAAAGGCCGGCTGGAAGGCGATAACTTGCGCTGTGGCTACCACGGCCTGGTGTTCAACCCGGTGGGCCAATGCATTGAGGTGCCGGGCATGGATGCGCCGCCGCCCAAGGCCTGCGTCAAAAGCTATCCGGTGGTGGAAAAAAACCGCTGGGTGTTTGTGTGGATGGGCGACCCCAGCCGCGCGGATCTGGCGCAACTGCCCGACAACTTTTCCAGCGGCAGCCCCGACTGGTGCAACGAGCCGGGCTACCTGCACTACGACACCAATTACCTGTTGATCTGCGACAACCTGCTGGACTTTTCGCACCTGAGTTATGTGCACGAAAAAACCCTGGGCGGCTCCACCGCCATTGCGCAGGCGCGTGCGCAGGTTGATGCCATCACCGCCCCTGGCCAGCGCGGCCTGCGGGTGCAGCGGCGGGTGGAGAAAGTGCCCTCACCCCCGTCTTACCAACGCATCCACGAATTCAAAGGAACGATTGAGCGCTGGTGGGACTACGACTTTCTGTTGCCCGGCACGCTGTTGATGAAGTCCGGCGGCAAACCCAGTGCCGACAACACGGTGGACAGCGGCCAGGTGGAGTTGCACAGCTGCCAGACCGTCACACCCGAAACCGAGCACAGCACCCACTATTTCTTTCAGCAAGGTCACCGCAAAGGCCAAGGCGATGACGAGCTGGCCGGTGCCATGCACCAGATGCTGATACGTGCTTTTCATGAAGACAAAGACATGATTGGCGCGCAACAAGCCAGCTTGGATGCTGCGCCGGACTTTGAAATGCTGCCCCTGCATCTGGACAGCGCATTGACCCGCTTTCGCAAACTGGTAGAGACCGAAGCCGCGCGGGACTGACCCGGACTGACCCCTTTTTACAACCCGGAGACAACGATGAAACGCAGACTCTTTATCCAGACCAGCGCACGGCTGCGGGATTTGGGCATTGAGCCGAGTTAGGGGTCATCAAGGGCTGCAAAGCGCTTCAGCGCTTTCAGCGCATATCTGCTCCTGAACTTGTAGCTGCTTGAGCAATATTTATAAGGGCCGGAGTGCCAAAAAGGCTTGAAACCCCCACTCGCCACGCTTCAGGCATTGACCCAAACGCTGACCACCCATCGCCAAGCACTTGACGAACCGCCATAGCGACATTGACACACGTCACTTCATTGCTTTATATTGCGACGAACTACTCCGTTTTAAAAACTTTTCCAGACTTCCACCATGCGCACCAAAGACGAAGCGCTCAGCGAGCAGCGGCGGCGGGACATATTGGCCGCCGCCGCAACCGTGTTCAAACAAAAAGGCTTTCACGGCGCGCGCACCGAGGACATTTGCGCGCAAGCTCAAGCCAGTCCGGGCACCGTTTTCCGGTATTTCGACAACAAGAACGCCATGATCCAGGCCATTGCCATGGAGGAACTGGCGCGGTATGGCGAGCAGCTACGAGAACTCGCCAGCCAAGCCGGCTTGAGATGGATGGCGCAGCTAAACGCCACAGACCTGGCAGCCCTGCTGACCCCCAGCGAATTCGAGCTGGGCTCGGACAGTTGGCTGGAGCTGTCGCGCAACCCACCGGGCCGTGCCGCGATCGAGCTGGCGCATAAAGACCTTCACAACGCCCTGGCCGCCGCTTTGACCCAAGGGCAAAAGGCAGGATGGGTTCGCAGCGGCATCCATCCCTCGGGTGTGGCAACGCTGATCCTGGCCTTGTTGACCGGGCTCGGTTTTGACACCGAGCTGAATTTGCCCATGGATCAGGCTGCCACCGCCAAGGCCTTAGCGGATTTTTTCGGCGAATACGTTTTGACGCCGTTGCCCCCTGCGCAACCCCACGCTGCGGGTAAGCGATGAAGACCGACCACACCACTGCACTGGTGGCAGCCAACTCCGCTGGCACGGCGTTACCGCCGCCCGATCCACAAGCGCTGGGTGCCGACGGCAGCATGCGCGACACCCTGGCTGACGAACTCAGAGGGTTCGCGCTGCTGGGCATCGTCGTGGTCAACGCGCCCTTTCTCGGCATCTCGTCCAGCGGCTTTACCGACACATCGCTTGCGTCGGGGTGGGACCAGGCGGCAGCGTTTGCGGTGGTTGCGTTTGCGCAGGCCAAGTTTTATTTGTTGTTTTCGTTCTTGTTTGGCTACAGCTTGAGTTATGTGCTCAAAGACAACACAGCCGCCCAGCGCCGGGCTTATCGCCGCCGCCTGGCCGGCCTGGCGGTGATCGGGCTGGCGCATGGCACCCTGTTTTTTGCGGGCGATATCCTGCTGCTGTACGCGGTGCTGGGTAGCGTGATGCTGTGGCTGGTTCGCCGTTCAGACCGGGTGGCGCTCACCTCTGCGGCGGTCTGCCTGGGCGTGTGGTGCCTGCTGCTGCTGGCCCTTGCGCTGACCGCCACGGAAGATGCCGCTGCAAACCGGGCATGGCAGACTCAAATCCTGCAAATCGACCAAGCGCTGACGACCGGATCGTTCTGGGAGGCGGTGGGCGCGCGCTTGCGCCTGTGGCCGTTTGCACAGACCACCATCCTGATACTCAACGGCCTGGCGGTGCTGGGGCTTTTCTGCATCGGGCTGGTCGCGGGTCGCCATCAATGCCTGCGCCAGCCGCAGGCCTACACGCGCTGGTGGCGGCGTGGCATCTGGCTGGGTGTGTTGATTGGGCTACCCGGCGCGCTGGTGTCTGCGCTGGGGCTGGTGTACGCCGGGCAGCCGCTGGACAGCCAGAGTCCGCAACAACTCATGGCACTGGTCATCGGGTTTGTGACCGCTCCCGCGCTGTCGGCCGGTTATGTGTCGCTGTTGGCGCTCATCCACATCCACCAACCCAGCTGGCTGGCCCTGTTTCGTCCTGCGGGCCGCATGTCATTGACCTGCTACGTCAGCGAATCGGTTTTGCTGGCGACGCTGTTTTGTGGCTTTGGCTGGGGACTGATGGGTCAGCTGGGTGCGGGTGCCGTCACAGCCATTGCGCTGGCTGCCTGGCTGGTGATTGACCTGGCAGCCCATGGCTGGCAAGGCTACGCAAAACAAGGCCCTCTGGAGCGGCTGCTGGCTTGGTGGACGGGTGGTAGCAAACGCAAGCCAACAACGCCCTGATACGAGCGGTGCCGAGTCGGATCAATCCACGGCTTCGGCATCAATCCACGGCTTCGGCGCACTGCGCCAGCAAATGCGCCGTCTCAAACAGCGGCAAGCCCATGATGCCGCTGTAGCTGCCGCGGATGCTGGCAATGAAGGTCGCCGCGTGGCCCTGCACCGCATAAGCCCCGGCTTTGCCCAGCGGCTCGCCGGTGTCTACATAAGCCTGAATCTGCCGGCGGCTCAAGACGGCAAATTCCACCCGCGACTCGCTGAGCGCATACAGCGTGTGCTCGCCATGCGCAATGGCCACGGCGGTGAGCACGCGGTGGGTGCGGCCCGAGAGTTCGCCGAGCATGCGCATCGCATCGCTTGCGTCGCTGGGCTTGCCGTAGATGGTGCGGCCCAGGGCCACCGTCGTGTCGGCGCACAGAATAGGGGCTGATTTTAAGCCTTTTGGGCCACCAGCCCTTGTCAATCTTGCTCGAGCAGCTATTAATTTAAGAGCGGTTACGCGCTGCACATAGCGTGTAGGCGACTCACCGGGCAGCACCACTTCGAGCGCTTCACTGTCTTCATCGGCATCGGGCGGGAGCAATTGATGCGTCACGCCGATCTGGTCGAGCAACTGGCTGCGGCGGGGGCTTTGGGAGGCCAGGTAGATGAAGGGGGGCATATTCCTCACTCCCGGTGATACGGGTGATTCGCATTGATCGACCACGCCCGATACAGCTGCTCGACCAGCAGCACCCGCGCCATCGCGTGCGGCAAGGTGAGGTCAGACAGGCGGATGCGTTCGTTCGCGGCCTGGCGGAAGGCGGGCTCCAGGCCGTCGGGGCCGCCGATCACCAGGGCCACGTCGTCGGCTTCCAGTTGCCAGGTTTTCAGCTTGGTCGCCAGTGCCAAGGTAGTCAGTGTGCTACCCCGTTCGTCCAGCGCGACGATGCGGCAGCCTTTGGGAATCGCGGCCTCAATGCGCTCGCGCTCGGCGGCCAGTAAAGATTCCAGCGTTTTGGAGGCGCGCGGCTCGGTTTTGACGGTTTTGATCTCCAGCCGCAGCTCCAGCGGGAAGCGCTTGGCGTAATCGTCCCACGCGGTTTGGGCCCAGTCGGGCATGTGTTTGCCCACGGCCACCACCAGCAATTTCATTTGCGGCCGGGGGCTCTTTTCAGGGGAGCAGACGAAGCGACGCGTTTGGCTGCGGGCTTTTTGGCGGGTGCGCCCACCACAACGGTTTTGACCTTGGTGGCCGGTTTGGGCAGCGATTTGGCGGGGGCTTTTGACACCGTTTTGGCGGCCGCTTTGCTTGGCACTTTCGCCGCCGCCGTGCGGCTGCGTGCCGGTGCGCGTTTGCGGCTGGCTCTTGCAGTTGCAGCTGCTTCAGCGGCTTCCTGAAACTTGGCTTCTTTTTCAGCCTGCTCGGCGGCTTTCACAGCTGTTTTGGCGGCGCTGCTGCGGCGGATCGAGGTTTTGGCGGCCACCTCTTTGCGGGTGGGTGCTTTCGGCTCGGGCTTTTCCGCCGCTGCAGCCGGTTTGACCGCACCGAATTTCAGGCGCACCGGCTTGTCGCCCCAGATTTCTTCCAGGTGGTAGTAGGTGCGGATGGTGGGCTGCATGATGTGGGCCACGGCGGCACCGCAGTCCACAATGATCCATTCGCCGTTGTCTTCGCCTTCCATGCGGGGTTTGGCAAAACCGGCTTCACGCACCGCGTCGCGCACACTGGCGGCCAGGGCCTTGGTCTGGCGGTTGGAGGTGCCGCTGGCGATGATGACGCGCTCAAACAGCGAGGTTTGCAGCTCGGTGTTGAACACCACAATGTCTTGCGCTTTCACGTCTTCCAGGCCATCGACAATGGCGCGCTGGAGTTTTTGAATGTCTTTTTTGGCTGCGGTTTCTGTGGTCATCAAGGGAGCTGATCAATTTCAGCTTGTGTAGAGAAAATGTTGGTCAATATAACGCGCAACGGCGGGCGCAACCAGATGGTCAATCCCAAGGCCCGCGGCCACACACCGGCGCACCTCGGTGGCACTGGTGGCCATGGCGGGCAATTGCAGCTGCACAGCGCCGTCTGGAAGCGCTGTTTTTAAATCAAAACGGCTGTTTGTGCTGGCCTGTTGCGCTCGGGCAGCTATACAAATAGTAGCAATTTTGGGCAGTTGATCGGCACGGTGCCACGTGGGCAGGGCCGCCGCCTGATCCTGGCCGATCAATAAAAACAAAGCTGCCTGCGGCAACTCGGTTTGCAACTCGCACAAGGTGTCGACGGTGTAGGTGGGCCCGGCGCGACGCAATTCGCGCCCGTCCACCACCACGCCAGGCAGGTTTTCAAACGCCAGCCGCGCCATCGCCAAACGATGCACCGCTGGGGTCAGCACCCGCGCCTTGTGCCAGGCATGGCCGGTGGGAAACACCCGCAATTCGTCCAGCGCCAGCTGCTGCATGGCCGCTTGCACCAGGGCCACATGCGCCAGATGCGGTGGGTCAAACGCGCCACCGAAAACGCCCAGGCGTTTGAGGGGAGCGCCCTCCTGATCTGCGCCACCGAAAACGCCCAGGCGTTTGATGGAATTCAACTCCAGCGCACTCAGACCCAATCCCTTCGAACCAGGAAGTTTTTATAAAGCGCCTCTTCTGGCGAATCAGCAGCCGGCTCCTGCTGATACGCCCAACTGGCCAGCGGCGGCATGGACATCAAGATGGACTCGGTGCGCCCGCCCGACTGCAAGCCAAAGTGCGTGCCCCGGTCCCACACCAGGTTGAACTCCACATATCTGCCCCGGCGGTACAGCTGAAAGTTGCGCTGGCGCTCCACGTAAGGCAGGTGCATGCGGCGCTGCAGGATGGGCAGGTAAGCACCTAAAAACGCATCGCCCACCGCTTGCGTCATCGCAAAGGCGTTGTCGAAACCGCCTTCGGAGAAATCGTCAAAAAACACACCACCAATGCCGCGGGGCTCGTTGCGATGCTTCAAGAAAAAATACTCGTCGCACCAGGCTTTGAAGCGCGGGTATTTGTCTGGGCCAAACGGTGCCAGCGCGGCCTGGCAACTGCGGTGAAAGTGCTGGGCGTCTTCTTCAAATCCGTACATCGGCGTCAAGTCCATGCCGCCACCAAACCAGCACACAGGAGCAGCACCTTCGGGTGTGGCCACCAGCATGCGCACGTTCATGTGTACCGTGGGCGCATACGGGTTGCGCGGGTGAAACACCAGCGACACGCCCATGGCCTGAAACGGTGCACCGTTCAACTCTGGCCGGATCTGCGTCGCCGAGGGCGGCAGGCGCGCCCCGCGCACGTGCGAGAAACCGCAGCCCGCGCGCTCCAGTACGGGGCCACCTTCCAGAATTTGCGTCAAGCCGCTGCCTTGCAACATGGCCCCAGGCTCTTTTTTCCACGCATCGGCAATAAACAGCGTGCCATCGACGGCACTGACCGCATCGGTGATGCGCATTTGCAGGCCTAACAGCCAGGTCCTTACCGCTGCCGTTTGGGTGGTGGCTTGCGGTGTCATGCTCAGTGTTTGGTGGCCCGGTGGCCAATGTCGGTGCGCCACTGGGCACCGTCAAAAGAAATGCCCTGCGCCACACCGTAGGCCCGCTGTTGCGCCAGCTTGACCGTGTCAGCCAGCGCGGTGACGCACAGCACGCGGCCACCGCTGGTGCGCAACGCGCCGCCTTGCAGCACGGTGCCGGCATGAAACACCATGGCATCGTCAGCGGGGCCGGGCAGGCCGCGAATGGCGTCGCCTTTGCGCGGGTTCGACGGGTAGCCGTGCGCGGCCATCACCACGCCCAGGGCCACGCGGCGATCCCACTGCATCTCGAAATCGGCCAAACCATTGGGCGCGGTGGCGGCCATCAGCACGTCAAACAAATCGGTCTTCAATCGCATCAAGATGGGCTGGGTTTCCGGGTCGCCCAGGCGGCAGTTGAACTCCAGGGTTTTGGGTTTGCCCTTGGCATCAATCATCAGCCCCGCATACAGAAAACCGGTGTAGCTGATGCCGTCTTGCGCCATGCCCTTGATGGTGGGCAGAATGATCTCGCGCATGGCCCGCGCATGCACCTGGGGCGTGACGACAGGCGCTGGCGAGTAGGCACCCATGCCGCCGGTGTTTGGCCCCTTGTCGCCGTCCGCCAGGCGTTTGTGATCCTGGCTGGTGGCGAGCGTGGCCACGTTTTTGCCGTCACACAGCACGATGAAACTGGCTTCTTCGCCTTGCAAAAACTCTTCAATCACCACCCGCGCCACGCCGTCGTTGTGCGTCACGCCCAGGGTGTTGTCCAGCAGCATGAAATCGACCGCTTCATGCGCTTCGGCCAGGGTCATCGCGACCACCACACCCTTGCCGGCAGCCAGGCCATCGGCCTTGACCACGATGGGCGCACCCATTTTGTCGATGTAGGCGTGGGCCAGGGCCGGAACGGTGAAGGTTTCGTAGGCCGCCGTCGGAATGCCGTGGCGCTGCATGAAGGCTTTGCTGAAGGCTTTGGAGCTTTCCAGTTGCGCGGCCGCCTGGGTGGGCCCAAACACCCGCAGACCCGCCTCGCGAAACACATCGACGACACCAGCAGCCAGTGGTGCCTCGGGCCCCACCACCGTCAGTGCTATCTTATTCGTAGCTGCCCAAGCAGCAATCTCCTGGGCGAAAGGCATGTTTCCTTCTAAAACCACGTTTTCCAACCGACTGTCCAGCGCCGTGCCGCCATTGCCCGGCGCCACAAATACCTTGTGTACCTTGGGCGACTGCGCCAGCTTCCAGGCCAGGGCGTGTTCGCGGCCGCCGTTGCCGATGACGAGGACGTTCATTCGGAAGCTTCCGACAGGGCCGCGTTGTGAAACACGTTCTGCGTGTCGTCCATGTCTTCCAGCACATCCAGCAGCTTTTGCATGCGGGCGCTTTCGTCGGCGCTCAATTCAATCGTGTTGTCAGCCCGCATCGTCACCTCGGCCACCTCGGGTTTGAAGCCAGCGGCTTCCAGCGCGTTTTTCACCGCCTCAAACTGCCCGGGGCTGGTCAGCACCTCGATGGCTCCGTCGTCATCGGTCAACACGTCGTCAGCCCCGGCTTCCAGCGCGGCGTCCATCAGCTTGTCTTCGGGCGTGCCGGGCGCAAAAATCATCTGGCCCACATGGCGAAACTGAAACGCCACCGAGCCTTCTGTGCCCATGTTGCCGCCGTATTTGCTGAACGCAAAGCGCACCTCGGCCACGGTGCGCACCCGGTTATCGGTCATGGTGTCCACCATGATGGCCACGCCGCCAATGCCATAGCCCTCATAGCGAATTTCTTCGTAGTGCACACCTTCCAGGTTGCCGGTGGCTTTGTCGATGTTGCGTTTGATGGTGTCGGCCGGCATATTGGCCGCCTTGGCCTTGTCTACCGCCAGCCGCAGCCGCGGGTTGGCCGACAGGTCGCCGCCTCCCTGACGCGCCGCCACCATGATTTCGCGTATCACCCGCGTCCAGATCTTGCCCCGCTTCTCGTCCTGCCTGCCCTTGCGGTGCTGAATATTGGCCCATTTGCTGTGTCCTGCCACTGAATCGTCCTTGTAGTCTTGATCTAATGGAGGTCGATTTTACGTTTTGCCCAAGAACAACCGTCCCTCAAGGAATCCGCCATGGCCGAGCCACTTTTGATTGCCAAAAATTCTCTCACCCAGTGTGAACTGCTCCCCGCCCTGGCCAACCGCCACGGCCTGATCACCGGGGCCACCGGCACCGGCAAAACCGTCACCTTGCAAACTCTGGCCGAGGGCTTTTCGCGCATGGGCGTGCCGGTGTTCATGGCCGACGTGAAAGGCGACCTCACCGGCATCAGCCAGGCCGGAAAAATCAGCGACAAACTGGCCGCCGTGCTGAAAGACCGCGCGCTGGACACCCCGGTGTCGCAAGCCTGCCCCGCCACCTTGTGGGACGTTTTCGGCGAGCAAGGCCACCCAGTGCGCGCCACGATCTCAGACATGGGCCCGCTGCTGCTGGGCCGCATGCTGAACTTGAACGAAACCCAGACGGGCGTGCTGAACCTGGTCTTCAAGATTGCCGACGACAGCGGCATGCTGCTGCTGGACTTGAAAGACCTGCGTGCCATGCTGCAATTTGTCGGGGACAACGCCAGCGACTTCACCACCGAGTACGGCAACATCAGCGCCGCCAGCGTAGGGGCCATCCAGCGTGGCCTGCTGCAGATTGAAAGCCAGGGCGGCGACAAGTTTTTCGGCGAGCCCATGCTGAACATCAGCGACTTCATGCAGACGGTGGACGTGAATGTTGCCCCCCAGATGCCTGCGGCATCGGCCCCCCAGGGGGGCGCATCTGCGCCTAGGGGCGGCCCGTCGGTGCAGATGGGCGTCGTCAACGTGCTGGCCGCCGACAAGCTGCTCAACGCCCCTCGCCTGTACGCCACCTTTTTGCTGTGGCTGCTGTCCGAACTGTTTGAAACCCTGCCCGAAGTGGGCGACCTGGAGCAGCCCAAACTGGTGTTTTTCTTTGACGAGGCGCACCTCTTGTTCAACGAAGCGCCCAAGGTGCTGGTGGAGCGCATTGAGCTGGTGGTGCGACTGGTACGGTCCAAAGGCGTGGGCGTGTATTTCGTCACACAAAACCCGCTGGACATTCCCGACAGCGTGCTTGCCCAACTGGGCAACCGCGTGCAACACGCATTGCGCGCCTTCACCCCCCGCGACCAGAAAGCCGTGAAAGCCACCGCCCAAACCATGCGGCAAAAGCCGGGGCTGGACATTGAAACGGCGATCACCGAACTGGCGGTCGGCGAGGCGCTGATCAGCCTGCTGGACGCCAAAGGCCGCCCCAGCGAGACCGAGCGCGTGTACGTGCTGCCGCCCGGCAGCCAGATTGGGCCGATTGGCGCGGAGCAACGCAAGGCCTTGATGGACAGCTCGCTGGTGGCGGGTATTTACGAGAAGGTGGTGGACCGGGAATCGGCCTACGAAAAGATCAAAGGCCGGGTTGCGGCTGCGCCCACTCCAGCAGGAACAGCAAAACCCGGCGAGGCCGCCCCCGCCGAATCCGGCGGCATGTTCAGCGGCCTGGGCGCGGGCTTGAGCGGCGTGCTGTTTGGCACCACCGGCCCGCGCGGTGCCAAGCACGACGGCCTGGCCCAGACCATGGCCAAGTCTGCGGTGCGCACGATTGGCACCAGCGTGGGGCGGGAAATTTTGCGAGGGGTGCTGGGAAGCTTGATGGGCAAGCGCTGACGCGTCGCACCGCCTGGAAAGCCCGCAACTCAATACGCGCAATGACCTCCGAGCAACTCCACCAAAACGGCTACGCCCTGCTGCGTGGTGCCATCCCGCACGAGTGGCTAGATGATCTGCGTGGTGCGTTCGACGCGGGCGTCACGCCACCCGATCAATGGCCGGTGCCGCGTGGGCCGGGTTGGCGCTATTCGTTGGTGGATCTTGACGCGAAGGTGCAAGCCGTTTGCCGGCTGCCTGGGTTGCTGGCCGTGGTGGGCGAGTTGATTGGCGAACGGTTCTTTCTGGCACAAGTGGAGGGGCGTGAGCCCTTGGGCGGCGGTGGCCATCAAACGCTGCACCGGGACCTGTCAGCCGAGCGGCCCGGCGATACGGTAAGCGCGATGGTCTATCTGGACGACTATGGCCCCGACAACGGCGCGACGCGTTTGATCCCTAGCAGTCACCGACCCGCGCCCCATGCGCCGCCATTTGACTTCAACAACGAATCCGATTCCGTGCAACTCAAAGGCCTGGCGGGCGACATCCTGGTGTTTGATGCCGATCTGGTGCATGCGGCCAGCCTGAACCCGACCGGCAAACGCCGCCGCTCAATGCTGATCGGCTATTTCGCCGCGCCGCGCTACGCCGCACACCTGGAATCGGCGAAGCTGCGCAGCATCCGGATGGATACGAGCGAGTGCTTCGATCCGTCGCAGTTTGCGCTTGGCGGGTGACGTCGATAGCGCGGATTTTCACGCTCCTGCACTATATATTTGATAGCTGCTTGAGCAGATTCTGTATGGGATGGCGCTTGTATTGAATACTCAGGCGAGGATATAACCAGTCGTGTTGCCCTACACCCCAGAACACTTTTTTGCATCCCATGCAGGGGGCCCAAAAATCGGCCAACTGGACAATCGCTTTCCTGAGTTGCGCGACCGATTGCAGCGGGCCCTGCAGGCCGCACAAGGTTCAAAACCTGCCTAAACGCCTTTTTTTCCTGAGTTGAATCCAGCCTTGCCGGCACCCGTCACCCGCGGCGGCAAGCCCGTATGCTGGGTGAGCAGCTTGCCTTTGGCCGGCGCATTCTTTTGAACCGGCGCAGCCGTGCTGTTTTTCTTCCTCGCACTCACATACCCACCATCCGTCATCGGCTGAAAAGTGGGTATTAAATGGTGCTTGCCATTGCCAATCAAATCAGCCCGGCCCATGGTTTTCAGGGCCTCGCGCAATAAGGGCCAGTTATTCGCATCGTGGTAGCGCAAAAAGGCTTTGTGTAGTCTGCGGCGTTTGTCGCCGCGCACAATGTCCACGGTTTCCGAGTCGCGGCCGATTTTGCGCAGCGGGTTTTTGTTACTGTGGTACATGGCCGTGGCGGTGGCCATGGGGCTGGGGTAGAAGGTTTGCACCTGGTCGGCGCGGAAACCATTCTTTTTCAGCCACACGGCAAGATTCATCATGTCTTCGTCGCTGGTGCCGGGGTGGGCGGCGATGAAATAAGGGATGAGGTATTGCTTTTTACCCACTTCGGCGCTGTATTTCTCAAACATTTGTTTGAATTTATCGTAGCTGCCAATACCGGGCTTCATCATTTTTGAAAGCGGCCCGCCCTCAGTGTGCTCGGGGGCGATTTTCAAATAACCGCCCACGTGGTGCTGCACCAGCTCTTTCACATATTCAGGGCTTTGCACGGCCAGGTCGTAGCGCAGACCGGAACCAATCAATATTTTTTTCACGCCTTTCAAGGCCCGGGCGCGGCGGTACATTTTGATCAACGCGCTGTGATCGGTATTCAAATTAGAGCAAATGCCGGGGTATACGCAGCTGGGTTTGCGGCAGGCGGCTTCAATTTCGGGGGATTTACAGCCGATGCGGTACATATTCGCCGTTGGCCCGCCCAAATCGGATATGACACCGGTGAATCCTTTCACCTTGTCGCGAATATCTTCCACTTCGCGAATCACGCTGTCTTCCGAGCGGCTTTGAATGATGCGGCCTTCGTGCTCGGTGATGGAACAAAACGTACAGCCGCCGAAGCAGCCGCGCATGATGTTCACACTGAAGCGAATCATTTCCCAGGCCGGGATTTTGGTGGCGTGGTCGTGACTGCCGTTTTCGTCGGCGTAGATGGGGTGCGGGCTGCGGGCATACGGCAGGTCAAACACATGGTCCATCTCGGCCGTGGTCAGTGGAATGGGGGGCGGGTTGATCCACACGTCGCGTGCCGTCACACCTTCGCCATGCGCCTGCACCAGCGCGCGGGCGTTGCCGGGGTTGGTTTCCAGGTGCAGCACCCGGTTGGCATGGGCGTAGAGCACAGGGTCGGCGCGCACCTGCTCGTAGCTGGGCAGGCGAATCACGCTGCGGTCGCGCGGGGGCACTTTGAGCTTGACCTTCGGATTCGGCACAAAGGTCAGCGGTTTGATGGAAAAAGCGCTGTCCGCCCTTGTAGAACCTGCTGAAGCAGCTATGGAATCCATAGCGTTTGCATCATTCACGTTCACCGTGCCATCGCCGTCTTTGCTACAGGTGCTGCCCTGCTGTTGGGCTGCTTCGCTGGTGGTGAGATAGGGGTTGACATGCTGCTCAATGCGGCCCGGTTCGTCCACCGTGGTGGAGGTAATTTCAAACCAACCCTTGCCGGTTTCGTCATCCGGCCGGCGGATGAAGGCCGTGCCGCGCACGTCGGTGATCTGCTGCACCGGCTCTTTGGCGGCGATGCGGTGAGCCACCTCCACCAGCGCCCGCTCTGCGTTGCCATAAAGCAGCAGGTCGCATTTGGCATCGACCACGATGGAACGGCGCACTTTGTCAGACCAGTAGTCGTAATGCGCAATGCGGCGCAGGCTGCCCTCAATGCCGCCCAGGATGATGGGCACGTCTTTGAAGGCTTCGCGGCAGCGCTGGCTGTAGACGATGGCCGCGCGGTCAGGCCGCTTGCCGCCCACGTCGCCAGCGGTGTAGGCGTCGTCGCTGCGGATTTTGCGATCTGCCGTGTAGCGGTTGATCATGCTGTCCATGTTGCCCGCGGTCACGCCCCAGAACAGGTTGGGCTTGCCCAGCGCCTTGAAGGCTTCAGCGCTCTGCCAGTCGGGCTGGGCAATGATGCCCACGCGAAAGCCCTGGTCTTGCAGCACCCGACCCACCACGGCCATGCCAAAGCTGGGGTGGTCCACATACGCGTCGCCGGTGACGATGACGATGTCGCAACTGTCCCAGCCGAGCGCGTCCATTTCGGCCCGACTGGTGGGCAAAAATTTGGGCTGGCCAAAGCGATGCGCCCAGTACTTGCGGTAGCTGGTGATGGGCTTGGCGGCGCGGGCGAAGAAGGAGACGTCAGTCATAGAACCGAAAAGGCTTTCGGGGGGCGTTCATAGCGGGGAGCGCCTGGGACACTCGTGAGGGGGAATACGGCGATTTTACGGCGTAGCCTGTTTTTCAGGCGGAATCTCCGCATAACCCCATGCAGCTCTTGCTTTCGCCCGTTTTCAGGCCAGAACGATTAAACGTGCACGCCCCATGCACTCGAGCAGCTATCTATTTCGTAGCAACGGCCGAGCGATCACGGCGTCAGTTCCGCCGCTCTGGCGGGCGTGTTCACGGCGCCGCCGCCAAACACCAACACCTTGCCCGCGTTCGGCCCGGTTGTGAGCGTGGTGGCGGTGGCGCGCACACGGGGCGTGGCCATGCGTGCGTAGGGGCTGAAGCTCTGGGTGGACGGGTCGAACACTTCCACTGTGCCCCGCACCACAAATTCACCGCTCTCGCCACCCACAATCGCCACCCGCCCGTCAGCCAGCGTCGCCGCCGCGTGATACGCCCGGGTGACGGCCAGGGTGGAGGTGACAGGCGAGAAATTGCCGGTGGCGGGGTTGTAAATCTCGGCGGTGGAGTGCGTGTTGGAATTGTTGATACCGCCCACGATCAACACGCGGCCATCGGCCAGGCGGGTGGCGGTGTGGCCGTAGCGCGCAATGGACATGGCACCCGTGAAGGTGAAGGTACCCGCCACCGGGTCGTAAATCTCGGCCGAAGCCAGCCCAAGCGGGCCCGGCTCGGGCTGAAAGCCGCCCACGATGAGCACCCGCCCATCGGCCAGCACGGTGGCCGTGAACAGGCCACGCGCGGTGCGCAGGCTGGCCTGCGAGGGCGTGAAGCTATCGGTGGCGGGGTCAAACACATCCACCGACGCTGTAGCCTGCCAAGTGGGCACGCCATAGGGCACGGGGCCATTGAAGCCGCCCATGACCAGCACCTTGCCGCTGTTGGGGCCGCTGGTCAGCGCAACCATGCGGTGGTGAATGCGCAGCGCGCTCATGGCGTTGGGCGTGGGGTTTGACACGCGGGTGCTCAGGTTGACCACCTCGGCGGTGTTGCGCGCGGTCTGGTAATCCAGCTCGCCGCCGGTGACCAGCACGCGGTTGGCGTCGATGGCAATGGCTTCAAGGTTCAGGCGAGCCAGGCCCAGATTCGGGCCTGCACTGAAGCTGCCGGCTGTCGGGTTGAACACCTCCGTGCTCAGCAGGCGGTTGTTGCTTTGCCGGTCGGCCAGGCCGCCGACCATCAGCACCCGGCCATCGGGCAGCGCAGCTGCCGCGTGGGTGTAGCGCATGGAGGCGGGTGCGCCGGGGGTGGCCACCAGCGCTGTAGCGGCCGGTGTGGTGACGGCCACCGAGATCGCGCCGGTCTTGGACGGATCAGCCACGCTGGCCACACCGATGGTGAAGTTGCCTGCGCGGGCCGGTGGCAGGTAGCCCTTGAAGTAGTCCACCGTGATGAAGCTGCCCGCGTCGCCTGCCGGTGCGGCGGCCAGGCTCACGTCTGCGTTGATGCCTTCAGGTGAAATAGTGGGGTTGAAGGTGAACATGTCTGCGGAAGTGACGGTGATGGCGCTGGGCGCGTTCAGGCTGAGGATGACCTCAGACGCAATCGTGATGGCCACGGTGTCGCTTTGCGTCGGCACGCCCACACGGGTGCCGCGCACCCGCACAGAGGCCACCGTGCTACCGGCCGTGAACACGCCCGCGCTGCTCACGCTGCACGCGCCGCAATTGCCTTCGATCGTCCAGGTGGCGCTGGTGCTCACCTCGCTGAACAGGGCTGTGAGCTGGGTGCTGGTGTTGGGTGCAATGCGCGGAGCGCCGGTGACGCGAAAGCCCGTGCCCGCGCTGACTGTGACGGTGGCGGTGGCGCGGTTCCCCGTGTTGGTAGACGTGGCCACCACACGGTAGACGCCCGGTGTGGCAGGTGCCACATAGGTGGCATTTCCAGGGCCGGTCGCCGACACGCGGCCATTGACATCGCCACCGACCACGGCAAAGGTAGCCGTGAAGTTGGTGCTGAAATCCAGGCTGCCACCGGCCAGCATGGTGGGGTCTTTGGGGTTGATGCCGTAGCGCGGTGTGACCACCGAGAAGCCGCCCACCGGGTCTTTGTCTACGATCACGCGCTCCAACAAAATGTCGTAGCGGTCGCTCAACACGGCCTCAAACGGTGTGTTCAGCGGGTCAAAGTCGGCAAAGTTCAGGCCCGCCGCTTCGATTTGCTCACGGATGAGGTTTTTGAGGGAGGCAACGACGTTGGGCACTTGCGCTTTCTGGCGGTTCAGCGCAGCAGGGGTCAGGGCCTGCGGGTTCGCCAGGCCGTCCCGCTTGGCCAACTCGGAGGCCACCACATCGCTTAAACCCGTGAGGTTGATGGTGTAAAAGCGCCGGTTGGCGGGGGCTCGAACAATGTCGGTTACCAGCAGGGACTGCCAGGGCTTGTTGTCACGCTGCACGCTGGCCAAAAGGGGCGCTTTCAGGCCGCGCAGGCTGATGCGAAAGTAGCCACGCGCATCGGTGGTGGTGGTCACTTGCCTGCCGTTGATGTCGGTAAAACGCAAAACGGTGTTGGCAATGGGCGCGCCGTCACCCGCGCTGCCATCGGCACCGCCGTCGCCCGTTCCATCACCCGTGCCACCGCCACCGCCTTCGACAAATGGCAGGTTGGCACCGGCCAGCAAGGCCATCTCGGTGCAGCTGACCGCGCGGCCAAAACTGTCGGTGAAGGCGGGACAAGCCGGGACAGTGGGCGTGACCACCGGTGTCGTCGGTGACACGGAAGGCGTGGTGGGGGTCACCGTTGGCGTGGTGGGCGTCACTGAAGGCGTGGTGGGCGTGACCGCTGGCGGTGTGGTGACCACCGGGGGTGAGGTGGGTTGGGCAGCGGGTGCGACGTCGTCGTCTCCACCACAAGACACCAGCATCAAGAGACCCAAAAGGGCGGCAACAAGCTTCATGGAAGTCCTCCGGTTATTCGGTGGGAAAGTGCAGACGCACAAGGCGCGGCCATTTTGAACCGGTTTTCTCCGGAACCCAAGCGATAACTGGTGCAAGGCTCTTTTGATAAAACCCGTTTATGCCAGTAGCCCAGGTGAAACAAGCTCAAGCAGCTATCTATTCAATAGCAGCTTCAAGTCTGTATCCGCCTGTCAGAGATCAAAAATCCAGGCTGTAGCGGTAGCCACGGAAGCGCAGCACCGCGCTTTTGGGGCGGATTTGCTCCAGCACCACGTCTGCGCCGGGCGAGCCGCCCTCTTGCACCACCTGGCCGTTGAGCACCAGCATGCGTTGCGCCGGGTTGCTGGAGTACACCGAGCCACTGACCGCCAGCTTGGGCAGATCGCGGCGAATGTCTTCGGGTAGCTCGGCAGTTGTGTAGATGCGTGTGGCGTCTGGCCCGGCAGGGGCTGGTGGTTTTTCGGTGGCGGGCGGGGCTGTGGTGACTGCGGCTGGAGTGGGTGCAGCCGCAACGGCTGCCACGGTAGGTTTGGGGCTGGGTGCCACCGCTGCAGGTGGCGGTGGTTTGACCGGCTCGCGCACCACGGGCGGTGCAGGTGCGGGCACAGGAACCGGTGCCGGCACAGCAGCGGGTGCCGCCGCGCCGCCAATCACAAAGGGCAAAGATGCGCTGGCAGGCGGCACAGGGGTTGGAGCGGCAGGGGCTGACGGGGGGGCAGACTGCGTGACGGGGCTGGCCCCCGGCATGGCCGGGCGCTGCTGGTTCCACAGCAGAAAGGCACCCATCAGCGCCAGCCAGGCCGTCAGCGCCGCAATGGCAATGGGCCAGCGGCGGGGCTTGGTATCTGTGGTGGCGGTGGGCAGGGGCTGGGCGTGCAGGCCGGGCACGTGGCCTTGCTCGCGTTGGGCTTCGGCGCGGCGCAGCGCGTCAAGAATGTAGGACACGTGGGGAGGACTTTCAGTGGGCGTTCAGGTGAAATGGTCGTGGCTTGGCGGAACCTGCAATTAGGGCGCGAGCGCCGGTGCCACCAGGCGCAGCCGGGGCTCGGCAACGCCGGTGGCGCGGTTCAGTTGCATCAGCGTCATCGGGCCGGGCTGCCCGTCCGCTGGCAGGCCCTGGGCGCGCTGAAAGGTTTGCAGCTTCTGGCGCAGGGTGTCGCTGAACACAGCGGGCGTTGCCGGGGCAACCGAGCCATCGAGCAGGGCAAGTTGACGGGCCAGGCCGTCCACCAACGGACCACGGTCATTGGGTCGGACCACTCCGTCGTAGCCCGAGGGGGCGATCCAGAACGTCGCAAAGTCTCCGCGCCAGGCCAGCGCCAGCGTCGACAACGACACGGTTTTGGCCAGTTGGCCCTGACCCAGGGTGGCGGTTTGCTCACCCAGCGCCAGCAGCAGGGCCTGTTGCGGGCGACCCTGGTCGTCCAGCACCGTCAGCAAACCCGGGCGCGCCAATTGGCGGATCAGGGCCAGCGTCATGTTGTTGTTGCGAAAGCATTGCAACTGCAGGCGCACCGCCTGCTCGCAGGCAGCGCCCTCGGGCAGCTCACGGCCCCACAGAGTGGCCAGGGCTCGCCAGGCCTCGTTTTCGGTGAGCGACAGGGGTGGCAGTGCGAGTGTGGGCGGGTTGGCGGTGACGGTAGGGGTGACTGCTAGGGCGGCGGTGGGCGGGGCGCTGGCAGCAGGCACCGGCAGGGCTGCCGTATGGCCTAAGGCTGTGCCCGGCTGCCTGGGCTGGGCCACCCACCAGGCCGCTGCCAGCACGCCAGCGCCCAGGCAGGCACCGGCCACCGCAATGCCGGCACGGACCGCCCATGCGCGAGTGGGTGTGTCCGCGGGTGCAGGCGTGCCCACGGCCTGGATGGCCGGGCCAAACACCTCGGCTGCCGCCTTGTCCAGCACCTGTAGATTGACCGCCGCCTGGCCGGTGGCATAAGCCCCCAGCAGCGCGCGGCCACACAGCAAATTGATGCGCCGTGGCACGCCACGCGACAGGTGTTGCACGCGCTTCAAGGCCTGTTTGGAAAACGGCATCACGCCCTTCAAGCCGGCCACTTGCAGCCGGTGCTGGATGTATTGCGCCGTCTCGCGCGGCGTGAGGGCCTCCAGGTGGTAGCGGGCAATCACGCGCTGGGCCAGTTGCTCCAGATCGGGCCGCGCCACCATGCGGCGCAGCTCGCTTTGGCCAATCAACACGATTTGCAGCAGCTTGCGCTCGCTGGTTTCCAGGTTGGTCAGCAGGCGCAGTTGCTCCAGCACATCGGCGCTGAGGTTTTGCGCCTCGTCAATGATGAGCACGCAGTTTTGCCCGGCTGCATGGGTTTTCAGCAAAAAGGCATTCAGCGCGTCAGTGAGCTCTTTGGCACTGGTGGCGTGCGGGCCTAGCGGATGCGGTGGCAGCTCGATATCAAACTCGTCGCACACCGACTTGAGCAGCTCGCGCACCGTGAGCTTGGGGTTAAAGATGTAGGCCACATGGCAGTTAGCCGGAATCTGCTCCAAAAAGCAGCGGCACACGGTCGTTTTGCCGGTACCAATCTCGCCACTGAGCAGCACAAAACCGCCGCCCCCACCGACCCCATACAGCAGGTGTGCCAAGGCCTCGCGGTGCCGCTCGCTCATGAAAAGATAGCGCGGGTCGGGCGCAATGGAAAACGGGTCTTGCTTCAGACCGAAGTGGGCGGCGTACATCGGGGCATTATTTCAGGTGGCGCGATGGCGGTTGACGCGCCCGCCTAAACTGCCCGCATGCATTTGTCGTCTGCCCCCACCCCCACCCTGCACTGGATCCAGGCCGACCAGCCGCATAGCGCCCTATGGCGCTCTGAAGCCGGCGTGCCGCCGCCCACCCGCGTGGTGATGGCCGACGACACCCTGTCGGCCCCCGCGGCCTGCCACCTGGCGGCGCAAGGCACGGCCATGCTGTGGCGTGGCGATTTTCAGAATGCCAAACAGTTGCTACAGGCCATGGCCCGGCGGCTTGACGCCGGGCCCGCCCGAGCTTTCCGGCGGCTTGACGCCGGGCCTGCCCGAGCTTCCCGGCGGCTGGATGGCAAGCCTGCCAAACCTGCGCCCGATCTGCTGACCGCCTTCAACCAGCACCGCATGCACCAGGCCCAGCGTGCACGCGCCCTGGGCATGCTGCTTCTGCCGTTTGAAGCGGGCCACATGCTGCCCCTGCGTCGGGCACCCGACGTGCAGGCCGCGTGCACCGAAGCCTATGGCCCCAGCGACGCGCCGTATGTGGCCTCGCTGCGCGAGTTGCAAGGCTTGATCGGCGCGCACGAGTGGCGCAAAAAGGGCGTGAATATACCGTCGCTGGGTGCGCGCATTCACCCGCACTACGGCGTGTACTCGCCGGTGCGGGGGGAGTATCTGGAGTTGATTGCGGCGCAGCCCTTGCCACGTGGGGAACCGCGTGGAGAAATCGGGTTCGACATCGGCACGGGCACCGGCGTGATCGCCGCCCTGCTGGCCAAACGCGGCATCTCCCGCGTGGTGGCCACCGACACCGACCCCCGCGCCCTGGCCTGCGCACAAGACAATCTGGCCCGCCTGGGCCTGAGCCGCCAGGTGCAGTTGCTGAAAACCGATTTGTTTCCCCCCGGCCGCGCACCGCTGGTGGTGTGCAACCCGCCCTGGCTCCCGGCCAAGCCCAGTGCGCCGATTGAGCGCGCGATTTACGACCCGGCCAGCCAGATGCTGCGCGGTTTTTTAGCGGGCTTGAAAGACCACCTCACACCTGGCGGCGAAGGCTGGCTCATCCTGTCAGACCTGGCCGAGCACCTGGGCTTGCGCTCGCGCGATCAACTGCTGGGGTGGATAGCCGACGCAGGCCTGCAGGTGCTGGGCCGCAGCGACGTGCGCCCCACACACAGTAAAACGCAAGATGCCAGCGACCCACTGTACGCGGCGCGGGCTGCAGAAGTCACCTCGCTGTGGCGTTTAACTGCTATTGATTAAATAGCTGCTTGAGCAGTATTTATATGGGCTGTCGGCCTAAAACGTCTAGAAACCCAGTGCAGCAATGCCTGCCCTTGCAATCTGCGCGTCTTCCGCAGATTTCACGCCGCTCACCCCCACCGCACCAATGCATTGCCCCTCGTGCAGGATGGGCACGCCGCCTTCCAGCAGGCCCTTCAAGTCGGGCGCGCTCAAAAACGACATCCGCCCGCCGTTGATCACGTCTTCGTACACCTTGCTCTCACGACGGCCCAGCGCTGCGGTGTGTGCTTTGGCCGGGGCAATGTGGGCCGAAATCGGCGGTGCGCCATCCAGACGCTGCAGCCACAGCAGGTGACCACCGTCGTCCACGATAGCAATCGTCACAGCCCAGTTGTTCTTCAGAGCTTCATTTTCTGCGGCGGCTGCTACGGTTTTGATATCGGCTAATTCAAGCACAGACTTGTTTTTCATAGGTTTCGCTTTAAAGATGTAAAGGCATAAGGATAGCGCGGGCATTGCTTGCAATTTTTGAATCGACCCTAAAATCATCCTCGTCCGCGCTTTTGCGGCATTCGTGAAGGACTTTTTAGCAATGACCGACTACACCCAAGTTCTGGACCAAGCCCAAGCCGGTGCGGTTCAGCGCAACAAAGTACTGCGCAACACCTACTGGCTGCTGGCACTGAGCATGCTGCCCACCGTGCTGGGCGCCTACGTGGGCGTGACCACCGGCATCGTCAACGGCCTGACTGGCGGCATCGGCCTGATCGTGTTCCTGGCAGGCGCGTTTGGTTTCATGTTCGCCATTGAGAAAACCAAAAACTCGGCAGCCGGTGTGCCCGTGTTGCTGGCTTTCACCTTCTTCATGGGCCTGATGCTGTCGCGTCTGATCTCCATGGTGCTGGGCTTTAAAAACGGCCCCAG
This sequence comes from Comamonadaceae bacterium, assembly GCA_013297875.1. GTDB lineage: Bacteria > Pseudomonadota > Gammaproteobacteria > Burkholderiales > Burkholderiaceae_C > JAAFIW01. Next base: position 98,528 of record JAAFIW010000002.1, on the reverse strand, counting down.
TTTGATCATGACGGCCTTTGGCGGCACCGCAGGCGTGTTCTTCGTGATGGCCAGCCTGGCCAGCGTGATCAAGCGCGATTTGTCGGGCATGGGCAAGTGGCTGTTTGTGGGCGCTCTGGCGATCATGATCGGCGGCATCATCAACGTGTTTGTCGGGTCGAGTGCCATGATGATGGCCATCAGCGTGATGGCGATTGGTGTTTTCAGCGCCTACATGCTGTATGACCTGAAGCAGATCATGGACGGCGGCGAAACCAACTACATCAGCGCGACACTGGCTCTGTATCTGGACATCTTCAACGTGTTTCAGAGCTTGCTGGCCTTGCTGGGCCTGGCCGGTGGCGAACGCGACTGACGTTTGTGACGATCAAAAAAAGGGCCTTCGGGCCCTTTTTTCATTGGCGCTTGAAACCGGGGTTTGGATCGGTACACAATTCAACAATTAATTCATACGATTGCGCCTTGAATATCCTGAATCCCCTTTTCTGTAGAAAGAACTAAATTGCCGTTTAGATCAAGAATGGGCATATCTATCATTACTTTGATCAACTGAGCAAATTTAACAGCGCGGAAAACTACTTCGCGACAGTCCTGTGGGTATTCGCTGTAGTTGTTTCCGTTGCTATCAATCACATTCCGAAGATCTCGAACCGAGTGGCGCAGACGTGAACTGATCCTGGAAAATGTCATATTTGCAAGTGAGGATACTTGCTCAATGGCTTGCAGTTTTCCAATCATTAGTTCAACTTCATCTTTGACGGCTTGCGCTTGTACCTGGTTGGTGCGGGCATTGTTAAGCGCCGCCTCACCCTTGTCACCCATGATATGGCCAAAAATAGCCAATGCTGGCCCGGCAACTATTCCACCTAGTACCCACATCCCACCAGCCATGCCCAGCCCCCCTGCTGTTAAAGAGCCTCCGCCCAGCCATGCCAACGTGGCGTTGGTGGCGGCCACTCCTGTTAGCGAAGATATTGCTGTACCAGTGCTAGCTGCAGCAAGCATCATGGTGCCGTTATATGCACCGAAGGCTAGCGCTGCGCCTCCACCCAAACCGGCTCCTAGACCAAGCCCAGCGTCCTTAAGCGCTTGGTAATCGTTGCGTAAACCGGAAAGTGTCGAATCTGAATTGTCGATCTTCAGTTTTTCCAACTCGGGGGGGTGAATTAGCTCTACATTTTTCAGTCGTTCAAAATTTTCGATGAAATCAGCAATTGCCCCGTTAAACGCACGCAACTTGCGAGTGCCATAGTCGGTGATAACGTCATTTGTGGTGTCGCGCTGCGCCTCCAGTTTGCGATTGGCATTGTCTACCAAGGATTTGGCGGCGTCATTGAGATCACTCGCATCAGTGTGATCCATGGCCGCATTGATGCCTTTGGCGGCACCGTATAAAGCTGCACCAGCAGCAATGGCACCTAAGATAATTGGAACAGGCATGATTTTCCTTATTCAAGTAAAAGAGCTACGGTTTTATTTGTTTCGCGGTAGATGCTTTCTGCACGCTCTAGGAGCTCTTCAAAAATGAAGTCTTCTAGTCCGTAATGTGTTTTAAAATCGGCAAGCAATTGATATTCGATTGCAGAAATATTTCCGTCTGCCAATGCAAGCAGCATGAATTGAATAAGCATACATTTTGAGACGGACGGCAGCTTATTATTTTTACCTTGAAGACGACTACGGAGAACGTTACATGCGGCACTAGCTCGCATTTCTGGTGACTCAATTCTTGCTTCAGGGCAGTTCCTTAACTGAGCTATCAAATCTCGCTCGGCCTCCCTCGGAATAATATGTATTTCGCGATATGAGAACCATAATTTCATTAACGCAGATTCTTTTTCCCCATGCTGAATTGACAAGTCCTCTTTCTTGGTATTTAAGGTTACGTCTTCCTTTCGCCTTCCACCCCACAGTAAAGGCTTGTCTGCAATACTTAAAAGTGCCGCGACATAGCAAAAGTCTTCCTTGTTTTGTTCTGGAATTAAATGAAGAAACATGAAAAATCCTCGTGTTGATAAAATGACAGAAAAGCGAAGAAATAAATCAAAATCGAAAGGTTCTATCGGAGAGCATAAAGTCTTCGAAATCTACCATCGACTTGTGTTGCAATTTTTTGCCCAGCAGATGTGCATATGCATTAATAGCTGCTGCCTGGGCATCCATCGACAGGGATAAGGCAGAATCCAAAGAAACGAAAAATTGTTGCGTATCTTGCTGCAGTTGAGGAATTTCACGGCCTACAAACGCTTCTAGCGCTGCTTGTTCTTTGGCAATACGCTCGTAGGCCATAATTTGTATGGCACGGGTGCGCTCTAAGACATCAAAAGAAATTTCAGCTCTCCGAGCAGCATCCACAGCAGTTTGAAAAAAGAATGACGAGAGGGTACAGCCAATCATTCCACCGATAGCCGCACCGATCAAGGGCACGGGGATGACTATTTGTCCCAATGCAGCCATCATGCCGCTGGACAACATGCCTGTGCTTTTTTCACCAACCTCCAACAGCAGTTGTGATTCATTGATTTCGCCAATTACATAGCGTTTGATTGACCCACCAAGCGAGATGCAAATGTTCACAACCAATACAGGTGCAGTGGTATCGGCCAACGCCCTAATATTCCCGCTGCTCGACTGCTGCATGGCACCTTTGACTGCCGAACCTGCGAACGCTATGCCGTAGCCAACTGTTCCTGCTTTTGCCGTGTCCAGAGCCACGCCTTTGGCGGCGTTATCAAATTCCTTTTCACCTAGTGCGGTAGCGAATGAGTTGTTCAACAACGATATGCAGCCGCCGATGACAGCACCGTATTGGGCACCCTCCATTCCTGCACGATGGCTGGTTCGAGCAATGTCAAAAGCTGTCGCAGTTTTCGGATGACTGCGGTAGAAAATGGCTTGCTCAGTGGTCATGCCACTGTCCATTACTTCAGTGGCAAGTTGGGCGTAGTTGTCGGCTTCTCGACGGAGCTTCGCTGCCACGTCCCGTTGGCCACATTGTTCTGCCCTGCCTGCATTGAACAGCAGTTGTTTTGATTTGTCTCGGCAGTGTTGTGCAGCACCCGCGTATTGCTCTGATGGGAGTTCCAGTTTGGTTCCGCGGTAGCGGGCGAATTTTCCGTCTTCCCGCGCAATATTGTCCAATAGCTGATCTCGGTTTCCAACGAACTTCATTTGCGACTGCGTGCCCTCGATGATTTGTCCGTCGCGTATCTGTACTCGATCTACAACGTTGTGGTTTCGGCCAAATTGCTGTAAATCGTCGCTGCGTGAGGTGCGAATCCGTGAGCGGCTGATGATTGCCTCTGCATTGTCGCGGCTGGTGGTGGCAATTTCTGCAGAAAAGCCGGCCTGCTGTTTGATGTTTCTCGTGCCTTCGTCAGGATCAACACTAATTTTATACTTGGCTATATCAGCTAGGCTTTTGGCATATTTTTGCTCGGTTTCGTTATCTACACCTGAGTAACCCTTGAGATATTCCGCATTTGCACTTCCATAACGATTAATCACCTCGCTTGTGGAATACGCCACGCCAGCACAAATTGTTTCACTCTGAATTTCGATGCCCGAGGTTTTTGTCGTGTCTGGAGCTATGTCGGTGGATGCATCTGCAACCAACAGATTGGGGTTTTGACCTGAATTCACTACGTTCTCCCGTTCTCTATTAAAAGATAGCCAACCCATGTTACAAAACCGTTACAGCTTGCACTGGGATTTCTATATGCGACTTTCGCTTGGGGTTTTGGACGCGCTCGCTGCGCGCAGTCGGCCGATATACGTGCAAAGCGCTGCAGTGGAGATGACACCAGCCGCAAATGCAATGGCGAATGCGGCCAGGGTTTCAAGTGGGGATGTGTTGGTCATGCTGGTGTCCTTGTGTTGGAGGTTGAACGAATACACGGGCTCAGGCTTTACCCAGATAGGCCTTGAGCTGGCTCTCCAGCTCCGCTTGCAAACCTTCGGGGCTGATGATGTGAATGTGCGGCAGCCATTGGCGAACGATGGGCAAAACTTGGTCATTGTGCGCAATGAGCCCCGAGACGATGAGGCCACCGTTTTCCAGCTCTTTGACAATTTTCTGGGTGCCAATCATTTTTCGGCGTTTGAAAAAGCCTGCGGCGAAGGGGGCGACTTTAAGTACCACCTCGGTTTTACTGCGGTTCAGCCAGATGCTGTCTTCGCTTTCAAGCACAGCCATCACGGCGAGATCTGGCGTGAACAGCTCTGGCTGCAGCAGAAAGTGGCTGATTTTTGTAAACGTATACGCCTTGATCTTGCCCGCATCAGTGGCGGCCAAATACCAGATGCCGTCTTGATTTACTAGCTTGTAGGGCTGTACAGAAGTCACCAGCTTTTCACCCTCTGGCTTCGCATAGCGAAATGACACGGCGCGGTATTGGCGGATTGCCTGACTGAGTTGGCTGAACAGATGCTCTTTGCCCCGCAGGTCTTCGTAGTTGTGGCCTCTGATTTGTATGGCGCTCTGAACGCTGGTGTCCAGAAGGTCTTTCATGAGTTCGCTCGACAGCGCAGGGTGCAAATCTTGCAGTCCTGCAAGTTCGGCAAAGCGGGCGACTTCTTTCATCGACAGAACGCCCAAACGGAGCGTATTTACACAGTAATAGCCGTTGGACTTCTCTAACCCCAAAAATGCGAAGCGTTCAGTCAGGTCGCGCTGGATAGTGCGCAGATCTACGCCATATTCTTCTGCCAGGAGGCTTGGCTTGAGCTTTTCACCCTCATTGAACCGGCGCAGGATATGGGTGAGCCGGTAAGCAATGGTTTCTTGAAATTCGGTTTTGGATGGCATGAGGGGAATCGTAGTGAAGGGCATGGACAAACCATGTCGTTTTTCAAACGCCCGCACAAGTTTTTTTGAAAATTCCTTGATCGCACTGTTTGCCGGCTATCCCGCGAATGAAAGATGACCGCTATATCCAGTCATCCGTCATGCCAAGGGCCGCAGGCCCAGCAGTCATAGGCGCTCCAAGCGCCATCATCAAAAGCCCGCTGCAAGCGGGCTTTTTTCATTCCAACTCAAACACCGCCATGCTTTCCACATGCGCCGTGTGCGGGAACATGTTCACCACGCCCGCATGGGTGCAGCGGTAGCCGGCCTGGTGCACCAGCAGGCCTGCATCGCGGGCCAGGGTGGCAGGGTTGCAGCTGACGTAAACGATGCGTTTGGGGGGCGTCCAGCTGCCGCGCAGCTCGTGCTGCAGGTGCAGGTCGGCCAGGGCTTTGGCCAGGGCGAAGGCACCTTCGCGTGGGGGGTCGACCAGCCACTTGTCTGCCACGCCGTCTTGCATGAGCAACTCGGGGGTCATGTCGAACAAATTGCGTGCTACGAAACTTGTAGCTGCTTGAGCAGTATTCACATGGGCTGGTGGCTCATTTGATTCAAAATTGAGCTTGAAATTGCCCTGCGCACGGGCCACCAGCGCTTCGCTGCCCTCAATGCCCAGCACCTCGCGCGCTTGGGTGGCCAACGGCAGGGTGAAGTTGCCCAGGCCGCAAAACCAGTCGATCACGCGCTCGGTTTTCTGCGCATCGAGCAGGCGCAGCGCGCGCGAGACCAGCACGCGGTTGATTTGCGGGTTGACCTGGGTGAAATCGGTGGGTTTGAAGGGCATGGTGATGCCGAATTCGGGGAGGGTGTAAGACAACTGCTCGCCGCCTTCGTCCAACAATTGCACGGTGTCTGGCCCCTTGGGTTGCAGCCACCATTGCACGCCGGGGTGCGCCACCGCAAACGCGCGCAATCTGTTCTTGTCCGCCTCGCTCAATGGCTCCAAATGCCGCAGCACCCAGGCGATCGTCCCTGAACCCGTGTCGCCAGCGTCGCCACGGAGGTCACCACAGGCCAACTCCAGCTGCGGGCAGGTTTCACGCGCGTCCATCGAGCCAATCAGGTCGCGCAGCGGCATCAACATCGCGTCCACCTGCGGGTGCAGCACCGGGCACTGCTGCATGTCGGCCACGTAGCGGCTTTTGCGCTCGTGAAAACCCACCAGCACCACGCCTTTTTTCACCACATAGCGCACCGACAGCCGCGCCCGGTAGCGGTAGCCCCAGGCGGGTCCCTCGATGGGCCGCAGCAGCATCTCGGGTTTGACTTTGCCCAGGTGCCACAGGTTGTCTTCCAGCACCCGTTGCTTGACGGCCACTTGCGCGCCCACATGCAGGTGCTGCATCTTGCAACCACCGCAAGCACCGCTGTGCAACCCAAAGTGCGGGCAGCCGGGTTTGACGCGCTGTGACGATTCCTGGTGCAGGGCGGTGAGCACACCGGCTTCCCAGTTGTTCTTTTTGCGGTGCACGCTGGTGGAAACCACCTCGAAGGGCAAGGCACCCTCAATGAACACCACCTTGCCATCGGGCCGGTGGGCAATGCCCTGGGCCTCAATGTCCAGCGACTCCACGCGCAACCAGCCCTCGGGCAGGGGTTTGTTTTCTGTTTCTGAATCCATCGTGTGCATCAATAAAACCCGCGCGGGCCCATGGACAAGGCTTCTTCCAGCAACTCCTGGCCGTGCATTTGCTCTTTCTGCTCCTTCAGCCAGGCTTTCAAGGCCTTGTCGTCGCGGATGGTGCGCAGGTCGTTTTTCATGAAGCGCAGGTCGTACTCCAGCGAAGCGGCGTGCTGGCGCATGGACGATTGCAGCGCTTTGACGTTGACGCTGCCGTAGGGAATGCCAAATTCTTCGCGGTACATCTCGCGGGCATGGGCAAACTCCTGCTGCAGGCTTTGCACCTGCTCTTGCAGCACGCGGTTGAAGTGGCGCAGTTTGTCCTGGGCCACGGCGCTCACGGCGGCGGTGTCGATCTGCTCGATTTGCAGTTGCAGTTGCAGCAGGGCCAGCAGGTCTTTTTTGTCGTTGGCGGCGTTGACCTGCACCATCAAATCGGTCTTGCGTTTGCGCTCCCGTTCGTCGGGCTCGCGGTCAGGGTGCAGGGCGCTGGCCAACTTGCGGTAGATGTCGCGCAGGGCTTTGCTGGCATCCACATCGTCTTGTTCGGCCTGCTTTTGCTTGGCGGTTTTTTTGGTGGGCCGGGCTTTGCGGTGGGCGTCTTTTTGCGCCTGGCGGGCCTGGTTTTCTTCCAGCATTTTTTGCATCGCAGCCGCGAGCACCTGCTCGGGGGTTTGCAGTTGCGCGGCCTCATCGGCATCCAGCCCAAAGGCACTGGCCGCCATGTTCTGCATCTCGGCCAATGCTTGGGCCCGGCTGGTGGCCAGATCGACTTCGCTGTGGCGCTCGTAGATGGCCTGCATGGCCGGGCCGTCAGGCCCTTCCAGCTGGCCCAGGGCCAGACTGCAGATCAGCTGCGAAGCGGTTTGCTGGGCCGTCTTGCTCAGGCCCTTGGGGGTCTGCAGGCGCTGGTCCAGAAACACAATCATCTCGCGCTGCAAAGCGTCGAATTCGGTTTGCAAGGGTTGCAGGGTTTTGACGCGCAGCGGGCGGTGGGCGTTGGCCAGGGCGGTCATGTCCTGCAAGCCGGATTGCAGCTTGTCGATTTTGGAGAGCAACTGGTTGAACAACTGCTGCTCGGGGGCCAGCTGGGCTGCCACGATGACCAGGCTTTGCGATGGGCCAGTTGGTGCCGCTGGGGTCTGCGGCATGAATTCGTCAAACAAGGGGTTTTGAACGGGCGGTTTGGGCATGTTGGGTGTGGCAGGTTTCGTGTGGGTTCAGCGCCAGGCTGACAGGTACTCACCCCAGTGCGGCTGGCTGCTGGCTAGGTTGCCCAGCGTGGTTTTGGCCAGGGCGATTTCTTGTTCGTACTCGTCGTCAACCAGGCCACCGCGCATTTTCTGAAAGCGGCAGTACACCAGCCAGGTGTTCATCACGTCGGTCTCGCAGTATTGGGCAATTTCTTCTGTTTTGCCGTCCAGGAAGGCCGTGTACACCTGCGAGCCGTCCATGCCCAGCTTGCCGGGAAAGCCGCACAGCTTGGCCATGGCGTCCAGCGGCGCATTGTTTTTGGGCTGGTACAGGGCCAGCAGGTCCATCAAATCCAGATGCCGCATGTGGTAGCGGCTGATGAAGTTGTTCCACTTGAAATCACGGTCATCGTCGCCTAAATCCCAATACTTGCTGGCCACCACGCCGTGCTGCAGGCCGCGGTAGTGCAGCACCGGCAGATCGAACCCGCCACCGTTCCAGCTGACCAGCTGGGGAACGTGCTTTTCCACCGTGTTGAAAAAGGTTTGAATGATCTTGCCTTCGCTGTGGCCGTCGCGGTCCACAAAGCTGTGGATGCGCAGGCCCTCGGCATTGCGAAACACGGCGCTGATGCACAGCACGCGCTGCAGGTGCAGGGGCAAAAAATCGCCCTGTCCTTTGTCTTTGCGCTCCTGCAGCCAGGCGGCGTAAACCTGGGCGTCTGTCAGCTCAGCAGGGTCACCACGCAGGGCGCGCAGGCCGGCCACGTCGGGAATGGTTTCGATGTCAAAAACGAGTACGGGCCAGCTCATGGGTCACCTTCGGGTGTCGCCACACGCGAAACGCATGACAGATGCTATAAATAAAATAGCTGCTTGAGCAGTATTTATATGGGCTGGATGCTGCTTTTAATCAAAAAACGACGGTCATTACCGGGCTGGTAGCAGCTTGGCTGGATCGACCGGCTTGCCCTGTTTGCGAATCTCAAAGTGCAGCTTCACGCGGTCCGCGTCGCTGTTGCCCATTTCGGCAATTTTCTGGCCCTTGCGCACGCTCTGGTCTTCTTTGACCAGCAAGGTCTGGTTGTGGGCGTAGGCGGTGAGATAGGTGTTGTTGTGCTTCAAGATGATGAGGTTGCCGTAGCCGCGCAGCCCGGCACCGGAGTAAACCACCCGGCCATCGGCCGCTGCAATTACCGGGTCGCCTGCTTTGCCAGCCAGGTCCAGGCCTTTGTTTTTCACCTCGTCAAAGCCTGCAATCAGGCTGCCAGATGCGGGCCAGACGAAGGCCAAGTCGTCTTCCGACGCCGGGGCTGACGCAGCTGCCACGGCAGCCGGCGCAGGCGCAGCGGTGGGCGTGCTGCCAGTGCCCGCCACGGTGGATGTGGCAGGCCGGGGTGCGCTGGCGGCGCTAGCCGGGGCGGCGCTGGTAGTGGGCGGGGGCGGCACGGGCCGCACCACGGCCACGGTTTCGCCGGGCGCGGTGCCTGGCGGCACCACGCGCAGCACCTGGCCGACTTCAATCAGGTTGGGGTTTTCAATGTTGTTCCAGCGCACGATGTCGCGCCAGCTTTGGCCGTTGTCCAGGCCCACGCGAATCAGTGTGTCGCCAGGTTTGACGGTGTAGTAGCCCGGCTTGCCTGCGTTTTCTGCGCCGGGCAGCGGCTTGGGTGCGTCTGGCGTCGTAGCCGAGGTGGCTGTGGTGTTGGATGGCGGGGGCACGATGGCCACGGCAGGTGGCCTGCCGCCCGAGCTGCGGTCTTCCACCGGTGCGGGCGTCATGGACTTGCTGGCGCAGCCTGCCAGCGTGGCCGACGCGATGGCCAGCACCACGGCAAAACCCAATTTACGAGCTGATTGATTCACGCAGTCCATTGATGTTTTCCCTTTAAGCAATACCGGATTTTAGGGGGACGAACAACACGGGCTCCAGCAGGCTGTGCTTGAAACCTTGTGCCGTGCGGTCAATCACCGTCAAGGCCTGCGCGCCGCCGCTGGAGGCCACCGGTGCCACGATGCGCCCGCCGACCGCCAATTGATCACACCAGGCCTGGGGAATCGCCTCGCCGCCAGCTGCCGCCACGATGGCCGCATACGGCGCGCCTTTGGGGTAGCCCAGCATGCCGTCGCCCAGCAGCAGGTGCACATTGGCCAGCCGGTGCGGGCGCAGCTTGTCGCGCGCTTTGTCGTGCAGGCCGCGCAGCCGCTCGATGCTGTAGACCTCGGCCACCAACAGGCTGAGCACCGCCGCCTGGTAGCCGCAGCCAGTGCCGATCTCCAGCACCCTCATGGGCGCGTCCAGCACCCGGCCTTTGGCTTTTTGCCCCGGCGCAGCGTTTTGCAAACAGGGCGCAGCCATCATCAGCTCCAGCATGCGGGCCACCACGCCCGGCTTGGAAATCGTCTGTCCCAGGCCAATCGGCAAGCTGGTGTCTTCATAGGCCTGGGCTTGCAAGGCACTGTCTACAAAGGTGTGGCGCTGCACCGTGCCCATGGCGGCCAGCACACGTGCATCGGTCACGCCCTGGGCCGCCAGCAGCGCCACCAGGCGGGCCAGCAGCGCGCGCGAATCGGCAGCGGTGCCCAGCGGCAGGCTGAGGTCTGTTTTTAAGTCTTTTGGGCTTATCGCCCTGGTAGGTATTGCTGGAGCAGCTATATTTTTAGGAGCGACTATCTGCGGCACCAGGGCGGTGGCCTTGGCCGGTGTGGGCTTGCCCGATGTCAAGTCGATACGGGCGGGGAAACTGGGGCGCTGTGCCATGGACGCTTGTCCTAAGCCAGCGGCTTGAAAGAGCGGGCCCGCTGCGTCCAGGCCGGCAGGCTCTGGTGCTCGGTCAGGTCCACATGCAGCGGCGTGAGCGACACATGGCCCAGCGCCGTGGCGTGAAAGTCCGTGCCATTGGCATCGTCTTTCACTGGACCCGCGCTGCCAATCCAATACATGGTGTCGCCGCGCGGGTTGGTCTGGCTGATCACCTGCTCAGCCGCATGGCGGCGGCCCAGGCGGCATACCTGCAGGGGCTTGAGTTCAGCCTGCGGGCGATTGGGAATGTTCACGTTCAGCAGCCAGGCCGCATGATCGGGCTGGGCCTGGGGCAAGCCTTGGGCAATCAACTGCTGCACCAGGTTGCGCGCCACCTGCGCTGCGTCGTCAATGTGCGCCCAGCCCTTTTCCACCTGCGAAAACGCAATGGCTGGCACGCCAAACAAGTAGCCCTCCATGGCCGCGCCGACGGTGCCCGAGTAGATGGTGTCGTCGCCCATGTTGGCACCGTTGTTGATGCCGCTGACCACCAGATCAGGCCGGTAGCCCAGCAACCCGGTCAGCGCGATGTGCACGCAGTCGGCCGGTGTGCCATTCACATAGCGAAAGCCATTGGCCGCGCGGTGCACATACAGCGGCGAGTGCAGCGTGAGCGCGTTGGATTTGGCGCTGTTGTTGTGCTCGGGGGCCACCACCTCCACCTCACCCAGGTCTTTGAGCGCCTCATACAGCGCCACCAGGCCAGGTGCCTGGAAACCATCGTCATTGGAAACAAGAATTTTCATGGGGTATGGGGTTTCGGTTGGGGCCTGGAATAGGCTTTTTTAACCTGGTGTTTATCTAGCGCGGGGTAGTGCTTCAGGTTGAGGGTCAGCAGTTGCAATTGCATCTCCAGGGCGGTTGCGCCAATCAGCGCATCGTTCAAGCCCACGCCGTGCGATCGGCCATAGTCCCTACGCAGCAAGCCACCGCGCGCTGCGATATCACCGTTCAAATCCACCACATCCAGGGTTGACAGCAGCTGCGCCAGGGCTTGACGTTCTGCGCCTTCGCGCACGCCTGCATAAAGCTCGGCCACGCTCACTGCGCTGATCCAGACACGCTCGGGAAGTTGTTTGACGAACTGAATGGCCTGCGCGTGTCCGCGCAGGTAATCAATCCACACATCGGTGTCAACCAGCGGCTCGCGCAGACTAGTGCTTAGTTGCATACGTCTTGCTACTTTCGAAGCGTCTGGCATCTTGCATGATGTCGTTGCAACTTCTCGCTATTAGCGGAGCTATTGCTGCGATTTGCGCCTAATCCTGCAAGCGCCAGACGCTTCTCGGAGTAACGCAGACTTATGCAATTAAGCACTGGCTGCGCTCAAAAAGAACGCTCCTCTTGCCGCAGCGCCCGCAGGTTCGGCGCATCCGGGTTGGGCTGCCAGCTGCCCGCCACGCCCAGGCGCCGCGCCAGTTTGCTGGCTGGCTGATGTGCCTGTATGTAGCCGTCAATTGCCTCGCGAATCAAGGCGCTGCTGGAGCTTCCCTGCTCTTGGGCCAGCGTTGCCAGCGTATGCTGCTGGGTGGCGGTCAGGTAGATCTGGGTGCGGTTGAGTGCTTGGGTTTGCATGCACCTATTGTGATGTATATCGGCAATGTATGTCAATCGTCGCCACCCCTCAACGGGTAACCGCTGCGACATGCCCGCAAGGCTCTGACTTTTATCATTCAGCCCCTATTTTTCAAGGAATTCCCCATGCACGCTTGGCTATGCGAGAACCCCACCGGCGTTGACGCCCTGACCTGGAAAGAGCTGCCCACGCCACAGCCCGGCAAGGGCGAGGTGCTGATAGCCATCAAGGCGGCCAGCCTGAATTTTCCCGATCTGCTGATTGTGCAAAACAAGTACCAGATGAAGCCCGCGCTGCCGTTTGTGCCCGGCTCGGAATACGCCGGTGTGGTGCAGGCCGTGGGCGAGGGCGTGAGCCATTTGAAGGTGGGCCAGAGTGTGGCCTGCCTGTCGGGCACCGGTGGCTTTGGCACGCACACCTTGGCACCCGCTGCGCTGTGCATGCCGCTGCCGCCGGGGTTTGGGCATGTGGACGCGGCTGCCTTCATCATGATTTATGCCACCTCGCACCATGCGCTGGTCGATCGCGCACAACTGAAAGCGGGCGAGACCGTGCTGGTGCTGGGCGCAGCGGGCGGCGTGGGCACGGCGGCGATTCAAATTGCTAAAGCCATCGGCGCCACGGTGATTGCGGCGGCCTCCACCGACGAGAAATGCGCGCTGTGCAAGTCCATCGGCGCCGATGTGACCATCAACTACACCGAGCACGCTGTACCCAACGCATTCCGTGAGGCCGTGAAAGCCGCCACCGGTGGCAAAGGGCCGGACGTGATTTACGACCCGGTGGGTGGCGACTTTGCCGAAAGCGCATTTCGCTCGATTGCCTGGCGTGGCCGCTACCTGGTGGTGGGCTTTGCCAGCGGGCCCATTCCCGCGCTGCCGTTCAACCTGATGCTACTCAAGGGTGCCAGCGTGGTGGGCGTGTTCTGGGGCGACTTTGCCAAGCGCGAGCCCAAGGCCAACGCGGCCATGATGGGTGAGTTGGCCCAGTGGTACGGCCAGGGCAAAATCAAACCGGTGATTGACCGCACCATGCCCATGGCCGAGTTGAAAGCCGCTTTCGCCCACATGGGCTCACGCGGCGTGATGGGCAAGCTGGTGATGGTGAACTGACTTATGGTCGGCCCATGCTCACCAGGGCAGCGGATGTCCGTCACGAAAGAAGCCGCCGCTGGGACCGTCGTCGGGCACCAATGCCGCCCATAGCACGCTGGCTGCACCGTCTTTCACCGCGCGTGCCCCCATCTGTTCGCCGCCTTCAAAGGTGGCGGTGAACCCTGGGCATACGGCATTGATCAGCACGCGTCGGCCGGCATTGACTGGCTCTTCATTGGCCAGCTTGACCGTCAACGCATTCAGTGCTGCTTTGGCTAGGGCGTAGCTGGTGCCCATCGCGTTGCCGGTGTTCAGGCCAAAGGCCATGTCGCCATGCGAGCCAGCGCCGCTGGAAACGTTGACGATTCGCCCATGTGGGCTCTGCCGTAGCAGAGGTAGCAGCGCCTGGGCCATGCGCCAACTGCCGAACAGTGTGGTTTCGATGACGGCGTGGGCTTGGTCCAGGTCGGCGCTGGCCGCCTGCTCACCGTAGGCGGACATGCCAGCGGCGTTGTTGATCAATACGTCGAGGCGGCCAAAGCTTTCTCTGACCCACGCAGTCAGAGCTTGCACGGAAGCCGGGTTGTTGACGTCAACGACCCGTGCAATGACGTCCAGAGATTCGTCGCGTAGCTGCGCCGCGCGGGCCTGCGCGGCCTGGTCATCACGCGCTGTCAGAACAACACGAAAGCCTTGCTGTGCCAGCTGGCGTACGGTTTCAAAACCGATGCCTGTGATGCGGCCAGCGCCGGTGACAAGTGCTACGGGCTTGGAGGTGCTTGCGGTGGTTCCCATGGTGGACTCCTGAGTGGGTGGTAATGCGATGGAGTGAAGTCTAGGTTTCCCGATGAAATTGATAAATATCAAATAACGAGACATACTGTTGCTTATGAAGGCAACAATAAATTTCGACGATTTACAGAGTTTTGTGGCCGTGGTGCGCGGTGGTAGCTTCACCCGCGCTGCCGAGATGCTGGAAACCCAAAAGGCTCATTTGAGCCGCGTGGTCACGCGACTGGAAACACGCCTGAAGGTGCGCCTGCTGCAGCGCTCGACCCGTTCCTTGGCGCTGACCGAAGCAGGGCGCGAGCTGTACGAGCGCGCCAGCACTATCCTGGCGGCGCTGGAAGAAACCCAAAGCGTGATGGAGCACTCACAAGGTCAGCCATGGGGGAGCCTGCGCGTCACCTGCGGCGAAGAGTTCGGTACTTTGGTCGTCGTGCCCTGGCTGGCTTTGTATTTGCAGCGTTACCCTGAAATGCGCGTGGAGACTGAATTGACCAACCGTGTGCTCGACATTCTGCACGAAGGTTTTGACGTGGCCGTGCGGGTGGGCACGTTGGAGGACTCAGGCTTGTCAGCACGCAAACTGGGCCAGATTACCTATAGCTTCTATGCCAGTCCGAAGTACCTCAAAGAAAAGACGCTGCCAGCGTTGCCAGGCGATCTGTCAGATCACGACCTAGTCATCTTCGGCGCAGCGGGCAGCGCCTGGCAGCTGGTGAGAAAAGAAGAGTCGGTCACACTCAAACCCAAAGCGCGGTTTCAGGCCAATAACAATCTGGCTGCGCGTTACTGCGCGGTGCAAGGCTTGGGCATCGCCCTGCTGCCGGACTTTCAGGCCACGCCGCTGGTGGCACAGGGGCTACTGCGGCCGCTGCTCAAAGGCTGGGGGCGCACACCGGTACCTGTGCATGCGGTGTTTTCCTCCAGCCGCTATCTGTCGCCCAAGGTACGGGCTTTTATTGATCTGGCGAAGGATCAGTTCGACAAGGGGTTGGTGGTATCAGAGGATCCGGACTTGGTGTCATGAGTTGGGGCCAGCGCTCGTGCAGCTTGATACGCAGCCATCGCGTGGATGACAATGAAGCCCGCTATAATGCGCGGCTCTGCGGTGGCTGTAGCTCAGTTGGTAGAGTCCCAGATTGTGATTCTGGTTGTCGTGGGTTCGAGCCCCATCAGTCACCCCATTCAAACCTCTTTTTTCTGCACAAGTTCCCATTGCCATGCGTTGCTGGCAGTGGGATTTTTTTTGACTGTGACCATCGCTCCGCGCAACCATGGTGTCCGAACTTGCAGCCCTCAAACCCGTGGTCACGGCGCTGGTCATGCCGCCCGCGGGGCCGCTGTTGCTGGCCTTTGTGGGCTGGTGGGCCATGCGCCGTCGCCCACGCTTGGGCCGGTGGACGCTGGGAGCTGGGTTGATAGCCCTTTGGTTGCTCAGTTGTCACGCGGTGGCGGTGTGGCTGGCCGCCACGGTGTTGCCGCAAGCCACACCACTGACCGTGCAAGCCCTGAAGTTCAGCGGCGCGCGGGCGATTGTGGTGCTGGGTGGCGGCATCCATGCAGATGCGCCGGAGTACGGTCGCCCGCAGCTGGCACCGCTGGCGCTGGGGCGGCTGCGCTACGGCGTGCACTTGGCGCGGCAGACCGGATTGCCCGTGGCGTTTAGCGGAGGCGCGGGTTGGGCAGGTCCCGCCAATATGGCCCCTGAATCACACATCGCCGCCGACGTGGCGCGGGAGTTCGGCGTGCCTTTGCGCTGGGTGGAAGGCGAGTCGCGCGACACCGCGGAAAACGCGCAATTCATGGCCAACATGCTGCGACCAGACAGCGCCGATGGCATACGCCGCATCGCACTGGTCACCGATGCCTGGCATATGCCGCGCTCAACGCTGTACTTTGAGCGGGCCGGTTTTGAGGTGGTGCAGGCCGCCACGGGTTTTGTGCGCCCGGTAGACAGCACCCTGATGGAATGGCTGCCGTCGGTTCAAGGCTTGAGCTTGTCGCGCCATGTGCTGCGCGACTGGCTGGGTTTGCAAGTGGCTGGCAGTCACTGAAGCGGTTCAGCATCAGGTTTACCAACGCTTGACTTGACGGCCCAGCACGCGCACCGGTACATTACTAACCAATCAGTCATTAAAAATGCCGCCGCTTTCCCGCTTGCTGTCCATCAACAAATCCGACGAGCCCCCCCGGCGCGAGCGGCGCAAAGAGGCGCGCCCCGGTGAGTTGCTGGGTGCGGCATTGGACTTGTTCGTTGAAAAAGGCTTTGCCGCCACCCGCGCCGAAGAGGTGGCCGCGCGTGCCGGTGTGTCCAAGGGCACGCTGTTTTTGTATTTCCCCAGCAAAGAAGAGCTGTTCAAAGCGGTGGTGCGGGAAAGTATCACGGGCCGCTTCAACGAGTGGAATGCGGAATTCGAATCGTTTGAAGGTAGCACCGGCGACATGCTGCGCTACTGCATGAACACCTGGTGGGAGCGCATCGGCGCCACGAAAGCGTCTGGCATCACCAAGCTGATGATGAGCGAAGCCAGCAATTTCCCTGAACTCGCCATTTTTTACCAGCAAGAGGTGATGACACCGGCACATCAGCTGATTGGCCGCGTGTTGCAGCGCGGGATTGATCGCGGGGAGTTCCGGCAAATCGACATGGCTTATGCCATCTTCAGCGTGATTGCGCCGCTGACCTTTCTGGTGATGTGGAAACATTCATTGGGTGCCTGCCAGCCCATCGGTCTGCCGGCTCTGGTACCCGAGCAGTACATTGCCAGCCAGGTGGACATGCTGCTGCATGGTTTGAGCGTCCGGCCCACTAACGAAAATCCAAAAAAATGAAAAAACGTGTGATCTGGTGGGCGCTTGCCCTGCTTGTGTTGGCCGGGCTTGGCCTCGTGGTGCAACGCGTGGTGTTGCCGCGCATGGCCAAAACCAGCCAGCAAACGCCGGTTGCCAAGGCGCAAGCCGTGTTGGAGCTGGCCGCCTCCGATGTGGTGTCGGCCAAGGTGCGCGAGCTGGCGCAGGGCCTGCCGCTGTCGGGCTCGCTCAAAGCGGCCAATTCGGCCGTGGTCAAGGCCCGCGTGGCCGGCGAGTTGCAAGGCCTGGTCTTGCGTGAAGGTGACCCGGTCAAGGCGGGGCAAATCATTGCCCGCATCGACCCGGCCGACTCACAGGCCCGACTGAACCAGGCGCAGCAGCAAGCCGATTCGGCCAAAACCCAGATCGACATTGCCCAGCGCCAGTGGGACAACAACAAGGCGCTGGTTGACCAGGGCTTTATCTCCAAAACCGCGCTGGACACTTCGCAAAATAACCTGAGTGCCGCCCAGGCCAACCACAAAGCCGCATTGGCAGCCGTGGATCTGGCCCGCAAGAGCATGCAAGACACCGTGCTGCGCGCGCCGATTGCCGGCGTGGTGTCGCAGCGCCTGGCCCAGCCGGGTGAGCGGGTGGGCGTGGATGCGCGCATTGTTGAAATTGTTGACCTCGGCCAGTTGGAGCTGGAAGCGGCGCTGAGCGCTGCTGACTCGGTCGGCGTGCGCGTCGGGCAAGTGGCCAACCTGCAAATTGAAGGCACCACGCGCGCTGTGACGGCCCGCGTGGTGCGCATCAACCCTAGCGCGCAAGCCGGTAGCCGCAGCGTGCTGGTGTACCTGGCCATGAACGACAGCGCCGGCTTGCGCCAAGGCCTGTTTGCGCAAGGTACTTTGGGCACGGCGCAAACATCGGCGCTGGCTGTGCCCGTGTCAGCCGTGCGCACCGACAAACCGGCGGCCTATGTGCAGACGGTGGAGAACAACCAGGTGGTGCACAAAGCCGTGGAATTGGGCGTGCGTGGCACGGACGGCCAGGACAGCGGTGAAAGCTGGGTGGCGGTCAAGGGCTTGAGCCCCGATGCGGTGGTGATTCAGGGCAGTGTGGGTACGCTACGCGAAGGAACCGCTATTAAATTTACAGCGCCTCCAGCAGTATCCAAGCCGGTTAACGGTACAAAGGGCGC
This sequence comes from Comamonadaceae bacterium, assembly GCA_013297875.1. Classification (GTDB taxonomy): domain Bacteria; phylum Pseudomonadota; class Gammaproteobacteria; order Burkholderiales; family Burkholderiaceae_C; genus JAAFIW01. The sequence continues at coordinate 80,615 of JAAFIW010000002.1, read as the reverse complement.
ATAAGCATGTGGTTCACCCGCGTCAGCTTACAAAACCCGGTCTTTGCCACCATGATGATGCTGGCCCTGGTGGTGCTGGGTCTTTTTTCCTATCAGCGGCTGAAGGTTGACCAGTTCCCCAACATCGACTTTCCGGTGGTGGTGGTCACGGCTGATTACCCCGGCGCATCGCCCGAAATCGTCGAGAGCGAGGTCACCAAAAAGCTGGAAGAAGGCGTCAACTCGATTGCCGGCATCGACTCGCTGACCTCGCGCAGCTACGAAGGCCAGGCTGTGGTCATCATCAGCTTTCAGCTGTCGATTGACGGGCGCAAGGCGGCCGAAGATGTGCGCGAAAAAGTAGCGGCCATTCGCCCAAGCCTGCGCACCGAAGTGAAGGAGCCGCGCGTGTTGCGCTTTGACCCGGCCAGCCGCGCCATCTGGTCGGTGGCTGTGTTGCCCGACCCTGCTAAAGGCAAGGCACTGAGCGCCGTGGAGCTGACCAATTGGGCCGATCAAACGCTGAAAAAGCGGCTTGAAAACGTGCGCGGCGTGGGCTCAGTGGCGCTGGTGGGTGCCACCAAGCGTGAGATCAATATCTACCTGAATCCCCAGGCCATGGAGTCGCTGGGCATTACCGCCGAGCAGGTGACCAGCGCGGTGCGCAACGAGAACCAGGACTTGCCGGTGGGCGCTATCCGCTCCCTCAAACAAGAGCGGGTGGTGCAGATTGATGCCCGCATGCAGCGGCCCGAAGACTTTGGGCGAATCATCGTGGCGCGCAAAGCGATGGGAACAGCCAGCAGTGCGCCCATCACCCTCAACCAGGTCGCCCGCATTTCCGATGGTGCGCAGGAAGCGGAAACCCTGGCGCTGTACAACGGCGAGCGCACGCTGGTGCTCACGGTGCAAAAAGCGCAAGACGAAAACACCATTGAGGTGGTGGACAACCTGCGCAAAACCATTGCAGCCCTTGAAGCCGAGCTGCCACCCGGCGTTCGCCTGGAGCCGATTGGCGATGCGTCGCGGCCCATCCGTGTGGCGGTGACCAACGTGCAACGCACCTTGATTGAGGGCGCGCTGCTCACGGTGCTGATTGTGTTTTTGTTCCTGAATTCCTGGCGCTCCACCGTCATTACCGGCTTGACCCTGCCGATTTCCATCATCGGCACGTTTTTGTTCATGAACATCTTTGGCTTCACCATCAACAACATCACCTTGATGGCTTTGAGCTTGTGTGTGGGTCTGCTGATTGACGACGCCATCGTGGTGCGCGAAAACATCGTGCGGCATATCCAGATGGGCAAAACGCCCTTTCAAGCGGCACTCGACGGCACGCAGGAAATTGGTCTGGCAGTGATGGCCACCACCTTGTCCATCGTGGCGGTGTTTCTGCCCATTGGCTTCATGGGCGGCATCATTGGCAAGTTTTTTCACGAGTTCGGCATCACCATCGTGGCTGCGGTGCTGATCTCGATGTTTGTCAGCTTCACCCTCGACCCGATGCTGTCCAGCGTCTGGCACGACCCCGCGATTGATACGCACGGCAAGCCCCGCGAGCGCAAGACTTTCTACGACAAGACCATTGGCCGCGTGACGGGCTGGTTTGACGATGCCACCGAGCGGTTGGGCAATGGTTACCAGCGCATTTTGCGGTGGTCGCTGGTACACAAGTTGGCCACACTGGGCATTGCGCTGGCCATTTTTGTGGGCAGCATTTTCATGGTGCCGCTGCTGGGCACCGAGTTCGTACCCAAGGCTGATTTTTCAGAGACCAACATCAGCTTTTACACACCGGTGGGCTCGTCGCTGGAGGTCACCGAGGCCAAGGCCAAGCAGGTGGAAGCCATCGTGCGCGAGATGCCCGAGGTGCGCTACACGCTGGCCACCATCAACACCGGCAATGCGCAGGGCAAGATTTATGCGTCCATCTTCATACGCCTGGTGGACCGCAAGCAGCGCAGCCGCAATGTGGATCAACTCTCCAGCGCACTGCGCGAGCGCTTGCTGCAGGTGGCCGGCATCACCATCACCCATGTGGGCTTGACCGATTCGGTCGGCGGCAACAAGCAGGTGGAGTTTTCGCTGCAAGGCCCTGACCAGCGCGAGTTGGAGCGCCTGACGCGGCTGGTGCTGGACAGGGTTCGCACCATTCCCGGCTTGGTGGATCTGGACTCCAGCGTCAAGCCCAACAAGCCGGTGATTGATGTGAACATCAAGCGCGAGGCCGCCAGCGACCTGGGACTGACCGTGGCGCAGATTGCCAACCCGCTGCGCACCCTGGTAGCCGGGCAAACCGTGGGCAACTGGCGCGCACCCGACGATCAGACCTACGACGTGAACGTGCGCCTGGCACCCGACGCGCGCAATGCCCCACAAGACCTGGAGCGCCTGCCCTTTATGGTGGGGCAAAACGCCGACGGCAGCCCGCGCATCGTGCGCCTGAACCAGGTGGCCACCATCAGTGATGGCGTGGGCCCCAACCAGATCAACCGGCGTGACTTAACGCGCGAAGTGGCCATCAACGCCAATGTGTTTGACCGCGCAGCGGGCGAAGTGTCGGGCGACATCCGTAAGGTGCTGGACGGCATCAGCTTTCCACCGGGCTACCGCTACCAGTTTGGCGGCTCCACCAAAAACATGCAGGAGTCGTTTGGCTACGCCATCTCGGCACTGGTGCTGGCCATTGTGTTTATTTACATGATTCTGGCCAGCCAGTTCAAGAGCTTTCTGCAGCCGCTGGCCTTGATGACGGCCCTGCCGCTGACCTTGATTGGCGTGGTGCTGGCCTTGATGATGTTCCGCTCCACCATCTCGATGTTCTCTGTCATTGGGGTGGTGATGCTGATGGGCCTGGTGACCAAGAACGCGATTTTGTTGGTGGACTTTGCGATTCGAGCACGCGAGGATGGCTTGGAACGCGCCGAAGCCTTGCTTCTGGCCGCCAAGGTGCGCCTGAGACCCATCTTGATGACCACACTGGCGATGATTTTCGGCATGGTGCCGCTGGCCTTTGCGCTGACCGAAGGCTCGGAGCAGCGCGCGCCCATGGGCCAGGCGGTGATTGGCGGGGTCATCACCTCGTCGCTGCTCACCCTGGTGGTGGTGCCCGTGGTGTACTGCTACATGGACGACCTGGCCGAATGGTTCAAGCGCCTCACACGCGGCTCACATACCCCTCCTAAAATTTCCAACCCTTCTGTCAACACACCTGTAGCGAACACGCCATGAACATCGCCCAAGCCCGCTTCAACATGATCGAACAGCAAATCCGCACCTGGGAGGTGCTGGACGCTGCTGTCCTGCACCTGCTCACCGTGGTCAAGCGCGAAGACTTTGTGCCCGTGGCGCACCAGGGCCTGGCCTTTGTAGACATGGAAATTCCGTTGGCCGATGGCGGCGAACGCGCTGTGGCGCAGGGCAAATGCATGCTGGCACCCAAGGTGGAAGCGCGCCTGCTACAAGACCTGAAGATTCAAAAAAATGAGCGTGTGCTGGAAATTGGCACAGGCTCCGGTTACATGGCCGCTTTGCTGGCGCACAGTGCCGCGCACGTGGTCACGCTGGAAATTGATGCCGAGCTGGCGCGACTGGCCCGCGCCAATTTGCAGCGCGCTGGCATCAGCAATGTGGAAGTGCGCCATGCCGACGGTGCCAAAGACAAGATTGCGGGTGGCCCGTTTGACGTGATCTTGCTCAGCGGCTCGGTGGCGCAGGTGCCACCCGCGCTCTTGGCCTTGCTCAAACCCGGTGGCCGCCTGGCCGCCATCGTGGGCGACGAACCCATGATGCGCGCCACCTTCGTCAGCCACAGCGCCAGCGGCAACACCTCGGTGCAACCCTGGGACACGCTGGCCGCACGCTTGCTGCACTTTCCTGAAGCCTCACGTTTCACTTTTTAAAAATGATCACCCAAGTTCGTCCCGCCGACTTCGCTGCCTGGGTGGCGTCGCTTCCCTCAGCGCCGGTGGTGCTGGATGTGCGCGAGCCCTGGGAGCTACAGACCGCCAGCATCCGGCCTGAGGGTGTGACGGTGCTGGCCATCCCGATGCGCGAACTACCGAACCGGCTGACCGAACTGACGATCGATCAACCCGTGGCCTGCCTGTGCCATGGGGGTGTTCGCAGCTTGCAAGTGGCCCACTTTCTGGCTCACAACGGCTTTGAGCAGGTGGTCAACATTGCGGGCGGCATCCATGCCTGGTCGCAAGAAGTGGACGCCAGCGTGCCCCGGTACTAAGTACTAATACGTTTCATTTGTCTGCACTTTCACCAGGATCACCATGAACCGCCTCCTCTGCCTGCCTGCCTGCATCGCCCTGGCCTTTGCCGCCCCGGCCCAAGCGCAAAACCTGCTGGAGCTTTATGACCTGGCACGCGGTTTTGACGCCACCTACCAGTCAGCCAAAGCGCAATACGACGCGAACCTGTTTCGCGCCGAGCAGGCCAAGGCAGGCTTGCTGCCGTCGGCGGCGCTCGCTGCTGGGGCGACTTTCAGCCGTACCGAGACCAGTACACCCAGCACCGGGCGCACCACCAACAACCAGAGCGTCAGCGTCAGCGGCTCGCAGCCCCTGTATCGCCCGGCCAACAAAGCCACGGCAAGCCAAGGCAGACTTCAGGCCGAACTTGCCGCGCAGCAGCTGACTGCCGCCGCGCAAGACCTGGTCATCCGCGTCAGTCAGGCCTACTTCGACGTGCTGGGCGCACAAGATAGCCTGGTGTTTGTGCAAACCCAGAAAACTGCCGTGGCTGAGCAACTGGCATCTGCCAAGCGCAACTTTGAAGTGGGCACCTCCACCATCACTGACGCCCGCGAAGCCCAGGCCCGGTTTGACCTGGTGCTGGCGCAAGAGATTGCCGCCGACAATGACCTGCGCGTGAAAAAACTGGCGCTGGACACCCTGATCGGCAAAACCAACACGCAGCCCAAACCCTTGGTACAGCCCGTGGTTTTGCCACCCGTGCAGCCCCCCGAAGTTGATGCTTGGCTGGCACAAGCCGAAGACGCAGCGCCGTCCATCCGATCGGCCCGCTTGAACCTGGAAGTGGCCAAGCTGGAGACCGACAAAGCCAAAGCCGGCGAGTTGCCCACGGTCGATGCGGTCGGCAGCCTGGGCCTGTCGCGCAGCCCCAGCGCACTGGTGGCCAACAGCTACTCGCGCAACACCAGCGCCAGCGTAGGCGTAAACCTGAACTGGCCGCTGTTCACCGGCTACGCAGTGCAAAACCGCATCAAGGAAACCCTGTCGTTGGAAGAAAAAGCCCTGGCCGACCTGGAAGTCGCCCGCCGGGCCGTCGCCCAAGCCACCCGCACCGCCTTTTTCGGCGTGTTCTCCGGCAACGGCCAGGTCAAAGCCCTGGAAGCCTCCGAGCAGTCCAGCCAACTGGCATTGGACGCCAACAAACTGGGCTACCAGGTGGGTGTGCGCATCAACATCGACGTGCTGAACAGCCAAAGCCAACTGTTCCAGACCAAGCGCGATTTAGCCCAGGCCCGCTACAACGTGCTACTGGGCAACCTGCGGCTGCGGCAAGCCAATGGGACGCTGGTGGCGGACGATTTGAAGGCGATTAATAGCTTGGTGGCGAGGTAGCTCGCTTTTGTTTGCTACTGAATCGATAGCTGCTTGAGCAGACGATACGTGGGATAGAGTAGGAATTACCTTAAAAAGGTCGTGCACCCAAACGGCGATGCACACCTTGGGCAGTTGATGTAGTAACATTTCTACATTCCACCCGAAGGAGCGCCAACATGACCACCACCCTGTCCAGCCGGGCGTTCAACCAGGACACCAGCGGTGCTAAAAAAGCGGCTTTGAATGGGCCGGTCTTCATTACCGACCGGGGCCGCCCGGCCCATGTGCTGCTGAACATTGATGACTACCGAAAACTCGCTGGAAGCAGTCTCAGCTTGGCCGACGCGCTGGCTTGCCCCGATGGCGCGGACATCGACTTTGATCCACCGCGGGTCGAAATTTTCCCGCGGCCCGCCGACCTGAGCTGACGGTGTGAAGGTATGTACGTTCTTGACACCAACGTTCTTTCAGAGCTGCGACGGCCACACAAGGCCAATCCCAAAGTGCTGGCCTGGGCGGCCTCTGTCGCTGTATCGCAGTTCTATTTGTCGGCCATCACCGTTTTGGAACTTGAGCGCGGTGTTTTGCGAATGGAGCGGGCCGACCCCAACCAGGGCAAGCTCCTGAGGGCCTGGCTGGCTGGCGACGTCATGCCTCGTTTTGCAGGCCGCGTGCTGGCGGTGGACAGCGTGGTGGCCCAGCGTTGTGCCAGACTCCATGTGCCAGACCCAAAATCCGAACGCGACGCCTTGATTGCCGCCACCGCCCTGGTACACAGCATGACGGTGGTGACCCGCAACACCGCCGATTTCGAGCCCTGCGGCGTGCAGTTGTTCAACCCCTGGGAATGATCCTAGAAACAGCAGTTGGACGCGCCCAAGTGGGTCGTCATGGCGTGGGCTGGCAAGGCGTGACGACGACGCAGGCTCTTGCCTGCTAGGAGGAGCAACGCCGCTAGCGCACGCCAGGGCGGCTCAATTGGGTGCGTAGCGTTCTCACCCAGTTGGTGAGGTCGCTCAACGCTACAAGTGTTTGATTTCATTGGTAAGAGTCACCGGGATAAGCGGTCAACTGCTGTTTCTAGGATGATCGTCACACCTGCGGATTGATGAGGGCCAGCAAGGCCGCCACCGTGCGGCTGGCCGCGCCCCGGTTTGCGTTGATAAATGGCGGCGCGGCCTGGGCGAATTGCGTTGGTGATTCTGCGACAAGCGCCAGCGCCGCCGCTACGCCCTGGGCCATATCAATGACCCGCTGCGCGGCACCGGCTTGTTCAGCGAGCTGCGCGGCTTCTTCAAAGTTAAACGTGTGCGGCCCCATGACCACCGGGCAACCGCAGGCAGCGGCTTCGATGAGGTTTTGCCCGCCCAGGGGTGCAAAGCTGCCACCCAGCAGGGCGGCGTGGGACAGGGCGTAGTACAGCGGCATTTCACCCAGCGTGTCGCCTAACCAGATGCTGGGGGTATCTGGTGGGCCGGAATCGGGCCACTGGCTGCGGCGGGAGATGGCAAATCCGTGCACTTCGATCAACGCGGCGACTTCGGGCACGCGCTGGGGGTGACGGGGCACGATGAGCCATTGCACGGGCGGTGAGTGAGTTGCTATTGAATCAATAGCTGCTTGAGCAGTATTTACATGGGCTGTAGGCCTATTTGGCTTTAAAAGTGCCAACAACATGGCTTCTTCGCCTTCGCGCGAGCTGGCCAGCATGACTACGGGCGGCTGGCCCGTTTGCTTGCGTTGCGCGCGCCAGGCGCGGCCTTGTGCGAGCTGCGCGGGGTTGGGCGTGGCGTCGAATTTCAGGTTGCCAAATACGCCTTGCACGGGTGCGCCCAGCTGGCGCAGGCGCTGCGCGTCAGCCTCGGTTTGCGCCCACACCGCTGTGAGGGCGCGGTAGGCCGGGCGGGCCAGCCAGGCCAGGCGCTGGGCTTGGTGCAGCGATTTGTCGCTCAGGCGGGCGTTGGCCAGCACCAGCGGCATGCCGCGCTGGCGGCAGGCGTGAACCAGGTTGGGCCAGACCTCGGTTTCCATCAACACGCCGATGCGGGGCTTGAAGTGCGCCAGAAAGCGGTTGACTGCGCCCGGCGTGTCCCACGGCAGCCAGGCTTGCTGGTCGCCGGGTTGCAGCAAGGTGGCGCCTTCTGCGCGGCCGGTGGCGGTGCCGTGGGTGAGCAGCAGGCGCATGCTGGGGAGTTGCTGACGCAAGGCCGAGATCAGCACGGCGGCGGCGCGGGTTTCGCCTAGGGAGACGGCGTGGATCCAGAGAAAGGGGGCTGGGTTGGGTTCTGGGTCGGGTTCTGCGTTTGTCGGGGTGCTCGCGCCTGCCCCCACCCCTGCCCTCCCCCGAGAGAGGAGGGAGTGAAGCCCAAGTTCATAGTGCCCAAAGCGCTCCGGCACCGCCTGTGCATAACCTGGCTCCTCGACAGCCCGGCGGGCGAGTTTGCGTCGGTACCAAGGCTGGGCCAGCCATAGGGCCAAGGAATAGAGATGACGAATCATCGCCGTGCAGAACCTGGTTGCAAAGCGACCTGCTCCCACGCCCGCCACACCACGTCAACCGAAGGCTCCGGCTGCTCAAACACACTGCACTGATGCGCTTGCCCCAGCGGCCCGGTGCGCCAGGCTGTGGGGAAGTTGTAGATCTGCACATGCGGCAGGTTCAGCGCCACGGCAATGTGGCTGAGGCCACTGTCCACACCAATCACACCTGCGCAAGCGGCCAGGCGGTCGGTCAGGGCCCCCAGATCCAGGCGCGGCCACACGGTGGCTTGCGGGCCCAGGGCTTGTGCCAGCCGCCAAGCGGTTTGCTCTTCGTGCGCCGTGCCGTGGGGCAAGGCCAGGGTATGGCCAGCGGCCATCAGATGGGCACCCAAAGCCAGCCAGTGGCTGTCGGGCCAGCACTTGTCGGCGCGCGAGCTGCCGTGGACGAAGGCTATTGAGCCCTTTGAAATTGCTATTGAATCGATAGCTGCCTGAGCAGTATTCACCTGGGCGAGAAGGCCAAAACGCATCAAATCGGGCACCTCATAGCCCAACGCCCCCGCACACAGCAGCCGCGCGCGCTGCACCGCGTGCGTGTGGGCGGGCATGCGGATGGCCACGTCGGCCACCCAGCGGGTGGGCGCTTCGTAGCTGGAGCCTGTGGTGCGGTTGGCCATGGCATAACGCACCCCGCCAGGGGCCACTGCCGCCAGGCGGGCCACAGCGGCCGACTTGGTCAGGCCCTGCAGGTCCAGCACCACGTCGTAGGGCTGGGCTTGCAGGTCGGCCTTGAAAGCCGCCCAGGCACGGCGGGTGGTGGGCGACAGCACGGCTTTGCTCCAGCGCCGCAGCTCACAGGGAATCACCCGCCTCACGCCCTCGCAGCGCGCGACCAGCGGGGCAAACGCCCGCTCGACCACCCAGTCGATCTGCGCGCCGGGCACGGCAGCCAGGATGTCTTGCACGGCAGGCATGGCGTGCACCACGTCGCCGAGCGAAGAGAGTTTGACGATCAGGATGCGGGACATGAAACCGACGCCGTCATTCCCGCGAAGGCGGGAATCCAGATAGTGCTACTGCGCGAGCGCTGGATTCCCGCCTGCGCGGGAATGACGGCTTGGGGCGTTGAATCTGCATCCCGGGCGACAAAACAGCTCAGATTCAATGCGCCGCACCACCCAACACCGCCTCCGGCATCACCCGGTGCAGCAACGCCAGCATCTGCGCCTGAATGCGTTCCAAAGCCTGTGGTGTGTGCCCCTCAAAGCGCAGCACCAGCACCGGCGTGGTGTTGGACGCACGGATCAGACCAAAACCATCAGGCCAATCGACGCGCAGGCCATCAATCGTGCTGACCTGCGCAGGCGCATCAAACCGCGCCAGGTCGACCAACTGCGCCACCAGCCCGTGCGGCTGGCCTTCGGCACAGACCACGTTCAACTCGGGCGTGGAAAAGCTGGTGGGCAAGGCATTGAGCACGGCGCTCGGGTCGGCATGGCGCGACAAAATTTCCAGCAGTCGGCAACCGGCATAGGTGCCGTCGTCAAAGCCAAACCAGCGCTCTTTGAAGAAGATGTGACCACTCATTTCGCCACCCAGCGGCGCGGCTTGGCCATTGGCCTCTAACTCTCGCATCTTGGCTTTGATCAGCGAGTGCCCGGTCTTGAACATCAGTGGCACGCCGCCCGCTGCGGTGATGGCCGGGGCCAGCCGCTGCGAGCATTTCACGTCAAACACAATGGTGCCGCCGGGCACACGGGTGAGCACGTCTTGTGCAAACAGCATCATTTGCCGGTCGGGGTAGATGGTGGTGCCTTCGGCGGTCACGATGCCCAGCCGGTCACCGTCGCCGTCAAACGCCAGGCCCAGGTCGGCTTGGTGTTCGTGAATGGCAGCGATTAAATCGCGCAGGTTTTCCGGCTTGCTGGGGTCGGGGTGGTGGTTGGGGAAGTTGCCATCGACCTCGCTGAATAGCTCAATCACCTGGCAACCAATCACCCTGAGAATGCCAGGGGCCGACGCACCGGCAATGCCGTTGCCACTGTCCACCACGATCTTCAAAGGGCGCGCCAATTTGATGTCGCCCAGGATGCGGTCGCGGTACGGAGCGAGCACGTTGATGTTGCGGATCTGGCCTTTTTTGTCTGCGCTTGGCGTTTGGCCGGCCTCCATCAAACGCCGCAGTGCCTGAATCTCATCCCCATAAATTGCCTTGCCCGCCAGCACCATCTTGAAGCCGTTGTAGTCGCGCGGGTTGTGGCTGCCCGTCACTTGAATGCCGCTGCTGCACAGGGTGCAGGCCGCAAAGTACAGCATGGGTGTGGTGGCGGGGCCGATGTCGATCACATCCACGCCCGCATCGGTCAGGCCGCGAACCAAAGCGGCGCTCAAGGCAGGTCCGCTCAAGCGGCCATCGCGCCCCACGGCAACTGAGTTTTCGCCCGCTCGCAAGGCGGTGTGGCCAAAGGCCAGGCCCAGGGCGTAGGCTACTTCTTCATTCAGGGTGGTGGGCGTGATGCCGCGGATGTCGTAGGCTTTGAAGATGGAAGGGGACAGGTTCATGCTTTTTTTCTTGAATCAAACGGGGGGCAGGGGTAAACCATCAAACAGACTGGAAGCGGACAGTTCGCAGGCAATGGATGTCAGCGAAATTTGCGCCAAACCGGTGAAATCATGCAAGGTGAACAAGCCATCGGCACCCCGGCGATACAACTCCACCACGCGGTTATCCGGGTCGATGAGCAAATACTCTTTCAGCGCCGCTATCTGCCGGTAGGCGGCAAATTTCAGGCCCCGGTCATAAGCTTGGGTGGACTCCGACAGAATCTCCACGATCACCGTCGGCGCGGTGAAAATCATGTCGGTTTGCAGGTCGGTCTCGTCGCAGGTGACGAAGACATCGGGGTAAAAAATAGTGTCTTTGGCTACCTGGACTTTGAGTGATTCGGTGTAAACCTCGCAGGGCGAACCCTCCAGCTGATCGCTCAGTGAGCGGGCGACCTTGAGGGACACCTTTCCATGAATCCGCCGCACCCCCACCATCGCAAATATCTCCCCTCGATGCAACTCACTGCGGGTGGGCTGCTGGTTTTCCCACTTCAGGAATTCGTCAACATGCAATTTGGCGGCAGGTAAACCCATAGAAGCTCCTTCGATCAAGCTGAATCATTGCGCAATTGTGCCGTCGCACACACCAGGTCAAGGCAGCAAATCCAGCGCCCGCATATACCCCGCGTCCACCATCAAATCGTCCCAGTCGGGGGCTTGGCCAGCCGGCAGCAGCGCCAGCCGCCGGGCAGCGCTGGTGTCGTCGGGCTGCCAGTGGCCTTTGAGTTGGGCCTGGGTCAGACCGTCCAGCAGCTCATCTACGAGCTCGCCGCCGCCTTCCAGGCTCTGGTTGCACAGCAGCACCATGTCGCAGCCGGCCTGTAGTGCGGCCACGGCGGCCTGGGTGTAGGTCACTTGCTGGCCATCAATCAAACGGGCACCGGCCATGCTCAGGTCGTCGCTGAACACCGCGCCGCTAAAGCCCAGTTGCCCGCGCAGGATGTCGCCCAGCCAACGGCTGCTAAAGCCCGCCGGGCGGCTGTCGACCTTGGGGTAGACCACATGGGCGGGCATGACGCTGTGCAGGCTGTCGCCCAGCCAGTCGTAGGGTGCTGCGTCATCCGCCAGGATGGCTTTGAGGCTGCGTTTATCCACCGGAATGTCGTGGTGCGAATCAGCCCGCACAAAACCGTGGCCCGGGAAATGTTTGCCGCAGCTTTTCATGCCCGCCAGCAGCAGGCCATGCACCAGGCTTTTGGCCAGCAGGCTGACCACGCGCGGGTCACGGGCGAAGGCGCGGTCGCCGATCACGCCACTTTCACCAAAGTCCAGATCGAGCACCGGCGTGAAGCTGAAATCAACCCCACAGGCCCGTAGCTCGGCGGCCAGCACGTAGCCAGAGGCGGTGGCGGCGCGGGTGGCGTTCATCGCACCTGCGCCCTGCCCTGCTTTGCCGTCTTGCAGCCACAACTCGCCCAAGGCGCGCATAGGCGGCAGATGGGTGAAGCCATCGGTTTTGAAGCGTTGCACGCGGCCACCTTCATGGTCGACACAGATCAGCAAATCGTCTCGCACGGCCTTGATGCTTTTGCACAGTTTGAGTAACTGCGCACGGTCTTGCCAGTTGCGGGCAAACAGGATCACGCCACCGGTGAGCGGGTGCGCCAGGCGCAGTTTGTCGGCGGCGTTCAGCGTGGTGGAGGCAATGTCGAGAATAACGGGGGCGTGGTGGGTCATACGAGTTTGAACTTATTGCTATTGAATAGATAGCTGCTTGAGCAGTATTTACATGGGCTGGAGGTCGATTTTCTCCACAACGACAAAACTGGCGGCGTAATCGGTCTCGTCGGTCACCGTCACATGGGCCTGCAGGCCGCGTGCCTCAAACCAGTCTTTGAGCACGCCGTGCAGCACCAGGGTGGGCTGGCCCGACGGCAGCTTGGCCACTTCGCACAGCCGCCAGGTCATGGGCATGCGCATGCCCAAACCAATCGCTTTGCTGAAGGCTTCCTTGGCTGAAAACCGGGTGGCCAGGTAACGCACGCCGCGCTCGGGCCAACGTTTTGTGCGCGCCTGCCAAGTGGCCATTTCGGCGTCAGACAGGATTTTTTGCGCAAAGCGCTCGCCATGGCGATCCAGGCTGGCGCGTATGCGGCGCACGTCGCAGATGTCGGTGCCGATGCCGTAGATCATGGTTTGCGGCCGTCCAGCTGGCTCATTATTTGGCGTCTGAAATGCAGCGCAAATAGTCTTTGACCGTGGCCGCATACCCCAGCTCCAGCGCATCAGAAATCAGGGCGTGACCAATCGACACCTCTTGCACTTGGGGCACTGCACGTAAAAAGTCTGTCAGGTTGGCCCGGTTCAAATCGTGCCCGGCGTTCACGCCCAAGCCCACAGCCTGCGCCGCTTGGGCGGCAGACGAAAACTGCGCCAGCACGGCCGACTGAAACGGTGAACCGTGGGCGCGGGCGTACGGCTCGGTGTACAGCTCCACGCGGTCGGCCCCGGCGGCTTTCACGGCGGCCATAGCGTCGGGCTGGGGGTTCATGAACAGGCTGACGCGCACGCCCAGGGCTTTCGCCTCGTCAATCAGCGGCTGCAGGCGGGCAGCGTCTTTTTCCATGTCCCAGCCATGGTCGCTGGTGAACTGGTCTTCGCTGTCGGGCACAAAGGTGCACTGGTGGGGGCGCAGCACGCGCACAAAGTCCATCAGGTTTTGAAAGGGGTTGCCTTCAATGTTGAACTCCACCTGCGGCCAGTCGGCCAGCAGTTCTTTGAGTTGGTACACGTCTTCAGAGCGTATGTGCCGCGCATCGGGCCGCGGGTGCACGGTGATGCCGTGGGCACCGGCTTGCAGGCACACCGTGGCCGCGCGCAGCACGCTGGGAATGCCCAGGTGGCGGGTGTTGCGCACCAGTGCGACTTTGTTGAGGTTGACGGACAGGGCGGTGCGGTGTGCGGTCATGGTGTGTGAAACAGGCTTGCAGGGGATTACAGCGCTTGCAGGTCAATCATCATCTGCCGGGTGCGCAAGGTGGCAACGCCGCAATGGTAGTTGAGCAGGCGGCGCAACTGGCTTTTCAGCAGCGCCAGCGTGGTCTGGCCACTGTCCAGCAAGGCCTTGAACGGCGCTGGTGCCTGCAGGGCGCGCTCCAGTTGCAACCATTGCGCACCGTTCAAGCCACCGGCCTCGTCTTGCGCATCCAGCGGCAGCAAGCCGCCTTCTGGTACCAAGCGGTACAAGGCTTGAGGCAACAAGCTGGCCAGGGTAGGCGTTTCCATTCTCAGCTCGGGCAGAAAACCGGTCTCACGCAGCAGCAGCAGCTCAAAGGCACGCAGCGCCGCCTGCAAGCCACTGTCGCCCGTGCCCGACGCGAGCACCTGCACGCAGGCTGCATAGGCGTCAAACAGCGCCGGGTGGGCGTCGTCACGGGCCAAAAGGCGCATCAGCAATTCGTTGAGGTAGTAGCCTGAGAGCAAGGCATCACCGGTGGGCATCACATGTCCGCCGACCCATTCGGCGGCTTTGAGCGTGCGGATTTCGGCATCGCCACCGAACGACACCTGCAAGGGCTGCAGGGGCAGCAGCACGGGGCGAAAGCTGGAACTGGGCCGCTTGGCCCCCTTGGCCACCAGTGCAATGCGGCCATGCTGGCGGGTGAACACCTCCAGAATCAGGCTGGACTCGCTCCAGTCGTAGCGGTGCAGCACGTAGGCGGGTTCGTTCGCAATTCTCTTTATCGGCATGGTTAGGGTGTATTCAGACCAGCGAACGCCGTGGAACCGGCTTTGCCGGGCCGCTGGCACCCCCCTGCAAGGGGAAGCTGGTACTTCCCCTGCAAGGGGGAAAGCGGCTACGCGCAGCGAGCAAGCCGGGGGGTGTGCTCATTCATACCCAAACGAACGCACCCGCGCCTCGTCATCAGCCCAGCCGGACCGTACCTTGACCCACAACTCCAGGAACACCTTGGCATCCATGAGTTTTTCCATTTCCTGGCGGGCTTCGGTGCCGATGCGCTTCAAGCGTTCGCCGCCTTCGCCGATCACCATGGCTTTGTGGGTGTCGCGCTCGACCACGATGGTGGCGGCAATCTTCATCATGCGTCCGTGTTTCGGGCTGGGCTCTTCTTCGAACTTGTCAATGATGACGGTGCTGGTGTAGGGCAGCTCGTCACCGGTAAAGCGAAAGAGTTTTTCGCGCACCGTTTCGCTGGCCAGGAATTTCTCGCTGCGGTCGGTCAACTCATCGGCGCCATACCACCAGGGCTGAGTGGGCAGGTATTTGTCGCAAATGCCAAACAGGCGCTCCACGTCTTTGGCGTTTTTGGCCGACATGGGCACAAACTCGGCAAACGGGTGGCGCTCGGCCATGGTTTTGAGCCAGGGCGCGACGTCTGCGCGGCGGTGGATGTTGTCCAGCTTGTTGGCAATCAAGAGCGCAGGAATGCCTGGCTTGAGCAGTGACAAGACCTTGGCGTCGCCCAAGGTGAAGGCACCAGCCTCCACCACGAACAAGACCAAGTCCACATCGCTGATCACACCCAGCACGGTCTTGTTCAGCGAGCGATTCAGCGCTGTGCTGTGGCGGGTTTGAAAGCCGGGCGTGTCCACAAACACAAACTGCGTGTGCGCCACGGTGCGAATACCGGTGATGCGGTGGCGCGTGGTTTGCGCCTTGGCCGAGGTGATGCTGATCTTCTGGCCCACCAGCGCGTTGAGCAGGGTGGATTTGCCCACGTTGGGTCGGCCCACAATGGCGACCACGCCGCAGCGCTGGGCGCTTGCGTCATCGCTTTTTGTTGCGATGGGTTCACCAGGCGGCTCTGACATCATCATTTTGAGCCTTTTGGGCCCGTAGCCCATGTAGTTACTGCTAGAGCAGCTATCAATTCAGGATTGTCTGTCACAGGGAACCCTTTGCCTTCAGATGCAGCAACATGGCCGCTGCCGCCGCCTGTTCACCAGCGCGCCGTGACGCGCCTATGCCCCGCTGCGACGCGCTCAACTGAGCAATCTCACACACCACCTCAAAGGTTTGTTTGTGCGCGGCACCCAAGGTGGCGGCTACTCGATAGACCGGCAGTTGCATCTTGCGCCCCTGCAGCCACTCTTGCAATTCGGTTTTCGGGTCTTTTGACGCGGCAGACATGCGCGGCGTAATGTCCAGTGGCGCAAACAATTGCCGAACCAAGGCTTGCGCGGCTTCGTAACCTGCATCCAGATAAACGGCCCCGATAATGGCCTCCAGCGCATCAGCCAATATGGACGGGCGCAACTGCCCGCCCGAGCGCATCTCGCCCTCACCCAGGCGAAGCATTTCGGGTAGCTTCAGCCCCAACGCCAGTTGGTGCAGGGTGTCTTGTTTAACAAGACTGGCGCGCACGCGGGACAGATCGCCCTCCGGCAAATCGGCTAGCCGCTCGTACACCAGAGCGGCTACCGATAGATTCAGCACCGAATCGCCCAAAAACTCCAGGCGCTCATTGTGGTCGGCGCTGAAACTGCGATGGGTCAAGGCCTGCTGAAGCAGGCGCAGGTTTTTGAACGGATGGGAAAGCCGCTGCTGCAAGTGCGCCAGGCTGGCGTTCACGCGCGAAGGCGATGGCGGGCTGACCAATTACTTGGTCTGGCCCTGGTACTTGATCAACAAGTACCCGGGACCGGTCAGATGAATTTCTTTGTTGTAGGCAAACTTCACCGTGATCTTGTCACCGTTCTTCGAGATTTCCAGGTCCTTGCCCGTTATGGACTTGATGTCGTCAATTTGACCGGCTTTATCAAAGGTTGCACGAACCTCCTGCACGGTTGACGAGCCAGTAGCAGCTTTTTGAGCGGCTTTACTTATCGCCTGAAACTCGACGTAAGACGGCACGACTTGCGCCCCGACCAAGCCGACAACAGCCAGCACGCCACCTACAAAGATAAGACCAATCAACGACAGGCCACGCTGGGAGGATTTGAGCGGATGTTTCATGTAAGTCTGATTCATGGGTGAGTACCTGTTCATCATTGAAAAATCAATCAAAGGAGCCGACACGCGAAAGCCGGGAGAAGTCAAACTTTGGCCACAGCACGTCGGTATTCATCCAGACAAAAAATGCCTTGCCCACAATATTAGCCTCGGGCACAAAGCCCCAATACCGTGAGTCCAGCGAATTATCGCGGTTGTCGCCCATCATGAAGTAGTGCCCGGCCGGTACTTTGCACACCACGCCTTCCACGCTGTAACGGCAGTTGGCCTTGTTGGGAAAGTCCTCTACCCCCGGTATGAAGGCTGGGCGGTTCTCATCGTTGAGCAGCATGTGTTTGCGCGAACCCAGCACCTCTGAATACTGCTTGATGTAGCGCATCGCATCCGGCTCAAAAAACTCGGGTGCTACAGCCTTGCTGACGGCCTGGCCATTGATCGTCAACTGCTTGTTCAGATACGCGACCTCATCGCCTGGCAGGCCCACCACCCGCTTGATGTAGTCCTGGCGTGGATTGGGCGGGTAGCGAAACACCATCACATCACCGCGCGCTGGTGGCGTGCCTTCGGTGATCTTGCTGTGCAGCACCGGCATCCGCAGGCCGTAGGCAAACTTGTTCACCAGGATCAGATCGCCCACCAGCAAGGTGGGAATCATGGAGCCGGTCGGAATCTTGAAGGGTTCAAACAAAAACGAGCGCAGCACAAACACCGCCACGATCACCGGGAACAGGCCGGCCGTCCAGTCCAGCCACCAGGGCTGCATGATCAGGCGACTGCGCGCGTCACCCGAATCGCCCTCCGGCGGCGGTGCAATGCCCAGCTTGCTCAGTTCAGCATTGCGCTTCGCGGTTTGTGCGTCGTAAGCAGCCAGCGACGTGCGGCGCTGCGGCAGGAAGTAAAGGCGCTCGGCCAGCCAGTACACGCCCGTCACGACGGTGGCCAGA
Source organism: Comamonadaceae bacterium (assembly GCA_013297875.1). Lineage (GTDB taxonomy): Bacteria > Pseudomonadota > Gammaproteobacteria > Burkholderiales > Burkholderiaceae_C > JAAFIW01. Next base: position 63,111 of record JAAFIW010000002.1, on the reverse strand, counting down.
ACCAGAACCAGCGGAAAGTTTCCTTCGAGCGCCCCAAAGTACCAGGCACCCAGATAGGCGACAAAGGCTGCCAGCAGGGCAGAAGTTAAAAACGCCATCAATCCTCCACCTGCAAAATTGCCAAGAACGCCTCTTGGGGCACTTCAACCGAACCGATTTGTTTCATGCGTTTTTTACCTGCTTTTTGTTTTTCAAGGAGCTTGCGCTTGCGGCTGATGTCGCCGCCATAGCATTTTGCCAGCACGTTTTTACGCAAGGCCTTGATGGTTTCGCGCGCAATGATGTTGGCACCGATGGCCGCCTGAATCGCCACGTCATACATCTGGCGGCTGATGATTTCGCGCATCTTGCCCACCACCGCGCGGCCCCGGTACTGGCTCTGGCTGCGGTGCACGATGATGGACAACGCGTCCACCTTTTCACCATTCAACAAAATATCGACCTTCACCACGTCTGAGGCGCGGTATTCCTTGAACTCGTAGTCCATGGACGCGTAACCGCGGCTGACCGATTTGAGCTTGTCGAAAAAATCCAGCACGATCTCGCCCAGCGGAATCTCGTAGGTCAGCATGACCTGCTTGCCGTGGTAAGCCATGTTCTGTTGCACACCGCGCTTCTGGTTGGCCAAGGTCATCACCACACCCACATACTCCTGCGGCATGTACAAGTGCACGGTCACGATGGGCTCGCGAATCTCTTCCAGCCGACCCTGGTCGGGCATCTTGGAGGGGTTTTCCACCATCACCACTTCACCGTCGGCCCTGACCACCTGGTAGACCACGCTGGGGGCGGTGGTGATCAGGTCTTGATCAAACTCGCGCTCCAGCCGCTCCTGCACGATTTCCATGTGCAGCAGGCCCAGAAAGCCGCAGCGAAAGCCAAAGCCCAGCGCCTGCGACACCTCGGGCTCGTAGTGCAACGAGGCGTCGTTGAGTTTGAGTTTTTCCAGCGCGTCACGCAGCGAGTCGTACTCGCTGGCCTCGGTGGGGTACAGGCCGGCAAACACCTGGGGCTGAATCTCCTTGAAGCCCGGCAAAGCTTGCGTGGCCGTGGCGGATGCGCCGCCGGTGCCTGGTTTGATCAGGGTCACCGTGTCGCCCACCTTGGCCGCCTGCAGCTCCTTGATGCCGGCAATGATGTAGCCCACATCGCCGGCCTCCAGCGCATTGCGCGACTCGTTGGCAGGGGTGAACACGCCCAGGTTGTCGGCGTTGTACATCGCGCCGGTGGCCATCATCTTGATGCGCTCGCCTTTAGCCAGGCGACCATCGACCACACGCACCAGCATCACCACGCCCACATAGCTGTCAAACCAGCTGTCGATGATCATGGCGCGCAGCGGGCCGTTGGGGTTACCTTTGGGTGCAGGAATCCGCGCGACGATCGCTTCGAGAATCTCGTCAATGCCCATGCCGGTTTTGGCCGAACACGGAATCGCATCGGTGGCATCGATGCCAATCACGTCTTCAATTTCGGTTCGTGCGTTGTCGGGGTCGGCATTAGGCAAGTCCATTTTGTTCAACACCGGCAACACCTCCACACCCAGGTCCAGTGCGGTGTAGCAGTTGGCCACCGTCTGTGCTTCCACGCCCTGGCTCGCATCGACGACCAGCAGCGCACCCTCACAAGCCGACAGCGAGCGCGAGACCTCATAAGAGAAGTCCACATGGCCAGGCGTGTCGATCAAATTCAGGCTGTACAACACGCCATCCTGGGCCTTGTATTTGAGCGCAGCGGTCTGTGCCTTGATGGTTATCCCACGCTCTTTTTCAAGATCCATGGAGTCCAGTACCTGGCTTTCCATGTCGCGATCGGCCAGGCCACCGCAGCGCTGAATCAAGCGGTCCGCCAGCGTGGATTTGCCGTGGTCAATGTGCGCGATGATGGAAAAATTTCTGATGTGATTCATCAACGGGTAGCTTCAAGTGGTTGAATTAAATGGCAGCGCACAGAAAAAAGGGCGCGTCGAATGCGGACGCGCCCTAAACCAACAATCAAATGGCAACTGCGATAGTTGGAACTTCATTGTAGGCAAAAAGCCCGTTAGACGAAGCGCCAGACGCAGTCCTTTGATGTCGTTGCAGCGCAGCAACGAGAATTTTATCAACAAGTTATTCACATTAACGGTGGGTAAGCCTATGAACAACATGTGGGTGATCTGTGGAACAGCTGTGTGGAGTCAAATTGCGTGCCGGATTCGGCGGCCAAGGCACCCTCCAGTCAAGAATTTGACCGAAACAGCCCCAAATTGTCGCTCAGCGCACCGCATGATTCGCCAAAAAAGTTAGCGAACGCAAACTTACTTGCGTTTTTGTTCACGAAAAATAATTCGAGGGCCGTGTCTAGCGAGCGACGAAACCGTTGGAATCACCCTATTTCCGGGTCGGCAAAGCGGTTGCTTTTGCGCCGCCTTGCGGGTTTGGCGCGGAGGAAGCTCTTAGCGTTGCGGGCGAATCGAGGCGTATTGCGCCCATTCCCCCCGGCGAAACAGCAGGTTCACAGGCTTGGATTTGTCCAGCTTGGACAGTGCCGCCTCAAACTCCTTGACGCTGGCCACTTCGATGTTAGCAATCGACATGATGACATCACCTTCCCGCAAACCAGCACGGGCCGCGCCCTCGGTTGCCGCGTCAACCTTGACGCCGCCCTTGATCTTCAGTTCCTTCTTCTGCGCATCGGTCAATTCACTGACGGCCAGTCCCAACGATTGGCCGGCTCCCGAGGCCTTGGGTTTCTCTTCTTTGTCGGCAGCTTTGCGCACCGGCTTTTCAGGCTCGAACTCGGCAACCGCAACGCTCAATTCCTTGATGCTGCCACGGCGAAACACGGTCAGCGCGGCTTTGCTGCCTGGTTTGGTGTTGCCCACCAGGCGCGGCAAATCAGACGCCTTTTCAATCACCTTGCCATCAAAGCGCGTGATGATGTCTCCCGCTTCCACGCCAGCCTTGTCGGCCGGTGCACCCGCTTCTACAGCCCGCACAAAAGCACCTTCCGGCTTGGCAAGGCCCGCCGCTTCCGCCACTTCTTTGGATACTTGGTCAATCTGCACACCAATGCGGCCACGTGACACACGGCCCGATGCACGCAGCTGGTCACTGACCCGAATCGCTTCATCCATCGGAATAGCGAACGAGATGCCCATAAAGCCGCCGGTGCGCGAATAAATCTGGCTGTTGATGCCCACCACTTCGCCGCGCATATTGATCAAGGGCCCGCCGGAGTTACCGGGGTTGATGGCCACATCAGTCTGAATGAAAGGCAGCAACTCTCCAGTATCGCGCTGCTTGGCGCTCACAATGCCTGCCGTCACCGAGTTGTCCAGCCCGAACGGCGAGCCAATGGCCATCACCCATTCACCGACCTTCAAACGGTTCACATCACCCACCTTCACGGCTGGCAAACCCGTGGCTTCAATTTTGACCACGGCCACATCTGTGCGTTTGTCCGCGCCAACGATTTTGGCTTTGAATTCGCGTTTGTCAGGCAAGGTCACGATGACTTCGTCAGCCCCTTCCACCACGTGGGCATTGGTCATGATGAAGCCGTCTGCTGTCAGCACAAAACCGGAACCCACACCGCGCGGACGATCTTCCTCCTGCGGGCGGTTCGGTCGCTGAGGGCCGGGCTGGCGCGGCACGTTGGGAAAGCGGTCACCAAAGAAACGGCGAAACAGTTCCTGCATTTCCTCGTCCATTTGCCCATTGGCAGCGCCCGTAGCCCGGGTTTTTTCAAGCGTGCGGATGTTGACCACCGACGGGCCGACCTGCTCGACCAAGTCAGTGAAGTCTGGCAGGCTGCGCACCTGCGCCGTCGCGCTGTGCACGGGCAACAGCGCCGCTGCCGAGCCCATCGCCATCACACCAGCCAACGCCAGCGTGCGCGTAGCCAAGCGAGCTTGTTGCCAGTAATCGGTTTTTGCAGTTTTCTTCATACCAGACCTTTGAAACATTCAAATAGAAACCATCGCCGGTTCAGATGGGGATTTACTTGCGCCGCTCAAGGCCTTGCGCAAAGGCTTTCAAGGTGGCGGCTGGCACCTCACCCACCGCCGTCAACCACCATTCGCCCGGCGGCTTGTCCGACACCAGCTTGCGGGTCAGCGTTTGTGTGGCACCCATGGCGCGAATGGCCTCCTGGCCATGTCGTTGCCGGTCATAGGTCTCGACAAACAGCGAAACAGATGCCAGTCCGTCTGAAAAAATCCACTGCATCGCCCCTTCACCGGGATTGACCGTCGGGCCAATGACAGCCGTAACAGGGCGCTTCAGGCAGCTCATAGCCTTAAAGCCTGGCACGGGTGCCTTCAGCGCCCAGCCTTCCGCGGCTGCGGTGGTTTTCACCAACTCGGCCTTCTCGACGCGCCAACCTTCGGTGTTGGCCATCATCTGGCTGAGCTTTTCCAGGCGCACCGGCGCGTCCAGTTGCAGCTCGGAAAACGCCGCTTGCTCCAACACCTGGCCATCGTTGCCCAGGGTTTGCAGTTTGACCACCAAGCCCGTCTTTTTTTCGCTCCAGATCCGGTAGCCAAAGCGCAAGTTGTCGCGGGGTGCCAGATGCACCACGTCGGCTTCAAAGCCTGCAACCCGGTCATTGCCAACTTGCTTGGCCGAGTAGAACTCGGGAATCGACGTTTCCTTGGTCGTCAGCACATTGGGAAACAAGGCCATGAACTCGCGCTTTTCCCGCAATACCACGCGTGTTTCAGGTAAAAACGTCACCACCTCGTCGTTGCGCCGGAACGTGGAGCGCGGCGCACCGGTGAGTGACTCCACCCGTTCGACCTGGCGGTCACCATCACAGGCGTGCCAGATGCGGGCACTAGACATACCACCAGCCGATGAAGACACCACGAAGGTGCCCAGGTAGGTGCGGTTGCGCGAGGCTTCGTGCATGCGCAGCAGCCATTCGCTGATGCTGCGCTCAACCGGCGCAGATTGTTTGACACCCGCGGCCGCTGACGCGGGCGCTGCGGGGCCAGTGACAAACGCACCCTGGGCACTCACCGGTTGCGCAAACACTGGCAGCAGCGCTGCAGCGATGCAAGCAATCCAATGGGACGGGAACACCCCGCTGCGTGCACCCACAAGCGTTTGACCAGCCATCACTTAACGACCCGCCGGTTCAAATGTTGCGCTACGCAAAAAACCAGAAGGCATTTGCAAGGCAGAGGTGCCGCCAGCCTGGCGATGCGCAGCCAGCAGCTCGTCCAGCCTCGGGTCACGCATCATGTATTGGCCCGATTCACCAACCGCCTGCAACACCGGTGCAGTGGCAGGGGTCTGAGCCAGGGTAGGTGCCTCGCCGCCGCCGGAACCGGCAACAACCAGATTCCAGCCAATGGCCGCCACCGCTGCAAAGCTGGCAACACCAGCCACCAGCTTCCAGCGCATCTGGGCATCATTGGCCGCCGGTTTGTTGAAATTGACGATATTCATGCTGCCAGTGCTTACTGGAAGCGCTCGGGCAGCTATCAAATGCGTAGCGTTTGCGGCCTCGGCAACCAGCGGCACGGGCTCGTCTTTCAACCGCGCTTGCACGGCCTGCGCAAATGCCAGCTCGCTGCCGCGCCCAGCCAGATCCTGCGCACGCAGCACGTCGCCAATCAGGTGGTAGGTGTTCCAGGTTTTCAACGCGGCCTCGTCAGCGCAGGCCGCCATGACCGCTTGCACAAATGCGTCGCCTTTCAACTGTCCGTCGGCCAGTGCCGACAGCTGCTCTGAAGTGTTGTTCAACGGTTCCATGGATTCACCACCTTTTTCCTGACTGGTTTTCTAACATCGGCTTGACCCTGGCAGATATGGCTTCTCGGGCCCGAAAAATACGCGATCGCACCGTGCCAATGGGGCAATTCATGGCCACGGCAATCTCTTCATAGCTCAGGCCTTCGATTTCGCGCAGCGTCACGGCCTGGCGCAATTCTTCGGGCAGGGCTTGCATGGCGGCGTTCACGGTCTCGGCAATCTCTTTGGCGGCGTAGCTTGATTCGGGTGTCTCTTCTGCAATTAGTTCGTTATCCAACCGGGAAGTTTCATCGTCGTCGTCCAATGACCCGCGCAGCGCCGCCTCGGAGATGGTCGGATCGCGTTTCATGTCCAGCAGCATCTTCTTGGCTGTGTTCACGGCAATGCGGTACAGCCAGGTGTAGAACTGCGCGTCGCCGCGAAACTGCGCCAGCGCCCGGTAGGCGCGAATGAAGGTTTCCTGGGAAATATCCTCCACCAGATCGACATCGCGCACCATGCGGCCAATCAGGCGCTGAATGCGCCGCTGGTACTTGATGACCAGCAAACCGTAGGCCTTCTGGTCGCCCGCCACCGTGCGCTGCACCAGCAACATGTCGCTGTCGTTGGAGCTGAGCTCGGGTGTGTTGGGGGTGGAACTCATATCGGCGCGGGGCAGTTCAGGCATTTAGACCCACAGCGGATGGCGGGTTCTGCACGGCGGCGGGCGAATATACCGCACAGCGCAAGCCGTGCCATTGCGCTGGCGCAGCACCGGCACGCAGCCATAACCAGGCACCACGGGTGCCGTCGCCCGGCAAAGCATGCGCTTGCGGACGCCAGCGAGCCAGCACCTGACGCTGCAAATCCAGCACCACCTCCAGCGAGCCCTCGCGCGGCGTGCTAGGGGGCTGGCTGGAAATCCACTGCCAGACCAGGCCATCCCAGCTGATCTGGCCCTGCGGCATGGCACGCCACTGCCACAGCGCCGCCCCGCCACAGAGCAGCCACATCAGCAACACGCCGGCGTGCCGCCCCTGTTCAAACGCATCGCTTGCACCTTGTGGCCGCCCCGACTGAAGCGCCCAGGCAAACAGCGCGCACCCGCCAGCCAGCCAGATCAGCAGCATGGCAGCGCCCAGGCCAAGCGGGCGCTGCACCGGGTAGGCAACCGCAGGTGCGTGGTGCATGCGAAGGTGACGAAGGGAAAAGAAAAGTGCGCAGACCGGCCGCTTGCGCGGTAAACCGGCCTATACGCGTTTGAAAACCAATGTGCCGTTGGTGCCGCCAAACCCGAAATTGTTCTTCACGGCCACATCAATCTTCACGTCCCGCGCGGTGTTGGCGCAGTAATCCAGGTCGCACTCGGGATCCTGGTTGAAGATGTTGATGGTGGGGGGCACTTTCTGGTGGTGCACCGCCAGCACGGTGAACACGCTTTCAATGCCACCTGCGCCGCCTAACAAGTGACCGGTCATGGACTTGGTGGAGCTGATCACGGTCTTTTTCGCATGGTCACCCAGCGCCGCTTTGATGGCATTGCTTTCGTTGATGTCGCCCAGCGGGGTGGAGGTGCCGTGGGCATTCACGTAGTTCACCGCGTCGGTGTTCAGGCCTGCATTGCGCAAGGCCAGCAGCATGGCGCGGCGCGGGCCGTCCATGTTGGGGGCGGTCATGTGGCTGGCGTCGGCGCTCATGCCGAAGCCGGCCAGCTCGCAGTAAATCCTGGCACCACGGGCTTTGGCGTGCTCGTACTCTTCGAGCACCAGAATGCCGGCACCCTCGCCCAGCACAAAACCGTCGCGGTCTTTGTCCCAGGGACGCGAGGCGGTAGCGGGGTCGTCGTTGCGGGTCGACAGCGCACGCATGGCGGCAAAACCGCCAATGCCCAGCGGCGACACCGTGGCCTCGGCGCCACCGGCAATCATCACGTCGGCATCGCCGTACTCGATCATGCGGCCGGCGTCGCCAATGCAGTGCAGGCCCGTGGTACAGGCGGTGACGATGGCGATGTTGGGGCCTTTGAAGCCGCACTTGATCGACACCTGACCGGCCACCATGTTGGTAATGGAGGCAGGCACAAAAAACGGGGTGATACGGCGCGGGCCGCGGTTGACCAGCTCGGTGTGGGTTTCCTCGATCAGCGGCAAGCCGCCAATCCCGGAGCCAATCACGCAGCCAATGCGCACCGCCAGGTCGTCCGTGAGGGCGTCGCCGGTGGGCAAACCGGCGTCTTGCACGGCTTGCAGGGCCGCCACCACACCGTAGTGGATGAAGGTGTCCATGCTGCGCGCCTCTTTGGAGTTCAGCCAGGGATCCAGGCTGAAGCCTTTGACTTCACCTGCGATCTGGCAAGCGAAGGCTGACGCATCAAACTTGGTGATTCGGGTGATACCGGAATTGCCTGCCAACAGGCCGGCCCATGAATCGGCCACTGTGTTGCCCACTGGGCTGATACAGCCCAGGCCTGTGACCACTACGCGACGTCGGCTCATCCCCGAATCACCCTTCTCTTGAATTGAAGCTCAAGCTTTTTTGTGGTTGTTGGCGTAGTCAATGGCGTTTTGCACGGTGGTGATTTTCTCGGCATCTTCGTCAGGGATTTCAATGCCAAATTCGTCTTCCAGTGCCATCACCAGTTCCACCGTGTCCAGTGAGTCGGCACCCAGATCGGCCACGAAGGCTTTTTCGCTGGTGACTTGTGACTCTTCGACGCCGAGTTGTTCGGCAATGATTTTTTTGACACGTGTTTCGATATCGCTCATGGGTCCCTCAGAGGGTTGTGAATGAATGTGAGAGTTTAACTGCGGCAAAAATCACACGGAATGTGTAACTTTCAGCCTGGGCTCGCAGCTTACGTATACATGCCACCATTGACATGAATTTCCTGCCCGGTGACATAGCCCGCTTGCGGCGACGCCAACCAGGCCACGGCATGGGCCACATCCGCCGGTTTGCCCAGATGCCCCAGCGGAATCTGCGTGAGCAGGGCTTTTTGCTGTTCTTCGGGCAGGCTGGCTGTCATGTCGGTTTCGATGAAACCGGGTGCCACGCAGTTGACGGTGATGCCCCGGCTGCCCAGCTCGCGGGCCAGCGCACGGGTCATGCCGGCCACGCCTGCCTTGGCAGCCGCGTAGTTGGCCTGCCCAGGATTGCCCATTGCGCCCACCACGCTGGTGATGTTGATGATGCGGCCATAGCGCTGCTTCATCATGGTGCGCATCACCGCGCGGCTGGCTCTGAAGACGGCCTTCAGGTTGGTGTCCATCACCGCATCCCAGTCGTCGTCTTTCATGCGCATGGCCAGGGTGTCGCGGGTGATGCCGGCGTTGTTGACCAGCACGTGCAGCCCGCCGTGGGCTTTGACGATGCCGTCAATGGCGGCTTCGACCGCTGCAGCGTCTGTCACATCCAGTTTTAAGCCTTTTAGGCCACCAGCCCATGTATTCATTGCTGAAGCAGCTTCTATTTTGATAGCGCCCTCAGCCGTGGTGGCGGTGCCGATCACCAGGAACCCGGCCTGCGCCAGCTGCTGCGCAATGGCTGCGCCAATGCCGCGCGTGGCACCGGTGACCAGGGCAATCTGGAGGCTTTTGACGTCGCTCATGCCAGCAAGCCTTTCACCTCGGCCAGTGTGGCAGGGTCAAACAGCGCGCTGCCGGTCAACTCGGCGTCAATGCGCTTGCACATGCCCGCCAACACCCGTCCGGGGCCGCATTCCACAATCTGCACCAGGCCGCGCGCCTTGATGGCCTGCACGCATTCGACCCAGCGCACCGGACCAAAGGCCTGGCGGTATAGCGCGTCGCGGATACGGTTGGCGTCGGTTTCCACGGACACGTCAATGTTGTTGACGACTGGAATCTGCGGCACCGCCAGGTTGGTGTTGGCCAGGGCTTCACGCAGCTTTTCGGCAGCAGGCTTCATCAAACTGGAGTGAAACGGTGCCGACACCGGCAGCGGCAGGCAGCGCTTGGCACCGGCTGCCTTCAGCGCCACGCTGGCCGCTTCCACGCCAGCCTTGCTGCCAGCAATCACGGTTTGCAGCGGGTCATTGAAGTTCACAGCTTCAGCAATTTCACCGCTAGCCCTTGTGGAATCTGCACAAACCGCTACAACTTTCGCAGCATCCAGGCCTAGTACAGCGGCCATCGCGCCCACGCCCACGGGCACCGCGTCCTGCATGGCCTGGGCCCGCAGGCGCACCAGCGGGGCGGCTTGCGCCAGAGTCAACACCCCCGAAGCGACCAAAGCCGAATACTCGCCCAGCGAATGCCCGGCCACCACTGACGGCACGCCGCCACCTTCGGCCAGCCAGGCCCGGTACGCCGCCACACCCGCCACCAGCATCACCGGCTGGGTGTTGGTGGTCAGCGCCAGGGCTTCTTTCGGGCCTTCGTTGATCAGTTTGGCGATGTCTTCGCCCAGGGCGTCAGAAGCTTCACGCAGGGTCTGGGCGACAGCCGGGTGGTCGCCCCAGGCGTCCAGCATGCCAACGGCCTGGGAGCCCTGGCCGGGGAAGACAAAAGCAAAATCGGTCATTTTTCTGAGAAATTTAAGTCAAATCGGGCACCAGCCCAGAGATTCACTGCTCGAGCAGCTACAACTTCAATAGCACCGCACCCCAGGTGAAACCACCACCGACGCCTTCCAGCATCAGGGTGTCACCGGGTTTGATCTTGCCGCTTTTCACCGACACATCCAACGCCAGCGGAATCGAGGCGGCTGAGGTGTTGCCGTGTTGGTCAACGGTGACGATGAGCTTTTCAAGCGGCACTTTCAGCTTTTTGGCTGTGCTTTGCATGATGCGGATGTTGGCCTGGTGAGGAATCAGCCAGTCAATGTCGGTGTCTTTCAAGCCTGCTTTGGCCAAGGTGGCTCGGGCGGCGTCTTCCAGCACGCCTACGGCCAGTTTGAACACGGCCTGGCCGTCCATTGTCAACAGGGGAGAGCCGATCACCCGCCCACCCGACACATTGCCGGGCACGCACAAAATGCCCACGTGCTTGCCGTCGGCATGCAGGTCGCTGGCCAAAATGCCGGGCGTGTCCGACGCTTCCAGCACCACGGCACCTGCGCCGTCGCCAAACAGCACGCAAGTCGTGCGGTCGGTGAAATCAAGAATGCGCGAGAACACCTCGCTGCCAATCACCAGCGCCCGGTTGGCTGCGCCGGTTTGAATCATCGCGTCGGCCACGGTGAGCGCATACACAAAACCGCTGCACACGGCCTGCACGTCAAACGCGGGGCAACCGGCGATGCCCTTGGCCGCATCATTGAGTTGCGCCAGCTTGTGCTGCAGGATGCAGGCGGTCGACGGGAACACCATGTCGGGTGTGGACGTGGCCACAATGATCAGGTCAATGTCTTGCGGCGCGCGGCCTGCGGCTTGCAGGGCAGCTTTGGCGGCTTCGAAGCCCAAATCGCTGGCACAGACATCGGGCGCGGCGAAATGGCGGGCGCGAATGCCGGTGCGCTCCACGATCCAGTCGTCCGAGGTTTCCACGCCTTTGGTGGCCAACTCAGCAGCCAAGTCGGCATTGGACAGGCGGCGCGGCGGCAGGTAGCTGCCAGTGCCGGTGATACGAGAAAAGCGTCTCATCAGGTTGGTTCGGCCAAGGGTTGTTCTAACGCTTTGGGTGTGTGCTGGGCTGCCTGGCTGCCTGCCAACAGCGGGGCCGCATGCGCAATGCGCGCCTGAACTTTGGCCAGCAATTGGTTTCGGGCGGCATCATACGCCCGGTTCAAAGCCTGTTCAAACGCAAAAGCATCGGCCGAGCCATGGCTTTTAAACACCAGGCCACGCAGCCCGAGCAAGGCCGCACCGTTGTAACGTCGGTGATCCATGCGTTTTTTAAAGCCAGATAGCACCGGATAAACGAAGATGGCAGCAAGTCTTGTAAACCAGTTGCGAGAAAACTCGGCTTTCAGAAAACCACCAATCATCGAGGCCAGGCCTTCGCTGGTTTTGAGTGCCACATTGCCGACAAAACCGTCACAGACCACGATGTCCGTGGTGCCTTTAAAAATATCGTTGCCCTCAACATTGCCATAAAAATTCAAATCGCCCGATTTAGCCGCTGATCGCAGCAATTCGCCTGCTTTTTTGATGATTTCGTTGCCTTTGATGACTTCTTCGCCAATGTTCAGCAAGCCCACCGTCGGGTTGTTGTCATTTTTAAGTACCGACACCAGAGCCGAGCCCATGACCGCAAACTGCAACAAATGTTCAGCCGTGCAGTCCACATTGGCACCCAAATCCAGCACCGTGGTGGCTCCACCCGCGGCGTTGGGCAGTTGGGTGGCGATGGCGGGGCGGTCAATACCGTCCACGGTTTTGAGCAGATAGCGGGCAATCGCCATCAGCGCCCCGGTGTTTCCCGCCGACACTGCCACATCGGCCACACCGGCTTTGACCTGCGCAATGGCCACTCGCATCGACGAGTCTTTTTTACGGCGCAGTGCCACTTCCAGCGAATCTTGCATGGTCACCACCTCGCCGGCGGCCACCACCCGCGCGCGGGGATGTTGAAACTTGGGAAGCGCCTGCATCATCTGCTCCGGTTGCCCCACCAGGAGCAAGACGGCGTCAGGGTGCGATTCGAGAAATCTTTGGCAAGCCACCAGCGTGACGCGCGGGCCGTGGTCACCGCCCATGCAGTCAACGGCCAAGGTGGTTACAGCTGCGGTCATGAAAAAGCGTGTGAGTGCACAAAAACAGGGCCAAAACAAAGGCCCGATGCTACGCGAGGGCAGCGTCGGGCCTTTGGTTGTACCTGCAGCCGAAGCGGGCTTGAATCAGCGAACCGGTGGACCAAAACGGCCCACCCGATCCTCAAGCCTCGGATTTGTTTTTGAGCACCTGGCGGCCACGGTAAAAACCGTTGGGGCTGATGTGGTGGCGCAAATGGGTTTCACCGGTGGTGGGCTCCACTGCAATGCCTGGCACCACCAGTGCATTGTGCGAGCGGTGCATGCCGCGCTTGGACGGCGATTTCTTGTTTTGCTGAACGGCCATGGTGGGCTCCTAAAATTCAAAGACTTTTCAACGGCTGCTTGTGGCAGCTGGCGTGTAGCCAAAGCTACAGCACAAAAAAACAGTCTGGGGGTTGGACAACTGCAGCAGGACAACCGTATGCTGGGCTACTGCGAAAAGCCTCAGATTATAGCCCGAGCGGCGATGGTCTCAAGTCTTTTGACCGTTCCCTAAGCCCTTGAGCAGGGCTAAAGCGGCAAATGGATTGGTTTTTTCCTCAAACGCCGCTTCAAATTCGGCGTCACCCGCCGACAACTGCACCGGCACTGGGCACTCGTCATGCCGCGGCACGGCGGGCAACTCCATCAGCAACTCGTCTTCCACCAGCGCCTGCAGGTCAAATTCGCGGCTAATGGCCAGCAGATCTTCTTCGGACTCTTCGTCCTCCCGTTCGGCTGTCGCCTCATCGGCCACGAAACGAAACCAGCGATCCACCTGTAGCAATACCTGCACAGGGGTCAGGCAGCGCTGGCAGGTCAGTGGCACCGTGGTTTCGGCTTGCAGGTGCAGCCATGGCACATCGGCCTGCCCAACCGAAGTGCGCAACTGGCCTTGGGCCTGCCAGTCAACCGTGCGGGGGTCGGCGGGCGAGGCCTCGTCGCTCAGATGCGTGGTCAGGCGCGCATAGTGAGCCAGGGCCTCTGCCTGCTGCAGATGGCCCTGGGCAGCACAAAAAGATGCCATGTCGACGCGGCGGTGTGCGGGTTGCGCTTTCATGGGGGCAGTTTAAGCCACCGGTCATGGACAATCGCAGCCCCTGTATGCACTCGCCCCCACGCTCACCCATGAACATCTTTCTCGTCGGCGGTGCCGTGCGCGACGCCCTGCTCGGTCTACCGGTACAAGACCGCGACTGGGTGGTGGTGGGCGCCACGCCCGACGACATGGTGGCGCGCGGCTTTCTGCAAGTGGGGCAAGACTTTCCGGTGTTTTTGCACCCGCAGACCCAAGAGGAATACGCCCTGGCCCGTACCGAGCGCAAAACGGCGCGGGGCTACCGCGGTTTTGAGGTGCATAGCGCACCCGATGTCACCTTGGAACAAGACCTGGCCCGGCGTGATCTTACTATCAATTCAATAGCTGTTTCAGCAGATTTCATATGGGCTGATGGCACTTTTTCCTTGAAATCTGCCGATTTGATCGACCCCTGGCACGGCCAGGCCGATTTGCAAAAAAAGGTGCTGCGCCACGTGACCGACGCCTTCCGCGAAGACCCGGTGCGTATCCTGCGCCTGGCCCGGTTTGCCGCGCGCTTCAAAGACTTTTCTGTAGCCCCTGAAACTCAATTGCTGATGCGCCAGATGGTGCAAGACGGCGAGGTCGACGCGCTGGTGCCCGAGCGGGTTTGGCAAGAGCTTGCGCGCGGCCTGATGGAGCGCCAACCCTCACGCATGTTCACGGTGCTGCGCGATGGCGGTGCATTGGCGCGGTTGTTACCCGAAGTCAACCGCCTGTGGGGCGTGCCCCAGCGGGCCGAGCACCACCCCGAGATCGACACCGGCGTACACCTCTTGATGGTGCTGGACATGGCCGCGCAGTTGCACGCACCCCTGCCCGTGCGCTGGGCCTGCCTGATGCACGACCTGGGCAAGGGCACGACCGATCTGGGCAACGATTCGACCTTTGCGCAAGACCTGGGCGAGGCCTACACCCCCGGGCACTGGCACGAAAAAATGCAGGCCAACCCCCAACTGGGCCGCCACATCGACCACGAAACCCGCAGCGCCGAGCTGGCAGCCCACGTGGCCGAGCGCCTGCGCGTGCCCACCGACTGCCGCGACCTGGCCGACCTAGTGGCACGCGAGCACAGCAACATCCACCGCAGCGCCAGCCTGGACGCCAAAGCCGTGATGCGCCTGCTCACCCGCTGCGACGCCATCCGCAAACCCCAGCGTTTTGCCGACGCCCTGCTGGCCTGCGAATGCGATGCAAGGGGACGCCTGGGCTTGCACGACGCGGCGTATCCGCAACGCGAGCGGCTCCTGGGTGCGCTAGCTGCGGCGCAGGCGGTTGAGACCTCATCAGCAGCAGCCCAAGCCAGCCAGGCCGGCGCCAAGGGCCCCGAGATTGGTCAAGTGATTTACCAGGCACGACTTGCAGCAGTGGCTGCAGTTTTGCAGTGATCCTAGAAACAGCAATTGACCGCTTATCCCGGCAACTTTTTCCAATGAAATCAAACACTTGTAGCGTTGATTGGGTTCACCAGTTGGCTGAGAACGCTACGCACCCGATTGAGCCACCCTGGCGCGCGCTGGCCGCGTTGCTCCGCCTAGCAGGCAAGAGCCTGCGTCGTTGTCGCGCCTTGCCAGCCCACCCCATGGCGGCCCACTCGGGCGCGTCCAACTGCAGTTTCTAGGATGATGCCGACCATGAATTTTTCCAAACTCGACGCCTACAGCATTGTGCTAACCCACCCGCTGGCCGAAGGCATTCGGCGTGTGGGTTTTCGCAAATGGCATGAGCGCGAGCTGATGGCAGGCCATGTCCACCTGGTGCTGGCCTTGCTGTCGCTGCTGGCCCTATTGGCCAGTTTTGAAGCGTTTGACGGCGCGGCGCCCCTGGGCAAGTTACTGGACGTGCTGTTTGTACTGGTCTGCGCCGCCATCAGCCTGTGGGCACTGCGCCGCTATCTGTTTCTGTTGGGATACGCCGAGGCCATGGCCAGCCAGGCCACCTGCAAAGCCTGCGGCGAGTATGGGCGGCTGGAGGTGGTCAGCGAAGACCGGCCCCAGCGCTTGACTGGCGTGTGTTGCCGCAAGTGTGCGCATCGCTGGGCTATTGAGTCTTGATTTCCGCCGGGAAACGCGTCAGACAACCTTCGCCACCACGCCCACCACCAGACTCAACACAATCGTAGTGGTCACCGGCAAAAACCACTCCCGCCCGAACAGCCGGAAGCGGAAATCGCCCGGCAGCTTGCCAAAACCCAGCTTGGCCAGCCAGGGCGACAGGCCGTTAATCAGAATCAGGGCCAGCAGGATGACGATAAACCAGCGGAACATGTTCAGAGCCGGTGCGACCGGTCGCCGGCCGCAAAACCCAGCGCGTCGAACGGCTGGCCGGTGCAAAAGCCCATCACCTTGAACAGCTCGCCCATCTCGTGTTCATTGACCAAAAGCAGGGTTCGCCCAGAGATTGATTGCTCAAGCAGCTCTGGTTTTGATAGCAAACCGCAGTTCAATAAAAACCGCGCCTGGCTGGTGTAGCCCAGCAAACTCAAGCCTGCGTCTTGCGCCGCCACGGCCAGGCCGGTGAAGTTCACATGCGCGGTGATGTCTTTGCGGCCCACCTCGGCCAAGGGGTTGCCGCCGGCCTGGTGGGCCTGGTGGCAGATCAAGGTGCCCATGTGGCGCTGAGGGTGGTAGTACTCGGTTTCGGGGAAGCCGTAGTCGATGAAGAAGGCGGCACCGCCCTTTTCGCTGGCTAGCAGGCGCTGCGCCACGGTGGCGATGAAGGCTTCGGCCTGGGGGTGGATTTCGGTTTCGTAATTGTGTGGGCCGTCAATTTCAAGTGGCGGGCGCAAGTCGGTGGGCACGTCGGCCCAGTTCAGTTGGTCATCGTGCAGCGCGACACCACGCTCGTGCCACACACCCTGCAGCCGGGCCACCAGCTTGACGGGCATGGCGTCCAGCACCTCGTTGCCCAGCACCACGCCTTGCAGGGCGTCCGGCAGTTCGCCCGCCCAGCGCACGGTGTCGCCAAAAGCGGCCAAGGTTTCTTGCTGGCGCCCGCGCAGGCTGCCAGACAGGTCAACTATGGTGTAACGGCGCACGGGCTGGCCCGTGGCCTGCAAAGCGGTCAACACCTGCAGCGCCAGCGCGCCGGTGCCCGCCCCAAATTCCCACAGCTCGTCGGTGCCGGTGGCTTGCAGCGCCTGGGCCACTTGCACCGCCAGGGTCTGGCCAAACAGCGGGGAGATTTCGGGCGCGGTGGTGAAGTCGCTGCCGCCCGCGGGAAAGGCACCAATCTGGCCTGCGCTGCGGCTGTAGTAGCCCAGGCCGGGCGCGTACAACGCCAATGCCATGAAGCGGTCAAACGGCAGCCAGCCACCGGCTTGCGTGATGGCGCGCTGGATCAATGCCAGCAGCGGGTCATGGGTGATGGCGGGGGTCGGTAAACTGGTTGGCGTTTGGGTCACGCAGCGATTGTCTGCGATGCCCGGCCCGCCACCGATTGCCATGTCAGAAACCAAACCACACACCCGCCCCCGAACCGTGCTCGTCACCGGTGCCGCCAAACGCCTGGGCCGCGAGATTGCGCTGGCACTCGGCCAGGCCGGCTGGCAGGTTGCCGTGCATTACCGCCATTCAGAATCTGATGCTATGGAAACCGTAGCTGCTCTAGCAAGTAATTCATGGGCTGCTGCCGCTTTTGATGCTGATTTGGCTGACGAGGATCAAGTGCGCGCACTGGTGCCGCGTGTGATTGAGCACTTCGGCCAACTTGACGCCGTGGTCAACAACGCCAGCACCTTTGAACACGACACGCCCCACACCTTCAGCTTTGCCGCGCTGGACACGCACCTGCGCAGCAACACCGGCGCGCCCGTGCTGCTGGCGCAGGCGCTGCACCGTCATGTGAGCGAAAGACAGTCGCAGGGCGTCGTCGTCAACCTGCTGGACCAGAAGCTGTGGAACCCCAACCCCGACTTTTTCAGCTACACCTTAAGCAAAGCCGCGCTGGAAGCCGCCAACACGCTGCTGGCCCAGGCCCTGGCCCCCCAGCTGCGCGTGGTGGGCGTGGCCCCAGGCCTCACGCTGACCAGCCACATGCTCAGCGACGACAAATTCCAGCAATTGCACAAACTCTCGCCGCTGGGCCGCTCGTCCACCGCCGCTGATGTGGTGGCCACGGTAAAGTTTGCGCTCGACAATGCCTCCATCACAGGCACCACCCTGCTGGTGGACGGCGGGCAGCATTTGATGCGGTTTGAGCGGGATTTTTCGTTGATGTGAGACCGAATTGGGCAAACGTGCAAGCCCAGAGCGCGTGTGCAGCTATTAAAACAGTAGTAAACAAAAATCCGACATGACCACCCAAGGCCAACAAATTCTCACCCTCACCGGCCTGCGTTTTGACGCCAACCTGGGCATTCTGGAGCACGAAAAATCGGCCCCGCAGCCCATACAGGTCGATGCCGAACTCAACCTCGGCCCGCAGGCCTTGGAACCCCGCGACGACGACATCCTGCATGTGCTGGACTACCGCAAGGTGCGCAAAATCATCATTGACGAATGCACCGAGCGCCACATCAACCTGCTGGAAAGCCTGATCGGCAAACTTGCCCATCGGCTGATGCAACTGCCCGGCGTGCAGGGTGTGCGGGTGAAGATCGCCAAACTGGAAATTTTTGACGACTGCGAGGTGGCGATTCGGGTGGAGACCGGGCGGTGGTGAGTTGAGGTCGTCTTGACGTCCATCACATGGATGGATACCATGAGATATACCATCTGAGTGGGGAAATCAATGCACCAAACCGCCAAAATATTTGCCACTGGCCGCAGCCAAGCGGTTCGCCTGCCGCTGGAATTCCGCTTTGATGTTGCCGAAGTCTTCATCCGCCATGACCCCGCCACGGGCGATGTGGTGCTGTCGCGCAAACCTACCGATTGGCAGGGCTTGCTCGACGTGGTGGCTCATAACAAGGACGACGACTTGTTGATTGAACGCCGCCAAACCCGCACTCGGCGAGACCCGTTTGAGGGCTTCCAGGAATGAGCCAGCGCTACATGCTGGACACCAACGTCATTAGCCACATCATGCAGGGCCGAGATGCACAATTGCTGACGCACCTGACGACGGTTCCCGTGGGGCAGGCTGTGATGTCTAGCGTGACCCTTGCGGAGCTGGAATACGGCTTGCATCGCAAAGGGCAACCCGTTCGTTTGCGAAATGCGTTGGCCCAAGTGCTGCTGCGCATGGACGTGCTGCCGTGGGATGAGGACGTAGCGACCTGCTACGGCGAGTTTTGCGCTTCGCTGGAAGCACAAGGCACCAACCTCAGCGACTTTGACATGATGATTGCCGCTCATGCCGCCGCACTGGATATGACGCTGGTCAGCCGCGACAAGGCGTTTGCGCAACTGCCCACTGGCGCGAATCAACGACTGAGGCTGGAGGTTTGGTGACTTACGCGTCAAGTGCTTGGGTCGCGATTTCGCGGCCGAGCGAGACCGGGCAGTGGTAAGGCGCAAGCTGTGGCTGCGCCTGCTGCGCATCACCGTTCTGTGCGCGGTGCTGGTAGCGGCCTGGTATGGCCTGTCGTACCAGCGGGACACCTGGTACTTTTTCTGGCGTAAAAACGCCGTGGTGCGCGATGTGCGGGCACTCGACGACGCCCTGCGGTCAACGGGTCTGCCCATGCACGAGCTGGGCCGGGTTGCATACGGGCAGGCGGCACTGCCCATTTGGGTGTTGCGGCAAGAGGCGGTCAACCCGCACGCGCCCACGGTGTGCCTGCTGGGCGGTGTGCATGGCAACGAGCCGGCAGGCACCCAAGCGCTGTTGTCATTGGCGCAAGACCTGAGCAAAGCGCCGCCCGTGCTGGCCAAGTACAGCTTTGTGTTGGTGCCGCTGGTCAACCCCTGGGGCTGGGCGCGCGACCTGCGCCACAACGGCGACAACCGCGATGTGGCCCGGCAGTTTGTGAGCGGCAGCGCTCAGGAGGCCGGCCTCGTCAAAGCATTGCTGCAGACAGAGCGCTGTGCGCTGCTGGTGGATTTGCATGAGGATCGTTTTCACGATGGGTTTTATCTGTTGGCCTACGCACCGGCGCAAACCGACAGGCTGGACAGCCTGATCACCCGCATTGAACAGGCAAGCGGCGTCCAGCACGCGCCACACGCACCGCAGGGCATGTACCGCGTGCCCCAAGCCGAGTTTTCCAGCATCCGCCTGACCACGGCATCGCTATGGGCCCGCATGCAAGGGGTGCCCAACAGTTTTATTGTCGAAACGCCAGACAGGCTGCCCATGGCCAGTCGCGTGGCGGTGCATCGCGCGGCGATTCGGGAACTGCTGGGTTTGTTGAAATAGCATATTGATGCTAATATGCTTTTATGCGAACCACACTTGACCTCCCAGATTCTCTATTTCGCTCGCTGAAAGCGCGCGCGGCGATGGACGGCAAATCACTCAAAGAACTTTTTGTTGAGTTTGTGCAGCAAGGGCTTACATCGAAAGAGTCTGCGACATCCCTGCCACGTAGCCCCTTTCCCGTGTTGGTAGCGTCAAGCGGCCAACCCAGCCCACACGACCCACGTCTTCTGACCAATGCAGGCATTTACGAGCTGCTCTACGGGGAGGAAGACGCAAAGATCGCACAACTCATGCGGCCCGCGTCACAGGATGGTCAAAACGATCGTGCGCTGTGAGCGCGAATACTGCCGCGCCAGCCCTGGGCGATTTATTGGACGTGAATGTTTGGGTTGCTCTGGGTGACGCCGACCACGTGCACTATGCGGCGGCGCAGGCTTATTGGAGCGGGCCGGCAAACAGCAAAATATGGTTTTGCAGACATACAGCTTTGGGTTTCAAGCGCTTGCTCTGTCAGCCTGCCATGCTGAAGGAACGAACAATGACGCCTATTCAGGCGCTTGAGGCATATCAACTGGTACGCCAGCAAAGCCGGGTGGGTCTGATGCAAGACCCATTGGAGCTGGAGACCACCTGGATGAAGTTAGCCGTGCATGCGCCCTGGCCACCGCGCATGTGGCCTGATGCATACCTAGCCGCCTTTGCCATGGCAGCCAGCCTGCGGCTGGTCAGTTTTGACCGGGATTTTTCTCGATTTCCAGGCCTGAACTGGCTGCATTTGAATTGAAGGATTTTTATGAGCGCTGTTTGGATTGAAGACGAGCCCGTTGTGGCAGCACGCAATTTCGCCGCCGAGCGCGATACCGCCCTGCGCGCCGCGCACGAGGTAGCCAAGCTGGAAAAACGCCTGTGCCGCCAGGTCGGCCAGGCCATCATGGACTTCAACATGATTGAAGCGGGCGACAAGGTGATGGTGTGCGTCTCGGGCGGCAAAGACAGCTACGGCATGCTGGACATCTTGCTCAAGATGCAGCAGCGTGCGCCGATTGATTTTGAGCTGATTGCGGTGAACCTGGACCAGAAGCAACCCGGTTTTCCCGAGCATGTGCTGCCTGAGTACCTGTCCAAATTGGGTGTGCCGTTTCACATTGAAAACCAGGACACCTATTCCATCGTCAAGGAAAAAATTGCGCCTGGCAAAACCATGTGCAGCCTGTGCTCGCGGCTGCGCCGGGGCATTTTGTACCGCGTGGCTGATGAGTTGGGTGCCACCAAAGTGGCCCTGGGCCACCACCGCGACGACATGATTCAAACCTTCTTTTTGAATATGTTTTTTGCCGGCAAATTAAAAGGCATGCCACCCAAGCTGACCAGCGACGACGGCCACCACATGGTGATTCGCCCGCTGGCCTATGTGGCCGAAAAAGACCTGATTGCCTGGGCCGCGCACCAGCAGTTCCCCATCATTCCCTGCACGCTGTGCGGCAGCCAGGAAAACCTGCAGCGCAAACAGGTGGCAGCCATGCTGCGTGAGTGGGAGAAAAAATACCCCGGCCGCACCGAAACCATGTTCACCGCGATGCAAAACGTGGCTCCTTCACACCTGATGGACAGCAATTTGCACGATTTCAAAGGCTTGAAAACCACCGGTGTGGCCGACGACAATGGCGACATGGCCTTTGACCCGCAACCCCTGCCGCCGACCCTGCCTGCACGCAGCCTGCAGGGCCTGCAAACATTACAAGTCGTGGTTTGACCATGTGGCGCACACACCTGCTGATCGGGGTCGTCGCCTTAGCCTTACAGGGCTGCGCCAGCACCTGGGTGGTGGACACGCAGGTGCAATCGTTCTCGGGCATGCCCGCCCTGCCCGCTCAGCCCAGCTACCGCTTTGAGCGCCTGCCGTCACAGCAACTGGACGGTGGCCAGCAAGACCTGGTGGAGTCGCTGGCTGATGCAGCCTTGTTTAAAGCGGGTTTGCGCCGTGACGATGCAGCCCCGCGCTACAGCGTGCAGGTGACGGCCCGGGTGCAGCGGGTGCTGTCGCCCTGGGCTGACCCGTGGGACGACTTTGGCATGGGCGCTGTGGGGCCGGTGTTTGGCGGCTATGGCCGCGGCGGGGTGAGTTTTGGGTTTGGTTGGGGCGGTGGCCTGCTGCGCAGCGAGCAGCCCTGGTACAAGCGCGAGGCCAGCGTGGTGGTGCGCGAGCTGGCCGGCAACCGCGTGGTGTTTGAAAGCCGGGCCACGGGTGATGGGCCCTGGTCTGACAGCCGGGCCGTATTGGCCGCGATGTTTGAAGCGGCCATGCAGGGCTTTCCCAACCCGCCCACTGGCGTGCGCCGCGTCAGCGTGCAAGTGGGTGCCCCTGCGACCACGACGGTTGTCAGCCCTGCAACGGCTGCTTCTGCCCCGAAACCTGTTCAATAAACAACAAGCATGGAACCCACCCGAATCATTGCCGTGCGCCACGGCGAAACCGCCTGGAACGTCGACAGCCGCGTGCAAGGTCACCTTGACATTGCGCTGAATGACAAAGGCCGCTGGCAGGCCCGCCAGACGGCGCAGACCCTGGCTGGTGAAGATATTGCAGCGGTGTACAGCAGCGACCTGCTGCGCGCCTGGGACACAGCCTTGTCAATTGCCGACTCGCTTGGGCTTTCGGTAACCACCGACGAAGGCCTGCGCGAGCGCCACTTTGGTGACTTTGAGGGAAAAACCTTTGACGAAGTGGCGGCCCTGTGGCCCGATGCGGCGCAGCGCTGGCGCACCCGCGAGAGCGACTTTGCGCCGCTGGGGGGTGGGGAATCACTGGTGGTGGTGCAAATGCGTATCGTGGCAACGGTCAGCGCGCTGGCCGCCGTGCACACGGGTCAGCAAATCGTCGTGGTCACGCACGGTGGCGCGCTAGACGCGCTGTACCGCGCCGCCACCGGCCAGTCGCTGCAGGCGCCGCGAACCTGGGAGCTGGGCAACGCTGCCATCAACCGCTTGCTGCACAGCCCAGCGGGCTTCACCCTGGTCGGCTGGGCCGATACCCGGCACCTGGACGCTGAATCGATCGACGAGCTTTCTGCCTGATTTTTGTCCGATTTTTTGCCTGATACTGTCGGCCTGATACTTTTGCCTGACACCTTTGCCCGTCTAACCCTATGCCCCTTACCGATCGCTCGACCACACGCGGTTTTGCTTCGGCAATCGACCGCAACATCACCCCCTTATTGCAGGACCTGGCAGACAAAACCCCCACCCGGCCCTTGCCCGACGAGCTGAAAGCCCTGATCGGCCAGAGCGTGGAAGCCATTGACACCCCCATGCTGGTGATTGACCTGGACGCGATGAACCGCAACCTCACCCGCATGGCCGAGTTCTCCAAAAAGCGCAATGTGCGCTGGCGACCGCACGCCAAAATGCACAAAAGCTCGGCCCTGGCCCGCATGCAGGTGCAGGCGGGCGCTGTGGGCGTGTGCGTGCAGAAAACAGCCGAGGCCCAGGCCATGGTGGCCGGTGGGGTCAACGACGTGTTCATCAGCAACCAGGTGATTGCCCCGCACAAACTGGCCCGCGTGGCCGCATTGGCCCAGTTGCTGGCCACCCGCAGCGGCAAACTGGCCATTGCCGTGGACAGCGTCGATGGCATCACCCGCCTGGCCGAAGCCATGAACCAGGCGCGCGTGGCCAATGGCAGCGCCAACAGCCGGCCTGGCCATGCGGCGGTGGTCGATGTGTTTATCGAAATTGACGTGGGCCAGCACCGCTGCGGCGTGCCGCCCAGCCCCGCCGCCGTGGGTCTGGTCTATGAAATTCGCAAGCACCCGGCCTTGCGCTTTGCCGGCCTGCACGCCTACCACGGCAAAGCCCAGCACCTGCGCAGCGCTCAAGAGCGCCGCGAGGCCATTGCCATTGCGGTAGAAGACGTGGCCTTTACCCGCCGCTTGATCGAATCAGCCGGTTTTGCGGTGGATCTGGTCACCGGTGCGGGCACGGGTAGTCTGGTGCTGGAGGCGGCCAGCGGCGTGTATGGCGAGGTGCAACCGGGTTCTTTTTTGTTCATGGACGCCGATTACGCGCAAAACGAGCGTGACCCGGCGCAGCCCAAATTCGAGCACGCACTGTTCCTGAAAACCCAGGTCATCAGCGTCAGTGCTGACCATGTGGTGTGCGACGCCGGCCACAAAAGCCACGCCATCGACTCCGGCATGCCCGTGGTGCACAGCCAGCTGAACGATAGCCCGCTGGAATACAGCAACGGCGGCGACGAGCACGGCATTTTGCGCATTGCGCCCAACGCCGTGGGCCGCGGCAACCGCCTGCCCTTGATCGGCCAGAAGCTATGGCTAATCCCCGGCCACTGCGACCCCACCGTGAACCTGCACGACTACATGGTGGGTGTGGGCGGCGGGCTGAACGCCGGCAAGGTGGATCGCATCATCCGGGTCGATGCGCGGGGGGCCTTGTCTTGAGTTTTTATGGCAAAAAGTGCCATCAGCCCTTGTAAAGATTGCTCAAGCAGCTATTGATTTGATAGTGAATCGAGTCATGAGGGTGGACGTTGTGATCCATCAAAAAAGGCAGCCGAGGCTGCCTTTTTAAGGCTGCAGCCACGACTCACTTCAGGTCGTCGGCAATCACCTGAACAATGCGCTGCGCATTGGCCGAGGCTTCGGGTGCGCCGGCCGCATTGAGCACGGCCACGGTGGTGGCTTCGCCCTGGCTCTTGACGGTGATGCGGAATTTCAAAGGCGCAGTAGCTGTGCCACCGCCACCCAGCAGGCGACCAAAAAAGCCAGGCTCTTTCTTGTCGGTATTTGGCTCCACGTAACGCACAAAGTAGGTACCCGCATTGCGGTCACGGTCTTCCACGGTGAAGCCGGTGCGATCCAGCGTCAGGCCGACGCGGCGCCAGGCGCGGTCAAAGCCTTCGTCGATCAGTACCACCGGCTGCTCGTTGACTTTGGAGACCCGTGAGCTCAGTTTCACGGTGCTGGCTGCCACCAGCGTTTTGGACTGCTCGGCGGGCACGCCCAGTTTGACCATCAGGCGGCGCAGAAACTCGGCTTCCAGCTCAGGGTCGCTGGGGCGCGGTTGCCACACGGTCTGATCTTTCTGGGTGCTGCTGTAAACCTCGGTGAGGCCGCGGTGGCTCACATAAATTTCGGTGCCACCGCTGGCGTTACGCTCCAGACGGGTGCGGAAGCGGTCGCGCTCGGAGGTGGAATACAGCGAGTCAAACAACTTGCCGATGGTGTTGCGGATGAAGTCTTGCGGCAGCTTGGCGCGGTTTTCAGCCCAGTCGGTTTCCATGATGCCCAGATTGGACTGATCCAGCGTCAGCAGAAAACCGTTTTCCTGCCAGAAGTCGCGCAGCGGGCTCCACAGCGCGTCGGCATTGCGGTTCACCACCAGCCAGCGCTGGGTGCCTGAGCGCTCGATGCGCACGTCGCCCAATGACGTAGCCGCAATGGCGGCGACCGGCGCATTGGCCTGGTTGAGCTGCAAGGCATTGGCAGACACCGCACCGCCCGGCACCGCGTAGCGCGAGTCGCGCGACAGCTGGGTCAAATCAGGTGGCACTTCCAGGGAGTTACCCCGGCTGGCGCTTTTGTAGTCAATCTTGTCGCTCTCCAAAACGGAGCAGGCCGACAGCGCAAGGCTTGCGCTCAAGATGGCGAATTTGGCAAATGAGGGCACGGAAATGTTCACGTTCAGTTCTTTTCGCTTGGGGGTTAAGTCAAATCAGGCCACATTGGCGAAGCGCATCTTCCACCAGGGACTCCAGGTTTTTCGACAGCGGCGTCATCGGCAGGCGCAAGGCCCCGCCACACAAACCCATGCGGGCCATGGCCCATTTCACAGGAATGGGGTTGGACTCAATGCCTTGCACCTTGTGAAACGGCATGAGTTTGAATTGAAGGGCCATCGCCGTTTTGCAATCACCGGCAATGGCCGCCACACACAGCTGGTGCATCAGGCGCGGTGCCACATTGGCCGTCACGCTGATGTTGCCTTGGCCGCCGCACAGCATCAGCGCCACGGCAGAGCCGTCGTCGCCCGAATACACCGCAAAGCCTTGAGGCCGCTCGCGCAGCAACCACTGCGCCCGCTCCAGATTGGCCGACGCTTCCTTGATGCCCACGATGCCCGGGATCTGCGCCAGGCGCAGCACGGTGTCCACCTGCAGATCGACCACGGTGCGCCCAGGCACGCTGTAAAGCACCAGCGGCAGGTCACCGGTGGCTTCTGCAATGGCCTTGAAATGCTGGTATTGGCCTTCTTGCGTGGGCTTGTTGTAATAAGGCACCACCTGTAACTGGCTGTCGGCACCCACACTTTTGGCAAACTTGGCCAGCTCGATGGCCTCAGCCGTGGAATTTGCGCCGCAACCAGCCATGATGGGCACGCGCTTGTTGGCCTGCTCGACCGAGACGCGGATGATTTCGCAGTGCTCCTGCACGCTCACGGTGGGCGACTCGCCGGTGGTGCCGACCACGCCGATGCAGTCTGTGCCTTCGGCAACGTGCCAGTCAATCAGCTTGCGCAGCGCCGGGTAGTCCACGCTGCCATCGTCGTGCAATGGCGTGGCAAGTGCAACGATGCTGCCGGTGAGCTGGGTGGCTGAGGGGTGTCCCATGGGGGTTTGGCCTGTTGTGAGGGGAAGGGGTCGATTCTAACTAGAGCATTGCCTTGAGCAGGTGGCGCGGCGGCTGGGTGTTTTCACCCCGCTCTGCAAGCTCACGCACCGCCGCCACACGCTGTACAAAGCGTGGCGGATGGTCAAGAAAACCATGCTCATACGCCACCACCCGCAAACCTGTGCAAACCGCCAGCAACTCGCCCGGCTGCAGCAAGAAATCAGGCCGCGACGGCTTGCCCACGGCCTCCTGGCCCGCTGCAAAGGTTTCGTAAATCAGCGCCCCGCCCGGTGCCACGCAGGCCACGACGTCGGCCAGCCGCGGCCGCCACAGGTAGTTCGTCACCACCACACCCGCAAACTGCCGCTGCGCAAATGGCCAGGGGCCTGATTCGATGTCAGCCACGTGTGTTTCGCACTGCGGCAGGTTCAAATTCACTACAAAATCAATAGCTGCTTGAGCAATATCTACAAGGGCTACCGGGTGATTTCGCTCAGAAAACCAGCGCGCATGCCGCCCATAGCCACCCGCCACATCCAGCACCGTGCCTCCCGCGGGGACCAGGTGCGACCAGCGCTGCACCCAAGCCGATGGTGGTGCGGTGCCGTGCAATGGGGGGTGAGGTGTATTCATGAGCGGGTGGTTTGGCATGACAGGCACCGCCACATCTGGAACGGGAAGCCGACGTAACCAAACCACAATCATTGCGGCTTCATATGGTTTTTCAGCGCTGCCAGGGCCAGCCTTTCCCTAAATCACCTTGGTGCAGAAATGACTTCAGTAGCTTTTTTACGCTTACTAATTTTTTTGGTCTCGGGCTGTTGTGGTTCTGCCTTCTTTGGTGGCGGGCCTACAACCCTGTCCATGCTAATCATAGGCAGCATCACGACACCCCAAGGACCCCTGGAGGTCATCAACGCGATTTGTTCTCTGGCTGCGCCTATCAACGCTGAAGCTGCGGCAACTTTGCGCAGATAAGCCGCCAGTGGGTCTTTGTGCTCCGGGCTGACGACATCGAAAGTAGCAAACACCTCAACGTGTACCTCGTACAGGCTGATTTGTTCAGGCGCTTGCGTAGAACTACTTTGCGTAATGATCCCTACCCCAGCGTTAACTGCTTTGCCACTGGCGTCAAAGTCGAATCCAAAGCTGATATCGAGATTGTCCAAATCAAGTTCGCGCGGGGCCTTCTCGGGCGTTGCAGGTGTCAATGCTTTCACAGAAACCTGAGGGAAAAAGAGCTCCTTAAGCCGCAAAGGCGAATTTCTCATCATTGCAGGTCTCCACAAATTTCTCTTGATCAATCGGTTTGAGTTGGCTCATGGTCTGCATGAAGTGGGCTGCACCAGGTTCAATCTCTCGCTTGAATGCGCGCTGCTGCTGGAAAACATCAAACCACCGCACGTCAGCACCGTTATTGGCCAAGTGCAGATGCACTTTTGAGCCAACGGCGTCTGCCAGTTTGGTCAGCGTTTCGAGTGACAGGTTGGACGGTCCGCGGAACACCTTGGTGATGTAGGCCGACGAGACGCCTGCGCGTCGAGCCAGTTCAGCATTAGACACACCATGGGCCTGCATAAAGGCGTTGAGCTCAACCAAAAAAGCAACTGCCAGCTTTTCGGCCTGGTATGCAGGCGTGGACTCAAGCTTTGCGTACAACGCAACAAAACTTTTCGTGGTCATATTTCTTCTCTCCATTCAATGAGTCCAGCCTTGTCGGCTTGCTCGTAGTCTTTTTTCGCCCTGATCGCTTTGCTCACTTCTTTGGGTGGCGTCTTCTGTGTTTTCTTCAAGAACATGTGCGTGCAGATGACCATACGACCTGTCGCCGCTTGAAAAAACAGCACTCTTAGCTTGCCTGAAATGAACTCGTATATTTTGTTGTTCGCATCAACCTGATGACACTGCGCAGAATTCAGCGCTTGCGGGCCACCGTTGGCGACGTGCTTAAAAAACTCCAACAACCGATTACGGGATGCTTCATAAGTTGCCTCGACCTCATCGAAATCATCAAGAAGAGAACATGCCAGTGCGCCATTGGCTCTTTCTTGGACAACCGCTCCCACATGAAATTTTGCTCGCTGAATAGAAAGGATTTTCAGAATATTAACTCATAGGTTAAGGTTTTTACGGTAACTTTCGGAGAAGACATTGTAGGTGCGTGGCTATTTCGGCACTGGTTTTATGCTCAGCACTTCTTCCGAATGCTGGCAACAAATTAACGCGGTTTCACATCGTCTTTCAGCGCCGCCAGTGCCAGGTTTTCCACCACACCCGGTGCGATCAGCTTCAGCCAGCGGGCCAGCTTGCCCTTGCCGGTCATCACCACCTCACGCTGCCTTGCCTGCATGCCATCAATGATCAGGCGGGCGCAGGTGTCAACTGGCATGGCGTCGTCTTCCTTCAGGCCGCTGGAACCGGCGGCCACGCCCGCAGCGTTGTAGCCGTGGTGGCGAATCTGCGTGGCCACCACGCCGGGGTAGGCCAGGGTCACGCTCACGCCAGCCGGTTTCAGCTCGGTGCGCAGCGCCTCAAAAAACCCACCCATTGCAAACTTGGTGGCGCTGTAAGCCGTGCGCCCCGGCACACCCACCAGCCCGGCCAGCGACGACACGGCCACGATGCTGCCCTTGGATTCCTTCAAAAAAGGCAGCGCCGCATGCGTGCACCACACACTGCCCCACAGGTTCACCCGCATCAGGTCTTCATACCACCCCAGGTCTTCGGTTTTCACCTCGCTTAGCAGCGCTTGGGCTGACACGCCGGCGTTGTTGATCAGCACGTCAATGCGGTCAAAGCGCTGCACGGTAGCGTCAATCAGCGCGCGGCATTGGGCAGCGTCCGACACATCGGTTGGCACCACCAAGGTCTGCACGCCGTGCGCCTGGCATTGCGTCGCAACGGCCTCGAGCGCGGGCTGCTTGCGCGCAGCGAGCACCAGGCCCAGGTTTTTGCCATGCGCGGCAGACAGTTGCCGCGCCATCTCTGCACCGATACCGTCGGATGCGCCGGTGATAACTATTGTTTTCATAGCTGGTTGAGCGCTCTGGATAAGGACTACTAGGGGCTAGGCATTTCATCGCCAGGCGCCGCTGGTGCACCTGGCACCAGGCCCAGAAAAAAGTCAAAGTCGCTGCGCTGGCCTTTTGCTGCTTCGGATTTCAAATAATCCAGTGTCATCACCGATGCCATTTTTTCTGACACGGCGCTGGCGATGAACTGATTGACCGAGATGTCATCGCGCTCGGCCAGTTCTTTCACTTTTTGATGAACCGAGTTGGGCAGTCGTACGGTCAGGGCGGTCATGGATGACTCCTTAAAAATGTCAAAAACTCAGCAGGTGTGATGGCCTGCACTTTCAATTCTTGCGAACGACGAAAGTCTTTAACGTTGTGCGTCACGATGAATTGACTGCCCGAGGCCACGGCGCATTCCAGCACCATGTCGTCGTCTGGGTCACGCAAGAACGGTCGCCAGAGAAAATGAACATCTTGCAAGTGCGCCAGCGATGCCAGATAGCGCAAAAAAGCCAACGCAGATTCAACGGTTGCACCCGGCGGCAAATGCTCCGACCGGGTCAAAACCGCCTGCCACTCTGTGTAAAGCGCCACGGTGAGGGCAATTTCAAAGTCGCGGCTGGGCAGGATGGACAGCAAGTGAAAGCTTGCGCCAGCGCGTGAGCGGGTCGCGGCGACGAGCACGGATGTATCAAGAATTACGCGCAAAGCCGTCATGTCAATTAATTTGGTTGCGCCAGCATAACCAAAATGTGTGATTTGTACCAGTGGGAACGCCCCTTTGATTGGGCTACAGAACCTGGTTGCTACCAATTAAATAGCTGCTTGAGCAATCATTTCCTGGGCGGGGGGCCTGAAACACCAACAATTCACACACAGTTGCCACTCAATCATCCTCGCCCAATTCCCCACTCAACTGCGCCTCAATCTGGTCAATGGTCGGCAGGCGGGTAGCCGGTTTCGACACTCGATCCAACAGCAGGCAGTTGTGAAACCACGGCACTTGTGCAGCAGTCTGCTGCACAGGCTCCCGATCTGTCCAGGTCGGTCGTCAGGTGCGTTTAGCTTGCTACGAAATAAATAGCTGCTTGAGCAATAAATCTCTGGGCTAGCGGCCCAAAACACCTAAAAACACGACCACACCTGCTCCGCCACCGTCACCATGAAGTCAGGCTGCGTGTAGAGCAAAAACACGCCCAGCAGCGCCACGGTGGCCCCGGCGTAGGCCAGCCATTTGGCGGTGGCGGGTTTCAGCTTCACGTCATACCGCCTTCAACTGGCCCCGCACGATGGCGGTTTCTTTCACCGGCAGGTTCACCAGCCCCGCAAACACCCCCAGCGCAATGGCGATGTACCAGACGATGTCGTAGCTGCCGGTGGTGTCATACAGCAGGCCGCCCAGCCACACGCCCATGAAGCTGCCCACCTGGTGGCTGAAAAACACAAAGCCGCCGAGCATCGACAGGTGCTGAATGCCAAAAATCTGCGCCACCACCGCGTTGGTGGGCGGCACGGTAGACAGCCACAGCAGGCCCATTACGCTGGCAAACACGTAAACCGACAGGGGAGACAGCGGCACGAGCAAAAAGATGGAGATGACCACGGCCCGTGTGAAGTAGATGAACGACAGGATGCGCGTTTTGGACATGCGCTGGCCCAGGCTGCCGGCGATGTAGGTGCCAAACACATTGAACAGGCCGATGAGTGCCAGCGCATACGTGGCCACCTGCGGCGACAGGCCCTTGTCTTTCAGGTAGCTGGGCATGTGCACGCCAATGAAAACCACCTGAAAACCGCACACGAAGTAGCCCGCCATCAGCAACTGAAAGCTCGGGTATTTCAGGGCCTCGCGCAGGGCTTGCATGATGGTTTGGTCACGCTTGGCCGGGGTGCTGCCCGCCGCAAAGCCCGCCTCGCGCAGGCCAAAGGCCAGCGGCGCAATCAGCAGCACCGCGCCGCCCAGCACCAGCAGCGCCTGCTGCCAGCCCAGGCTGCTGATCAAAAAGCCTTCGACCGGCACCATCAAAAACTGGCCAAACGAGCCCGCCGCCGCGGCCACACCCATGGCCCAGGAGCGTTTGGCCGGGTCGATCTGGCGGCCAATCACGCCGTAAATCACGGCATAGGTGGTGCCTGCCTGGGCCGCGCCAATCAGCACACCGGCGGTGAGCGCAAACACCAGCGAATTGGGCGACAGGGCCATGCCCACCAGGCCCAACGCATACAGCACCGCACCCACAATCAGCACCCGAAACGCACCAAATTTGTCGGCCAGCATGCCGGCAAAAATGCCGAACACGCCCCAGGCAATGTTTTGGATGGCAATGGCAAACGCAAAGGTCTGGCGCGTCCAGCCCTGCTCTTGCGTGATGGGTTGCAGCCACAGGCCAAAGCCGTGGCGAATGCCCATGGATAGGGTGACGATGATGGCGCCGCACAGCAGCACTTGGGTCATCGACAGTTTGGCGGGGGCGGTTGGGGCAAAAGTCATTAAAGGACTTTAACGATTTCGTGATGAACTTGCAGTCTCGGGCGTGCGTCGAATAGCTCGGTCTTCAAAGTCTGTTTATTTATACAGTATTTTAATCAATCGATGGCTACAATGCAGGCCCTGCACCGGTTCAACGCAAGTTCAAACGTCCTCATCGATGCTATTTTTTTGATAGCTACTTGAGCAGCATCTATAAGCTACAGAGCACATATACCCACAAAAACATGGCTGTCAAACCGCCCAGCGACTATTCCGAATCGTCCATCCGCGTGCTCAAAGGCCTGGAGCCGGTCAAGCAGCGCCCGGGCATGTACACGCGCACCGACAACCCCTTGCACGTGATTCAAGAGGTGCTGGACAACGCGGCCGACGAGGCGCTGGCGGGCTTTGGCAAAAAGATCAAAACCACCTTGCATGCCGATGGCTCAGTAACCATTGAAGACGATGGCCGCGGCATTCCGTTTGGCCTGCACCCGGAAGAAAAGGCACCCGTCATCGAGCTGGTGTTCACCCGGCTGCACGCCGGTGGCAAGTTTGATAAAGGCAAGGGCGGGGCTTACAGCTTTTCGGGCGGCCTGCACGGCGTGGGCGTGTCGGTGACCAATGCCTTGGGCAAGCGGCTGGAAGCCACCAGCTACCGCGAGGGCCAGGTGGCCACTTTGGCCTTTGCTGGGGGCGATGTGGTGGAGCCGCTGGTCAAGCGCGCCGCAGGCGAGGGCGACCGCAAGCAGGGCACCACGGTGCGCGTGTGGCCCGACCCCAAATACTTCGAGTCGCCCCACCTGCCCATGGCCGAGCTGGTGCATTTGCTGCGCAGCAAAGCCGTGCTCATGCCCGGCGTGTCGGTCACGCTCACGGTGGAAAAGACCAAAGAGGTGCAAACCTGGGTCTACAAAGGCGGCCTGCACGACTACCTGACCCAGTGCCTGAATGGCGAACCGGTGATTCCGCTGTTTGAAGGCGAGGGCTTTGCCAAAAACGACGACAGCTTTGCCGAAGGCGAAGGCGCGCAGTGGTGCGTGGCCTTTACCGAAGACGGCCAGCCGGTGCGCGAAAGCTATGTGAACCTGATTCCCACCACGGCCGGCGGCACGCATGAAAGCGGCCTGCGCGATGGCTTGTTCACCGCCGTGAAAAGCTTCATCGAGCTGCACAGCCTGCTGCCCAAGGGCGTCAAGCTCCTGCCTGAAGACGTGTTTGCCCGCGCCAGCTATGTGCTATCGGCCAAGGTGCTGGACCCGCAGTTTCAAGGCCAGATCAAGGAGCGCCTGAACTCGCGCGACGCGGTGCGCCTGGTCAGCAGTTTTGTACGCCCGGCTTTGGAGCTGTGGCTGAACCAGCATGTGGACTACGGCAAAAAACTGGCTGAGCTCGCGATCAAGGCCGCACAGGTGCGGCAAAAAGCTGGGCAAAAAGTTGAAAAGCGCAAAGGCTCGGGCGTGGCCGTGTTGCCCGGCAAACTCACCGACTGCGAAAGCCGCGACATCAGCCACAACGAGGTGTTTCTGGTGGAAGGCGACAGCGCGGGTGGCAGCGCCAAAATGGGCCGCGACAAAGAAAGCCAGGCCATTCTGCCGCTGCGCGGCAAGGTGCTAAACACCTGGGAAGTGGAGCGCGACCGCTTGTTTGCCAACACCGAGATTCACGATATTGCGGTGGCCATCGGCGTCGACCCACATGGCCCCAACGACACACCCGATTTAAGCGGCTTGCGCTATGGCAAGGTCTGCATCTTGAGCGACGCCGACGTAGACGGCTCGCACATCCAGGTGCTGCTGCTCACCCTGTTTTTCCGCCACTTTCCCAAGCTGATCGAGTCCGGCAACGTATATGTAGCCCGCCCGCCGCTGTTTCGCATCGACGCCCCGGCGCGCGGCAAAAAACCAGCGTCTAAAACCTACGCACTGGACGAAGGCGAGCGCATCGCCATTCTGGACAAGCTGCGCAAAGAAGGCGTGAAAGAAGGTGCCTGGACCATCAGCCGATTCAAGGGCCTGGGCGAAATGAACGCCGAGCAACTGTGGGAAACCACGCTAAACCCCGACACCCGGCGGCTGATGCCAGTGCAACTGGGGAATCTGGACTTTTTGCAAACCGAGAATTTGATTACCAAGCTGATGGGCAAGGGAGAGGCGGGGGCCCGGCGCGAATTGATGGAGTTGCATGGGGACTCGGTGGAGGTGGATGTATGACCTCCAAAGAATTCGAGTTTACTGATTTAGAAGGCCTCGATATTGCGGCTGTCTGGGCGTTACCTGTTTTTTATGTTGTCTTTTCGTTGGCTATGATTGCGTTTGGCAGTTTCGGGGTACTAGAATTTTTATGGTTTCCACCTTCGACTGAACGCAACTATAACGGCGGACTAACTAGCGCTTTCGCTGTAATTGCAGGCTTTTATTTTTTGAGTTGCTCTACAACAATTATTATCTATCTTGTTGTAGCGCCAACCGCCCTGAGAATAAACAAGCAGGGTATCTCTCATTTTGCGTGCGCGAAAATTGCGTGGACTGATATTTTAGGTATTCAGTCGCAAAGACAAATCGTTGTTGGTGGTCGTGCGAAATATACCAATTTCAAGTTTCCAGACAGCATCAATAAATATATTTCGATAGCTCTCGAGCCCAACTCTTATAAGGCCATCAAGTATAAATTAACTGCGCTGGATAGGCTGTTTTTACAGGGTGTAGTCGAATACGACGATAAGCAGTCATTCATCGCTTTCAAAGGTGTATGGTTTGACTGCGATGAAGACCGGTTGGCCGTTTCCATAAAAAAACTTGGCGTCAAGCACGGCTTGGACAGACCAACTGGTGTTTTTGCTCATGCTCGCTCAGATGTGCGCAAACCAAGTCGACAAAAATCAACATGACCCGTATCCGCCTTCGCCCCACCATGCAAAGCGACCTGGACTTCGTTCTGACGCTGGAAAATGACCGTGCGAACCTGCCGTTCATCACGCCCTGGGAGCGCATTCAGCATGAAGGTGCGATACGGTTCCCCGACTTCCGGCACTTTGTCATAGAAGGCGGCGATGCTTGGAATGCCGTGGGCTTCATGATTTTGATTGGGTGCCGCAATCCAAACAAGGCGCTGGAGCTCAAGCGCATGGTGGTCAAACCCACCGGGCAGGGGTATGGTCGGGCTGCATTGCACTTGGCCAAAAAGGTGGCGTTTGACGAGTTGGGCGCGCACCGGCTGTGGCTGGATGTAAAAGCCTTGAACACACGAGCCAAAATTTTGTATGACAGCGAAGGCTTCATTGTGGAAGGGCGGCTGCGAGATGCAGTGCGCATGAGTGGCGGCTACGAGACCCTGATCGTGATGGCCATGTTGCAACCTGAATTTGCCCAGCGCCGCGCGCAGGGCCTGGAGATCATGGCGTGATGCGATGGATTGTTTTGAAACTGTTGTTGGCCCTGGCGCCAGCCTTGGCAACGGCCTCGGCGCTGGCCAATGTGTGGGGCTTTGTGGACGACAAGGGCACGGCGCACTTTGCGTCCGAGCGGGTCGACGACCGCTATGAACTGTACTTTCGAAGCGGCGAGAGTTTTGACACGGCCAATGGCGTCAAACCGGCGTTGATTGAGTCGTCCATATTGCAGCCGCCCAGGTCGGCAAATTCACCGCTCGTGTCACCCGCTGTCAACCCCAAGTTGCTGGCGTTTTTTGATGTGTCGCCCAGCTATAAGCAGGTCAAGCACCACATCAAGGAAGCCTCTACTACCCACAACATCGACTATGAGTTACTGCAAGCCTTGATCGTGGCCGAGTCGGGTTTTGACACCGCCGCCGTGTCGCCCAAGGGTGCCGTGGGGTTGATGCAGTTGATGCCGGCCACGGCCCAACGCTATGGTGTCAAGGGCGACGTCAAAACCCCGCTGGAACTCAAGCTCACCGACCCTAAAACCAATATCCGCGCGGGCAGTGCCTACCTGCGCGACCTGATCAAAATGTTTCCCGGCAGCATTGAGCTGGCCCTGGCCGCCTACAACGCCGGTGAAGGTGCAGTGCAGCGCGCGGGCAACAAAATTCCCAACTACCCCGAGACGCAGAAGTATGTGAAAACCGTGATGGGTTTGTATGGCGCGCTCAAACCGCCGTCGCAACTCATTGAGCGGCGCACGCTGCAAGCCAACACGCCGGGCCGGGTGCGCATGGAAATTTCTTCTGCTGCCCTGCCCGGACGGCGCAACATGGTGGCACCGCTGGTGGCCACTGTGCCCGGCCCCGGGGGGCAAAAGCTCATTGCACCCACCATCCCCATGCCGGCCGATTTAAAAATCGAGCGCGACTGATCTTTTTGCTCTCTGCGTGGCACCCCGCCGCGCACGCTCTGCCCTTTTGCCTTTCGCATGCAACACGACCTGATCACCCCCCCACCACCGCCACCCACCACGCCGCCTGTGCCACCGCAACAAGACGGCAATGACCAAAGCCTGGCCGCCTACGCCCAACAGGCCTATCTGGAATACGCGCTCAGCGTGGTCAAAGGCCGTGCCCTGCCCGACGTGTGCGATGGCCAGAAACCGGTGCAGCGGCGCATTTTGTACAGCATGTCGCGCATGGGCCTGGGCTTTGGCGGCAGCAATGGCAACAGCGGTGCCAAGCCGGTTAAAAGCGCTCGGGTGGTGGGCGATGTGCTGGGCAAATTTCACCCCCACAGCGACGCCGCCGCCTATGACGCCATGGTGCGCATGGCGCAAGACTTCAGCCAGCGCTACCCGCTGATTGACGGCCAGGGCAACTTTGGCAGCCGCGACGGCGACAGCGCCGCCGCCATGCGCTACACCGAGGCGCGGCTGGCCAAAATCGCCACCCTGTTACTCGACGAACTGGACGAAGGCACGGCTGACTTTGTGCCCAACTACGACGGCAGCGAGCAAGAACCCCGCTTGCTGCCCGCCCGCCTGCCGTTTGTGTTGCTCAACGGTGCCAGCGGCATTGCCGTGGGCCTGGCCACCGAAATCCCCAGCCACAACCTGCGCGAGATTGCCGACGCCTGCGTGGCCCTGATCAAGCAACCTGAGCTGCCCGAAGCTGACTTGCTGGCCTTGGTGCCCGGCCCCGACTACCCCGGCGGCGGCCAGATCATCAGCAGCGCCACCGACATTGCCGATGCCTACCGCACCGGCCGCGGCTCGCTGAAAGTGCGGGCCCGCTGGAAGATTGAAGAGCTGGCGCGCGGCCAGTGGCAGCTGGTGGTAACCGAACTCCCGCCCGGCGTGAGCACGCAAAAGGTGCTGGAAGAAATTGAAGAAATCACCAACCCCAAGGTCAAGGCCGGCAAAAAAGCCCTGAGCCAGGAGCAGACCCAGCTGAAAGCCAGCGTGCTGGCCGTGTTGGACGTGGTGCGCGACGAGTCGAACAAAGAAGCGGCTGTGCGCCTGGTGTTTGAGCCCAAAACCAGCCGCATCGAGCAGGCCGAGCTGACCACGGCGCTCTTGGCCCACACCAGCCTGGAAACCTCGGCACCGATCAACCTGACCATGGTGGGCCTGGATGGTCGGCCCACACAAAAGTCACTGCGCCAGATGCTGACGGAGTGGATTGAATTCCGCCAGACCACGGTGCAGCGGCGTACCCAGCACCGTTTGGACAAGGTGCTGGAGCGCATCCACATTCTGGAAGGCCGCCAGTTGGTGTTGCTCAACATCGACGAGGTGATTGCCATCATCCGCACCAGCGACGAGCCCAAGGCCGCGCTGATCGCCCGATTTGGCTTGAGCGAGCGCCAGGCCGACGACATTCTGGATATTCGCCTGCGCCAGCTGGCCCGGCTGGAAGCCATCCGCATCGAGAAAGAGCTGGCCGAGCTGCGCGACGAGCGGCAAAAGCTGGAAGAAATTCTGGGCAGCCCCGCCGCGTTGCGGCGCTTGATGATCAAGAAAATCGAAGCCGACGCCAAACAGTTTGCCGATGCCCGCCGCACCCTGATTCAGGCCGAGAAAAAGGCCGTGGTCGAGGTGAAGGTGATTGACGAACCGGTGACGGTGGTCGTGTCAGACAAAGGCTGGGTGCGCGCCCGCACCGCGCACGGCCACGACCCGCAGAGTTTTGCCTTCAAGGCCGGCGACGGCCTGCACGGCACCTTTGAATGCCGCACCGTGGACACGCTGCTGGTCTTCGGCAGCAATGGCCGCGTGTATTCCGTGCTCGTGGCGCAGCTGCCCGGTGCGCGCGGCGACGGCCAGCCCATCACCACCTTGATCGAGCTCGAATCCGGCACCCAGCCGTTGCACTACTTTGCCGGTGCCGCCAGCGCCCAGCTGCTGCTGAGCGCCAGCAGCGGCTACGGCTTCATCGCCAGCGTGGACAACATGGTGTCGCGCCTGAAAGCGGGCAAAGCCTTTGTGACCTGCAACGAAGGCGAGACGGTGTGCAAACCCTCACCGTTGGTCATCCAGATCACCGCCGCCGTAGTGGGCGATGCACCCGCGACCACCCGAACCGTCGCCGCCACCCACGTCGCCTGCGCCTCCACCGGTGGCCGCATCCTGACGTTTGAGATTACCGAACTCAAAACCATGGCCAACGGCGGCCGCGGCCTGATGCTGATTGATCTGGAAGACAAAGACAGCCTGGCCGGTGCCGCAGCCTACAGCCGCAGCATCAAGATTTCAGGCACGGGTCGCGGCGGCAAAGACCGCGAAGAAACGCTGGAAATCCGCAGCCTGAACAACGCCCGCGCGGC
Organism: Comamonadaceae bacterium; assembly: GCA_013297875.1. Classification (GTDB taxonomy): domain Bacteria; phylum Pseudomonadota; class Gammaproteobacteria; order Burkholderiales; family Burkholderiaceae_C; genus JAAFIW01. The sequence continues at coordinate 24,492 of JAAFIW010000002.1, read as the reverse complement.
GCGGGGGCGCAAGGGCAAGGCGGCAGATTTGGGGTTCAAGCCGGCGCGGGTGGAGCGGGTGGAGTAGTATTTTTGGGCTGAATTGGGCTCACGTGCACAGTCAGTGCGCTTGAGCAGCTATAAAATCCGTAGCAACCCAGATTGGGCGCAAGTGCCCAAGCACTACCTGACCGTCGTGGTGTACTGAATGCTGTTTGTCACCCGCGGATCAAACGAATAATTCCGTCGCGGGGCCGTCAAGTAGGTTGTGCCAGACACCGCAATGAGGCTCCCTGTGGCGAAACTCGCCCCGGTACTGCCACCGGTGGCGCTGAGCGCACGCGACGAACCGAACTCTGTGGTGTTTGGAAATTGCCCCGCAACCGTGGCCACCTTACCCGCAGCGTTGTAGGCGATCAAACTTGCGCCCAACGATCCTGTCGTATTGGAAAAATCACCCAAAATGGCAAACCCGGTAGTATCCACGCTGTTATTCAAGAACAGAAAATCTGGCCGGATGGAATCAAAAACAAAGGCGTTTGCCCTTGAATAAACAGTTGCATTGCTGGTTTCATCAACCATATCAACAGAGATACTCGACACACCGCCATTCACCAGATTGGAACGCAGCACCATATGAGTTCCCTGGCTGGATGCCAATACCGTTGATAACACGCTGGTTGACGGGCCCTGCAAAACCACTGGCGAACCGGGTGTGGTTTTTGAAATTCTGTTCAGGCTGTAGCCACTGGTGGACAGTATGGTTGCCAAAATGGAATTGGTACCCATTGCGGCCAACGCAAGATTCCCTGAGCCCGATGCCAGGATCGTCGCGGTGGGCGACGATCTGGAAATCCGGACAAGCTTCCAGGTTGATGTTGAAAAACTTGCCAATGGTGCCGAGTTTCGGAAAACATAGAAATTATTGTTATCAAACCCAGCGCTTTCCCAACCGACTCCGCCGGCGATGGTGGCATCCAATGGAGTGTTTCTCCCGTCAATAGCCAAAACCGTCAAGCGGTTGTTTTGTTCACCCACCAGCAGATCAACCGACGTTTCAATCACCTTGGTCAACGCAGGGCTTGCAGCAGCGGCAAACGGAAAGGATGCTGGGCTGGGCTGAGAAACAACCAATGTGCGACCGTAAACCACCGCGGATGGTTTAAGCGTAATCGGGTTCCGCAGGCTTGCAAGTACCCGCCCCAATCCAGCGGTGCTGGCGTCCACTGCTGCGACAAGTGGTTTTCCAGCGGTACTGAAGGTCACCACGGCTTGACCGTCATCAGCGGTATTGCAAGCACCATCCGAGCCTTTTGTGCTGACAAGGTACTTGGATTCAAGCGGGTTTGCATAATCGGTACCCTGGGGCGCGATATAGGTGTTTTCTGCAGAAAATTTGCAAAGCGTCGTTACGCCTGCGGACTGTATGCCCGCCTTGGGATCCGAACCAGTCGCAGCCAAAGGTAGGCGCTTGATATCACCACCCACAATGTAAACAACTGCGTTGCCGACCATGTTTGATACTTTTGTGGTGGCCGCATCAACCACGCCGGAATTCACAACAATAGAATCGGATACGTTCGAATTAGCCTAAATCCGGCAGTTACCCAGCGCCCATAAGCTGCGCAGGCGGTATCCAGGGCGGCAAAGGGCGGATGATTTTGGCCACCACATAGTTCAGGAACGTCGTCCAGCTGTTGGTGCTGGGTAACTGCTCCGCAACTGCCCTGACATGACCCAAGGCCGCACGGACATTGGCAAGCAGCGCCATCAGTTTGTCTTTTGCTGCATGCATCGGCGTCAGGTATAGCGTCGTCTGCCCCGCATGTTTGACGGCTCTGCCCACGCCCGCCAGCAACAGCGCCCGACTGGTGATTGCCTCCATCCGCGCACCTGGCTGAGCCGCCCTACAGTACCAAGACCACCAGTTGTAGACCAGCGCCACGGCACGCGCGCTGGCCTGGCAGCGCTCAATGTCCTGCGTCGTGAAGCCGCCCCAGCCCCACTGGTTTTTCAGCTCATCAAAGCCGTTCTCACAATCGGCCCGGTCTCTGTAGAGTTGGCCAAATACCTCCAAGGGGTAAGTGCTGCTGGTCACCAGCACGGCGTACTCCCAGGCCTGCACATCCTGGTCAGGCATCAGCAGTTCAATCTGCTGGTCTTGGGTTTTACGGCTCAAGGCCAAGTCAGTCTTGACCGCCCGGCGCAATATCACCACCCGGCGCGACTTGTCCCAGCCCGACAGCTTCAGGGTGTCCTCAACGGCGCTCCAGCCCTGATCGCTGGGGCCCGGCGTGCTCCAGTCAGCGCGGGCGAACTGGCGGGCGAGTAATTTTTTGACACCCGCCGTCTGGCGCAGCTTGAACAAATAGGGTTGGCCGCGTTCCTCCAGCTCGGCAATGAACGGCTCATTGCCAAAGCCGCAGTCGCCCCGCACCAGCACTGGGCGCTGTTGGGGCTCAAGCTTGTCCAGCACACCCATCAAACCAGGACGCGCTTTGCCCGCGCTGTGCTCTTTGCCAGGCGAGACCACAACGTCCAGTACCAAGCGCAGATTGCCCACCCAGTAGGTGTGTAGCGCATGGCTGGGCCGGCCTGGTTTGTGGGGGTTGTAGCTGACCTGGGCACCGTCTTGTTTGCCATACAGGGGTTTGATGGTGGTGTCGATGTCCAGTATCCACGGGGTGCTCAATGCGCTTTGCACGCTGCCAAGCAGTTGGGGGCAAAGCCAGGCGCTGCCTTGATCAGCGCTCATACGGGCCAGCGCCCGGCGCAGCGCGTCTTCGCTGATGATTTTGTTCATCCCCAGGATCTGGGGGCTGACCGCATCATTGCGCAGCCCGGTGATGTGGGCATAGCGGTTGTGACCGGCCAGGATGGCCAACAGCCATGTGCCCAGCACATCACGTTTGCTCGGTGCGTTGGGGCTGATGTAGGTCAGGGGACAACTGCTCACCCACGATTCGTAGATGCCTGTGGCAGCCAAGAATTCGGCAAAGAACGTCAACTGTGCATTCGGTGTGGCGCTAGCGTCGTGATCCCATTGCACATGTATCCGCCCGCCTGGGGTGTCTACTGCCATGGCCTGTAAATGCGCACTTTGACCGGCCAGTCGACGCCTTCTAGCTTCACCCATTTGGTGACCCTCACAAATCCGTTGAAACTGGCTCTGAGTCTAGCTTCCAGCAGGTTTATGGCCTGTCAACTGCCGGAAATAGGATTAGTTGTCTCGATTTCATACTCAACGGTACGGTCACTGGGATGAATCAGCGATAAGCCGCTGCGCAAAGCAGTATTGGGCCCCTCTGCGGTGAATAGCCGCTGGTAGCTACCGGTCGTCGGAAAACCAGCGGTTGAATTGACAGTGACCAGGCCTGGTGCAGGCACAGGCACAGCTGCCGTGCTGGGCGAATCGCCCCCACCACCGCCACAGGCCGCCAGCGCGGCGAGGGCAACAAAGGACAACAGCTTTTCAGCTTTGGCAGCAGTTATGTACGGATTCAAAAAACGCCTCGATTGGTAAGTCTTTACAGTCTATCAACGATATGTGTCGCCCGTACCTATCCAGGTTGATAGCTTGCATACATCGCACAATTTGTGCTTGTGGCTTGCCGCCCATATAAAATCTCAACTCTTCGCTATGAATAGCGTAGCAAGCACAATCACCATCTTTTCATGACCGCCCGATGCCCACCCAAACCGAAATCACCCAATTCCTCCGCGCTGAATTCCCCCAGAGCCAATGCGTCGTGCTCGCGGTGGGCAATATGTCGGCTACGGTCAAACACCCGGTGGGCATCAACGAGTTGCGCCCTGGCGGCACGGTCTCGGGTCCGGTGATGATGACCTTGGCCGATGTGGCGCTGTATGTCGCCATACTGGGTGAAATTGGTATCGTGCCGCTGACGGTGACCACCAGTTTGAATATCAACTTTCTGCGCAAACCCACAGCTGGTGCCGCAGTGATTGGGGTTTGCAAGCTCATCAAGCTGGGCAAGTCGCTGGCGGTGGGCGAGGTGTCGATCTACTCGGAGGGCAGCGACGAACTGGTGGCCCATGCGGTGGGCACTTACGCCATTCCGCGTTCGTAACAAGCAAGCGCAGTGGCCACAGCGATAGCGCACCCCGGCGTGGCCCAGGTTTTTGCAGGCTACCCGCCTGCGGTGGCACCCGCTCTGTGGACGCTGCGCGAGCTGATTTTTCAAACCGCCGCCGCGACGCCCGGCGTAGGGCCCCTGGACGAAACGCTGAAATGGGGCGAACCCGCCTACCTGACCACGCGCAGCAAGAGCGGGAGCACCCTGCGGCTGCGCCACAAAAGCGCCCAACCCACCGATTACGCATTGATGTTCAACTGCCAGACCACGCTGGTGGAAACCTTTCGCACGCTGTTTCCGGGCGAGCTTCGTTTTGAAGGCCAACGGGCCATCGTGTTCGACGCGGGCCAGCCCATTCCCACTCAAACCGTCAGTTTTTGTATTGCAGCAGCCTTAACGTACCACCGCAAAAAGGCTGGCTGAGCTGGCGGGTTGACCGTGGCCAAAAGCTGATCAAAAGCACTCAAAAAGCCCGTTTTCAAGCCCTATCGGCAAAACGTGCACGTCTGGCGGGTACATTTAGCTATATAAATAATAGCAATTGAGTATTTTTTCCCCCCATCAGCGGCGGTCTGCACATTTCACCGTCACACACATCCGCTTGCACCTGAATCGCCAAAACACACATCTGTAAGCGCTGCAGGCCCTATGGTTTGCCGCAATCTATTTGCGGAGTGTTGTCACGATGAATGAGTTGTCTGCGTTCTGGGCTGAGTGGATCAAACCATCCGCCGGCCTGCCCACGGTGCAGTGGTCCTTGCTGTTGGCGCTGGCGGCGGCGGCGGGTCACCTGGTGCAGCGCCATGCCGGCTTACCCAAGGTCATCGGCTATTCGCTGGTGGGTGCCCTGGCCGGTGTGCTGGGTTTTGATGGCGCCGGCTTCGGTGGCTCGGCGTGGCCACTGCACGGCACCGGCCTGTTTTTGCTGGAGCTGGGGGTGGCCGTGGTGCTGTTTGAAGCCGGTGGGCGGTTACCGCTGCGCTGGTTTCGCCACAACCCCATGGTGCTGGTGCAAAGCCTGGTAGAGGCGGTGCTCACGTTTTGTGCGGTGTATTTCACGCTGCGCTGGCTGAACGTCAGCCCCGCCGTGGCCGAGCCGCTGGCCATCATTGCCATGGCGGCGTCGCCCGCCGTGCTCAGCCGGGTGGTGATGGATTCGCGTGCCGCTGGGCCGGTAACCGAGCGGGCGCTGGCACTGGGTACCTTGAGCACGTTGTATGTGCTGACTTTGGGCAGTGCCAAAGCCGGGTTGATGAACCGCACGCAAGTGACGCTGGCCGACACCATCTACCCCGTGCTGGTGGTGCTGGGCCTGTCGGTGGTGGTGGGCGGTGTGCTGGCGCTGGCCCTACGGGTGGCACTGCGGGTGATGAACCCGGTCAGCGAAAACACATCGGTGCTGCTGCTATGCCTGATCGCCGCCAGTGCCGCGCTGGCGGCGCATTTTGGTGGCTCTGCCCCGTTGGCGGCGCTGCTAGGCGGCATGCTGCTCAAGCAACTCAACCCCCGGCCCTGGGCCTGGCCACGCCAGCTGGGCAGCGCAGCGTCGATGTTGGTGATGCTGACGTTTGTGCTGGTTTCAGTGGTCGCTGCCAATGCTGACTGGAGCGTGGCGGTGCTGGTGCTCTCGCTGGCGGTGGTGCTGTCACGCGCGGCGGCCAAGGTGACTGGCGTGGCACTGGCCAACTTTGGCAGTGGCACCAACTGGAAACAAGCGCTGTGGACCGGCTGCGCCATGCTACCCATGTCGTCGGTGCCGCTGCTGCTGGTGTCGCAATTTGTGGTGTCGGCGCCGATGCTGGGTGCCCAGGTGGCGCAGGTGGCCTTGCCTGCGATTTTGTTAATGGAAGTGCTGGGTGCCGTGATTGCCACTTATGCGCTGCGCCGAGCAGGCGAGAGCCTGGAGCGCATAGGCCAGGCGCCTTTGGCAGCACCCAACCTCGTCGAGCCGCATGCCGATGTGAGTGCTCCCGCGCCATTCAACGTTTTTGCTGGCCGCCATGGCGCTTGAAGCCTTTCGCGCATCTGCCCCGCTCACCCTGGGCGTGGAGCTGGAGCTGCAGCTGGTCAACACCCACGACTATGACTTGGCACCCTATGCCGAAGAAATGCTGCGCCTGATGGCCAAGCTGCCGCTGCCCGGCTCGGTGGTACCCGAGATGACCAGCAGCATGATCGAAATCTCCACCGGCATCTGCCATTCGTCGGCCGAGGTGCTGGGCGAGCTGACGCTCATTCGCGATGCGCTGGTGCGCTGCGCTGACAAGCTGAACATTGCCGTGGTGGGCGGCGGTACCCACCCTTTTCAGCGCTGGCACGAGCAGCGCATCTACGACAAACCCCGCTTTCGCCAGCTCTCGGAGCTGTATGGCTACCTGTCCAAACAGTTCACGATTTTTGGTCAGCACGTGCATGTGGGCTGCCCCGATGCCAACAGCGCCTTGATGATGTTGCACCGCCTGTCACGCTACATCCCGCACTTCATTGCACTGTCGGCCTCCAGCCCGTATGTGCAGGGGCAAGACACGCAGTTTGACTCGGCCCGGTTGAACTCGGTGTTTGCCTTTCCCATGTCGGGCCGCGCGCCCTACACGCTGGACTGGGGCCAGTTCACCGAGTTTTTTGACAAGACCACCCGCACCGGCGTGGTCCAGAGCATGAAAGACTTTTACTGGGACATTCGCCCCAAGCCGGAATTTGGCACGGTTGAAATACGGGTGTTTGACACACCGCTGTCGATTGACCGCGCCGCCGCATTGGCTGGCATGGTGCAGGCGCTGGCCAAGTGGTTTGTGACCGACCAGCCCTTTGTGCCGCAGGAAGACGACTACCTGGTCTATACCTACAACCGCTTTCAGGCCTGCCGCTTCGGGCTGGAGGCGGTGTATGTCGACCCCGTCACCGGCCACCACATGCCGCTGCGCGAACACATCAGCAACACGCTACGCCAGATCGAGCCCCATGCCCACAGCGTGGGCGCAGGCGCAGCGGTCAACATGCTGCGCGCCAGCGCCGAACGCGGCAGCAACGACGCGCGCTGGCTGCGCGAGCTGCAAGGGCGTGAAAGGCTGCTGGCGGAGGTGAGTCGGCAGGCGGCGCTGCGGTTTCGGGGGTGATGGACACGCTTGGGAGCTATAATTTCCTTACCGTTTCGTAAGGAAATTCAATGCAAACTACGTTAACCAGCAAAGCCCAGATCACGCTGCCAAAGGGCATACGCATGCTTTTGCAAGTGGAGCCTGGCGACAAGCTTGACTTTGTGCCGCAGCCTGATGGCCGGATCACGGTGTCCAAGGTCAGTAAAGCCAGCCAGGCTTCGTTTGCCAGCCTGCGTGGGCTGTTGCCGCGACCGCAACGCGCCTGCAGCGTTGAAGAAATGAACCAGGCAGTCATGGAAATGGTGGCACAGCGGCATACGGAGTCCTCTGCAAAGTCTTTGCCGAGGCTCCCTAAGTCTGGCCAGAAACATGCTCGCGCTTGATACCAACATCCTGGTGCGCCTCGTCACCAATGATGACCCGCTTGCAGCCGAGCGCGTGCAACGCGTGCTGGACCTTGAGCTGGCCCAGGAGCGCCCGAGCATGGTTGGACATGTGGTGTTGTGTGAGCTGGTTTGGGTGCTCTCGCGGCTCTATGGCTACAGCCTGGCTCAATGCCAGCAAACCATCGCCAGCTTGCTGGACTTTGCCGGTCTGAGGTTCGAGGCTTTACCCACGCTGTTGATCGCCTATGAGGCTTGGCAGCAACACGGCGGTGACTGGGCCGACCATTTGATTGGAGCCCAGATGCAGGCGCTGGGATGCGAGGCGGTTCTGACACTGGACAAAGCAGCAAGCCGCGCGCAGACACACCGGTTGGTCTGATTGGAGCCTTGGAGCGGCGTTCAAGTATAAAAATGCCAGTCAGCCCATGTAAATACTGCTCAAGCAGATATCAATAAAATAGCGTTTGCCGTGTCAAGCGTCCATCCTGGCCACTCACCGTGAGCTGTGAAAAGCGCGAGCCGTTGTGTGATGTTGGGTGCAGCTTGAGGCCTCTGCGGCAAAGCCGGTTCCGTTACCTGGGCATGGCCGCATCGGCCGCAGCCAGCACCTGGGCCATCACGGCTGCCACATGCCCGCGCAACCAGCGCAAGGCCGGTTCGTTTGCCAAGCGGGCGCTCCAGATCAAGCGATGGGGCATCGGGTCAATATGAATCGGCGTTTTGAGTGCACGCAAGCCGAATCGATCCAGCCGGTCAAACATGGCCAGCATGGGTAAGGTGGCGAGCAAATCCGTGTGTGCCAACAGCGGTGCCACGGCAGAAAAACTGGGAACCCACACCGCCACCTGGCGTTGGGTTTTGACCAGGCCAGAAGCGGCATCAACCGGGCTGCTGACAACTGGCAAACCCACCCGCACCGCAACATGCGGCCAACGGGCCCAGGCCGCTTTGCCCCAGCCTTTGATGGCGGGGTGGTTTTTTCGTGCAAAGGTGGCCCAGGCCAGCGCTGTGGTGGCCGCATAGGCAACGCCCTCGGGCAGCGGCTGCGCGGCGGGCACCAGGGCCATGTCGATCTGCCCTTCTGCAATCTGCAGCACAGCGCGCTCATCCCGCGTCACCCACTCCACCATGGCACCCGGTGCTTCGTGGCGCATGCGTTGGGTCAGCAGCGGAAAAACCGTGTCGTTCAAATCGGGCAGCGCCACCAAAAATCTGCGCGTGGTTGTGGCCGGATCAAACGCTGCAGGTGGCACCAGCACACGCCGAATGCTGGACAAAATCAGGCGCACATCATCGACCAACGCCTCGGCAAACGGGCTGGGCACCATGCGCCCGCCCACCTTCACCATCAACGGGTCACCCAACTGCTCGCGCAAGCGCCCCAGCGCGTGGCTGACCGCTGACTGGGTGCGGCCCAGCTCGTGTGCCGCCCGGGTCACGCTGCGCTGGGCCATCAACACGTCAAACACCACCAGCAGGTTCAGGTCTACACGGCGTAGATCAATTTGATGCATGAGATATGAAAATTATCTGTTTGATTCATGGCCACTTTACCGCGCTAATCACCGCTTTCCAACCTTAACGAAAGATGAGTTCTCATGAAATCCCAAGACCTTTTGAGCTTTCACAGTGCGCTGAACGCTACGTTGTTCGGCGTTGCGCTGAGCTTCACAGTGTCCAATGCGACGGCGCAGTCACTGACCCAGGCGCAAGCTCGCGCCGCCATTGCACCGTTTTACGAAGCCTTGAGTGCCGCGCCCGGGCGCGATGCTGCAGCGCTGGTGCTGCAAGCCACCAGCGCCGACTGGGTCTCGTGCGGCGGCAATGAAGCCTGCGCGCCCCGCGACAAGGTAGCCCAGGGCATTGCAGGCCTGACCAAGGCCGTTCCGGATTTGAAGTGGGACATCAAAGAGGTGTTGGTGTCAGGCGACCGTGTGGTGGTGCGCGGCGAGGCCACGGGCACGCCCGCAGGTGCATTTCGGGGTGTGCCACACAGCGGCAAAAGCATGAAGCTGATGTCCATTGACATCCACACGGTTCAGGACGGCAAGTTAACCCGCTCCTTTCACGTCGAAGACTGGTTTGGCGGCTTGGCGCAACTGGCACGCTAGGAAAGCGCACAACAGATGCTGTTTTTTACCCAAACAGACTCACGTGCAAATCCAGAGCGCTCAAGCAGCTATCAACCTAGAAGCAGCAGTTGACCGCTCGTCCCGGTAACTTTTTCCAATGAAATCAAGCGCTTGTAGCGTTGAGCGACTTCACCAGCTGGGTGACAACGCTACGCACCCAATTGAGCCGCCCTGGCGTGCGCTAGCGGCGTTGCTCCGCCTAGCAGGCAAGGGCCTGCGTCGTTGTCGCGCCTTGCCAGCCCACCCCATGTCGGCCCACTCGGGCGCGTCCAACTGCTGTTTCTAGGTTCAATAAAATAGCGCTACCGCGTCAAACGCCCGTCACGGCCAATCACCGTGAGCTCTGAAAAGCGCGAGCCATTGTGCGATGTGGGGTGCAGCTTGATGAAGAAGCCCCCCAAATCCACCTCGGGCAGTCGCAACAGAACGTCCAGCACCTTCTCGCGTGTGGGGTTGGCACCGGCGCGTTTGATGGCCTCCAGCAGCACCAGGCCGCTGATGTAGCCCTCCAGGCTGAAATAGTTGGGCGTCGCTTCGGGGGCCTGGGTGGCCAGTTGCTGGCGGTAGGCGCGCACCACGCGCACCGAGTCGGTGTAAGGGAAGGGGAACACCTGCGAAAAGCCGATGCCGTGCGCCATTTCTTTGCCCACTTTGCGGGTCACCGCCGCCGGGTCTACCACCGACAGCGACACCAGGCGGGTGGACTGTGACTTGATGCGAAACCGCTTGATGAATTCATACACCGGCTCGCCCACGGCCACCATCACGATGGCCTGGGGTTGCGCCGCCTGCAGGGTCGCCACAGCAGCATCGATGGTGGGAATCACCTTGTCTGCTGCCTTGTCGTAGGCTGCTATGGCAACCGGCTTGCGGTTTTGTGCGATCAGAGCTTTCTCCAAGGCATCACGACCCGCCTGACCAAAGGCGTCGTCCACATAAAAGAGGCCAATGCGTTCAATGGACATACGCCCCAGCTGGTTAACGATTTGCGTGATTTCCTCGCGGTAGCTGGTGCGCACATGAAAAATGTTGTCTGCGCCCTGCACTTCCTGCGCGCCGGTGAGCGTGCCCACCAGGGGAATGCCAGCTTGCGTGAGCAAGCCCGATTTGATCAAGGCCAGCGTGTTGGCCGTGCCGCGGTAGCCAGCCAGCGCAATCGGTTTTTCCTGTTCCAGAAGTTCGGCTGTCAAGCGCACGGTTTCGGCGGGCAGGTATTGGTCGTCGCGCACCGCCAGGCGCAGCTTGCGGCCATTGACGCCACCGGCTGCGTTGGTTTGGGCCAAGGCCAGGCGCAAGCCCAGTTGCAAACCCTGGCCCAGGTCGGCCCCGTTGTTGCCGGTCATGGAGGCGACCTGGCCGATGACCAGTTCGCCTGGACTGCTTGACGCCTTTGCAGGAGATTGAGCCTGCGCGGGCAGGCCCCAAATACCCATACCCATGCCCAGTGCGGCGGCCAGCGCCACCTGTCGCCGTGTCATCCGGCTTGTTGTGTCTCTCATTTTTTGTCTCCTACTAAGCAAGGCGCTCTGCGGCGCCGCTTGCACGTTGAAATACTCCCTGTTCCTTTAGCTATAGGACTTACGCAGACGCACAAAACGCCCTTTGCTGTCATCCCCGCGCAGGCGGGGATCCAGGCGCGAAGGCTGCGAGGCCAACAGGTTTTGTGGTTCTCAAAGGTGGATTCCCGCCTGCGCGGGAATGACGGAATTGAGTTATCAACGTAAGTCCTTATAGTCAATCAACTGTCCTGCACGTTCCAGATCTCGCGCATCAGCGTCAGCATGGCTTGCAAGGCCGGGTTATGGGCTTGCGCCTGGGGGTAAATAAACGACAGCGGGCACGGCTGTTGCACGCCGGGCAAGATCAACACCTGACCCTGCTGGGCGGCGGTTTGTGCCAACTCATCCCTCATCAAACACAGGCCCACGCCGCTCTTGACCAGGCTGATCATCGAGGCCTCCTGGTCGGCCTCCACCGCAATGCGCGGCTGCAAGCCCAGCTCGGCCAGCATCTCGCGCACCAGGCGGTTTTGCGAGCTGTGGGCCGGGGTGCCCACCCAGGGCAGAGCGCCCAAGGTGGCCCAGGTGGCCCCGGCGGTCTGCTCGGCCCACTGGGGCGGGGCCACCACGCGGTAGGTCACGGTTTGCAGCAGCACATGGCCGATGCCGGTCTGCGCCACGCGGCCCAGGTAAAAGCCACAGTCCAGCTCGCCTGCTTGCAGTTGCTGCATCACCCCACCCGAAATGCCATGCTGCAGCTTGACCTGGATCAGCGGGTAGTACTGCAACAGCAAGCCCAAAAACGAACCCAGCTTGATGGAGTCGGGATCGATGATGGTGCCCAGCCGCACCGTGCCGGCCACCTCGCCGCGCATGGCTTTGGCCTGATTCAGCAGCTCGGTGGTTGCATGCAGCGCGCGCTCGGCTTGCGGCAGCAGCAACTGGCCCGACGGCGTGAGCGCCATGCCCGATGGCAAGCGCGTGAACAGCAATACGCCCAGCTCTTCTTCCAGCGCTTTCAACTGCTTGGACACCGCCGGCTGCGTCAGGTGCAACTGGTCGGCGGCGCGCGTGAGGTTGCCCAGGCGGGCCACCGCCAAAAAGGTGCGAAGCTGGTAACTTTCCATGGGGCAATGCTAGTCGGCTGAATCAGTGAGCTTGCGGCCACACCAGACGCAACAGGTTGGTCGACCCTGGCGTGGCAAACGGCAAGCCCGCCACCACCGCCAAAGGCGCATCGGTGAGCGGCAGGTTCATGCTGGCAGCAGCGGCCACCGCGTTGTCCACCATGCCTTCCACTGAATCGGCCTGCGGTGCCAGCACGGGCCGCACGCCCCAGACCAGGCACAGCTTGCGCGCCGTGCTGGCGTGTGGTGTGAGACCAATCAGCGTGGTGGCGGGTCGCTCCCGGGCCACGCACAAAGCGCTGGCACCCGAGGTGGTGTAGGTCACGGCGGCAGCCAACGGTTGTACCGCGCACACGGCACGCAGGGCTACGCCCATGGCGTCGGCGCGGGTGGTCAGGGGGGTGCTGGCAGGCATGGCGGTGGGCTGCTCCTGCTGGTCGCGCTCCGCACGGGCCACGATGCGGGCCATCATTTCAACCGCCTGCACCGGGTAGCTGCCTGCCGCAGTTTCAGCCGACAGCATCACCGCATCTGCACCCAGATAAACCGCCGTGGCCACGTCAGACGCTTCGGCCCGTGTGGGCGTGGGCGCACCAATCATGGACTCCAGCATTTGCGTGGCCACCACCACCGGCCGGCCCAAACGGCGCGCCACAGCAATGATGCGCCGCTGCAAGCCGGGCACGTCTTCAGGCGGCACCTCCACGCCCAGGTCACCACGGGCCACCATCAAGGCATCGGCGGCTTGTGCAATGGCCTCCAGGTGCTGCATGGCACCAGGTTTTTCCAGCTTGGCGATGATGCCCACGCGCGTGCCCACCAGCTCACGCAATTGTTCGATGTCTTGCGCATGCTGCACAAACGACAGCGCCACCCAGTCCACCCCCAGTGCGAGCCCAAAAGCCAGGTCTTCACGGTCTTTGGGCGTGAGGGCCGACATGGACAAACGGGTCGACGGCAGGTTCACGCCCTTGCGGTCGGACAACACGCCACCCACCTGCACCACCAGCGTGGCGCGCCCCGGTGCCAGCGACTGCACTTGCAGTTGCAGCTTGCCGTCGTCCACCATCAGCAGGTGCCCCACCTCCAGCTCGGCCAGGATGTCGGCATGCGGGAAGGGAATGGCCACGGGGTCGGTGGGAAGCGGGTCGGCCTCAAACACCACGGTGCTGCCCACAGCCAGTTGCCGTGGCCCACCGGGTATGCGGCCCACGCGGATTTTGGGGCCCTGTAAATCGAGCAGCACACCCAGCGGCCAGCCCACCTGCGCCTCGGCCTGGCGTATGGCTTGAAACCGGGCCTGGTGCTCGGCATGGCTGCCATGCGACAGGTTCAGCCGGAACACATTCACACCAGCTTGCGCCAGCTGGGCAATGGCCTGGGCCGTAGAGCTGGCCGGGCCCAGGGTGGCCACAATTTTGGTTCGACGGTGCATTTTTTTAGCCCGGTTAGAGGATGAGGGTGGCGCGAAAGTCGTTCACGTTGGTGCGGGTGGGGCCGGTCACCACCAGGTCGTCCAGCGCTTCAAAGTAACTACAGGCGTCGTTGCGGGCCAGAAAGTCACCCGCATGCATGCCCAGTGCGCGACCACGTACCAGGGTGTCCGGGCCAAACACCGCGCCAGCGCAGGTCTGCGAACCGTCAATGCCATCGGTGTCGGCTGCCAGGCCCCATACATTGGGTAAGTCAGAGGTACCCATCGCTTGAGCGAGCAGCAGTTCCACATTGCGACCGCCGCGCCCATTGCCCTGCACCGTTACTGTGGTTTCGCCGCCCGACAGCAGCACCACCGGGCGCGCGGCGGGCTGGTCAAAGCCCGCTACCTGGCGGGCCATGCCGGCCAGCACCGTGCCCACGTGGCGGGCCTCGCCTTCCAGGGCGTTGCCCAGAATCACCGGCGTCAAGCCCATGGCGCGGGCTTGCACCGCTGCGCTGTCCAGCGCCAGTTGCGCGGTGGCAACCACGCTGCAATGGCGCAAGCCCAAGGGCATGGCGGGCGGCTTGACCAAACCCAGGCGCAGCGCGGCATACACCCGCAGCGGGGGTTGAATGCCAAAGCGGCTGAGCACCTGCAGCGCGTCTTGCGGCGTGCTGTCGTCAGCCAGCGTAGGGCCCGAGGCCACCACGCGGGGGTCGTCGCCGGGCACGTCCGACACCACCAAGGTCACAACGGTGGCCGCACCGCAGCGCTGCGATAGCTTGCCGCCCTTGATGGCCGACAGGTGGCGGCGCACGCAGTTGATCTGCGAGATGGTGGCACCGCATTTCAGCAGTGCATCCGTCACGTCGCGCTTGTCTTGCAGGGTGATGCCATCGGCCGGTGCCGACAGCAGCGAGGAGCCGCCACCCGAGATCAAGGCGATCACCAGATCGTCAGCATTCAAGCCATCGACCATTTGCAAAATGCGCAGTGCAGCGGCTTGGCCCGCCGCGTCAGGCACGGGGTGGCCGGCCTCCACCACCTCAATGCGCTCGCAGGGCTCGCCATGGCCATAGCGCGTGACCACCAGGCCCGTCAGCGGCCCGTCCCATGCACGCTCCAGCGCCAGCGCCATGCGGGCCGATGCCTTGCCAGCACCCACCACCACCGTGCGACCGCGTGGCTTGAGTGGCAGGTAGTGGGGCAGCACCTGCAGCGGATCAACTGCCTGCAATGCCGCATCAAACAAGCTGCGCAGCATCTGGCGCTCGGGTGCAGCCTGGGTTTGACCCCGCAGCACGGCGCTCACTTGACTACCCCACCATAGACCAGGTCACGCAGCGTGAGTGACACCGCAGGCACATAGGTGATGACCATCAGGCAGGCCAGGATCACCAACACAAACGGTATGAGGTACGGAATGATCCGGTCCAGCGAAATGCGCGCCACGGTGCAGGCGGCAAACAGGTTCACACCAAATGGCGGCGTGATCATGCCCAGCGCCAGGTTGACCACCATGATCAAACCAAAGTGCACCGGGTCAATGCCAAAGTGAATCGCCACCGGTGCCAGGATGGGGGCCAGCACGATGATGGCGGCGCTGGTTTCAATGAACATGCCAATGAAGAACAGCGCTGCGTTCACGCCCAGCAAAAACATCGCCGGGCTTTGCAGCACTTCTTGCAGGTAGCGACCAATCGCGTCGGGCACACCGGCCCGTGTGATCAGGAAGGCAAACAAGCCCGCATTCGCAATGATGAACATGATCACCGCTGACGACACCACGGACTTGCGCAAAATCACAAACAGGTCAGCCAGCTTGATTTCGCGGTAAATCACCATGCCCACCACCAGCGCATAAAACACCGCCACCGCCGAGGCCTCGGTGGGTGTGAACACACCGCCGTAAATGCCACCCAGAATGATCACCGGCATCAGCAGTGCCCAGCTGGCCTGCAGAGTCGCTTTGCCAAAGTTCAGGCGGCCCTCACCGTCGGTCTTGCCCCAGCCCTTTATCTTGCAATACACATACACAAAGGCCATCAACGCCAGGCCAATCAACAGCCCCGGCCCGAAGCCGGCAATGAACAACTCGCCAATCGACACCTCGGCGCTCACGCCATACAAAATCATCGGAATCGACGGCGGAATGATCACCCCCAGCTCGGCACTGGTGGCCTGCAGCGCAGCGGCATAACCCGTGGGGTAGCCGTGCTTGATGAGCGCCGGAACCAGGATCGCGCCAATGGCAAAGGTGGTGGCCACCGACGAGCCCGAGACGGCTGCAAAAATCATGCACGTCAACACGCAGGTCATGGGCAAGCCGCCTTGCACGCCGCCCACAATGCTTTTGGCAAACTCCACCAGGCGGCGCGAGATGCCGCCGGTTTCCATCAGGTTGCCCGCGAGAATGAAAAACGGGATCGCAGCCAGCGGAAACTTGTTGATGGCGTTGAACATTTCCTTGACCGAAATCAGCATGTGGGCGTTGGACGCCTGAATGCCAAATATCGATGCCAGGCCGATGGACACGGCCACCGAAACGGTCAGTGCAAAGCACAAGACCATGGTTCCAATCATGATGGCGGTCATTGCGCGGTCTCCAGTTCCATGCGCTGGGGATCCAGCAAATTGGCCACAATGCCCAAAGCGCTGAACACCGCACCCACCGGCATTGCCAGATAAGCCCAGAACATCGACACGCCTTCCAGGCCAATCATGGTTTGCACCCGACCCCGCTGGGCGTAGTCAATGCCCCACCAGAAAATCACCGCAATCAGGCCCAGCGCAGCGATGCACACCACGCCATCGAGCACGCGCTTGATGCGCGGCGGGCTCCAGCGGTAGACCACGTCCACACTGACCATCGAGCCCTGGCGAAAGGCCGTGGGAATGCCCAGAAACACCATCCAGATCAGGCTGAAACGGATCATGACCTCGGTCCATTCAGCCGGTTGCTCCAGCACAAAGCGGGTGAGGATTTGAAAAACGCCCAGGGCCGAGGCCAGGGCGAGCATGGCGCAGGCCAGCCGCATGGAGAGCCCGGTCAAGCGGCTCTCCCACAAGAGAAAAGTTGTTTTCATGATTTTGTTTGGGCGGTGCTGATGACAGATGACGCGCCCTGCGGGCAGCGATGACAGATGACTGAAGCAAGTTGCTGTCATCTGTCATCCAGGCCGCCCCGGCGGCCCGTCATCTGTCATCCGGGTTAGCGCACGTTGCGGATCGCGTCCAGGTTGGCTTTGCCAAAGTCTTTTTCGAACTGCGCATTCACCGTGGCAAGGGCCGCCACAAACTTGGACTTGTCAACGTTTTCCACCACCGTCATGCCCTTGGTGCGCAGGTCGGCCACGCCCTTGGTGTCGTCTTCGTCAACCTTGGCGCGGTTGGCCTTGGTGCCTTCTTTGGCAGCATCCACAAAAGCCTGCTTGTCGGCTGCGCTCAGCTTGTCAAACGTGGCTTTGTTCATCACGAAGATGCAGGGTGAATACACATGGCCGGTGAGCGAAATGTGCTTTTGCACCTGGTCAAACTTGGCGGAAATAATGACCGACAGCGGGTTTTCCTGACCATCAACCGTGCCCTGCTGCAAGGCCGTGAACACCTCGGGAAAGGCCATGGGCGTGGTGATGATGCCAAAGCCTTTGTAGGCGGCAATGTGCACCGGGTTTTCCATCGTGCGCATCTTCAGGCCCTTCAAATCCTCTGGCCCCTTGACCTCGCGCTTGCTATTGGTCATGTGGCGAAAGCCGTTTTCGGCCCAGGCCAGTGCCTTGAAGCCCTTGGCGTCAAACTTGTTGAGTAGCTCCTGGCCAATCGGGCCATCGAGCACGGCGCGGGCATGGGCTTTGTCGCGAAACAAAAACGGCACATCGAGAATTTTGGCTTCAGGCACGAAGTTGGGCACCGGGCCGGACGAACTGAACGCCAGCTCCTGCGTGCCCAGTTGCACCGCCTCAATCGATTCGCGCTCGCCGCCTAAAGCGCCGTTGTAAAAGGTCTGCACCTTGTAGCGCCCCGCCGTGCGCTTTTCCACCTCGCGGGCAAAGGTGTCAATCGCCACACCCTGGTGCGAGGTTTGCGCGGTGGAAATGCTGATTTTCATCGTGGTTTGCGCGCTGGCCGCGGCCAGCAAACCCAGGCTCAAGCCCAGGCCGCAAACGATGTTTCCAAGAACCGATAGCCGCTTGGCAGATGTCATGTGATGTGTCTCCGGTTGAATTGATGTGGCGCGATAGGCACCCGGAACGCACTGTAGAAACGCCCGCTTGCTTGCGCCAATGGTCAATGTTCATGCGGTCAATTCCTGGCAGGAATATGGTTTTCGCCCATGAATTACTTGCTCAAGCTGCTATATAAAATATAGCGATCACGATTGTGACCCAAGCCTGCAACACATCAAAGCCAAAATGCAGCTCTGATTCCAAGGACACCATGCACTTCGACCTCATCGCCTTCGACTGGGACGGCACCCTGTTTGACTCCACCGCCATCATCGTGCGCTGCATTCAGGCGGCGGTGGCGGATGTGGGGGGCACGGTGCCCACAGACCAAGCGGCCAGCTACGTGATTGGCTTGGGGCTGATGCAGGCGCTGGCCCATGCCGCGCCCGATGTGCCGCCAGACAAATACCCCGAGCTGGGTGCGCGTTACCGCCACCACTACCAGGCGCACCAGGACGATTTGAGCCTGTTTGACGGTGTGCTGCCGCTGCTGACCGAACTCAAAGTCCGCGGCCACAAGCTGGCGGTGGCCACCGGCAAGTCTCGCGCGGGGCTGGACCATGTGTTGCACGCGGTAGAGCTGCAAGGCATGTTTGACGCCTCGCGAACGGCCGATCAGACCGCCGGCAAGCCGCACCCACGCATGCTGCTGGAGCTGATGACTGAACTGCGCACCACGCCCGAGCGCACGCTGATGATTGGCGACACCACGCACGACCTGCAACTGGCCTTGAACGCCGGTTGCCCCAGTGTGGCTGTGAGCTACGGCGCGCATGAGCCCGATGCATTTGCCGCCTTGAAGCCGCGCTTTGTGGCGCATTCGGTGGCGCAGCTGCACACCTGGTTGATTGACAACGCTTGAGCCTTTGCCATGACTGATGACGTTCACCCCCTGTGCAGCAGCGCCGACCTACAAGACGGCGGCATCGCCGTGCCATTTGACGTGGTCTACGGCGGCCAGACCTGCCGCGCCTTTGCCATACGCTTTAAAGGCGAGGTGCACGCCTACCTGAACCGCTGCAACCACATTGCCATGGAAATGGACTACCAGCCCAACCGTTTTTTTGACGACACGGGCCAGTGGCTGCTGTGCGCCACCCACGGCGCAGCCTACAAACCGGCCACCGGCGAATGTGGCGGCGGCCCGTGCCGGGGCGGCCTCGTCAAAATCACCCTGAGCGAAGCAGTTGGCGTGGTGCACTGGCATACTGCTTTCAACCTAAAAGCAGCAGTTGACCGCTAGCCCCGATAACTTTTTCCAATGAAATCAAACGCTTGTAGCGTTGCGCGACCTTACCCACTAGGTGAGAACGCTACGCGCCCAATTGAGCCGCCCTGGCGTGCGCTGGCTGCGTTGCTTCTCCTAGCAGGCAAGAGCCTGCGTCGTCGTCACGCCTTGCCAGCCCACGCCATGACGACCCACTTGGGCGCGTCCAACTGCTGCTTTTAGGTTCAACCTTCAACCGGTGGCTTTTTAGCCCAACCCCCAATGTCTGACCCCCAATTGCCCGAAAACCCCGATTTAGAGCCAAACAGCTCTCCAGCCCATACAAATACTGCTCAAGCAGCTACAAAAAACATAGTGAATAAATCTTCAGAAACCGATCCATCCAGCGGCCAATGGGCCAGTGCCACCCTGGAAAAGCTGCTGTTTGCCACCCTGGCCGAGCAGAAAACCGCCCGCCGCTGGCGCCTGTTCACCCGGCTGGCCTGGCTGGTGTTTGCGGTGTTCGTGGTGTGGTCGCTCACGCATCGGGGCAGCACCAGCAGCACCGACAAAACCGGCGTGCACACGGCGGTGGTGGAAATCAAGGGCGAAATTGCCTCGGGTGCCGACGCCAGCGCAGAAGGCATCGTGGCGGCCATGCGGGCTGCATTTGAAGACACCAGCGCCCAGGGCATCGTGTTGCTGATCAATTCGCCGGGCGGCAGCCCGGTGCAGGCCGGCATCATCAACGACGAAATCAAGCGCTTGAAGGCCAAACACAACAAGCCCATTTACGCGGTGGTGGAAGAGTCGTGCGCCTCAGCTGCCTACTACATCGCAGCGGCCACCGACAAGATTTACGTCAACAAAGCCAGCATCGTGGGCAGCATTGGCGTGCTGATGGACGGCTTTGGCTTCACCGGCTTGATGGACAAACTGGGCGTGGAGCGCCGCCTGATGACGGCCGGTGCCAACAAAGGCTTTTTAGACCCGTTCAGCCCCCAGACCGAAGCGCAGCGTGCCTTTGCGCAAACCATGCTGGATCAGATTCACAAACAATTCATCGACGTGGTCAAAACCGGTCGTGGCGACCGCCTGAAAGACAGCCCGGAACTGTTCAGCGGCCTGTTCTGGACCGGCCAGCAAGCCGTGGAGCTGGGCTTGGCAGACCAGCTGGGCAGCCTGGACTTTGTGGCCCGCGAAGTCATCAAGGCCGAAGAGTTGGTGGACTACACCCGCCGCGAAAATGTGGCCGAGCGACTGGCCAAGCGCTTTGGTGCGGCAGTTGGCGAAGGGGCAGTACGGGCGGCGCGGGCGGTGCCTGCGATTCGATAAGCGCGCAATTCACCCCCGGTTCATTTTTGAACGCAGAGGGCGCAGAGGTTCACGCAGAGTTCGCAGAAAAATTCAAAAGGCACAACCGGGTATCTTAAAAATTTCTGTGGCTGTTCTTTTGCGTCCTCCGCGTAATCTTTGCGTCCTCTGCGTTCAAAAAAGTCCGCACCGCTCACCGCCCCAATGCAAAAACCGCCGGTGCATCCCCCACCCCGCCAGGCTTCGCCTTCCAACCCTTGACGGTTTCACTGCGCGTGGTGGCGGTTGCCAGGGTCAAACCGCTGCTCACGGAAAGTCGCGTATTGCTTTGCAGTGTTTGCACCAGGGCCGCCAGCAGGGCTGCATTACGGTAAGGCGTTTCGATGAACAGTTGGGCCTGGCCGGTTTTGAGTGCCAGCGATTCCAGTTCCCTGATTCTTTGTGCGCGCTCGGTGGGGTCTTGCGGCAGGTAGCCCACAAAGGCGAAGTTCTGGCCGTTCAGGCCGCTGGCGGCCAGGGCCAGCAGCAGCGACACGGGCCCGACCAGCGGCAGCACCTGCAAGCCCAGCACATGGGCGGCGCGCACCACCGACGAGCCAGGGTCGGCAATAGCAGGCATGCCTGCTTCGCTGACCAGGCCGAGGTCGTGACCCAGTAGTGCGGGGGCCAGCAGGGTTGAGGCGTCAAAGCTGGCGGATCCCGTGCCGCCATGGTCGCCTTTCTTGTGAACCTCGCGGGGGAGTTCTTGAATCTGCTGGGCTTGAAGCGGTAGCGCCAACGGGTAGAGATCGCCCACACGCTTCAAGTAGGCCCGCGTGCTTTTGGCGTTCTCGCTGATCCAGTGCGTCAGGCGGGCTGCTGTTTGCAAGGTGGCCTGGGGCAGCACGTCGGTGAGCGGGGCCTGGGTGGTGCAGCCAAAGTCCAGCGGGGCAGGCACCAGATAAAGGCTACCTTTGCGCGTTGGATTCATGGCACCACCAGCCCCGCAGCCCGCAGCAAACAGCAGGTGCGGATCAGCGGCAGGCCGATCAGGGCCGTGGGGTCGTCGCTGTCAATGGCCTCCAGCAGGCTGATGCCAAGGCCCTCGCTTTTGGCGCTGCCGGCGCAGTCATAGGGTTGCTCGGCCAGCAGGTAGCGCTCAATGGCGTCGTCTGTCAGATCACGAAACTGCACCCGCACGGCGGCCAACTCGGTTTGCGCAAAACCCGTGCTGTGGCACACCACTGACACAGCGGTTTGAAACACCACCACCTGCCCGCGCATCTGGCGCAATTGCGCCCTGGCACGCGCATGGTCGCCCGGCTTGCCCAGGGGCTGGCCAGCCAGATCCGCCACTTGGTCCGACCCAATCACCACAGCCTGAGGGTGCTGCACTGCAACGGCCTGGGCCTTGGCCAGGGCCAGGCGCAGGGCCAGGTCGCGCGGGCTTTCTTCAGGAAACGGGGTTTCATCGACCTGCGGCGCCACCACCTCGAACGGCAGGCGTAGCCGGGTGAGCAGCTCGTGCCGGTAGCGGGAGGTGGAGGCCAGAATCAGCATGCGTTGATCAGCGCGCAGTGCGGTAGGGCTCGTCAAACACCACAAAGTCCTTTTCCGCCAGCGCGTCAACGATCCAGGCCTGCACAGCCGGCAGTTCGCAGACCCGGTTCACATAGTCGGTGATGGTCTGGGGCACGGGCAGTGCATAGGTTTTCAAACGCATGCACACCGGTGCATAGAAGGCATCGGCCACGCTGAAAGCGCCAAACAGCATGGGGCCGCCGTGTGCACGCAGCAAGCCTTCCCACATCTGCACGATGCGCTCCACATCACTGCGCACAGCGGGTTTGTCGCGCCACACCAGGGCACCGATATCGGGTAAGTGCGCTTCAATGTTCATCGGGCAGTTGCCACGCAGGCCAGTAAAGCCACTGTGCATTTCCGCGCACACGCTGCGGGCCGTGGCGCGCGCAGCGGTGTCCGCAGGCCAGAGGTTTTTGGCAGGAAATTTCTCGGCCACATATTCGGCAATGGCCAGCGTGTCCCACACCGCCAAATCACCATCCTGGAGAGCAGGCACGCGCCCGGTGGGGCTGACAGGGGCGACGGCCTTTTTGAAAGCAGAGTCGGCGTCAAAGCTGTCAAAACGCAGCATGACTTCCTGAAACTCAATGCCCGATTGCTTGAGCAGCACCCAGGGGCGCATGGACCAGGAGGAATAGTTTTTGTTGCCGATGTAAAGCTTGAGCATGGAAAGGTTCTTTCTGGTTGAGGGAACCGCTGATGCTAGGTTTGCACCGAAGCGCGATTGATGCAAAAACACGCCAGCATTGATGCGTCTCGTGCTGTTGCATCCCCCGAAGCAAGCCATGACTCTACCCGTTATCAGGTTTGCTCAAGCGCCTTTGCAGTCATGTCACCTTCCGCAAAATAATCTCGAATCAAGCTATGCGGCGATTGCTTGAAGCGGTGGGCCGTGTTGCCGTGCAGTGCTTCTTGAGGTGCTGCGCCGACCGTCTGGAGAATGCGCTGCTGGCTGACAACGCTCAGGGCTGCAAATTCTGTCAGTTCTGCCAACGCATGAAGCACATCGGATACAGGGTGGGTGTCGCTGAGGCTTGCCATGTGGTTGGCACGGGTAGCCTCCAGCACTTCGGGCAATGCGCTTCGCATCTGTTCATGGGGTGATTCACAGAGCTTCTTGATGGAATACGGTATCAGCGTCGTTTGCTTGATGCCCTCAATTAGATCCAGCATCGTTTTTGGGCTTGTTTTAGGGTGCCCACTTAAATCTGCAAGCGTAAATTTGGCACTCTTGATGAGTTGAGCTTGCAATCCGTGTACAGGCTCCGGCAACCCAGGATCGGGATGAGGGTGTTGCGCAAGATAGCCTATATAAACTTGCGCCATCAGATCAAGGATTTCCGGTGTGATATTCGGATGATTCAACAAACTCCAGACCAGACTGGTGTTGGGAATCTGGGCAATACGGTGCACCCATTTGACATCGAGATCTGGGTGCCCACGAAGCGCATGCTGCAAGCCGCTGGCATCCAACGAAGCATACTCAGGCCGGTTTGGGTTAAATCCGTTACCCACCTCAAAAACCACTGGGTGCTGCGCGAAAATATATTCAACAAGTCGTGTTGGGGTGAACTTGTTCCAAAGCACATAACTCAGCCGTCGGGGTCAGGGTCATCCTTCAACATCTCAAGACGCGCCACGGGGATTTCCCGGTTTCTCGAAAATGACAGAAACGGAAAAATACTTTTCTCGCGAATATCTGGATTTGAATGTTTGGCGAGTAAATTCAAGGTTTCGTTGCTGGTATTGAAATGAACGGCTACATTCCTGACAACACTTGCGTCAGAGTCAGAAGCCAGTCGATGCAACACCTCCGCGGAAACTTTCAGATTATCTGCCACACTGGCGCGGACTGCTGGCTCGGCATCTTCGGACAAGACCTCCAGCAAGTCTGGCGGACAATGCAAGTATTCTGCTGCCGTTTGACGGACGGTATGGCGTTTATGCCTCGCAATGGTCTCAAAAATCAGCCGGGACAAGGTGACGGTTCGATTGACTTGCGCACCGAGCACCGCTTTGGCGACGGTCCATTGCGAATCCCCGGCGAGAATCTCCAGAATCTGGACGGGTGTCTGGCTGTTCTTTGCCAATGCCGCGCGCGTCGACATATCATCGCTTTTGCAAAGTTCGAGCGAGACATCCAAAGGCAATGTGAGGCGCTTGGCAATTTCTCTGGATAAACTCGGATCGAGCTTGGCTAACTCAAGCAGGCGCTCTTTTGTGGTGCGATGGTTCTGCGCTACCTGCTTTAAAGCCTTCAGATCCATGATTTTTCCAATGGCGCTTTAATAATCAAGCACAGGCCAGATGTTGTAGCCCTAAAAATAACCATCCCCCGGCAAAGCCGGGGGTTTTCAATATTGTGAGCCGCTCAAAGCGGCTAAACGGGGACGCTAACGCGGCCCCAACTCTTGGAGCCACCTGTTCGGTGGCCGTCTATCTCCACA
>JAAFIW010000040.1 GCA_013297875.1 Comamonadaceae bacterium | reverse complement strand
CCTGAGCGAGTTGCAGACGACTGCACGCAACAAGCTCAAGAGTGCACAAAAGCGCCCCTCCATCATCGTTGCTTGCTGGAAGCAGGCAGATTTGTGGTGATGTCATGATTTATGAAAGTCTCAATAATTTCACCTAGCCACCAGCCGCTGGTATTTACACACTGCAAACGTTTGTCTTCTATTTTTTGGAGAAACGTATGCAAACGCACCCAAGCAAGCCGAAAAGTACGCACAGCAGGCCTTTCACCCGGCTGATGTCAACACTCAGCCTGGCAGCCCTGCTGGCGGCCTGCGGCGGCGGGGGCGACTCGCCGCTGCCCGCCACGGCCTCGGTGGTATCGGGCGGCGCTGTGCTGGCGCTGATTCGCACCAGCGCCGAGCCGGCAGGTACCAACTGCCCCGCAGGTGGCACCAAAATTGAAACCGGGCCCGACAGCAATGGCAGTGGCGTGCTGGACAGCAGCGAGGTGGCCAGCACTGCGTATGTGTGTAACGGAAACGCCGGCTCAGGCACCACCACAGCGGTGACGGGCGCGGCGGGTGCCAATGGCGCAACCGGCGCGCAGGGGCCCGCTGGCCCTACAGGCCCCGCGGGTGCCACCGGAGCAACCGGGCCAGCCGGTCCCGCGGGCCCCGCAGGCGCGACCGGCCCGGCGGGCCCAGCCGGGCCTGCAGGCGGGGGCGGTGGCTTACCTGGCCCTGCGGGACCTGCGGGTACAAATGGAACAAACGGAACAAACGGCACGAACGGCACCAGCGGCGGCACAAAAATTGAAGCCGGGCTTGATGCCGATGGCACTGGCGCGCTGAGCAACGCCGAGGTCACGTCCACGTCCTACGTGTGCAACGCAACGGTTGCGGCAGCCACTGCTTCGATCACGGGCCCAGCCCGCGCCGTGGCCAACACGTTTTACAACTACTCGGCCAGCGTGGCAGGCGGCGTGGCGGCGTCTTATGCCTGGGTCTGGGACGACGGTTTTGGCCCCGTGTCTGGCAGCCCGGTCACCAAAGTCTGGCGCAAACCGGGCACCTTGACCGCATCGGTCACGGTGACCACGGTTTTAGGCGGCAGCCCGACCGCTGCCAGATCGGTCAGGGTGATTGATCGCCCGTTGTCGGTTTCATCTGGCGGATTTGCGGGCCAACACCATGCTTGCGCCCTGCGAAACGATGGCAGCGTGGCTTGCTGGGGCTACAACCTGCAGGGTCAGTTGGGCGATGGCACGCAGCTGAACAAAAACGTACCCACTACAGTGCCGGGGCTGGTTGGCTTGACGTCGGTCAGCACAGGCCTTTTACACACCTGCGTGTTGACCGATGTGGGTGGTTTGCGGTGCTGGGGCAGCAATGAGTTCGGTGCGTTTGGCAACGGCACCACGTCCAGTTTCAATGTTTCACCCAGCGCGCCCTTGGCTGCCTTGACGGGGCTTAAAACCGTTGTGACCGGGCAGTACCACACCTGTGTCTTGCAAGCCAACAACCAGGTGTTGTGCAGTGGTGCGGGCCTTGTTGGGCAGTTGGGCAATGGCGCCATCGTGAACAGCGAAACGTTTGTCCCGGTCAGCGGCGGTGCTGCCAATGCCTTTGTAGCCCTTACCGGAGGAACCTCTCACAACTGTGGTCTCAAGGCGGACGGTACCGTGGCTTGCTGGGGTTCTAACTTCAATGGCCAGATCGGCGACCTCACGCTGACCAACAGGAGCACGCCCACCGTGGTAACCGGTCTGTCGGGCGTTGCCAGCGTTGCCGCAGGCATCAACCACAGTTGCGCGTTGAAAACCGATGGCACGGTAACGTGCTGGGGCCAGAACGACGTCGGTCAGCTGGGCAACGGCACCACACAAACCGCCGTCATCGGCCCCGTGCCCGTCAGCGGCCTGACAGATGCGGTGGCGATCAGTGCCGGCGGTAAACAGACCTGCGCACTGCGCTCTGACGACAGCGTGAGCTGCTGGGGGCAAGCCAACGGTCCCTTGGGGTTGCCAGCGGTGTTGACGCCGACCACGCTGACCACAGGCCCAGCAGCTGCTGTCAGCGCGGGGCTGGACAACATTTGCGTGCTGGGCAAAAACGGCACGCTGAATTGCCTGGGCATTGGCTCAAGGGGCACGGTGGGCAATGGCAGCAATGCCAATGCGACCAGCCTCACGCCCGTGACGGGCAGCGCAGCTGCGGCTTTTTGGACCCTGACACCTTGACATAAACGCCCTGTCGTTTGCTACTGAAAATATAGCTGCTTGAGCAGAATTTATATGGGCTAAATGCCTTTTTATCTAAAAATCAATACGCTTCAAAACCCACCATGAAAAGCAAACTCCGCATCCTCCTGTGCGCCGCCTGCCTGGCAGCCGCCAGCGCCACCGCCCTGGCCCAGCAACCTGCTGGTTTTGACCCCGCCCGCGTGCCCGCCAGCAGCGCCACCCTGGGCGCATGGCCCTATGTGGGCGTGCTGGAGGGCTATGAAAAACTCAGCGTGAAAAACCGCCCCGGCGACTCGGCGCGCGAGTTGATGCGCGATGTGGGCTTTGACCGCTATGAGCTGTTTGACGGGCAAAAGCTGATTGCCATTGAAGGCCGCCGCATGACGGGCAAGTTCATCGGCAAAGGTGCCTCGTTTTTCCAGGTGAAAAAGAACTATGAAACCGTGCTCAAAGGCCTGGGCGGCGTGACCGTGTTTGAAGGCGCGGGCAAGGCCATGGAGCCGCTGAAGCTCAAATTTTCGCCCGGCACGCACCGGGGCATTCACATGCTGGCAGAAGACCAGATGGGCGTGTACTTTCTGCGCACCGCTGACAAGGAAATTTGGGTGGAGGTGTATGCCCCTTGGGACACCAAAGACGACTATTGGCTCACGGTGGTGGAGAAAAAAGCGCTTACCGTCACGCTGCAGGCCGTGCCCGCTGAAGAAATGAAGAAGGCACTGGACGCCAAGGGGCGGGTGGCGCTGTATGTGAACTTTGACACCAACAAAGCCACGCTCAAACCCGACGCCAGCACCACCGTAGCCCAGATCGTGAAACTGCTGACCGACAACCCGACGCTGAAAGTCACCGTGGAGGGCCACACCGACAACGTGGGCACCCCGGCCGACAACCTGCAACTGTCCAGCGCCCGCGCCAACACCGTGGCCGGCTCGCTGATGGCCCAAGGCATTGCACTAGACCGCCTGGAGCCCAAAGGCTTTGGCCAGACCAAACCGATTGCCGACAACACCAGCGAAGAAGGCCGCGCGAAGAACCGGCGGGTGGAGCTGGTCAAGCGTTGAACGGGGGGCTTGACGCCTGACTCAGGTTTGCGCATTGCTACAAATAGCGTAGCTGCCTGAGCAGACGATTTCTGGGCTAGTGGCCGTTTTCGTAACCAACCGGCAAAACAACTAGCCAAAATCCTCCAGGCTATACACATACTGCACTGAACTGCGCGAGACGGTGTCGTTGGTAATGCGAATGCTTTGGCGCTCTGAGTTGCCGTTGACCACGGTGAAAAAGCTCTTTCCGTCGTGAGGCTCCAGCAGCAAACTGTGGTGAACTCGCCCTCCGCTTTGCACCAGAATATCGCCGGGCTTAGGCTCGGCGCTGCCAGGGCCTAAACCGCGCGCTTTGGCACCGCGCGGGCCCACTCCAAATTGCCACTTGGTCGGCACGCCGGCCTTGAGCCAGCACCATGTCGCAAATATTCCGCACCATTGCGTGCCCTCGGTGTTGGAAAAGGCGGGCACGCGCCAATCATGTCCACGAACACCATCCAGGTAGGAAATGATTTCAATGTTGCCTGCAATTTTCAAACGACCGGTTTGTCGCCAGTAGTTGGGCGATACGCCGATGGCACATTCCTCGTAGTACTGCTTCAAGCGCTGCCAGCCGAATCGCCAAGCCTTAGGAGATGCCGTAGGCGGCGTGCCCATCGGGGGCAAGTCCACCAAGTTTGGGGGCACCGGAAATTGAAGCGCGTCTGTCACGTTAGAAACCGGCAGAGCCTCAGCTAGCGCCACTTTCAACACCGCTTCGCGATACGGATCACTGCGCCAGGCATCTACCGCTGGGGTTGTGCCAGGAACCGTGCCGGGAATGGTGCCTGGCGGGAGCAGAAACTTGGTCAATTCGTCCAGCATCGCCCACGACTTGGGGCCAATCGCACCGTCAGCCACCAGTTTGGCGTTGCGCTGAAACTCCAGCACGCGCATCAGGGTCTGTTTGCCAAACAGGCCATCTTCCACCAGGCGTTTTAACAACGTCTCGGGGATGGTGTTGAGCAGTTTCTGTAGCAAGGCCACATCAGGCCCTTGCGCACCTTGGCGCAGCGTTCGGTTAACAGCCATGTTGACAACATCCTTTGAACGAAAAATGTAAATTCAGCTTTTGCCCAAGTGTCTGTTGCGCCACGCCAGGCGACTAGGTGAAATTAGTCATGTGTGTTGCAGGTCGGCTGCTTATAGACCAGTTATTTGCTATAAATAGCGTAGCTGCTTGAGCAATGAATACCTGGGCTGTTATTGGTTTTAGCTTGTTAGCCGCATGCACCCCGTTGATTACCCGGCCCGTCAACCCACCGGGTGGCAAACGAAAACACGAAAAGGAGTACCCATGAAACTACCCGCTTACTGCCTGTTAGCCCTGTGTGCCGGGGCCTTGATCGCCTGCGGGCCGCCGCAGGCAGATGCACCCAAAAGCACACAAAACGCACCGATCGTCGCCCCGGCAGCCACCGTTGCCGCGAGCCCCACCGCCACCCAGGCAGCCGCTGCGGCACCCAATGCCCCGGGTGCCGACCTACCGGCCCCTACCCTCCAAGTTAATGGCCGCACCGCCACCATTACCGCGCCGGTTCGGTTGGCTGAGGGCTGGATGTGGGTGTCGGCCACCACGCTGGAGCAAGTCGCGCCATTTCTGTTCAAGGGCCTGGACATACAGCCCGGCGCAGGCCCGGGCGGCAGCGACCTGGCCGTGTTCACCTACGAAGCCCGCGCGCCCGGCAGCACCACCTTGAAGCTGGGCCTGGTGCCTGCGGGCAAGATGCTGGTCGGCCAGCCCGGTCTTGTCTACACAGGGCCAGTAGCGAGCCGGTTTGAGGCGCAAGTCACCGCACCTTGACCCCCTCCGCGTCAAAAATCAGGTGTACTGGCAGCCATGACTCACCAAACACACCCACAAGTCCTTAATTCCACCCAAGCCTGGCCACTGCACAGCGTAGCCGCCACCCGCCAAGTCGAGCAAACAGCAGCCGGGCAGCTCCCCGCAAACACCCTGATGCAGCGCGCCGGCCTGGCGGTGGCCCGCCTGGCGCTGGCGCTTGCGCCGCATGCGCGCACGGTGTGGATTGCCTGCGGCCCCGGCAACAACGGCGGTGACGGGCTGGAAGCCGCCGTGCACCTGCGCGCCTGGGGCAAGCGGGTGTGCGTGACCTGGCTGGGTGATGAGGCACGCCTGCCCGCCGACGCGCTGGCCGCGTTGCAGCGTGCCCGCGCGGCCAACCTGCAGTGGCTCGGCGAGCCGCCCCATGACCTGGGTGCGCAGGACTTGTGCATTGACGCGCTGTTTGGAATCGGCCTGTCGAACCACTCTGCAGGAGCGCGCCCACCGAGCCATCAGATTCGCAGCTGCATCGCCGCGCTCAACGCCAGCCGCGCCCCGGTACTGGCGGTTGACGTACCCAGCGGGCTGGATGCCGACACCGGTACACCTGCTATGCAATTAATAGCTGCTTCAGCAATGAAATCATGGGCTGATGGCGCTTTCGATTTAAAAACCTTGCAGGTGCAGGCCCACCACACCTTGAGCCTGCTGACCCTCAAACCCGGCCTGTTCACCGCCCAGGGCCGCGATGCGGCGGGCCGGGTGTGGCTGGACAGCCTGGGCATTGACCCGACGGACAACACCCCCACCGCCTGGCTGACAGGCCCGCCCGCCGCGAACGCCCGCCCCCACGCCTCCCATAAAGGCAGCTATGGCGATGTGGCCGTGATCGGCGGTGCCCCCGGCATGACCGGCGCTGCCCTGCTGGCCGCCCGCGCCGCACTGCACGCAGGCGCAGGCCGCGTATTCGTCGGACTGCTGGACGACGCGCCACTGGCTGTAGACCCCCAACAACCCGAGCTGATGCTGCGCCCCTGGCCAAGCCTGGACTTGAGCCACATGGCCGTGGCCTGCGGCTGCGGCGGTGGCAGTGCCGTGCGCGCCGCCCTGCCCCGCGTGCTGGCCATCGCCGCCCGGCTGGTGCTGGACGCTGATGCGCTGAACGCCATCGCCGCCGACACCGCCCTGCAAACCCAATTGAAGTCCCGCGCCAGCCGCCGCCCCCACAGCACCGTGCTCACCCCCCACCCCCTGGAAGCCGTCCGCCTGCTGGCATCCATCCGCCAGACGGCCTGTACCACCGCCCAGGTGCAAGCCGACCGCCTGGCCGCCGCCCAAGAGCTGGCCGACCATTTCGCTTGCACCGTCCTGCTCAAAGGCTCCGGCACCGTGATCGCCGCACCCGGCCAACTGCCCCACATCAACCCCACCGGCAACGCCCGCTTGGCCACGGCGGGCACAGGCGATGTGCTGGCGGGTTTGCTGGCGGCGCTGCTGGCCGGGCAAGGGCAAGCCGATGCGTTTGCGGCGGCTCGCGATGCGGCGTATCGGCATGGGCGTGTGGCTGACGAGTGGCCGGACGGATCGACGCTCAGCGCCGGCGCGTTGGCGCTATGCGTGGGCTTGAGTCTTGTCCAATGAGGTTTGATACTGAGCGCATATTTTGATTCCACCGAGGTTTGATCTTGAACCGACACTGGAATAGGAACGCCTGGCGGGCGGAATGCAGCTGGTCAATCATTTGCAATGGTGATTGACATGAACCTCCTGAAGCTACGAGACCTGGTGCAAATGCGCCAGTTTGTACAAGGCACCCAAGCCGTGCTGATTCGACCCCTGGCTGACGTGCCCACGCGCTACGCACACATCGCCCAGGTCATTGAGCGCTTTGCGTATGCCCAGCTGGGCAAAGCTGACCGCTCACTGGTGCTTACTTATCTGCAGCGCACCAGCGGCTACTCGCGTCCCCAACTCAAGCGCCTGGTGGCCCAAGTGATGTGCGGCCATGAACTGCGCCAGCGCTATGTGGTACCCGCACAGGCCTACGCCCAGCGCTTTACAGAGGCCGACATCATCTGCCTGGCACAGATCGACCGCGCCTTTGACACCCTATCTGGCGCTGCCACCACCCACATCCTGCGCCGCCAGGGCGACTTTGATGGCATCAAGGGGGTTTATCACATCAACGCCGTAGACACACGTCACCCAGTGGCAGGTGGTGGTGTGCGTGGAGCACATCAGCCACAGCTACATGAGCCGCGCGGTGGAACTGCTGATCGAGCAGTTTCCGTTCACGCTGCAAGGCATTCATGCGGACAACGGCGT
>JAAFIW010000026.1 GCA_013297875.1 Comamonadaceae bacterium | reverse complement strand
TCACCTACACCGTGCAGGCAGGCGACACATCAGCTGACCTCGATTACCAAAGCACCACCGCCCTGGCCTTGAACGGCGGCACGATTGCCGATGCCGCAGGCAACGCGGGAACCTTGACCCTGGTAGCCCCCGGTGCCGCCAACTCGTTGGGTGCCAACAAAGCCATCGTGATCGACACCACGGCTCCTACCGTCAGCTCGGTGAACTCCAGCACAGCCAATGCCACCTACAAAGTGGGTGATGTGGTCAGCGTGCAGGTCAACTTCTCCGAGGCTGTCACGGTCACCGGCACGCCGCAGCTCACGCTGGAAACCGGCGCAGTAGACCGCGTCGTCAACTACGCCAGCGGCAGCGGCACCAGCACCCTGACATTCACCTACACCGTGCAGGCAGGCGACACATCAGCTGACCTCGACTACCAAAGCACCACCGCCCTGGCCCTGAACGGCGGCACGATTGCCGATGCAGCAGGCAACGCGGGAACCTTGACCCTGGTAGCCCCAGGTGCCGCCAACTCGTTGGGTGCCAACAAAGCCATCGTCATCGACGGTGTGGCCCCCACCGTGACCAGTGTGAACAGCAGCACAGCCAATGCCACCTACAAAGTGGGTGATGTGGTCAGCGTGCAGGTCAACTTCTCCGAGGCCGTCACGGTCACCGGCACGCCGCAGCTCACGCTGGAAACCGGCGCAGTAGACCGCGTCGTCAACTACGCCAGTGGCTCAGGCACCAGCACGCTCACCTTCACCTACACCGTGCAGGCAGGCGACACCAGCGCCGACCTCGACTACCAAAGCACCACCGCCCTGGCCCTGAACGGCGGCACGATTGCAGACGCCGCAGGCAACGCGGGAACCCTGACGCTGGTAGCCCCCGGTGCCGCCAACTCGCTGGGTGCCAACAAAGCCATCGTGATTGACACCACGGCTCCTACGGTCAGCTCGGTGAACTCCAGCACCGCCAACGCCACCTACAAAGTGGGCGACACAGTAAGTGTGCTGGTCAACTTCTCCGAGGCCGTCACGGTCACCGGCACGCCGCAGCTCACGCTGGAAACCGGCGCAGTAGACCGCGTCGTCAACTACGCCAGTGGCTCAGGCACCAGCACGCTCACCTTCACCTACACCGTGCAGGCAGGCGACACCAGCGCCGACCTCGACTACCAAAGCACGACCGCCCTGGCCTTGAACGGCGGCACGATTGCAGACGCCGCAGGCAACGCGGGAACCTTGACCCTGGTAGCTCCCGGTGCCGCCAACTCGCTGGGTGCCAACAAAGCCATCGTCATCGACGGCGTGGCCCCTACCGTGACCAGTGTGAACAGCAGCACCGCCAACGCCACCTACAAAGTGGGTGATGTGGTCAGCGTGCAGGTCAACTTCTCAGAAGCCGTCACCGTCACCGGCACACCCCAGCTCACGCTGGAAACCGGCGCAGTAGACCGCGTCGTCAACTACGCCAGCGGCAGCGGCACCAACACACTCACATTCACCTACACCGTGCAGGCCGGCGACACCAGCGCCGATCTGGACTACCAAAGCACCACCGCCCTGGCCTTGAACGGCGGTACGATTGCCGATGCAGCAGGCAACGCGGGAACCTTGACCCTGGTAGCCCCCGGTGCCGCCAACTCGTTGGGTGCCAACAAAGCCATCGTCATCGACGGTGTGGCCCCCACCGTGACCAGTGTGAACAGCAGCACCGCCAATGCCACCTACAAAGTGGGTGATGTGGTCAGCGTACAGGTCAACTTCTCCGAGGCCGTCACCGTGTCGGGCACGCCGCAGCTCACGCTGGAAACCGGCGCAGTAGACCGCGTCGTCAACTACGCCAGCGGCTCAGGCACCAGCACCCTGACATTCACCTACACCGTGCAGGCAGGCGACACCAGCGCCGACCTCGACTACCAAAGCACCACCGCCCTGGCCCTGAACGGCGGCACGATTGCGGACGCCGCAGGCAACGCGGGAACCTTGACCCTGGTAGCTCCCGGTGCCGCCAACTCGCTGGGTGCCAACAAAGCCATCGTCATCGACGGCGTGGCCCCCACCGTGACCAGTGTGAACAGCAGCACCGCCAACGCCACCTACAAAGTGGGTGATGTGGTCAGCGTACAGGTCAACTTCTCAGAAGCCGTCACGGTGACGGGCACCCCGCAGCTCACGCTGGAAACCGGAGCGGTCGACCGCGTCGTCAACTACGCCAGTGGCTCAGGCACCAGCACACTCACATTCACCTACACCGTGCAGGCCGGCGACACCAGCGCCGATCTGGACTACCAAAGCACCACCGCCTTGGCCTTGAACGGCGGCACGATTGCCGATGCAGCAGGCAACGCGGGAACCTTAACCCTGGTAGCCCCCGGTGCCGCCAACTCGCTGGGAGCCAACAAGGCCATCGTGATCGACACCACGGCCCCCACCGTCAGCTCGGTGAACTCCAGCACAGCCAATGCCACCTACAAAGTGGGCGACACAGTCAGCGTGCAGGTCAACTTCTCAGAAGCGGTCACCGTCACCGGCACCCCGCAATTGACGCTGGAAACCGGCGCAGTCGACCGCGTCGTCAACTACGCCAGCGGCAGCGGTACCAGCACGCTCACATTCACCTACACCGTGCAGGCAGGCGACACATCAGCTGACCTCGACTACCAAAGCACCACCGCGCTGGCCTTGAACGGCGGCACGATTGCCGATGCAGCAGGCAACGCGGGAACCTTAACCCTGGTAGCCCCCGGTGCCGCTAACTCGCTGGGTGCCAACAAAGCCATCGTCATCGACGGTGTGGCCCCCACCGTGACCAGTGTGAACAGCAGCACCGCCAACGCCACCTACAAAGTGGGCGACACAGTCAGCGTGCAGGTCAACTTCTCAGAAGCGGTCACCGTCACCGGCACACCCCAGCTCACGCTGGAAACCGGAGCGGTCGACCGCGTCGTCAACTACGCCAGCGGCAGCGGTACCAGCACCCTGACATTCACCTACACCGTGCAGGCAGGCGACACCAGCGCCGATCTGGACTACCAAAGCACCACCGCCTTGGCCTTGAACGGCGGCACGATTGCCGATGCAGCAGGCAACGCGGGAACCTTGACCCTGGTAGCGCCCGGCGCGGCCAACTCCCTGGGAGCCAACAAAGCCATCGTGATTGACACGGCACCCCCCGTCTTTGCCAGCGCCGCAGCCCTGGGCAATGTGCTGGTGATGACCTACACCGACGTAGGCAACCTGGACGCCGTCAACGTGCCCGCTCCCGGTGCCTTTGCCGTCACCACCGGCGGCAGCCCCAACGCCGTGACCGGCGTCACCGTCAACGCTGCCGCCAAAACCGTCACCTTGACACTGACCAGCCCCATCAGCTTCGGCCAGTTCATCCAGGTGGCCTATACCGACCCGACCGCAGGCAACGACGCCAACGCCATTCAAGACGCCGCAGGCAACGACGCCGCCACGCTGGCCGCCATACCCGCCACCAACAACACCGCTGCCCCACCACCACCGCCTGCACCACCGGCCCCGGCCCCCAGCCTGGACACCGACAGCGACGGCGTGCCCAACGCCCAAGAAATCCTGGTTCGACCACTGACACCCACTGATCAAACCGGCGACGGCAATGGCGATGGCATTCTGGACAGCACCCAAGCCAACGTCGCATCAGCCCCAGTGCCCAACACAACCCGTTTCGTGACCGTGGTGGCCGATTCCAACAAAGGCATCACCGACACCGACCCGGGCCAGGCGCTGATCACCAACTTCAAGTTTGAAGCCCCACCGTCCAACCTGCCCAACGGCACCAGCCAGTTCAACCCCATCAGCTTCAACGCTGGCATTGGTGGCACAGGACAGACGGAAACCTTCAGCATCTTTGTAGACGCCAATACCAACCCCAACGGCTACTGGATCAAAACAGCCAACGGTGCGTGGAACAACATCGCCACCGCAATTGAAACGGTGGGCGACAAGGTGCGTATTGACTTTGCGATCACCGACGGGGGCCAGTTTGATGCGGACGGCATTGCCAACGGCAGCATTGCGGTGACGGGTGGTGCGGGCAATCTGCCGCTGACCATCGTCGGCCAACCGGCTGATTTGCCACCGGGGACTTTCTGGTTCTGACGCAAGGTGCCGACTTACGGTGCCTGGATAAATACAAAACAGAACACAGAGGCACAGAGGCACAGAGGTAAGAGGAGGTTTTTGTGAAATCTCTTGAATGACTGCACCTTGCCATCTCTTCTTGCCTCTGTGTCTCTGTGCCTCTGTGTTCTGTTGCTCCCCGGTCATTCCGTCATCGTAGCCAGCCGTTTCAAGCCAAATCAGCCACCCGCCCATGTATTCATTGCTCAAGCAGCTATTGAATGAATAGCAACTTCTATTCGCGTCAACCGCGTGCCAGAGTCACGCCGCCGTCTACGGCGATCGTCTGGCCCATCACGTAGTCGCCTGCGCGGGACGCCAGATAGATGGCGATACCGGCCATGTCGTCATCGCGGCCAATTCGGCCTGCGGGGATGCGGCTGGCCACAGCCTCGCCGTGGTCGCGTGCTTCTTTGTTCATTTCAGAGGCAAATGCGCCCGGTGCAATGCCGCTGACCACGATGTTGTCTTGCGCCAAGCGCAGGGCCATGCGCTTGGTCAGGTGAATCAGCCCGGCTTTGCTGGCGGCATACGAATAGGTTTCCCACGGATTCACCGAAATGCCGTCAATCGATGCCACGTTGATGACCTTGGCGGGCTGCGTCTGGCCAGCTTTTTTCAGCAGCGGGTAAAGGGCCTGAGTCAGAAAAAACGGGGTTTTCAGGTTCAGATCCATCACCTTGTCCCAGCCGGTTTCTGGAAAGGTTTCAAACGCCTCGCCCCAGGCGGCACCCGCGTTGTTCACCAGAATGTCCAACGCCACTTCGCGCGTGGCCAAAGCTGCAGCCAGTTCCTTCGCGGCGGCCACGGTAGACACGTCGCCCGGCATGGAAATACAACTGCCGGCATAGCCCATTGCCGACAAATCGGCGGCGGTTGCGTCACAGGCGGCTGCCTTGCGCGAGGTGATGTACACCCGCGCGCCCTGCTGCATGAAACCGGCTGCGATCATGCGGCCAATGCCGCGAGAGCCGCCAGTGACCAGGGCTACGCGGCCCGACAGGGAGAAAAGATGAGGGTTCATGGCAAAGATCCTGGGTAGTTGGTTAAAGACCGTTGCACTATGACGGCGCTGCGCGGGGCGGCCAATCACTTGCACGACAGGTTACAACGCTTGGACATTGCCTGCCCGGGTCAAAAGCGACCACTTTCAAGCCAAACCGGCCAGCAGCCCATGTGTTAACTGCTCAAGCAGCTATCAAAAAAGGAGTGACTGGCTGACGTGCGCTTACGGTGCAAACGTACCGGCAGCCACTTCCACCATGCGGTTCACATCCAGGTGTTTGCGCAGCGCGGCGTTGACGGCTTCGGCATCGAGCTTTTCGTAAGCCTCTTTGAAGTAGGTAAAGCGGCTCATGTCACGGTCATAGCGCAGGTTGTTGGCCAGGCGGCCTGCCAGGTCGGCGGGTTGGGCCAGGCTGCCGACCAGGTTGCTCACGATGGCGCGGCGCGCAAAGCCGACTTCCAGGCTGCTAAAGCCCTTGGCGGCGCGCTGGGCCACTTCGTCGCGAATCACTTCGCGCAGCCGGTCGCGGTTTTGGGGCGCAAAGCTGGCGGTGATGTTGATGGCGGCGGCCTGTCCTCCACCCTCCCGGCCGGCGGTCGGTGCGAACAAAGAACTGTTCACACCATAGCTCAGGCCCTCGTCTTCGCGCACCCGCTTCCACAGCGCCGTGCCGCCTGCGCGGCCGCCCAGGAGCTGAATGCCGGTGAGCAAGGCCGGGTAGTCGGGTGCGCCGTCGTTCATGGCCACCGGAATGCGGGCGCTATAGCTGGCATTGGCTTTCTCAGTCACTTGAAGCGATTGCCAAGTGGCGGGCATGTTGGCCGGGTACTCAAACACCCAGGGCTTGTAGGGCTCGCGGCTGGCCCAGTCACCGAGCAACTGCTGCAGCTGGGTTTGCAGCTGGGCCGGTTGCACCGGGCCAATCAACGCCAGCTCGCCCACCTGTGCGCTGGCAAAGCGCTTGTAAAACGCCTGCACCTGCGCCGCTGTGGCGCTGCGCAGGGCTTGCTCGCGTTGCGCGAAGCTCAGGGCAGCGCGCGGGTCGGGCTCAGGGTAGCTGGAAAAGGCCTGCTGCAAGGCATTGCCCGCAACGGCACCGGTGTCGGCCTTGGTGCCCTGGAAATTGGCCAGCGCGGCGGTGCGCTGGCGCTCAAATTCGGCGTCGGGCAGGGTGGGTTCGCGCAGCAGCTGGGCGAGCAGGCTTAGAAACGTAGCGGTGTTTTTGGCGGGTAACTCAAAGTTCGCAGACAGCCCGCCTGCGCCAGTCGAAAAATTCAAACTCGCATCCAGCGCCAGCAGGGCCTGCTTGATCTGCTCGGCCGATTGCTGTGCCGTGCCTTGGAGCAGCAAGGGCCCGACAAAGCCCGCCAACACGGACGAGCCAGCCACCGATTCGGCCGTGCCCCAGCGCAGGCGCAGGGTACCGGTGACGCGCTCGCCCTTGGTCTGGCGCGGCAGTACCACCAGTTGCAGCCCGGGCTGGCCACCCACGACCAGCCGGCTTTTCACCAGGCGCGATTCGATGTTGGCAGCGGTCAGCTCAAAGTCTTCTACCGCCGCCACTGGCGCGCGGAATGTGAGAGTCTGCAGCGCCTGGGCAAGCCGGGCCTGCGCTGCGCTGGCGGGCTCGGCTGCCGGGGCACGCTCGGGCGCTGTGCTGCTGGCCAGGTACATGCCGGTGGTGCGGTTGGCGGGCACGAGCCAGGTGCGGGCCACGCGCTGCACGTCGGCCAGGGTGACGGCGGCCACCCATGGCGCTTGCGCAAACAGCAGCCGCCAGTCGCCCAGCGCCACCGATTCGCTGATGGCCAGGCTCACCGCCTCAGGCTCGCGCAGCGAGGCTTCCAGGCCTTGCAGCAACTGCGTGCGGGCCGAGTCGACCTGGGCCTGGGTGGGTTGCAGGCTGGTCAGCGTGCCGGCCAGCACGTCTGCTGCGCGCTGCGCCGCCGCCTGGGCCTGCTCGGGCGGGCCGTCTTTCAAGCCCGCGCCTGCCATGAAAAATCCGGGCTCGTGGGTTGACGCGACATACGACCATTGGGTGGCGGCCAGGCCAGACTCCACCAGTGCTTTATCCAGCGGCCCACGGTCGCTGCGCAGCAACTGGGCCAGCACCCGCAGCGCCGCAAAGTCGGGTGTGGAGCCGGGCATCACGTGGTAGAGCACGGCCACGCTGCTGGCACCGCCCGCGCGGCGCAGCAGCACCTGGCGCTCGCCGTCTTGCGCGGGCTCGCGCGTCCAGGTGCGCTCGATGGGCGTGGCCGGTTTGGCAATGGGGCCAAAGGTCTGCTCGATGCGTTGCAGCACCGCTGGCGCATCAAACTTGCCGCCCACCAGCAGCACCGCGTTGTCGGGCCGGTAGTGCTTGCGGTAGAAGGCCTGCAGCCGCTCGATGGGCATGTTTTCAATGTCGCTGCGCGCGCCCAGCACATCGCGGCCGTAGCCGTGCCACTGGTAGGCCACCGAGCGCATGCGCTCGCCCAATACGCGGCCGGGGTTGTTTTCGGCGCGCTCCATTTCGTTGCGCACCACGGTCATTTCGGTGGCCAGGTCTTCCTTGGCCACTTTGGCCTGCGTCATGCTCTCGGCCAGCCAGCCCAGCATCCAGTCCAGCGTCTCCGGGTCGCTGGAGAACTGGGCAAAGTAATTGGTGCGGTCATACCAGGTGGTGCCGTTCCAGCGGGCACCGCGGCGCGTCATCTCCAGCTTGGGGTCGGCCACTGTCGCGCTGGCCTTGAAGAGCAGGTGCTCCAGCAAATGCGCCGCCCCACTTTCGCCGTAGGCCTCGTGGCGGCTGCCCACGCGGTAGGTGATGTTCACGCTGGTGGTGGGCTTGGAGTTGTCCGGCTGCAGCAGCACCGTGAGGCCATTGGGCAGGGCGTATTCGGTGATGCCTTCCACCTGGCGGATTTCTTTGAGGCTGGTTTCATTGGGTTGGGCCCAGGCCGTGCAGGCCAGCAGCCAGAAGGCGGCTGTCAATAGGTAGTTGCGCATCGGATTAGGCTCACAAAGTTGAAGGTGGGTTTGTACACGAATGATGCAAACTTAATCTATTCGTAACCACCGCCCCCTTAGCCATGGAGATATACATGCCTTCAACCACTTTACAGACCCTTCCCGTGCTGGTTGCCGGCGGCGGCATTGGCGGCATCGCCGCAGCCCTGGCGCTGGTGCGGCGCGGCTTTCGCGTCAAGGTGCTGGAGCAGGCGGCGCAGCTGGGCGAAATTGGCGCGGGTCTGCAAGTGGGGCCGAATGGTTTTGCGGCGTTTGACGCGCTGGGCGTAGGCCCGGTGGCCCGCAGCAAGGCGGTGTACACCGATGCAATGGTGATGCACGACGCGCTGGACGAATACCAGGTGGGCCACATCCCCACGGGCCAGGCCTTTCGCGAGCGCTTTGGCAACCCCTATGCGGTGATTCACCGAGCCGATGCGCACAGCGCCTTGCTGGGAGGCGCTCGCGCGTCCGACCAGATTGAGGTGCTCACCGCCACCCAGGTGCAGCGCGTGGAGCAAGACGACGCCACGGTCACGGTGATCGATGCCACTGGCGCGCGGCACGTAGGCTGCGCCCTGATCGGTGCCGACGGCGTGAAGTCGGCCATTCGCCGCCAGTTTGTGGGCGACGAGGCCCGCGTGTCGGG
Source organism: Comamonadaceae bacterium (assembly GCA_013297875.1). Taxonomy (GTDB): domain Bacteria; phylum Pseudomonadota; class Gammaproteobacteria; order Burkholderiales; family Burkholderiaceae_C; genus JAAFIW01. The sequence goes on along the minus strand of JAAFIW010000026.1, from coordinate 52,752 downwards.
CCATGTGGTCTACCGCGCGGTGGTCGACCGCCAGGACTTCCCGCTCGATCTGCAATGGAACGCCGCCAGCATCTGGGTGGGCCCCAACTGCCACCTGGTGCACTACCCGCTGCGCGGCGGCGAGCAATACAACGTGGTGGTGACCTTTCACAGCCGTGAGACCGAAACCTGGGGCGTGCGCACCGGCAGCCGCGACGAGGTGCTGAGCTACTTTGAAGGCATCTGCGCCAAGGCCCGCCAACTGATCGAGCTACCCAAAGACTGGACCCGCTGGGCCACCGCCGACCGCGAGCCCATTGCGCAATGGAACTTTGGCCGCGTCACGCTCTTGGGCGACGCGGCGCATGCCACCTTGCAATACCTGGCCCAGGGCGCCTGCATGGCCATGGAAGACGCCGTCACCCTGGGCAAAGCCCTGCGCGTGCACGACAACGACTTTGCCAAAGCCTTCGCGCTGTACCAGCGCTCCCGCGTCGCCCGCACCGCCCGCGTGGTGCTGGGCGCCCGCGAGATGGGCCGCATCTTCCACGCCCACGGCGTCGAGCGCCTGGTGCGCAACGACCTATGGCGCGGCCGCACGCCCGAGCGGTTTTATGACGCGGTGGAGTGGTTGTATGGGTGGCGGGTGGAGAACTGTTTGGCAGATTGACGCGGGGCCGTTGCCATTCCGGTCTGCATTACCGCCAACGGTCGCAGGTGATCGTGCGCTCCCTGCGTGCCTTACTGTCAGGGTTTCAGATGGAACTGAATGGCGGCTTCCAGGCCGGCGTGTAGAGGTGCTTTGTCGCCTGCCTGTTTGGGCTTTGCTGGCGATACCGTACGCGTGAAGCGACGCTGGCCCTGCGTCTCGGTTTCAATGAAAATCACATAGGCGGTGGTTCCTGCCTTTAGTTCCGCATCGGTGTAAATGGCTCGCTTGTACTCATTTTCACCAGACATAGCGGCAAAGTCGGCTGGGTCAACCAGCGTGTGGACGATTTCTCCTTCGCGTGTGACGGAGCTGCTCGCAAGGACGGCACCAAGGGCACCTCCGAATGCTGCTCCGAGCGCTCCGCTTTTCAATTCTGCGCGAATATTCAAGTACACAACAAAGTGGTGCAACTTCGTTGGCGGGACAGGCGCAGTGCCATACTTTTCCTGGAGTCTGTGAATGAACAAGCGCGGACCGGTTGGCTGGGTCAGATCCTGCGCGAGTCGTGGGTAGCCGTAGCGATCACTAGTGATAAGCAAGCTGAAGTTTTCGCGTACACCTTCGTTTGCGGGGCGAAGATCTTCGACTGGGGTCTGAACTGACGCAGAGAGGTTGTCGACTGGTAGTTGTGCCGGGCCGCTGGCGCAACCTGCAAGTGCGAAAACGGCCAAGAGTGTGAAGAGCCTGCGCATGAGAATCAAGTCCATGTTGAGGTGATTGGAAAACGGGCGTATTGCCGGAGTATCGCTTGCGGTAACAGCCCCGTGATGTTCAGTGGTAGTCACTCTCACGCTGGTGCTTGAAGGCCAATACCAGCACCATGTCGTCGGGCCTGATTTCAAACAAGGCCAGATACCCCGGGCGGCCAAAGCTGATGATCAACTCCCGCAGTACCTTGCCGTCAATGCTCGCTGCCTTGCGGCAGCTGTGCGGGATGATTTCCAGCGTGGCCAGACTTTCATCGATTCGTTGCAGCGCGGCCTCGGCCATCTCGGGTGCTGAGGCCAGCAGAAAACCGTAGAGTCTTTCCAGATCGTCCTGCGCTTGCGGCGTCAGCGCGTATCGGTAGCGCTTCATGCACCGTTGTGCTGCACAGCCAAGGCTTGCTGGTGCTGATCCAGCATCGCTTTCAGGCGAGCCATGCTTTCCTCGGCGCTGATGGTCGGGCCGCCTTCGTCGACCTGCCTGGAAGCTTGCATTGCACGCGCCTGGAAGGCCTCGTCTTCCTTGCGCCACCGGGCCCGTTCGTGCACCGTCTCCTCAATGAAAGTAGAAAGACTTTCGCCTGGGCGAAGAACGGACTCGACGAACTCCCTGATTTGCGGCGTGGTACGAACGGTGGGGAAGGTAGCAGTGCGCATGGTGGGCTCCAGTAGATTGCGTTGCAATTGTAATTCACCTGGTTTGATGGCGGTTTGCCCTTTTCAATACTACTCAAGGAGCTATTGAATTCGTAGCGATTCAAAGAGCTGAGCAGGTTTGTAAACTCCCCCCCATGAACGACGCCCACTTCATGCACCAAGCCCTGGCCCAAGCCCAGCAGGCCTTCGATGCAGGCGAGGTGCCAGTGGGCGCATTGATCGTCAAAGACGGCCAGGTGATCGCCACCGGCCGCAACGCCCCCATCGCCACCCACGACCCCACCGCCCACGCCGAAATCGTGGCCTTGCGCGCCGCTGCTCAGGTGCTGGGCAACTACCGGCTGGAGGGCTGCACCCTGTACGTGACCCTGGAGCCCTGCGCCATGTGCGCCGGGGCCATGCTGCATGCGCGGCTGGCGCGGGTGGTGTTTGGCGCGGCCGACGCCAAAACCGGCGCGGCGGGCTCGGTGGTCAATTTGTTTGACGATGCGCGCCTGAACCACCACACGCAGTGCCAGGGCGGCGTGCTGGCCGATGCTTGTGCGGCGCTGTTGCAAAGCTTCTTTCAAACCCGACGAAAGGCCCATGCCATGTCCCACCACCCGCTGCGCGACGACGCCTTGCGCACCCCCGACGCACGCTTTGCCGACCTGCCCGGCTACCCGTGGCAACCGCATTACCTGAGCGACCTGCCAGCCTTGAACGGCTTGCGCCTGCACTACCTGGATGAAGGTGCAAAAGATGCCAATCTGACCTGGCTGTGCCTGCACGGCAACCCCGCGTGGAGCTACCTGTATCGAAAGATGATTCCTGTCTTTTTGCAATCCGGTGGCCGCGTGGTGGCTCCTGACTTGATTGGCTTTGGCAAGAGCGACAAACCCAAAAAAGACAGTTTTCACAGCGTCACCTGGCACCGCCAGGTGCTGCTGGAGTTCATAGCGCGCCTGGACTTGCACAACGTGGTGCTGGTGGTGCAAGACTGGGGCGGCATTCTGGGCCTGACCTTGCCCATGGCCGCGCCGCATCGCTACAAAGGCCTGCTGGTGATGAACACCGCGCTGGCCACCGGCGACGTGCCGCTGTCGCCCGGTTTTGTGGCCTGGCGCGAGATGTGCGCCAAAAACCCCGAGTTCGACATCGCCCGCCTGTTCGCCCGAGGCAACCCGCAAATGAGCGCAGCCGAATGCGCCGCCTACATGGCCCCGTTCCCCGACGCCGGCCACCGCGCCGCCACCCGCGCATTCCCGCCGCTGGTGCCCGAGCACGCCGACTCAGACGGCGCAGCGATTTCGCGCCAGGCCCGAGACTTCTGGAAAGACCAGTGGAGTGGCCAAAGCTTCATGGCCATCGGCGCCCAAGACCCGGTGCTGGGGCCGCCGGCGATGCGAGGCTTGCAAAAGCTGATCTGCAACTGCCCCGAGCCGCTGGTGATCGAGCAGGGTGGGCATTTTGTGCAGGAGCATGGGGAAGTGATTGCGCGAGTAGCGGTGCTGCAATTTCGCGGGAAAACCTCTTTTTGAACGTCAAATCGGCCGTTTGCCCAGGTAAATACTGCTCAAGCAGCTATCGTAATCGTAGCGGTTGGTTTTAACAAGCAGAACACAGAGGCACAGAGACACAGAGGGAAGAGGAGGAGGGTCAGGTTGGAGTTTTGCAGGTTTGCCCGAAAGAACCTTTTTTGAGCATCGGATTGCCTGATTAGATACATGCCTCAGACCGTCATTCCCGCGCAGGCGGGAATCCAGGCGCGAGGACTACGCAGACGACAAGGTTTGCCCCTCGCTGGGGTGGATTCCCGCCTGCGCGGGAATGACGGATCTGTAGATGTCTGAGGCATGTATCTAATCAGGCGGATTGGTAAGTCGCCCAGGTATTTACTGCTCAGGCCGCTATCGTAATCGTAGCGATTGACTGCAAGAAACAGAACACAGAGGCACAGAGAAACAGAGACACAGAGGCACAGAGGTTAGAAGAGGAAGTCAGGTAAAGGATTTCTCAAAAAAACCTCCTCTTCCCTCTGTGCCTCTGTGCCTCTGTGTTCTGTTCTGCCCCGCGTCCCTCAGCTGAACAAATTCTTCAACTTGTCCGTCCAGCTGTCCGCATTGGGCGAATGCTTGGCACCGCCTTTTTTCAGCGACTCGTCAAATTCCTTGAGCAGCTTGCGCTGGTGCTCGGTGAGCTTGACCGGGGTTTCCAGGGTGATGTGGCAATACAAATCGCCGGGGTAGCTGCTGCGCACGCCCTTGATGCCTTTGCCGCGCAGACGGAACTGTTTGCCAGCCTGCGTGCCTTCGGGAATGTCGATGGCGGCTTTGCCCGATAGCGTGGGCACGTCGATTTCGCCACCCAGCGCAGCGGTGGAAAAGCTGATGGGTACGGCGCAGTGCAGGTCGTCGCCATCGCGTTCAAAAATGTCGTGCTTTTTCAGGCGGATTTCGATGAATAAATCGCCTGAGGGCCCACCATTGGTGCCGGGCTCGCCATTGCCCGCGCTGCGGATGCGCATGTTGTCGTCAATGCCCGCCGGAATCTTCACCTCCAGCGTTTTCTGCTTCTTGATCTTGCCCACGCCGTGGCAGGCCACGCAGGGCTCGGGAATGATTTTGCCGGTGCCGCGGCAGGTGGGGCAGGTCTGTTGCACCGCGAAAAAGCCCTGACGCATCTGTACCTGGCCGTGGCCGTGGCAGGTGGTGCACACAATGGGCTTGGTGCCGGGCTTGGCACCGCTGCCGCTACAGGTGTCGCAGTTGTCCCAGGTGGGAATGCGAATTTGCGCGTCTTTGCCGTTGGCCGCTTCTTCCAGCGTCACTTCCATGGCGTAGCTCAAATCGCCCCCGCGGTATACCTGCCGCCCGCCCGCGCCGCGCCCCTGCGCCCGCCCGCCTTGCTGGCCAAACATGTCCCCAAAAATATCGCCAAATGCCTCGGCAAAACCACCAAACCCTTCCGCGCCGGGGCCGCCGCGCATATTGGGGTCCACCCCCGCATGGCCATGCTGGTCGTAGGCCGCACGCTTTTGCGCGTCTGACAGCATTTCATAGGCCTCTTTGGCCTCTTTGAATTTCACCTCGGCAGCCGCCGCATCGTCACCCTGGTTACGGTCGGGGTGGTGCTTCATCGCCAGCTTGCGATAGGCTTTTTTGATGTCTTCTTCAGAGGCGTTTTTGGCAACGCCGAGGGTTTCGTAATAGTCGCGTTTGGCCATATTTTTACGAGGGCTTCGCCCCGAGTGAACGAGTGCGCTCACGCGTACCGATGGCGTCGCGCAAACGAACTCTGAGATTGACGAGGTCGGCGTGCGCCTCATCCAGTGCGGATTGAATTTCTGTACTGTCTTGCAAATAGCCAAGCTCAAGGGCTATATGAATTTGTGTATCCAGTTCTGACAGTGAGCCCAGAGAAATGCTGATGAACTGAATCAATTCTTTGCTTGAATTTCGAGCGTAGCCTTCAGCGATATTGGAAGGCACAGAAACTGCAGCGCGCCGCATTTGCTGGGCCAAACCAAACTTTTCTATGTCAGGCAGACGGTTAGCAATCGAATACACAAGTTTGACCACGCGCATGGCGTTTTTCCATGCGCTGGCCTCCTTGTGTTTACGTACAACCATGCAATCCTACATATCGGCACCGAAGGCGCTCCGGGCGAAGCCCTCGGCGCGAAGCGCTCGTTAGGTTTTCTTGACTTCTTTCACTTCCGCATCGACCACGTTGTCGTCTGCCGGTTTCTTTTCGTCCGCAGCCTTCGCACCCGGTGCCGCCCCGCCCGCAGCAGCCGTGGCTTGCGCCGCCTGGTCGGCCTGCATATCCGCATACATCTTCTCGCCCAGCTTTTGCGCAGCCAGGCCCAAAGCAGCTTCTGATTTCTCAATCGCGGCTTTGTCTTCGCCTTTCAGCGTTTCTTCCATGTCCTTCAGCGCAGCTTCGATCTTCTCTTTGTCGCCAGCGTCCAGCTTGTCGCCGTATTCGGCCAGCGATTTGCGGGTGCTGTGCACCAGGGCTTCGCCCTGGTTTTTGGCCTGGATGATTTCCAGTTTTTTCTTGTCGTCGGCGGCGTTCAGCTCGGCGTCTTTCACCATTTTCTGAATTTCTTCTTCAGAGAGGCCGCTGTTGGCCTTGATGGTGATCTTGTTTTCCTTGCCGGTGCCTTTGTCTTTGGCGCCCACGTGCAGGATACCGTTGGCGTCAATGTCAAAGCTCACTTCAATTTGCGGCGTGCCGCGCGAGGCCGGTGGAATGCCTTCCAGGTTGAACTCGCCCAAAAGCTTGTTGCCGGTGGCCATTTCGCGCTCGCCCTGGAACACCTTGATGGTGACCGCGGGCTGGTTATCGTCCGCCGTGGAGAAGGTCTGGGCAAACTTGGTAGGGATGGTGGTGTTCTTGGTGATCATCTTGGTCATCACACCGCCCAGGGTTTCAATGCCCAGGCTCAGCGGCGTCACGTCCAGCAGCAGCACGTCTTTGCGGTCGCCGCTCAGCACCTGGCCTTGAATCGCAGCGCCCACGGCCACGGCTTCATCAGGGTTCACGTCTTTGCGCGGCTCTTTGCCGAAGAACTCTTTGACCTTGTCTTGCACCTTGGGCATGCGCGTCATACCGCCCACCAGAATCACGTCGTGAATCTCGCCCACGCTCACACCAGCATCTTTGATGGCGGTGCGGCAGGGCGCAATCGTGCGCTCGATCAGCTCGTCCACCAGGCTTTCCAGTTTGGCGCGGGTCAGCTTGATGTTCAGGTGCTTGGGGCCGGTGGCATCTGCGGTGATGTAGGGCAAGTTGATGTCTGTCGCAGCGCTGCTGGACAGCTCGATCTTGGCTTTCTCTGCCGCTTCTTTCAGGCGCTGCAAGGCCAGCACGTCTTTGCTCAAATCAACGGCGTTGTCTTTCTTGAACTCGGCAATGATGTAGTCAATGATGCGCTGGTCAAAGTCTTCGCCACCCAAAAACGTGTCGCCGTTGGTGGACAGTACTTCAAACTGCTTTTCGCCATCCACATCGGCAATCTCGATGATGGACACGTCAAACGTGCCACCGCCCAGGTCATACACCGCAATTTTTCGGTCGCCTTTTTCGTTTTTGTCCAGGCCAAAAGCCAGGGCCGCAGCGGTGGGCTCGTTGATGATGCGTTTGACATCCAGGCCCGCAATGCGGCCCGCGTCTTTAGTGGCTTGGCGCTGGGCGTCGTTGAAGTAGGCGGGCACGGTGATCACGGCTTCTGTGACGGTTTCGCCCAGGTAGTCTTCAGCGGTTTTCTTCATCTTGCGCAAGATGTCGGCCGAGACTTGCTGAGCCGACATTTTCTTGCCACGCACTTCCACCCAGGCGTCGCCGTTGTCGGCAGCCACGATGCTGTAGGGCATCAGCGAGATGTCTTTTTGCACTTCTTTTTCAGTGAACTTGCGGCCGATCAGGCGCTTGATGGCGTACAGCGTGTTGCGTGGGTTGGTCACGGCCTGGCGCTTGGCCGATGCGCCGACCAGCACCTCGCCATCTTCCTGGTAGGCCACGATGGACGGCGTGGTGCGCGCGCCTTCGCTGTTTTCAATCACCTTGGTGGTGTTGCCTTCCATGATGGACACGCAGGAGTTGGTGGTGCCCAGGTCAATGCCAATGATTCGTCCCATGATGATTTCTCCAGTGAAGTTTCAGATGTGTGTTAGCTGTGGATAAGTGGTGCTATTTCAAGCGCTGGCCGTGACCGTGACCAGCGCAGGGCGCAGCACGCGCTCGGAAATCAAGTAACCCTTTTGCAGCACGTTAACCACGGTGTTGGGGCCTTGCGGCGCGCCTTCAGGGGCCGGAACTACCGAGATGGCCTGGTGCTGGTGCGGGTCGAATTTGGTGCCCGCAGCGGGGTTGATCTCCAGCACCTTGTTGCGCTCCAGCGCGCTTTTGAGTTGCCGCAAGGTGGCTTGAGCGCCCTCGCGAATCTGCTCGGGCGTGGCGTCGGTGATTGCAAGGCCGGCCTCCAGGCTGTCGGTGACGGGCAGCAGGCTTTCGGCAAAACTTTCTACCGCGTATTTACGGGCTTTGGAGATTTCGTCTTCCGCGCGGCGGCGGGTGTTTTGCATGTCGGCCTGAGCGCGCAGGTATTGCTCGCTCAAATCGGTGTTTTTGGCTTGCAGGATGGCCAGATCGGCCTGCAAAGAGGCGAGGGCGTCTTGCGACTCGGCCTGGTTAGCGGCCAGCGCGGCTTCCAGCTCTTCAGGGCTGGGGTCGCCTTGAAGGCCAGAGCTGTTTTGCTGGCTTTGCTGCGAAGCGTTAGGCGCGTCTGCCGCAGAGGGGTGATCGTTGTGGGGTGTGTTGTCAGACATGGCAAACAAAGAGTGAGGTGTTGAACCAGCGGGCCGAAGCCCTACGGCGCTCATTTGCGGCTAAGAATCCGCGTTTCAAGTGCGGGTATGCGGGTTTTTGCGGTGAAATGGATTGCCCATAAAAAAACCCGCCTGCAGCGGGTTTTCTGGGCAACAGCCGTTGTCAATGCGCGTCCAGCAGCTCCACATCAAACTTCAGCGTTGCGTTGGGAGGAATCACGCCGCCCGCACCGCGCGCGCCGTAGCCCAGCTCGGCAGGGATGATCAGCGTGCGTTTGCCGCCAATCTTCATGCCTGCCACGCCTTCGTCCCAACCCTTGATGACCATACCTGCGCCCAGCGAAAAGGCGAACGGGTCTTTTCGGTCGTGGCTGGAGTCGAACTTGGCACCCTGCACCCCGTCGTTGAACAGCCAGCCGGTGTAGTGCACATGCACGTGGTGGCCCTTGGTGGCCACAGCGCCTGTGCCTTCCTGGGTGTCGTCGTATTGCAGGCCGGATGGGGTGGTGATCATGGTGAGGTCTTTCTTGAACGGGTTGGAAACGCTATTGAATAGATAGCTGCTTGAGCATATTTTATATGGGCTGGTGGCACAAAACGGATGCGGCTCAGCGTGCAGGGCAGCTTGAAGGCGGACACAAAAAAAGGACAGGTAAACCTGTCCTTTGCAATGAAAACCCTGGAAAAACTGGGGGTCTTACTTCTTCTTGGCCTGGCTGGCCACCCATTTGACGGAGAAGGCTTGCAGATCGCCCAGACGCTTGAGCAGGTCTGAGCCTGACACGGTCACGCAGTAGCCTTCGCCTGCATGATGCAGCAGGCCTGCTTCACGCAGTTCTTTGATGCGGGTGTTCAAGGTGTTGGGGGTGATGCCGCCCACGCTGTCTTGCAGCAGGCGAAAGGTTTGGGGGTGACCGTCGCGCAATGCCCACAGCACGCGAATGGCGTAGCGGGCTTCCAGCAATTCCAGCAGCTGGCTGACGGCGGCATTTTCTTTGGTACTCATGCAAATCTCCTGTAGGGCAGTGGTGGTGTGCTGGGGCTGCTACGCAAGCTGTAGCAAACATGTGTTTTGCAGACTATAGCCCAAATTTCGATTTGCTACTACATTCATAGCTGCTCGTGCGCATCATGTGTGCGCTCAAGGCCAAATTGGCACAAAAACGGGGGCTGGGTGGTCTGGGCTGCTTTTTTGCGGATTCGAGCGGGCTTTAGTCGGCGCGCCGATACACCTTGCGCAGCAGCCGCATCAGGGTTTGAGCCTCGCTGGCGCTGAGTGCGCTGGCCACTTGTTGCTCCAGCGCTGTGGCGGCACGCTCGGCTTCTCGCATGAATTTGCTGCCAGCGGCCGTGAGGTGCAGGCCCTGGGCGCGACCGTCGTGGGGGTGTGGTTGGCGCTGCAACAAACCGCGCTTTTCCACCCGGTTGACCAGCCCCACCAGGTTGGGCGGCAGGATGGAAAGGGCCGTGCAAAGCTGTCTGGAGGTGATGCCCGGATTGTGGTTTACAAGCGACAAAACCGAAAATTCTACGGGTCGCAGGTCAAATTCAGCCATGTTCGGCAAGAACAACTCCATCGATACCAGCGCCGCCCGCCGCGCGTTGTAGCCGATCAGGCTTTCCAGGTAGCGGGTGTCAACGTCGGTGATGTGGGCGGGCTCTTGCGGCATGTCAGGACTCGGCGGTAAAGCCTATCTTTTTCACAATGGGTGCCCAGTAATCAAACTGCACTTTCAAGTCTTTGGCCATCGCGTCTGCCGTGCCGCCCAGCGGCAGCAGGCCAGAGATGGCCAGGCTGTCGACGACCGACTTTTCTTTCAGCGCGGCGTTGATGGCCGCATTGGCATTGGCCACCGCGGTAGCAGGCGTTTTGGCTGGCGCGAAAAAGCCAAACCATTCTTCTACTGTCAACTCAGGAAAGCCTTCTTCGGTAAAGGTTGGCACTTCGGGCACAAAGGGCGAGCGGGTTTTGCCCGAGGTGGCCAGGATGCGAATTTTGCCGGCCTTGTGGTTGGCCAGAAAGTCGCCATGCGGCGTGACCATCGAGGCCAGTTGCCCGCCAATCAGGTCGGCCACGCCGGGCACTGAGCCGCGGTAGGGAATGTGCTTCAAATCGGTGTTGGTGTTGATGCCCATCAGCGCACCCAAAAAGTGCGGTGTGGAGCCGGCGGCTGGTGAGCCGTAGCTGGCGTCTTTGGGGTTGACTTTGGCCCAGGCGAGATAGTCTTTGACGGTTTTGACCGTGGCGGGCACCAGCGGGCCGACGGCCAGGCCGTGGGTGAGCATGGAGCCCAGGCACACCGGCACAAAGTCGTTGAACGGGTCGTAGCTCAGGGTCTTGTAGATGTGCGGGTAGATCGCCATCATGGAATAGGGCGTCAGCAGCAAGGTGGCGCCATCGGGCGCTGCGTTTTTGACGGTTTCCACCGCAATGCGGCCACCGGCACCGGTTTTGTTTTCCACCACCGCGCCATTCCTGGTGTAGGCGCTGCCGGCCAGCTTGTCGCCCACCCGGCGACTGGTCACATCAGCCGTGCCGCCAGCCGGAAAGCCATTGACGATTTTGACCTGCTCCAGCGACTGGGCCAGCGCGGCCAAGGGGTGCAGAGCGCCAACGGCGGCCAGGGCGCTGGCGGATTGAACGAAGTGGCGACGGGTGGTCATTCTCATGGTGTGTCTCCTGGTTGAAGTAGGGCGGGGGATTGGGGTTGCAGGGTGAAGGGCAGGCCGCCGCTGTGCAGCAATTGAACCAGATCAGCCCGGTGCTGCAACACCGCGCGCTGGTTGATGGAGCCTTTGTCGGTGACCTCGCCTTGGTCGATGTTGGGCGGCTGGTGCATCAGGTGCGCTCGGGCGATGCGGCTGGCGCTGCCGGTGGCGCTGTTGGCCAGGGTGTTGAGCAACTGCTGAAAGTGGGCCTGCACGGCTGCGCTTTGCAGCATCTGCTGCAGTGGCGCATCAGCTGGCAAATTGGCCAGCGCGCGCACCGATTGAGTCGGGAAAATCAGCGCGCCGACTTCATGCAAGTTGATGCCGGTGAGCACCACGTCTTGCACATAGGGCGCACCGGCGGCGATGATTTTGGCGCGCAGCGGGCCTACGCTCACAAACGTGCCGGTGGCCAGCTTGAAATCTTCGGCGATGCGGCCATCAAACTTAAGGCCTTGGTGGATGTCGGTTTCGTCGATCCACTGCACCGCATCGCCGGTGCAGAAAAAGCCTTCTTCGTCGAAGGCTTCGGTCGTTGCATCCTCATTTCTCCAATACCCCGGTGTGACGTTGGGGCCGCGGTAGCGCACCTCGGTTTTGCCGTCGGTGCGCACCAGTTTCAGCTGCAAACCCGGCGTGGGCAAACCCAGGTCGCCGGCCTTCACGCCGGGGTGGGTCACAAACAGGCCATAGGGGCCGCTTTCGGTCATGCCCAGGCCGGTGCCCATCACTACGCGCTGGCCGATTTCGCGCTCCTGGCTGTCAAACAGGCTGTCCCACACCGGCTGGGCCAGCGCAGCGCCGGCGTAGAAAAACAGTTTGACGCGCGACAGCAGGTTTTTTCGCAGCACCGCATCCGTTTTCATGGCCTGAGCAATGGCTTCAAAGCCGGTGGGCACATTGAAATAGGCCGTGGGCGCGACCTCGCGCAGGTTGCGCAGGGTTTCGTGCATCAGCGCGGGGGTGGGCTTGCCATCGTCGATGTACAGGCTGCCGCCGTTGTACAGCACCAGGCCAAAGTTGTGGTTGCCGCCAAAGGTGTGGTTCCAGGGCAGCCAGTCCACCAGCACCGGCTCGTGTGCGAGCGCGGGCATGGACTGGATGATTTGCTGCTGGTTGGCGCACCACATGCCGTGGGTGTTGATCACGGCTTTGGGCAGCTTGGTGGAGCCGCTGGTGAAGAGAAATTTGGCGATGGTGTCGGCGCCTGTTGCCTGCAAGGCGGTATCGACGTCCGTCGTGGCTGAAGTGGCCAAAAATGAGTCAAAACCGGTGGTAGCCCAGAGATTACTTGCTCGAGCAGCTACTAAATCAGTAGCAACCTCAGTGCCTGGTGCAAGCGCCGCTTCAATCGCTTGGCCATAGCGCGCCCAGTCGCTGGCGTAAACCAGGCCCGGCGTGAGCGTGGCCAGCACATGGCGCAGCTTGTCGTGGGTCTGGCTCATCAGGCTGTAGGCGGGCGACACGCTGCAATACGGCACGCCCACCATCAGGCAACCCAGCGCCAGCAGCGCATGGTTCAAGCTGTTTTCACTCAGGATGACCACCGGTTTTTCGGCACCCAGCCCGCGGTTGAGCAGCGCCTGGCCTATGCTGCGCGCCTGCTGCCAGGCCTGGCCGTAGGTGATGGCGTGCCAGCCATCGCCACCCGCAACGCGCCGCGCGATCCACAGGCGGTCTGGCGCGGTGGCAGCCCAGTGTTGCAGCCGGTCGGTGATGCGCGGCGGGTAGGTTTGCAGCGGCTGCTCGGCCTGCAAATAGGTGTGGCCGTTGCGCTCGGTTTTCACCGCACGGGTCACGCCGAAGGTGAAATCGCGGTAGCGGGCGGCCGTCATGGCTAGCTCACTTTTACTTTGGGCCCACGCCCCTCTAAAAACTCAGTCACCCGCGCGCGCGCCTCGGGAGCGGTTTCCACAATGCTGGCCATCAGCGCCTCAGTGAAAAACCCATGGTCGGCGCTTTGCTCGCAGATGCGTGGCAGCGCATGCATCAGCGCGTAGTTGGTCATGGGTGCGTTGCTGGCAATGCGCTGGGCGAGCTCGACGGCCTTCGCCAACGCTGCACCAGGCACTACCAAATACTGAGCAAACCCAATCGGCACGGCCTCTTTGGCGGGGTAGACGCGGCCGGTCAGCATCATGTCCAGCATGCGGTGCTCGCCAATCAATTTGGGTGCCCGCACCGAGCCGCCGCCACCGACAAAAATGCCGCGCGAGCCTTCAGGGAACGCAAAAAACGCTGTCTCGTCTGCCACCCGAATGTGGCAACTGCTGGCCAGCTCCATGCCACCGCCCACCACCGCGCCGTGCAGCGCCGCCACCACGGGCACGCTGCCTTTTTCAATTGCGTTCAGCGCCCGGTGCCACATGCGCGAGTGCTGCAGCCCGGCTACCGTGTCGCGCGCCTGAATCTCGCTCAAGTCCAGGCCGGCACAAAAATGGTTACCGTCGCCCACCAACACCGCCGCCCGCGTGCCTTCTGGCAAGTGGCTGAACGCATATTCAAGGCCTAACACCAAGGCATCGCTGAGCGCATTGCGTTTGTGTGCGCGGCGCAGCGTGATGATGGCTACCTGGTTTTGGTGCTGGACGGACAGGTCGGTTAAATTGGCTTGTGTGCTCGGTGTGGTCATATCCAGATCGGTTGCGTTTACTTATTTGTGATAACGAATTTATGCTGATTTGATTGATCTGGGATCGGTGCTAACCCGAGCGCAGATCAACACAACCCAAAGAATTCCAAAATGATCATTCGACTGGACGATCTGCGCGGCCCCGAGATTGCGCAACTGCTGAACGAACACCTGCAAAGCATGAATGCGCTGTCGCCGCCCGAAAGCATGCATGCGTTGGATCTGGCTGCGCTGCGGCAACCGCAGATCAGCTTTTGGACGGCCTGGGAAGGCGACGCGCTGTGTGGCTGCGGCGCGCTGAAAGAACTCAGTGCGGTGCACGCCGAGGTGAAGTCCATGCGCACCGCCACAGCTTTTTTGCGCCGGGGTGCGGCAGCGCAGTTGCTGCAGCACATCGTGCAGGTGGCGCGCCAGCGCGGCTACCAGCGGCTGAGCCTGGAAACCGGCTCGCAGCCGGAGTTTGAGCCGGCGCGCAGGCTGTATGCGCGGTTTGGATTTGTGGAATGCGGCCCGTTTGAGGGCTATGTGCTGGATCCGTACAGTGTGTTCATGACCACGGCTCTAATTACTTGATCCTGGAAGTACTTTGGCTCTTCTTGTGGATGAAGGACCCAATGATAAAACCACCCACAAACCCACCAAAATGGGCTGAAAATGAAATCTCTTTTTGGGGAATCAGCCCCTGAAGCAGGCTTTGCCAATAAAAATAACCGATTACGATAACCGGTATCAAATACAAATAATTCTTGCCGATAAACAACGAGGCAATAATATAACCAAACAGCGCGAAAATCAGCCCGCTGGCGCCCACGTGAACCGAGTTGGGCATGCCTAGCAGCCAGGTGAACAAGCCAGAGACCAAAACAAGTGCTGCCAGATGCCGCGTGGGGGTTTTTTCAAGCAGGCACACCATCAGCAGCAAGGGAAAGAGAACGGCGCTGTTGCCTGCGATGTGCAGAAAATTGGCATGCAGCATCCAGGATGTGGCCACGCCAATCAAGCCCGCAAAGGAAATATCTCTGGGGTGAATGCCCCAGTTATTCAGTGAATTGTTGAGCAGGAAATAATTCACCAGGAAAACAGCCCACATGGGTACAAAAACAAAGAAATGAATGATCAAAATTTCTTTGGATTTTTCTTTGAGTGTTTGAAAAAACCGGCTCATTAGTTTCCTGTAGCGGACAGGCCGCGCTTTTTCAGCGCGGCCATTCCCGGTATCGTCTACCTCCGGGTGACCGGGTTAATCAGTTCGTCGCGAAGCAATACAAACGCCCCGAGCCGCCAGTGCGCACCAGCGCTTCCTGACTGCAGCCGGCGGACTGGTGCGAGAAGTTCCATGACTTGGCCCAATTCTCGGGCAAGGGGCCCGTGCGGTCGTGGTGGCCCACGATGGCCGAGCCGTCGGTCGAGCTTGTCCACGATTTGCAGGTGGTGTCGGTTTGCGGCGCGAAGGCCGTGCCATCGGCGCGCGAGCCGGTCAGGATGTCGTGCTCATTGGGTGTGTCGCCCCGGCCTTTGACCACGTTGCCGCGCTCGTCCAGCGCCGTGTCTTTGCTGAGGTTGTTGCCGTTGTGCAGATTCTCGAGGTCACGGGCAATCAGCACGCCCTTGGCGTTGAACCAGGGGCCTGCGCCGATGCGGTCGCGGGCGTTGATGGCAGCAACTGCTGGCGTGGTGCCCGATGCAAATGTGGGCGGTGTGCTCAGGTAGGCGCGCCAGGTTTTGGCGCTGCCCCCAGCGGCGCTGGCCAGGCGCTGGCACAGCGAATCGGCACCCGCCAGGCCGCCCAGATCGGCACCCTTGCCACTGCCCGTGCTGGAGATGAAAAAGCTCATGGGGCCGGTGGCTGGGGCGGAGCTGGTTGGGGTGGTGGGTGTGGTGCAGGCGCCCAGTAGCGCCAATGCGGAAGCGGTCAATGCCAGGTAGCCAAGTTTGCGCATGGTGAGTTTCCTAGATGGTGGTGAAGATGCCGATTCAGTCTATCGCGCTTGCAGGTCCCGGCGCAATGGTGGTGCCATCAGGTTCCGGACTTGCCAAGCCACACCACCAACTGCTGCGCCACCTGCGGTTGGCTGAGCAACTGCATGTGGTTGCAGCCGTAGGCCACAAACTGCTGGTCGGCGTGGAACTGCAAGCACTGGGCGGCATCGGGGTGCTCGCCCAGCGCGCTGGGCAGCGGCACCAGGCCGTCGCCCATCAAACGATCTTGCAGCGGGCTGCGTTTGGCAGCGATGGTGGCGGCCACGGTGTAGCAGGCCACACCGTCGGGCAGTGGCAGCGGCGTGCGCTTGTCGGGCGAGCGGCGAAAACGGTCCTTGCCATGCCAGTGCGCATCCAGCACATGGCCGTAGCGCAGGTCGGTGATGCCGCTGCTTCTGATTTGCGCCAACTTCGCAAATGGTGCGCTCCAGCGGTTGCTGCCCAGCAACACGTCGACCCAGTTGCCCGCTTTTTCCAGTGGCGCGCCGTGGTGCGGGGTGCCCAGAAACACCAGTTTGTCGACCTGCTGCAGCCAGCTGTGGCCAGCCAGCGCGGCCTGTTGGCAGGCGCTGCGCGCGACCAGCCCGCCCATGCTGTGCACCAACAGGGTGATGGACGTGATGGGAACCGGCCACTGCGCCTGCAACTGCTGCAATTGCAAGGCCAGTTCCAGGCCATTGACGGACGTGTGTTGACCCGTGTTGTAGCGCAGGTAAATCGGCGTGTAGCCCAGGTGCCCAGCCAGATGGGTGCCGTGGTCATGCCCCTCGCGCAGCCATTGCACATCGTTCATGCACAGGCCGTGTATCAGCAACAGTAACTTACCGCCCACCGGGCCTTGCGGCGGCAGCAACTGGCCTTGGTGCAAGAGCTGCATGGGCGTGGCCAGTGGGTTGCCGCTGGCCGCCAGTTGATCGCCCAGCACGCCGTTCAGGGCGGCCAGTACCGCCAGGCGTTCAGGCGAGGAGGTGGCCGTGTCGTCGGACGAGGGGTCTACAAACGGACTTAAGGCCGTCAAGGCGGCATCCAGACCTTTGCCAACCAGCCGGGTGATGCCGCGCACGCTGCCATACACCAAGCCAGAGATGCCGCCGCTGCGCTTGGCATCGGGGTCGGTTGCCTGACACACCAAACCCATGCTGCGCAACACCGAGTGGTGAAGGTTTTCGGCGATGTCGGTCACGCCCACCGTGGCTTGCGTGACGAGTTTGACCAAGCCTTGCGCGTCGGTTGCGCGCAGGTGGCCAGGCGTTCGAGTCGCCGTTGCCGCTGGCCGGATGGCTGCGCGCGGGGATGGAGGCATCTTGCGCGCAGCCATGGCGCAACTTCAGTACTTGCGCGGTGCGCTGCTGGGGGCGGGCCCGCGGCCAGCCAGGTGGCGGAACATGATGCGGCCCTTGGTCAGGTCGTAGGGCGACAGTTCCAGCGACACCTTGTCACCCGCCAGAATGCGGATGTGGTTCTTGCGCATCTTGCCGCCGGTATAGGCCACCAGCTCGTGGCCGTTGTCCAGCGTGACGCGAAAACGCGAGTCGGGCAGCACCTCGGTGACCAAGCCGCCCATTTCAATCAGTTCTTCCTTTGCCATTTAGCTCCTAGTTGCCATTACGTCAGGGGTGATGCTTGGAAAAAGATGATGTCTTCGAACCTGCCAAGCCCAGTACGCGAAAAGCCTCTGATTTTATGCGCTAAGCGCTTTTTTGTGTAGCCGACCTTGAAATTAGGGAACCTGCCCGAGCGTTCATCGGCTCAGCGCACCCGCATCCCCGGCAACGCCCCCGTGCCGGGCTCTAGTACGTAAATACCTGGATTGGCCTTCTCATCCCCATGGCTGGCGGCCAGCACCATGCCCTGGCTGATGCCGAATTTCATCTTGCGCGGTGCCAGGTTGGCCACCATCACCGTGTGTTTGCCGATCAGGTCTTGGGGTTGGTAGGCGCTGGCGATGCCGCTGAAGACGTTACGCATCTCGGCCTCGCCCACGTCCAGCGTCAGGCGCAGCAGCTTGGTGGAGCCTTGCACGGGCTCGCAGTTGACGATTTTGGCGATGCGCAGGTCGATCTTGGCGAAGTCGTCGATGCTGATGGTGGGCGCGATGGGCTCGCCGCCAGGGTCTTGAGGTGCTACGGTTTCGATAGCTGGTTGAGCAGGTTCTACATGGGCTGGTGGCTCAAACAGTGCCTCAAGCTGCTTGATGTCTACGCGCTGCATCAGGTGTTGGTAGGGCTGAATCCGCGTCGGAAAGCGCCCGGCTGAGCCGTCAAAGTCAGCCCACTGCAGGTCGGGCGTTTCAAACAAGGCCTCGACCTGCGCTACCAGTGCGGGCAGGATGGGTTTCAGGCAGATGCTGACGCGCCAAAACGCAATCAGGCAGCGGCTCACGACCTGGTGCAACTGGGCTTTTTGGGCGGCGTCGGTGTCTACCGTTTTGGCCAGGTTCCAGGGCTTCTGGCTGTCAAAGTACTCGTTCACCTGGTCGATAAACGCCATGGTCAGGCGCACGGCCTTGCCATATTCACGGGCGTTGTAAGCGTCGCTGATTTGAATATTGAAATTACTCCACTCCAGCGGCCCGCCGCCTTTCACCGCCACTTCGTTGGCATCCAGCGCACCGCCGAAATACTTGTGCACAAAGGGCGCAGCGCGGCTGGCCAGGTTGACGTATTTGCCAATCAAATCGCTGTTAACCCGCAGCATGAAATCTTCGGCGCTGAATTCAATGTCTTCATTT
Organism: Comamonadaceae bacterium; assembly: GCA_013297875.1. Classification (GTDB taxonomy): domain Bacteria; phylum Pseudomonadota; class Gammaproteobacteria; order Burkholderiales; family Burkholderiaceae_C; genus JAAFIW01. The sequence continues at coordinate 34,334 of JAAFIW010000026.1, read as the reverse complement.
TTGGCATTGAGCTTGGCCGCCAGGTAATAGCGCAGCCACTGCGGGTTCATTTTCAAATCCAGATACTTCAACGGATCCAGACCGGTTTTGCGGCTCTTGCTCATCTTCTCGCCGTTGTTCACCGTCAAAAAACCATGCACAAACACGTTATTGGGTACCTTGCGGCCCGAAAAATGCAACATGGCCGGCCAGAACAAGGTGTGGAAAGTGATGATGTCCTTGCCAATGAAGTGGTATTGCTCCAGAGCTGCGTCGGCCATGTACTGCGCGTAGTCCACGCCGCGTTTGACCAGCAGGTTTTGCAGCGACGCCAAATACCCCACTGGCGCATCCAGCCACACATAAAAATACTTTTTCGGCGTGCCTTCGGGCAAGTCGGGAATTTCAATGCCGAAATAGGGCGCATCGCGGCTGATGTCCCAGTCGCCCAGCTTGGGCTTGCCATCGTCGCCTGGTGCCAGCCATTCGCGCACCTTATTGGCCACTTCTGATTGCAAGCCGCTTTGGGTAATCCAGGTGTTTAAAAACGCCACACAGCGCGGGTCTGACAGCGTGAAGAAAAAATGCTCGGAGTTTTTCAGCTCGGGTTTGGCACCGCTCAACGCTGAATACGGGTTGATCAAATCCGTGGGGCTGTACACCTTGCCACACACCTCACAGTTGTCGCCATACTGGTCTTTGGCATGGCAATTGGGGCATTCGCCTTTGATGTAGCGGTCGGGCAAAAACATGTTCTTTTCGGGGTCAAAGAACTGTTCAATCGTTCGACTGGCGATCAGGCCGGCTTTTTTCAAGTCGCGGTAAATCTGCTGGGCCAGCGCATGGTTTTCGGGCGCGTCGGTGCTGTGCCAGTTGTCAAAACTGATGTGAAAACCGTTCAAGTATTGCGCCCGGCCGGCGGCAATATGGGCCACAAACTGCTGGGGCGACAGACCGGCTTTGTCAGCGGCAATCATGATGGGCGCGCCGTGGGTGTCGTCGGCACACACGAAGTTGACCTCGTGCCCCTGCATGCGCTGATACCGCACCCAGATGTCGGCCTGGATGTATTCCATCATGTGGCCGATGTGAAACCCCGCGTTGGCATAGGGCAGGGCGGTGGTCACGAAGAGTTTGCGGGGCGAGGTGGTCATGTGGTTATCAGGTAACGGGCAACCAATCATTTTAGGAGGGTGGCTACACTGGTTTAGTCGCATTTCCTGTCTACACCCCAAGTTTTATGCCCACCCTTGAACAGCTGCTCGCCGCCCTTGCCACCTGTGTCGATGCCCATACCGGCAAAGACTTTGTTTCCACCCGTGCCATCAAAAACGCCCGCGTCCAGGGCGCAGAGGCATCGTTTGATCTGGTGCTGGGCTACCCGGCCCAAAGCCAGCACGCCCCGCTGCGCGAACAACTGACCGCTGCGGCCAAAACGGTCAGCGGCATTGATCGGGTCACCATCAACATCAGCACCCAAGTGGTCGCCCATGCCGCCCAGCGCGGCGTGGCGCTGCTGCCGCAGGTGAAAAACATCATTGCTGTGGCCTCGGGCAAGGGCGGTGTGGGCAAGAGCACCACGGCCGTGAACCTGGCGCTGGCCCTGGCCGCAGAAGGGGCCGCTGTGGGCCTGCTCGACGCTGACATTTACGGCCCCAGCCAGCCCATGATGATGGGCCTGGGCGGGCAGCGGCCCGAGTCGGAAGACGGCAAGACCATGGAGCCTTTGACCAACCACGGTGTTGAAGTTATTTCGATTGGCTTTCTGGTCGACCCCGACCAGGCCATGATCTGGCGCGGCCCTATGGCTACGCAGGCGCTGGAGCAGCTGCTGCGCCAGACCAACTGGGGCAACCTGGACTATTTGATTGTGGATATGCCGCCCGGCACCGGCGACATCGCGCTGACCCTGAGCCAGCGCGTGCCGTTGACCGGCGCGGTCATCGTGACCACCCCGCAAGACATTGCCCTGCTGGATGCGCGCAAGGCCATCAAGATGTTTGAAAAAGTGGGCGTGCCGATTTTGGGCATTGTGGAAAACATGGCCGTGCACGTGTGCAGCAACTGCGGCCACACCGAGCATATTTTTGGGGCCGACGGCGGCAAAAAAATGGCGGCGGAATTCAGCATGGACTACCTGGGCGCGCTGCCGCTGGACATGCACATCCGCATGCAGGCCGACAGCGGCAAACCCACGGTGGTGGCCGACCCTGAGGGCGCAGTGGCGGGCATTTACAAGGCGGTGGCGCGGCAGGTGGCGGTGAAGATTGCGGGCCAGGCGAAAGACTTCTCGGCGAAGTTTCCGACGATCACGATCAGTAAAGACACGTGAGCTTGCAGACGTTAGCCGCCAACAAAGCGAACCAGCCTCAGCGCGCGGCGGCCCGGGGGACGTTCCCGGCTGAGGAACGGTCTTTGCACAAATAGGGCTCGATCGCGGCAAGCGTCAAAGCAGCCTCGGCTGCGAGCCACTCGACGAAGGCGCGAATGTCCGGGTTTGCCGCTTTGGCTGAAGGCCAGCGCGCCACGTGTTTCTTGGTTGAGTGCATCGGCACAATGCCCGCCAGCGGCACCACAAGGCGACCACTGGATAGCGCGTCGTGCACCAGCAGCGAGCGAGACAGGGCGACCCCGGCACCGTCCATCGCTGCCGAGAGCACCAGCCCCATTTCTGCAAAGCGCAGTTCGCTGCGCGGCGTTGTGCCGGTTTGGCAACCCAGCCTTTCAAGCCACACGGGCCAACTCCATTCGCCCAGGCCGTGCGTGGCCTTGTGCAGCAAGGGCAGGCGAGCCAGTGCCTGCGCATCGTGCAAGGGCTGCCCGCCGGGTAGCAGTGCCGGGCTGCAGACGGGGAAGACCTGTTCGTTGAAAAGCGGCAACTGCGTGGGCCCACGCGGCTCCTCGCCCGGCGCGACCCACAGAATGCGCACGTCGGCTTGCGGGATGGCGATAGGCGCCTGCTCAATGGGAATCAGCTCGATCGATACACCCGGCCACCGTGCCATGAAGCCATGGAGTCGACCTGCCAGCCACCATGTGCACAGCGCGCTGCCAGCAGCGACGCGCAGGCGGCGCTCGGATGACTGCCCGAGTTGGGCCAATCCGTCCAGGGCTGCCACCAGCCCAGGCAATAAAGCCGAGCCCGCCTCGGAGAGCACGAGTCCAGGATTCAGGCGGACGATCAGCGATTTCCCCAGGTGCGCTTCCAGCCGACGCACGCGGTGGCTCACCGCGCTTTGTGTGAGGCACAGCTCCTGCGCTGCGCGTGTGAAGCTGAGGTGGCGGGCCACGGCTTCAAAGGCAACAAGTTCGGCAAACGGGGGCAGTCGGCGCATGCGCTGATTTTGGCACTGCAACGCATGAGGGGCGTTCATGCGGATGCTGCATTCATCATTTGCTTGGGGTCGATCAGTCGATGCAGACTTGATGCTATGCACTCTCATCACCCACCCTCATCGCTTCGCTGTGTGGCGCTTCAGGTCAACGCCCAAGCGGTTGAGGTCACCCTGCCAGTGATCGCGACCCTCGCGGAGTTGCTGCGCGACCATCTGCAGCTGCGCGGCACCAAGGTCGCCTGCAACCAGGCCGCTTGTGGTGCTTGCACAGTACTGGTAGGTGGAGCGCCAGTCTTCGCTTGCCACACGCTGGCAGCACAGTGCCGCGGCATGCACGTACAGACGGTTGAGGGCCTGGCCGCCGGTGCTCAATTGCACCCGCTACAGCAGGCATTCATCGACCACGATGCGCTGCAGTGCGGCTTTTGCACGCCCGGGATGCTGATGGCATTGAAGGGTGCGCTGGACGCGGGTGTGCCAGCACAACGGGAGGCGCTCGCTCAAGCTATCTCGGGCAATATCTGCCGCTGCGGCGCTTACGAGCATATTTTGGAGGCTGCGCTTCATGTCGCATCATCCTGCCGCTGATGCGGTGTTGGCCGTGGTACCCGAAGCGCCAGCGCCATTGGCCGCGTGGCCCCTTGGAGCCATGACAGAAGTGGGTCAGTCGCGCCCCCGGCTGTCGGCACTCGACAAGGTCATGGGTCGCCCTGTTTTTGCCAGCGATGTGGTGCTACCGGGCATGGTGCATGCGGTGCTGCTTCGTTCAACGATTGCCCATGGCCGTGTGCTCGGCCTTGATGTTGCGGCGGCCCGCGCAATGCCCGGTGTGCTGGCGGTACTGGGGCCAGCTGACATGGCCTGGCCGCTGTATCCACCGCGCGAGCGCGCAAGCGTCGCCCACACGGTGCGCTTTGTGGGTGAGGAGATCGGTGCCGTTGTGGCCGACAACGAGCCTGCTGCGCGTGAGGCCGCGCGCCAGGTGGTGGTGCACTACGAACTGGCACCAGCCTGCATCACGCTTGAGCAGGCGCTGGCCGCGCCGGTACTGGCCAGCAGCGCGCAGGTCATTGAGCGAGGCGACCTGGGCCTGGCCCGCGCAGCTGCCCAGGCGACCATCACACAGCGCTACTCGACCGAAGCACAACACCACAACACGCTGGAACCACACGGCTGCGTGGCCGCCTGGGACGGCGATGTCCTCACCTGGTGGGACAGCAACCAGGGCGGCCACCTCATCCGCGAATGGGGTGCGCGGGCGCTCGGCATTCCCGTCGGGCAGGTGCGCGTGGTCAGCCCTTATTGCGGTGGAGGTTTCGGCAGCAAGATCACGCTCAAGCCTTATCACCTCATTGCTGCGGCGCTCGCGCGCCAGCTGGCGCGGCCCGTGCGGCTTTTCATGGCGCGTGCTGAGGAGTTCATCGCCAGCCATCAACGCGCACCAACGCGCAGGCAGATATCGGTGGGCGCCCGGCGCGATGGGCATCTTTGCTTCATCGACGAGCAGATCACCGGACAGGCTGGGCCTTGCAGCTTTATGTCGAAGAACGCGGGTGGGGCGGCCAACGGCTTGCGCTTGCACAAGGTGGATGCCGTGCGCGCCGAGTTGTCGCAACTGCTGACGCACACGCAGTACCCAACGCCGTTTCGTGGCCCCAATGTTGCCGAGGATTTGTTTTGCCTCGAACAGGCCATCGACGAAATGGCGCACGCGCTGAGCATGGATCCTTTGCAACTGCGTCTGCTCAACCTGGCGCAAATCGACCTGCTGGAAGGATTGCCCTATGCCGGCAAGGAATTGGAGCGCTGCTATCGCCTCGGGGCGCAAGCCTTCGGCTGGCAACACCGTGCGCCCGGCACCGTGGTGCACGAGGGGTGCGCCCGTGGCATCGGCATGGGTGCGGTGGCGTATGACGCAACGCTGTACGAGCCAAGCCGTGTGGCCATCGTCGCCCGTCCGGCTGGGCGCTTTGAGCTGAGCCTGGGTATCAGCGACATCGGCTGCGGGGCAGACACCGTGATGGCTCAAATCGCAGCGCAAGCGTTGGGCGTAGCGACCGATTGCATTGACTTGGTGCTCGGCGACACAGACCGTACGCCACGCTCAATCGACTCAAGCAACCACAGCCGCACCTCAGCAGTCGTGGGGCCGGTGGTTCGCGCGGCGGCCCAAGGTCTACGCGCCGCGATGGACGCTGGGCAAAACGTGATGGGCCGCGTATTCCATGCGCAGCGCGAGCGACCGCCTGGCGGCGTATTTGCCGCGATGTTTGGTGCCCACTTTGTCGAGGTGGAGGTGAACCTGTGCAGCGGCCGCGTAAGGGTGTTGCGCGCTGTGTGTGCGCACGATGCCGGCCGTGTGCTCAATCCGCAGCTGGCGCGTAGCCAGGTGCACGGCGGCTTTCTGCAAGGCATGGGCATGGCCTTGCAGGAAGAGCGCGTGCTCGATCCACGCACCGGCCACATGCTCAATGCGGCCATGTGGGCCTACCGCACACCGGGCGTGGTCGATACGCCCTTGCGCATCGAATTTGTTGACGCGGGTGTGCCGGATGGCGGCAACAGCCTGGGCGTCAAAGGCTTGGGTGAGCCGCCCTTGATCGCATCAGGTGCGGCAATCGGCAATGCGGTGTTCAACGCCCTGGGTGTTCGCCTGCGGGACTACCCATTGACACCTGACAAGGTGCTGGCAGCCTTGAAGGAGCGTGGTGCATGAAACCGTTCCTGTTGGTCGATGCGCACAGCGCTGCCCAGGCCGTCGCATTGCTGCAGGCACACGGCCCGCAGGCGCAATTGCTGGCCGCGGGTGGCGACCTGCTGGGGCTGTTGAAAGACGGTGTGCACGGGCCTGCCTTGTTGCCGCCGCAGGTGGTGGTGAACCTGGCGACCGCCGAAGAACTGCGACGCGTCGAACGGCTTGCCGATGGCTGGTTACTCGGTGCGATGGCGACTTTGCAAACCCTGGCGCGACGGCCGGGGCTGCCGCCCATGCTGGTTCAAGCCATTGACCACATCGCGTCGCCGCAGCTACGTGCGCGCACCACGCTTGGCGGAAACCTGCTGCAGCGCCCGCGCTGTCTGTACTTTCGCCATCCTGACGAAATGTGTTTCAAGAAAGGCGGTAACAGCTGCCCAGCCATCGGCGGGCCCGTGCAGGCCTACCCAGGCGCTTTGATGCCGGGTGCCTGCCATGCGGGGCACCCATCCGACCTCGCGCCTGTGCTCATGGCCTTGGAGGCAAGCGCACAGCTGTGTGGCCCGTCGGGCATGCGCCATGTGCTGTTGAAAAATCTCTACCTTGGCGCGGCATCGCGTGCCGATACCGAGGCCGCTGTCGGGCGTGACGAGGTGCTGGTTCGTCTGCGCGTTCCCCACACCCTGCTGAATCAGGCTTTCGAGAAGGTGGCGCCGCGTGATGCCAACGAATTCGCAACCGCCTCAGCCGCAGTGGTGGGTGCCGTGCAGGAGGGCCGCTGGAAGGCGCTGCGCATCGTGCTCGGTGGCGTGGCACCAGGGCCGTTGCAGTTGGTGACTGATTCGGTCATCGGGCAGCCCTCAGATGCCCGAAGCGACGCAGCATTGGCCGCTGCGCTGTTACCCGCGCCAGAATATGCGCCGTTTGACACGCGGCTACCTGCTGCGCGTCTGGCACTTGAACGCGCATTGCGGCGCGTCAGGACAGCGCAGACCTGATTCCATTTCCAAGTCAATGCTGTAGGTCGTTAATCGTCGTGCTCGGCACGGGGCGGACACTCAGCAGCTGCGAGTACAGTATTACTCAGTAATACTCGCACGCTACAATGCTATTTTCTGACCACCACTTCAGAGGTAGCCATGTACTCCACCATGACCAGTAAAGGCCAAGTCACCATTCCTGCCGCACTTCGACACAGCTTTGGTTTTCGCGAAGGTGCAGCCGTTGAATTTTTCTCGACAGGCACTTTCGTTGGCGTGCGGCCCGTGCAGCCTGCTGCGCAAGCGGCCACCAGTGGGTTCGGTATGGTCAAGTCCAACAGACAGCATGCGCCAGCAGACTTTGATGTTGCCAGCTTGCTGGCCCAGCCCGCCGCCAAATGATCGGTTTAGATACCAACGTGCTGGCCCGCTACTACGTGGCCGCCACCCCCGGCCTGGACAACGCAGCCACCATCAAACAATGCGAGGCGGCTCGTGTGCTCATTGAGAGCGGCAAGCGCCTGATGGTCAGCAAGTCCGTCGTGCTGGAACTGGAATGGGTGCTGCGTGGGCGTTATGCGCTGAACGCGCGGCAAGTTCAACAGGTGCTGACCCATTTGCTGGGTTTGGTGCATGTAGAGATCGAAGACAAAGTGGCCGTGCAATCGGCGCTTGCCGCGATGGGACAGGGCTTTGACTTTGCCGATGCGCTGCACCACGGCAGCTACCGCAGTTGTGCTTCGGTGGCAACGTTTGACGACAAAGGTTTTGTGCGACGCGCCAAGAAGGCCGGGTTCAAGCCAGTCGTGCGACTGCTTTCATAGTTCATTCATAGGACTTACACAGACAACTCAATTCCGTCATGCCCGCGCAGGCGGGAATCCACCCTTGAGAACCCCAAAACCCGTTGGCCTCGCAGCCTTCGCGTCTGGATCCCCGCCTGCGCGGGGATGCCAACAGAGGCGTTTTGTGGGTCTGCGTAAGTCCTAGCCCGCATATTTCACCGTGGCGGCACCCACGGCGCGTTTTCGCGGGATGCAGGGGCGTGCGACAGGAGGAGTCCAATGGCCGAGCCATTGGCGACGAGGGTCGTGCGTCCCTGCGCCCGCCAAAACGATGCCGTGGGTGTCGAGTCTTTTTGCTGCGTACAAATTGGATTTGAGCAAAAGCGAACCGCCTCACAGGAGAAAAGCTTGCAAAAAGACGCTCACGGTGAAATATGCGGGCTAGTTCAGCTCTTTTGGTTTGTCCAAGCCAAACCGGCGTTCACCCAGTTAGATATTGCTCAAACAGCTATATATTTCATAGCGAAACCAGGTTCCCTACAGTTTCAAAATCGTCAGCTTGGGGCAATGGTCACTGGTCTGGATGACTTGACCCGGCTGGGACACCACGCCGGTTTTGCGGGTGGTGGGCAGCTCGGGGCCCTGGCGCTGGCGCAGGGCGTCGCTGATGACGATGTGGTCCAGCCCCACAAAGCCTTTGCAAGTGGCTGGCGTGTCGCTGGCCTGGGGTAGCTGGTGCAAGGTGGGCGAGCCGTCGGACAGCTCTTGCCACAGGTAGCGGGTGGGCACGCGGCCCTGGGCGTTGACCGGGTTGGGTGACGCGGGGTCGCTGCCATCGGTACGTACCTGGTTTTTGGCGATGCTGGCTGCGGCTTCTTCGTCAATGCGGCGGTTGAAGTCGCCCATCAGCACCAGCCGGGGCGAGGTTTTGGCAACCGATTCCAGCCAGTTTTCCAGCGGGGCCACCTGCTGGTTCAGCGTCTCGCAGGCGTCAAGCGGGTCGTCCAGTGTGCGGCCCTTGAAGGCCCTTGAATCGACCAGGTTGGCGCAGGCCGATTTGAGGTGCAGGTTCATGAAGGTCACGGGCTGGCCGCTGACCTGCAGCGCCAGCGCCAGGCCGGGGCGCATGCGGCGCTTCCAGTTGCCGCTGGCGTTGGGCTCGGCAATGGCCAGCGGCTCGTAGGGGGTGCACACGCCAGGCGTGCTGGACAGCGATTTGTCCCATGCAAAACCCAGGGTTTGAAAGGCGCGGTGCGTGGCCACACATACCTCAAACTGCGCAGCGTGTGAGCCCAGAATTTCTGTGAGGGCTTCTTTGGAGCGCAGCTCTTGAAATGCGATCACGCGAACCTTGTCCTGGGTAATCAACTGGTCAACCGTGGCGCGCAGGCCCCGCAGTTTTTCCAGGTAGTGGGCCCGCGTGGCTTGCGCGCCGCTGGCCTGGTAGGCATTGCAGGGGGCCACCAGCAAGCCCGCTGTGGCACCACCGGCGGCCGCTTGTGTGGCCTGCTGGCAGCGCTGCGCCCGGGCCAGCTCGGTGGCATCGTCTGCGCGGCCGCGGTTGTTGATGCGGCTGTCGCACCAATTCACACCGGGCGCGCTGCACACGGCCACGTGCCGCTCATAGTCGGCCACGGTGCCGGCCCACGCCAGGTTGAATGACGCAAGGGCCACCGGGCGGTAAGCGGGGCGCTGGGCGAAGGCGCTGAATGCTGTGCAGGTGAGCACCAGCGCCACCACGCCCGTCAGCACGCGAGCCAGTGCCGTCATGCCAGAAACGCCTCAATCAAACTGGCCAGCACCTGCGGCTGGTCGTGGTGCAGCATGTGGGCGGCGTCTTGCACCACGGCAATGCGCAAATCAGGCACCACCTTCAGGCGCTCGTGGTAGTCGGCCAGGGTGTACTTGCCCTGCCACCACTGGGTCAGCGAGTCGCCGCTGGCCTCAATGGCCAGGGTGGGGGCTGTGATGCGCTGGTAAATCTCCAGCACCTCTTCCAGGCGGTACAACTGGGCGTTGGTGATTTTGTGGGCGGGGTTGCCCAGGATTGCCCACTGGCCTTGTGCATTTTCTGCCGCCCAGTGCGGGGCCAGCCAATGCGCCTTGTCGGCGCTCAGGCGGGGGTTGGTTTTCATCAGGCGGCGGGCTACGCCTGCGGCATCGTCATAGGGGCGCAGCGCCAGGTCGCCACCACCGGGGGCTTTGTGAAACGACTTGAGTTCATCCATCCACTTGGCATAGCGCCCTGGCGCTTGTGCGGGGCGGGTGGCGGGCATGCCAAAGCCTTCCAGGTTGACCAGGCGGCGAATGCGCTGCGGGCGCACGCCGGCATACAGCATCACCACATTGCCGCCCATGCTGTGACCCACCAGGTCAACCGGCTGGTCGGGGGCATAGTGGTCCAGCAGGAAATCCAGATCGGCCAGGTAGTCGGGGAACCAGTAGTTGTCGGCATACGGTGTATCGCCCATCGAGCCGCCATAGCCGCGCCAGTCGGGTGCAATCACCCAGCGGTCTTGCGCAAAAGCGTCCACCACAAACTGGTACGAGGCGGCCACGTCCATCCAGCCATGCACCATGACCAGGGGCACCTGGTCGGGCTTGGGCTGGCCCCAGATGCGCACGCTGTAGTCCAGGTGGCGGATGCGCACGGTCTCGGTGCGGGAGATGCGTTGGGGTTGGTAAAGCGTGGAGATGGTTTGTGTCATGGAGGCATGATAAGAAGTGGCGCGTTGGCTGTCAGTCAATCTGCTGACAGCCAGTGATACAAAATATGCTACTGAAATAGTAGCTGTTTGAGCAATGAAATAAAGGGCTACAGCCCGATTTGATGCTAAATTGAACCGAATTTCGCCCGTGCAAACAAAGCCCTATGCCTACAGAACTCGAACTCAAACTGGCGGTGCGCCCCGCCGATCTGCCGCAGTTGCAAACACACCCGCGCCTGGTGCGGCTGCTGGCGGGCCCGGTGCGCCTGCAGGCCATGCGCGCCCACTACTACGACACGCCAGCAGGCCTGTTGGCCAGCCACAAGATGTCACTGCGTGTGCGCCATGAGGGCCAGGGTTGGGTGCAAACCTTCAAAACCGCCAGTGGCGAGGCGCTGGCCCTGCGCCAGCGCGGCGAGTGGGAAACGCCCGTGCCCGGCGATGCGCTGGACTGGGCGGCGCTCGCACAAACACCGTTGGCAAAGTTGCCTGAGTTCGCCCAGCTGAAAACCCAGCTCAAACGCGCCTTCACCATGCGTTTTGAGCGGCGCAGCTGGGGGCTGGCCTGGCCCAGCGATGGATCGCCGGACGAACCGACCCAGGCCATCTTCAGCATGGACCAGGGTGAAATCAGCGTGGGCACCGGCGCGCGAAAACGCACCGCGCCGCTTTCCGAAGTGGAGCTGGAGCATGTGTCGGGCCCGGCGCTGCCGATCTGGAAGCTGGCCCAGCGCCTGTGTGCCGATGTGGCGCTGATTCCGCTGTCGTCCAGCAAGGCCGAGCGCGGCTGGGAGCTGCTGCGCAACGTGCCGGTGGCCCCGGTCAAGGCCAAGCCGCCCCTGCTGGATGCGCAAACTTCCGCCGTGCAAGCCTTTGCGGCCAGCGTGTCCAGCCCCTTGGCGGCGCTGCAGCACAACCTGCGCCATCTGCAAGCGGCTGATGTGGAATACGTGCACCTTGCCCGCGTGGCCCTGCGCCGCCTGCGCACCGTGCTGCGTGCCTTGGGCCCGCTGCCCGAGTGCGCGGCGCACCACAAAGCGGTTGACGCGCAACGCGGCCCGCTGCGCGCCCTGGGCCAGCTGCTGGGCACCGCGCGCGACGCCGATGTGTTTGCGCTGGAAACCCTGCCTGCGATGCGCGATGCTTTGAGCGATGAGGTCAGCGACGCGCTGGACACGGTGGCTCACCTGATCGCGCTGCGCCGCACCGCGGCCTACGAAGCCATTGCCCTGGCGCTGGCGCAACCCGCCCACGGCCAGGCGCTGCTGCGCGCCGAACGTCTCACCCATGACTTGGCCACATCACCGCCTGAGCCGGAACAAGGCAAAAAGCAGCCCCGCCCGCTGCTGGTGATTGCCAACACCATGCTGGCCGACGCCCACGAAAAAGTGCAACATGCCGCCCGTGACCTCACCCGCCTGTCGCCGTTGGCCCGGCACGACTTGCGCATTGAGGTCAAGCGCCTGCGCTACCTGCTCGATCTCTGGGCCAAGCTGTACACCGATTCGCAATTGCAAAAATACCGCGATGCCCTGGCCGACTTGCAGGAAGAACTCGGCCTGGTCAACGATGCCGCGGTCGCCGGCGAAATGCTCACTGAACTGCGAGCCCCCCAAGCCTTACGCGACGCCTGGAACACCGAAGACCAGCGCCGCCTCGTCAAAGCCCTGCCGCGCGTGGCGCAGGGGCTGGCGGCGCTAGACATGTGCCCGGCACCGTGGCGGTAAATTTTGTTGCTATGTATTCAATAGCTGCTTGAGCAGATTTCACAAGGGCGGGAGACCGTATTAACATCCAAACAACCCAAACATGCGCCAAGCTCTTCAAATCCTCCTGCAGTTACGCGACGAAGGCACGCTGGCCGAATTTGCAATTGGCGGCGCTGTTGCAACCAGCTTTTACGCACCTGCGGTCTCAACTGAAGATCTCGATGTTTTTGCGTTTTTGAAACCATCGGCTTCCGGGCTCTTGGTGCTCACGCCGCTGTATGAGCGCCTGCAAGCGCTGGGTGGCCGGGTTGAAAATGAATATGTCGTGATTGGGACCTGGCCGGTACACATACGGCCTGCCTACACGCCCTTGGTAGAAGAGGCCGTGACACATGCAAGCAGTCAAGCGTTCGAAGATTTGACGGTGCGTGTGGTCATCGCCGACTACCTTTGCGCCATTGCTTTGCAAACAGGTCGTCCTAAAGACTATTTGCGGGTTCAAACCCTCATCGAATCGGGCCATGTGCAAAGTGAAATTTTGAGTAACCTCGTCAACAAATTCGCACTCATCCAGCGCTGGGAAACCTATGTCAGACGCTACGGTTAGCGCCCCTCAGCCGGGCTGTACCCAGGTGGTCAACCCCGCAGAGATACAGGCGCACATTGAAAAAGTCAAAGCTGCCTGGCGCGCGCACGAGCGGCAGATGACCTGGGAAGAAAAGGTGGCGGCCATTGAGCGCATGTGGGAGCGCGATGCGCAGCTGGCACGGGCGCGGGAGCGGCTGGCGCTGACGCTTGGCAAGGAACGATCCGCTACTAAATAGATAGCTACTTGAGCAGTACTTACATGGGCTGTAGACCCATTTGGCTCAAGCCCGCGCGATCCGGTACACCGTGGCGGGTGGCAAGTTGCGGATGATCAGGCCCACGCGGGTGACTTTCAGGTCGTAGCGGGTCAGCACGCGCTGGGGAACGGGGCAGCGGGCCCCGTAGGTGAACTGGTAGAAGGCGGCGTCGTCGCGCACGCAGGTGAAGGCACCGACGATGATTTCCACCACCGTGCGCAGCGGCATGGACAGCAAGGGCAGGCCACTGACGACGGCACCAAACGGCGTGGGGCCCAGCGCTTTGCCGCGGCAGGCCCGGGCGGCGTCCATGCACAGCACGTTGGCTTGCGGAAACTGGCCGCGCAGCAGCGGTGCAAAGGTCTCGCTGCATTCAACCAGGGTCAAATCGCTTTGCGCCAGGCCGCGCTGCAGCAGAGCCTGGGTGAACACGCCGGTGCCAGGCCCCAGCTCCAGCACGGGGGCGTGCCGCAGGTCAATTTCACGGGTGATCAAGCGCGCCAGGGCGTCGCCTGACGGCGCGATGGCCGCGACCTGCAAGGGATCGGCTATCCATGAACGCAGAAAGGTCAGGTGGTGCGAAGCCGCCAGTCGTCTGCGCGTGTTCAGTGACATGGGTTGTGTGTTCATATGGCCTACGCCCGCCCCAGCAAACGCAGCACGCCCAGCCGTTGCTGCGCCCAGAAGCCGCGCCCGTAGTTGCGCCCATGTTCCACCTGGTCGCGCACGCCGGTGGGGTCGTAGCGCCGTTCAAAGTTGGCCGTGCGAAACAGCATGTCCCACCAGGGCAGCAGCACGCCGAAGTTGCTGCCTCCTAGCGTTCCCTTGCCGTGCGACTCATGCCCCAGGCCAATGCTGTGGTGCAGCCGGTGAAAGCGCGGGCTGACCCACAGGCGCTCGCCCACGCTGCCAAACCACAGGCGCAGATTGGCGTGTTGCAGGCTCTCGCTCAGTTGCGTGAAGGCCACCAGCGCAATGAATTGCCCCGGTGCCACGCCAATCAGCTGGGCCACCAGCACGATGATGCTGTCGCGCAGCGCGTCGTCCAGCAGGTGGTTGCGGTTGTCGCTCCACACCGTCATTTGCCGCTGCGCATGGTGCAGGCTGTGCAGGCTCCACCACCAGTTGAAATGGTGCTGGCCGCGGTGAATCCAGTAGTCGACCGCATCAAAAATGATGAGGTAGAGCACGAAGCTGACCACGGCCATGTCGGTCACGCCGGGCCACAGCTGATCCAGGTGAAAGGTGCCCACACCCGCTGTGCGCAGGCTGCCAAACAGTGCGTCAAACAGTGGGTCAACAGCAAAAAAAAGGGCCAGGCGAAACACGCCCAGGCGGTGCACCAGCGTGTACAACACATCGGTGCGTACCGTGGCGCGGTCGGTCACCGGCTCTACCGGGCGAAAGCGTTGCAGGGGGCTGATGATGGCCACGATCACCACCAGCTGCAGCAGGCCCGCGAGCAGCCAGGCCGTTGCGGCGTGGGCCTCCTCCAGCAAGGCACCTTCGCCCAGCGCAAACACCAGGGGCTGCACTGCCACCTGAAACAGCCACTCTTGGGCGGTGGAAAACGCGTTGTCCAGCCAGGTCAGCATGGGTCTACTTGGTGGGCGCGGCAGGCGGAGTCTGCGCCGCTATCCACGCCGTGTATTGGGGGTGCTGGCGCAAGGTGGCAAAGCACAAACCTTTGGCTTTCAGCCCGGTGATGAGCGGCTCCAGCACCGCCGGAGCCCAAGGATCTTTGCGGCTCCAGATGCCCAAGTGGGCCACCAGAATGTCGCCCGTCTTGATGTCTTTGAGCGCCTTGTTCAGCAGCGCCGTGTTGCTGGCGCGTTCGCTGGGCAACTCGTCGCCCAAAAAGCCCGCAGGCGACCAGCCCACGTGCGCGTAGCCACAACTTTTGGCTGCTTCAATCAGCTTGGGCGAGGTGAAGCCTCCGGGGGCTCGAAACAGGGGCAGGGGCTTTTTGCCGGTGAAGTCTTGCAGGCGCTCGGCGGCGTAGGCGATGTTTTCACAGTATTTTTTCGCGCTCCAGGTGAACTCGCGGCCAGCAAAGGCGCCGGCGCTGGGGGCGATGCGAAACTGAGGGTCGTGGCCCGGCACATCGCCCTTCCAGTAGGCATGGTCGTAGGTATGCGAGGCAAATTCGTGGCCTTCGGCCGCTCGCGCTTTCCACCACGGTGCCCAGTGGTTGCCCAGGCTGCCATCGCCTTCCTGGGTGCGCTCGTTAGATGCAAAAAACGTCACACGCACCTGGTGGCGGGCCAGCACCTGGGCAATCAGCGGTGCCACGCCCATGTGGCCGGTGTCAAAGGTCAAATACACCGGGTTGTCGCAGGTTTTTGAGTCCTTTTTGGCATCGTTTATGCCGCCCGTGCTTTGTGCATGCGCTGTGGCAGCTATGCAAAGCATAGCAACCAAACTGGTTGCGAGGGGCTTAACGCGGTGTGTGATCCAGAGTCCAGACGCCATGGGGAGACTTTCCTACGTTGACTTGCCGCACAACCTGGCGGGTTTCCAGGTCAATCACCGTGAGTTTTCGGGCCCAGCGGGAGGTGACCAGCAGAAGCTTACCGTCAGCCGTGATGTCCATGCAATCGGGCCCGCCCGGCGCGGCAAAACTATCCGTTACCTGCAGGGTTTGCAGGTCAATTTTGCTGATGGTGTTGGCCACCCGGTTGCTGACAAACAGGTGGCGCTTGTCGCCTGCGGCGCGAAAGGCGTGCGCGCCGTCGCCGGTTTTGATGGTTTTGGTCAGGCGCGGGCTGGGGCCCGTCACATCAAACACCTGCACGCTGTCGCCGCCGGTCAGGCCCACCAGCACCAGGCGGTCGTCGGGCGTGGTGTACACGTCGGCCGGCGTGGGGCCGGTGCCGATTCGCCACTTGATGACCTGGCTCGCCAAGTCCACCGCGATCAACTCGTTGCTGTCCTGCATGCTGATGAAAGCCGTGGTGCTTTTGCTGTCGATCCACATGTGGCTGGGCGTTTTGCCCGTGGGAATGCGCTTGGCAAGCAACAGGTCTTTGCCATCCCAGCGGTAAATGTCCACATGGTTGAGCCGGTTGGCTGCGGTGACAAACCACTTCATGTCTGGCGAAAACCGCAGGTGATAAGGATCCAGAATGCCACGAATGGTGCGCTGCACTTCAGCAGTTTTGGGGTCCAGAAAGGTCAGTGAATCAGACAGCGCGTTGGCCACAATCACCGATTTTTCGTCGGGCGTGAGGTACAGGTGGTGCGGCTCTTTGCCGGTGGCAATGCGGCGGGTTTCTTTCCACGAAACCGGGTCAATCACGCTAACGCTGGCGTCTTTGGAATTCAATACAAAGATGGGGCTGGAAAGCGTGCTGGCGTGGGCGGCGGCACAAAAACACACGGTAGCCAGCAAAACGGCGTGCAGGCGCAGGCAAATCGGGGAGAAAAAGGTCACAAGCGGGGGCTTTCAGGGCAACCTGCGAGTGTAAGGGCTGAGGGTTTGCCCCCTTGTTGGTAAGCGTTACCATAAAACATGAACAAGCTCACTGTGAATGGCATTGGCCTGGAGGTGCAGGCCATTGCAGGCCGGGCAGACTTGGCACCGCTGGTTTTTCTGCATGAAGGCCTGGGCAGCGTGGCCATGTGGCGCGACTGGCCCGCCGCGCTGTGCCAGGCCACCGGGCGCGCCGGGTGGGTGTATTCGCGCCGCGGCTATGGGCAATCAGACCCGGTGCCCGATGTGCGCGGCGCAAGCCGTTTGCAGCCGGACTACCTGCACCACGAGGCCTGGGCTGTGCTGCCCGTCTTGCTGGCGCAACGGGGCGCTGAAAAGCCTATCTTGATCGGCCATTCCGACGGTGCCAGCATTGCCCTGCTGCACGCCAGCCGCCACCCCAGCACCGCCTGCATTGCCATGGCACCGCATGTGATGGTCGAGACGATCTCCATCCGGGCAATTGCGGCGGTACGCGACACCTGGCTGGCCAGTGGTGACGGTGGCAAGCTGCGCGAAGGCCTGGCCCGCTACCACGCCGACCCAGACGGTGCCTTCTGGCAGTGGAACGATGTGTGGCTCAGCGACGGTTTTGCCAACTTTGACATACGAGCCGATTGCGCGCGCATCACCTGCCCCTTGCTGGCCCTGCAAGGCACAGGCGATGCCTACGGCACCATGGCCCAAATCGACGAAATCGCCCAGCGCGTGCCGCATGCCGCGAGCCTGAAACTGGCCGCTTGCGGGCATTCGCCGCACAAAGATCAGGCGACGGTGGTGACGGCGGTGCTGGCGGGGTTTGTGGATGGGTTGCTGTGAACGAGGGGCAAAATACCATTTTTTTAACGCAGAGGTCGCAAGAGGATACGCAGAAGACGCAAAAAATGCTATCAAATGAATAGCTGCTTGAGCAATATTTACATGGGCTGAAGCCGCTTTTAGTCAAAATCAAGCGGAATCTGGCTGCTCTTGTGGCCCTGACGCGCACCCTCTGCGCCCTCTGCGTTCAAAAATCCCCCGCCTGCAACAGCTTTTTCCACAAACCACCATGACCCTTCCCTTCGCCACCCGCCTGCAAAATGTCGAAACCTCGGCCATTCGTGAAATCTTCAAGTTGCTGGGCAAACCCGGCTTGATCAGTTTTGCCGGTGGCTTTCCCGATCCGGCGCTGTTTGATCTGGACGGCATTCGCGACGCCACGCAGCGCGTATTGGGCGGCCCCGGCGCGGGCGCGGTGTTGCAATACGGTGCCACCGAAGGCTGGGGCCCGTTGCGCGAGGTTTTGAGTAGCCACCTTGCGAAAAAAGGCATCGCGGCCAAGCCCGAAGAAATTATCACCACCACCGGCAGCCAGCAGGGGCTTGATCTGCTGGGCAAAACCATGATCAACCCTGGTGACAAGGTGATCGTCGAAGGCCCCACCTTTCTGGCCACCATCCAGTGCTTTCGCTTGTACGGTGCCGATATCGTCAGCGCCCCGATTGATGCCGATGGCGTGAAAGTCGACGAGCTTGAAAAACTCATCGTGCAGCACAAACCCAAGCTGGTGTATTTGATCCCCACCTTCGGCAACCCCAGCGGCGCCATGCTCAGCCTGGCGCGCAGAAAACGCGTTTTAGAGCTGGCTGCGCAGCACCAGGTGCTGGTGGTGGAAGACGACCCGTATGGCGAGCTGTACTTCGGCGAGCCACCACCGCCCAGCCTGATGGCCATGAGCGCCCAGGTGCCCGGCAGCCGCGAGTTCCTTGCCTATTGCGGCAGCTTCAGCAAAGTGCTCAGCCCCGGCATCCGCGTCGGCTGGATGGTGGCCCCACCCGCGTTGCTGGCCAATGCCGTCATGTGCAAACAATTTTCTGATGCCCACACCAGCAACCTGAGCCAGGCTATCGCCGCCGAATACCTGGGCCTGAACCGGCTCGACGCCGCTTTGGCCACCGTGAGAAGCACCTACGCCCAACGCGCCCAAACCATGGCCGCCTGCCTCAAACGCGAGCTGGGCGACGCACTCAGCTTCAGCCAGCCCCAAGGCGGCATGTTCTTCTGGACGCGCCTGACCGCACCAGATGCCGATGCCACAGCCTTTGCCAAACGCGCGATTGACCAGTTGGTGGCGTTCGTACCTGGTACCCCGTTTTTTGCGACGAATCCGGATCGGGCAGCGCTGCGGCTCAGTTTTGCGACGGCGGATGTGGGGAAGATTGAGGAGGGGGTGGTGCGGCTGGGAAGGGCGTTGGCCAAACCTAATTTGGCTGTGGAAGATTGACGCGTAAAGGAACCTCTGCAAAAGGCTCCTATCGTTCGTCGCCAGCCAAAGGTGCTTTGTCCGGCACTCGGCTCAAGATATCTTGGAATTTTTCAATGCTGCCTCGCGCCGCACGTTCCTGGAAAAAGGTCTCGGTATCCAGCGCAGATACTTTTTCAGCCACCGCAATGGTGATGAACTGATTCAAAGACGCTTGATCGCGCAGGGCCAACTTTTTGGCGTGCGCGTGCAGGGACTCGGGCAGGCGCAATGCAAAGGTGCTCATGGTGTGTTGTCCAACTGTTTCAGAAGCTTGCCAGGTGTGATGACAGTTAAATTGAATCGGTGTTTGGCTGGCTCAAAGTCGACAAGGTTGTGGGTTATTAACGCGTCTGCCATCGCGTTTACCGCTGTTTCAAGAACCATCTCATCGTTTGGATCACGCAGCTGCGGTCTCCACAAAAAGTGCAGTTTCACCGGTGTCGTAAAAAGAGCCAAGCCATCCAGAAACGTATCGACTTCCACGGTCGTCAAGTGATGCAGTTCAATGATTTCAGGTCGCTTTAAAACCGATTCATATTCCAGCCACAACGGCGGCGACGCAAACAACCGCAACTGCGAACGGCCAATAAGCTGTAGCAGCGCATACGAGGCTCCCTGCCGACTTGCGAGCCCGGAAACCAGCACATTGGTGTTGATGACAATGTTTTTCACGAATCAATGATGTTGCGGGCGATGTTATCGCACTCACAACCCATACGTCAACTCCCGCGCCTTCCCCCAAAACACCCGGTACATAAACACCGTGTACCCAATGATGGCCGGCAAGGTAATCCCCACGCCCACCGCCAGAATCGCCAGCGCTTGCGATGAGCTGGCGGCTTCCCAAACGTTCAGGCGGTCGATCACGATGAAGGGGAAGATGCTGTAGGCCAGGCCGAAGAAGGCCATCACGAAGATCAGCACGGTGGCGGCGAAGACCACCCAGCCGTAGCCGGCTTTGACCACGTTGGGGCGTTTGATCACATGGTGCAAGGCCCACAGCGCGGCGGCGCAGATCAAGGGGATGGGCAAGAGCGCAAACAGCTCGGGCAGCCTGAACCATTTGGCAAATACGGTCTGGCTCACGATGGGCGTGGCCAGCGAGATGGCGACCAGGGCACCGGCCATGGGCCAAAACGCACGTGCAGCCCACGCCACTGATTTTTCCTGCAAGCCGTCAGAGGTTTTCATGATGAGCCAGCCCGCGCCCAGCATGGCGTAGGCGGCGGGCAGCACCAGGGCAACCCCCAGACTGAACAGCAGGCCCCACAGGCCGCTGTCAAACCCGGTGATGTAGCTGCCCAGCATCCAGCCCTGGGCCATGCTGGTGACCAGGGAGCCGATGAAAAAAATGCGGTTCCACAGCGGCTTGTGGCCTGCGGCCACTTTCACCCGAAAGTCAAACGCCACGCCGCGCGCCATCAGGCCCACCAGCATCACCATCACCGGCAAATACAGCGCCTGCAGCACCAGGCCATGTGCCTTGGGAAAAGCCACCAGCAACACGCCCACACCCAGCACCAGCCAGGTTTCGTTGGCGTCCCAAAACGGGCCAATGCTGCTGACCATCACGTCTTTTTCGGTGTCGCTGGCAAGCGGCAGCAAGATACCCACGCCCAGGTCGTAGCCGTCCAGCACCACATAGGCCAGCAGCGACAGGCCCATCACGGCCATGAAGAGCAGGGGGGCCAGGTAGTTCCAGGTGATGTCCATTATTCGCTCCTCAATTGATAGCTGCTTGAGCAGATCTTGCCTGGGCAGAAGCTTGATTCCGCGCGCAATGACAGATGACGAAGCTGCTGCACAGCTGCCATGACAGATGACGCAAGCCTGGTTACTCCTGGGTTGTTAGTCATTTTTCATCCCACGCCGAAGGCGGGGTCATTTGTCATCGGGCGGGGCACCGTCTTGGTCGGATTTTCCGCCATGTACTTCAGCACACTCACGTACGCCAGCAACAGCAAGCCATACACCAACACATAGCCTGCCAGCGTCAGCGCCACCAGTGGCGGGGCAATCGGAGCTACCACGTCGGCGGTGCGCACCAAGCCGTAGACGATGAAGGGCTGGCGGCCGATTTCGGTCACGTACCAACCGGCCAAGGTGGCAACCCAGCCAGCAAAGGTCATGCCGCTGAGCACCCACAGCAGTTGGCGCGGCAGTGCCACCTGGGCATCAGCCCGAAGCTGCTTTCTGCGCCACAGCGTGAACGCGGTAAACCACGACACGGCCAACATCAACATGCCCACACCCACCATCACGCGAAAGCTCCAGAACACTGGGGCCACCGGTGGATGTGCGCCCTTGAACTCGTTCAGGCCTTTGAGTTCAGCATCTGCGTCATGCGCCAGGATCAGGCTGGCTCCTTTGGGAATTTGCACCGCAAAGTGCGTCTTGCCCGCCTTCTCGTCAGGAATGCCAAACAAGGTGAGCGGTGCGCCTTTTTCCGTCTGCCAGATGCCTTCAATCGCCGCGATCTTGGCCGGTTGGTGCGCCAGCGTGTTCAGTCCATGCAGGTCGCCCATGAAAATTTGCAGCGGAATGGCGCAGGCAGCGGCGATGACCGCGGTTTTGAACGCCTTGTGCGTGCCGAGCGTGGCGCTGCCCTTGAGCAACTGCCAGGCGCTCAGGCCTGATACCAAAAATGAAGCAGTCAGAGCAGACGCCAACAGCACGTGTGCAAAGCGGTAGGGGAAAGAGGGGTTGAAAATCACCGCCAACCAGTCGGTGGCGTGAAACTGCCCGTTGATGATTTCGTAGCCTGCTGGGGTGTGCATCCACGAATTCAGCGCCAGGATCCAGAAGGCCGACAAGGTGGTGCCAAACGCCACCATGAGCGTCGCAATCAAGTGCACCCGTTCCGACACACGCCCCTTGCCAAACAACATGATGCCCAGAAAGGTCGCTTCCAGAAAGAAGGCCGTCAGCACCTCATAGCCCAGCAGCGGCCCCGAAATATTCCCCGTCTTTTCCATGAAGCCCGGCCAGTTGGTACCAAACTGAAAACTCATCGTGATGCCCGAGACCACACCCAGCGCAAAGGTCAGCGCAAACACCTTGGTCCAGAAGTAGTAAGCCTGCTCCCAACCCGCCGCCGCTGGCGTGCCGCGCGTGGCCGCGTGGCGGAAACGGAAGAACACCAGCATCCAGCACAGCGCAATGGTGATGGTGGGAAACAGGATGTGAAAGCTGATGTTGGCGGCAAATTGCAGGCGGGCTAGCAGCAGGGTGTCCATGGGTTAGCTCCTTCGAAAGGTCGGAATACAGGGATACAAGAAACTTGAACGCAGAGGACGCGAAGGATTCGCAGAGAACGCAAAAGGAATTCAAAGTGAGAAGGTGCTGAATGATGTTCAAAGAATCTTGGCTGTTCTTTCCGCGTCCTCTGCGAATCCTTTGCGTCCTCTGCGTTCAAAGTCCCCGGTTTTGCGATGTTGGCGTCCGCCCAGAAATTCGGTCTTTGAACTCCAGCACCTTCGTCACCGTTGCCCCCATGCCCATCAGCTGCATGGCGGTTTCGGGGGCGAGTTTTTGCACGTCGTCAAACCAGGTCATCAGGCGGTCAATCAACTCGTGCATCTGGCGCATGCGCTCCTGGGCGTGGCGGTCGGCGTCGCTGGTGGGTTGCTCCAGCAGGGCCATGCGCAGCATGGATAGCGTCGGCTCGATTTCGCGGCGGCGGCGCTCTTCGGCCAGCACGCGAAAAATCTCCCACACATCGCCCGGCGCTTCAAAGTACTCGCGCCGGTCGCCCACCTGGTGGCGCAGCCGCACCAGGCGCCACGACTGCAATTCCTTCAAGCCCATGCTCACATTGGATCGCGAAAATTCCAGCGCCTCGGCAATTTCGTCTGCATTCAGAGCGCGCTGCGAGATAAAAATCAGCGCATAAATCTGCCCAACGGTGCGGTTAATGCCCCATTTGCTACCCATCTCGCCAAAGTGCGACACGAACTGGCTGGACAGTGGGGGGAGGGTGTTTTGCAAAGGCATGGGCGGGATTGTGCTCGCAGAGTCTTGAATTTTCAAGAATTACTGAAAATTCAAGACTGAAATATGAGGTTATGGGTAAAAAGTGCATTCCGCCCAGGTATTCATTGCTCAGGCAGCTATTAATTCAGGAGTGAAAATGCGGGCTCCAGAACGCAGAGGACGCGAAGGATTCGCAGAGGGCGCGGAAGAACAGCCACAATTGGGTGTTTTTCCCCGGCTTCTTCTGCGACCTCTGCGTGGTTTTTGCGTCCTGTGCGTTCTGGAAGTTCGATTTATAAAACTGGTTATTTAAACAGTATTCGGGTACGCTGCACGCCCATGAGCGACTTTCACATCTCTCCCAGCGCCATCAAAGGCCGAGGCAGCGCCAGCCGCGTGCCGCACCGGTTTGCGGTGGACGATCGTGCCAATTTCGACGATGGCTGGCCTGGCGACGACGAGCCCAGCGAGATCACACCGCCCGCCACCACCGTGCGCTGGGAGGACGCCAAAAGCGTGATCGTGCGCAACGACTCACCCGACATTTACTTTGACTATTCCATCAACCCCTACCGCGGCTGCGAGCATGGCTGCGTGTATTGCTATGCCCGGCCCACGCACAGCTACCTGGGCCTGTCGCCAGGGCTGGACTTTGAAACCATCCTGATTGCCAAGCGCAACCTGGCCGAGGTCTTGCGCGGCGAATTGGCAAAACCCGGTTACGTGCCGCAGTTGCTCAACATCGGCTCGGCCACTGACTGCTACCAGCCGGTCGAGCGGCAATTGCGCCTGACCCGCTCGGTGCTGGCGCTGATGCAGGAAACCCGCCACGCCTTTTCGCTCGTCACCAAATCAAGCGGCGTTGAGCGCGACCTGGACATCATTGCCCCGATGGCCGCGCAGCACCTGGCCGCTGTTTACGTCACCATCACCAGCCTGGACGGTGAGCTCACCCGCCAGCTCGAACCCCGCGCCGCCAGCCCCCAGCGGCGGCTGCGCACCGTCCGCACGCTGGTGCAGGCGGGTGTGCCGGTGGGTGTGAGCGTGGCACCGCAAATTCCGTTTTTAAACGACGACATGGAGCAGGTGCTGGCCGCCGCGCGTGATGCCGGTGCCACCAGCGCCTTCTACACCGTGCTGCGCCTGCCCTGGGAGCTCAACGACGTGTTCAACGAATGGCTGCAACTGCACCACCCGCAGCGCGCCGAGCGCGTGATGGCCCGCGTGCGCGAGATGCGGGGCGGCAAAAACTACGACAGCGACTTCGCCAGCCGCATGAAAGGCAGCGGCCTGTGGGCCGACCTGATCGCCCAGCGCTTTCAAAAGGCTTGTGCCCGCCTGGGGCTCAACCGCGTCCGGCATGAGCTGGATTTGACGCAATTTCGACCGGCGGGTGCGCTGGGGCAGGGGCATTTGTTTTGAGCGCGCCCGCTACATGCTCTTTGCTACTTTTTACGCGCCTTGTCGTACTTGCGCCAGTACTGAAACGGCTCCTCGTGTACCTCAATGTCGACCTCCATCACGCGCGCCTGTAGCCGCTCCTGCACGTCGGCCACGGCCTGGTTGTAGATCACCGGGCCGATCTCTTCCAGCAAAAAACCGAGCAAGCCACTGGCACCGATGTTGCCAATGGGTTGCTCCATGTGCTCGGCGAAGTAGCGCTGAATAGACGCAATCGCTTCCTGGCGGGCTTCTTTGGGTATTTCGATGGTCATGGCCTGAAAATAGTCGCGTCAACAAATATGCCATCAAACAAGGAGCCCGTTTTGGAAACAGTCGATACCGTGGTGATCGGCGCCGGCGTGGTCGGCCTGGCCTGTGCCCGCGCACTGGCTTTGCAGGGCCGCGAGGTGCTGGTGCTGGAGGCCGAAAATGCCGTTGGCACTGGCACCAGCGCCCGCAACAGCGAGGTGATTCACGCCGGGCTGGACTACGCGCCCGGCTCGCTGAAGGCCCAGTTGTGCGTGCGCGGCAAGCCTCTGCTGTATGCCTACTTGCGCGAGCGGGGCCTCGCGCATCAGCAATGCGGCAAGTTGATTGTGGCCACCGCGCCCGAACAGCTGCCCGATCTGGCCCGCATACACGCCAACGCTGCTGCCTGCGGCATGCCTGACACCCAAATCATCAGCGCCCAGCAAGCGGTAGCGCTGGAGCCGCATTTGCAGTGCGTCGGCGCTTTGAGCAGCCCCACCACCGGCATCGTGGACAGCCATGGCCTGATGCTCAGCTTGCAGGGCGACCTGGAAAACGTCGGCGGCACGGTGGTGCTGAACACCCCGTTTGACCGGGCGGACATCGCCGCCGATGGCATCGTGGTGTCCACCGGCGGTGCACAGCCCATGCAGTTGCGCGCCCGGCGGCTGGTCAACTGCGCGGGGCTGTATGCCCAGGCCCTGGCAGCGCGCATGCAAGGCTTTCCTGCTGCGCATGTGCCGCCCACCCACTATGCCAAGGGCAACTACTTTTCCCTCAGCAGTAAAGCGCCGTTTTCACAGCTGATCTACCCCATTCCAGAAGCCGCGGGCTGGGGCGTGCACCTCACGCTGGACCTGGGCGGCCAGGCCCGTTTTGGCCCCGATGTGCAGTGGGTGGACGACCTGAACTACGACGTGGATCCAGCGCGCGGTGCCAGCTTTTACGATTCCATCCGCCGCTTCTGGCCCGCGCTGCCCGACGGCAGCCTGCAACCGTCGTACAGCGGCATTCGCCCCAAAATTCAGGCACCCGGCGAAAAGTCAAAAGACTTCTGGATTGCCGGGCCTCAAGCGCATGGCGTGCCGGGCGTGGTGCAACTGTTTGGTGTTGAGTCGCCGGGGCTCACGTCCTGTCTGGCGATTGGGGAGCATGTGGCCCGGCTGGTTTAGCTATTAAATGTGTAGCTGCTTGAGCAGTAAATCCCTGGGCTGTGTGCCAGTTTCATACAAAATCTGGTAACTACTCACGTCGACTGACATCGATGACAGATGACGGTCGGTGCTGCGCACCGACATGACAATTGACCCGGTGCCCAACTGGCAAGTGACCTACCCGTCATTGCGTCATGCAAGCCGCAGGCGGCTGTCATTTGTCATCGGTTCGCTGCCAGGTAGCTGGGTAGTTGCAAAATCTGCGCATGAAAGCCCTTCACATGCATGCTGGCCCAGTCGCCAAGGCCCACATCGCGCAGCACGGTCTACAGCCCCAACACATCCACACGATTCCAGGCGCAGCCGGTGGACCCAAAGGCTTGATCCTGGGGCCGCTGGATCGTTTTATCTTCGGTCAGTGGCTAGCTCAATCGACCCAACCGGTGCATTTGGTGGGTGCGTCCATCGGTGCCTGGCGCATGGCCACGGCGTGTCTGGATGAATCGGTGGCCGGGTTTGAGCGGCTGGAGCATGACTACATTGGTCAGCACTACGAACTGGCCCCCGGGCAAAAGCGGCCCACGGCGCAACACGTCAGTGAGCGCTTTGGTGAAAACTTGCAAGCCTTCTACGGTGGACGGATCGATCAGGTGCTCGGCCACAACCGCTACCACCTGCACATCATCACCTCGCGCGGGCGGCATGTGCTGGCGCGTGAGCAGGCGCTGCGCACGCCGCTGGGCTACCTGGGTGCGTTCATGAGCAATGCGGTGCGGCGCAAAGCCATGGGCGCGTGGCTGGAGCGGGTGGTTTTTTCAAGCCACGGGGCACCGCTTCCATTTGCCACCGGCGACTACCGCACTCGCCAGGTGCCCTTAAGCGCCGCCAACTTTTTCCCCGCGCTGCAAGCCAGTTGCTCCATTCCCTTTGTGCTCCAAGCCGTGCACAACATTCCCGGCGCACCGCCCGGTGCCTACTGGGACGGCGGCCTGACCGACTACCACCTGCACCTGAACTACACCGCGCCAGCGCAATCGCCGGGCATCGCCTCCAGTGTCGTTCTCTACCCCCACTTCCAGCAAGCCGTGGTGCCGGGCTGGCTCGACAAGGGCCTGAAATGGCGTCACAAAGCCACCGGTTTTCTGGACCGCATGGTGGTGCTGGCCCCCAACCCCGAATGGGTGAAAAAACTCCCCAATCGCAAGCTGCCCGACCGCACCGACTTCACGCATTACGGCAACGATCTGGCGGCGCGGGTGAAAGCCTGGAGTGCAGCCGTGTCGGCCAGCCAGCAGTTGGCAGACGAGTTTGCGCAGTGGCTGCGCGAGCCGGATGTGGGGAAAATTCAGCCTTTGTGAGCTGTCAAATCACTTCACTTTTGTTAGCTGCCCTAGCAATCTTTACCTGGGCTGATGTCACCCTTCACTTGAAAATACCGCCACAGCAAAGCACAGATTGGCCGCCTCGGCCCGCACCGCGTCTTGAAACCCTCTGGTGGCCCTGCTCAACCGGAATGAAGCTGCGCACCTTTGGGTGGTGCAAAAACTCCGCGAAATTCAGCCCCCCATGCTGACCTGCGAGGCCGTGCTGGCCGAAGCCACTTACTTGACCCGGCAAACGCCCGGTGCTCGCGTAGCGCTGATTGAAATGGTGGGCGAGGGTTTTATCAGCATTGGAATGCAACTTTCAGATGACCACAGTGCCACTTTGGCATTAGTGCGTCGCTACACGAACGTGCCCATGTCGCTGGCCGATGCCTGTCTGGTGCGCCTGGCTGAACTGAACCCACAAAGCCCGGTGCTGACGCTGGACAGTGATTTTTCGGTGTACCGAAAAAACGGGCGGCAGGTGATTGACATGCTGTGCCGCGCGTAGATAACGCTCAGGCGTCGGTGTTCGGGTCGGTATTGAGATCGCTTGCAAACCTCAGCCGGTTGCCATCCGGATCCACCACCACCATCTCCCGTGTGTCCCACGGCGTGACTTGCGGTTGTTCAGGCGTGGCGATGCCGCGCCGGGTGAATTGTTGGTAGCAGTCGTCCACATCCGGCACCAGCAGGTAGACCGCACCACCCACCTGGCAGTCGCCCGTGTGTTCGGTGAGAAAAAGGGTTTGCCCCGCCCGGGTGATTTGGGCAAACACGGGAAAGCCCGGTTCAAACTGGTGTTTCCAGTCCACCGCAAAGCCAAGGCCATCGATGTAGAAAGGCAGGCTGATGGACGCGCTGGTGATGCGCAGTTGGGGGATGACGGTCTGGTTCACAACTTGCGATCCTGTTCAATTCAACGCCCGTCTGCTACAAACATAATAGCTGTTTGAGCAATGAATACATGGGCTGGAGCCACTTTTCTCGTTCGGAATTGATTGCCAGTGGTTTGTTCGTTGGCCCCAGACAATCACGCTTTTCGCGGCTTTCGCAGGATCACTTGTATATCAGTAGCATCGAAATCAATTGACAAATTTACTGGTTCCTCTGAGGTGGGCATCAAAACGTCATAAACGATTGCCCAACCAAATATGACTGACAGTGCGCCGGTTGCTGTGTCTTGACCAACGCCAAACATTCCTGCAATAAAGCGAAGATCATGCTCAGCGCCAGTGCTGATATCCAAAAGATGCACTGGCGCGCTCACCAATCCCTGCGGAATTGACCCGATAGAAGGCCCCTTGACATCGTTGAAACGCAAAAAACCGGTGCGGCGAGACGCTAGTTCATGTGCTTCGCGCCAATTTTTCAGGTACTCGTTGGGGCCAAGTGCCTTGGTGTTCCAATCAACGGTTAGATATGGAAATAGCGTAACGATCCACCCCGTCAATTCGGCTGGCCCTGAACCACTTTGATAACGAAAAAATGATTTCCAAAACTCTTTATCTACGTTGCCTGCTGCTGTTTCGGCAATTTTCTTGAGCACCCCCTCCAACGCCAATACCCAGGTTTCAAGACCATATTCGGCGATTTGAGCAACACGCGGAATCATCGACGCCCAGTCATCGGCTGTTCCAAGCAGTGTGAAGGCCGGTATTCCACAACCTGCTCGAACCTCGTAGTCAAAATAACATTGAAAGGTATCCATCAAGCAAATGTCGTAAGCGGCGGCTTCTGTGATGGTGGTCGTGGAAAAGCGGGCAGTCAAAAGGTCCTTTATCTCGCCGACCTGTTGACCAATTTGGTCTGAGAACGCTGAGAAAACTTCGTGCCACGGGTTTTTTTGACCAAGAAAAAAATCTGTTCGCGATACGACCAATTTTTTCTTGCCATCGTGTTTGACGAATTTTGATCTGAGTTTTTCGGAGTTTTGCCCGACGTGTGTTGCGAAACCTTGGGCAATACAAAACCATATGTCATCGGGGCGAATCACCATGGGATGATGGTCGTAGAACGCATCGTGTGCGGCTTTCACAAACGCATGCGTCGTATCACAAGACACCAATGTATCCACGGGGCAGTGCATGGCTTCTACAGGCTTGTTGAGTAGGCTGTGAACGCTGCTGATTGCCTCTAGTGGCTCGTAAAGCTTCCCTGGGGGAACCTCGGAAATGGAGAAAGTGATCATGATTACACCAGTGTAAGGTTTACGGAATTCACTTCATTTTTCATAGCTGCCCCAGCAATCTCTACATGCGCTGCAACCACTTCTTTCTAAAAGAACCTCTGCAAAACCCATTGCCTTATTTCAGGCCGTCATTGCCACCTGCGCAGCAATGACGGTTTGAGGCATGTGTCGGTCTTCAGCCCACATGGCTGGAAGCTGGGCCAAGTCAACAAGCAGCGCGTCACCGGGACGCGGAGTTAAATGGGCATCTCTCGGGCGTTTGGCAATGGCGGTAGTGGTTCCATAGGTGGTATGTCGCCAACGGAATGAAAAATTCTTTCAATATCGTCATAAATCCGCCTGGCTATCACAAAAGTATGAGCTGGATTTGGGTTTTTATAAAAATCAGTTTTCTTGCTATTAAGGAGGGTTCGTTTTTCGGAGTCAGATAAGCTCTTGAACTCTTCGGTTTGACCTAATTGCATGAATATATTTGCCAAATTAGTAATATTGTCATTTTCCAAAAGATACCAGATAAAAAAATTTTCAGGAAAGAATTTTGGTAAAAACAATTGCAATTTGGATTGTGATTCAATTATGTTTTTGACATCTTGCTGCATTTCCAAGCACCAAACCACAGCATCCGAAAGTGCCGAATTTTCGGCTGGATAAGTTTGAAAGGTAATCTTTGGACTGAAATAGGATAGGCGCAGCATGTAATTTCTAAGTTGTCCGTTCAGGTCAATAACTGCTTCCGCCCTCCGAAGGTCTACTCTTGAAAATACTGTATTTTGTCGATGCTGTTCGATGGCAAACTTTTTATCAATTGCTTTCTCTATTATTTTCCAGAAAATTCCGCCGGTTGCGGCAGCTGCGATTACAGCGGTAGCAATGATTTGAAATAACTGTTGAACTGTGTCGTTGATCATTTGAAATTAGTTCCGAAAGTTGTAATGTAAATCGCCAAATTCTCAAAGCGCCGCCCCCAGCATCTCCGCATATTCCTCGCCCGTCGCAATCCGCGGATTCGTCTTATGGCAATGGTCCGCTAGCGCCCCGGAAATCACGCGCTTAAACCAGTCGCGCTGCACACCCATTTCACCCAGGCCTTTGGGCAAACCCAGCCGGGCGTTCATGTCGGTGATCGCCTCGGCTACGTCGCCGCCTGAAGTCAGGCCCATCGCGTGCGCCATGCGTTCCAGTCGCTTGTCTTTTTGCACCGATTCGGCCTGTGCGTTAAAGCGAACTACGGCGGGCAGAAACATGGCGTTCAAGGTGCCGTGGTGCAAGCGCGGGTCGACGCCGCCCAGGCTGTGGCTGAGCGAGTGCACGCAGCCCAAGCCTTTTTGAAAGGCCATTGCGCCTTGCATCGAAGCGCTCATCAAATTGAAGCGGGCTTCGCGGTCGCTGCCATCTTGGGTTGCGCGCTCGATGTGGGCCCAGCCACGGGCCAGGCCGTTCAGCGCAATGCCGTCGGCCGGTGGGTTGAAGGCGGCGGACATAAAGGTTTCCATGCAGTGGGCAATGGCGTCCATGCCGGTGGCAGCCGTCAGTTTGGCGGGCAGGCCCAGCGTGAGTTCGGGGTCGCAAATAGCGGCTTTGGGCACCAAATGCCAGCTGTGAAAGCCCAGCTTACGGTGGTCGTCGACGATGAGAATGGCCCCGCGCGCCACCTCGCTGCCGGTGCCGCTGGTGGTGGGCACGGCAATCAGCGGCGCGGCGCGCTCGGTGATGCGCGGCGACCCGCCTTCGATGGTGGCGTAGTGGGCCAGCGGGCCCTCGTGCTTGGCGGCAATCGCCACGCCTTTGGCGCAGTCGATGGCCGAGCCGCCGCCGACCGCAATCAGGCCGTCGCAGTTGTGTAATTTGTATAGGGCCGCTGCGGCACGTACGGCGGCCTCGGTGGGGTTGCTGGGGGTTTGGTCGAATACGGCGACGGGCATGCCGGTCAAAACATCCAGCGCCTTTTGCAGCACGCCAGCGGCTTTCACGCCCGCGTCGGTCACCACCAGCGGGCGGCTGATGCTCACGCGCTCGCACTCGGCTTTGAGCAGCTTGATGGCGCCGAAATCAAATTGAATCTGGGTGATGTAGTAGATGAAAGCCATAGTTGTCTCTTTGTTTGGTGGGAATACGATGCCCGCACTTTAACGACCCGGACACGCCATGAAACACACTTTTTCCCTTGCCGCCGTCCTGCTGGCGTACACAGCCAGTGCCCACGCCGCCTGCCTGACCGACACACAGGCCCAAGACATGGCCACGCAATACGCCGCCCGCCAACCCGCCGTCAACCCTGAGGGCTTGACCGAGGAAGATGGCCGCTGCAGCCGCGCCAAGTTCAACGCCTTGCTGGAAAAA
Organism: Comamonadaceae bacterium; assembly: GCA_013297875.1. Lineage (GTDB taxonomy): Bacteria > Pseudomonadota > Gammaproteobacteria > Burkholderiales > Burkholderiaceae_C > JAAFIW01. The sequence continues at coordinate 2,829 of JAAFIW010000026.1, read as the reverse complement.
TCCATGGGCACCCCAGTGGGCTACAAGGCCGGACTGACCAACCCGGCCGTGCAAAAGCGCTTTAACTACGACAAGCCGGTGTGGGGCAAGCTGTATCCCGGCATGGTGCTGGCCGATGGCGCGGTGGTGGATGCGGCGTTTGGTGCGCGCCCGCTGTTTGAGGCTGACATGCTGGTGCGGGTGCGCAGTGCCAGCATCAACCAGGCTAAAACGCCCATGGACGTATTGCAGGCGATTGACCAGGTCATTCCCTTCATCGAACTGCCCGATTTGATGGTGCAGGCCCCGCCCAAGCTCAACGGCCCGGCGATCAACGCTATCAACGTGGGGGCCCGGCTGGGCGTGGCCGGCAAGCCGATTGCCGTGCCCGCCACGCGCGCCGAGCGCTACGCGATGCTGGACGGGTTGCGCGACATGGTGGTGGTGCTCTCAGACGACGCGGGTGCCGAGTTGGGCAAAGGCAAGGGCAGCGACATCCTGGATCACCCGCTGAATGCCGTGGTGTGGCTGGCCCAGGCGCTGGCGCAAGAGGGCCTGGCCATGCAGCCGGGGCAACTCATCAGCCTGGGTTCGTTTTCGCCGCTGCTGCCACCCAAGGCGGGGCTGAAAGTGCGCGTGACTTACAGCGGCCTGGCCGGTGCGCAGCCAGTGAGCGTGCAGTTCAAGTGAGCTTTGATCGTTTGTTGACCCCTGCCATGCGCGACGTGCTGCGCCGCATGGCGCGTGCGGGCCACCCGCCGCTGCACACGCTGGCCCCCGCCGATGCCCGCGCCGCCTACGAGGCCGGTGCCAACGTGCTGGAAGTGCCGCGTGCCGAGCTGGCCCGGGTTGAAGCGCTCGCGATTCCCGCGCACGATGGCCACCCCATCCCGGCGCGGCTGTATGCCCCGTCGCACGAAAAACTGCCGGTGCTGCTGTACTTTCACGGCGGCGGTTTCACCATTGGCAGCGTGGCCACGCATGACGTGCTGTGCCGCGAAATCAGCCGCCTGGCCGGCTGCATCGCGGTGTCGGTGGACTACCGGCTCGCGCCCGAGCACAAATTCCCGGTTGCAGTGCAAGATATGCAATCCGCCCAAGAATTCATTGCTCAAGCAGCTATACAAATAGGAGCATCCACCACACCCAGCGGCCACACCCACATGGCCGTGGGCGGCGACAGCGCCGGTGGCACCCTGGCCGCCGTCGCCGCCATCCTGGCGCGCGACGCGGGAATACCGCTGGCGCTGCAACTCCTGATCTACCCCGGCTGCACCGCCCACCAAGACACGCCGTCACACAGCCAGTTTGGGCAAGGCCTGGTGCTGGAAACCGAGCACATCAACTACTTTTTCAGGCAGTACATCCGCAAAGACCAACGCGACGACTGGCGCTTCGCCCCGCTGAACGCATCCGATGTCGACGGTGTGGCGCCCGCCTGGATCGGCCTGGCCGAGTGCGACCCACTGGTGGATGAAGGCCTGCTGTATGCCGACAAGCTACGCGCAGCCGGTGTGCCGGTCGATCTGGAAATCTACCGGGGCGTGACGCATGAGTTCATCAAAATGGGGCGTGTGATTCCCGAAGCGCGACAGGCGCATGCGGACATGGCTGCGGCTTTGGCGCGAGCATTTGAAGTTGCTTTTTGAACGCAGAGGTCGCAAAGGTGGCGCAAAAGTGGCGCAAAGGTCGCGCAGAGGACGCAAAAGGGGCAAAAAGAAGAACCAAAATAAGAAGAACCAAAATTGATTTGTCTTTTGAATTCTTCTGCGCACTCTGCGTCATTTTTGCGTCCTCTGCGTTCAAATTTCTAATCCCTCAACCCATGAAAACCCAAGACTTCCGTTTTTTCCACCGCCTGCGCGTGCGCTGGGCAGAGGTGGACATGCAAAAAATCGTGTTCAACGGTCACTACCTGATGTACCTGGACACTGCTGTGGCCGACTACTGGCGGGCGCTGGCCTTGCCCTACGAGCAGGCCATGCACCTGTTGGGTGGCGACATGTATGTGAAGAAGGCCACGCTGGAATACCACGCCTCGGCCCGGTATGACGACCAGTTGGCCATTGGCATGAAGTGCGCGCGCATCGGCAATTCGTCGATGCAGTTTGTGGGCGGCATTTTTTGCGCAGACAAGCTGTTGGTGTCGGGTGAGCTGCTCTATGTATTTGCTGACCCGGCCACGCAAACATCCAAACCCGTGCCGCAGCCGCTGCGCGATTTGATGCTGGGTTTTGAAGCCGGGCAGGGCACCACCCGCTTGCAAGTGGGCAGCTGGCAAGACCTGCGCGAGGCCGCCGCACCGTTGCGCACCGAGGTGTTTGTGCAGGAGCAAGGCGTGCCACAAGAGATTGAGTGGGACGAAGCCGACCACACGGCGGTGCATGCGGTGGTGTTCAACCACCTCAACCAGGCCGTGGCCACCGGCCGCCTGCTGCAACACGCACCCGGCGTGGCCCGCATTGGCCGCATGGCAGTTTCACGTGTGCTGCGCGGCGGCAGCCTGGGCCGCCAGGTGCTGCTGGCGCTGATGCAGGCCGCTGCCGAGCGGGGCGACACCCAGGTGGTGCTGCATGCCCAGTGCAGTGCCCAGGGGTTTTATGAGCGACTGGGCTATGCGCCGCACGGCGAGGTGTTTCACGAAGCGGGCATTGCGCACATCGAAATGGTCAAAAAATTGGTCAAATAAGCCACCAGCCCATGTATTTATTGCTCAAGCAGCTATTGAATAACCATCCCCCGGCAAAGCCGGGGGTTTTCAATATTGTGAGCCGCTCAAAGCGGCTAAACGGGGACGCTAACGCGGCCCCAACTCTTGGAGCCACCTGTTCGGTGGCCGTCTATCTCCAC
>JAAFIW010000036.1 GCA_013297875.1 Comamonadaceae bacterium | reverse complement strand
GAACCTGGCTATCGCCATGCAGCAACGCGCCTGGATGCAGGGCCTATGGGATCAAGCCAAGTCATTCGATCTGCCTGCTACCTTTGCCGCATCCAAGCCTCCTTGAAGTTCTAATGGAAAATTTGGGTTCAAGCCTTCGCCTTGTCCGCCTCCGTCGTGAACGAGTCCGCATAAAACTCATCCTCCGGCAACCCGCCCAGCGCCACGTAATCGGCCTTGGCCGAGTCCACCACGATGGGTGCGCCGCAGGCATAGACCTGGTAGCCCGACAGGTCGGGCGTGTCTTGCAACACGGCCTGGTGCACGAAGCCGGTGCGACCGGTCCAGTTGTCTTCGGGGGTGGCGTTGGAGATCACGGGCACGTAGCGCAGGTTGGGCATGTCGGTCAGGCGCTCTTGCACCCAGGCGTCCATATACAAATCTGCCGGGCGGCGGCCGCCCCAATACAGGGTGGCGGGGCGGGTGATGGCTTTGAACTGCATGTGTTCGATGATGGCCTTGATCGGCGCAAAACCGGTGCCCGAGGCCAACAGCACCATGGGTTTGGTGGACTCGTCGCGCAGGTAAAAGCTGCCAAACGGGCCTTCGACGCGAAGGATTTCTTTTTCTTTCATCGCGCCAAACACGTGGTCGGTGAACTTGCCGCCGGGCATGTGGCGGATGTGCAGCTCGATGCCTGGACTTGTTTGCCCCTCCACGGGCACCAGCGTGTGCGGCGCATTGGCCATGGAGTAGCTGCGCCGTGCGCCGTCGCGCAGGATGAATTCCACATACTGGCCGGCGTGGTAGCGCAGGGTGTCGTTGGCGGGCAGTTGCAGGCGCAGCAGCATCACGTCGGGCGATTTTTTCTCCATCACGGTCACGCGTGAGGGCATTTTTTTCACCGGAAAGGCCGACTCGTCGGTCACCTGGCGCGACTCCAGCACCACGTCGCTTTGCGGCACGCCGCAGCAGGTGAGCACAAAGCCGGCGGCCTCTTCGTCGGCCGACAAGGCCTTGCTTTGGTGTGTGCCGTGCACCACGGTACCGCTGAGTTTTTTGCATTTGCACGAGCCGCATGCGCCGTCTTTGCAGCCATAGGGTAGGCCTACGCCCTGGCGAATACCCGCCGCCAGAATGGCTTCGCCGGGCTGGGTGCTGAACTGGCGCTGGCTGGGGGAGACGGTGATTTGAAAGCCGGTGGCGTTGTCGGAGGCGAGGGACATGTCTTGGTTATCCTAGGTGGCCGTTGTTCCGGCCTGACTGACTTTAAAAAGCGATCTTCGATTTTGCCCTCAAACCAAAGCCCCCTGGGCGCCCTGCCAGCCCGCTTTCGCCGCGAGCGCTTACTCATCGTGGGCTGCGGTGATGTGGGCCTGCGCGTGGCCCGCGGGCTGGGAGCTCGCCTGCGCCTGCTGGCCCTGACCTCGCAAGCTACCCGAGCGCCCGAGCTGCGCGCGCTGCACATCACGCCGCTGAAAGGCAATTTAGACCAGCCCGCCACTTTGCGGCGACTGGCCGGCATCGCCACCCGTGTGCTGCACCTGGCCCCCCCGCCCAACGACGGTGCCCAGTGGTGGCGCGACCCACGCACCCAGGCCTTGCTGCGCGCCCTGCGCCTGCGCTCGGCCCCACGCTGGCTGGTGTACGGCTCCACCAGCGGTGTGTATGGCGACTGCGCCGGTGCCTGGGTTGACGAAGCCCGCGCCGCCAAGCCCCACACCCCGCGCGCCCACCGCCGGGTCGACGCCGAAGCCGCCGTGCGCCACTTTGGCCGGGCCGCGCATGTGCGGGCCAGCATCCTGCGCATCCCCGGCATCTACGCACCCGACCGCGCAGGCGGCACCCCGCGCGAGCGCCTGCTCAAAGGCACGCCCGTGCTCACACAAGCCGACGACGTCTACACCAACCACATCCACGCCAACGACCTGGCCCGCGCCTGCCTGCTGGCGCTGTGGCGCGGCAAGCCCCAGCGCGTGGTGAACGTGAGCGACGACAGCGACCTGAAAATGGGCGACTACGTCGACCTGGCCGCCGACCTGTATGGCCTGCCCCGCCCACCGCGCATTGCCCGCGATGCCGCGGCCGACCAACTGCCCTTGAGCCTGCTCAGCTTCATGGGCGAGTCGCGCCGGCTGGTGAACCTGCGCATGAAGCACGAGCTGAAACTGGTGCTGAAGTACCCCACGGTGGGCACTGGGTTGCTATTGAAGTAATAGCTGCTTGAGCAGGTTTTATAGCGCTCGCGAAGCCGGGATAGGCGGTGAAGCACTACGTTTTGGCCTTCAGCCCAATCGGATATTGCTGGAGCAGCTATCAAATGCGTAGTGATTTATACCGCCTCTAGACGTTGCACCATGTCTGGAAACTGCGCCACCATACGGATCAGCAAAGCGGCCTGGGCGTTGGGTTTGGCGCGGCCTTGCTCCCAGTTTTCCAGGGTGCGGGGGTTTGTGCGCAGGTAACGGGCAAACACGGGGCGTGAAAGGTGTAGCTGCTCGCGCACGCTGACCACGTCTTGCGGGCTGAGCGTAGGGGCGGGTTTGCTTTTTATCTTGAAGGTGCGCAGGGTGAGCTTGCCTTCGCGTTGCTGTTTAAGTGCATCAAAGCCTTGTACGAGGTCTGCAAACACATCCGGTTTCTGGGTCATTTTGTGATTCCTTCCAGTTCCAAAATGATGCATATCATGTGCTTAATCATACGTAGATTGCGTACTTTGAAGTTTGCGTAGTTGCTGTTTCCGCGCCAGATAATGAGCCATGAACTTCCCCAATCCCGAACAAAATCCCCGCGCCTTTCTGGAGCACTTGTTCCACACCGCCATCCAGCGCGCCCTCCCGCTGCACAACACCGCCGCCTACCTACCCCAGCCGCCAAAAGGCCGCACCCTGGTGCTGGGCGCGGGCAAGGCGGGTGGGGCCATGGCCCAGGCGGTAGATGCTTTGTGGCCGGCAGACAAGCCGCTGTCGGGCCTGGTGGTCACGCGCTATGGCCACATACCGGCCAGCGATGTGAAAAACCCGCGCATCGAGATCGTCGAAGCGGCGCACCCGGTGCCCGATGCCGCGGGCCTGGCAGCGGCGCAGCGCATGCTGGCGCTTACGCAGGAGCTGACGGCAGACGACCTGGTGCTGTGCCTGATTTCGGGTGGCGGGTCGGCGTTGCTGACCTTGCCTTGCGAGGGGTTGACCCTGGCCGACAAGCAGCGCATCAACAAAGAGCTGTTGAACAGCGGTGCCGACATCACGCAGATGAACTGTGTGCGCAAGCACTTGTCAGCCATCAAGGGCGGGCGGCTGGCCGCGGCCTGTGCGCCGGCGCGGGTGGTCACGCTGGCGATCAGCGATGTGCCGGGGGACGACCCGGCCATCATTGCCAGCGGGCCCACGGTGGCCGACGCCACCACCTGCCTTGAAGCGCTACAAATTTTGAAGCGCTACAACATTGAAATACCTGGGCGGGTGGCCGATTTGCTTGAAAACGGCACCTTGGAGACGCCCAAACCCGGAGACGCCATATTGGCCCATCACCAACTGCACATGATCGCGACACCCCAGCAGTCTTTGCAAGCCGCCGCCGACGCGGCCCGCGCGGCGGGGCTGGATGCGTACATCTTGAGCGATGAAATCGAGGGCGAATCGCGCGAGGTGGGCAAGGTGCATGCGGCGCTGGCGCGGGCGGTGGCGCGCGGGCAGGGTGCGTTCAAGAAGCCGTGTGTGATCTTCAGTGGCGGGGAGACAACGGTCACTGTTCGCAAGCAAAGCGGCACATCACCTAGAGGCCGGGGCCAAGATCAGCAAGCTCGCCCCGGCCGGGGCGGCCGGGCCGGCGAGTTCTGCATGGGCCTGGCCCAGGCCCTGCAAGGCCAGCCAGGTGTGTGGGCACTTGCAGCGGACACCGATGGCATTGATGGCGTGGAAGACAACGCCGGTGCCTTCGTGGCCCCCGACACCCTGGCCCGCGCGCAGGCGCAGGGCTTGACACTCAGCGACCACCTGGATCGCAACGACGCCTATGGTTTTTTCGAGCCTCTGGGTGGCCTGGTGGTGACGGGGCCCACTTTCACCAATGTGAATGATTTTCGCGCGCTACTGATTTTGTAGCTGCTTGAGCAGGCGGGGTGTGCACGTGAGCCCTGTGCCGCTTGAATCGGTAAATGCCTCAGACCGTCATTCCCGCGCAGGCGGGAATCCAGGCGCAACGATGACCTGCGGCAAAGTTGTTGGGTTCGCTAAAGGTGGATTCCCGCCTGCGCGGGAATGACGGCGTCAGATCGTTTGTCATGTCGGTGCGCAGCACCGTCAGTCATTTGTCATCAAGTTTGAGACGGTCAAATTTTTTTGCGCTGGTTTAACCCCATCGCCCGCCGTCAGCCGTGCAACCCCTCACAGCCCTTCATTGCACCGAGGGGCTGCGCACAGCAACCTCACCACAAAGCGATTGACCATGCACACCTCCTACTCCTTGCGAATCCAGGCTGCCCTGTTGGCGGTAGCCAGTGTTTTGTTCTGCACCACGGCGGCCAGCCTGTCGCCTGTGCCACCGCCCCCGCCTATGTGGCAGCCACCGCGCATCACCGTCACCGACCAGCAGGCGCAACCCATCGTGTTGCGCGAGGTGCTGATGCAGACCGAGGTGCTGGCCGGTCAGGCCACCACGCGCGTGGAAATCAAGCTGTTCAACCCCAACAACCGGGTGCTGGAAGGCGAGCTGCAGTTTCCACTGCTGGCAGGGCAACTGGTGACCGGCTTTGCGCTGGATGTGAACGGCAGCCTGCGCCAGGCCGTGCCGGTGCCCAAAGCCAAAGGGCAGGAGATTTTTGAAGACATACGCCGCCGCCGCGTGGACCCTGGCTTGCTGGAGGCCACGGGGGGCAACCAGTACAAGCTGCGCGTCTACCCCATCCTGCCCAACAACCACCGCACCGTGGTGCTCAACATCACCCAAGCGCTGCAGCCCCAGGCCGACGGCATGGCGGTGCTACAGATGCCGCTGATGTTCTCTTCGCCGGTGGAGACGCTCAAAGTGGACGTGCGCGTGATCGGTGCCAGCGCACAGGCCACGCGGGTGTTTCGCGCACCTGACGGGCTGGTGAAAGCCGGCGAAGGCGAGGTGACCACGCTGAGCCTTTCGCGTCGCAACTGGCTGGCCGAACAGGGGCGCAGCGACTGGCTGCAACTGGCAGTGCCCGCCACCGTGCAGAAAACCGTGCTCACGCAGACTGGCCAGTGGGCGGGCAAGGCGTATTTTCTGTCGCATGTGCCCTTCAAAGACGAGCCGGTGGCCCGCGCCCAGCCCCAGCACATTGCCCTGGTGTGGGACGCCTCAGGTGCCATGCGCGCGCGCAACCTGGCCAAAACCTTGGGCCTGCTGGACGCTTACTTTGCCAGCTTGCGCCAGCCCACCACCGTGAGCCTGCTGGTGGTGCGCAACAGCCGCGAGGCGGTGCGCAGCTTCACTGTGGGCGGCGGCCAGGGCTGGAGCGCCTTGCAAGACGCACTGCGCGCCGAGCCCAACGACGGCTCCAGCAACTTTGACGAGCTACCCATTCCCACCCAGGTCGACCTGACCCTGCTGGTGTCTGACGGTTTGCCGACCGACGGCAAGCGCGCACTGGCCTACGCCCACCGTGCCCCGCTCATGGCCATCAGCGCCCAGCTGGCCACCGACGCGCCCCGCCTGCGCGCACTGGCCGACCGCACCGCCGGTGCCTACGTAGACCTGCTGGCCACCGACACCGCCGCCGCGCTGGCCCGCTTGCGCACCCACGGCTGGCGCATTGCACAGCTGCGCAGCCTGGGTGCCGACCAGCTGATTGCACCCGCCGCCACCGTGGTCGACGGGCGCTTTTCGGTGGCTGGTGCGCTGCCCGACAAGCAAGCCGACATTGAGCTGCAGCTGGCACACCCCAGTGGCCGTCAGCAGACCATCCGCATCCCGGTCAAGGCCAACGCTTCGTTGTCGCAGCAGGCACCGTCTGCCGTGCCAGCGCAGCAATGGGCCGCCTGGCGCAGCGCCCAACTGGCAGAAGACCCGGTGTTAAACCAGGTTGCCCTGGAGCGCCTGGCTGGCGAGTTCGCCCTGGTGGGCCCCAACAGCTCGCTGATCGTGCTGGAGCTGGCATCAGACTACGCCCGCTACGGTCTGCCCGCACCACCCGAGCTGGCCGCCGAAGTCGCCCGCCTGCAAGGGCTGAAGCTGGCACAAGAGCAAACCAGTCGCAGCCAGCAAATCGAGCAGGTGGTCGCGCAGTTCCAGGCCCGCCAGACCTGGTGGGGCAAAGAGTTTCCGAAAGTCAAGCCCGCTGCAAAACCCGAGCAGCAAGACAAACGCATCCAGTCTGAAGGCGCTGCGGTGGGGCAGTCCACCGAGCGGGACGCGCTGATGAAAGACGGCACGCCGCCTCGCCCGTCAGTACCGGTTGCGCGTGCCCCAGTAGCCGCACCGGCACCGGCACCCGCACCCATGGCTCCGGCGGCACCAGCAGCAGCACCACCGACGGCATCGTCTCTGGCCGCTGCGCCCGCCCAAACCAAAGTGCAAGACGCATCACCCGTCCCCGCCCCGTCGCAAGTCACCCTGCAAGCCTGGACCCCCGACGCGCCCTATGCCCAGCGCCTGCGCCGGGCCGACACCGCGCAGCTGTACCAGGTCTACCTGGACGAGCGGCTGGCCAATGCCCAAAGCAGCTCGTTTTACATGGATGCCGCCAGCGTGTTTTTTGACCGCAAACAAGAAGCCCTGGGTCTGCGCGTGCTGTCCAACCTGGCCGGCATGAACCTGGAAAACCGGCAACTGCTGCGCCTGTACGCCTACCGCCTGATGCAAAGCGGCCAGGCCGCGCGGGCCATCGCCGTGTTTGACCGGGTGCGCGTGCTGGCGCCCAACGAACCGCAGTCGTGGCGCGACCTGGCGCTGGCACAGGCCGAGGTGGGCCAGTCGCAAGACGCCGTCAACAACCTGTGGGAAGTGGTGTCCCGCCCGTGGAACAGCCGCTTTCCCGGCATCAACCTGATTGCCCTGACCGAGCTGAACGCCATTGCCGCGGTATCGCCCGCGCGCGGCTTTGGCCCGGTGAGCCTGGACAGCGTGGACACGCGCCTGCGCCGCAACCTGCCGCTGGAGCTGCGCGTCACCATGGCCTGGGACACCGACGACACCGATGTGGACTTGTACGTGACCGACCCGCTGGGCGAGCAAGCCTTTTACGGCCGACGCCTCACCCTGCAAGGCGGCAACATGTCACCCGACGCCACCGGCGGCTACGGCCCCGAAGAGTTTTCGCTGAAATCCCCCGCGCCCGGGCTGTACCAACTCAGCGCCCGCTTTCACAGCCACCGCCAGCAAGTGCTCAGCGAGGGCACCACGCTGATGCTGCGCATCTCCACCGGCTTTGGCACGCCAGCGTGGAAAGACAGCTACACCACGGTGCGCGTGGCGGGCAGCGGGCAGACCGTGCGGGTGGGGGAGGTCAAGGTGGGGGAATGAGTGGTAGGTTACTCCTGAATTGATAGCTGCTTGAGCAGTATTCATAAGGGCTTGATTTGGATTTGGTTCGAAGATTCAAGCAAGTGGTGTATCAGTGGTGCCGGAGTGAGGGGTCAAGTTGCATTCACACCGCAAACGGTAGACTTGCCCACAGTCGTACGCTGACAGGAAGATGGAGAACAAGCATGAATACCGTGGTGTTTGAACATGTGCGCTTGAGTGAGCTGCCTGCTGCGTGGCGGGCCAAATTGCCAAAGGCAGGGTTTGCTCGCACCACGCAGGTGACAGTGCGCATCGAGCAGGAGGTGTTGCCCACAGACCAGTCGCAGTCGCAGGCAGTTACGGCATTGATGGCAAACCCGATGGTGGGCATGTGGGCAGATCGCCAGGATATGGCGGACGTGCCTGCCTACGTGCGGGCCTTGCGCGCACCACGCCTGAACGCGGACGGCACGCGACGCAAGAAGGCGGGCTCATGAGTGCCGTGAGTGCGCCATGCTGATTGATTCCGATGTGTTGGTCTGGATGACCCGCGGCCATGCCGGTGCCATTGAGCGTCTGGCGCAGTTGCTGCCCTGGCAGTTGTCGGCGGTGACATATATCGAGCTGGCTCAGGGGTGTCGCTCCAAGGCGGAGCTGGCGCAGCTCAAGAAGGGCTTGGCCATGAGCCAGGCGCACATACTGCTGGTCACGCCTGCCATCACCGAGCGGGCTATGGCGCTGATTGACAGCCATGCGCTCTCGCATGGCCTGCAACTGGGCGATGCACTAATCGCCGCCACCGCCCAGGAGCATGGGCTTGCGCTGCTGACGGGTAACAAGAAACACTTTGCCAAGCTGCCGGGGCTGACCCTTGAGGTCTTCAAGCCATGAGGGCGTCGCTCTCGGGTGCGTGAAGTGCTATTAGATTAGGAGCTTTTCGAGCAGGTTTTACGTGGGTTGCCGGGTATTTGGGTCTTGAAATGTTGAAATGTGGCGTTACAAGACATGACCGTGACCCCGAGTCCGGAATGGAAAGGAGCCATACAGCTGGCCCAACTGCTGCTGTAATCTCTCGCATGCCCCGCCCCGCCCAACTGCTGCAACCGCAGCGCACCCCCGCCCCCACCCGTCCTGCCGCCACCGTGCTCTTGCTGCGCGACGGCCCGCAGGGCTTTGAGGTGTTGATGACCCGCCGCTCGGCCACCGCGAGCTTTGCGCCTGGTGCCTATGTGTTCCCCGGTGGCGGCATTGACGCAGCTGATGCACAGGCCCATGGGATGTCCAGCCGCCGGGCCAGCCAGAGCGATACCCAACTCACGCAGGCCATTGCCGCGATACGCGAGAGTTTTGAAGAGCTGGGCGTGCTGCTGGCCGTGGGGGCCGATGGCTCGCCGGTGCCGCCCGACATGGTGGCGGCGCTGGATCGCCATGCGCCGTTTTTTGCGCAGTGCGAGCAGCACAGCTTGCAACTGACGGCGCACGGCGTGTTCACCCTGGCGCATTGGGTGACCGACCGCGACTTGCCGCGCCGGTTTGATGTGCCCTTTCTCGTGGCCCGCATGCCCGAAGGCCAGACGCCGGTGGCCGATGAGGCCGAGCAGTTTGAGCCGGTGTGGGTGCGCCCGGTTGAGGCGCTGGCGCGGCACGCAGCCGGTGGTTTTTTCATGATTTTTCCCACCATTCGCACGCTGGAGCGCTTGCAGGCCTTTGCCGATGTGGACGCCGTGCTGGTCGCCTGCGCCGCCACCGAGCAACCGCTGTGGACCAGTTGCCCGCGTGCTGGGCTGCTGGGTGGCCAGGAGGCGCGCTACATGGAGCATGAAATGCCCTACGGCGAGCTGGCCCTGGTTTGCCCCGACGGGCAAATTTTGCACAGCCTGGATTGGCAGACCACACAGCCGGTGCGCCTCTTGAAAAACCTCATGCGCCTGACCGCGCCCAACCCCGGCGTGATGACCGGGCCTGGCACCAACAGCTACCTGGTGGGCCAGGCGGCCACGGGTTTCATCGTGATTGACCCGGGGCCCAATGACCCAGGCCACATCCAGCGCCTGTTTGACGCCACAGCTGGCGACATTCGCGCCATCGTCTGCACCCATTCCCACCCCGACCATTCGCCCGCCGCCGCGCCGCTGCAGGCCTTGTGCGAGCAGCGCACCGGTCGCAAACCGCCCGTTCTGGGCCTGCCATCGGCCCCCACCGCACGTGCGGGCAGCCAGTTTGTGCCCGACAGGGTGCTACAAAATAGTGAGCTTCTTGAGCAATTAACACCTGGGCCGGATGCTGATTTGGCTCAAAAATCAACGCTGCAAGTCATCTACACGCCCGGCCACGCCGCCAACCACCTGTGCCTGCTGCTGCTGCAAGACGGTCTGCTGTTCAGCGGCGACCACATCCTGAACGGCAGCACCACCATCGTCGACCCGCCCGACGGCAACATGACGGACTACCTGCAGTCGCTGGACGTGCTTTCCGCAGCCTGTGCGCAACACAGCATTGACTACATCCTGCCGGCCCACGGCTACGCGCTGGCCCAGCCGCTGGGGGTGATTGCGCACCTGACAGCCCACCGCCTGAAACGCGAGGCCAAGGTGCTGGCCGCCATGCAGGCCCTGCCCACCGGCAGCCTGGACGACTGGGTGCCCCTGGCCTACGACGACACCCCGCCCAGGCTGTGGCCAGTGGCCAAGCGCTCGCTGCTGGCGCATGTGCAACGCCTGCGCACTGTCGGCGGTTATTCTTACGGCCCAGAACATGACAGATGACGCGCCCTTTGGGCTGCCATGACAAATGACGGTGCCTATCACTGCAGAACACGGTGGTCATTTGTTATCAAGCCGCCGCAGCGGCACAGCCATCCGTCATGTTTCGCATTCGCTACGAACCTTTTTACTTGAAGTGTTGCCATGACAGACCGCGTCCCCTTCTTTTCGACCCAAGCCATTCACCAGGGCTTTGATGCCCAAGCCGCATTTGCCCGTGTGCTCAAGAGCCACTGGTATGTGCTGGGCGACGAGGTCAAGGCCTTTGAGCGTGACTTTGCGGCGTATTGCGGCGTGGACTATTGCGTGAGCCTGGCCAATGGCACCGACGCGCTGGAGCTGGCCTTGCGCGCAGTGGGTGCAGGCCCTGGCAGCACCGTGATGGTGGTGGCCAATGCCGGCTTTTATAGCAGCACCGCCGTGCATCTGGTGGGCGCACAACCGATTTATGGGGACGTAGACGCCGCCAGCTTGACGATGTGCCCCAAGGCGCTGGCGAAAGCGCTCAGCCAAGCGCTGGTTTTGCCCCAAGCCATCATTGCCACCCATTTGTACGGCCAACTGGCGGCCATCGACGAAATCAGCGCGCTGGCCCGCCAATACGGCATTGCCCTGATTGAAGACTGCGCGCAAAGCCATGGTGCGCAGCTCGATGGCCAGCGCTGCGGCAGCTTTGGCGACATCGCCTGCTTCAGCTTTTACCCCACCAAAAACTTGGGTGCCTTGGGCGATGGCGGTGCGGTCGTCACCAACAGCCTCACCTTGGCGGCCACCGTGCGCTCGCTGCGCCAGTACGGCTGGAGCAGCAAGTACCGCAACGACCTACCCATGGGCCGCAACAGCCGCCTGGACGAACTGCAAGCGGCGGTGCTCAACGACAAACTGCCCCAGCTGGACGCTGCCAACGCCCAGCGCCGGGCGATTGCGCAGTTTTACTCGGCCGAACTGGGTGGCCTGCCGCTGACGCTGCCCATGTCCACCGGCGACGATTTTGTGGCCCATCTGTATGTGATGCGCACCGAACAGCGTGACGCCTTGCGCGCCCGCCTGGACGCACAAGGCATCGCCACCGACGTGCACTACCCCGTGGCTGACCACCAGCAGAAGGCCTACGCACACCACCACGCCCAGGTCTCGTTGCCCGTGACCGAAGCGGCCTGCGCCACCGCGCTCACCCTGCCGTGCTACCCCAACATGCCCCAGGCCGACCAGAAACGCGTGGTGCAAGCGGTGCGCGGGTTTTTTGCGGCGCAGTAAGCCGCGCGTTGATTCATGTTGTCCCTCGTCATTCCCGTCTACAAAAACGAAGCCAACCTGCCCGATCTGCTGGCCGCGATCGAGGGCTTAAACCGGTCGGTAGGCGCAGCTTTCGAGGCCGTGTTCGTCATCGACGGCAGCCCCGACCGCTGCTACGAAATCTTGCGTGAGCGCCTGCCCCAGTGCGGTTTTGCCTCGCAACTGGTGCTGCTCTCGCGCAATTTCGGTTCGTTTGCGGCTGTGCGTGCAGGCCTGCACGCTGCCATCGGCCAGCACTTTGCGGTGATGGCCGCTGACCTGCAAGAGCCGCCCGAGCTGGTGCTGAAAATGGCCGCCGTGCTGCGTGCCGACGAAGCCGACGTGGTGGTGGGCGTGCGCAATGCGCGCAGCGACCCGGCCATGTCGCGCCTGTCGGCCAACCTGTTCTGGACGCTGTACCGCCGCTACGTGGTGCCCGAGGTGCCGCCGGGCGGTGTTGATATTTTTGCCTGCAACCAGGCCTTTCGCGACGAGCTGCTGGCCTTGCAGGAAAGCCACAGCTCACTCATTGCGCAAATTTTCTGGCTGGGCTACCGCCGCCAGTTTGTGGAATACGAGCGGCGCGAACGCCAGCACGGCAAGTCGGCCTGGACGTTCAAGAAAAAGCTCAGTTACATGATGGACAGCGTATTCGCCTTTACCGACCTGCCGATTCGCCTGCTGATCCGCACCGGCGGCCTGGTGGCCGTGCTGTCGGGCCTGTTTGCACTGGTGGTGATCGTCTCGCGCCTGATGGGTTCGATTGCCGTGCCCGGCTATGCCGTGACCGTGCTGGCCATCGTCTTTTTCGGTGCGCTGAACCTGTTTGCGTTGGGTGTGGTCGGCTCGTATGCCTGGCGCGCCTACGAAAACACCAAAGCCCGCCCCCTGCACGTGGTGCTGCGCGCGCACCAGTGGCCCGTCGCGCACCGCTCCCCTGAATTGCTCCCTCGCCCGCCGGGAGAGGGCAGGGGTGAGGGCTTGCACGCTACAACGCTGGTTTGACACCCAATGACCGACACCTTCATCCACCCCCAAGCCCTTTGCGAGAGCCCCACCGTTGGCGCGCGCACCCACATCGCTGCCTTCACCCACGTGCTGCCCCAGGCCAGCATCGGCGCTAATTGCCACATTGGCTCCCACGTGCTGATTGAAAACCAGGTCAGCGTGGGCGACCGCGTCACCGTCAAAAGCGGCGTGCAACTGTGGGACGGCGTGACCCTGGAGGACGACGTGTTTGTCGGCCCCAATGCCACCTTCACCAACGAGTGGCTGCCCCGCAGCCCGGCCTGCGCGCCACTGCCCACCCGCGTGCAAAAAGGCGCGTCCATCGGGGCCAACGCCACCTTGCTGGCCAACCTCACCATTGGGCAAAACGCCGTGGTGGGCGCGGGCTCGGTGGTCACCCAATCGGTGCCGCCCAACGCCATCGTGGTGGGCAACCCGGCCAAAATCGTGGGCTATGTGAACGCTTCAGCCGCACAGACCACAGAGTCTGTGGCTCCACCTGAGAAACCCGGCACCTACGACACCACCGTCAAGGGCGTCAAGCTCACCCGCTTTCGCTACGTGCCCGACCTGCGCGGTGCGCTGTCGGCCGGTGAGTTCGAGCGT
Organism: Comamonadaceae bacterium; assembly: GCA_013297875.1. Classification (GTDB taxonomy): domain Bacteria; phylum Pseudomonadota; class Gammaproteobacteria; order Burkholderiales; family Burkholderiaceae_C; genus JAAFIW01. The sequence goes on along the minus strand of JAAFIW010000036.1, from coordinate 1,238 downwards.
GACATTCCGTTTGTGCCCCTGCGCTATTTTTTGGTGTTTGACGTGCCCACCGCCAAAACCCGTGGCGAGCATGCACACAAGCAGTGCCACCAGTTTTTGATTGCCGTCAAAGGCAGCGTGAGCGTGGTGGCCGACGACGGCGTGCACCGCGAAGAATTCCTGCTGAACCGCCCCGATCTGGGCGTGCACCTGCCACCGATGACCTGGGGCATTCAATACCGCTACTCGGCTGACGCGGTGTTGCTGGTCTTTGCCTCGCACTACTACGACAACGCCGACTACATCCGCGACTACCCTGACTTTTTAGCCCAGGTGCGCGGTGGCTGAGCTGGTGCCTGCGCCGGGCGGTTTTCTCAAACGCTTTTTGCTCTCTGGCGCGCTCAACACAGCTGCCACCTATGTGCTGTACCTGCTGCTGCTCGATGCGCTGGGCCACCGCTGGGCCTACACCGCGGCCTTTGCCAGCGGCATCGCCCTGGCCTATGTGCTCAACCGCGTTTTCGTCTTCAAAACCCATGCAGGCTGGCGCAGCCTGCTGGCCATGCCGCTGATCTACCTGCTGCAGTACGCGCTGGGTCTGGCCGTGGTCGAAGCCTGGGTGGTGTGGCTGCAATGGCCCCGCCAGCTGGCCCCGCTAGCCGCCGTGGCAGTCACCGTGCCGTGCACCTATGTGCTGAGTCGGCTGGCGTTTTTGAAGCGATGACAAATGACAGCCGCCTGCGGCGTGCACAACAGCATGACGGGTCAGTCGCTTGCCGGATGGGCACCGAGTCATTTGTCATGGCGTGCGCCGCGTCCAGCAGCTGTTTCCCGGTGCCAGCGACGCCAGCCGCGCCGAGTTCTGGAGCGGGTTGCGTCCGGCCACGCCGTCCAATGTGCCTTTGATCGGCCGCAGCCCCCTGCGCAACCTGTTTTTGAACACAGGACACGGCACCCTGGGCTGGACACACGCTTGCGGCTCGGGTCAGGCATTGGCCGACATCATCAGTGGCCGGGTGCCTCAGGTGGATTTTGCGTTCACCGGTCATCCGGGCTCTGTGGCGCGCCCAGCGGCTATTTTCCAGACAAAAAATGGTCTGAAAAGACCATAGGCCTGCCCAGACGGCGGTGATTTATTGAGACTTTCATAAATCATGACATCACCACAAATCTGCCTGCTTCCAGCAAGCAACGATGATGGAGGGGCGCTTTTGTGCACTCTTGAGCTTGTTGCGTGCAGTCGTCTGCAACTCGCTCAG
>JAAFIW010000008.1 GCA_013297875.1 Comamonadaceae bacterium | reverse complement strand
GGGGACAACTGCTCACCCACGATTCGTAGATGCCTGTGGCAGCCAAGAATTCGGCAAAGAACGTCAACTGTGCATTCGGTGTGGCGCTAGCGTCGTGATCCCATTGCACATGTATCCGCCCGCCTGGCCACCGCGGGCACTGGCGATGTGCTGGCGGGCTTGCTGGCGGCGCTGCAGGCCGGGCAAGGGCAAGCCGATGCGTTTGCGGCGGCTGGGGATGCGGCGTATCGGCATGGGCAGGTAGCCGATGAATGGCAGGATGGCTTGGCGCTCAGCGCCGGGGCGTTGGCGCTATGCGTGGGCTTGTTTTAAGGCTTTTGGGCGAGTAGCCCAAGAATTGATTGCTCGAGCAGCTATGAAATTGGGAGCGCATATCGGGTTTTCGGGAGTTTAGGCAAGTGACCCATATATTTATTGCTCAGGTCACCAAATTGAGAGCGATTGTGGATGAAGCCCGGTGCTATCTCTGAGCTTTCGAACCCGCGCGTCGGAGTATCAAAAGACAGTGCGTGACAATCAAAAAAAGCAAAAAAACGAGAAATGACATGGTGTTAAATTTGGTCGCATCGTACCCTGCACGCGCAAAACCCCAGGCGAAAAATAATATAAAACATCCAAAACTACAGCCAACTACAATTCCTATCTTTACGACCCATGGTATTGAATACGAGCAATGATTTCTAAGACTGAATACTGCGGCCACCAGTATCCACCAAAGCGCCAAAAATCCGTAGGTGCCGCAAGCAAGGAATATAGCAAGATACCACTGTTCATCACCACTCCTTGCAGTCCCGGCCAGTATTGCCACCAATCCCACATATCCAAGCGTCAATGCAAGGAGTAAGACTGCCTCCAAATAGACTACGAAAATCATGCTTGCTTACACTTTTCGACTCAAGTTATAAATTTATTCCCATTTCGCTAAACAGACAAACCGGTGTTTTAGAAATATCCATTTTGACTGCGCCAGCGATTGAAATGAGTTCGGTACGTATTGATGTTTTGACGTTTAGGTCCACAAGCTTATTGGTTCGAACGGCTATGGAATCGAACCAAGACCGCAATGCATTTAAAGTCTTAAAACACACAACCTGGCAATGGTTAGTTGGTTAAAAATTGGCTCACCCACTTGCCTCGTTCAGCAAAGTCGTTGGCATATTAGCCGTTCGGAGGCCTGACAAACTTGGTTGGCCCTCATGGCTACAGCAGGAACGGGCGATGTGCTGGCGTGCTTGCTAGCAACTGCGGGGGGGCAGGTACAGGCGGGGATGTGCGCCATACCGGCACGGGCGGGCGGCCGATGAGTGGCCAGACGGTTGGCTGCTCTGCGCAGGGCCGTTGGCGCTGAGCGTGGGGTCGTTTAAGGGCTTTTTGGCAGGTCGCCCAGGAATTCATCGCTCAAGCAGCTATTAAATTAGGAGCATTTACTACCCCCTCGGGCTCATGGCCCCGTCGCACGAAAAGCCTGCCAGGCCACCACCACCCAAAACGGCAGGCCGATCAAGTCGGCAATGGCAATCACACGCAGACTCTCGGGCATGCCCCCCATGGCATACAAAACCAGAAACGACAGCATGCTGAAACCCACCACCGCAACCGCCAGCTGGCGCGATTCGGGCCGCAGCAGGGCCCAGATGCACGCCACAAAAACCCCCACAAACAAGGCCGCTCGATGGTGCAAGAGCAGGTAGGTGGTCGAGCCCGCTTGAGCGCCATACAGACTGGTCAGCAGCGTGGGCTTGAACAGCGCCAACGCGGGTAAGACGTGAATCAGGGCCAACACGGCCCAACTCCATTGAACCAACATGATGTGTGCTCTTTCATTGAAATACTAGGTGAGTCAAACTGTAGACAAACCATGCTGACCACGCTTTCAAAAACGAGCTGCCACGTGCAAATGCCGACTGTGCAAGTGCCGACGGCCCCACAGCCCGCCCTGCTGGTGAGCTGGGGTGCGCGGGCTGTTTACGTGGGGCCGGGCTTTCAGCTGCCCGCGCATCGCAATGCGGTTGCCGTGCTGGCGCTGGCGCTCAAAACGCCGATGCGGGTGGCGCTGGATGCGCGTGATGCCAGCCAAGGGTTCAGGCTGTGCCGCAGTGTGCTGGTAAAGCCCAATCAACTGCATCTGATTCACACCAGTGCCGACGACCATGCCTTCATCTATATCGACGCGCTCAGCGACGACCTGGCCACGCTGCGCGCGCATTGCCGACAGCCCGGCGATGCGCTCAGCTTTGACCTGGCCAACGAGGGCGAGGTGATGGATGTGCTAACCCACATGCCGCGCACTGCGCAGGCCTGGAAAGACACCGAGGCAACACTGGCCCACAGCCTGGGGTTTGCCCAGCGCCGCACCGAGCCACGCATTGCCGCTGTGGTGCAGGCCTTGCTGCTGTCGCCAGACGACACGCGCCAGGCGGAAGACTGGGCTTTCAACATCGGCTTGTCGTCGTCCCGCTTTCAACACCTGTTCAAGGAAAGCGTGGGCATTCCGTTCAGGCGCTTTCGCCTGTGGTCACGCATGCGCACTGCACTGGCTCACGCGATGCGCGGCGCCAGCCTGACCGAGGCGGCCTTGGCGGCAGGGCTGTCAAGCGCGGCCCATCTGAGCGCTGCGTTCAAGGGCATGTTTGGCATCTCACCATCGCAGCTGATTGGCGCGTCGCCGGTGTACCTGGAGAGCTGATTTCTCGGTCACTGTGCAGGCGTTGGGGAGCCTGGGTTGCCACAACTTTGTGTGGGAATCCAGGTGCCTTGGCGCAAGGCTTTTGCGGGCATTTTGAGGGCTAGCCCAGAGATTGATTGCTCAAGCAGCTATCAAATACAGAGCAATCAGGGAGTTAAACGCGACATCCAGCGGGCGCATCAACTGTTTGGCAAACCCTCAACCCAGATTTTCCATTAGGCGCACCTTCGGTGCTGTTTGGATTCCAACGGCGCATTTGCGGCCATTGTCTGTCCAAACCCTAATGGAAATTCTGGGCTCAATCGGACATTCGTGTGGCGCCGGTCAGTGGCTGATCATCCAGGGGCGCTTGCTGGGAAATGTCTTGTTCCCGTTGGCCGCCGTCACCGTGGCTTTGGATTTGATCGAGCAGCAACCACAGCCCGCCGGGTGCCGCAGCCGGGCGTAGTCACCCGAGCTTTTTGGCTCGTGGCGGGCGCGCTCGTTGGTGTCCATGGCCACGCGCGTGTCGCTGGCCAACAGCGCCAGCCGGGGTGCCGTGGCAAACACCCGGCTTGCCGCGCTGCCGCAGCGAGGGCAATCGGCCGGGTCGTTGCGCTGCGCCATGGGCCGAAAGGCATCAAAGCCGCCGCAGGCCTGGCAGTCGTAGTCGTAGGTGGGCATATCGTGCTTACTTAAGATCCGGCGACAGTGGCATGTCCACGCTGCCGTCGATGTGCTTAACTGGGCCAGCGGCGCTGGGGTTGATGTCAAAGTCAAAAATCTGCGTAGGCAGCCACAGCGTGGCGCAGGCGTTCGGTATGTCCACCACGCCGCTGATGTGGCCTTGCACCGGTGCCGTACCCAAAATCGAATAGGCCTGGGCAGCGGAGTAGCCAAACTTTTTCAGGTACTCAATCGCATTCAGGCAGGCCTGGCGGTAGGCCACGTGCACGTCCAGGTAGTGCTGCTTGCCGTATTCGTCGACCGAGATGCCTTCAAAAATCAGGTAGTCGTTGTAGTGCGGTGTGATGGGGCTGGGTTTGAAGATGGGGTTTTTGATGCCGTACTTGGCCATGCCACCTTTGATGAGGCTCACACGCATGTGCACCCAACCGGCCATTTCGATCGCACCGCAAAAGGTGATCTCTCCATCGCCCTGGCTGAAGTGCAGGTCACCCACCGACAGGCCGGCGCCATCGACATAAACAGGAAAGAACACCTTGGAGCCGCGGGACAGGTCCTTGATGTCGCAGTTGCCGCCGTGTTCGCGCGGCGGCACGGTGCGGGCACCTTCCAGCGCCGCCTTGTCACGCGCGGCACCGCTCATCTTGCCCATGTGCGCGGTGGCGGCCGAGGGTGGCGCGGCCAGGGGTGGCACGCGGTGGGGGTCGGTGGCAATGAAGTCGCCTTCGCGCTTGTTCCACATATCAAGCATGGCTTTGTCGGGCAGGCAACCGATGAGGCCGGGGTGAATCAGGCCAGCAAAGTTCACGCCGGGCACGTGGCGCGAGCTGGTGAACATGCCATGAAAGTCCCAGATCGATTTTTGCGCCTGGGGAAAGTGATCGACCAGAAAGCCACCGCCGTTGTTGCGGCTGAAAAAGCCGTTGAAGCCCCACAGGCTGTCGGGCTTGGCACCAATGTCCAGCAAGTCCACCACCAGCAGGTCGCCCGGCTCTGCGCCTTTCACGCCCACCGGGCCCGACAGGTAATGCACCGTGGTCAGGTCAATGTCGCGCACGTCGTCGGCGCTGTTGTTGTTCTTGATGAAGCCACCGGTCCAGTCAAAGGTTTCCAGAATGAAGTCATCACCGGGCTTGACCCAACAGGCCATGGGAATGTCGGGGTGCCAGCGGTTGTGGATGTTCTCGTTTTCAGTGGGCGACTTACTCAAGTCAACTTTTATCAGGGTATCGGTCATGGCGCAAGCTCCTGGGTTGTTAAACGGGGTTTCAGACGGACAAAAACTGCTTGATACGGGCGGTGTCGGTGGCCGCGCGGGTGCTCTCGTGCACCAGTTGGCCGCCTTCAATCACAAACAGGCGGTCGGCCACATCCATCGCAAAACTGAGCACCTGCTCGGACACCACGATGGTGATTTCCCGCATCTTGCGAATCTCGTTGAGCGCTTTGGCAATGTCTTTGATGATGGAAGGCTGTATGCCTTCGGTGGGCTCGTCCAGCAGCAGCACCTTGGGGTTGGTCACCAGCGCACGGGCAATGGCCAGCTGCTGTTGCTGCCCGCCCGACAGGTTGCCGCCCTTGCGGTTGCGCATGTCAAACAGCACCGGAAACAGCGCATAAATTTCTTCGGGAACCTGCTTGTGACGGGCGTTCTCCAGGCCGGTTTGAATGTTCTCCAGCACGGTGAGCGTGGGGAAAATCATGCGGCCCTGCGGCACATAGGCCAGACCCTTGGCCACCCGGTTGTAGCTTTCGGCTTTGGAGATGTCTTGCCCGTCCACATCAATCGTGCCCGAGCGCAGCGGCAAGATGCCGACGAGTGACTTGAACAGCGTGGTCTTGCCCATGCCGTTGCGGCCCATGATGGCCACGGTTTCATTTTTCTTGGCCGAGAACGTGATGCCGTGCAGCACCTCGCTTTGGCCGTAGCTGACATGCAGTTGGTTGACGTTGAGCATCGTGGTGGTCTTTCAAAAGGGTCAGTGACCCAGATACACGTCGATCACGCGGGGGTCGGCCTGCACTTTTTCCATCGAGCCTTCGGCCAGAATTTTTCCCTGGTGCATCACCGTCACCTTGTCGGCAATCTGTTTGACAAAGGCCATGTCGTGCTCAATGACGATCATGGCGCGGCCCTTGCAGATGCGTTTGAGCAAATCAGCCGTCAGCTCGCGCTCGCGCACGCTCATGCCAGCAATCGGTTCGTCCAGCATCAAAAGTTCAGGGTCTTGCATCAGCAGCATGCCGATCTCCAGCCACTGCTTTTGCCCGTGTGACAGCAAGCCTGCTTCGGTGTCCAGCTGGTCGGCCAAGCCAATCTCGGTCGCCACCGTTTGCACCTGGTTTTTTACGTCGTCGCTGCACTTGAACAGCAGCGCACCAAACACCCCGCGCCCTTTGGGAAACGACACCTCCAGGTTTTGAAACACGCTGAGGTTTTCGTAAATGGAAGGCGTTTGAAACTTGCGCCCAATGCCCGAGCGCACGATCTGGTACTCGGGCAACTTGGTCATTTCTTCATTCTTGAACTTGATGCGCCCCCCACTGGCGCGGGTTTTGCCGCAGATCAAGTCCAGCAGCGTGGTTTTGCCCGCGCCGTTGGGACCAATGATCACGCGCAGCTCGTTCTGGTCGATGTACAGGTTCAGGCTGTCAATGGCTTTGAAACCGTCAAACGAGACGGTCAGGTCTTCTACGGACAAAACAAAATCGCGCGGCTTCATGGTGGCTTTCGGTGGGCTTTCAGCTTTGCTGGCCGCTCAAGGCACTGGGCAGGCCAATGGGCGGGGTTGATGGGTTGGCCGCAGGCGCGGGTGGGGCGTCGGCAGGCGGCTGGGTCGGGGCTGTGGGTGCAGCCACATTGCGGCTGCGCAGACGCGCCAGCCAGGGCTTGATGCGCTGGCTGTAAACACCGGCCAGCCCATCGGGAAACGCCAGTACCACACCGATGAACATCGCAGCCATCATGAACAGCCACAGGTCGGGAAAGCTCTCGGAAAAGTAGGTCTTCCCAAAGTTCACCAACAGCGCGCCATAGACAGCGCCGACCAGCGACATGCGCCCACCCACTGCCGCAAAAATCACCATCTCGATGGACGGCACGATACCCACCAGCGACGGCGACATAAAGCCCACCTGCAAGGTAAAAAGCGCACCACCGATGGCCGAGAGCACCGCAGCCAGGCAGAACGCAAACACCCGGAACATGGCCACGTCGTAGCCCGAAAAACGCACGCGGTCTTCCTTGTCGCGCATGGCCAGCAGCAAGGTGCCCAGCTTGCTTTTTTGAATCCACAGGCACAGGCCAATGGAGCCCAGCAGCAGCGCCACCGTGACGAAGTACAGGATGTATTTGGCGCTGTCGGTGCGGGTGTCCCAACCCATCAGGGTCTTCAGGTCGGTCATACCGTTCACTCCGCCGGTGTAGCCCTGCTGGCCAATGATGAGCACCGTGAGGATCAGCGCCACCGCCTGGGTGATGATGGCGAAGTAGACCCCACCCACACGCCGCTTGAACATCGCAAAACCGATGATGAAGGCCAGCAGCGCAGGCACCACCAAAATCATCAGCAGCGTCAGCGGAAACGAGCGGAACGGCTCCCACCACAGCGGTAGCGCCGCGATCTGGTTCCAGTCCATGAAGTCAGGAATGCCGGGGGTCGATTGGATTTTGGTGGTCACCGGGTCGCTGGCTTCCAGCTTCAAGAACATGGCCATGCCGTAGCCGCCCATGCCGAAGAAAACGCCCTGCCCCAGGCTGAGCACACCACCGTAGCCCCACAGCATGACCAGGCCCAGGGCCACAAAGGCATAGCTCAAATACTTGCCCACCAGGTTCAGGCGAAACAGGTCGAATGCCAGCGGGAACACCACCAGCAGCACGGCAGCTAGCACCAGCACGCTGCCCAGCTGGTTGCGCTCAATCCAATGTTTGAAGGCGTTCATGGGTATAGATCTCGGTGAGTGGGTGATTTCAGCGACGCACTTTGGAGGCGAACAAGCCCTGCGGACGCAGCATCAGGATGGTCACGATCAGCATCAGCGTGAGCACCTTGGCCATGGAGCCGGTCATGAAAAACTCGGCAATCGACTGCGTCTGGGCAATGCCAAAGGCCGACACCACCGTGCCCAGCAGGCTGGCCGCTCCGCCAAAGGTCACCACCAAAAAGGCATCAACGATGTACAGCGAACCGCTGGTGGGCCCGGTTGAGCCGATGGTGGTGAAGGCGGCACCCGCCACACCGGCCACGCCGCAGCCAATGGTAAAGGTGAGCCGGTCGGTCTTGCGGGTGTTGATGCCTGTCGCGTTGGCCATCGCACGGTTGGCCACCGTGGCCCGCACCCGCAGACCCCAGCGGCTTTTGTACAGCGCCAGCAACACACCGCCCGTCACAAACAGCGTGAGCCCCATCACAAACAGTCCGTTGATGGGAATGTCCAACCCCGGCACCGGTGCCCAGGAGCCCATCAACCAGTTGGGCAAGCTGGGGCTGACTTCTTTGGCACCAAAGCTGGTGCGAAATATCTGCTGCATGCCCAGCGACAGCCCCCAGGTGGCCAGCAAGGTGTCTAGTGGGCGGTGGTACAGGTGGCGAATGAACAGCCACTCCACCAGCCAACCGACCGCAAACGCGAGCATGAAGGCCGCCACAATGGCAAATGGAAAATACATCTGCACCAGCTTGGGTGCAAAGGTTTCGGCCAGGTGAGAGAACAGGTAAATGGTGTAGGCACCAATGGTCATGAACTCGCCGTGGGCCATGTTGATCACGCCCATCTGGCCAAAAATAATCGCCAGCCCCAGGCCCATGAGCAACAACACGGAAAACAGGCTCAGACCTGCAAAGCCTTGCATCAAGCCGATGTTGAGCATTTCGGATAGGGACATGGTGAACTCCTGAATTACTGAGCGATGTAGGTGCCATCAACCAGCCGACGCAGCGTCGGCTGGCCGCGGCCGCTTACTGCTTTACTGGTAGCCCTTGGGGAAAGGGTTGGGTTCAATCAGGTTGGGCGACTCGGCGACCACCTTGAACTGGCCGTCTTTCTGGGCCACGCCGATGCGCGCCTTGCTCCACAGGTGGCGGTTTTCGTGAATCTTCACGTAGCCCTCGGGTGCGGTTTTCAACTCGATGTCTGTGGACGCAGCAGAAATCTTGTCCACATCGAAACTGCCCGCTTTTTCAACTGTGGCCTTCCACAGCCACGGGCCCAGGTAGGCGGCCTGCGTCACGTCGCCAATCACCGCGTCTTTGCCATACTTGGCCTTGAAGGCAGTCACAAAGGCTTTGTTGTTCGGGTTGTCCAGCGACTGGAAATACTTCATCGAGGCAAAGTAACCTTCCATGTTTTCGCCGCCAATGCCCAGCACCTCGTCTTCCGTCACCGAGATGGTCAGCAAGAACTGCTTGGCCGCCGTCACACCTGCGGCCTTGAGCTGTTTGTAGAAGGCCACGTTGGAGCCACCCACCACGGCAATGAAAATGCAATCGGGCTTGGCCACCTTGATCTTGTTGATCAGGGAGTTGAAGTTGGTGTGGCCCAGCGGGTAGTACTCCTCGCCCACCACGCTGCCAGTTTTGGCCACGCGCTCAATGTGGGCGCGGGCAATCTTCATCGAGGTGCGGGGCCAGATGTAGTCCGAGCCGACCAGGAAATAGGTCTTGGCTTTCTTCTCTTTGGAAGCCCAGTCCAGCCCATACAAAATCTGCTGGGTGGCTTCCTGGCCGGTGTAGATCACGTTCTTGCTCTGCTCCAGGCCCTCGTAAAACGTGGGGTAGTACAGCATGCCATTTTCTTTTTCAAAGATCGGCAGCACCGCTTTGCGCGAGGCAGAGGTCCAGCAGCCAAACACGGCCGCCACCTTGTCGTTGACCAGCAGCTTTTTGGACTTTTCGGCAAAGGTCGGCCAGTCCGACGCGCCGTCTTCCTTGATGACCTTGATCTTGCGGCCCAGCACGCCGCCCATGGCGTTGATCTGGTCAATGGCCAACTGCTCGGCCTGGATCGAGCCCGTCTCTGAAATGGCCATGGTGCCGGTGGCCGAGTGCAACTGGCCCACCGTCACCTCGGTATCGGTAATGGCCAGCTTGGTGGTGTTGACCTTGGCGGTGGGGAACTGCGCAGACTGCGCCCAGGCGGGCATTGCCACCACAGGCAGGGCAGCACCCAGGCCCTGCATCAGGCGGCGGCGGCTGATTGAAGAATAGGAATCGTGACCGTTGGACATGTTGGGCTCCTGAAAGAACAAGGGTGGAATGAACTGACGGTGTTCATCATGTTCAGGAGGCCGTGTTTGCCCAATACGTTAATCAACGTAGGGAGTGACGTAGCGCCTTCGCAGCACAAGCATTCGGGGTCAGATCAAGATTCAGGACGCGGTGCCAATCAGCACACAAGACAAAAACAGCCAACCGCCCAGGTGTTTATTGCTCAAGCAGCTATCAAAATCGTAGTGATCGAACCCCTTAGCCGCACAACAAGCATTCGGAGTCTGATCAAAATTCAGGACACGGTTTGTATCGGCGCGCGCGGCACCGATACGAAATTTTGCTCTGACCCCGATTGCGCGTACCCGGCGACTGCATGCGCGTTGCAAGCAGGTTCGTCCCGATACGCAAGCAAAAAATCGAGGTCAAAGCCCAGCAGGGGCACGCTTCTTGCGCTTACCCCGCAAGCATCCCGGAGCCCGCCTTGACCGTTGCCACCCAGAAAATCTTCCGCATACGCCGCGAATACAACGCCTGGGTGGCTGACGAGTCGATTGAAGACTATGCGCTGCGCTACACGCCGCGTGGGTTTCGCAAGTGGTCTGAATGGCGGGTGGGCAACACGGCTTTTGGGGCGGTGTCGTTTCTGGCGCTCGAAGCCATTGGCGGCGCGATTGCGCTGAACTACGGCTTTACCAATGCGCTGTGGGCCATTCTCGTGGTGGGGCTCATCACGTTTTTAACCGGCTTGCCTATCAGCTATTACGCGGCACGCTACGGTGTGGACATGGACTTGCTGACGCGGGGCGCGGGCTTTGGCTACCTGGGCTCCACCATCACCTCGCTGATTTACGCCAGTTTTACGTTCATCTTTTTCGCACTTGAAGCGGCCATCATGGCGCTGGCCTTGCAGATGTTTTTGCACATACCCATTGTGTGGTGCTATGCCATCAGCGCGCTGGTCATCTTGCCCATGGTGGTGCGCGGCATCACGCTGATCTCCAAGCTGCAGATGTGGACGCAACCCTTTTGGGGCGTGCTGTTGTTGCTGCCTTATCTGGCTGTTTTGTGGAAAAACCCCCAGGCTTTTTCTGATTTCACGGGTTTGGTGGGGCGCACATCAGGCAGCAGCGACTTTGACCCGCTCATGTTTGGTGCGGCCGCCACGGTGGCGTTCTCGTTGGTGGTGCAGGTGGGCGAACAGGTCGATTTTTTGCGGTTTCTGCCCGAAAAAACCCAAGCCAACCGCAAGCGCTGGTGGGCCGCCGTTTTGCTGGCGGGGCCGGGCTGGATTGTGCTGGGCATGCTCAAGATGCTGGGTGGTGCATTTTTGGCGTATCTGGTGTTGCAAAACGAGCTGCCAGCGGCCAAGGCGGTGGAGCCCACGCAGATGTACCTGGCGGGGTTCGCGTATGTGTTCACCAGCCCCACCTGGGTGCTGGCGGCCACGGTGATTTTTGTGGTGATCTCGCAGGTCAAGATCAACCTGACCAATGCTTACGCGGGCTCGCTGGCCTGGTCGAATTTTTTTGCACGGCTGACGCACAGCCACCCCGGCCGCGTGGTGTGGCTGGTGTTCAACGTGGCGATCGCCCTGCTGCTGATGACGCTGGGCGTGTTTGCAGCGCTAGAAAAAGTGCTGGGGCTTTACAGCAACGTGGCCATTGCCTGGGTGGGCGCGCTGGTGGCCGATCTGGTGATCAACAAACCGCTGGGCCTCAGCCCCAAGGGCATTGAATTCAAGCGGGCGCATTTGTATGACATCAACCCGGTCGGCCTGGGCTCGATGCTGCTGGCAGCGGCCCTGGCGGTGGTGGCCCATACCGGGGCGCTGGGTGATGTAGCGCAAGCCTTTTCACCCTTCATTGCGTTGGGTGCTGCGCTGGTGTTGTCGCCGCTGCTGGCCTGGCTGACCCGTGGGCGCTACTACATCGCCCGCCAGCCCCAGCCCATGGGCATGCCCGGCCAGATGCTCAAGTGCCACGTGTGCGAGAACGCGTTTGAAGCGGAAGACATGGCCAGTTGCCCGGCCTATGGCGCTGCCATTTGTTCGCTGTGCTGCACCTTGGAATCGCGCTGCCACGACCGCTGCAAAACCCGCTCGCGGGCCGCTGAGCAGGCCGAGCACTTTTTAAGCCGGCTGCTGCCCAGCGCCCTGTCCAGCCGGGTCAATTTCCGGGTGGGTCATTACATCGTGGTCACGCTGTCTTTGTGCGCGCTGCTGGCCACCGTGATGGGTATGGTCTATACCCAAGAGGCCGCGCTGCTGGCGGCCACAGACCCCTCGGCCCCGTTGCGCTCGGCCTTTATCAAGGTGTTTGCCATGCTGCTGTTGATCGTGACGGTGTGCAGCTGGTGGATTGTGCTGAGCAGCGAAAGCCGTCGCATGGCACAAGACGAGTCCAACCGCCAGAACCAGTTGCTGTCGCGCGAGATTGAGGCCCACCAGCGCACCGACCAGGCCTTGCAGCAGGCCAAGGAGCTGGCTGAATCGGCCAACCAGGCCAAAACCCGCTATGTGGCGGGCATGTCGCACGAGCTGCGCACGCCGCTGAACAGCATCTTGGGGTATTCGCAGATTTTGCTCAAAAGCGAAGAGTTGCAAACCAAGCCGCGCCAGGCTGTGCAAACCATTCAACGCAGTGGCGAGCACCTGCTGGCCCTGGTCGACGGCTTGCTGGATCTGGCGCGCATTGAAGCCGGCCGCTTGCGGCTGGAGCCGGCACCGGTGCCGCTGCCTGATTTTCTGAATGGTCTGGTTCACATGGTGCGGCCACAAGCCCAGGCCAAGGGGCTTGATTTCGTGCTCACCACCCATGGGCGCATGCCCGCCTGGGTGCAGGCAGACGCCAAGCGCCTGGGGCAAATCATCATCAACCTGCTGAGCAATGCCGTGGCATTTACCGACGCGGGCCGCGTGACCCTGCATGTGGATTGCCGACGCGAGGTGATTCGCTTTGACGTGGTGGACACCGGCATTGGCATTGCGCAGCAAGACCAGCAGCGCATTTTTCTGCCGTTTGAACGCGGCACGGCGGGCCGCCAGCGCGGCGAGCCGGGTACGGGGTTAGGCTTGACGATTACCGCCTTGCTCACCTCGCTGATGGGCGGCGAGCTGACGCTGCGCAGCGAACAAGACCAGGGCAGCACCTTCAGCGTGCGCCTTTACTTGCGCGAGATAGACGACCCGGGCCCGCTAGCCAACCCGCCGCGCCAGATCATGGGCTTTTTTGGCCAGCGCAAAACCCTGTTGGTGGTCGACGACCAGCCCGTGCAGCGCCAGATGCTGGCCGGCATGCTGCTACCCCTGGGCTTTGCGGTGCGCGAGGCCGCCAGCGGTCTGGAATGCCTGGACAGCGTGGCCAGCCAGATGCCCGATGCGATTTTGCTGGACCTGAGCATGGACGGCCTGGACGGCTGGGAAACCGCCCAGCAACTACGCGCCCGCGGCTATGCGCAAGTGCCCATCATTCTGGTGTCGGCCAATGTGTTTGAGAACCAGGCCGCCCGGCTCAAGCAGGCCGGTTGCCAGGCTTTTGTGGGCAAGCCCGTGTTGGAGTCCGAGCTGATGGAAGCCTTGCAGCGTCACATCGGCTTGCAATGGGTCACCACAGCCGTGCTGCCTGCCGCCGCCGCCCCGGCCACGTCACCAGGCGCGACCCACCTGCCCGACGACATGCGGGCCGAGCTGGTGGCCCTGGCCCGGCTGGGCCATATCCACGGACTGCACCGCCTGCTGGACAGCTTTGCCGCGCAAGAACCCAACCTGGCCCCGCAGTGCAGCCAGCTGCGGGCATTTGTGACCCGCTACGACCTGGACGGCATGCTGCAAGCACTGAACCTCGATGCCGGGAGCGACCCAGATGCCAACTGAAACCGCCTCGCAGCGCCCTGTTGTGCTGGTGGTCGACGACACACCCAGCAGCCTGGGCTTGCTGTGCGATGTGCTGGAGGGCGAGGGCTACACCGTGCTGGTGGCGCGCGATGGCGATGCGGCTTTGCAGCGCCTGGAGCTGGTCGTGCCCGATGCCATTTTGCTGGACGCCGTGATGCCCGGCCTGTCGGGTTTTGAGACCTGCCGACGCATCAAGGCAGACCCGGCCCTGGCGCACATTCCCATCATCTTCATGACCGGCTTGTCAGATACGCCCCATGTGCTGGAAGGCTTTGCCTGCGGCGGCGTGGACTATGTCGTCAAACCCCTGCGCGCACCCGAGGTGGTGGCCCGCCTGCAAACCCACACCCGCAACGCACACATCACGCGCCTGGCGCGCCAGGCGGTCGACGTGGCCGGGTTTGGCGTGGTGCTGGTTGACGCAGGCCGGCGCATTGCCTGGTGCTCGCCGCAGGCTGCCAACTGGCTTGCGTTGATAGACCCAGAGGCACCGGCTGGCTGGCTACCCCAGGACCTGCATGCCGCCACCACCACCGACCCCGAAGCGGTGTTGCTGGAGCGCGCGGGCACCTGGCTGTCGGTGCGCAACATGGGGCATGTGGGCATCGGCGAGGCCATGCTGTTGATCGAACAGCGCCACCACACCAGCGCCACCCCCTCACGCCTGGAAAGCGCAGCCCTCACCCAACGCGAAACCGAGGTGCTGTCGTGGCTGGCCAAAGGCAAAACCAACAAAGACATAGGCGACATATTGGGTATGAGCCACCGCACGGTCAATAAGCACCTGGAGCATGTTTTCCAGAAACTAGGCGTTGAAACGCGCACGGCGGCGGCGGCCTTGGCCAACAGCCTGTGACATCACGGGGCACCTGATCGCTGATCCTGGCCCCCACATCAACCTCACCGGCAACGCCCGGCTGGCGACTGCGGGAACGGGCGATGTGCTGGCGGGCTTGCTGGCCGCGCAGGTGCATGCCAACGCGTTTGCGGCGTATCGGCTTGGTGGCAACGTCGATACACTTTGCCCATGTGGCCTGTTCTTGCAATTTGCGTCGGTGCCAGTGCGGGTGCGCTGGCGCGCTGGGGCCTGGGTTTGTGGCTCAACCCGGTCGCTGGCGCTTCCGCGACGCTGCCGCTGGGCACGCTGTCGGCCAATCTGATCGGCGGTTATTTAATCGGTGTGGGCGTGGGCGTGTTTCAAGCGCTGCCCCAGCTAGACGCCGCCTGGCGCCTGCTGCTGGTTACGGGCTTTCTGGGTGCGCTGACCACGTTTTCCACGTTCTCCGCCGAAGTGGTGGCCATGCTGCAATCCCAGCGCTACGCATTGGCCCTGGGCACCGCGGCGCTGCACTTGATGGGCTCGCTGATGCTCACCGTTTTGGGCATCAAAACTGCTAGTTATTTTGTAGCTGCTTGATCCCGATGACCCCCGAGCGCGCACACGACATCGCCGCCACGCTGGATCTGCGCGCCCTGCCCGCTGACTTTTACGCCAACCCTTACCCGGTATATGCGGCCTTGCGCGAAACCGAGCCAGTCAAACGCATGCCCGATGGCAGCTACCTGCTGACGCGCTATGCCGATGTGATGGCGGTGTACCGCGATGCGCAAGGCTTCAGCTCTGACAAGCGCCAGGAATTCGCCCCCAAGTTCAACCTGCCGCCGTTTGACGAACATCACCCTGCCCCGCTCTACCAGCACCACACCACCAGCCTGGTGTTCAACGACCCGCCGCTGCACAGCCGGGTCCGCCAGCTCATCATGGGGGCGCTCACGCGGCGGGCGATTGACGAGCTGGAGCCGGGTTTGATTGCATTGGTCGATGGTTTGCTGGATCGCATGGCAGCTCAGGGCGGCGGCGATTTGATAGAAGACTTTGCCAGCGCCATTCCGGTGGAGATCATTGGCAACCTGCTGGGCGTGCCGCATACAGATCGGGGGCCGCTGCGCAGCTGGTCGCTGGCGATTTTGGGGGCGCTGGAGCCGCAGCTCTCGGCGCAACAGCAGGCGCTGGGCAACGCGGCGGTGAGCGAGTTCACCGACTACCTGCGCCACCTGGTCGCCGCGCGCCGACGGCAGCCTGGCGACCCGCAACACGATGTGTTGACCCGCTTGATTCAAGGCGAAGGTGCCCAGCAGTTAAGCGAGGCCGAGCTGCTGCAAAACTGCGTGTTCATCTTGAATGCCGGCCACGAAACCACCACCAATTTGATCGGCAATGCGTTGGTTACGCTGCAGGAATGGTCTGAGCAGAAGAATCATTTGCTATCAAATATGAAGCTGCTTGAGCAAGATTTACATGGGCTGCAGGCCTGTTTGATGCTTGCCGTGGATGAATTTCTGCGTTTCGAGTCGTCCAACCAGCTGGGCAACCGCCGAGCGCTGCGCGATGCTGAGGTGGGCGGCGTGCAGTTGCCCGCAGGCAGCCTGATCACGCTGTGCATTGGTGCGGCCAACCGCGACCCGGCGGTGTTTGACGAGCCCGACACCTTACAACTGCACCGCAACCCCAACCGCCACCTGGCCTTTGGTTTCGGCATTCACCAGTGCGCCGGCCTGAGCCTGGCGCGGCTGGAAGGGCGCGTGGCGATTGGGCGGTTTTTGCAACGCTTTCCCAACTACCAGCTCACGCAGCCACCGGTGCGCGGCGGGCGGGCGCGGTTTCGGGGGTTTTTGCGGGCGGGGTTTGAGGTTTGAGATCAAGCGTGTAGGTCCTGAAGCTGTTTTTCTGCGGCACCTGAGCGCCGCAACAAACCCCGTAAAAAGACGAAAGGCCGCATGTAGCGGCCTTTCCATTTGGTGCTCATGGATAGAACTTGTTAGCGTCCAGAGCGCATATCCCAAGCGATAAGTTCTTGAAATGTATCGCAAAAGTAGTTACAAACAAAATGAAACGTCAATCTGCAAAAAGGGAGCTGCCAATGTCACACAAGATGCGTTACCGCCTAGCGCTGGATCTGGGTTCTACATCTTTAGGCTGGGCCATGGTTCGCTTAAACCATGAAGCGCCGCCCGCACCCCTGGCCGTCATCAAAGCGGGTGTGCGCATCTTTTCCGACGGTCGTAACCCGAAAGACGGCTCCTCGCTGGCGGTCACGCGCCGCGAGGCCCGCGCCATGCGGCGCAGGCGGGACCGCTTGCTCAAGCGCAAGGCGCGCATGACCCACGCCTTGCTGGCGCATGGCTTTTTTCCTTCCGATGAAGCCGCCCGAAAGGCACTGGAAAGGCTGGACCCTTATGCGCTGCGTGCCAAGGGTCTAGACGAAGCGCTGAAGCCCGAAGAATTTGCCCGCGCACTGTTTCACATCAACCAACGCCGCGGTTTCAAGAGCAACCGCAAAACAGACAAGAAAGACAGCGACGGCAGCGCGCTGAAAAATGCCATCAGCAAGCTGCGGCAGGCGCTGAAAGAAGACCAGTGCCGCACGGTTGGGCAATGGCTCAACAAGCGGAACACCACCGGACAGACCGTTCGAGCCCGTTACCGGCAACAAAGGGTGGAAAAAGAAGACGGCAAAACGCGCATCGACAAGAGCTACGACCTGTACATCGACCGGGCGATGATCGAAGCCGAGTTTGATGCGCTGTGGGCCAAACAGGCTGAGTTAAACCCGGCTTTGTTTCACGAAACCGCACGCGCCGAACTGAAAGACTGCCTGCTGCACCAGCGCCTGCTCAAGCCTGTCAAGCCCGGTCGTTGCACGCTGCTGCCCGACGAAGAACGTGCGTCGCTGGCGCTGCCCAGCACCCAGCGGTTTCGCCTGTACCAGGAGGTGAACAACCTGCGCATCCTGCACGAAGGTTTGAAAGAAGAGCCACTCACCCTGGCGCAGCGCAACCAGCTGATTGACGCCCTGGAGCAACACAGCAAGCGCAGCTTCACGCAAATCAAAAAACTGCTGGGCTTGGGTGGGGCCGTTCAATTCAATCTGGAAGACGCCAGGCGCCAGGAACTCAAGGGCAACACCACCAGCGCCATTCTGGCCAGCAAGCAGCACTTCGGCCCGCCATGGTTTGGCTGGAGCGAAGCCACGCAGGACGAGATCGTGGCGCAACTGGTTGGCGAAGAAAACGAAGCCCGGCTGGTTCAATGGCTGCAAGACACAACCGGCGTTGACGAAGCGCGTGCCGAAACCCTGGCCAATGTGGCCCTGCCCGAAGGCTATGGGAGCCTGAGCGCCAAGGCCCTGCGCCGTATCCTGCCCGCGCTGCGGCTTGAGGTGATCACCTACGACAAAGCAGTGCTAGCCGCCGG
Source organism: Comamonadaceae bacterium (assembly GCA_013297875.1). Classification (GTDB taxonomy): domain Bacteria; phylum Pseudomonadota; class Gammaproteobacteria; order Burkholderiales; family Burkholderiaceae_C; genus JAAFIW01. Next base: position 145,753 of record JAAFIW010000008.1, on the reverse strand, counting down.
ATTTGAGCACCACAGCCACATCAGCCATGCTGCCACCGGCGAAATACTGCCCACGCTGCCTTACTACGGCCAGTACCTGCAGCGCCACGTGGGCTTTGGCACGGGTGTGCCAGAAGACGCCGACGAAAAGCGTTTCGGAAAGATTGCCAACCCCACGGTTCACATCGGCCTGAACCAGGTGCGCGTGGTCGTCAATGCACTGATCAAGCGCTATGGCCACCCCAGCGAAGTGATTGTGGAAGTGGCACGCGACTTGAAGCAAAGCCAGGAGCAGCGCAAGGAAGACAACGAACGCCAGGCCAAAAATCAGAAACGCAATGAACGCCTGCGCGCCGACGCTGCCGGCGTTTTGCAATGCGCGCCCGAGCGGGTGCGGCATGCCGATATTCAAAAAATGATTTTGTGGGAGGAGTTGAGCTTTGACCCGGCTTACCGACGCTGCCCGTACAGCGGCGTACAAATCAGCGCAGCCATGCTGCTCAGTGACCAGGTGGAGATCGAACACATCTTGCCGTTCTCGGAAACGCTGGACGACAGCCTGAACAACAAAACCGTGGCAACCCGCCAGGCCAACCGCGTCAAGGGTAACCAAACCCCCTGGCAGGCCCGCAATGACTTTGCGGCGCAAGGCTGGGCTTATGCAGACATGCTGAACCGGGCTGAGCTGATGCCCAGGAATAAACGCTACCGCTTTGCCGAAGACGGTTACGAGCAATGGCTGCGAGACGACAAAGGCTTTCTGGCCCGCGCGCTGAACGACACCCGTCATTTGAGCCGCGTCGCCCGCGAGTACCTCAGTCTGATCTGCCCGCAAGCCACCCGCGTGATTCCAGGCCAGATGACCGCCATGCTGCGCGGCAAGTTCGGCTTGAACGACATCCTGGGCCTGGACGGCGAAAAGAACCGCAACGACCACCGGCACCACGCGGTCGATGCCTGCGTGATTGCGGTGACAGACCAGGGGCTGTTGCAACGTTTTGCACACGCCAGTGCCGACGCACGACAACAGCAACTCAACCGACTGGTAGAAAACATGCCCCTTCCGTGGGAAAGCTATCGGGAGCACGTGAAGCTGGCCGTCAGCCGGATTTGGGTCAGTCACAAGCCCGATCACAGCCATGAAGGAGCCATGCACAACGACACCGCCTATGCGCTGCTGGGCAATGGCCGTGTCAGCGTTCGAAAAGTGATCGACGGTGCCAGGGTTCGCGAAGAAAGCACACTCAAAGTCATTGAATTTTCCAGCGCCAAATCAGCCGACCGACATGGCCTGATGCCCAATGGCGAGCCACGGGCCTACAAGGGCTACAAAGGCGACAGCAACTATTGCATCGAGATTGTTCGCGGGGAGGGCGGCAAGTGGGAAGGCGAGGTGATTTCGACGTTTGAGGCGTATCAGATTGCGCGAAAACACGGGATTGCGCAGTTGCGAAACCAGGTTGCCAGCGTCAGTGGCAAGCCACTGGTGATGCGCTTGATGATCGACGACTCGTTGAAGCTTGAGGTCGATGGCCAGCTAAAAACCATGCGTATTGCATCTATCAACAGCGCTGGAAGGCTGAGCCTAGCCGCACACCAGGAAGCCAATGTAGATGCACGCAATCGAGACAACACTGGTACTTGGCGGTACACCTACAAACAAGCCGGCTCGCTCCTGAAAGCCAACGCCCGCCGCGTCACCATCTCCCCTCTCGGCGAGCTGCGTGACCCCGGCTTCAAGCCGTAGCCCGCATCATGATTGGCCGCATCGTTGAAATCGCCGACGACCGGCGACACCTGTCCTTACACCGGGGCTTTATGGTGGTGCAAGACACGGAAGGCGAGCGCAAAGAGCTGGGCCAGGTGCCACTGGACGATATTGCAGCCGTCATTGCCAATGCCCATGGTCTGAGCTACGCCAACAACCTGCTGGTGGCACTGGCCGAGCGCGGCGCGCCCTTTGTGCTGTGCGCGGCCAACCACAACGCCGTGGGTATGTTGCTGCCCATCGACGGTAATTTTCAGCAAGCCAAGCGCATAGAAGCCCAAATTGCGGCAAGCCAACCCACGCACAAACGCCTGTGGGCCCATGTGGTGCGGGCCAAGCTTGAGCAGCAAGCAGCAGCCCTGGAAGCCACCGGTGCGCCACCCGCTCCCTTGCTGGCGCTGGCAAACAAAGTCAAAAGCGGCGACCCGGAAAACTTGGAGGCGCAGGGTGCCAGGCGTTATTGGACGTTGCTATTTGGTGAAGGCTTTCGGCGCGACCAGAACGCTGACAACGTGAACGGCCTGTTGAACTACGGATACACCGTGCTTCGCGCGGCCACAGCACGTGCGGTGATTGCGGCCGGCCTGCACCCCAGCATTGGCCTGCACCACAGCAACGACAACAACGCCATGCGCCTGGTCGACGATTTGATGGAGCCCTTTCGCCCGGTTATCGATCTGAAGGTCTGGCATCTGCAACGCGGCGGCAAAACCGAGGTCACACCCGACACCAAACGTGCCCTGGTTCGTACGCTGTACGACGACATGCAGACCGATGCAGGCGCAACACCGGTGATGGTATGTGCGCAGCGGCTTTGTACCTCCCTGGCACAGGTTTATCTGGGCGAACGTGACAAGCTCGATCTGCCGCTACCCGGCTTGCCTCTGGCGCTGGCGGCATCGCTGAACAACGAGTAGCTATGACGGAGTTCCACACATGCTTTCAGGGTACCGACTGATGTGGATCGTGGTGATGTTTGACTTGCCCGTGGTTGAAAGGGCCGAACGCAAGGCAGCCACCGAGTTTCGCAACGGCCTGCTGGACATGGGCTTCGAGATGTCGCAGTTTTCGGTCTACATGCGCTTTTGTACCAGCCAGGCCCAGGTGGACACGCTATGCAAAAAAGTAGAACAGGCATTGCCCGGTGGTGGCAAAGTGAATATCCTGCAGTTCACCGACAAGCAATACGAACGCATCCTGTCATTCCATGGCCAGACCAAACAGCCCGGAAACAAGGCCCCCGACCAATTTGATCTTTTCTAGCCCTCACCTCTTCAGGTGGACAAGTCAGTCAAGAAAATCGTCCAAGCACCCGCCGTTTGACTTTGCAAGAGCAAAAATGAGCACGCCAAAAAGCGAAAAACCTCTTGAAAATCAAGAGGTTATCGCCAACAGAGTCTAGTCGCTTGGGATATGCGCTCTGGCCGGAACATGTACTCAGTTCAAGTTAATGCTCACGGAAGTCTAGTCGCTTGGGATATGCGCTCTGGCCGGAACGGGGGACACATGCTGAAAGCACCGCGCCAAAGTCTAGTCGCTTGGGATATGCGCTCTGGCCGGAACGCAAGCCGCCGCTGAACGGGCGTTGCTATCAGTCTAGTCGCTTGGGATATGCGCTCTGGCCGGAACGTCAACCAGCGCATGAGTAAGCACGACCCCAGTCTAGTCGCTTGGGATATGCGCTCTGGCCGGAACTGCGCGGTGTGCATCCAGCTTTGCAGTTACAGTCTATTCGCTTGGGATATGCGCTCTGGCCGGAACTGATTGTCTGCTGTGCGTGGTGCCCACCGAAGTCTAGTCGCTTGGGATATGCGCTCTGGCCGGAACCTATTGTTTTGTATTCCCAAATAGCTCCTAGTCTAGTCGCTTGGGATATGCGCTCTGGCCGGAACAGCTGCGCGCCCGGCACCACCAGGGTGCCCAGTCTAGTCGCTTGGGATATGCGCTCTGGCCGGAACAAGCTGGTCGGCCTCAATCCATACACTGTCAGTCTAGTCGCTTGGGATATGCGCTCTGGCCGGAGTTTTTGGGTTGACAGGCGCTACGCACCGGTCAACCCAAAACCAGCGCTAAAGCGCCGTCACCAAGTATTCTGTTGTACCCCCAGCGTTTGCCGCCTGAATTCACGCGAAATCTGCTCACCGCTCAGACGGAAGCCAGCTTCAACCCAGAATTTCCATTAGGGTTTGGATAGACAACGGATGCAGTTGCGAGTCAGTTTTGGCCCGACTGAGGAGCTCATGGCGCGCGCCATGGGCGACGAAGAGGGGCGAAAATGGCCGCAAATGCGCCGTTGGAATCCAAACAGCGCCGAAGGTGCGCCTAATGGAAAATCTGGGTTCAACCCATGCAGCACACACTACGTTTTCGATAGCTGCTTGACCAATCCATACATGGGCTGGTGGCTGTTTTTCCCTCAAAACGGCCAAAAAACCTTTCCGTGGGCACCGCAGCCTTGCAATCACAATCCCAAGCCATAGATCAACCCAACACCTCAAGCGAAAGCCCACCATGCCCCAAGCCCTTCAAATTGATTTCGTCTCCGACGTGGCCTGCCCCTGGTGCGCCGTGGGTTTGTGGAGCCTGGAGCGGGCGCTGCACAAGCTGGGGGATGACGTGCCGGTGGAGATCACGTTTCAGCCGTTTGAGCTGAACCCCAAGATGCCGCCTGAGGGGCAGGACATCACCGAGCACCTGACGCAAAAGTATGGCTCCACACCCGAGCAGCAGGCGAGCATGCGCGAAACCCTGCGCCAGCGCGGTGCGGCGGTGGGTTTTGCCTTCAAGCCCGAAGGGCGGGGGCGGGTGTGGAACACCTTTGACGCGCACCGCTTGCTGCACTGGGCGGGCACGCAAAGCGCCGGTTTGCAGCACGCGCTGAAAAAGGCTTTGCTGGTTGCGTTTTTTACCCACGGCAAAGGCCTGGCGGCGCACGATGTGTTGCTGCAAGCGGCCAGCGACGCAGGGCTGGACACGACGCGGGCCGCGCAGGTGCTGGCCACCGACGAGTTCACCACCGAGGTGCGGGCCGCCGAGCAGTTCTGGCAGGCGCAGGGCATTCACGCGGTGCCCTCGGTTGTCATCAACAAACAGCACCTGATCCAAGGCGGCCAGGGCCCCGAGGTGTTTGAGCAGGCGCTGCGGCAAATCGCGGCGGAAATGGCTTGATATGAGCGCTCTGCCCGCCTTGTTCGTCTCTCACGGCTCACCGATGTTTGCTATTGAATCAGGAGCTACTGGTGCGCTTTTGACAAGGGCGGGCACCCAGTTAAGCCCCAAATCAGTGGTCATCATGTCGCCCCACTGGATGGCCCGCAGCCCGGCGGTCATGACCACGGCGGCACCCACCACCTGGCACGACTTTGGTGGCTTTCCACCAGCCCTGTACCAACTGCAATACCCGGCACCTGGTGCGCCAGCCCTGGGCCAGCAGGTGATTGAACTGCTGGCGCAAGCAGGTATCACGGCCCAGGCCGACGCCACCCGCCCGCTGGACCATGGTGCCTGGGTGCCGCTGATGCACCTGTTTCCCGCCGCCCAGGTGCCGGTGGTGCAAGTGGCCTTGCCCGCGCGCGTGGGCCCGCAAGCGGTGTACGCCATGGGCCAGGCGCTGGCCAGCCTGCGCACGCAGGGCGTGCTGCTCATCGGCAGCGGCAGCATGACGCACAACCTGCAAGAATTTTTCAGCAACGACAGGCCCGGCCTGCACGACGCGCCCCCGCCCTACGTGACCGAGTTCGCCCGCTGGATAGAAGCTGCGGTGCTGCGCGGCGACTTGCCCGCCTTGCTGGCCTACGCCGAGCAGGCCCCGCACGCCGCGCGTGCGCACCCCACTGACGATCACTTTTTGCCTCTGTTTTTCGCGCTGGGGGCCAGTGGCCTGGGGAGTGACCCCACCCGCTTGCAGGTGGACTACATCAGCCGCGAGGTGCTGCATGGAAGCTTGGCCATGGATGCGTTCAGTGTGAACCAGGCACTATAAAAAGAATAGCTACTTGTGCTGATATAGCAAGGGCGTTTGGCCAATTGAGCTCAAAAAATGAAAGCCTGGAGCCTTGGCGAAGGCTCTTTGAGCCGCTCAATTGCTGAACAACTCCAGGATGGAGCGCTTTTCTTCCGGTGCTGGTGCCGTGACGGGCTCACCCTCTTTCGCGCCCGATGAACCTGGTAAAGGGTCGCTCAAGCCCAGGCTGTTAATGCCCCGGCCACGTGAAAATTCTTCATAAAACCATTCACCATTGATGTTGAGCACGCCCTGGGGCGCGCTGGCTTCCACCACGGGCACGCCTTTGAGTGCAGACTCCATGTAGCTGATCCACACCGGCAGTGACAGGCCACCGCCGGTTTCACGGTCGCCCAGCTTGCGTGGTGTGTCATAGCCAATCCAGCTGACGGCCACCGAGGTGCGGTGGTAGCCAGCAAACCAGGCATCGATGGAATCGTTGGTGGTACCGGTTTTCCCATAAATGTCGGGGCGCTTGAGTGTGGCTTGGGCCTTGGCGGCTGTGCCCGATCGGGTTATCTCCTGCATCAGGCTGGTCATCACAAACGCATTGCGCGCGTCAATGGCGCGCACGCTTTCATCAAGCGCCGGCGGCTTGAATTCCAGCAGGCTGCGGCCCCGCTGATCGGTGATGCGGGTGATCACATGGGGGTTCACGCGGTAACCGCCGTTGGCAAACACGGCATAGCCTGTGGCCATTTGCATGGGCGTGACAGCGCCAGCGCCCAAAGCCATCGTCAAGTAGGCGGGGTGCTTGTCGGCATCAAAGCCAAAACGCGTGATCCAGTCTTGCGCGGTTTTGGGGCCCACTGATTTCAAAATGCGGATGGAGATCATGTTTTTGGATTTGGCCAAACCGCGCCGCATAGACATCGGGCCATCGAAGGTGCCGTCGTAGTTTTTGGGCTCCCAAGCCTGACCACCCGTGGCGGCTGCGTCAAAAAACAGCGGCGCATCGTTGATCACCGTCGCGCCTGAAAAGCCTTTTTCCAGGCCTGCGGAATACACAAAGGGCTTGAAGCTGGAGCCCGGTTGCCGCCATGCCTGCGTCACGTGGTTGAACTTGTTTTTATCAAAATCAAACCCGCCCACCAGTGCGCGCAGCGCGCCGGTGCGCGGGTCCAGCGCCACGAAGGCACCTTCCACTTCGGGCAGTTGCGTGATGTCCCAAGCGCCCTTGCTGTTTTTCACCACGCGAATGACGGCTCCGCGCCTGATCTTGATGGCGGGCGCTGCGCTGGCCGACAAGCCCGACTGGGCGGCTCGCAAGCCCTCGCCGGTGATCTCCAGCTGCTGGGCGTGCCGCCGCATGGCAACAATCCTTTTGGAGTTGGACTCCAGCACCACAGCAGCCATCAACTCGTCACTGTCCGGGTGCTCGGTCAGCGCATCGTCCACCGCTTCTTCCAGCTCGTTTTTGTCTTTGGGCAGATCAACAAATTTCTCCGGGCCCCGGTAGGCCTGGCGGCGCTCAAAGTCCATGATGCCTTTGCGCAAGGCGCGATAGGCCACCTGCTGCTCGGAGGATTTGATGGTGGTGTAGACATCGAGCCCACGGGTGTAGGCCTCGTCGCCGTAATGGGCAAAAATAAGCTGGCGCACGGTTTCCGTCACAAACTCTGCATGCACCCGCGAGGTATCGGGGCCGGTGCGCACCCGCACATCTTCTGCGCGGGCTGCGGTGGCCTGCTCGGCCGTGATGAAACCGTTTTCCAGCATGCGGTCAATGATGTAGAGCTGGCGGCGCTTGGCACGCGTGTAGTTGGCCACCGGGTTGGCTGACGACGGGAATTTGGGCACACCCGCCAGCATCGCAGCCTCGGCAATGCTGATGTTTTTCAAGGGCTTGCCAAAGTAGGCTTCCGAAGCAGAAGCAAATCCGTAGGCCCGATTGCCCAGGAAAATCTGGTTCATGTAGACCTCCAGAATCTGCTCTTTGGTCAGCGCATGCTCCAGCTTGAACGTGAGCAGAATTTCGTAAATCTTGCGGGTCAAGGTTCTTTCGTTGGACAGGTAAACGTTTCTGGCCACCTGCATGGTGATGGTGGAGGCGCCCTGGCTTTTGAGCTTGCCCAGATTGGCCCAGCCCGCCCGCAGCACGCCGATGTAGTCCACCCCGCCATGCGAGAAAAAACGCGCATCTTCAATCGCCAGCACCGCGTGGCTCATGTGCTGCGGAATGTCTTGCAGGCGGGTGAGGGTACGCCGCTCTTCACCAAATTCGCCCAGCAAGGCGCCATCTGCGGAAAACACGCGCAGCGGCAGCTTGGGGCGGTAGTCCGTCAGATCAGACACATCTGGCAAATTCTGGTAGGCCGTGGCCACCGCCAGGCCCGCCGCAAACAATATAAAGAAGCCGACCGTCACCACCAGACCGAAACCCCAGGCCGCCAACGTCAGCAAGCGTTTGCGCCAGTGGGGGCCTGTCGGACGGTGATCAGGATTGGATGAAGGGGGGGTGCTGTTTTGCATAAGAAAGATGCCTGCTGCCCCATTCTAGGAACGAAGGTGAAGTTCGCGTGAAGTCAACGGCTGGGTAACAGGTGTCAGTCTGTAAAACAAGACAAATCAGGGCTTAGTGGCATACGTAGATGTCGGGGTCGCCCGACAGCGACTCACTTTTCTTTGCGTCGCCAAAGAAAAGTAAGCAAAAGAAAGGCGACCCGCAGTCTGGGTCCCTTCGCTTCGCTGCGGGCACCTTGCGGTGCTCAAACCCAGTGGGGTCACGTGCAAACTCGCCTGCGGCTCAAACAAGCACGTGCCCTGATCCACTGGGTTTTGCGCTCCTCAGCCCAGCCTGGACGGGGGTTCTGTTTGCAGAGATTCCCTACCCTGCTCAGTTCGAACGGAAATTTCTAATTTCACCGGGCGAATTGATAAGGAGCCTCCTCAATAGCTGCGACCGCCTCCATACATCCCGCTGCTTTTGCGCTGCAAACCGGCCGCTGCCGCCAGCCGCTGCTGGGCGCCGCCCACATGGGCGTGGGTAATCGCCAGGCCCAGCGCGTCGGCGGCGTCTTTGCCGGGCAGGGCGGGGAGTTTGAGCAGGCGCATCACCATTTGCTGCACCTCGGCCTTGCCGGCTTTGCCGTAGCCGGCCACGGCTTTTTTCATTTGTAGCGCGGTGTATTCGGCCACCTGCAGGTTACAGCTGACCAGCGAGGTCAGGCAGGCACCGCGCGCCTGGCCCAAGAGCAAAGTGGCTTGCGGGTTGACGTTGACGAACACGATCTCCACCGAGGACACATCGGGCTGGTAGCGCGCCACCACTTCACTGATGCCGTCAAACAGCACCTTGAGCCGCGCTGGCAACTCGCCGCGCGGCAGGTGGGTGGTGGTAATGGTGCCGCTGGCCACATAGGTCAGCGCATGGCCGGCTACATCGACCACGCCAAAACCGGTGGTCTGCAGACCGGGGTCAATGCCTAGCACCCGCATGAGAGGGGTTTAATTACTATCAATTTAGTAGCTGCTCGAGCAATCAATCTCTGGGCTAGACGCCAAAATACCATCTAACCGAGTGAAAAAAGATCGGTGCGGCAAAGCACAGCGAATCCACCCGGTCCAACAAGCCGTTGGCGCCGGTGAGTGACTTGCCCTCGGTGCCCCAGTTGGTAATGCCGCGGTCGCGCTTCAGGGCTTTCATCACCAGGTGTCCCAGCGAGCCGGCGGCGCAGGCAATCAGCGCCATGGCAATGGCCTGGGCAGGTTTGAATGGCGTGATGGGCGAGAAGATGCCACCGGCAAGGCCTGCCACAGCCAAGCCAATGGCCCAGCTGCGCCAGTTGAAGGTGCTGCTGATCTTTGGCGCACTCGGCACACGCCCCAGGTGCCGCGTGACCAACTGCTGCACCACCATGCCGCCTTGCACCACAAACACCAGAAAAAACACCAGAAACGCGTTTTTCCCCTCATAACCCTTGAAGTTCAGCAGCAGCAGCGCGGGCACGTGGCTCATGCCGTAAACGCAAACCATGATGCCCCACTGCAGCTTGGCATTGCGCTCCAGAAAGCGCTGTGGATCGTTGGCCAGTGCGCTCACCACGGGAATCAGCAAAAACACATAGACCGGAATGAACACGGTGAACAAATCAAAGTGGCGGGTGATCACCAGCCAGAACTGAATCGGCAGCACCACAAAAAACGCCAGCACCAGGCTGCGGTGGTCGCCGCGCCGGGTGGGCGACAAGGTGATGAACTCGCGCAGCGCCAGAAACGCCACCAACGCAAACAAGATGGTGGCAACCGTGTCGCCCGCCGCCCAGCCCACCCAGAACACGCCCACCATCAACCAGGTGGTGTTGAGCAACTTGCCGTAGTGCCGCAGCTGCGCATGCCGCGCCTGGCTGTGCTCGCTGGCATTGCGCTCGCGCAGCGAGAGAAAAAACAGGGTGATGGTGGCAATCAGCAGAAAGCCAAAAACGATGGCAAACAACGCGCCCACCTGCTGCCCCGGCGTGAGGTAGCGCAGAAAGTTACCCATCTTCAGCGGCAGCTCGAACGATGCGTCCATATCAGATCTCCCGCAGCGCCATGATGGCCAAGCGCGCCCGATCCAAAAACGCGCGCCGCTCTTCTTCGGCGTCCAGTTTCACTGGCGCACCAAAGGTCACCGAGCACAAAATCGGCACCGGCACCACTTCGCCTTTTGGCATGACGCGCTGCACGTTATTGATCCACGCGGGCACCAGCACCACGTTGGGAAACTTGGTGGCCAGGTTGTACAGACCGGCCTTGAACGGCATGGGCTCGTCGGCATTGCCGCGCGTGCCCTCGGGGAAGATGATGATGGAATCACCCTGTGCCAACGCATCAATCAGCGGTTGCAGCGGGTCTTCATCGCCCTTTTTTTCGCGCTCCACATACACCGCGTTGAACACCGCCGTGGTCACCCATTTTTTAAACGGCGACGAGGTCCAGTAGTCCTTGGCCGCAATCGGCCGCGTGATGCCGCGCAGCTCTTCGGGCAGCGCCGCCCACATCATCAGCAGGTCGGCATGGCTTTGGTGGTTGGCAAAGTAGATACGCTGCTCCGCCTTGGGCGGGCATCCGTACCAGCGGGCCTGTGCGCCGGTAAGCAGGCGAATCAGGCCCAGAAGAAACCATCCCATTAATTTGGCAGGCATGTCGCAGACGATCGGTTGAGTCGCTCACCAGAGCGACGATGGCTCAGGGTAGCTTGTCTGAGATACGCACACCATGAAATGCGCCGAATTCAGCGGTGTAGCCGAGTTTGGGCGGCGATTCGCGTAGATCCAAATGAATAGAGCCTTCCTTCTCGAAAAATTCGCTAACGGTTCCGTCGATCGCCGACACCTTGATGCTGGCCCTGGATACCTCTGGCACGCTGGACTGGATTTGAACCCGGTTAGGGCCTGCTTTTCGGATCACGATCTGCGTGTTGTCGGTGTTCTGGCGGTTCACGCCACCCTGGATGTAGCCTTCATACACACCCACCATCAGATCAGCCGCGTCTGGCTTGGGTTTCTTCTTATCGGGCGTGGTTTGCGCGAGAGCCGGTTGAACTGCCATGAGCAGTGCGACGAAGAAAGCAAGAATGCCTTGCATGATGGGTTGCCTCCAGAAGTTGATGCAGCGCAGCTGCGTGTGAGAAAACTCAGTTTAAGCGAAGCCACCGGTTACACCAGACCTGAGGAACCTCTGGTTAAAGGTTACTCAGAGGTTCCCTAACAAGGCCTGCCGCGTCTTGGGTTTCTCCAGCGCCTTCAGCCACCAGGCCAGCGCCTTGCCAGGTGTGGGCGACGATTGACATTGCCACACATAACAAACCCGGGAGACACGGTTTTGGCGGCGCACGGTCTTGCGGATCAGGCGGCCGGTTTCCACATACGGCTGCGCCATGTACTCGGGCACAAAACCACAGCCCAGACCGCGCAGCAGTGCGTCCAGCTTGGCCTGAATGCTGGCCACGGTGAACACATCCTGCCCGCCCAAGAGGCCAATCGACAGGCCACTGCCGCGCGGCACCGAATCGGCCACGGCAATGACACGGTGCTGGGCGATCAACTCGTCTGTCAAGGGCTCGGGCGCTGTGGCCAGTGGGTGGTGCGGCGCGACCACAAAAGCCCAGGGCAACTGGCCTAGTGGGCGTTGCTGGATGCCCTGGTGGTCGGCTGCGTCCAGCACCACGCCAATGGCCAGATCGGCCTGCCCGCCGGTCAGCGCGGCCAGGGTGCCTGACAGGGTTTCCTGGCGCAGCTTGAGCCGCGTGGGCGCCTGCAGCGCAAAAAAATCCTGGGTCAACTCCATGACGGTGGTCATCGACACGATGCAATCCACAGCCAAAGTCAGTTGCGGCTCCCAGCCGGTGGCCACGCGTTTGACGCGATGGGCCACCGCATCCAGCTCGCGCAGCAGGCGCTGGCCTTCGCGCAACAGCTCGTGGCCCGCGGGTGTGAGCACCGCGGTGCGTGCGCTGCGGTCAAACAGCAGCACATCCAGCGCGTCTTCCAGTTGGCGCACGCGGTATGTGAGGGCGCTGGGCACCAGGCCCAGGCTGCGGGCCGCGGCGGCAAAGCTGCCCTGGGTGGCAATGCTGTCCACCAGCGCCAGGGCATCGGGCGTGAGGGTCTGGGTCAGTGCCTGTGATTTTTTCATTCGAAAATTATGAACAATATATTCAAAAAAAGCCAATTGATTTGAATGCTTGCCAAGCCTATATTTCACATATCTGTTAAACCCAGGCACCCACAAGGTGCCACCTGCCCAGGAGACCTCACCATGCTCACCCTTCGTAAATCAGCTGACCGCGGCGCTGCCGACCATGGCTGGCTCAAGTCGTTTCACAGCTTTTCGTTCGCCGGTTACCAAGACCCGGCCCACATGGGTTTTGGCAACCTGCGCGTGATCAACGAAGACCGCATTGCCCCGGGCACCGGCTTTGGCACGCATGGCCACAAAGATATGGAAATCATCAGCTATGTGCTGGAGGGCAACCTGGGCCACAAAGACACGCTGGGCAATGTCAAAGGCATTCCACCCGGCGACGTGCAGCGCATGAGCGCGGGCAACGGCGTGCAGCACAGCGAGGTCAACCATGCGCGGGATCAGCACACGCATTTTTTGCAAATCTGGATCGAACCCAATGTGCGCGGCATTCCCGCCAGCTACGAGCAGAAAACCTTTGCCGAGGATCAAAAACGCGGCACCCTGCGCCTGGTGGCCAGCCCCGATGGCGCGCAGGGCAGCGTGACGATTCATGCCGATGCGCGCATGTATGCAGGCTTATTTGACGGCAACGAAGCGGCGCAACTGGCCATTGACCCGGCTCGCAAGGCTTATGTGCATCTGGTGAAAGGCCAGTTGCAGGTCAACGGCCAGACACTTGCCACGGGTGACGCCGCAATGCTGCAAGGTGAATCGCGTTTGAGCCTGAGCGCCGGGCAGCAGGCCGAGGTGCTGGTGTTTGACCTGGCTGCCTGACATGACCAACACCCCTCGTAGCATCCGCGCCACCGTGCCCATGCCCTACCACGCGTTTGACGCGCACTCTGGCGCGCACATGCTGCGCACCGAAGCGGCCTGGCTGGATCCGTTCATCGGCATTGATGCCTTCACCATGCCGCAGCCGTTTTTCGGGCCACACCCGCATGCCGGCATGAGTGCCGTGACGGTGATGCTGCCCGAGGCTGAAGGCGGCTTCATCAACCGCGACTCGCTGGGCGACTTGAGCCACATCACCCCCGGCGACCTGCACTGGACGCAGGCCGGGCGCGGCATGATGCATGAAGAAGTGCCCAGCGCACCGGGCCAGGCGGCACGCGGCTTGCAGGTGTTTGTGAACCTGTCCGCCGCGAACAAACAAGCCGAGCCCGCCGCCTTTCACGTGAGCCGCGACGCCATGCCAAAGGTGTCAGTCGATGGCTCAACGGTGTGCGTGGTCGCGGGTGAATTTGCGGGCCAACAGTCGCCCATTGCCCACGACGCACGCTGGCTGACCCGCGTGAACATATTGGACGTGACGGTGCCCGCAGGCGGCGCGTTGAGCATCCCAGTCAAGCCGGACGACAACGCTTTTTTTGTCATCCATTCAGGGGCTTTTAGCGCGCCAGCCCAGGTCATTACTGCTCAAGCAGCTATTCTTTTTGAAGCAGATGGCGATATCGCACAACTGCAAGCAGGTGAGCAAACCCTACGCGGCGTCTTCTTCAGCGGCACGCCGTTGAAAGAACCGATGTATCCCAAAGGCCCTTTCATGGGCAACACCGCCCACGATGTTGCCCAATACGCGATGCGTTTCCAGCGAGGCGAAATGGGCCAGCTGGAAGCCTCGTTCAAGCGCTGAGTCTTGAAAAGCAGTTTTTGAACGCAGAGGACGCAAAAGTCACACAGAAAACGCAGAGAAAGCCATTGGCATCTTTTGCGACCTCTGCGAAACCTCTGCGACCTCTGCGTTCAAATTTCCCCCGATCCCCTCACCACCCTTTGAAAGAGTTTCCAAATGGCAAAAACCGTTGTTGTATTTCACTCAGGCTACGGCCACACCCTGCGCATGGCACAAGCCGTGGCCGAAGGCGCTGGTGCCCAGCTGCTCGCCATTGATGCCGAGGGCAACCTGCCCGAAGCCGCATGGGAGGCCTTGAACGCGGCTGACGCCATCATCATGGGCAGCCCCACCTACATGGGCAGCGTCAGCTGGCAGTTCAAGAAGTTTGCCGATGCGTCCAGCAAACCCTGGTTCAGCCAGGCCTGGAAAGACAAACTGTTTGCCGGCTTTACCAACAGCGCCAGCATGAACGGCGACAAGCTGTCTACCCTGCACTACCTGTTCACCCTGGCCATGCAGCACGGCGGCCTGTGGGTGGGCACCGGCATGATGCCCGCCAACAGCAAAGCCGCCAAGCGCGACGACGTGAACTACCTGGCCTCGTTCTCGGGTGCCATGGCCCAAAGCCCGTCTGACGCGTCGCCCGCCGAAATGCTGTCCGGCGACCTGGAAACCGCCCGCCTGTTTGGCAAGCGCGTGGCCGAGACCGCCGTCAAGCTGCGCGGCTGATCGGGTTCTTACCATTGGGGCCATGCTGCGGGTGCCGTGGCATGACCCCCTGAACAGGAGTGCGCTGATGCCCATCACACTGAACCGTCGAACCCCTGGCGTGGATGCACCCACCGCCCAAACCCTGCATGTCCGCCAGCACAGCCTGCTGACCGACATGAGCGAAAAAGAAGGCGGCGAAGACGCAGGCCCCGACCCGCATGACCTGTACGACGCTGCCCTGGGTGCCTGCAAGGCGCTCACCGTACTGTGGTACGCCAAACGCAAGGGCCTGCCGGTGCAAGACGTGCACACCGTGGTGCAGCGCGACGGCTCGGCCGAACGCCAGGGCGTGTACCGCCTGACCACGCGCCTGGAAGTGCGCGGCGATTTAACCGACGCCCAACTGGCAGAACTTTCCACCGTGGCCGCCAAATGCCCAGTGCACAAACTGATGACCAGCGTGACCACCGAAGTCACCACCGAGGTGGTGCGGGCACCGTAATTGTTGACTCGGCCCAATGACGTCTGAAATTTCTGTTCGGACTGAGCAGGGCTTAGTGGCATGCGCAGATGTCGGGGTCGCCCGACAGCGACTCACTTTTCTTTGCGTCGCCAAAGAAAAGTAAGCAAAAGAAAGGCGACCCGGCAGTCTGGGTCCCGTCGCGAAGCGACGGGCAACTTGCGGTGCTCAAACCCAGTGGGGTCACGTGCAAACTCGCCTGCGGCTCAAACAAGCACGTGCCCTGATCCACTGGGTTTTGCGCTCCTCAGCCCAGCCTGAACGGGGTTTCTGTCTGAAGGTGCTCCCCCACCCCGTTTTGCTACTGAATGAATAGCTGGGAGCGAACGGTTGATACTTCACGGGGCCGGATCAATAGTGATCAAAAAGGGGCGACAGCCCAGGTAGAAACTGCTCAAGCAGCTCCTCTATTGATAGCATTCAAATAGTGAAACCAGCCTGTCACCACAGCGGCACGGCGGTGGCACCAGCCGTTTTAGACTGCGGGACCCCTTTCACTGGAGCTTTTCGACCATGATCACCCTCTGCGGCTTTGCCGTCTCCAACTACTACAACAAAGTCAAGCTGGCCCTGCTTGAAAAAGGCGTGCCCTTCACCGAAGAAGTGGTGATGACCAAAAGCACCGACCCGGCGGTGCTGGCCGCGTCGCCACTGGGCAAGATCCCGTTCATTCGCACGCCGCATGGCAGCCTGTGCGAAAGCCAGGTGATTCTGGATTACCTGGACGCCGCCTACCCCCAAGTGCCCTTGCTGCCCGCCGACCCGTTTGCTGCCGCCAAAGTGCATGAGCTCATCAGCTTCATCGACCTGCACCTGGAACTGGTCGCGCGCGACCTGTACCCACAAGCCTTTTTTGGCGGCACCGTGAGTGAGAGCAGCCAGGCCCGCGTGCGCAAGCAGCTGGACAAAAACATTGCTGCGTTCAAGCAACTGACCAAGTTCTCACCCTTTGTGGCCGGCGATAGCTTCACCCAGGCCGACTGCGCCGCCTGGGTCAGCCTGCCGCTGGTGGGCATGGCCACCAAAGCCATCTACGGCGAAGACCTGCTGCTGGCCGCTGGCGTGGACTACAAAACCTACGGCAAGATGATTGCCGAGCGACCCGCCGCACAAAAAGTGGCGGCAGATCGCAAGGCAGCGACTGCGGCTTGAGCGTCGGCTATGCGCCCGGTGGGTTGCGCTCAGCCACCCATTGCGGCGGTTTGTAGAGCACGCGCAGGTCGCGCAGGCGCCAGGCGTCGGCCAGCATGCTGCGCCACTCGTGAAAGGTCAGCGTGAGCGGGTTCAGCGAATGCACGGGGCGCACGATGCCGTATTGCGGTGGCTCCTGCTCGGGCGCATAGCTGCCAAACAGTCGATCCCAGATCATCAGCACACCGGCGTAGTTGCGGTCCAGGTACTGCGGGTTTTTGGCGTGGTGCACCCGGTGCGCCGATGGCGTGTTGAACACATAACCCAGCCAGCCAAACTGGCCGAAACACTGGGTGTGCACAAAAAACTGAAACGCCAGGTTCAGCCCCACGGCCAGCAGCACCCAATCGGGCGGAAAACCCAGCCAGGCCAGCGGCAACCAAAACAACCACATGCCCGACAGCGGGTAGGTCAGGCTTTGGCGAAACGCGGTGGACAGGTTCATGCGCTCTGACGAGTGGTGCGTGACATGCGAGGCCCACATCCAGCGCACGCGGTGGCTGGCGCGGTGAAACCAGTAGTACAAAAAGTCTTGCAACAGCAGCAGCAACACAAAGCCCGCCACGGTGCCGGGCACCGCTTGCAGGCCGCGCTCAAAGGCCCACTGGTAGACCGTGCGCACAAACAGCCACAGCACCAGCGCATCCGAGGCCTGGTGCATCAAGGCCAGGGCCGCGTTGGACAGTGTGTCTTTGAGCTTGTAGACCGTAGCATGGCGCCGCGACCAGTACCAGGCCTCCAGCGCAATGCAGGCCACAAACACCGGGCCGAATGCCAGCAGCACCCAGCCAGGGTCAAAAGGCAGTGTGGAGCCAGTGGGAGTAGTCATGGTTAACGCCACATCATAAAGACGGCAAGCGTTTTTCCAGCCTTTCATAATCACCCCATGGAAACCAAATGGCTTGAAGACTTTGTCAGCCTAGCTGAAACCCGCAGTTTCAGCCGCTCAGCGCAACTGCGACACGTGACCCAGCCGGCTTTTTCGCGGCGCATTCAGGCGCTGGAAGCCTGGGCCGGGTCAGACCTGGTGGACCGCAGCTCTTACCCCACGCGCCTGACGCCCGCTGGCGAAACCCTGTATGCGCAGTCGCTGGAAATGCTGCAGGCCTTGCAGAGCACGCGCGCCATGCTGCGTGGCCACTCCACCGCAGCGCAAGACGTGGTGGAGTTTGCGGTGCCGCACACGCTGGCTTTCACGTTTTTCCCGGCCTGGGTGTCCAGCCTGCGCGACAAATTTGGCCCCATCAAAAGCCGCTTGATTGCGCTGAACGTGCACGACGCGGTGATGCGCTTGGTGGAAGGTGGCTGCGACGTGTTGATTGCCTATCACCACGCATCGCAACCCTTCCAGCTGGATGCTGACCGCTACGACATGGTGGTGCTGGGCCAAGAGGTGTTGTCGCCCTATGTCAAGCCCGATGCCAATGGCGCGCCGATGTTTGCGCTGCCCGGCCGTGCGGGCCAGCCGCTGCCGTATTTGGGCTATGCACCGGGCGCCTACCTGGGCCGCGTGACCGATCTGATCTTGAAAGAATCACGCACCGCCATTCACCTGGACCGCGTGTACGAAACCGACATGGCCGAGGGCCTGAAAGTGATGGCACTGGAAGGCCATGGCATCGCATTTCTGCCTTACAGCGCGGTCAAAAAAGAGTTGCGCAGCAAAAAACTGGTGAGCGCCACGCCCGCGCACATGGCCGAGCTGAGCATCACCATGGAGGTACGCGCCTACCGCGAAAAACCCATGGGCAAAGAGGCCGCCCGTCTGGCTGGCAAAGCCAGCGCAGGGGGCAAATCTACTGGCAAGGGCGTGGCGCAAGCGCTGTGGGACTACCTGGCGCAGCCGGAGGCGGGCTGATACCTCATCACAGCGCCTTCAAACGGCTTTCTGTGCGTCGTGCTTGTTGCGTTTGATGTTGCGGCTGGATTTGTTTTCGCGGTGCTGCAAATGGGCACGCTCTTTTTGGGTCACCACACCATCGGCCTTGGCTTTTGCTTCGGCAGCGGCGTTGCGGCTTTGCTGGCGGTTCATGCGATCCGCTTCTTTTGGCGTCAGGCTACCCGAGGCTACACCCTGGTTGATGCGGTTTTGCTGGTTGGCCTGGCGCTGGTCAATGCGCGGCGTGGCGGTGGGGTCAGCAGGCGGCGTCTGGGCAAAAGCGGTACCGGCGGCAGCCAGGGTCAGGGCCAAAAACAGGTGTTGAATCTTCATGAAAAGCTCCTGGAAAAGGGTTGAACAGTTGTATGGCAAGCGTTGAAACGGGTTCACAGCGCCATGCCATTGACAACGTGCCACAGCCGCTCGCGCATCACATCTGCTTGGCAAACGTTCGGTAAAGTTGGCGTTGATGCGCTACATTTTTAATAGCTGCCTGAGCGCTTTCAGTCAGCACGTGAGGCTGTTTTGACCATAAATCGCCAGTCAAACAGCTCAATCAATGTTGTCCACCGTATCCGGGTCTGGCACCTCGCCAATGACCTCTCGTGTGGCCTTGGCCTGGGCCATCAGCCATTGGCAGAAGGCTGCTGTCTCAGGGCGGTCTTTGCCACGTGGGCCGACCAGCAGCCAGTAGGCCATGGGTGAGTCCATGCGCTGGCCGGGCAGCACTTCCACCAGGTCGCCGTTGGCCAGGCTCTCGGCCACCAGCGGCAAACGGGCCAGCACCACGCCCTGGCCGGTGAGGGCGGCCTGGGTCATCTGATAGGCGTAACCGAAGTAGAGCCAGCGCTTGGGCTCCAGGCGGCCCAACTGCCGCGCGTCAAACCAGCGCCGCCAGGTCAGCCATTCCAGGTGCGTCACGTGGCCGTCGCTGGCTTCTATCAGCGTGAACTGGCTCAAATCTTCTGGCTTCTTCAACCGGGGCGCGTTCTTCATCAGCCAGGGGCTGGCCACGGCTGTGAGCTGCTCGCCAAACAGGCGCACCGCATGCGCGGGCATGCTGGTCGGCGGGCCGTAGCGCAAGGCAATGTCCACGTCGGCCACCTCCAGATCCAGTGATGTGTCTGAGGCATCAATGCGGATGTCGATGTCGGCATGCTGGCGTTGAAATATCTCCAGCCGGGGAATCAGCCACATCGAGGCAAACGAGGCAAACGTGGTGAGCGACACGCTCTTGCGCCCCGCGCTGCGGCGAATCTGGCGCACCGCGCTGTCAATGCGCGGCAGCGACTGCGTGACCGCAGCCAGCAGCTGCGCGCCCGCGCCGGTGAGCTCCACCGCGCGTGTGTGGCGCAGAAACAGGCTCACGCCCACCTCTTCTTCCAGCGCCTGAATCTGGCGGCTCACGGCCGATTGCGTGAGCGCCATTTCTTCGGCAGCGGCGCGAAAGTTCAGGTGCCGGGCCACGGCTTCAAAGGTTCGCAGGTTACCCGCCTGAATGGGGCGGCTGCGCAAAACGGATTGGGAGTGCTGCATGGGAGCCAGGTGGTTGATTCATGTGATTCGAGCATCAATTGTGGCGCTTGTTTTCATTGGACGCCAGCATGTGCCCGCGCGATCATTGCGCCTCATTCAGCACAACCGGAGCACTGCCATGTACCTATCCGCATTCACATCACCTGAATTCACGTCTGTCGCGCTCGATAGCCGCCTGCCGGGCACCTGGAAGCTGGAAGCCGCCCGCGCCATTGCACTGCACGCCTCGCAGGACGCGCAGCTGTGCATCGCGCATGGCCGGGTGTGGTTGACCTTTGACCGCGCTGACGCGTCGCGCACCGCTGACCACTTTCTGCAAGCCGGCGAGCAGTTGCACGTGGCGCGCGGCCAGCGCGTGGTGCTGGAATCGTTTGGCAGCGACCGGCATGCCCCAGCCTACTTCAGCTGGTGCGCCGTGGCCGCGCAGGTGGCGCCGCCGGTGCGCGCCATCAGCCCCTGGCAGGTCAGCGTGGTGCAGCCGCTGGCCGATCTGCGGGGCGCAGTGGGCCAGGGCCTGGTTGCAGCGGCCCGCGTGCTGCTGGGCCTGGTGCTCACGGGCACCTGGATTGCTACGAACTTCATAGCTGGTCGAGCAGTTTCTACAAGGGCTGCTGGGCTGTTTGACGCAAAAACCAGCCCTTCCTGCACACCATGACGGGATGACGGGCTGCTGCGCAGCCGCCATGACCTGATGACTGGATTCCAACAAACGGGTTGACCCGTCATCTGTCATCAACGCCGCAGGCGAAGTCATCTGTCATGGATTTTCAGGCTACGCTTGAGGCCACATGGCCCGCCCCAAATCTTCCCAGCACGAGCTCAAACGCGACGCGATTCTGGACATTGCCGCCCAGTGCTTTGCCCGGCAAAGCTACAACGCCGCCAGCATGAACGACATTGCGGCGGCCACGGGCACCAGCAAAGCCCGGCTGTACCACTACTACGACAGCAAAGAAGCCATTTTGTTTGACCTGCTGGACCGCTACACCCAGCGGCTTTTGGTCATCGTGGGCGAGACAGAGGCCACGGCGCAGCGCCGCAACCTGGACGAGCGGGCGGCGCTGCACGAGCTGGTGCGGGCCTTTCTGGCCGAATACGAAACTTCGGCCACGCGGCATGTGGCGCTGCTGCACGACACGCAATTTTTAAGCGACGCGGCCAGCGCCGGGCACAGCATGTCGCAGCGTGAACTGATCTTGAACCGCCAGCGCGATGTGGTCTCTGCCTTCACCCGCTTTCTGCGCCGCGCCTACCCAGAGCGGCTGACTGCGGCCAACCAGACGGCCATCACCATGATGCTGATGGGCATGATCAACTGGACTTTCACCTGGCTGCGCCCCGGCGGGCCGCTGAGCTACGCCGCTTTTGCCGACGAGGTGATTGCCATGCTGGAAAAAGGCCTTGCATGACACCCGGTTCAATCTACCTCGTGGTGATGGGCGTGGCCGGTTGCGGCAAGTCGGAGATTGGCCAGCGCATCGCGCAAGCCATGAGCCTGCCGCTGATCGAGGGCGACGACTTTCACCCGCCACGCAACATTGAAAAAATGCAGCGCGGCCAGCCCCTCACCGACGAAGACCGCGCCGACTGGCTCACGCACCTGGGCCAGGCCCTCGCGCAGCAAACCACGGGTGCCGTGCTCACCTGCTCGGCGCTAAAAGCCGCCTACCGCGACCAACTACGCGCCTGCGTACCGAACCTGCGCTTTGTGCACTTGGTAATCACCCCCGCTGAGAGCCTGCGCCGCGTGGCCAGCCGCCCCGGCCACTTTTACCCGCCCAGCCTGGTCGCCAGCCAGTTTGAAGCCCTGCAAGACCCGGCGGGTGAGCCCGGCGTGCTGGCGCTGGATGCCACCGCCGCGCCGGGTGACTTGGCGCGGCAAGCGGTGGATTGGTTGAGAGACAAATCCACAGCGGAAATTTACCCATTCGTAACGCATTACGATTAGGTGAATTTTTCATCCCCTCACCGGAGTTCAAAGCATGTCGCAAGCCCCCACCAAAGCCTTCGCCAGTCAAGCCGATCTGACCGACAAAAAAATCACCTTCGAGCAACTGTCTGCCCACTGCTGGGCCTACACCGCCGAGGGCGACCCGAACTCGGGTGTGATCATTGGCGAGAAATTCATCATGGTCAGCGACGCCACCGCCACGCCCGACCTGGCGCGTGACCTGATCGCCCGCATCCGCGGCGTGAGCAGCCTGCCCATCAAGTACGTGCTGCTCACCCACTACCATGCCGTGCGTGTGCTGGGAGCCAGCGCCTACATTGCTGAAGGCGCTACAGAGGTGATAGCAAGCCAGGGCACTTACGAGCTGATCGTGGAGCGTGGTGCGCAAGACATGCAAAGCGAGATTGACCGCTTTCCCCGCCTGTTTCGCGGCCAGGAAAGTATTCCCGGCCTGACCTGGCCCACGATGGTGATTGGCGACGGCAAGCCGGGCCGCCAGGGCTCACTCACCGTGGACTTGGGCGGCGTGAAAGTACAGATCTGGCACCCCGGCCCAGGCCACACGCGCGGCGACACCATTGCCTGGGTGGAGGAAGAAAAGGTGCTGTTTAGTGGCGACCTGGTGGAATACAACGCCGGCGTCTACACCGGCGACGCGCAGCTGGAAGAATGGCCCGCCACATTGGCCGCGCTGCGCGAATTGAAGGCCGAAGCCATCGTGCCCGGCCGCGGCGAAGCCATGAAAGGCAATGCCGACGTGAACAAGGCGCTGGACTACACCCACCGCTGGGTGACCACGCTGTTTGAAGCGGGCAAACAGGCGGCGGCCGCCAACATGGACTTGAAAGCAGCGATGGCCCACACCCGCCAAGCCATGGACCCGGTGTTTGGCCATGTGTTCATCTACGAACACTGCCTGCCGTTTGATGTGAGCCGGGCGTATGACGAGGCCAAGGGCATCAAGAACCCCCGCATCTGGACGGCGGCACGGGACCAGGAGATGTGGAACGCCCTTCAGGCCTGAAGCGCGGAGGTGGAACGCCCTTCAAGCCTGAAGCGCGGGGGTGGAACGCCCTTCAGGCCTGAAGCGCGGGGGTGGAACGCCCTTCAGGCCTGAAGCGTCACTTAGCGGGCGAACTGGCGCTATATTTCCTTGGCATTTTTTACACCTTTTTACTTTTCAATTCACCATGAACCACAAACACTTTTTCGTGGCCGCTGCAGCCCTGGCCTTGAGCACCCTGGCGGTCGCCCAGTCTTTGCCGGGCAATTACGTCGTCACCGGCAAAGACTTTGATGGCCAGCCCTACACCGGCAGCCTGCGCATTACCGAGGCGGGCCAGGTGTTTCGCCTGACCTACTCGGACGGCAAAACCCAGCGCGGCATGGGCATTCAGCGGGGCAACCAGTTGTTTGCTTCCTGGGGGCCGAGCAACAAGTGCACGCTCAGCGCCATGGACATTCAGGCCGGTGGCAAGCTGGCCGGCCCCTGGGGCGATCTGGATCACACCACGCTGGGCATCGAGCGCCTGACCAAACAGGCCGGCGCGCCCGACAAGCTGGAAGGCACCTACGAGTCGGTGGGCAAAGACGCCAATGGCCAGGCCTATGACGGCATCACCACCATCACCGCCAATGGCCAGACCTTTCGCGTGGTCTACAAAGACAGCGCATCGGTTTACAACGGCGTGGGCATTCGCCAGGGCAATGGCCTGGCGGTGAGCTACGGCGGCGCGCGCTGCGGTGTGAGCATCTACAGCATGGCCACCGACGGCAGCCTGTCGGGGCCGTATGCCGAGTTTGGCGACGGGCGGCTGGGCCTGGAAACACTGAAGAAGCGTTGAACGAGGTGGAGAGCGGCCGGCAAGCGCCCTTGCGCCCGCGCGTACCGCTGTGGGTGCAGGCTGAAGGCGTGTGGCATGCCGTGGGCTCGGTTGAACCTGATTTTTTGAATCAAATCGGCCATCAGCCCATACGTTTATTGCTCAAGCAGCTACAAAATAAGGAGCAAAACAAAACGCTAGGCTGGCAGGTCGAAGGGCCCGTCACGGGCGGGCTGAACCAGCTGGCGCAGGCTTTGCGCCATGCAGGCCTGGCCGGTGCCTGGCGCAACGAGCAACTGGCGGTGTGCAACGCGCAGGGCCAGCGCCTAGGCACGGTGGAGCGCGCGGCGGTTCGGGTGCTGGGCATTGCCACGCAGGCGGTGCACCTGGTGGGCTGCGCGCCCGATGGTCGTCTGTGGGTGCAGCAGCGCGCGCTAAACAAGCCGAACGACCCGGGCCTGTGGGACACGCTGATGGGCGGCATGGTCAGTGCCGACGATGCGCTGGATGCCACACTGCTTTGCGCCGTGGCACGCGAAACCTGGGAAGAGGCGGGGCTGCACTTGGCGCAGTTGCAAGACCTACAGCACGGCGGTGCCGTGCACATTGAAAAACCCAGCAGCGAGGGGCACGGTGCAGGCTACATGAGCGAGCGAATTGACTGGTTTCGTGCGGTGCTACCGGAGGGCGTGCAGCCGGTGAATCAAGACGGTGAGGTGGCGCAATTCGCCCTGCTCACACCGCAAACCGTGCAAGCCATGGTGGCCGCCGGGCAGTTCACCGATGAAGCGGCGCGGGTGATTCAAGCGCACAGCTTTACCTGATTATCCTAGAAACAGTGGTTGGACGCGCCCAAGTGGGTCGTCATGGGGTGGGCTGGCAAGGCGTGACGACGACGCAGGCTCTTGCCTGCTAGGAGGAGCAACGCAGCCAGCGCACGCCAGGGCGGCTCAATTGGGTGCGTAGCGTTCTCACCCAACTGGTGAGGTCGCTCAACGCTACAAGTGTTTGATTTCATTGGTAAAAGTTGCCGGGACGAGCGGTCAACTGCTGTTTCTAGGATTATTGATCTCTTCCAAATTCACGACAGTGAGTTGGACTGTTTTCACCCTCTCCCTCCGGGAGAGGGCTGGGGTGAGGGATCGAGCGTTCCAGCCGTCATGTTTTTTGAAACGCTCAATAGATACATGCCTCAGATCGTCATTCCCGCGCAGGCGGGAATCCACGCTCAGCGTACTCAAATCCCCTGCTACCGGCACCACCGCGCACCTGGATTCCCGCCTCGCGGCAATGACGGATTGGTCGCGTCTGAGGCATGTACTGAATCAGGCAGCTTTACGCATTCGTCACCCAAAATTTAGGCATCATGAAACGGGTGCGGCCCGTCAAAGCTACCGCAGGGCACCAGGTGGCTGATCAGGCGCTGAGCAGCGGGTAGGGCCGGCAGTGCCAGCAGACGAAACGCCGGTGGCTCCAGGGCCCAGGCCGGGGCAGCTTGCGGGTCCAGGTTCAGGCACACCTGGTGCGCGGGCGACGGTGTGGTGCAGGCCATGCTGCCGCCAAAGCGCACGTCAATCGCGCGGTGCAAATGGCCGCAGATGATGCGCTGCACGTTGGGGTATTGCGCCACCAGGGCTTCCAGCTCGGCAGCGCCTTCGCGCAGGCCAATGGCATCCATGTGGCCAATGAGCGTGGCAAACGGTGGGTGGTGCATGGCGATGACCACCGGCTCGTGTGCATAGGTTTTCAGCTGCATGGCCAACCAGTCCAGGCGCTGGTTGCACAGCTGGCCGTAGGGCTGGCCGGGGGTGATGGTGTCCAGCGCGATCAACCGCAAACCGCCCACTTTCACCGTGTATTGAACAAAGCCTTCAGCGCCCAGGTAGGTGTGATCAGGAAAGCTTTTGCGCAGTTGGCTGCGCTCATCGTGGTTGCCGGGGAGCAGGTACAGCGGCATGGACAGGGGCTTGAGCAGCTCGCGCAGATGGGCATATTCGTCGGCCCGGCCAAAGTCCACCAGGTCGCCACTGAACACCACTGCATGCGGCGGCTGGGGCAGGCGCAGCACCGATTGCACGGCGGTTTTCAGGTGGGTGGCTGTGTCAATACGGCCATAGGCCAGCTGGCCAGGCTCGCAGATGTGCAGGTCGGTCAGGTGGGCCAGGAAAGTGGTCATAGCGCATGTGCGGTCAAAAACTCAGAGAGCACAAAGGTTACGCCAAGCGCACGAAAGTGGTCAACCAAGCCTGCTTGCACTCACCCCCAAATAACGTTACTGCACCGTGCGCGTCCAAGGCCCCGCCGAATCGCTGGGCGTGTGCGTTGTCAGCACCACCCGAATGGCGGCCAGCAGTCGGTCGGGTGCACGCCAGTGCGGGTGGCTGCGCAGCACGGCGGCCCCCACTGCAGGCTGGGGTGCCTGCGCGGGCACTGGACCGGGCGTTTGCGGCGCACCCGCGCTTGCCCCAGGCACCGAAGACACAGCCGACTGGGCCCACCCAGCCGACACCCAAGCGATCCCTGTGTGACCGAGCTTGCGCCAGCCCGATCCACAGGACACCACGCTTACCCATTGAGTTCGCTACAGAAAAGATAGCTGCTTGAGCATATGGACTGTGCACGTTCACTTGTTTTGCTCAGAAAACAGGGTGCTACACCAGTTTTTTGCACTAGCCCTGCCCTCAGCAACCTCTGACTAAGCTTTTGCGGGACTGCGGTTATGTAAATCCACGCCCGCCAATACTGGCGGGCGAATCTGTCAACGGTGCCCAGGCTGTCATACGCAAAGTTGTTTCAATCCACGCCCGCCAATACTGGCGGGCGAATCTTTGAGCAAGCCGTCGAGGGTGCGGTGTATGCCGAGGTTTCAATCCACGCCCGCCAATACTGGCGGGCGAATCTGCGCAGCGTGTAGCCGCTGTATCGGCTTGTCGGCAGTTTCAATCCACGCCCGCCAATACTGGCGGGCGAATCTAGGCACAAATTAGCACTGCCTTTGCCGGGCGTGGTTTCAATCCACGCCCGCCAATACTGGCGGGCGAATCGGTCGCAGCTACCCAAGCAATGCGGGGGATCTATGTTTCAATCCACGCCCGCCAATACTGGCGGGCGAATCGGTGTCTGCCTTGGTCATCGGTAAATATTTCAATGGTTTCAATCCACGCCCGCCAATACTGGCGGGCGAATCGGCGCTCTCAATAGATTTTAACCAGTCACGCATTGTTTCAATCCACGCCCGCCAATACTGGCGGGCGAATCAGGGTTTGAGTGCAGTTTTCCCGTTTGAGAATTTGTTTCAATCCACGCCCGCCAATACTGGCGGGCGAATCGCCGCCTCATAACCAGCCGGGAATACAAGCGTCAGTGTTTCAATCCACGCCCGCCAATACTGGCGGGCGAATCCCAGCGCATCGCTGCCAAAGTCCAGCGCGCTGCTGTTTCAATCCACGCCCGCCAATACTGGCGGGCGAATCGGCGCGAAGCCGTTCACCGACCGCGAGCTGGCCCTGTTTCAATCCACGCCCGCCAATACTGGCGGGCGAATCACTGCGACATGAGCCGCATGGCTGAGAGCATGGGCGTTTCAATCCACGCCCGCCAATACTGGCGGGCGAATCGCATCCGGCCAAGCTTGCCCATTGGCTTATTGGTGTTTCAATCCACGCCCGCCAATACTGGCGGGCGAATCCAGGCCGGGCGTTTCGCGGTGGCCGTGGGCAAGGTGTTTCAATCCACGCCCGCCAATACTGGCGGGCGAATCTTCGGGGCTTTTCGATACGACTGCCCACAGGGTGGGTTTCAATCCACGCCCGCCAATACTGGCGGGCGAATCCGCAGAACCTGGGGTAAATGTCTGTGAATTAATTGTTTCAATCCACGCCCGCCAATACTGGCGGGCGAATCCTTTGCGCCAGCTCAGGTTATCCCACTCGGCGCGGTTTCAATCCACGCCCGCCAATACTGGCGGGCGAATCGAGGCGCTATGCGTTCGAGAATTATTGGCATACGGTTTCAATCCACGCCCGCCAATACTGGCGGGCGAATCGAGCACCTGCTCGATCACCAGCGGCACGGCGGGCAGTTTCAATCCACGCCCGCCAATACTGGCGGGCGAATCGGAGCAATCCCATGGCCTGCGACTCAAAAACTTTGTTTCAATCCACGCCCGCCAATACTGGCGGGCGAATCTAGGCCCTAGTAGGTACGCGCAGGCGAACGGGCGGTTTCAATCCACGCCCGCCAATACTGGCGGGCGAATCCTAAAAAAAACAGATGCAAAATATTTTTTTGAAAGTTTCAATCCACGCCCGCCAATACTGGCGGGCGAATCCCGACCGCGCCATGCTCCCCGAAAAAGCCCGCGCAGTTTCAATCCACGCCCGCCAATACTGGCGGGCGAATCAAATCTTATTTACTGGAGGTGTTTGGTCGGCGTTGTTTCAATCCACGCCCGCCAATACTGGCGGGCGAATCCAACTTGCGCCGTCCACAACCACGTCCACAACTTGTTTCAATCCACGCCCGCCAATACTGGCGGGCGAATCTCATCCTCAATAAGTACCTATCCCCAAACAGAAA
This sequence comes from Comamonadaceae bacterium, assembly GCA_013297875.1. GTDB lineage: Bacteria > Pseudomonadota > Gammaproteobacteria > Burkholderiales > Burkholderiaceae_C > JAAFIW01. Next base: position 117,527 of record JAAFIW010000008.1, on the reverse strand, counting down.
TTCCAGGTTTTCCGCGAACCGTTTGACCAGATGCCGACATCCGTGTCAAATTTCCACTGAGATTTCAAATTGAACATATAAATCAGGCACTTACAGGAGGCGCGAACCAACTGAGCAGAGTTGCGCCACTTCAGGTTCGCGCTGAGAAGGTACCACGCGGGTGGCTAGGAAGGCTCTGCAAAACCAGCTGCCGAAGCTACAAAACCAGCGGGCCATCGAAGTCCACCGCTTTGAAGCTGCCGTGCTCCCGGGCCTCAAAGCCACGGGTTTCGGGCATGCGGTACAGGCGCAGGCAGTCTGCTGTGACGTCGATTTCGGCCAGTAGCTTGCGCTCCAGCTCCTCAAACTGCGCCAGGTTGACCTGGCACTCAAACACCGACTTTTGCACGCGCTGGCCGGTGGACTCGCACACCTTGGCCACACGCCGCAGCCGACGGCGGCCTGCTTGGGTTTCGGTGCTCACGTCGTAGCAAACCAGAACCAGCATGGCAACCTCCAAAAAAGTCTATTTGTTAATGAACGGCACATAAGGGTAGGCATTTGGCGCGGCGTCATCACGCAGCGCACGCGCCAGCAGGCGCGCCTGCACCAGGGGCACCAAGCCCAGCGGCACAGCCTGTGCCAGCAAGGGGTGGTTGATCTCGTCTTTTTTGCGCTCCTGAAAGGCTATCACCACGGCTTTGCGTGCGTCGGGAGCCAGCGACACGCCGCCACCTTCGTGCAAGGCAAAGTCTGCTGCGCCGAGCTGCCCGCGGTTGACCAGGCTGAGTGCCAGCCGGTCTGCCCAGGGGCGAAACTCTTCCATCAAATCCAGCGCCAGCGCGGCGCGGCCCGGGCGCAGCGCATGCAAGAAGCCAACTTGCGGATCCAGCCCCGCAGCCTCCAGCGCGCTGCGGCAGTCGTTCATCCACATCGCGTATAAAAATGATAGCAAGGCATTCAATTGATCTCTGGGCGGGCGGCGGGTTCGGCCATCCATCTGGAAGTGTTCACGCGCATCGGCACGCACCAGCAGGTTGATGCCGGCAAAGTACTGGCGGGCCGCTTCGCCTTCCAGGCCGCGCACCACATTCAGATCGGTTGCGTCCGGTAAGGCGCGCAGGCTGGCGGCCAGGTCGTCTGCGGCGCGGGTGAGCATGCGGGCTTCGCCCTCGTCTTTGGCTTCACGCGCGCCACGCTGCAGCACCTGGCGGCTGTTTTTGATCTTGCCTGCCACAAAGGCCCGGGCCAGGTCCAGCGTGTAGGCGGCATCGCCGGCCCGCGCAAACTGGGCCTGGCGCAGCAGCACATTGCCCGTCACCGCGCCTTCCAGCCGGGCCTTGAAGCGGCCGTTGTCGTCCAGCAGCACCAGCGCAATGCCGCTGTCGGCCAGCCGGTGCATGAGTGGCGACGACAAACCCACCGAGCCAAAGCACACCACCGCGCCCAGGTGGTGCAGCGGCACGCGCAGCCGGGTTTCGCGCTCTACCTCCACACGCAGGGTGTCGTTGTCCAGCCGCAGGTAGGTTTCGGGCGTGGTGACGTAAAGGGTGTTGAGCAGTTGCATGGCGCCTCTTTCAATTCGACTTACCGGTCTGGATCGAACAACGCAGCGCGTGCGGCCTGCACCTGCGCTGCCACGGCCTGCGGCTGGCAACGGTCGATGAGTGAGCAGGCCTTGCAGCGCTGCGCGGCCAGGTCGGGCGGTAACACCGCAGGCAAGATACCCGAGCGCAGCATGTGTGCCACAGCTTGCGCGGTGTGCGCCACCTGCTCGCGCAGCGCAGGCGTGATGGGCACCACGCGCCTGCGCTTGGACGAGGCGTAGTAAATCGCGCCTTCATTCACTACATGGCCGGTCATGGCTTGCAGGCACAGGGCCTGCCCGGCCAGTTGCACATCGTCGCAAGCGGCAATGGCAGTGGCTTTGTGGCGGCTGCCGTGCTTGTATTCCACCGGGTAGGGCGTGCCATCGGGCAAAAACTCCACCACATCGGCTTTGCCTACCAGGCCAAGTTCGTCATGCCACAGCGGCAGTGCCCGCTCCACGCGCACGCCCTTGGCGGTTTCAACACCCGGCTTGTCCACCCGCGCATGCACGGCCTGGCCGCGCAGGGTGTGCACGTTCTCGTCAAACGCTTGCTCCAGGTGAATCAGCGCGCACTGGCGCGGGCAGTAGGCCCAGTGTTGCAGGGCTGACAGGGGAATTGGGTCGGCTTCTGCGGGCATGGTGCGCTGGAAAATCAGCCAAACAGCCGAATCAGCAACTCGTCTCGGGAGAGGCTTTGCACTTGCGCAACGTCTTGAAGAATCGCAGCCAACGTGCCGATGCGCAACGGGTCGTGTAGCGGCACGGTCACGTGGTGCTGCACGGGCTGTGAGCAAGTGATGCGCACATGGCTACCCGTTTGTCGGGTGCGTAGGTAACCCAACTTTGTCAATGCGCTGATGAGTTGCGCACCCGTCAAATCACGCGGCAATCGCATGGCGGCGGCAACTCAAGCAGCCAGCAACTCGTCACGCACAAAGTGCAGACGGATCACTTTGGGCGAAGTGCCTTCATCAAAATGGCAGTGCACGGCGTCTTGCACCGCCACCCGTAATTGCGCCTCGGTGTCAGCCTCGGTGAAGATGGATTGGCCCAAGGCCCGCGCGGTGTAACCGCCTTCGAGTGCGTGCTCGATAACGAAAACAATTTCAGTCATGTTGATACCTTCAGGTGAAGAAATGACGGTGTAACGCAAGCACCCATTGTGATGCGGCTGGAATTGCCGCGGCTCAGCCTTTGCGCGGCGGTTTCAAAACTTTCTTGATGCGATTGGCCTCAAGCGGTAAGTAATTGCTGCCTGAAACCACCGACTTGCCCGTCTGGCTTTCGAGCTGGTTGCGCGCCTGCCGGGCAATACGGCCACCGGCCTGGGCAGCCGTTTTGTTCTGCGGCAGACCTGTGGCGTTGCTGGTTTCAGAAATCTGCCGTGTCGACAGCTCAGCCAGCGCTGTAAAAATCAACTCGGCCTCGCTCATGTGGTCGCGCAGGTTGTGGCTTTTCAGACCCTTCAGGTCTTTGTGTTCTTTCACGCTCACGCCAGCCCATTCCTGGTGAATGATGTTGGTCAGGATGGCGAACTCACTACCCTCTTTGATGTCGTGCTCGCGCCAGTAGTCGGTGAGTTTGTTGCGCGTTTCCTGCCCCGTCATGCGCTGCGCAATCCACTTGTCGCTGCGCCCATGCTGCTGCCAGGTTTCCCGCGCCCGGTTAAGCGACAAGGCCGGGTCGGCCAGCTCCTGCATGCGCTCGTAACCCACCTTGGCCAGCCACAGCTTGATGGGCTCGGCCTTGGGGCTGGGGACGGATTGGACGATGCGCAGCAGGGTTTCGGCGGTGGCGACGTCGGTTTCCCGCTGCTTGCCGTCAGCAGCGGGCAGCTTCAACCGTACGATTTTTTCGTACGGTTGCTCAGAACCCGCTTCCTGCGCGAGTTTGCGTTTCAGATCAGACCAGTACCGCTTGGCGCTCTTGCTATCGGTCAACACCTGAATCACGTCGATGACCGAAAACCACCAGGTTTCGGTTTCTTCGTCATACATGCGGCGGATGGCCTGGCCGTCGAAATCAGTGGGGAGGATTTTCATGTCAGCTGTCTTTCAATGTGGGCAATCAGAAGCCATCAATAATTTCTGGAGCAAGCCCATCCAAGTGCGAAAACTCCAAGTTTCCATCTGGCATCGTCGTCAACGTGCGGTGTACCCGTGACGAAGAATACTGACCTGCCTTGCAGTTATGTTTCCACCAGACGAGTTTGAGAACTCCCATACTGCCCGCTGGACGGGCGGACGATTCATCATTTTCGAATAGCCGGGACAGTATCAGCTTAAGGGCCTCAGCATCTTCATCGCTAAAACCAGTTTTCTCTGCAAGTTGAGGATTCATGCTTCCGAAGAAAACATAAATTCCTTTATCTACGCGATGCTTCGTCCCCATCGTGTCAGAACTTCTCTTACCGTCCTTTGTATCCTCCCCATTTACACTTTTTGTGATTTGCATACTTGCGATATCGATTGGCTCAACGCTAAAGGCAGATTGAACCGTAACGGGGCCACGTATACCAATAGACACTCCAGTGTCGCCCTCGTCGTCACTGCCGTCTTCTTGCTTTTTGCCTGCTTTCTTATTGCTCTTTAAAGCAAACAACTGCCCAAATGCACGCACGTCCAGCCATTTTTTACACGCCAACTCTACCGTTTTTGCCGACCCCAGTTCTTTACCCAATCCCGCTTCTGCCCGTGCGCGCAGGCTTTTAGCCTCGTCCACTTTACGGTCGTCAGACTGTACATAAATCAAGTTGCCGTCATCCTCATTGCGCCCATCGCTAACCCAACGTTCCAATAAGCGATCCCTGATTTTCCGCTTGATGGAGACATCGCTCATTTCGCCGAAGTTTGAATAGTCAGTGCGCGGACGGTTGCCATTCAACGGGTCGCCATTTGGATTGGCATTTTTGACGCGGAGGATTACGGCGAAATCAATTTTGTTTTGCAAGGAGGTCATATTAATTTCCTTAAGTTTTTTTACTCTGTCGATGAATTTTCAGCAGGGGTGGCGTTATCATTTTTGGGTGGGTTCAGTATTTGTCGCTGGCAGTGATAACCCAGCAGGAATTCACCAGAAAGCTTGCTATCGTCGAGAAAATCGTTGCCAAGAAAATTGGGAATGATTTCATCAAGCAGTTTATCCATTTCGTACATGAACGCAGCCCGCTTTGATCGCAGGCGAGATTTGGCTGGCGTAAGCGCAAGTTCGATCGTGCGCCAAGTGCTGGCTGGGCGATCTGCAAAACGTTGCATCAACTTCGTGGCGGTTGTATCGCGTTTTTCGCCAGCAACGTACAGCGCACGGCCTTCAATATGTTCCGCAACAGCCAGCAAGCGGCCATATAGATAATCGCGACTGTTCCGATCAGTTTCTAACGTCATTTGATATTCCTCGTTTATGAAAGCGCCTTTAAACAGGGCACAGGCAATGCCCAGGGTTTTCTCCCATTCCCAGTGATCGAGTGCTACGCGGTTGCTAGCCCTTCTTACTGTTGATTCGACAAGATCCTGCGGGAGCGTTTGTCCATCGACGATGCATGGAAGTAGCCGCTCGACCGTAGATTTTTTAAGCTTTTCATCAAGACGGCGACCGAACGCCGCTTCGGCTATATCGCGAGGTGCCGGAGCCCCGACGAATTTCCGTTCTTTGCCAAAATTTTGCGGCCATGCGAAGACCATGTGCCAGGTTTCGATCCGGTCAAGAAACTCCGAACCAGTCATTTCGCGGTAGTAGGTAATAGCCATTCGCCCTGGCGTCGCCGAGTCAAGGCCCATGACAACGATGTCATCAGTCGCCCCCAGCTTCGCGCGATAGCCTGCCATCGCGAGATTGAGGCGTTTTGCAAAGGCTTGACCTGTATTGCCTTCAAGTATTTGCTCTGACTTTGTCGATACTCCGCAGATTGATTCGCCCGCAAGCATCAACGTCATTGAATCGCCAAAAGGATCGGGAACAGGCATTCCAGCGACCGCCCAACTTACGATGACTTGGTCGTCGTCTCTATAGGCCTGACGTTTTATCAGCCAACGTAAGGCGTTATGGGCCTTTTGTGTGACTTCGTAGCCAACACCGCACGCCTGCTGTCCCGTGTCATCGGTAAAACGGCCTCTGAATGTGTACCCCGAACTGTCGTTTGCGCTAATGAGCTTGGCACCATCTCCCGAATGACGGATGCGTTTGGGATGATTCAACGCCAAACTTGTATACGTTGCGCCAGTCACGATACAAACGCCGATGATCTCTTTGTTACTCGCATCAAATTTTGCCCAAGCATCCTGTAGCGAAGCATCCTCCCATACTGCCGTACAAGGATTGTCTGGTTCACGAATATGCCAGCGTATGAATGCATTACCTTGGTCGCGTAGCTTGGTTTTCGGATCTGGGGTCAGGACTTTGAATATTTCAGGAGTTGACGCATCACCGACCCAGTTGGTAAGCAGCTTGCCGTCAATACCGATATGCAGAATTTTTTCCCGCACCAAATCTGCCACAAGCTCTCGTTTGCGGACATAGGACAACACTGCATTAGCCTTGGAATGGCTGAAATTAGAGTTGCACCAAGAGGAAAGAAGAGTTTCATATCCCTCAACAACTTCTTTCTTAATGTTCGCATGGTCGCTGAAAAACGGTGGTTTGATACCGCCTTTCTCTGCGTAATCTGCCGCGCAGTATTGAATTTTGTCGCACAACGGGTGTGGCGGTGGATCTCGACCTGTTCGCCCCGCAGACTGCTCAGTAGCCGGAATCACAGTTTCTACTTTACCAATTGTTCGGGCAGATTTGAAATTACCTTGGGCATCAAGCGTGATTTCTATGTGTGCTTGTTGTATTGAATGACTGACAGGTAACAATCGGTCTGTGCCTGGAGGCTCACGGCCTTTGCAATGTTCATACGTTTCATAAAGCCTTTGTACCCAACTCATTTTTAAACTCCCAGTTCAGCAGCTTCTTGCACAACATCGCGCAGCTTTCCTTCGCCAAATTTTTTGGGCTTCATGGCGCGAACGAGTTTCCGAATGGTGCAGTCTTCCGGGCGAATAAATTGGATATGGCCATTGGCCATGACAGGTTTCCAGAACCGAGCTTGCAAATTGTTTTCCCCGGCTTCGTCTGGGTAGTCGAAGCCATGAAACATCAATCCATATGCCAGCTCTCCACCGTTGTCGTAGTGGCCGACTTCAGACCCATATACACAGGGTTCCACGTAACCCTGGCAATCACGTGTGCCTAAAAATATGTCTTGCCTTCCACCCAGTTCCAGCATTCGTTTGCCGATTGCGTAATGCTTGCCTTCTACCCGGTCCTTTTCGAGTTCGGGGTGGCGCATGTTCCATTCGAAATGTGCTCTTACTTGGTATTCGACATCAGCAAGAAAGGTGTAAATTGCCAAAGTGTTTGACGGCTTTTCCTTTTTATTCGACGGATCACGCTCACTGGGGTATACACCTCCGAAATTAAGCGGTTTAGTGCCCTTGGTTTGCGTGCGAATAGGTTTCATGACCCGTACCTCATCGATCACCCAAATGAAGGTAGGCTTCCAATAAATTGACTTAACGATGCCCTTCAAAGCTTCATATGTGGGTATGTGATACGAGCACTTCTCACCACCAATTTTGGTTAAGGGGTCGGTAAATAAAGCGTGGCGGGCACGTACCTTGAACTCGATGCTATTGCGATGCGACATAGAGGATCTCCATATTTCCTTGCGGGGTTTCGGATAGACCAAATTCCGAACTGTAGTAGCGCGAATCGGTCAAGTAGAGGATAGCGGCTCCGGTTCGTATTTCCCGAACCACACCAGCTTTGGATAGTGATTCAAGTACGTTTTGAAATACGTTGACACTGAATTGCTGCGCCCTGCGCAGCAATTCAAACTCTTTCTCAGGCAAATAAGCTGCGCATAGATCGTTAATGAGGTCTTTGCCAGCAGTGGTGTACGGCACGATAACCCCTCGCGTAGGCGCATCGATTGCTTTGAACGCCTTGGCGGCGCTCATGAAAGCCTGTCGCATGTAAATCATCGGTGCTTGACGTTTGGTGCGTTTGTAATCGGCCAGCGCCATGCTGTTAGTGGAAAGTAAATTGAGCAGGGTGTCGTCATGGCCAATTTGTTTGGCGGAAACCGGGTAGCTCATGTCATTTGCACGGGCAAAGAAATAATTTTTGTAGTACGAAGTCATTGCCTCTGGCCCTATGCAGTTGTTTCCGAATTTTTCGGGGTCGGCCTCGTAATCGTCCAATACACGCTCTGCTACGTTGCGACCGATCTGGATATCGGGCAGCTTGTCCAGACTCTCGTCGGCAGCGCAAGGGTTGACCACATGCACCAAGCCTTGTTTCGCCCGGCCATTGCGGTTGCACCGGCCTGCCGCCTGGGCAATGGAATCCAGTCCTGCCGTGAATCGAATAACCGAGCCGAAATCAACATCTACACCGGCCTCAATCAGTTGTGTACTGATGCACAGCGTTGGGGTGGACGGAACCTGATCCAGGCGCGCGCGTACGTCGCTCAAAATTGACTTTCGGTGTGCCGGGCACATATTTGTACTCAAGTGGAAAACCTCGGCAAGGCTGCTTTCCTTGCACAGGCGGTAGATGGCTTGGGCTGCCTTTTTGGTATTGACAATAACCAGGCAGCTGCCCGAGGTCTGGGTTTCTTGAAGTGCCAACGCGGCGATTTCGTCTTGCGACCAGCCACCGGGCTTGCGCCGATTGACAACTTCAACACGCTTCAGATCGTCGAACAGTCGCTTCACATCCGGCATGAGTTCGTTGTCTTTCGGAACACGAATCGCACCTTTGTATGGGTCGACCTGATCAAGCAGCGGCTGGGTCGCGGTGCAAAGTACAACGGTGCTGCCGCAAAAGTCGGTCAGGTAGTTCATGGTGTTATTGAACAGATGAACGCAGTTGACTGGCAAGCTTTGGATTTCGTCAAGGATCAGTACTGAATTGGCCAGCTGATGCATTCGCCGTGCGCCGCGTGTGCCCGCACCAAACAGGGTTTCCAACAATTGGACAGATGTGGTGTAGACGACTGGCGCATCCCAGTTTTCAGAGAGGATTTTGCTGCGCCAAGTCTGCTGTTCTGGCGTCAGATTGGAATGGTGTTCGAGCACCACGCTGCCGGTCTCAACACCCTCGGGCTCAAGAACGGCCCGTACGACCTGGGCGTTTTGGTCAATGATGGATGTGAACGGAATGACGTAGATGACTCTATCCATGCCCTGTTTGAGGGCATGGTGCAGCGCAAATCGCAGGCTTGCGAGCGTCTTGCCGCCACCCGTTGGTACGGTCAGTGTGTAGATACCCTTTTCCCGAGCTGCACCGGCCAAACAATGACGCGAAACATCCTGCCTCAATGCGTCAATGGGATGGCGTGGCGTGAAGCCTTTCAAGTGCGTCTCTAGCCTTTGAACCAACACTTCCCAAGCCTCATATTTACCACGCAGCCTGTGCCGGGCGCGTCCGGGGTGTTCAAAATCTGCCGTGTCAATACGGTCGGCATCTATGAGGCAACTGAACAGGGAACGAACGAGCAGCCCGACTTGTTGCTGAAAAATTGGGCTGCGTGGGTCATTGCCTGGGACTTTGCCAAGAATTTTTGAAATCCAGGCTTGAAATGCCTGCGTCGTTTCTTGGCGTACCAGCAGGCCCCGCGCGGTTTCCAGAAGCTTTTGATTTGCCTTACCAAGCACTTCCTGAAGGTGGGTTTTGTCCGTCGACTTGTTCATTCGCTTCGTGAACAAATCTTCAGCGGGTTTGTTGTCAGGCTGCGCAAGGCAATCGATCAAGCCGGAATGGTGTGAGGCTATGCACAAAGCCAGAATCTGAGCGGCGACAGATGCCAGATTCCCCTGTCCAGCCAATTCCGTCCAAATTAGCTGGGCCCCGCTGGTGGAGTGATCAATTTTCCCTTTCAGGCCAGCAGCTTCAACAAAGTCTTCGTCTTCATCTTGGTTCAGCAAGCCAGTAGCCGATTGAATGTAGGCCTGAAAAGCCGCGCTGTACTTGCCCAAGTCGTGAAGCAAGCCGACCAGTGCCCCCTGTGTGGTCAACCCAAACTTTCCGGCCAGTTCGGAAGCCAGTTGGCTGACGCCTGATAGATGAGATTCGAGTGACTGGATTTTTCCGTCACCCCGAACATGTGCGACAAAAGAGTTTCTACTCCGCCCAGCCTGTGGATCTGGCGCGATGACTTTCTGCAAATGTGCAGCCAGTTCGTGGCCGCCACTGTGGGCGTAGTGCGGGGGCATGGTCGCGGCAATGGCCGTGGGTTTCGGCACTGACCGCCAGCACCTCTGTAAGCCATTGTGTCGCGGCGCTTATGTTTCGCTCAGATTTTTGTCGCTGACTTGCTGCGTTTTATATAGCTGCCCCAGCAATCAAATCATGGGCTACTGGCCGATTTGGCTTGAAATCGGGATGTAAATAACGCACAGGAAGGGCGTCTGTTGCGCGCCACGCGTCGGAGTGAGGGCCGTTACGTCGCATACCGGCTACGCATTCCGCAGCCCCTCACCCCAGCCCTCCCCCCCAGAGGGGCGAGGGAGCAAAACCCACTTGCCGCGTCGTTGATGGCTTGCGGCATGCGCGGGTTCATGGCGTTGGCTTTGCCGTCGTCCAGGGTGAGGGTGGCGATGCCGTCGTTCAAGGTGTAGCTGACGGGGGAGGTGATGGGGGAGGTCATGAGGACTTTCGGTTCGGTTGATATGCTATGTTTTATATAGCTGCTTGAGCAGTATTCACCTGGGCGGGTAGCCGATTTGGCTTGAAATCGCGATGTAAATAAAGCACAGGAATGGCGTTTGTTGTTTGCCACGGCCTGGGTGGCGCGGTGGGTTGCGGCTCCATCGCCTCCCGCCAGCCAGCACGCAATGGGGGGAGTCAGAGCGACCTGCCCCCCAATGCCTGTCGTGGCTCCACGGGGAGCCTGCGGGGTGCGTGCCGCTACCTACGGCGCGGGCTGCAGCACTGCATTTCCCGGCAAAGTCAGGCGAATGTGTGTGCCACCGGGTGCTGACCGGATGTCAAGTTGGGTGCCCAGCGCTTTGGCTCGGATTTGCATGTTGGGCAGGCCTTTACCGGGGGATGGTTGGGCTACCAAAAAGCCTTTGCCGTTATCGGTCACTTCAATTTGAATGGCGCTGCCTTCGGGCAGGCTGACTTCTGTGGCTGACAGTGAGGCGGTGGTGGCACCGGAATGCACCACCATGTTGGTAAATACTTCCAGCAAGATCATTTGAAGCTGGTAAGACTGGCGCACGCCCCAGTCGGCCATGATGGGTAGGCGACCCATGTTCCACTGCAGCGCAATGCCTACAGCCTCCAGGCGGGGGGCCAGGCGGTAGCGCAGGGCGCCCAGCACGGCGGCAATATCGCCATCGGTTTCCTGCATCGCGTCCACGGTGATCTTGAGCTGGTCCACTGCCTCCCGCAACTGCGCGGTGATGGCACCGCGCGATGCATCAGGTTGCTGGGCCATGCGCAGGGCACCCACCAGCTGGCTGCCCAGGCCGTCGTGCAGGTCGCGCATGAGGCGCTGGCGCTCTTCGGCGGCACCTCGTTCTTTTTCGCTGTCGCGCGAGCGGTCAAATGCGGCCTGCAGGTCGGCGCTTCGGGCGGCGAGTTCCTGGGTCAGCTGCGCGTTCATTTTTCGCACCACATGGTGGCTTTTGCGCAGCCGCTCGGCAATGATCCAGGCCAGACTAAGGCCGAACAGCATCCAGGTGAAACGGGTCCAGGGCGTGAGGTCGTAGGTGTCTGCGGAAAACCGCAGCACCAAAAAGTCGCGAACGGCAGTGGCCAAGATCACCACCACCGACATCGCCAACACACGCACTTCCCACTTTTCTACCGTGCTGGAACGATTTGTGATGACGCTGAAAACCATGGCCACGCTGTTGGCCAACATGAGCGTCTGCCAGACAATCACCACCCACAGCTGGCCCGCCACCAAGGTCAGCACAGCAGCAGGTAGGGCAAAAATAACCAGGATGTTGGCTGTTGTGGCCACCCGGCCATGCGCAGCACCCATGGCCCCCAGTGCAAAGCGCGACAGCAAGGGCGGCGCGGCGTTGAATGCAGCCAGGGTGAGCACGCCCCACCAGGGCCAGGGGATCAAAGGCGTGGTCACGAGTGCCCGCAGGGTTTGCACAGACCACAGCAACTCGCCCACACCGTAATAGAGGTACATGCGGTCTCGCTGGCCAGCCCACAGCAGCAGTGCGAGCGACCCCAACACGGCGCTGATGATGGCCACGATGCGGGTGGCGGTGACCTGCCAGAAATAGACCGACTGGTGCAGCGGCAGTACGTCGCTTTCAAGCCCCACCGTGACCCGGGACAGCCCGCCACGGCGCCCACCCACCACGCTGACGGTGATCTGCACTTCGGTCAGCGGCGTCAACAGCGCAGGGGGCACCACGAAATAGCGCGGCTCAGGCGCTGCATCGTCATGGCGGTTATTGGGTAACGTGCCGAAGCGGGCCAGCGCCACGCCGTTGACGGCAATGGTGTGGCTGTTGCCCAGCCGGGGAATGGCCACCGCCAGGGGTTGACGAATGTCGGCCACCGGTACCTGCAAAGTAAAAATGCCAAGCCCGTCGACGGGGCCCTGGCGCTGGTCCCAGTGGTAGGGCAGGCTGACCACGGTTGTAGACGTCGCGGCTGTTACTGTGCTGGAGATCAGGTGGCTGAATTGAGCTTGCTCAATGACCTGTGGCTGGGCCATGGAAGGCGCGGCGAACAGCAGCAGGGCCAGGCCCAGGGCATGCGCGCGTAGAGAACAGCTTGTGAAGCAACGAATGAGCATGCGGGCGAGCATAGGCGGACAGCTGTGTTGTCCCATTGCTATTAGCCTCTTCCTGCCGCCAAAGAGCAGAACCGCCACTTGCGCAATTTCTACCTACAAACGCTGCTGCTGCAACAAACCTGGCTGCAGCAAACCCAGCTTGTGCGCTTCAAACACCGCTTCGCTGCGGTTATGAACAGCCAGCTTGCCGTAGATGTTTTTGACATGGCTTTGCACGGTGCCGGTGGCCAGCTTGAGCAGTGCCGCGATTTCGCTGTAGGTGTAGCCACGGGCAATCAGGTCTAGTACTTCGGCTTCGCGCGCAGACAGGTTGATCGCCGCCACTGGGTTACTTGTGCCTGCACGCTGGGGTTGCACACGGGCACGCGTCAGCAGCTTGCGGGCCACCAGCGGACTCATGGGTGAGCCGCCGCGCTGCATGTCGGTGATGAAGCGACCCACATCAACACTGTCGGCATCTTTCAGGATGTAGCCCAGAGCACCAGCATCAATGGAAGCCAGCACGTTTTGCTCATCGCCAAACATGGTGATGACCATGATGTCGCATTGCGGCTGCGCGGCTGCACACGCCTTGATCACGCTGATGCCCGAGCCGTCGGGCAGACCCAGATCGGTGAGCAAAACATCGGCCTGATGGCTGAGCAGCCAAACAATCGCGGGTAGTACCAAACCGAACTCCGCCGCGACGTGCATGCCGGGCTGTGCAGAAATCGCGTCGCACAGGGTTTGGCGGGTGGGCTCATCGTCTTCGACGATCACCACGTTCAGAGTAGTTTGCAAGTGGTTGCGCCTTGAGAACAAGTGGATGACCACCGCAACCTTCCTACAGTGGATATTTCGAGTTGAGCATACGGGGTTTGGACGTTGTGATACCCAAATTTGACTACCATGAATATGGGATGGGTAGATCTTGTCCGGACTTGTAACCTGCAGCTGCGTGACGCTCTTGTTAACGCAGATCACTAACAACTCAATTTCGAGGTACCCACCGTGAGTTTCAAAACAGTCAAACGGATATTTTGTGTAGCGACTATGGCTACGATCATCAGTTTATTAACAGCTTGTGGCGGCGAAGAAAGCTCAGGCTCGTCATCCGGTTCGTCCGGTAGTGCCAGCGGGAGTAGCACCAGTGGCAGCGGGAGTAGCACCAGTGGCAGTGGCACCAGTGGCAGCGGGAGTAGTAGCGCTTGCGCCACCTCTGCTTGTCTGGAAGCTAAGTGTAGTGTCAGTGCGGTCTGGATTGGAGTGCCGGACCCCCAATCAACAACTCTTTGCCAAAGTGCTTGTGCACGCAAGGATCAGGGCACCCCAGCTGCACTCGCTCTGGCCGCTCAATCTTGCAACGCGCTTACTGCATATTTTTCCAATCCATCTAGTGTTTGCCGAGTGTGCTGATAGTCAGTGTCCAAACGAAAACGGATGCCCCAGCAACAGATTTGATCTGGCTGGGTAGCCACCAATGCGCGCTGCTTGCTGACCTTGCAAGGCACCCGCTCCAGGCGCAATCCACCCAAGTTAAAGGATAAGCAGAAACACTAGTGTCGGTTAAATGGGCTGCGCCGGGCCAGAGAGCAAGCGTAGGTCTGCGGGTCGATTTCATTTGGTGCCGATTTGAATCTAGAGCTTCAACGGATAATTTATTTTGGAGCCAACCGGTTATGTTGATCAGTGCTCGTCTCATTCACGCTTATCGGTGGATGCAAAAAACTCCGTGGCGTAACTTTTTGTGCGGACCATTGCTTTTCTTCGGACTGCATAGCGGCGTTGTAGCGGCCACTCAGTTTGGTGACGGAAATTCAATGGGCGGTATAGGCATTGATCCGGTCCGAAATGTTGGGGGATCGGGATTCGTTGCGACAAATTGCGTAATTCTTGGATTCAAGAAAAGTCCCCACAAGGGGCATGATTCTCAAACTTTGACAAATAACTGTTCATTCACAATTTACGTTATGCATTGCCATACGCCGACCGATCTTCCGGGCACCTCGAGTAGCGCCTGCGGTAATGAGGGCAAGTACTTCCAGCAGGCTTATTGGCTAAGACCAGGCCAGGTTAAAGACAATTTCTTCAATCTTCCGCCTGGAACGGAGATTCACTTCGGTGTTTGCTCTGGCGGCAAGAACCCTGATTTACCGAGTGGCGGCCAAAAGGACGAACTACCTGGCCGATTTCATTGCAAGTGATTGGAGTCGTGATCAATTCATCGGCTGCAGGCCGATTCCGTCAATAAACCCGATGTAAATAACGCACAGGAATGGCGTTTGTTGCGCGCCACGCTTAGGGTGTTGTGGTGGGTTTGGGCTCAACCGCTTCCCGCAAACCAGTGCGCAATGGGGGTCAGAGCCGGTCAGAGCCCGATTTCGTATTTGTGTTGTGTCGCGCCGACGAGGACTCGTACTGAATCGGGATCTGACCGGATCTGACCCCCAATGCTTGTCGCGGCTCGGAGGAGTCCAAATCCGGCAGCGCGTCCCCGATTGCTTGTTGCAGCTCCAGTAATTCGCGCCCCTATCGCGCCGTCAGCCGCGCACCCCAATCCTTCGCATCCGCTTCAATCGCCAGCGCCAGCGCCGCCAACCCCACCTGCCGCTGGCGCAGTTTGGTCGCTGTGAACGCTGCACGGTTGAGTTTTTTCAACCGGGTGGCTTGGGCCAAAGCGGCGGTGGCGAGGGTTTCGGCGGGGGCGAGTTCGTCGAAGAAGCCTGCGGTCAAGGCCTGGGCTGTGGTGTAGGGCTGGGCGGTGACGGCGGCCAGGGTCAGGTGGGCGGGGGCCAGGCGCTGGCGGCAGACTTCCAGGGCGAAGTGGGGGACGGTCATGCCGATTTGCACTTCGTTGACGTGCACCATGGCACCCTCTGTCAGGCCGATGCGCACGTCGGTTGAGAGCAGCAAAAACACGCCCATGGCCACCGCATGGCCGCTGCACGCGGCCACCACGGGGTGGGGAAACGACAGCAGGCGATGGGTGATTTGGGCACCGGCGTTGAGCATGCGCAGCTGCTCGGCGGCATCGCCCGCCTTGAATATGCCCAGGTCAAAACCACCCGAAAACATGCCGGGCCGGCCGGTGAGCACGACGACGGCCTGGTCGGCCTCGGCCTGGGTCAGCGCGTCGTTGACGGCTTGCAGCATGCGCGGGTTCATGGCGTTGGCTTTGCCGTCGTCCAGGGTGAGGGTGGCGATGCCGTCGTTCAAGGTGTAGCTGACGGGGGAGGTGATGGGGGAGGTCATGAGGGCTTTCGGTTCGGTTGATATGCTATGTTTTATATAGCTGCTTGAGCAGTATTCACCTGGGCGGGTAGCTGATTTGGCATGTAAACACTGCCATGAAGGCGGGTTTTGCTCACAGCTGCGAGAAATCAGGTTTGCGGCGCTCCATGAAGGCCGTGAAGGCTTCTTTGGCGGCCGGCTCGGTGAGCATGCGACCGAAGCTGGCGCCCTCTTCGGCCATGACCTGCAGCACCTGGGTGGTCTGGTTTTTCTTCATCAGGCTCTTGGTTTCGATCAGGCTGGAAAGCGGTTTGGCGGCGAGTTTGCGGGCTTGCTGCTGGGCGTAGTTATTCGCCTCTAACGGCGGCAGCACGCGGTTGACCAGGCCGACTTCCAGCGCGGCTTCGGCCATGAAGGGCTCGCCCAAGAGCAGGGCTTCAGCGGCGCGGTGGTAGCCCAGCATTTGCGGCACCAGCAGGCTGCTGGCGGCTTCGGGGCACAGGCCCAGGTTGACAAAGGGCATGCTGAAGGCGGCGTTGTCGCCCGCGTAAACCAGGTCGCAGTGAAACAGCAAGGTGGTGCCAATGCCCACCGCCGGGCCGCAGACGGCGGCGAGCAAGGGCTTGGGAAAGCTGGCAATGGCGTGCAAGAAGCGGAACACGGGCGAGTCCATGCCCGCAGGCGGTTTGTTCAAAAAGTCGCCAATGTCGTTGCCCGCGCTGAAGATGGTCTCGTGGCCTTGAAACACCGCCACGCGGGTGCTGGCGTCTGTCGCGGCTTGCGCGAGTGCATCGGCCATCGCGCTGTACATGGCCACCGAAATGGAGTTTTTCTTGTCCACGCGGTTCAAGGTGAGAGTCATCACGCCGGCTTCGGTGTGGATCAAAACGTCGTTAGTCATTGCAAGCTCAATGTGCACGGCCAGGTGGCCCACGTCGGTGGCCTTCGGTGTGGATCAAAACGTCGTTAGTCATTGCAAGGCTTCTTTCACAAAATCAAGTCGATCCTGGCCCCAGAACATCTGGTTGCCAACAAAAAACATGGGCGCGCCAAACACGCCGCGCGCCACGGCGGCTTCGGTGCGCGTTTTGAGCTCGTCTTTCACCGCCGGGTCTGCGGTTAGCGCCATCATGGCTTGTGCATCGAAGCCCGCAGCGGCCAATACGCTGACCACGGTGGCGGGGTCGTTCAGGTTTTGCGCATCCACCCAGATGGCTTTGAAAATGGCTGAGCGAAATTCATTCAGACGCGCGTCGCCGCGCATCGTCAGCCCCACATCGGCACGCATGAAAGTCAGCGTGTTGATGGGAAAGTACGGGTTCATGACCAAGGGCACACCGTAGCGTTTGGCATAGCGCCCCAAATCAACAAACAGGTAGCTGCCTTTCAGTGGCACCGAAATGGGCGGGCGGTTGCCGGTGGCCTGGAATATGCCGCCCAGCAGCATGGGCATCAGGTTCACCGTGGCTCCGGTGTCGGCTGCCAGCTGGGGTAGCTGCGTCCAGGCCAGGTAGGCGGCGGGGCTGCCAAAGTCGAAGTAGAAATCGAGGGTTTTCATCGTGTCTCCTTGGTTGGTCAGTCAGGCGTAGGAATCGGGGGCAAGGACGCGAAGGACGCAAAAACTACGCGAAGGGCGCGAAAGAAAACCATAAAAATTTTGGCTGTTCTTTCGCGCCCTTCGCGAGTTTTCGCGCCCTTCGCGTCCTTGCCCCCTCGCATTCAAAATTTCTCCAAATACGGTCGTAAATCCAGCTCATGCGTCCAGGCGTCGCGCGGCTGTTGGTGCAGCATCCAGTAAGCATGTGCAATGTGCGCGGGGTTGACGATGCCGTCCTGATCTTTCAGTGCATAGCGCTGCGGAAAATTGTCGCGGATGAAAGCCGTGTCGATGGCACCGTCGATGATGCTGTGGGCCACGTGAATGCCGCGCGGCCCCAGCTCGCGGGCCATGCTTTGGGCCAGCGCACGCAGGGCGTGTTTGGCACCGGCAAAGGCCGCAAAGTTGGCACTGCCGCGCAGGGAGGCGGTGGCACCGGTGAAGATGATGGTTTGTTGTCGGCTCACGTCGGCCCGCGTGACCATGCGTTTGGCGACCTCGCGGCCATTCAGAAAGCCAGCAAAGCAAGCCATCTCCCAGATCTTGAAGTACTTGCGGGCGGTCTCTTCCAGAATGCTGCTGGGCGCATTGGCCCCGATGTTGAACACCAGCACCTCAATGGGGCCGATGGTTGACTCGATCTGCTCGACCAAGGCCACCACCTCTTCTTCTTGGCGCGCATCGGATGCGAAGCCAAGGGCGGTGTTCCCGTCGGCTTTGATCTGGTCAAGCAAGGGTTGCAGCTTGTCCAGGCTGCGGCGGGTCACACAGGCGGTGTAGCCGCCCTGGGCGAAGCGGCGGGCCACCGCGCCGCCGGTGGCATCTCCGGCACCGATGACCAGGGCAACTTTGTTCATCGGCGGGGTGTTCATGGCTACTCTTTGTAGTAGACGACTTGGTGCGTCGTGACCAGCAAGTGTCCAGCCTCATTCCACATCTGCGCAGTCTGGTCGAAGTAGCCGTTGCGAAAGTTTTGTGCCTGCGCCTGGCCCAGCAAATAGCCCGTGCCGGTGGCAGCCAATTGCGCACCGTCAGTATGGAAATACACCGTCATCGACACCGTGCCAATCGGCACCAGTGTGGGCCTGCGCAACCAGATGCGGGGGAAAAAGATGTCCGCCAGCGCGGTGAGCGACGCAAAGTCCAGCGGGCGGGGCGGGTTGTCACGCACCCACACTTGGCTGCGGCTGGTGCCCGTATCCACACCGTTCCAGTCGATGGGAAAGCCGCCCTGCACAAAGCGCATTTCGTAGCGGTTCACCCATTCGACGCGGGCTTTGCCATCGGGAACTTCAACGTTTGACGGCGGTGGAACCACGGGCATCGCATGCTCAGGCCCGCTCCAGGTGTCGCGGCGCAGCGCCGTAAAGGCGGTGGCGGTTAACACCACCTGTTCAGCTTGCGATACCTCGATCACCCAGTGCTGGGTCGAGCGGTTGGTACGGGCCGGATGGGCTTTCACGGTAAACGGCCCATCAGCCAAGGCCGCACAAAAATTCACCGTGAGCGACACCGGCTCACCCAGCCGCTGCGGATGCTGAAGCACCGCATTCAGCGCCTGCGCAGCCGTGATGCCCCCAAACGGCCCGACCATGTTGGCATAGGCCAAGCTGGTGTGGCCGCTGAAGCGGCCATCGGCCTGCGGCTGCAAAGCCACTGCCGCATCAAAGGCGTGGCCACTGTTCGTCACGGTCTGCTCGCTCACAAAGCCTCCAAATATCAAACCACCCATTACAGGGCCATCGTGGAACCGGCTTTGCCGGGCCACCGATGGCGTCCCCCGCTTGCGGGGGAAGACGCCGCAGGCGGCACAGGGGGCGGGTCGTCAGACCCGTTCGAATATCCCCGCAGCCCCCTGCCCCATGCCCACGCACATGGTCACCATGCCGTACTTCAGATTCTTGCGCTGCAAGGCGTGAACCACTGTCGCTGAGCGGATAGCACCGGTGGCACCCAGTGGGTGGCCCAGGGCAATCGCGCCGCCCATGGGGTTGACCTTGGCGGTGTTCAACCCCAGGGTGTTGATGACGGCCAGCGACTGCGCGGCAAAGGCTTCGTTCAGCTCAAACCAGTCGATGTCGTCTTGCTTGATGCCTGCAAATTTCAGCGCCAAGGGAATCGCCTCAATCGGGCCAATGCCCATCAGGTGCGGTGGCACGCCGCGGTTGGCATAGCTGATGAAGCGGGCCAGGGGTTTGAGGTTGTAGCGCTTCAAAGCGGCCTCACTCACGAGAATCAAGGCACCCGCGCCATCAGACGTTTGCGAGCTGTTGCCCGCCGTTACCGAGCCGCGCGCAGAAAACACAGCGCGCAGTTTGGACAGGCCTTCCACCGTGGTGTCGGGGCGTGCGCCCTCGTCGATGTTGACGCTGCGGGTTTTGGTGGTGACCTCGGCGGAGTCCAGGTTCACCGAGCGGTCGGCCACTTCAACCGGCGTGATTTCGTTGGTGAACTCGCCAGCCTTCATCGCGGCAATGGCTTTCATGTGCGATGCGTAGGCAAACTCGTCTTGCGCGGCGCGCGAGACTTTCCATTGCGTGGCCACTTTCTCGGCCGTCATGCCCATACCGTAAGCAATGCCGTAGCTTTCAATGTCGTCGGGGTTGGTGAACACGCTGGGCGACAGGCTGGGC
Organism: Comamonadaceae bacterium; assembly: GCA_013297875.1. Lineage (GTDB taxonomy): Bacteria > Pseudomonadota > Gammaproteobacteria > Burkholderiales > Burkholderiaceae_C > JAAFIW01. The sequence continues at coordinate 97,701 of JAAFIW010000008.1, read as the reverse complement.
GAGTTACCCATCATGGGCACCATGCTCATGCTCTCGGCACCGGCTGCAATCATCACATCGGCCTCGCCCACGCGAATGCGGTCAGCGGCCATTTGCACGGCCGACAAACCGGCTGCGCAAAAGCGGTTGACGGTGACGCCGCCCACGCTGTGTGGCAGACCGGCCAGCACCGCGCCAATGCGGGCTACGTTCAGGCCTTGCGCACCTTCGGGGATGGCGCAGCCGCAAATCACGTCTTCTACGGATTTGGGGTCCAGGCCTGGCACTTGCGCCATGGCGGCGCGCAAGGCGGTGGCCAGCAACTCGTCAGGGCGCATGTTGCGGAAGTAGCCGCGGTGCGAGCGGCCGATGGGGGTGCGGGTGGCGGCGACGATGTAGGCGTCTTGAATTTGTTTCATGGGAGGCTCCTGGTAGTGGGGCATTTGGTATTGCCCCTTCCCCTTTCGGGGGAAGGTTGGGATGGGGGCACGCGGTGTGAAAGCACCAATATCTGGCCAGCAATCACGCTCAACACCCCTTCAAGATTAAAAATTGGCTCATTCGACGCAAATCGCAACACAGCAAAGCCCTGGTTGTGAAAAAACGCGTCTCTCCGCTCGTCGTAGGCCGCTTGGTCTACGTGCTGTGAGCCGTCCAACTCCACGATTAACTTGGGCTTAAGGCAGGCAAAGTCGGCGATGTAGCTGCCCAAGGGGTGTTGACGGCGAAACTTCACGTTCAACTGCTCACTACGCAAGCCTGCCCAGAGCTTGCGCTCAGAGTCGGTCATCTCCCGGCGAAGGGTTCGCGCGTGGATTTGAGCGGTTTGCGTGGATTGGTTTCGCATAAGCGTGCCCCCATCCCTGCCTTCCCCCGGGAGGGGAAGGAGGAACTTCCGGGGTCAGTTCCTGACGGGTTTCCCTGTACTGAGCATGCCCATGATCCGCTCCTGCGTCTTGGGGTGCGTGAGTAGCGAACAGAAGGCCTGGCGCTCCAGCGTCATCAGGTATTCCTCAGACACCAAGGTGCCCGCATCCACATCACCACCGGTCACCACACCCGCGATGAGCGAAGCGATGTGAAAGTCGTGCTGGCTGATGAAGCCGCCGTCGCGCATATTGACCAGCTGGCCTTGAATCGTGGCCTTGCCGTTGCGCCCCGCCACGGGGAACTGGCGTTTGTGTGGTGGGCGGTAGCCGCTGGTGAACATGGATTTGGCTTCGTTGATCGCCACAAACAGCAGCTCGTCTTTGTTGGGCACCACCAAATCGCTGTCCAGCAAATAGCCCAGCTTGCGCGCCTCGATGGCGCTGGTGGCCACCTTGGCGGTGGCAGCGTTGGTGAAGCCGTCGGTGACGAATTTCAGCAGGTCTTTGTCGGTGCTGAAGGCTGCGTTTTCAGCAGCGCGGCGGGCAAAGTACGTCAGGCCACCAGCGCCAGGCACCAAGCCCACGCCCACTTCCACCAGGCCGATGTAGCTTTCCATCGCGGCCACGCGCCTGGCTGCAGCCAGGCCCAATTCGCAGCCTCCACCCAGCGCCAGGCCGCGCATCGCGGCAATCACCGGCACATTGGCATAGCGCATGCGCAGGATGATGCGTTGCACCTCGCCCAGGGCTTCGTCCAGCGCGGCTTTGCCGCCAGCCATGAAGGCGGGCATCATGCCTTGCAGGTCGGCCCCAGCGCAGAAAGGCTCATCGCCCGACCAGATGACCACGCCCTGGTAGTTGGCTTCGGCCAGTTCAATGGCTTGTTCCAGGCCGGCCATCACCTCCATGCTCATCACGTGCATTTTGGTTTTGATGGAGGCGATGACGACTCCGCTACCGGAGGGGCTCCCATCACTGTCGAGTGTCCACAGGCGAATGGCGGCATCTTCGTGCAGGGTTTTGCCAGCGGTCTCGAACTTGGGTGCCTGGCTGCCCAACACCGTTTCAGGGAAATGCTGGCGGGCGCTGGCGGGTGTTGCGCGAACCGCGACGAATTTCATCGTGCTCGCATCCCATGAACCCGCAGGCGTGTGCACGCCACCCGCGTCGGCCACCGGGCCTTTGAACACCCACTCAGGCAGCGGCGCTTTGCACAGGGCCTTGCCAGCGTCAATGTCTTCTTTGATCCAGTTGGCCACTTGCAACCAACCGGCTTCCTGCCACAACTCGAATGGGCCCTGGCTCATGCCAAAGCCCCAGCGCATCGCAAAGTCCACATCGCGGGCGGTTTCGGCAATGCTGGCCAGATGCGTGGCGGCATAGTGGAAACCGTCACGCAGGATGGCCCACAAAAACTGGCCTTGTGCGCCGGTGCTTTCGCGCAGTAGCTTCAGGCGCTCGCCCGCGGGCTTTTTCAGCATGCGGCCATAGACCTCATCGGCCTTGCCGCCGCTGGGCAGGTAATCTTTCTTCTCGGCGTCAAAACGCAGAATGTCGCGGCCGACCTTCTTATAGAAACCGGCGCCGGCTTTCTGGCCCAGCGCACCGGCCTCCAGCAGGCCCTTGAGCACGGGTGGGGTGGCAAAGTTGCCGTAGAACGGATCGCTCTTTTCATCCAGGTTGTCTTGCAGCGTCTTGATGACGTGGGCCATGGTGTCCAGGCCCACCACATCGGCGGTGCGGAAGGTGCCGCTGCTGGCGCGGCCCAGTTTTTTACCGGTCAGGTCGTCCACCACGTCGTAGCTCAGGCCGAAGTTTTCCACCTGCTTCATCACACCCAGCATGCCGGCAATGCCCACGCGGTTGGCGATGAAGTTGGGCGTGTCTTTGGCACGCACCACGCCCTTGCCCAGGCCGCTGGTCACAAAGGTTTGCAGATCGTCCAGGATGCTGGGCTGGGTGGTGGGCGTGGCAATCAACTCCACCAGGTACATGTAGCGCGGCGGGTTGAAGAAGTGAATGCCGCAGAAACGGGGCTTGAGTTCGGCCGGCAGTGCCTCAGACAGCTTGGTGATGCTCAAACCCGAGGTGTTGGTCGCAAAAATCGCGTGTGGCGCAATAAAGGGCGCGATTTTTTTGTACAGATCGTGCTTCCAGTCCATGCGCTCGGCAATGGCCTCGATGATCAGGTCGCAGTCACGCAGCTGCTCCAGATGCTCTTCGTAATTGGCCTGGCCAATCAAGGTCGCATCGTCGACCACGCCCAACGGCGAGGGCTTGAGCTTTTTCAGGCCTTCGATGGCTTTGCTGACGATGCCATTCTTGGGGCCTTCTTTGGCGGGCAAATCAAACAACACCACCGGCACTTTGACGTTGACCAGATGCGCCGCAATCTGCGCACCCATCACGCCCGCGCCGAGGACGGCGACTTTCTTGACTTGGAATCTGCTCATGGTTTTCCTTGTATTCGGTATTCGGTTTTGCCCCCTCCCCTTCCGGGGGAGGGCGGGGGTGGGGGCATGCACTACGCGGAAATTGACATCGTGATCCGCTTGCCCCCACCCCTACCCTCCCCCGGAAGGGGAGGGAGTCTGATATGCCTCCCCCGGAAGGGGAGGGAGCTAAGGCTCAATTGCTCACGCGTTCCCAGGTCTGCGTGCGACCAAACGGCCCGATGCTGCCGCGCACGGCCAGCTTTTTGCCGCCGTCTTGCGGGGTCATCTTCAGCGTGTATTCCTTGCCGTTTTCAGGGTCGAGAATCTTGCCGCCGGTCCACACGTCTTCGCTGGCGTCTTTCTTGGCACCGCGGATGATTTCCAGGCCCAAAATCGGCTTGTCTTTGCGGTTGTCGGTGCACTCATCGCACACCGCATCTTGTTTGGCGTCTTTGCGCAGCAATTTGCTGACCTTGCCCGACAGCACGCCGCCCGATTCGGTGATGGTGATTTCCGATTTGACCTCTTTGGTTTTCTCGTCGACCGAGTGCCACTTGCCCACCGGGCTCATCTGAGCCCAGGCAGAGGGTGAAAACACTCCTAAAATAATAGCTGCTTGAGCAATAAATACCTGGGCTGAACGCGGTTTTTGCATAAATGTCTCCGGTTGGGTGAAGGTTTAAGCCAACGCCAGATCGGTTTCCATCAATACGCTGGAGCCGGTGCGGGCGGTGCGCATCAGTGTCGCGGTTTCGGGGAACAGCTTGGCAAAGTAGAAACGCGCGGTTTGTAACTTGGCCTGGTAGAACGGCTCGTCATTTCCAGCCGCGATTTCGCGCAGCGCCACTTGCGCCATGCGCGCCCAGAAGTAGCCAAACACCAGGTGGCCAGCCACCCGCAGGTAGTCCACTGCAGCGGCACCCACTTCGTCGGCGTTTTGAAAGCCCTTGAAGCCCAGTTCGGTGGTCAGCTTGGTCATCTGGTCGCCCAGGTAGGCAATCGGGTTGACGAATTCGGCCATTTTCTCGTTCACGCCTTCTTCTTCCACCAGCGCGGCCACCAGCTTGCCAAATTTCTTGAGCGTGGCACCGTTGTTGCCCAGCACCTTGCGGCCCAGCAAGTCCAGCGACTGAATCGTGTTGGTGCCTTCGTAAATCATGTTGATGCGGTTGTCGCGCACAAACTGCTCCATGCCCCACTCTTTGATGAAGCCGTGGCCGCCAAACACCTGCAAACAGGCGTTGGTGGAAATATGGCCGTTGTCCGTCAAAAAGGCTTTGACGATGGGTGTCAGCAGCGACAGCATTTCGCCACTGTCTTTGCGCACTTTTTCATCGGGGTGGCTGTGCTCTTTGTCCAGCAGCACCGAGCAGTAAATCGCCAGCGCACGGCCACCTTCGGCATAGGCCTTGGCGGTCAGCAGCATCTTGCGCACGTCGGGGTGAACGATGATGGGGTCGGCCGGCTTGTCAGTGGCCTTGGGGCCGGACAGGCTGCGCATTTGAATGCGGTCTTTGGCATAGGCCAGCGCGTTTTGATAAGCCACCTCGGTCAGGCCCAGGCTCTGGTTGCCCACGCCCAGGCGGGCAGCGTTCATCATCACAAACATGCCCTGCATGCCCTTGTTGGGCTGGCCGACCATGGTGCCAATCGCGCCATCCAGCACGATTTGTGCGGTGGAATTGCCGTGGATGCCCATTTTGTGCTCCAGGCCGCCGCAGTAAATGCCGTTGCGTGCGCCCAGCGAGCCATCCTTGTTCACCAAGAATTTCGGCACGATGAACAGGCTCACGCCCTTGATGCCGGGAGGCGCATCGGTCAGGCGGGCCAGCACCAGGTGAATGATGTTGCCCGACATGTCGTGCTCACCGGCGCTGATGAAGATTTTGTTGCCGGTGATCTTGTAGGTGCCGTCTGGCAGGGCCTCGGCCTTGGTGCGCATCAGGCCCAGGTCGGTGCCGCAGTGTGGCTCGGTCAGGCACATGGTGCCAGTCCATTCGCCGCTGGTCATTTTGTGCAGGTAGGTCTGCTTTTGCTCGTCGGTGCCGTGGGTGTGCAAGGCTGCGTGTGCACCATGCGTGAGGCCGGGGTACATGGTCCAGGCCTGGTTGGTGCTGTTGAGCATTTCGTAAAAGCACTGGTTGACCACCAAAGGCAGGCCCTGGCCACCAAAGTCGGGGTCGCAGCTCAGTGCGGGCCAGCCACCTTCGACGTATTTGTCGTAAGCCGCCTTGAAGCCTTTGGGTGTGGTCACCGCATGCGTGACGGGATCCAGCTTGCAGCCTTCCTGGTCGCCACTGATGTTCAGTGGCAGCAACACTTCGCTGGCGAATTTGCCGCCTTCTTCCAGCACGGCGTTGATGGTGTCCACATCGGCTTCGGCGTACTTGGGAATCGCCTTGAACTCGTCGGTGACCTTGAACACTTCATGCATCAAAAATTGCATGTCGCGCAGGGGTGGGGTGTAGCTGGGCATGGTTACTCCTTGGAAAGATCGGACTTGGAACGGTTGACTTTGGAAAGCTTGGGAAGGGAAACAGGATGTCTGGCAGCGGCAGCTGTGGCACTGCCGTAGCGCGCCAGAATGTTGTCAAAGGCCGCGTGAGCGCGGGCAATTGAGCCTGGGGTTTTCAAGAACCGCGCCTCGTAGTGCAGCGCCAGAATCAAGGCGTGAATTTCAAATGAGATCTGGCTGGCGTCGGCATCGGCACGCAAATGGGCCATCTCGATGGACTGCAACACCGCGCGGTGCATGGCCGCCAGCCAGGTTTTCACCGAACCGGCCAGCGCATCACGCACCGGGCCGGGTCGGTCGTCAAATTCCACCGCGCCGCTGATGAACAGGCAACCGGAGTCAATCTCCACCGTGGTGCGGTTCATCCAGTTGCGAAACAGCGTCTGCAGCCGTGGCAGGCCACGCGAAGCCTGCATGGCGGGGGCAAACACCTCGTCTTCAAAGCGGGAAAAATATTCGCGGATCACCGAGATCTGCAACTCCTCACGCGAGCCAAAGTGCGCAAACACGCCCGACTTGCTCATCTGCGTAACCTCGGCCAGCGCGCCAATCGACAGGCCTTCCAGGCCAATCTGCGTGGCCAGGCCCAAGGCCGCTTCAACGATAACGGCCTTGGTCTGTTGCCCTTTTTGCAAGGCACGCCCGTCGCGTGCTGTGACGCGGGAGGTTTTATCAAGCAACGGGGTGACGGACATGGGTGTGAAATGAATGAGCAAATAAACGAACGGTCGTGCTATTTTGCAGGAATCCTGAACGCCATAGGTAACCACACGTGTTTATAGGGTGCAAGGTCTAAACAAGCGGTGGGTTAACCCTGCTCACTGACAGCAGCGTTGCGCAATCCGCACGAGCTTGCAGGGTCATTGAATCTGCTTGTCGATTGCCTACGTAAGATATCTTTCAGTTTCATCACACACGTACAAGGATTTATCTATGCCCTTCCGAATCGACATTCGCCTGCCGTTAGCTTCGCCGGTGCAGTGTGTTGCTGCGGCAGCTGCCTTGTTTTGCAGCACCCTCAGCCACGCGCAGACCGATACGCCCGCACCCACCCTCAAGTCCATTGAAGTCAAGGGCCAGGCGCTGCTGCAAAGTAGCAGCTCGCCGGCCAGCCAAACCACCTTTGACGCACAAGACATACGCGATCAGGCCATCTCACAGCCCGAGCAACTGTTGTCACGTGTACCCGGAATGCGGGTGATGACATACGGCCTGGGTGGCGTAGTGAATGTGATTTCGTTGCGAGGCTTTGGCGGCGGTGCCCACGGCGGCGACCTGGGCTTTGTCCTGGACGGCATTCCATTGAATGAGGCCATTTCCCACTCGGACGGTTACGCCGACCTGAACGTGGTGATTCCGCTTGAGATAGAGCGCGTAGACGTTGTCAAAGGCCCCAGCAGCGTGCTGGTGGGCAACTACAACCGGGCAGGTAGCGTGTTTTTGCAAACGCGGCGGCGCGGCGAATACCAGCTGGCTGACTTCAGCCTGGGCTCACACCGCACCGTCGATACCCAGCTGGCCGGTGGTTACAAATTGAGCACGGGTCACCTGAATCTTGCGGCGCAGCTCTACACCACCAACGACTTCCGTCCGCAGTCGGGCTATGACCGCTACACGCTGTCAGGCCGTTACACGCTGGATCTGGATCGGGGCGATGTGGCGATCTCGGGACGCTCGCACAGAGGCAAGTGGGATTCAGCCAGTTACCTGCCGCTGGCCCAATTTCAAGGCGGTGACCCGTATGGAAAAAGCCCAATGGCGCAAAACGACGGCGGCGACAAAACCTTCAGCACCCTGCGCGCCGATGCCTCGTATCGGCTGACCGACAGCATCAAACTGCTGGGTTTTATTTACGGTACGCAGCAAACCTACACCCGTTTTTTTACCCGCCCGGTCAGCGCCACCGCCTGGCGCCAGCGAGACGAAACCTACCAGAGAGATGTGGTGGGCGCAGGTTTCAGTCTGAATGGCTTGAGCCAGTTGGCTGGTGCCCCACTGAAATGGATCGCGGGCTACGAGCAGACCCGCGAGACCACGCGTTTCGACTTCTATGACGGCACCTCGCAGCGCGCGCGCACAACCGCACCCGTGTTCAGGCAGGATCGTGATTACGCGTTTAACTCCAGCGGCCTGTTCGCCCAAGCCGAGTGGAACCCCAGCCCCTACCTGCGTCCGACCATCGGCGTGCGCAGCGACCGCTACACCGGTTCCTGTGGCGTGCGCAGCGCCGAGGTGGTGGCAGCCACCGATCCACCGTGCAACGTGCCCTTGAAAACCGTCAGCAAAACCAGCCCCAAGCTGGGTGTGCGCTCCCTGGTTGCCCCTGGGGTGGATCTGAGAGCCAGCTACAACGAAGGCTTCCAGCTGGCGAACGTGCGTGGCCTCTACTCGGCAACCAACAACACCAACCCCACGGTATTCAAACAAAAAGAAATCGGCGTCGCCTTCGGCCCGTTTGCCGGGGTCAAGGCAGATGTCGCCGTGTTCCAGCTAAACAGCGACAACGAGATTCGCGAAATTCCTGCGGGGTCAGGTATTTTTGTCAATTCGGGCCAAACGCGGCGTACGGGCTTTGATGCGTCTGTGCTGTGGGCATTTGCCAACGACTGGGAAACAAGTCTGGCCTACGGCAAAGCCAAAGGTACCGTTTTGGCCAACCCCAACGCCGCCGTGGTGGGCAAACGATTGAACGGCGTGCCGGATGCCACGGGAACGCTGTCGATGAATTACGCGCCTGAGCAGGGTTTCGGGGGTTTTGCCACGGTGAACTACGCGGGCAAGTATTTTTACGATTCGGCCGCCCTGAATCTGCTGAGCTACGGTGGCTACACGACGCTGGATGCTGGCATCACATGGAAGGGAAAGTATGGTCGCAACGATGTGAAAGCGCGCCTGGCCATCAACAACCTGACCAACAAGGTCTACGCGTCCAATGCATTTCAGATTGGTGGCCAAAGCCTGGTGGCTCCCGGTGCCCCGCGCAGCCTGACCGCCGGGCTGCAGATCGATTTCAATTGATTTTCACTTCAGCATAAACGCCATGAAAAACTCTTCTTTTTCGTCACTGCTGACACTTTGCCTTCTCAGCGGGGTGTGGGTCAGCACAGCCAACGCACATGATGCTTTCTTTGACCCGGCTACACCGGCCACGCCAGGTCAGTTCATCGTGCGTTTTGCCGACGACGGCAAACCGGTGCCTTACCCCGCCACAAAACTGACCCGTGCCTGGGGCTACAGCGCTGCCGGTCAGCCGGTGGTGCTCCAGCAAACCGTGCAACCAGGCATCGTCGATGGTGCGGTGCGCGTTGGCGCGCCACCGGAAGCCGACCTGCTTGCGCTGGAATTCACCAATGGTTTTTTCAGCCGGACCACCAGCGGCACGGTTGAAAAACCGATGAACGAAGTCAGCGGGGCCGTCTCGGGTGTTTGGGCCAAGAAAACGGCCAAGTACGTGGTGCGCTGGAGTGCGCCGGTGCAAAAACCAGTGGGCCTGCAAATGGAAATTGTGCCGCTGTCCCCCAATGCCCCGAAGGCAGGCGACACCATCACGGTGCAGGTGCTTTGGGACGGCAAGCCATTGGAGGGCGTCAAGGTGTCCAAAAGCGAGCATGCCAGCGGCGAGAAAACCGATGCCGACGGCCGCGCCACTTACAAGGTGGATGCTGGACGAAATTTTGTCTGGACCGAACGGCGGATGAAGGTGACTGGCGACCCCCGCTATGACTCGCTGGCGGTGGCCAGTAACCTGATTTTCGTGGCGAACTAACGCCAGCCAGCCGTCAACAACATGAAATTCACTCGCCTTTTTTGCGCCTTGCTCCTGGTGCTGGTCACAACCAGCACGCAGGCCCACACCGATCAGGTCACCACGGGGGGCTTTCTGGCGGGTTACCTGCACCCGCTGACCGGGCTGGATCACATGCTGGCCATGGTTGCAGTGGGCATTTGGGGGGCCGCGCTGGGCCGCCCATTGATCTGGGCTTTGCCCGTGGCGTTTCCCCTGTTGATGGTGGTGGGCGGGGTGCTGGGTATTTTGGGTGTGCCGCTGCCCTATGTGGAGCCCGGCATTGCGCTGTCGGTTGTCGTGCTGGGGCTGGCAATTCTTTCGGCCTGGCAGGCCCCGGTCGGTATTGCAGTCGCCATCGTGGCGGCCTTTGGGCTGCTTCATGGCTTTGCGCACGGCACCGAACTGCCAGGATCAGCAGCGCCCGCTGCCTACTCTGCCGGCTTCGTGGTCTCAACGGGCCTGCTGCACCTGGCCGGAATCGCCATTGGCACGCTGCGATCGCTACCGCATGGCAGCAGCATGTTGCGGGCCAGTGGTGGCCTGATTGCGACAACAGGCGTGTGGATTCTGTTGGGTATGCCGGGTGCTTAGATATTGGCTGCTGTTGAGCTGGCTGTGCGCAACCCCGGCCTGGGCGCACAGCGCTTTCGGTAGCGGCGAGTCGGTCATCAGTGGTGCCTTGCATTTGCTGACCTCACCGCTGTCCATGGCGGCTCTGGTCGGCTCGATTGCTGCCCTGTGTGGCTTTTGGCATCGGACACTGGTGGCGGTGGGGCTGATATTTGCGTTCACAGTCGCTGTCGGTTCGTCGCTGGGCGCTGGCGTGCCTGCGCCATGGGTTGGTTTTGCCGCTCCCGCTGGCGTGGTCATCGTCGGCTTGAGCGCTGTGGCTGGGCGAACGTTGCATGCTGTGTCGGCCTTGGTGCTTGCTTGCGTGGCCGGGCTGACCGTGGGACTTGCCACGGGCCTGGATGTGCTGAGCCCGGCTGCGGTATTGGGCGCTGTGTTGGCAGCTTCGTTCATCGGAGCCATTGTTTTGTCCGGTTACCTCGACCTGGAGGCAATGCCTCACGTTCGAAGCATTGCCGCAATCGCTCGACGGGTGCTGGGCGCTTGGGTGGCCGCGATCGGATTGCTGGTCTTGGCGCTGGCGTTGCGAGGTGTAGCCGGAACCTCTTGACATCGACTGCCGTACTGAAAGAGGCTCGAATCGCTATGATTTATATAGCTGCTTGTGCATGCTGGTTCTGCACAAGCAGCTTAAATGGCATAAAAACCAAAAACCGCTCAGTAAACCGAGTCCTGACCCGGCGGGCGCGACTTGAAGCGTTTGTGCACCCAGTAGTACTGCTGGGGCATGGCGTTGATGTAGTCCTGCAGGCGCAGGTTCATCAGCGCCGTGTCGGCTTGCACGTCGTCAGTGGGAAAGTCAGGCCACGCGGTCCTGACCTGCACCTCGTAGCCCAAGGCCGTCATGCGCGTGACCACGGGCACCACCTGGGCGCGGCCCAGTCGGGCAAAGCGCGACAGCGACGGCACGGTGGCGGCTGGCACGCCGTAAAACGGCACAAACACCGACTCCTCCGGCCCAAAATTCATGTCGGGCAACAAATACAGCGCCGCGCCGCCACGCAGCTGGGCCACGATGTCTTTCACACCCTCCACGCGGCCAAACAGACGGGTCTGCCCAAAGCGCTGCCGCCCCGACAGGATCCAGGCGTCCACCTGCGTGTTGGCCTGGTTGGTGTAGATGGTGGTCAGTGGCCTGCCCAGCTGCAGGGCCAGTGCCGTCCAGCCAGCATCCAGACCTACAAAATGTGGCGCAAAAATCACCACAGGTTGCTGGCCTTGCAGGGCCTGCCGTTCACCCGTCAGATTCAGACGCCGGGCCAGCACGGACTGCGGCGCATGCCAGAGCCAGCTGCGATCCAACCAGGCTTTGGCAAAGTAGATAAACACGTGCGGCACCCACCTTGCACGCTCATGCGCTGACAAGTCCGGAAAACACAGCGCCAGGTTCACCGCCACCACCCGGCGACGCGGCACCGCCACCAGGTACAAAAACCAGCCCAGCAGCCAGCCCAGCCCTCGCACCCAGGCCAGCGGCAGGCGCGAGAGCAGGCGCATGAAGGCAATGCCCAGGCGGGTCAGCAATGCGATCACGGCTTACTCTCTGTCTTGGGTTGTTTGTAGCGCGCGTAGCCCCACAAATACAGGTCGGGGCGACGCCGGATCAGGTCTTCCAGCCGCTGGTTCAGTGCAGTGGCCGCTTGCTCCAGGGTTTGATCCAACGGCAGATCCAGTGGCTCGATGTGCACGATGTAGCCCCGGCCCTTGGGCAGGCGCTCGCCCCAGGTCATCAGCACGGTGGCCCCGGTTTGCTGGGCCAGGCGCGTGGCCAGGGTCATGGTGTAGGCCGGTTCGCCGAAAAAAGGTGCCCACACGCCCAGGCCGCTGGCCGGCACCTGGTCGGGCAAGAGGCCAATCACGCGGCCCTGCTTCAGGGCTTTGAGCAGCAGCCGCACGCCGTGGGTGCTGACCGGCGCGGGCTCCAGGCCAGGCGCGGAGCGCACCTGGCGCAGCACCGCGTCCATGCCTTTTGAGCGCGATGGCCGGTACAGCAAAGTCATCGCGCCATGCCGCAAACCGTAGCGCTCCACCTGCGCCTGCGGCACGGCTTCGAAGCAGCCGATGTGCGGCGTCATGAACATCACGCCCTTGCCACGCGCCAGCGCCGCATCCACCAGCTCCACGCCCTGCCACCGAATAAGCGCCTGCTTGTGCGCATGCGGGCGCAGCCAGATCCACGGCAGCTCGGCCACCAGCTTGCCTGCGGCACCGATGGCGGCCCGCGCATCGCGTGGCGCAATCGCCGCCTGCGCCACGTTGTGCCTGAACCGCGCGCGGTACGTGGGCGAGCCCAGGTAGGCCAGCCAGCCCAGCCCTGCGCCCAGCGCATGCAGCAGGCGCAGGGGCAACATCGACAGACAACGAAAAACAATCAACATGGCGTGGGCATGACGGGCAAATGGCAAGGGTTTAAAATACACGCGTCGCTGAGTTATTGAACTACTTGCAGAGCGACGTTAAACAAGCCTGCTAAAGCGTTCGCCGAAGCTCACATGCAAAGGCAACGCGCCTTTCGTAATCTTTTTTTGCATGTTTTGGAGCTTAAACACAATGGCGAACGACTTTCTCTTCACTTCTGAATCGGTTTCTGAAGGCCACCCCGACAAGGTAGCCGACCAGATTTCTGACGCGATTCTGGACGCGATTTTCAAGCAAGACCCGCGCAGCCGTGTGGCCGCCGAGACGCTGACCAACACCGGCCTGGTCGTGCTGGCTGGCGAGATCACCACCAACGCGCATGTCGACTACATCCAGGTGGCGCGCGACACCATCAAACGCATTGGCTACGACAACACCGACTACGGCATCGACTACAAAGGCTGCGCGGTGATGGTTTGCTATGACAAGCAGAGCAACGACATCGCCCAGGGCGTGGACCAGGCCAGTGACGACCACCTGAACACCGGTGCCGGCGACCAGGGCCTGATGTTTGGCTACGCCTGCAACGAAACCCCCGAGCTGATGCCCGCGCCTATCTACTACGCCCACCGCCTGGTCGAGCGCCAGGCCCAATTGCGCAAAGACGGCCGCCTGCCGTTTTTACGGCCTGACGCGAAAAGCCAGGTCACCATGCGCTATGTGGACGGCAAGCCCCACAGCATTGACACCGTGGTGCTGTCCACCCAGCACAGCCCCGACCAGTCGGAGACCGCCAAGAAAATGAAGGCCTCGTTTGTAGAGGCCATCATTGAGGAAATCATCAAGCCCGTGCTGCCCAAAGAGTGGCTGAAAGACACCAAATACCTGATCAACCCCACAGGCCGTTTCGTCATCGGCGGCCCGCAGGGTGACTGCGGTTTGACCGGTCGCAAAATCATCGTCGACACCTACGGCGGTGCTTGCCCGCACGGCGGCGGCGCGTTCAGCGGCAAAGACCCCACAAAAGTGGACCGCTCCGCTGCGTACGCCGCCCGCTATGTCGCCAAAAACATCGTGGCTGCCGGCCTGGCCCGCCAGTGCCAGATTCAAGTGGCCTACGCCATCGGCGTAGCCCGTCCCATGAACGTCACCGTCTACACCGAAGGCACGGGCGTGATCAGCGACGAGGCGATTGCAGCCCTGGTCAACGAACACTTCGACCTGCGACCCAAAGGCATCATCCAGATGCTGGATTTGCTGCGGCCGATTTACGAGAAGACAGCGGCTTATGGGCACTTTGGGCGGGAAGAGCCTGAGTTTTCTTGGGAAAGAACCGATAAGGCAGCTGCATTGAAGGCAGCGGCTGGGCTGTAAGAAAACCCGGGGATGACGCGAAGGGCGCGAAGGATTCGCGAAGGACGCGAAAGGAATTCAAAATTGGACGCTTAAACCTGAATTTCTAAGAAATTTTGGCTGTTACTTTCGCGTCCTTCGCGTAATCTTCGCGACCTTCGCGTCCCTGACCCCGTATCCCCTCCCAACCCATGTCCATGACCCCCCAAGAAATCGTTTCCGAGTTAGATCACCACATCGTCGGCCAGGCCCAAGCCAAGCGGGCCGTGGCCATTGCTTTGCGCAATCGCTGGCGGCGTCAGCAGGTGGAAGGCAAGCTGCGCGCAGAAATCACACCCAAAAACATTTTGATGATTGGCCCCACCGGTGTGGGCAAGACCGAGATTGCGCGGCGCCTGGCCCGGCTGGCCGATGCGCCGTTTATCAAGGTGGAGGCCACCAAGTTCACCGAGGTGGGCTATGTTGGCAAAGACGTGGACTCCATCATTCGCGACCTGATGGAAATTGCCATCAAGCAGACCCGCGAGACTGAAAAACGCAAGGTGAAAACGCGCGCTGAAGATGCAGCCGAAGACCGGGTGTTGGACATATTGATTCCCACCGCACGCACGGCAGACGACGGCCCAGCGCCCGACAGCACGGCGCGCCAAGCTTTTCGCAAGAAACTGCGCGAAGGCCAGTTGGATGACAAGGACATTGAGCTGGAAGTGGCCCAGAGCAGCCAGCCGCTGGAAATCATGGGCCCGGCGGGCATGGAAGAAATGACCGAGCAATTGCGCGGCATGTTCAGCCAGGTCGGCCAGTCCAAACGCAAGCTGCGCAAGCTGAAGATTGCCGAAGCCTTGAAGCTCTTGATCGACGAAGAAGCGGCCAAGTTGGTCAACGAAGACGACATCAAGACCCAGGCGATTCACAACGCCGAGCAAAACGGCATTGTGTTTATTGACGAAATTGACAAAGTCACCTCGCGCAGCGACTCGGGGTCAGCCGAGGTATCGCGCCAGGGCGTGCAGCGGGATCTGCTGCCCTTGGTCGAAGGCACGACCGTCTCCACCAAATATGGCCCGATCAAGACAGACCATATTTTGTTTATCGCCAGCGGCGCATTCCATCTGGCCAAACCCAGCGATTTGATTCCCGAATTGCAAGGCCGCTTTCCGATTCGGGTGGAATTGCAATCGCTATCAATTGCCGATTTTGAAGCGATTTTGATGGCCACCGACGCCAGCTTGGTCAAACAATACCAGGCCTTGTTGGCCACCGAAGGCGTGATCTTGAACTTTTTGCCTGACGGTATTACCCGCTTGGCCAATATTGCCTTTGAGGTGAATGAGCGAACCGAGAATATTGGTGCCCGTCGCCTGTCCACCGTGATGGAACGCTTGCTGGACGAGATCAGTTTTGATGCGGTGAAACTGCAAGGCCAGACGGTTGCCATTGACGCGGCTTATGTCGATGGGCGATTGAAGGAATTGAGCCGCAACGAGGACTTGTCACGGTATATTTTGTAGCTGTCATCGCTATAATTTCGATAGCTAATTGAGCAGTCTTTCTATGGGCTGGTGGCCGGTTTGGCTAAAAATCAGACTACTTTTCGCTTTTAGGCGCGTGAGCAATGTATTGCAAGGCCACCAGCCTGGACACCACCAAGGCGATATACATCACGCCACTGAACATTTGCAGCGCGACCAGCACGCGCGCGGCGGGCAGCAGCGGTGTGATATCACTCAAGCCCGTGCCCGACTGAATACTGAAGCTTAAAAAAATCAATTCCACCCAGGTACGCGGCCCATTGGCCACTGCATTGAAACTGCCCGGGTACCACACCTGGCACACACTGAATAAAAACGCAAAACCCCAAGCCAGCAAGGTAAATACCGCAGCGGCGGCAAACAATTCATCGCGGGTGAGGTATTCATCTTCAAACATATACATCACCAAACCTGCCGCACCGTAAAAGTAAGCCACCGCCTCCACCAAATGCGCGGCCACCTGCAAGTCAGGTGAATCAAAGCCCAGCAACACACCGCTGGACAAGCCCAAGCCCACAATCACAAAAAACAAACCAAAGCCCGTGTAAATGGGGCTGTTGCGAATAATCGTTGCCACCAACAACAAGGCCAGCGCGCTCAAACACCAGGACACCGCATGGCTGGCCGTGCTGTCGTTGGTCAGCGGTGCCAAAACCAGAATAACCAGTTGCACCAGCAGCAGCCATGCCGATGGCAGGCGTGACAAATGCCACCGGAACAATTGAGCGAAGTTCATCTCAGGCAGTTTACTTGGGGCAGACATGTCGGCACGGGTGACAACGGCGTGACTTAGTTCCTCTGACCGAAACCCAGACAGTCGCCGCCCGACAAGCGGCACTTCTTCATACGTCACATTCAAACACTGCGCTAAGTGCTTCATTCAAAACGATTTTTGTCTTTTTCATAGATTCAAAATCGCTTCTAAGTGCTTGATTTCATTGCAAAAATTTGTTGCAGCCGAGCTTGCAACAGAAGCATTACCTGATACAGTGCAAAAAAGTGCACTTTAGTGGGAAAACGTGCCTTTTATCCCTGAAAATCACCCAGTTGTTCAAAGGTTTGCTGCCGTGTTTCAAGGTGCCTCGTCACTCAGTCTGGATGCCAAAGGTCGGCTGTCAATGCCGACCCGGCACCGTGACGTCTTGAGCGCCACGGCAGGCAGCCAACTGACGATCACCAAGCACCCACACGGCTGTTTGATGGTGTTCCCAAGGCCCGAGTGGGAAAAATTTCGCGAGCAAGTCGCCAAGCTGCCCATGTCGGCGCAGTGGTGGAAACGGGTGTTTTTGGGCAATGCGATGGACATGGAACTCGATGGCACCGGGCGGGTGCTGATTTCGCCCGAGCTACGCGAAGCTGCGGGCATCACCCGCGACACCATGTTGCTGGGCATGGGCAACCACTTTGAGCTGTGGGACAAGGCCACTTACGACGCCAAAGAGGCCGAGGCCTTGAAGGGCGAAGTGCCCGAGGCCCTCAAGGACTTTTCTTTCTGAAAGCAGGCGGTGGACAGCACATGGCAACACACCACCGTCTTGTTGAACGAAGCAGTCCAGGCTGTTCTCACCAACCCAGACGGTACTTACATCGACGCCACCTTTGGTCGCGGCGGTCACTCGCGCCTGCTGCTGTCGCAGCTGTCGCCGTTGGGCAAGCTGATTGCCTTCGACAAAGACCTGGAAGCGATTGCCGAGGCCGCGCGCATCCAGGATGCGCGTTTTTCAATCCGCCACCAGGGTTTTGCGAACCTGGGCGAACTGCCTGCGGCCTGTGCCATGGGCGTGTTGATGGATCTGGGCATCAGCTCGCCGCAGATCGACAACCCGGCGCGCGGTTTTTCGTTTCGTTTCGATGGCCCATTGGACATGCGCATGGACACCACGCGTGGCCAGAGCGTGGCGCAATGGTTGGCAGTGGCCGATGTGGCGCAGATAACGGAGGTGATACGTGAATATGGCGAAGAACGGTTTGCTGCACAAATTGCAAAGGCGCTTGTGGCTCGCCGACAAGAACGGGGCCCAATTTCAACCACCGCCGAGCTGGCCCAGCTCGTGGCTGGCACGGTCAAAACCCGCGAGCAGGGCCAGGACCCTGCAACGCGCACATTTCAGGCTTTTCGGATTTTCATCAACGCCGAGCTTGAAGAGCTGCAACAAGCGTTAGAGGCCAGTCTGCATGTCCTGCAACCCGGAGGCCGACTCGTGGTGATCGCGTTTCACTCGCTGGAAGACCGCATCGTCAAGCAGTTCATCGCGCAGCATTCGCGCGATGTGTTTGACCGCCGGGCACCGTTTGCAGCGCCCAAGGTCATGCAGTTACAGGCGCTGAATCGCATCAAGCCGTCGGAGGCTGAGGTGAAGGCCAACCCGCGTTCGCGCAGCGCCATCATGCGTGTGGCGCAAAGGATGGCGGCATGATGCGCCTGAACCTCGTTCTGTTGCTGGCCGTGCTGGCCAGCGCCCTGTACCTGGTGCATGTGCAGTACCAGTCGCGCCGCCTGTTCACCGAGCTGGACAAGGCCGAAAGCGAGGCCCGGCGCATCGAGGTGGACAACTCGCGGTTGCAGGCCGAAAAGCGCGCCCAAGCCACACCGCTGCGGGTGGAAAAACTGGCCAAAGACCAGCTGGGCATGCGGCCCGCCACGCCCGCCATCACGCAGTACGTGGCACCCCCGTCTGTCGCGCCAACCAGCGCCACCACAACAGGAGCCCGGCCATGAGAGCCAAAAGCGTGCTCTACACCAGCAGCCCCTTGCTGGCCAGCAAAACGCCGGTGTGGCGCAGCAAATTCATTGTGGCCGGTGTGGCGCTGAGCTTCATTGGCCTGGCGGGCCGGGCCGCCTGGGTGCAGGTGTTCAACAACGACTTTTTTCAAAAGCAGGGCGAGGTGCGCTTTGCTCGCACCCTGGAGCTGCCGGCTAACCGCGGCCGCATTCTGGACCGCAACGGTCTGCTGCTGGCCACCTCGGTACCCGCGCCCAGCATTTGGGCCATTCCCGAAGACCTGGAGCGCGACCCGGTCAAGTTCAAGCAACTGGCCAAGCTGTTGGACATGTCGCTGGTTGATTTGAACAAGAAGCTGGAAGACGAAGACAAGAGCTTTGTCTGGCTCAAGCGCCAGGTCGATGAATCGGTGGCCACGCAGGTCGCCGCCCTGGGCATCAAAGGCATTTACCAGCGCAAGGAATACAAACGCCAATACCCCGAGGGCGAAGCCGCCGCGCACGTGGTGGGCTTCACCAATGTAGAAGACAAGGGCCAGGAAGGCATGGAGCTGGCCTTCAACAAAGACCTGGCAGGCCGCGCGGGTTCGCGCCGCGTGATCAAGGACCGCATGGGCCGGGTGGTGGAAGACATGGGCGAGACCGTGCCGCCGGTAGATGGGCGCGATCTGCAGCTGAGCATTGACAGCAAGGTACAGTTTTTTGCCTACCAGAAGCTGCGCGATGCGGTGCTGGAAAACAAGGCCAAAGCCGGTAGCGTGGTGGTGCTGGATGCGCAGACCGGGGAAATTCTGGCGCTGGCCAACTACCCCAGTTATGCGCCCGGAAACAGGCAAAACTTGAGCGGCGAGCAACTGCGCAACCGCGCCCTCACAGACACCTTCGAGCCGGGCTCCACCATGAAGCCTTTCATTGCCGCGTTGGCTTTGGAAAAAGGCCTGGTCAAGCCCGAGACGACGATTCAAACCGCGCCCGGCAAGCTGCAAATGGGTGGCTTCACCATCAGCGACGCCCACACCTACGGCCTGCTCACGGTGAACCAGATCATTCAAAAATCAAGCAATGTGGGCACAGTGAAGATGGCCATGCAGATGCAGCCTCGCGAGATGTGGGAGCTGTACACGCAAGTGGGCTTGGGCCAAAAGCCCCAGCTGCCGTTTCCCGGTGCCGTCAGCGGACGCCTGCGCGCCCATAAAACCTGGCGACCCATCGAGCAGGCCACCATGAGCTATGGCTACGGCCTGTCGGGCAGCCTGTTTCAGCTGGCAAGGGCCTACACCGTGTTTGCACGCGACGGCGATCTGGCGTCGGTGTCGCTGCTGAAAACAGATCAACCGGCCTCTGGCGTGCAGGTGCTGGAGCCGCGCCATGCGCTGGCAGTGCGCCACATGCTGAACCTGGCCGCAGGCCCTGGCGGCACCGCGCCCAAGGCACAGACCATGGGTTACTCGGTAGGCGGCAAAACCGGCACCGCGCGCAAGCAGGAAGGCAAGGGCTACTCCGAGAAAAAGTACCGCGCCTTCTTTGTGGGCATGGCCCCCATCGCCAACCCGCGCATTGTGGTGGCGGTGATGGTGGACGAGCCATCGGGCGGCAAATACTACGGCGGCGACGTGGCAGCCCCGGTGTTCAGCGCCACCGTGCAGCAAACCCTGCGCATGCTGGGCGTGCAGCCCGACATGGCGGTCAAGCCCCAGGTGGCGGTTGAAGCGGTGCAGGAGTCTTTTTAATGTTGACCCCAGATTCATTGACCACCCTGCACGCCCCTGCCGACGCCGCGCAGTGGCTGCGCACGCGCGTGACCGGCAACTTGAGCGCCGACAGCCGCAGTATTGGCGCGGGCGATGGTTTTGTGGCCTGGCCGGGTGCCGCTACCGACGGCCGGCGGTTTGTGGCCCAGGCACTGGCCCAAGGCGCAGCGGGCTGCCTGGTGGAGCACGAAGGCCTGGATGCATTCGGTTTTGACACGGCTCAGGCGTCAAAAATTGCCAGCTACCCGCAGCTGAAAGCGGCTACTGGCCCGATCGCTTCGGCGTACTACGACCACCCCTCGCATCAGTTGGACGTGCTGGCCGTGACCGGCACCAACGGCAAAACATCCACCGCCTGGTGGTTGGCTCAGGCGCTATCAAATATGGAGCTGCTTGAGCGCATTCCATCTGGGCTGGTGGGCACTTTGGGCATGGGATTGGTGTTTCCGGGCCACCTGCCTGCGCTCACGCCTACCGGCATGACCACGCCCGACCCCGTGTTACTGCAAGGCGCGCTGGCCGACTGGGTGAACCAGGGTGTGAAGACCTGTGCGCTGGAGGCCTCGTCGATCGGCCTGCAAGAGGGGCGGCTGGACGGCACCCGCATTCGCGTGGCCTTGTTCACCAACTTCACGCAAGACCATTTGGACTACCACGGCAACATGGACGCTTACTGGCAGGCCAAGCGTGCGCTGTTTGACTGGCCCGGCTTGCAGGCAGCCGTGCTCAACGTGGACGATGCGCACGGCGCTCGGCTGGCCGCCACGCTGCAAGGCCGGCACCTGGACGTGTGGACGGTGTCCTGCGAAACCCCTGCGCGGCTGCTGGCACGCCACATCCGCTACGAAGCCGGTGGCCTGCGCTTTGACGTGCTGGAAGACGGGCAGGCACTCAGTTTGCAGACCCGGTTGATCGGTCAATACAACGTGTCCAACCTGTTGGGCGTGATCGCTGCGCTGCGCGCCTTGGGTCATCCGCTGGCGCGGGCGCTGCAAGCCTGCGCAGCCCTGGCCCCGGTGCCGGGCCGTATGGAGTGCCTGGGCGGTACCAGCGTGCCGCTGGTGGCGGTGGACTATGCCCACACGCCAGACGCGCTGAATCAAGCCTTGCTGGCGCTCAAGCCCCTGGTGCAGCAGCGCGGGGGACAGCTGTGGTGCGTGTTTGGTTGCGGCGGTGACCGCGATGCCAGCAAACGCCCGCTGA
The DNA here is from genome assembly GCA_013297875.1 of Comamonadaceae bacterium. Lineage (GTDB taxonomy): Bacteria > Pseudomonadota > Gammaproteobacteria > Burkholderiales > Burkholderiaceae_C > JAAFIW01. Next base: position 76,567 of record JAAFIW010000008.1, on the reverse strand, counting down.
TGGGCGGCGTGGCCCAGCGCGCCTCGCACCGCGTGGTCATTACCAGCGACAACCCGCGCCACGAAAAGCCGCTGGCCATCATCGAGCAGATTTTCATGGGCATGAAGTCTGAAGTGGGCGTGACCATACTGGCCGACCGGGCCAGCGCCATTGCCTACGCCCTGGCCGAGGCCGACGCCCGTGACGTGGTGCTGGTGGCTGGCAAAGGGCACGAGGGCTACCAGGATGCTGCCGGTGTGAAGCACCCGTTTTCAGACCAGGCCCATGTGCTGGCCGCCTTGCAGGCCCGGGGGCTCAAGCCATGATGAAACTGTCGACGGCACTGAACTGGTTGCCCGGCGCCCGTTTGATCGGCGACGGCTCGGTCATGCTGGCCCGCGTGCACAGCGACACCCGCAGCCTGCAAGCCGGTGACCTTTTCGTGGCGCTCAAAGGTGAGACATTCGATGCCAATGACTTCCTGACCCAGGCACAAACGGCAGGCGCTGCAGCCGCACTGGCGCACCGTGGCTGCCTGCCAGCCGGTTTTGCAGGCATTGAAGTGGACGACACCAAACTGGCCTTGGGCCAGTTGGCCAAGGGCTGGCGCACGCAGTTTGATCTACCGCTGGTGGCGGTGACCGGAAGCAACGGCAAAACCACAGTGACGCAGATGATTGCGTCCATCTTGCGCGCTTGGCAGGCTTCTCCCAGCACGGGCGCGCTGGGAGAAGCCGCCTTGGCCACGCAAGGTAATTTCAACAACGACATTGGCCTGCCGCTGACCCTGCTGCGCCTGCGCCCCACACACCGCGTGGCCGTGGTCGAGCTGGGGATGAACCATGTCGGTGAAATTGCGTATCTGGCCAGTCTTGCGCAGCCGACGGTGGCGCTGGTGAACAACGCGCAGCGCGAGCACCTGGAGTTCATGGCCAGCGTGCAGGCTGTGGCGAAGGAAAACGGGGGCGTTATTTCGTCACTGCCAGCCAGCGGCGTGGCGGTTTTTCCGGCAGATGACGCGTTTACGCCGCTGTGGACGCAGCTGGCTGCGGGCCGCCGCTGCCTGCGCTTTGGACCCGGAGGCGATGTGCAATTGCAGGCTGCCCAGTGGCTGGGCGGTGCGTGGCAGGCCACTATTCAAACGCCTGCGGGCACGTTTAACTGCCAGCTGAACATTGCGGGCCGCCACAACCTGCGCAACGCCCTGGCCGCCACCGCCTGCGCGTTGGCTGCGGGCGCGCCGCTGGCGGCGATTGCGCAAGGCTTGTCGGCTTTTGAGCCGGTCAAGGGCCGCTCGCGTGCGTTTTCAGTTCGGCTGCGTGGCCGTGAAGTAACCGTGGTGGACGACAGCTACAACGCCAACCCCGACTCGGTGCGCGCCGCCATTGACGTGCTGGCCGAGTTGCCCGGTCCGCGCCTGCTGGTGCTGGGCGACATGGGCGAGGTGGGCGACCAAGGGCCGCAGTTTCATGCAGAGGTGGGTGCTTATGCGCGCGAGAGAAATATAGAAAAACTGGCTGCAACCGGCGAATTATCTGCTCAAGCAGCTATGCAATTTGTAGCGGGTGGCAGCACGACATCGCACCATGTCGACATGCCAGCGCTGATCGACGCAGTGCTCGGCGCATTGCCGCATGTGGCCAGCGTGCTGGTCAAAGGCTCGCGCTTCATGAAGATGGAGCAGGTGGTTGCTGCCATCACGGCACATGCACAAACGCTGACCACAGAACAACAAGAGGATCACTCACATGCTGCTTAGCCTGGCCCAATGGCTACAAGGTTTATCGCCCGAGTTGGGTTTTTTCCGCGTGTTTCAGTACCTGACCTTTCGCGCGGTGATGGCCGCGATGACGGCGCTGTTGATTGGCCTGGCCGCCGGCCCTTTCGTGATTCGCAAGCTCACGTCGCTGAAGATCGGCCAGCCGGTGCGCGGCTACGGCATGGAAACACATCTGGTCAAAAGCGGCACGCCCACCATGGGCGGCGTGCTGGTGCTGTTGTCGATTGCGGTGTCCACTCTGCTCTGGTTCGATTGGTCCAACCGCTTCGTGTGGATCGTGCTGTTGGTCACGCTGGGTTTCGGTGCCATTGGCTGGGCCGACGACTGGCGCAAGGTGGTGAAAAAAGACCCTGAGGGCATGCGCTCGCGCGAGAAGTACATGTGGCAGTCCATCATTGGTTTGGTGGCCGCGCTGTACCTGGTGTTCAGCATTTCAGAAAGCTCCAACATGAAGGTGGTGCAGCTGTTCATCACCTGGGTGCAATCGGGCTTTGATGTGAACCTGCCGCCCAAAGCCGGTTTGCTGGTGCCGTTTTTCAAAGAGGTCAGCTACCCGCTGGGCGTGTTTGGCTTTGTGATCCTGTCTTACCTGGTGATCGTCGGCTCCAGCAATGCAGTGAACCTGACCGACGGCCTGGATGGTCTGGCCATCATGCCGGTGGTGATGGTCGGATCGGCGCTGGGTGTGTTTGCCTATGTGACGGGCAGCGCGGTGTTCAGCAAATACCTGTTTTTTCCGCACATCCCCGGCTCAGGCGAGTTGCTGATTTTTTGCGCCGCGATGGCGGGGGCTGGTCTGGCCTTTTTGTGGTTCAACGCGCACCCGGCCCAGGTGTTCATGGGTGACGTGGGGGCGCTGGCTTTGGGCGGTGCACTGGGCACGATTGCGGTCATCGTGCGCCAGGAAATTGTGCTGTTCATCATGGGCGGCATCTTTGTGGTGGAGGCGCTGTCAGTGATGGTTCAGGTGGGCTGGTTCAAGTACACCAAGCGCCGTTATGGCGAAGGTCGGCGCATTCTGAAGATGGCACCGCTACACCACCATTTTGAGAAAAGCGGCTGGAAAGAAACGCAGGTGGTGGTGCGCTTTTGGATCATCACCATGCTGCTGTGCCTGATGGGCCTGGCCAGTTTGAAGTTGCGCTGAATATGGTTTACACCCACACCCCATCTCCGTCATTCCCGCGTAGGCGGGAATCCATCGTGGCGCGCCAACCGTCTTGTTCGCCGTACAAACCTCGCGCCTGGATTCCCGCCTGCGCGGGAATGACGTGCTGGGGCGTTTGAACCATCAGATGAAACGCTCATGAAGCTACAAGACCAACACGTCCTCATCCTCGGCCTGGGCACCTCCGGCCTGGCGATGGCGCGCTGGTGCACGCGCCAGGGTGCGCAGGTGACAGTGGCCGACACACGTGAAGCACCGCCAGCCTTGCAAACGCTGCGTAGTGAGTTGCCGCAGGCGCAGTTCATCGCTGGGCCGTTCAGCGCAGCGCTGGTTGAGGGCACATCGGTAACCCGCTTGCTGCGCAGCCCGGGTTTGTCGCCCGCCCAGATTGCTCCTGTATTCATAGCTGCTCGAGCAATGAATATCTGGGCGGGTGGCGAGTTAGACCTGTTTTCTGAAGCGTTGACTGCTTTGAAGGTCGACCAGGGTTACGCGCCCGCCGTGCTGGCCATCACCGGCACCAACGGCAAAACCACCGTCACCGCGCTCACCGGTCAGTTGATCGAGCGATCCAACAAAACCGTGGCGGTGGCCGGCAACATCGGCCCCAGTTTGCTGGACACCCTGGCCGAGCGGATAGACGCCCAAAGCCTGCCCCAGGTCTGGGTGCTGGAGCTGTCCAGCTTTCAGCTGCACGGTGTGCAGGGCTTTGAGCCCACGGCCGCCACGGTGCTGAACATCAGCGAAGACCACCTGGATTGGCATGGCGACATGGCGGCCTACGAAGCCGCCAAGGCCCGTATTTTTGGCCAACACGGCTTGATGCTGCTCAACCGCGAAGACCCACAAGTCATGGCCATGCTGCCACCATCGGTCAGGCTCAAAGGTGGCAAGCATGAGCAGCGCCAGCACACCACGTTTGGTGCCGACTTGCCGCAGCGCCCCGGTGACTTTGGCATTGAAGTGGTCAATGGCATGGCCTGGCTGGTGCGCGCGCTGGAGGCTGATGAAACGCAAAAATTCAAAAAAGGCGAGCAGGCCGAGATTCATTTCCAGCGGCTGATGCCTGCCGACGCGCTACGCATCCGCGGCCGCCACAACGCGGTCAACGCGCTGGCCGCGCTGGCACTGGCCCATGCAGCGGGTTGCGCGATTGGGCCGATGCTCTACGGCCTGCGCGACTACGCGGGCGAGCCACACCGGGTGCAAAGCCTGGCCATCTTGCAAGACGTGGAGTATTTTGACGACAGCAAGGGCACCAACGTGGGTGCCACCGTGGCCGCACTGGCTGGGCTGGGTGCGGAGCGAAAAATCGTGCTGATTCTGGGTGGGGAGGGCAAGGGCCAGAACTTCGCGCCCCTGGCCAAACCGGTCAACCAGTTCGCCCGCGCCGTGGTGCTGATTGGCCGCGACGCCCCGCTCATTCGCGCGGCTTTAGCCAGCACCGAGGTGCCGTTGCTGGATGCCACTGACATGCACGACGCCGTGGCCCAGTGCGCCGCGCGCGCCCACGCGGGCGATGCGGTGCTGCTGTCGCCCGCCTGCGCCAGCTTTGACATGTTCAAGCACTACGAGCACCGCGCCCAGGTGTTCCGTGAAGCGGTGGAGGCACTGGCATGAGCACGCTGGCCCAACGCTTTTCCAACCTGTTTGGCAGCACACCGAGCGCTGACTACACACGTGCCAACCCCCAAGTGGCGCAGGGCTTTGACCAGGCCATTGTGTGGGTCACGGTGGCGCTGATGGCTTTTGGCCTGGTCATGGTGTATTCCGCCTCGATTGCCCTGCCTGACAACCCCCGGTTTGCCCGCTACACGCAAACCCACTTCCTGGTGCGCCATGTGCTGTTCATTGCGGTGGCGCTGGTGTTTGGCCTGCTGGCGTTTCAGGTGCCCATGCGCACCTGGGAGCGGTTTGCGCCATGGCTGTTTGTGTTGTCGCTGGTGATGTTGATCCTGGTGCTGATCCCCGGCATCGGCAAAGTGGTCTACGGTGCGCGCCGCTGGATTTCGCTGGGGCCCTTGAGCTTTCAGCCCTCGGAGCTGGCCAAGTTTGCGGTGCTGCTGTATGCCGCTGACTACATGGTGCGCAAGATGGAAGTGAAAGAGCGCTTTTTCCGCGCGGTGCTGCCGATGGCGGGGGCTGTGGCCATCGTGGGCATGCTGCTGTTGGCCGAACCCGACATGGGTGCCTTCATGGTGATTGCCGTGATTGCCATGGGCATTCTGTTTTTGGGCGGTGTGAATGCCCGCATGTTCTTCCTGATTGCGCTGGTCATCGTGGTGGCGTTCGGCGTGATGATTGCGCTTTCAGACTGGCGGCGCGAGCGGATTTTTGCCTACCTGGATCCGTGGAGCGAGAAGCACGCACTGGGCAAGGGCTATCAGTTGTCCCATGCCTTGATTGCGATTGGCCGCGGCGAAATCTGGGGCGTGGGCCTGGGTGGCAGCGTGGAAAAACTGCACTGGCTGCCCGAGGCGCACACCGATTTTCTGCTGGCCGTGATCGGTGAAGAATTTGGCCTGATCGGCGTGCTCACCGTCATCACCCTGTTTTTCTGGATGACCCGCCGCATCATGCACATCGGCCGCCAGGCCATTGCGCTAGACCGGGTGTTTGCCGGCCTGGTGGCACAAGGCGTGGGCATCTGGATCGGCTTTCAGGCCTTCATCAACATGGGTGTGAACCTGGGTGCCCTGCCCACCAAAGGCCTGACCCTGCCACTGATGAGCTACGGCGGCTCGGCGATCTTGATGAACGTGGTGGCGATTGCGGTGGTGCTGCGCATCGACTATGAGAATCGCGTATTGATGCGAGGGGGGCGGGCATGAATACCATTTTTGAACGCAGAGGACGCAAAGGATTCGCAGAAGACGCAAAAGTAATACCGAATTCAATTTGGAAGTCCTTGGCATCCTGGTCTTTTTTGCGTCCTCTGCGTGATCTCTGCGTTCTCTGCGTTCAAAAAAATCTTGTGGGGGCGGTGGCATGACCAAAACCGCTCTCATCATGGCAGGCGGCACTGGCGGTCATATTTTTCCGGGTCTGGCCGTCGCCGAGGCCTTGCGCCTGCGGGGTTGGCGCGTGCACTGGCTAGGCAGCCCCGGCAGCATGGAAAGCGAGTTGGTGCCCAAGCGCGGTTTTGCGCTGGAGTTGATTGATTTTTCGGGTGTGCGTGGCAAGGGCTTGATCACGCTCGCACTGCTGCCGATTCGTCTGCTCAAGGCCTTCTGGCAAAGCATCGGCGTGGTGCGGCGCGTGAAACCCGATGTGGTGGTGGGCCTGGGCGGCTACATCAGTTTTCCGGGCGGCATGATGGGTGTGTTGCTGGGCAAGCCCCTGGTGTTGCACGAGCAAAACTCGGTGGCTGGCATGGCCAACAAGGTGCTGGCGGGTGTGGCCGACAAGGTGTTTACTGCGTTTCCCAACGTGATGAAAAACGCGCAGTGGGTGGGTAATCCGTTACGGCTGGAATTCATGAACCAGGCCGATCCGGCCACACGCCTGACAGGGCGCAGTGGGCCACTGAATCTGCTGGTGGTGGGTGGCAGCCTGGGTGCCAAAGCCTTGAACGATGTGGTGCCGCAAGCCCTGGCCTTGATACCGGAAGCGGTTCGCCCACGCGTCACCCACCAAAGCGGTGCCAAGCAAATTGACGCCTTGCGCGCCAGCTACGCACAGGCTGGCGTGCAGGCCACACTCACGCCCTTCATCGACGACACCGCCAAAGCCTTTGCGCAGGCCGACCTGATCATTTGCCGGGCCGGGGCCAGCACGGTGACCGAGATTGCGGCTGTGGGTGCGGCGGCCATCTTTGTGCCCTTTCCTTTCGCGGTGGACGACCACCAGACCACGAATGCGCGATTTTTGACCGACGCCGGTGGTGGTTGGCTGGTGCAGCAGCGGGATCTGACACCTGCCAGGTTGGCTGAGATGCTACAAAAAACGGAGCTGTCTGCCCTTATTTCTTCTGGGCGTGAGGCCAAAAAGATGCAAAAACTGGAAGCTACACGCCTGATGGTGGCGGCGTGCGAGGAGTTGGCAGGCAAATGAAACACGCCATCCGACACATTCACTTCGTCGAACATCAGGCAAGCCGCCGAAATGAAAAGGTGGGCGCATGAAACACGCCATCAAACACATTCATTTCGTCGTGTATTCGGCAAACCGCCGAAATGAAGAGGTGGTCGCATGAAACACGCCATCAAGCACATTCATTTCGTCGGCGTGGGCGGCTCCGGCATGAGTGGCATTGCCGAGGTGCTGCACAACCTGGGCTATGTGATCAGCGGCTCCGATCTGTCGAACAGTGCGACCTTGCGCCGCTTGTCTGCGATGGGCATCACCACCCATGTGGGCCATGCGGCAAGCAACCTGGCGCAGGCCGACGCGGTGGTCACCTCGACCGCCGTGCAGGCTGACAACCCCGAAGTGCTGGCCGCCCGCGAGCGACGCATACCGGTGGTGCCGCGCGCGCTGATGCTGGCTGAGTTGATGCGCATGAAGCAAGGCATTGCGATTGCCGGTACCCACGGCAAAACCACGACCACCAGCCTGGTGGCCAGCGTGCTGGCCGAAGCCGGGCTGGACCCGACCTTTGTGATAGGCGGGCGGCTGAACAGCGCCGGTGCCAATGCCAAGCTGGGCTCGGGTGACTACATCGTGGTGGAGGCTGACGAGTCCGATGCGTCGTTTTTGAACCTGCTGCCGGTGATGGCGGTGGTGACCAATATTGATGCTGACCACATGGAAACCTATGGCCACGACTTTGGCCGCTTGAAGCAGGCGTTTGTGGACTTTTTGAACCGCATGCCTTTTTATGGCACAGCCGTGCTGTGTACCGACGATGTGGCGATTCAAAGCATCCTGCCCCAGGTCAGCCGCGCCATCACAAGCTACGGCCTAGGCGAAGACGCCCAGGTGCGCGCCGTCAACGTGCGCGCCGTGGGCCCACAAATGCACTTCACGGTGCAACGGCGTAACGGCCTGACCTTGCCCGACCTGGACGTGGTGCTGAACCTGGCAGGCCAGCACAACGTGCTCAATGCGCTGTCGGCCATTGCCATTGCGTTCGAGTTGGACATCCCGGATGCGGCCTTGCTGAAAGCGCTGGCCGATTTCAAAGGCGTGGGCCGCCGCTTCCAAAGCTATGGGCAATTGCCCGCCCAAGACGGCGGCCATTACACCGTGATCGAGGACTATGGCCACCACCCGGTGGAGTTGGAAGTGACCCTGGCCGCTGCACGCGGAGCCTTCCCCGGCCAACGCCTGGTGTTGGCCTTTCAGCCCCACCGCTACACCCGCACGCGCGATTGTTTTGAAGATTTTGTGAAGGTATTGGGCCAGGCCGATGTGCTGCTGCTGGCCGAGGTCTACGCCGCGGGCGAAGAACCCATCGTCGCAGCCGACGGTCGCGCACTGGCCCGCGCTCTGCGCGTGGCAGGCAAGCTGGAACCGGTGTTTGTAGCCGACATTGCCGGCATGCCGCAAGCCATTGTGGACAACGCGCGCGATGGGGATGTGGTGATGTGTATGGGCGCGGGATCGATTGGTGCGGTGCCGGGCAAGTTGGTGGAAATGGGGGTGGCGCATGGCTGAGATGCAAATACAGGTACCTGAACGCAGAGGACGCGAAGGTCGCGCAGAGGTCGCAGAAGGAAGCCACAAAACGTGGGATTTTTATTTTTTGAATCCCCTTTTGCGTCCTCTGCGAATCCTTCGCGCCCTCTGCGTTCTGGTACCCGCATTCAGGAGCCAAGCATGACCATCTTCGGAAAAGTCGCTGTGCTCATGGGAGGCCGCTCCGCTGAGCGCGAGGTGTCGTTGATGTCGGGCACTGGGGTGCTCAAGGCCTTGCAGTCGCGGGGGGTGGATGCGCATGGGTTTGACCCTTCGCTGCGCGATCTCTTTGAGCTGAAAACGCTGGGTTTCTCACGCTGCTTCATTGCCTTGCACGGGCGTTTTGGTGAAGATGGCACCGTTCAGGGCGCGCTGGAACTGCTGGGCATTCCCTACACCGGGCCGGGTGTGATGGCCTCAGCCATTGCCATCGACAAGGTGATGACCAAGCGCGTGTGGCGTGCCGAAGGACTGCCAACACCCGCCTGGTTGACGGTGAACCATGCGGTCGCGTGCGAGCAGGCGTTTGCCGACCTGGGCTCGCCCATGATCGTCAAGCCCGCCCGCGAAGGCTCCACCATTGGCCTGACCCGTGTGACCGACCGACGCCAGTGCGAGGCAGCCTACGAACTGGCCGCGCAACACGATCCGCAAGTGCTGTGTGAGCAATTCATCAGCGGCGACGAAGTGACCGTGCCGCTAATGGGCAGTGGCGTTGATGCCAAGGCCCTGCCGGTGATCCGCATCGTGGCACCCGACGGCAACTACGACTACCAGAACAAATACTTCACCGACGACACGCAGTACCTGGTGCCCTGCGGTTTGCCCGAAGGCGAAGAAGTGGCCATTCAAGCGCTGGCGCTCAAGGCCTACCAGACGCTGGGCTGCCGCGGCTGGTCCCGCGCCGACGTGATGATTGATGCCACCAGCCGCAAGCCGTATTTGCTGGAGATCAACACCTCTCCCGGCATGACCGGCCACTCCCTGGTGCCCATGTCAGCCCGTGCAGCCGGCATCAGCTACGAAGAGCTGTGCGTGCAGTTGCTGGCACTGGCCACAACCGACTACCAGGTGGCCGGATGAACACCCCCCTGCCCCTGGATATCAAGCTCATGAATGCATTAGCCCAGGCATTGTTTGCTCTGGCAGCTATCGCTTTAATAGCATCTGGCATCTGGTGGGCGATGCGGCACCCGGCATTTGCGCTCAAGCACATATCGGTATCGGGCCCGGTGGTGCACAACAACGCCGTGACGTTGCGGGCGCATGTGCTGCCGCGCATGGAAGGTAACTTTTTCACCGTGAATCTGAATGCTGCTCGGGCGGCATTTGAAACCGCGCCCTGGGTGCGGCGCGCCCAGGTGCGCCGCGAGTTTCCCAACCGGCTGCGGGTACAACTGCAGGAACACCAGGCTGTGGCTTATTGGTTGACGGCTGGCAAACCTGATGCGCAAGAGCGCCTGGTCAACGAGCTGGGCGAAGTCTTTGAGGCCAATATGGGCGACGTCGAAGACCAGGATCTGCCGCAACTGAGCGGCCCTGATGCGCAAAGCGGCGAGGTGCTGAGCATGTACCGCGTGCTAGCGCCTTTGTTCAGCCCGCTGGATCTGGCCTTGACCCAACTGGCGCTCACGGCACGCGGCAGCTGGCAGGCCGAACTGGACAACGGCGCGGTGCTGGAGCTGGGCCGTGGCAACGCCAACGAGGTGGTACCGCGCGTGCGGCGGTTTGTGCAGACCGCCACCCAGATCAGCAGCCGCTATGGCCGCAGCGCATCGGCACTGCAATCGGCCGACTTGCGTCACACCGACGGCTACGCCATCCGCCTGAACGGTGTGACGGCGCTGGATGCGCCGCCAGCCGCACCCGTCATCACGCCGCAGCCCAAAGTGCAGCAACCCAAACCAAAAAAACCCTGAGGCAACCCAGAGACACGCCATGGCAAAAGACTACAAAGACCTGATCGTTGCATTGGACATTGGCACCGCCAAAGTCATGGTGGTGGTTGCCGAGGTGCAGGCCGGCGGCGAGTTGAAACTGGCTGGCCTGGGCATGGCCCCCAGCAATGGCCTCAAACGTGGCGTGGTGGTCAACATCGACGCCACAGTGCAAAGCATCCAGCAGGCACTCAAAGAGGCCGAGCTGATGGCCGACTGCAAGATCACCCGGGTGTTCACCGGCATCACCGGCAGCCACATTCGCGGCATCAACTCCAGCGGCATGGTGGCGGTGAAAGACCGCGAGGTGACGCCGGCCGACGTGGCCCGCGTGGTGGAAACCGCCCGCGCCATCAACATCTCCACCGACCAGCGCTTGCTGTTGGTGGCGCCGCAAGAGTTTGTGATTGACGGGCAGGACGTGAAAGAGCCGATTGGCATGAGCGGCATCCGGCTGGAGGCCAAGGTGCACATCGTCACCGGTGCACAAAGCGCGGCGGAGAACATCATCAAGTGCGTGCGCCGCTGCGGCCTGGAGGTGGAGCAATTGCTGTTGAACCCACTGGCGTCAAGCGCCGCTGTGCTCACACAAGACGAAAAAGAACTGGGCGTGGCCCTGGTGGACATTGGTGCCGGCACGACCGACGTGGCCATCTTTACCGGCGGGGCGATTCGCCACACGGCCGTGATTCCGATTGCTGGCGACCTGATCACCAGCGACATTGCGATGGCCCTGCGCACTCCCACCAAAGATGCTGAAGACATCAAGGTGGAAAGCGGCTATGCCAAGCAATTGCTGGCTGACCCGGAGCAGCAGGTCGAGGTGCCAGGCCTGGGCGACCGGGGCCCGCGCATGCTGAGCAAGCAGGCGCTGGCCGGTGTGATCGAGCCGCGTGTGGAAGAGATTTTCCAGCTGGTGCAGCAGGTCATCCGCGAGTCGGGCTACGAAGAGGTGCTGTCCTCGGGCATCGTGCTGACCGGCGGCAGCTGTGTGATGCCCGGCATGGTGGAGCTGGGTGAAGACATCTTTTTGAAGCCGGTGCGCCGGGGCGTCGCGCAATACCGTGGACCGCTGGCCGACATGGTCTCCCAGCCCCGCGCCGCTACCGTGATGGGCCAACTCGAAGAAGCCCGCAACGCGCGCTTGCGGGGCTTCAAGGCGGCGCAGCAAAGTGGGTCTGTGAAAACAGCCTTTGGACGGTTCAAAGACTTCATCGTAGGGAATTTCTGATGAAAACCTCGAGCACGAATACGGACTTGACTGGACGCAGAGGGCACGAAGGTGCGCGAAGGACGCGAAAGGAAGTCAAAAACCGTTTGGCTGTTTTTTCGCGTCCTTCGCGGAATCTTCGCGTCCTTTGCGTCCGGTTTCCGCATTCAAAGCCCCACCGATGGCGATGCACCGGTCCGCCAGGTTACGGATGAACCCATTAGAAAAATCACTTTCAACAATCAAGTTTTTCTGGCAACTGCAAGTTTTCTCAATTCAAGGAGTATTCACATGAGCATCGAAATGATTGAAGTCGAAGAGTTCAACCTGGGCACGCAAATCAAAGTCATCGGCGTGGGCGGTGGTGGTGGCAATGCGGTCGAGCACATGATTGACTGCGCCGTCGGCGGCGTGGAATTCATTTGTGCCAACACCGACGCGCAAGCCCTGTCGCGTAGCCCGGCGCACCGCACCATTCAGCTGGGCACCAGCGGTCTGGGCGCGGGCAGCAAGCCTGAAAAGGGCCGTGAAGCGGCCGAGATTGCCGCAGACGACATCCGCGCGGCCATCGATGGTGCGCACATGCTGTTCATTACCGCCGGTATGGGCGGTGGCACGGGCACCGGTGCGGCACCCGTCATTGCGCGCATTGCCAAAGAAATGGGCGTGCTCACCGTGGGTGTGGTGACCAAGCCTTTTGACTGGGAAGGCGGTCGCCGCATGACCAATGCCGACAACGGCCTGGCCGAGCTGGAAGCCAATGTGGACTCGTTGATCGTGGTGCTGAACGAAAAGCTGCTGGAAGTGCTGGGCGACGACATCACGCAGGACGAGGCCTTTGCCCATGCCAACGATGTGCTGAAAAACGCGGTGGGCGGCATTGCCGAAATCATCAATGTGCCCGGCCATGTGAACGTGGACTTTGAAGACGTGCGCACCGTGATGGGCGAGCCGGGCAAGGCCATGATGGGCACGGCAGTGGCCGCAGGCCCTGACCGAGCCCGCATTGCCGCTGAGCAGGCGGTGGCCTGCCCGTTGCTGGAAGGCATTGACCTTTCGGGTGCCAAGGGTGTGTTGGTGCTGATCAGCGCGGCCAAAGGCTCGTTGAAGTTGAGCGAGAGCAAGTTGGCGATGAACACCATTCGTGCCTACGCCTCGGCCGACGCCCACGTGATTTACGGCACGGCTTATGACGACGGTTTGGGTGAAGCGGTGCGCGTCACCGTGGTGGCCACGGGTCTTTCGCGCCAGGGCATTCGCCGCACCGCGCCACCGCTGCAGGTGCTGCAAACCACCCTGCGCACCGGTACCGACAACGTGCCCTTCCACGTACCCACGGTGAACAACGCCATTGCAGGCCCCGGTGCTGCCAGCCAGTCCAACCAGCCTGACTATGGCGGCATGGCCGTGCCCAGCGTGTGGCGCACCAACCGCACACAGGCCGCAGCGAAAGTGGACGCGCTGGCCTCCGGAGGCATGGATGACTTTGAGATTCCGGCATTTCTGCGCAAGCAGGCCGACTGATCAGGGTCAGGCTTGAGCAGGACATCGTGTGCACAGCTTGACGACCAAGACACAGGTGGGCTTGTCTGGTGCAGCCATGTCTTTGACCGGTGGCTGTGTACTCAAACTGGTGCCTGATACCGCTTCGTCAATGATTCGGCTCAGGTGCTCCCGATAGCGGGTGCGCGCGCTGCGACAGCTTGCGCAGGCGAGGTGGTCCCGACGACAACGCCAGCCGTTCGGCAGGTTGCGCGAGCTGCTCGGCCAGGTGTGATTCGGCGCCGGCCCAAGCGATCTGCAACCGTCACACAAACGTCGCACCGCCGTCACAGCTTCGTCGCGGCACCCTTCTACGATATTGGCATCGTTTTGAGGGGCAGCCACGATGTCGAATGCGTGCTACCGAATTGAAAGTAACCAGCCACTGATGGGGCGCTTGCTACCTCCATCGGCTTTTGTGCGGCTGTATGGAGACCGCGCCATGGCTATAGCGCTGGCAGTCAAAGGTGTGCTGGATCCGACGCGCTACGAGGTGCGTGTGGTGCATGTGCCCACGGGGAAAGTGGTGTTTCGCACTGGAAAAATGGGTGGCCCGCCACCGGTGGGCCAAGTTCCGGATCTGGAATAGCAGCAGATGCAATTTGGAAAAAAGTTGCTGGTTCGCGCATCAGGGCGCTTGACGCTCGCCAGGGGACTCGAGCGGGACCGTTTTTGAAGGTTTGTCTGAACCCTTGGGGTCGTGAATCACGGTGCTGGTACCCACACCAACACCCACTTGCGTGCCGCCGATGCTAGTGCCCACACCTACACCAGCCCCTGCAGACACTTGGCCGCCCGTGTTCACACCCACGCCGACCGAAACAGGGCCAGCCCCTGCACCCACGCCTACATTCACACCACCGCGACCTGCGCTCACGCCGACCGACACGCCCGGAAAAATCGGAACCCCGATGCCCACTGTGGCGCAACCCACCAATTCCATGGCCACCATCACCATGATGAGCAGCAGCAACGCGGTCGGAATCAATTTTTTAAATGCGCCCGATACCGTTTTGGGTTTTTCTGGCTTGCGTGGAAGCCGCTTGCGTCTTGTTACGGTCATCCCCTTATGTTAGAGGCATGCCGGATTACCAATTTGTGAACAAATCCGCAGCAATACCAAACGCCGTACTCGCTCCTGTGCCACTGGTAACAAACACTACGCGGGTGTGCTCGTCTGGCTGCAGGGTCAGGCAATCGGTGCTTTGACCATCAAATGTAGTGGCACCGGTTGGGTACACGCCTGTCCAGCGCTCTTGTATGCGCAGGGGGCCCAACCTCAAGGTGTCGTCCAGATGACGCAGGATGAGTTGGTCCACTACCTCCGACGCGAAGGGCTCGGGCGTGGCCGCGTAGTGGTGTGAATCGCCGACCACCAAGGAGCCATCCCGGCTCTGTACGGCAATGAGGTGAATGCCATCGGCCAGGCTTTGCGCTTCTTCCTGTTTCAATTGCGCGCGCAGCGCGATGGCCTGCGGTAGATCGGCATAGCCGTGGTAGCGCACCAGGCTCAAGTCAGCCATCACGGCGCTCCCCACCGTCTTGGGTTTTTCGGGTTTGACGCGTAGCATTTGCAGGCGCGTCAAATGCACGGTGTTGCCCTGGGGGTGCTGGGCGAAATACGCGTCCAGATAGGGCTTGGCAACGCCGTTCAGCTCGGTGCCTGGGCACAGGATGACGCGGTGGGCGTCAATTGTTTGCTGCGCCGTGCGAACTGTGGCACGGCCAGCGCCATGCTCAATGCCCAGCACCTCTTGCCCCCACAGAAACCGAACGCCGTGCGCTTGAGCCAACCACTGGGCCAGTTGTGGCACAGCCTCGCGCGACTCCACCCGCAATTCATGCGGGCTGTACATCGCGCAGGTAGCGCCTTCGGTACGCAGCCAGGGTGCCCGGCGCGCGGCTTCTTCGGCGCTGACCAGTTCGCATTGCGCACCCATTTCGGTTTGACAAAACGCCTTCAACACCGGCTGGGTGAGCGGACGACGCCCCAACAACCACAGGCCACGGTGAACAATGGGGATACCCGCCTGTGGTGCGACTTTCTCCCACACATGGCGGCTGTGCAGAGCACGCCGCCAGGTGTCACCTGCGCGCTGGCCACTAACGGTGATGAAGCCAAAGTTGCGAATCGACGCGCCCACGCAGCGGTGGTCTTTGTCGATCACCGCAATGTGGTGACCGGGAATGCCGTTTTGAATCGCGGTGTAAGCCATGGCCAGGCCGACAATGCCAGCCCCGGTGATGGCGAGTTCGAATTCGAGGGACATGGTTCAGGAGAAGGACGTAGAAAGCGCAGAGCTTACGCAGAAGCAGCAGAACAACACCCTTTTTCTGCGAGTTCAGCGTAGTTTTTGCGAGTTCTGCGTCCTTGCACCCGAACTCTGGCCTAAACCAGCAGCGCGTTCACCCGCTTCACATACGCGGCCGGGTCATTGGGCAGACCGCCTTCGGCCAGCAGGGCCTGGTCAAACACGATATGGGCCAGGTCGTGGAAATTCACCGAGCCTTCGAGCTTTTTGATCAGCGGGTGTTCGGCATTGATTTCCAGCACCGGTTTGGTGTCGGGCGCGGTCTGTCCAGCTTGTTTGAGCATGCGGGCCATTTGCATGCTCATGCCGTAGTCTTTCACCACCAGGCAGGCCGGTGAGTCGACCAGGCGGGTGGTGACGCGCACGTCTTCCACTTTGTCTTTCAGCGCTTCTTTCAGCTTGGCCAACAAGGGCTTCAGGGCTTCCGCAGATTCTTCGGCGGCTTTCTTTTCGGTTTCATCTTGCAGCTTGCCCAGGTCGACTGCGCCTTTGGCCACGCTTTGCAGGGGCGTGCCGTCAAAGTCTTGCAGGTGGCTTAAGGCCCACTCGTCCACGCGGTCAGTCATCAGCAGCACCTCGATGCCTTTTTTCTTGAAGACTTCCAGCTGCGGGCTGTTTTTGGCGGCGGCCAGGGTGTCGGCGGTGATGTAATAAATCGCTTCCTGACCTTCTTTCATGCGGGCTTTGTAGTCGGCCAATGAAACGCCCACCACGTCACTCTGGCTGGACGCAAAACGCAGCAGCTTGGCGATGCGCTCGCGGTTGGCAAAGTCTTCGCCCAGGCCTTCCTTGAGCACCGCGCCAAACTCTGCGTAAAACTTGCTGTATTGGCCGGCTTTGGCTTTGTCTTCGTCAGACAAAACATCGGTGACTTCTCCCTCTTTGGCTTGCGGCAGCTTGTCATGCCGCGCCAGGTCTTCCAGCATGCTCAGCACGCGCTTGGTCGAGCCGTCGCGAATGGCTTTCACGTCGCGGCTTTCCTGTAGCAGCTCGCGGCTCACGTTCAGCGGCAGGTCGGCCGAGTCGATCACGCCCTTCACAAAGCGCAAATAGGTGGGCATCAGCGCCTCGGCCTCGTCCATGATGAACACACGCTTCACATATAGCTTGATGCCCGCCGCCTTTTCGCGGTTCCACAGGTCAAACGGCGCTTTGCCGGGAATGAACAAGAGCTGGGTGTACTCGGTGCTGCCTTCCACGCGGTTGTGGGCCCAGGTCAGCGGTGCTTCAAAGTCGTGGCTGATGGCTTTGTAGAACTCGGTGTACTGCTCGCCGGTGATGTCTTTTTTGGGCCGCGTCCAAAGCGCGCTGGCCTGGTTGACGGTTTCCCATTCGCCGGTTTTCACCATGCTACCCGGCTCGGTGCCGCCGTTTTCATCACCCGATGTACCTGGAAGTGGCGCGCCGTCTTTCCACTCTTCCTTTTCCATCAGGATGGGCAGGCTGATGTGGTCGGAGTATTTGTTGATGATGCCCTTGAGCTTCCAGGCGTTCAGGTAGTCGGCGGCGTCTTCCCGCAAGTGCAAGATGACGGCGGTGCCGCGCTGCGCACGCTCGATGGTTTCTACCTCAAAGTCGCCGGCTCCACCGCTGACCCAGCGCACACCTTCGCTGGCCGGCAGGCCGGCACGGCGCGACTCGACGGTGATTTTGTCGGCCACGATGAAGCCGGAATAAAAGCCCACGCCGAATTGGCCAATCAGTTGGGCATCGGCTTTCTGGTCGCCCGACAGCTTGCTCACAAAGTCTTTGGTGCCGCTCTTGGCGATCGTGCCCAGGTTGTCAATGGCTTCCTGCTGCGACAGCCCGATGCCGTTGTCGGCAATGGTCAGGGTTTTGGCGTCTTTGTCGAAGCTCACCCGTACATCCAGATTGGGCGCCTTTTCATACAAGTCGTTCTGGTTCAAAGCCTCAAAACGCAGCTTGTCGCAGGCGTCTGATGCGTTGGAGATCAGCTCGCGTAGAAAAATCTCTTTGTTGGAATACAGCGAGTGGGTGACCAGGTGCAGCAGTTGGGCAACTTCGGCTTGAAAGGAGAGTGTTTGGCGGGTCATAGTGATTTGAAAAAGGCTTCTGAGAAAAACAAAACGATCCGGATGTAGGGGCGTTGTAGCCTTTTTCAAGGCCTGGAGGCATTGGCGAACGCAGCCTGGGCCCAATTGCGCTTGAGCTCATCGAGTGCACGCGTGAGCTGGCTGGCTCGGTGCTGCGGTTCTTCGCAAAATTCACGGATTCGGCGCGCGAAGCGGTCACGTCACATGCGTTTACCGGCCGAAACCGGCTCTTTTTATGACGAAAAGTGCCACCAGCCCAAATGAAAATTGCTCAAACAGCTATTGAATTCATAGCAATTTACACCGCAACTGGGTCAGACCGCTTGCGCCTCCAGCCGGGCTACCAGACCAGGCCTGTCGCTGCGGTTGCGCAGGGCGATGCGCATGCCGCAACGTTGCGCGGCGGCTTGCGCAATGGCCAGGCCCAGACCGCTGCCAATAGAGTTGCTGTTTTGCGCTCCGCCGGTCTGGTCGCCACCAGGGACTCGAAAGAAGCGGTCAAATACCCGATCCATCAGGTGAGGGGGTATGCCAGGGCCGGTGTCGGTGACCTCAATGGCTACGCGTCCGGCTTCGTTTTTGACCTGAACATCCACCACGCCGCCCGCGGGGGTGTAGCGCAAGGCGTTGTCGATCAGGTTGTCCAGCGCGCTGCGCAAATCAGCTGGTGGGCAGCGCACTGTGGCGCGCTGAGTCGCTGTGCCCTGGGGGGCCAACGCTTCGCAGACCCCCAAATCAATGTTTCGCTGGTCGGCCAGCACAATCAAACCGCTGATGCTTTGGTGCACCAGGTCGTTCACGTTCACATCGGCGGCTGTGACGTCGGGCAGGTTGGCGGCAACCGATTGGGTGTCGGTAGCCAAGGCCTGCTGGCGCGACAGCTTGAGCATTTGGTCGACCAAGCGTTGCGCTCGCTGCACGCCGGCTTCCAGTTGACCAAAGCGTTCGGTACTGGCCTGGCACGGTGCGTCTCCGCGCATGTTTTCCAACTGCAGGCTGATAGCCGCCATCGGCGTGCGCAGCTCATGCGCGGCGTCTTGCACAAAGTGACGCTGGTTGGTGAAGGCGTCACGCAAGCGGGTCAGCAGGCTATTGAAAGCGACCACCAGCGGCGCAATTTCGGCTGGCACGCGGGTCAGCGATAGCTCTTTAATAGAGTTCTCATCTTGCGCGGCCACCTGGCTGGTCAGGTCTTTGAGCTCGCGTGAGGCCACTGCAGCCACGCACCACAAAATAAAGGCGGACAGCGGCAACAGAATCAGCAAGGGAGTAACGGACCCCCAGGCCCGGCTAGCCGCCAAGTGGCTGCGAAACTCGCCGCTTTGCACCACTTGCACGCGCTGGCCGGTTTTGCTGTTGCCGGGTGGCGCGGTGTACACCCGCCAGCTGGAACCTACAGCCTGCACGTCAGCAAAGCCCGCCACCTCCTGCAAACCCACGCTCAGCTGCGGCCACGAACTGGCTTGCAAGCCGCCAGAAGGGGAATACACCTGAACCACGTAGGTACCCCATTCGCGCACCCTTTCTTCGCTGGGCATTTGCAGGGCCAAGGGTTCGTCTTGCGCCGCCAATGATTCGGCCAGTACTGTCATCTGGTTGTCCATAAAGGTGCTGACCATGCGGTTATAGGTCCAGTACGACAGGCCCGCCGAGCCAGCGCCCACCAGCAAAAACACCGGCAACAGCCAAACCAGTAGCGCCTTGCGCAAGGAGCAGGTGGGGCCTGCTGAAAAAACGTGAACGGGCATACTTTTTCCTCTCAAGCAGCGGCTTGAATGGGTGCTGTCAATGATGGGTGCTGCGCGGGCGCTGGCAAATCAGCAATGCGCCAGCCCAGGCCACGCACATTGCGAATGGTGTCGGCCCCAAATTTACGGCGCATGCCGTGAATAAGCACGTCCACCGCATTGGAGCTGACCTCTTCGCCCCATCCGTAGATGCGGGACTCCAACTGGTCACGCGACAAAATAGCACCCGAGCGCTCCAGCAGCGCATGCATCAGCGCGTATTCTCGAGCCGACAGGGCATGGCGCTCGCCATTGATTAACGCCTCGCGCGAGGTCAAATCCAGCTGCACACCGCCGTTGCCAATGATGGAATGGGCGCTTCCGTCACGCCGGCGTACCACGGCGCGCATGCGGGCCAGCAATTCGCGAAATTCAAAGGGTTTGACCAGGTAGTCGTCGGCCCCCAGATCCAGCCCGGCTACGCGATCGTCAAGCCCGTCGCGTGCGGTGAGCACCAAGATCGGCGTGGGGTTGTTTTGCGCCCGCGCCCGTCGCAACACCTCGGTGCCGTCGCGCTTGGGCAGGCCCAAATCCAGCAATACACAGGCGTAGCCGCCTTCAGACGCGGCTCCGTTGGCCACGTCGTCAAGCGCCGACTGCGCCAGCTCGCCGTCGCGCACCCAGTCGACCGACCAGCCGTTATTACCCAGCGCCTGCGCCAGGCTACGGCCAATCATGTCGTCGTCTTCCACCAGTAGCACTCGCATGGTTAGCCCTTGTGTCGATTGATCAGAAAAAGCGATTCACCGGCAAACCTCTGTCCCACCGGTCGGTGCGCCGTGCCATGCGCCAGTGGTAGGCCAGCTTCACGGAAAAAAGCACAGCCGTCAATGCGGCCAGAGTCCATACCAGGGGGTGATCAAGTGCGGGCATGTAAGGGCTCCATGGGTTCGTTCAAGCCTTCACATGGTGCCGCGGGTGCCTTAGCTGCGTATTAGGGGGGCGTTTGTCAAGGGCAATTGCACCCTGTTTCGCTATTAAATATATAGCTGCTTGAGCAATAAATACATGGGCTGTAGGCCAAAAACACCCAAAATTGGCAGTCTTGTCCAATGAGGTTTGATACCGAGCGCATATTTTGATTCCACCGAGGTTTGATTCACAGCAGCGCCATGGCCTGGCAGCACAGCATCAGCGAGGGCTGGATCACCACCTGGCCGGTGCTGACAGAAGCCACCTACCTGCCGGCCAAACGCCTGGCACCCGCCGCAGCCATCGACCTGTTGCAGGACGCGGTGGACGGCAACATTCTGGTCTGGGACATCCCGCCTGCAGAGGCCAAAACCATGCCTGCATTGATGAAGCGCTACAGCAAACTGCCCATGGACTTGGCCGATGCATCGCTGGTGCTGCTGGCCGAGCACCTGGGCCACGGTCGCATTCTCACTACCGATGAACGCGACTTCGGCACCTACCGTTTCAAAAGCCGCAAGCCGTTTGAGAACTTGATGCTTCAGGTTTAAATGCTATCAATACCGAAGCTGCTTGAGCAAATAATACAAGGGCGTAAAGCCAATTTGGCTTTAAAGATTAAAAACTACCCATCCACTAGCCAGGTACATCTTCAGACAGCAACGAAGGCAGGGTCGAGCCGGTGTGAGTCTGTTGCTGCAAGGCACGGATTTGCGCTGTCAACTCCTGCAAGCGCCGCCGCTTGTACAACCAGCCGAGAACGCCGACCGCTGCCAATGCACCCAAACCGATAGGACCCGTCAGGCTCAACTGGCGAGACTGCTCCAGCTCGGCCTGCAAGCGCTGCACCTCGGCCCGATGGGCCAGGCTTTGCTTGCGCGCCATCAACAGGCCGCGATCGGCCTTGTCAATTTCCTGCCGGTAGCGCAATGCCTCTTCCGGCGAAATCTGCGAGGCTTGCCAGGCACTCGCCGCCTGCTCGCGCTCCGTGCTGTTTTGCTCAAGCGGCAGCAGCGCCAGCCTTTTGCTGTGCCGCAAACGCAGGGCATTGGGCAGCGCTGGTACCGATGGAGACATCGCATCGACACTCAACAAATCAGTAGCAGCTTGGGCGGCGGTTTGGCCTGGGGAGGTGCTCATGGGTGCAGACAAGCAAAATGGGCAACAGCGTGCCCCCGGTCAATCCGGTCATCAGCACACGCGCGTCGCCACCAGTAACTAAATACTACGGATTGTGTCTTAACTCGGAAACAGCTACCAGGGCTACCAGGCCGCAGGCGAATGGGCAAAACCTGCGGGTGCGTGGGCCGCATCGGCAAAGCTGACCAATTCATAGCAACCGGTCTGGCTGAGCAGGGCCCGCAGCAACTGGTTGTTCAACGCATGGCCGCTGCGAAACGCGCTGTAGGCGGCCAGCAGGGGCTTGCCCAGCAGGTACAGATCGCCCATGGCATCGAGGATTTTGTGTTTGACGAATTCATCGTCATAACGCAAGCCATCGGCGTTGAGCACCTTGTAGTCGTCCATCACGATGGCGTTGTCCAGCCCGCCGCCCAGCGCCAGGCCATTGGCCCGCATGGCCTCCACCTCACGGGTGAAGCCGAAGGTGCGGGCACGGGCAATGTCCCGCGTGTAGGAGTCACGGCCCCAGTCAAAGGCCACGCGCTGGCCCGTGGAGTCCACAGCGGGGTGGTCAAAGTCGATCTCAAAGTTCAGGCTATAGCCGTGGTAGGGCAGCACACGCGCCCACTTGAGCTGGTCACCCTGCCCCTGACGCACCTCGACCGCTTGCAGCACCCGGATGAACTGGCGCGGCGCAGCTTGCGCGGCAATGCCAGCGCTTTGCAGCAGGTACACAAACGAGGCGGCCGAGCCGTCCAGAATGGGCACCTCTTCCGCCGTGATGTCGACCACCAGGTTGTCGATGCCCAGCCCGGCGCAGGCGCTCATCAGGTGCTCAACGGTGTGCACCTTGGCACTGCCAGTGGCGATGGTGGAGGCCAGCCGCGTGTCTGTGACTGACTGCGCTGACACCGGAATGCTCACCGGCACCGGCAGATCCACCCGGCGAAACACAATGCCGGTATCCGGTGCAGCCGGGCGCAGTGTCAGTTCTACCCGCTGGCCGCTGTGCAGCCCGACACCGACCGCCTTGGTGATGGATTTCAGGGTGTGTTGCGGCAGCATGACGAGCGCCTCAGAGCGTTTCGATGGTGTGCTGCATATTGGTGTAAATGCACAGCCCACCGGCAATTTCAAGCGACTTCTTGACGATCTGGCTGGCGGGCAAATCGGTGTTGTCCAGCAAGGCCTTGGCAGCGGCCTGCGCATAGGCTCCGCCGGAGCCGATTGACACAATGCCTTGCTCAGGCTCCAGCACATCGCCGTTACCGGTGATGATGAGCGAAGCCTCCTTGTCGGCCACGGCCAGCATGGCCTCCAGACGGCGCAACACGCGGTCGGTGCGCCAGTCCTTGGTCAACTCAATAGCCGCGCGTACCAAATGCCCCTGGTGCTTTTCCAGCTTGGCCTCAAAGCGCTCAAACAGGGTAAAGGCATCGGCCGTTGCGCCCGCAAAACCCGCAAGCACCCGGTCGTGGTGCAGCTTGCGTACCTTGCGCGCCGTGGCTTTGATAACGATATTGCCCAAGGTCACCTGGCCGTCGCCGCCAATGGCAACGTCCCAGCCTTGTGCGGTCTGGCGTCGAACGCTCAGGATAGTGGTGCCGTGAAAGGTTTCCATAGGGAGAAGAAGCTGTAGAGAGGGCAAAAATCGAGGCGCATTGCCAGAGGCTGCGCCACGGCGCGCATCAGTCTTTTCGATGCAATACGCGGGCGTGCTCACTGACGCCAATGACATTGAAGAAGGCACCGACCAGCCGGTGCACCTCGACAAACTGCACCAGACGCCCTTCAGCCTGCCGCTCGGAAGCCCAGTTGAGCAGGCTGCCAGCCGCAGAAAAGTCAATGCGGATCAGGCGTGCGCACGAAATCACAATCAGATCAGCACCCAGCAGGCGCTGATCCAGGGTTTCCAGCGCTTCGGTGGCATCGCCCATGATCTGCCCTGCCAACTCCACTGAAGACATGCGGTGCGAGGAATTCGCCTTGCTGTCCACATAGCCACTCATCCCGCCAGTTGAGGAGTCGCGATAGGCGTCACCAATGATGGTGTGCCCGGCTTCATAGGTGCCGTCCGACAACAAGGGTTTGTATTCGCAGCGCGAGTTGTCCCACGAGGGAGGTGACACCTCGTAGGTCACGCAGTAGTCGAGTGCAACCAGTTCAAACTCGTCGGGCCGGTGCATCACGCGCAGCACTTCCATACGCAGATTCCACCAAGCGGGCTTGACGCCCTTGTCACCCGACGGCGTGGCTGCCTTGAGCACCTGATCCAACTTGTCGGCCCCAATAAAACGCAGCTGCACCGGCTGCGTGGCCCATGAGGTGAACAGCCGGGTCAATGGCTCCAGTGCTGCATCGTCAATCGTGGCGAGCTTGGCCCAACTCAGACGCCAAGGCGGCGTGGCCTTGGTCATGGCCAGCGTGAGGGCGACCACCGTCTGGCTGCCAATGTGCGACGGACAAGTCCAATCCGGGTTCACCGAGGCCTGTGCAGATGCAGGGGCCGCCATGCGGCCCACCGCATCGGGCAACGATATCCACTGGGGTGCAGAGCGGCCAAAGCGATCTGCAAAATCAATGGCGGCGCTTTCATAGCGATCCTGCTTGCCAGTGGCGCGGTACAGATCGAACAGCGTCAACCAAGTTTCTTCGTGGCTGAGCCTCGTTCCCTGTGGCCCCAGCACCTCCAGCAAACCAGCCTCCGCGCCCTCGTCGTCGCCGTTGGCAAAGCGAATGGCAGCCTCCTCCAGTTCCGGGTCGTGGGCGATCTCGTCCACGTCAATAGCAAACAATTTGGAGTTGGAAAATCCGGTGGTTGCACCTTCCTGGTTGGCAATCGGATTGCTGTTCATGGCCGAACGCTTGGCCTGCGTCAGCGCCGACGGTTGTGTGGGTGCCTCGGCGCGGGCTTTGGCCGCTGCAGACAGTGCGACTGGTCCTTCTTGAATCGGTTGCACAGGCATGGAGGCACCAGGCAGCAAACCACCGGGCCGGGGATCGGCCGGGGACGCAGCCATGCGGCCATCAGATCCACGCAAGGGTGCTGGCTCCGTCGGGTTGTAGGCCACCTTGCTGGGCGCGTCCTGTTGCGACTGCGCGGAGTCGCCGGGCATGTTGCTGTCTACTATCGAGGGGTTAAAGGCGTTGGGACGCACCGCAGAGTCGGCCTGCTTGGTCTTCCACCACTGCATGGACATCTGCGCTTCGATTTCGTCAATTTTCTTCAGCGTCATCGCCCGGTCATCGGGTTTGGATGGCATGGAACTCTGAAAAAAAGAAGGCCGCCCGCCCGGGTCGTGACCGGCCATGACTTCGCTGCGCCGCATTTTGCGCAGCATGTCGAACTCGCGCTTGCGGACAAAATCGTTGCGCCGCTTGCGCTCGATCATCTCCTTGAGCATCTGCTTGCTGTAGCTGCTCTCGCGGTCACTTTCCTGCTGATCCAGATCACCCCAATTGGTGGTGGGGTTGCGAACAAACTTCACAACCTTGGACAACAAGCCAGCGTTTTCGTCTTTGGACATAGGTCTTTATAAGCCAGAAATGAAGCCACGCCAGCAAAGCCAGCCCCACTGGCATGAATCGCATGCAAGCCCTAAAACCACAAAGCCCCTGCGCTGTGTCAAGTGTCAGTCTCCAAACATTTTCTGTTTGAGTTCGCGGCGCTGCTGAGCCTCCAGCGACAAGGTGGCTGTGGGCCGCGCCATTAACCGGCCCACGCCAATCGGCTCGCCGGTTTCATCGCAATAACCATAGTCGTTGGCATCGATACGGGCAATAGATTGTTCGATTTTTTTCAGCAGCTTGCGCTCCCGGTCACGGGTGCGCAACTCCAGCGCATGCTCTTCTTCGATGGTTGCGCGATCTGCCGGATCGGGCACGATCACGGTGTCTTCACGCAAATGCTCGGTGGTTTGGTCAGCACTGTTCAAAATGCCCAGCTTCAACGCCACCAGCTTCAGGCGGAAAAACGCCATCTGCTTGTCGTTCATGTACTCAGTGTCGGGCATGGACAAGACTTCTTCGTCTGTCAATTGCTCTGCCGACTTGGTTTTCCAGTTGTTGGCCAGCTTGGGGTCTTTCTTGGCTGCGGCATACATCACTGGCGCTACAACAGACTGCGGTACCTGCGAATAGCTGGCTTTGGCTGCGGTGGATGCAACCGATTGGGCCATTGACGGCACCGTGATCTGGGCCAGTCGCGCCGACGGCCGTGCCATGCGTGTGGGCACCTGGTTAGAGTCAGAAGCGGAAGACACAGCGGGCTGGACTGGCACGGCGGTTTTTTCAGGAGCAAGAGAAGCGGTCACAGATTTTTGATTCGTTAGGGAATGGGTAGGCTTTGCAGCCGACTTGGGTGCCGCTTGCGCGGCAGATTTGCTCAGCGGCTTGGATACCGATGATGGGACAACTGGCTTGGCGGAAGGTTTCACTGCTGGCACCTGGGTTGCTGCAGACTTCACCACCGGCTTGCCCATTGCTTGTGTCAATTTTTCTTTCAATTTTGGTTTTTCGGCGGTCTTGGGCACCGTCGGCACCTGCGCTTTGGCAGCCGGTACCTTGGCAGGTTTGCCGCCTTTGGCTGCGGCTGCTTTTTTCGGCGGATCCATCACCTGGGTTTTGGACTTTCCGGGCAGCTTGCCCGCGGCCTTGCCAGGGACTTTTTCCGGGGTTTTGAGCGCTTTGGCCTTGTCTGATTTTTTCATGTCTCGCCCTCTGGTTTGATCTTTGTCAACGGCTGCACTGACGACGGATCGCGCGGATCTGGACCCTTGCAGAGCCTTTGTGTCGATAGCAACGCCACTGGCGCTTATACCCTGCCCCAGGCGTTCTGTTGCGCCGCTTTGTGGGTTTTCCCGCACAGGGGTTTCAGCCTTGGCAGGGGCAAAACCCATGAGTTGAAAAAATGAAGCAAACATCAAACTAGGATCCAGATAGATCAATAAGATTTACAAGCAAAGCTGGTTTTTCAGCGGGCGCAAGCCTACATCAAACCAGGCACTGTTCAAGGCCTTGCAAAAAAATGTCCTGCGGCAGGTCAATCCCGATAAAAACCATCTTGCTGTTGCGCGGCTCATCGGCACGCCAGACCGGGCCCAAATCGCTGCCCATCAACTGGTGCACGCCCTGAAAAATGACTTTGCGCTCGGTGCCCTGCATGCTCAGCACACCTTTGTAGCGCAGCATGCGCGGGCCGTAAATGTTCACGATGGCACCCAAAAAGTCTTCCAGCTTGGCCGCATCAAACGCGCGCGGCGAGCGAAACACAAAACTCTTCACGTCGTCATCGTGGTGGTGGTGATGCCCGTGGCCTTCTCGCGCGTGCGAGGGGTGGTCGCAATGCTCGCCTTCAGCGTGATCATGTCCGGCGTGGTCGTGGTGATCGTGCGCGTGGCTGTCGTCTTTCAGAAAATCAGGGTCTATGTCCAGTTTGGCGTTCAGGTTAAAGCCACGCAGGTCAAACACCTCCTTGATTTGCACATCACCAAAGTGCACGGCCTTCATCGGCGCACGCGGGTTCATGTGCTTCAGGCGGTGGATCAGGGCGTCGGTCTCGTCTTGGGCCACCAGATCGGTTTTGCTGATGAAGATCTGATCGGCAAAACCAATCTGGCGGCGCGCTTCCTGGCGGTCATTGAGTTGCGTCACCGCATGCTTGGCATCCACCAGGGTCAAGATCGCGTCCAGCAGGTAGCTTTCAGCAATCTGCTCGTCCATGAAAAAGGTCTGTGCCACCGGGCCGGGGTCTGCCAGGCCGGTGGTTTCGATCACCACACGGTCAAAGTCCAGCTCGCCTTTGCGGCGCTTTTCGGCCAGATCATTCAAGGTGGTGCGCAGGTCTTCGCGGATGGTGCAGCAAATGCAGCCATTGCTCATTTGAATGATCTGCTCTTTCGCATCGGTCACCAGAATCTCGTTGTCGATGTTTTCTTCGCCAAACTCGTTTTCGATAACCGCAATTTTCTGACCATGCGCCTCGCTGAGCACGCGTTTGAGCAGCGTGGTTTTGCCTGAGCCCAGAAAGCCGGTCAGGATGGTGGCGGGTATCAGCGATGGGGCAGCGGACGACATGGAGAAAGTACCTTGAATTTGTGCAGGCCTTCAGGCAGGGCCGGGATTTTTGAAGACGCGGGAGTGTAGCGGCGAAAACCATTCTCCAACGAGAATATGGTCATTTTCAAGGCAAACAGGCATTTAGCCCAGGCAATACCTGCTCAAGCAGCTATTTATTTGATAGTAAACAACACCGGACGTACCCAAAGCCATCAAAACACTTTTCTCGTCATCCCCGCAGGCGGGGATCGTGGCGCGAGGACTGAGAGGCAAGGGCTTTTGTAGTTCTCTGAAGTGGATTCCCGCCTTCGTGGGAATGACGGCAATGAGCGTTTGCGTCAGCCTTACAGCACATCAGTTGAGTCCGTGTCCACAAATACCAGCGATCAATCCAAGGCTTGACTGAAGCGAGGCACCGGTCACTGAGCGGTGCCTCGTTCTTGATGATCATGTTCAGGCAGATGCTGGGCATGGTGGCAAGACGCGGTGTATGCACATGATTAAGTCACCCCAGATAAACCAGCTTTGCAACTGAGTAACCTGACGGGAACAAACCGGGTTTAGTTACAAATCGTCGTGACGTTCATTGGCACATTGGGCGCACTGTTGGTCTGCGTCACCTGGTAGGCCACCGTGTCACCGGCCACCACCGAAAATTGATTCGCCGTGGTGTTGTTGGAAACTGTCACATTCAATGTGCTAACGGTGATGGAGACTGCCATTGACGTGGCGACACCGTTTTTCATCATCGTCAGGGTTATCGTATTCGTGGCGCCAGTGGCAACTACGGTTCCACTGACGTAGATAGCGCGGAAAGTACACGCCAGTGGAACGGTGGTCGAGGCCAAGTTGTAGCTACCGTTAGAACCTGTTCCTACGTTTGAATCGCTGACAGTTGCAAAGGATGACAAAGGCGCAATTGGCGGAACGAATCGGGAAGTAAAAACCAGCCCGTTCGCGCCAGAAGCACCCGTTGCACCCGTTGCACCGGTAGCGCCCGTTGCACCTACTGCGCCAGTTGCGCCCGTGGGACCTACCGGGCCAACGGGACCTGTTGCTCCAGTTGCGCCTGGCGTACCCGGTGTACCTGCTGCGCCAGTGGCACCTGCAGGTCCGGTCGCCCCGGCGGGGCCTGTGGCTCCGGTAGCGCCTGTGGCACCCGTCGCCCCAGTGGCACCTGTTGGGCCCGCAGGGCCTGCGGGGCCGGTTGCACCCACCAGTGAAACGCCTGATCCTGGCCATACGCCTACGGCCTTAGGGCCGATCAAAGTGCTGGTGGTGGTGTTGAAATACAAATCACCGTTGTTGCCCAACGCATTGGCGGGTGCGCCAGCACCGGTGAGCACGCTGGTGCCCGTGGCACCTGTTGCACCAGCCGAACCAGTGGCACCCGTCGCGCCGGTTGGCCCGGCGGGGCCTGTCGCACCTGCTGCGCCCGTGGCCCCGGCCGCGCCGGTTGCGCCCACGGCACCGGTTGGGCCTGCGGCGCCAGTGGCTCCCGTAGCGCCAGCAGGGCCCACCAGGGAAACACCCACGCCAGGCCAGGCACCGGCCGCCTTGGGGCCAAACAGGCTGCTGGTGGTGGTGTTGATGTAGAAATCTCCATTGGCACCCACAGCGTTGTTGGGTACACCCGCGCCGCTGAGCAGGGTGTTGCCGGCCGCGCCAGTGGCCCCCGTAGCGCCCGTTGCCCCGGTAGCACCGACAGCTCCAGTTGCACCTGTAGGGCCCGTCGCGCCCACCGCCCCGGTTGCACCAGCGGCTCCCGTAGCCCCCGCTGCCCCCGTAGGGCCCGCAGCCCCGGTTGCCCCCGTGGCCCCGGTTGCACCGGTCGCCCCCACCAACGACACGCCCACACCCGGCCAGGCACCAGCCGCTTTGGGGCCAAACAAGGTGCTGGTGGCGGTGTTGATGTAGAAGTCGCCGTTGTTGCCTTGGGCATTGTTGGGCGCGACAATTCCATTGAGCACGCTGCTACCCGCTGGGCCCACCGCACCAACAGCCCCTGTTGCACCTACGGCACCGGTTGCGCCCACAGCGCCAGTGGCACCTGCAGCTCCTGTAGCACCCGTTGCGCCCACCGCTCCGGCAGCACCTGTTGCACCGGTAGCACCGGTAGCGCCCACGGGCCCAACCAACGAAACGCCCACAACAGGCCAGGCACCTGCGGCTTTGGGGCCAAACAGGCTGCTGGTCGTGGTGTTCAGGTAAAAGTCGCCGTTATTGCCCAGGGCATTGCTGGCGGTGCCCGCACCGCTGAGCAGGCTGGTGCCGGTGGGGCCTACAGCGCCTGTGGTGCCGGTTGCACCTGCAGCGCCTGTGGCACCCGTGCTGCCCTGAGGGCCAGCCGGGCCAACGGAACCCACCACCGAAGTGCCGGTAGCCGGCCAGACGCCTTGTGCTTTAGGGCCGATGATGGTGTTGGTTGAAACATTCAAATAAAAGTCACCGTCTTTGCCCAGGGCATTGGTCGGTGTTGACAAGCCATTGAGCAAGCTGGTACCGGCTACGCCCGTGGCACCCGGTGGGCCTGCCGGGCCTGTGGCACCTGTAGCACCCGTCGCACCTGTAGCGCCCGTGGCTCCAGTCGCACCTGTGGCACCGGCAACTCCGGGCAGACCGGCTGGGCCGGCTGGCCCGACAAGGGAAATGCTGGCACTAGGCCAGGCACCGTTGGTTTTGGGGCCAAACAGCTGGCCCGTCAGAGAGTTCAGGTAGTAGTCGCCATTGGCACCGATGGCATCGGGCGGCGGGGTGGTGCCGCTGAAGATCACGCTGCTGGGCTGCTCCAGGCTGCCGTTGCCGATGACCACCGAGCCGGTAGGGCCCACCGAGCCGACGATTTGCACGCCATCGCCACCGCCGCCACCGCCACACGAAGCAAGCCCCACCGAGGCGGACACCAGCAACAGCTTCAGCAAATTAGATGCCTGGACTTTTTTCATGACACAAACCCCTCAGTGAATACCAAACAAAGGACGACTACCTGAACGACCTGTGCAGGGGCTAAGCCCTGCAAAATGGCCCGTCATCAAGGACGGGCCGCCTGCCGCACATCAATTGCGCGACGGGAAAATGCCTTCCAGGGCAATGATGAAATTGCTGCCCAGGAACGGGTTGAGGATGGGCAGGGGCTGGCTGCCGCCAGCGGGCTGAACGGTGACTGCAACAGGCGCCAAAGTTGCGTCGGCAGACGATACGGGTGCATAGCCAAAGAACTGCGTGCGCCCATCTTCGCTAACAGTGATCGCCGGAATATTGTTCTGAGGGCTTGCAATGCTGGCGTTTGCGGTAGACGCTGACTGCGCTGCCGTCGCCGCATGCGAATGCATAGGCATTTGCGTGGGCAGGATCGTGACGCTCTGGCTACCCGCCATCTCCCCCTGAACAACACCGGTCAGCCCCGGGCCATTGCCCATGCCCACCGCGCTGCGTCCGCGGTAGTCGGGCAAAGCAAAGGTGGTGGTGCCATTGCCGCCATAGGTCGTGCCCAGGAGCGAAAACAGCGCCGCGTTCTGCTGAATAGACAGCAGGCGACCATCGCAAAAGGCCCAACCTTTGGGCTGAAAACCGAAGCCAACCAGGCGTATTTCACCGACAAATGGATCGCTCATCGTGTTCTCCTTGAACAGGTAATTTTGAAAAACCAACGCAGCCAGCGCGTCAACCGACCCAGACCCTGTGACTTGGCACCTACTAACCTGCCAACTACAGCACAGCTACGCCTGAATGTCACAGAGTGTCAGTTGTTACTTTGCAAAAGTCCTGAAATTTTCCTGAAATTTTCCTGAAACCCTGATGAGACTTCACCCGGATTACGACTTTCGAATGACGACCAGACCCTTCCACTATTCCCCTTCCGGAAAATTCAAGGTCATCGGGTGCGCCCGATCTGCATTCGTTCTGGCTGGCCATCGGTTTTGCAGAGGTTCCCTAGCTAGCTAGTTGCACTGGAATGAAAGCGCAATTGCGCCTGTCGGGTTTTGCGACCCAACCTGTTCCGTTGGCGTGCACGTCACCGAAATAGCATCTCCAACCAGACCTGACCCTCGTGGCTCCTGCTCGTGGCTCCTGTGACCCTCGTGGCTCCTGCTGACCCTTAGCCCAGGTAATACCTGCCCAAGCAGCTATTTATTTGATAGTAAACAACACCGGACATACCCAAAGCCATCAAAACATTTTTCGCGTCATCGCCGCGCAGGCGGGGATCGTGGCGCGAGGACTGAGAGGCCAGGTCTTTCGTAGTTGCATATGTTGCCCAAATGACGGGAGCGCAATCATCATTGGCAAGAGAAGGTTTTCAAGAAGCCGCCACCACCCACAGCGGTCGGCGTGCCAGCATTCGTAGAGACAAGTGTGAGGATCGTTCCCGCAGCCTGAGCCGGTGCTGTCATGGTGCAAGACGTGCCACCAGTAGCGCTACTTGGGGTGCAACTCGCAATTGACGTGCCCAAAGTCCAATTTATGGTTGCGGTAGAAGGCGTGACCGTATATAGCTGAAACGTGATTGCCGCTGAGCCGTTGTAACTATAAATGCGCAGACTTGGCGTGCAACTAGCAGGGACCACGGTGGTCGCAGTCGTAGCGAATGTGAGTAGAGAGGTGCTGCCAGCCGGGCTGAAGTAAATACTAGTCGCCGCATGTGCGCCATAGCTCAAGGGAATGGTGGTCGGTGACGATCCGGTACCACCGCTGCCTGCAGGGCCGGTCGCGCCCGTAGCGCCCGTAGCGCCAGTTGCGCCAGTTGCGCCTGTAGCTCCGGTTGCACCAGTAGCGCCAGCCGTCCCGACTAGTGAGACACCCGCAGGCCATGCGCCCCCAGCTTTCGGACCAAAGAGAGTAGAGGTGGCAGTGTTGATGTAAAAGTCGCCATTCGCACCTTGACCGCTTGTGGGGTTGGTCGTGCCCGACAAAACGGTTTTGCCATCAACACCGTTTGTGCCATTAGCACCACTTGTACCGGTTGCGCCCGTGGCACCTACTGCGCCAGTTGCGCCAGTGGCACCTGCAGGTCCGGTCGCCCCGGCGGGGCCCGTGGCTCCGGCAGGGCCTGTGGCACCCGTCGCCCCAGTGGCACCTGTTGGGCCCGCAGGGCCTGCGGGGCCGGTTGCACCCACCAGTGAAACGCCTGATCCTGGCCATACGCCTGCGGCTTTCGGGCCGATCAAGGTGCTGGTGGTGGTGTTGAAATACAAATCACCGTTGTTGCCCAGCGCATTGGCGGGTGCGCCAGCACCGGTGAGCACGCTGGTGCCCGTAGCACCTGTTGCACCAGTGGCACCCGTGGCACCCGTCGCGCCGGTTGGCCCGGCGGGGCCTGTCGCACCTGCTGCGCCCGTGGCCCCAGTCGCGCCGGTTGCGCCCACGGCACCGGTTGGGCCTGCGGCGCCAGTGGCTCCCGTCGCGCCAGCAGGGCCCACCAGGGAAACACCCACGCCGGGCCAGGCACCGGCCGCCTTGGGGCCAAACAGGCTGCTGGTGGTGGTGTTGATGTAGAAATCTCCATTGGCACCCACGGCGTTGTTGGGTACACCCGCGCCGCTGAGCAGGGTGTTGCCGGCCGCGCCAGTGGCCCCCGTAGCGCCCGTTGCCCCGGTAGCACCGACAGCCCCAGTTGCACCTGTAGGGCCCGTCGCGCCCACCGCCCCGGTTGCACCAGCGGCTCCCGTAGCCCCCGTTGGGCCCGCAGCCCCGGTAGCCCCCGTGGCACCGGTTGCGCCGGTTGCACCCACCAACGACACGCCCACACCCGGCCAGGCACCAGCCGCTTTGGGGCCAAACAAGGTGCTGGTGGCGGTGTTGATGTAGAAGTCGCCGTTGTTGCCTTGGGCATTGTTGGGCGGGACAATTCCATTGAGCACGCTGCTACCCGCTGGGCCGACCGCACCAACAGCCCCGGTTGCACCTACGGCACCGGTTGCGCCCACAGCGCCGGTGGCACCTGTTGCACCGGTAGCTCCTGTAGCACCCGTTGCGCCCACCGCCCCGGCAGCACCTGTTGCACCGGTAGCACCAGGAGCGCCCACGGGTCCAACCAACGAAACGCCCACAACCGGCCAGGCACCTGCGGCTTTGGGGCCAAACAGGCTGCTGGTCGTGGTGTTTAGGTAAAAGTCGCCGTTATTGCCCAGGGCATTGCTGGCGGTGCCCGCACCGCTGAGCAGGCTGGTGCCGGTGGGGCCTACAGCGCCTGTGGTGCCGGTTGCACCTGCAGCGCCTGTGGCACCCGTGCTGCCCTGAGGGCCAGCCGGGCCAACGGAACCCACCACCGAAGTGCCGGTAGCCGGCCAGACGCCTTGTGCTTTAGGGCCGATGATGGTGTTGGTTGAAACATTCAAATAAAAGTCACCGTCTTTGCCCAGGGCATTGGTCGGTGTTGACAAGCCATTGAGCAAGCTGGTACCGGCTACGCCCGTGGCACCCGGTGGGCCTGCCGGGCCTGTGGCACCTGTAGCACCCGTCGCACCTGTAGCGCCCGTGGCTCCAGTCGCACCTGTGGCACCGGCAACTCCGGGCAGACCGGCTGGGCCGGCTGGCCCGACAAGGGAAATGCTGGCACTAGGCCAGGCACCGTTGGTTTTGGGGCCAAACAGCTGGCCCGTCAGAGAGTTCAGGTAGTAGTCGCCATTGGCACCGATGGCATCGGGCGGCGGGGTGGTGCCGCTGAAGATCACGCTGCTGGGCTGCTCCAGGCTGCCGTTGCCGATGACGACCGAACCGGTAGGGCCCACCGAGCCGACGATCTGCACGCCGTCGCCACCGCCGCCACCGCCACACGAGGCAAGCCCCACCGAAGCGGAAACCAACAACAGCTTCAACAAATTAGATGCCTGAACTTTTTTCATGACACGAACTCCTGACGGAAATACCCAATAAAACATCACTTGAACGACCTACGGGGTCGAAGCTCGCATGGCATCAACGGACTTAGATCGTCACCCGAACCAACTATTGTTGCAAAAAGCGACAAAATATTGCGCCGATGTATCGATGTTAGGCAGATAACTGACAAAAGTCACTGTTTTTTTCTGAAAACTCACGGCTCCGTGAGATGTCAGCCGTTCGCTCCCAGCCAGATATCCCCGCCAGTGCCAAGGGCCCAAGACCTGGTGGAAGTTACTCAGCAGTCTGGTTTTGAGTCAAATCGGGTAGGTGTGCATGCTGGTAGCGCACCAGCAGCTACTGATTCAGTAGCATTCGTAGATGTCGGGGGTCGCCCGACAGCGCCTGCCTTTTCTTTGCTTCGCCAAAGAAAAGTCAAGCAAAAGAAAGGCGACCCGCAGTCTGGGCCCCTTCGCTTCGCTGCGGGTACCTTGCGGTGCTCAAACCCAGTGGGGTCACGTGCAAACTCGCCTGCGGCTCAAACAAGCACGTGCCCTGATCCACTGGCTTTTGCGCTCCTCAGCCCAGCCTGAACGGGGTTTCCTTCTTACCCCGCTCAGTCCGAACGGAAATTCCAAACTTCATCGGGCCGAATCCATAGCCAGCTCAAAGTTTCCTGACGACCACCAGCCCCTTCAGGTATTCCCCTTCCGGAAAATTCAAGGTCATCGGGTGGTCGGGTGCGCCGCCCAGGCGCTCGGTGATGTAGCCGTCGACCCCCGCATCCGCCCCCGCAGACGCGACGATTTTGTGGAACAGGTCGGCGCTGATGCCGCCCGAGCACGAGTAGGTGAACAGCACGCCGCCGGGCGTCAGCAGCTTGAGCGCCAGGCGGTTGATGTCTTTGTAGGCGCGGGCGGCTTTCTCGGCGTGGGCCACGGTGGGGGCCAGCTTGGGAGGGTCGAGCACGATGGCGTCGAAGCTGCGGCCCTGCTCAATGAAATGACGCAGCGAGGCGTTTACGTCGGCATCCATGAAGGTGGTGCGCGCCGCATCGAAGCTATTGAGCGCCACGTTGGCCTGGGCCTGGGCCAAAGCGGGGGCCGATGAGTCGATGGATGTGACGTGCCCGGCACCGCCCCAAAGAGCCGCCACGGTGAAGCCGCCCGTATAGCAGTAGCAATTGAGCACCTGGCTGAACTGCAGGCGTTGGCAGGTGTCGGCAAATTTCTTGCGGCTGTCGCGCTGGTCTAAATAGAAACCAGTTTTGTGGCCGGTCGCAATGTTTAAACCCAATTGCCACTGGTGCTCGCGCAGGGTGAGTTCGGTGGGGCCGCTGCCGCGAATCCAGCCGGTGGCCTCGGGCAGGCCTTCCAGCGCGCGGCTGTTGGCGTCTGAGCGTTCATACAACTGGGTCAGGCCGGTTTGCGCCAGCAGGCCATCGCACAGCACGTCCTTGAAGCGCTGCACACCGGCCGATGAAAACTGCGCGACCAGGGTGTCGCCGTAGCGGTCAACAATCAAGCCAGGCAGGCCGTCCGATTCGCCATGCACCAGCCGCATACCGTCACTTTTGATGTCAAACCGGCTTCTCGCCCTGATAGATTCTGCTAGAGCAGCTATTAAAAAAGGAGCATCTATGCGCTGCTTTTCATCAAAGCTCCAGACCCTGGCGCGGATTTTGGAGGCCGGGCTGAATGCCGCCCAGGCCAGAAACTGCCCGGCATACGACTCCACCCGCACGGTCTCGCCCGCATCGGCCCCGCCCCGCGCAATGGCCGACTCAAAAATCCAGGGGTGAAAGCGCAGCAAAGATCGTTCTTTGCCTTCGCGCAAACGGATGGTTTTCATGGGGGCTGATTGTCGCGCGTGAACTCAGGCATTGCGCACCCGGTGGTGCAGGCTGCGCAGCGACCACCACACAGCAGCCGCCACAAAGGGAATCGCCACGGCCGCCGTGCTTTCCGCGCTGAACGGCCAGCCAAGCGCTTGCAGGCCCTTGGCCGCGTAGCTGGCCAGGCCCACGATGTAGTAAGTGATGGCGGCCACTGACAGGCCCTCGACCGTGGACTGCATTTGCAGCTGCAAGCCCTGGCGACGGTTCATCGCGCCCAGCAGGGCCTGGCTGCTTTGCTGCTGCTCGATCTCCACCCGGGTGCGCAGCAGGTTGCTCATGCGCGAGACGCGCTGCGACAGCGCGTCTTGCCGGCGCGTGGCCCAGGCACAGGTGCTGCGGGCGGGCGTCAGGCGTCGGTCCATGAATTCGCGAAAGGTTTGCAGGCCGGGCAGGCGTGCCTCGGCAATGTCGCCAATGCGTTTGTCCACCAGCTCAAAGTAGGCGGCGCTGGCTGAAAAGCGGGCATGCGTGGTGGCGTACTGGCTTTCCACCTGGCCGGCCAGCTTGGTTAATCGGTCCAGCAATAGCGGCTCGTCGTTGCGGCTGGCGCTTCGGATGGCGTCGGCCAGCTCGGCCAGCTCGCGTTCGGCATAGGCCAGTACCTGTGAGGCCTCACGGGCCGCCGGCAAACCCAGCAGGGCGGCCATGCGGTAGGTGTCAATTTCCAGCAGCTGCTGCACCAAGCGGCCCAGGCGGCGTGGCGACAGGCCAGCCGTCATCAGCACGATGCGCGAAAAACCGTCTGGCCCAATGGCAAAGTCGGTGTAGACCTGCCCTTGCCCATCGGCCACGCTGGAGGCCACCAGCGTGTCTTCCTGTAGTAATTGACGCATGCGCACGGTGCTGGGCATGTCGCCCGGTTCATCGGCCAGGCCAGGCTCTTGCAGCGCAACCGCCCACAGGTGCACGCTGGCCAGGCAGGCGCCGGGCAGGGCAGCCAGCCAGTCCTGCGGCACAACCTGCACCGCCGTGACGGGCTCACGCCCATCGTGGTCCACGCTGTCCACCGTGCGCAAAAAGCTCCAGGTGACAAATTCCGTGTGCATTTCCCAGCGCAGGCGAAACGGCCCCACGTCCAGGCGCAGGTGGGTGGTGTGCTCGTCGGGCAAGGGCAGGTGGCGCTCGCGCAGCAGCGCAGCCACATGGGCACGGCTGGCCTGGCGCTCTTGGGCATCGCACAACATCACCAGATGGGAGATGACCAGCGGTGCCGTCATGGCCTCGGGCGGGCGGGCGTGAACTTCGTTGTGCAGCGCTACGCGCAGCGGGTGTTGGGTGATCGGGTTAGGGGTGGGCATAGCGGGTCAGGTAAGGTTCGCAATTGTCTCGCACGTGACAGACAACGATGCCGACAAAAGCGAAACGGCACCCGAAGGTGCCGTTTGTGCGGTGCGTTTCTCAGCGTGGCGTCAGTCTTCGACGAACGCCTCTTCCCGCTTGTTCTTCACTGCCGGTAGCAAAACGATCACGATCAAAATGGCCGCCACCGCGAGCAGGCCAGCCGACAACGGCCGGGTGACGAATTGGCTCCAGTCGCCTCGTGCCAGCAGCAGGGCTCGCCGCAGATGCTCCTCCATCATCGGCCCCAGAATAAAACCGAGCAACAAGGGCGCAGGCTCGCAACCCAGCTTGGTGAACAAGTAGCCAATGAAACCAAAGATGGCCACCATCCAGATGTCAAAGGTGTTGTTGTTGGTGGAGTACACGCCGATGGCGCAAAACAACACGATGGACGGAAACAGCAGGCGGTAGGGCACGGAAAGCAGCTTGATCCAGATGCCGATCAAGGGCAGGTTCAAGATCACCAGCATCAGGTTGCCAATCCACATCGATGCAATCAGCCCCCAGAACAGCTGGGGGTTGTTGGTCATCACCTGCGGGCCAGGCTGGATGTTGTGAATGGTCATCGCGCCCACCATCAAGGCCATCACCGCATTGGGTGGAATGCCCAGTGTCAGCAAGGGAATGAAGGAGGTCTGAGCGCCCGCATTGTTGGCGGCTTCCGGTGCGGCCACGCCCCGGATATTGCCTTTGCCAAAAGGCACTTCACCGGGCTGCAGCTTGGTTTTCTTCTCCAGGGTGTAAGCCGCAAATGCGGCCAGCAGGGCACCACCGCCGGGCAGGATACCCAGCGCCGAGCCCAAAGCTGTGCCGCGCAAAACGGCTGGAACCATGCGCTTGAAGTCTTCCTTGGTCGGCATCAGCCCGCTGACTTTGGCCGTGAAGACCTCGCGCTCGTCTTCGGGTTTGCTCAGATTGGTGATGATCTCGCCGTAGCCAAACACGCCCATCGCAATCACCACAAAGCCAATGCCATCGGTCAGCTCGGGAATGTCAAAACTGAAGCGGGCTACGCCCGAGTTCACGTCGGTACCCACCAAGCCCAGCAGCAGACCCAACAAGATCATGGCAATCGCCTTGACGAGTGAGCCGGAGGCCAGCACCACCGCGCCAATCAGGCCCAGCACCATCAGCGAAAAGTATTCCCAGGGGCCAAATTTGAAGGCCAGCTCGGTCAGCGGCGGCGCAAACGCGGCCAGGATCAAGGTGCCCACGGTACCGGCGAAAAACGAGCCAATGCCCGCTGCCGCCAGCGCCGGCCCCGCTCGCCCCTGCCTGGCCATCTGGTAGCCATCCAGCACCGTCACCACACTGGACGACTCGCCGGGCAGGTTGACCAGAATGGCGGTGGTGGAGCCGCCGTATTGCGCGCCGTAGTAAATACCGGCCAGCATGATCAGGGCAGACACGGGTGGCAGTGCGTAGGTGGCTGGCAACAGCATGGCAATCGTGGCCACCGGGCCAATGCCGGGCAACACACCAATCAGGGTGCCCAGCACGCATCCAATGAAGGCATACATCAGGTTGATGGGCGTGAAGGCCACGCCAAAACCCAGTGCCAGGTTTGAAATCAAGTCCATTCAGATGCTCCTTAACCGGTGATGAAAGTGGGCCATACCGGCATCTGCAATTTCAGCAGCACGATGAAGGCCAGGTAGCAGCCGATGGCCAGGGCTGTGGCGAGTAGAAAAACCTGTTTGGGAAGGAAAAGGTCAGCGGCCAGGCTGGCAATAAACACCAGCGCGTAAATGGCCAGAATCAAGCCCATCGCCGGAATGCCAAATTTGGGCAAACCACCCAGCAGCACACCAAAGGCCAGGTTGGCCCCCAGCACGTAGACAATTGGTTTCCAGGCAAACGCGCCCACCGGCTCGCCGTCTTCGGTTTCCACCACCAGTGCCTTGAACACAATGATCAGGCCCAGCACCGTCAGCAGCACGCCCAAGGCCAGCGGGAAGTAGCCAGGCCCCATGCGGGCACCCTTGCCAATGGCGTAGTTGCTGGCAGCACCCCAGGCAAACGCGGTACCCACCGCGCTGAACATCAGCCCGGCAAAAAAGTCTCGTTGACTTTTGATTTTCACGTGTGGTCTCCTCGTGTAAGGTTTAGTTTCGCAATTGTGGGTGCGGTAAATCCGAGGGACGATGTGGATTTCACCTACCAGACCGTAGCGTGCAATCTACGCAAGTTCACACAATTGCCTTACTTCGTGCCCAGACTGACTTGCCCATCCACACACCAGGAGAAATGGCCATGGCAACTGACTTTGAACGTAAAAACAGCGCCGGTGGTCTGACGCTGAAGCTGTACCGCGGAGAAGGAGCCAGCCTGCTGGCGTTTGATCTGGACAAGGCGGACGCCACAAATGACTTTGTGGGC
The DNA here is from genome assembly GCA_013297875.1 of Comamonadaceae bacterium. Classification (GTDB taxonomy): domain Bacteria; phylum Pseudomonadota; class Gammaproteobacteria; order Burkholderiales; family Burkholderiaceae_C; genus JAAFIW01. The sequence goes on along the minus strand of JAAFIW010000008.1, from coordinate 36,649 downwards.
TTCACTGTCGAAGTGAAGTACCCCGGCAGCGACACCTGGGGGGCGCTGCACAACCGGCTGCACTTTCAGTACCCCAACGGGCCGGATCGGCCCAGCTCGTACTCGTCGCGCGAAGCACCGTTTCAGAAGTTTCGCTGGCTACATGTGCCAACTGAGCTGCGCAGCGGCGACTTCCGCTACCGGGTGACGGCCCAATACATGAAAGCCAATGGCGCGCTGGTCAGCGGACGCCGGGTCGAAGAAGCCATCAGTCTGGCACCCGACACGCTGGACGGGTTTGTCAATGTGGGCTTTACCCGTGGCTTTGCGTCGTCGCAGGCCTACGCCCGCAAGTTTCAAAACCAGTCAGCTATCCTGCCACCGCCCACTGCACCGTCTGCTGCCAACCTGGCGCATGACATGAGCCCGTTTGCGGCCAACTACGAATGGCTGGGCTTTGAGGCGCGCCGCCTGGTTGTGGCCACACTGGACGAAGTCAAAAACGACCCGACACTCACACTGGAAGCGCTGATTTACGAAAGCAAGGAGCCCGACATCCTGACCCGCCTGGAGGCCCTGGGCCCTCGGCTGCGCGCCATCATCGACGACCATGGCCCGACAGAGCACGGTGCACCGGACAGCGCGGAATCCATCTCCGCGCAGCGCCTGCTGGCTGCAGGCGCACAAGTCAAGCGCATGCACTTTTCCCGCCAGCAGCACAACAAGGTGCTGCTGGTCAAACGCAACGGTGTGCCCGTCAAGGTACTGGCGGGCTCCACCAATTTTTCATTGCGCGGGCTGTACATCCAGGCCAACAACGCCCTGTTGTTTACCGACGAAACCGTGGCCGACCTGTTTGCCCAGGTGTTTGATGCCTACTGGAACGCCCCCACCCGATTTCGCCAGAACGAACTGAGCCAGAACTGGTGGATTGGCCGCGATCAACCGGGCTCACGTTTTTCTTTTTGCTTTTCTCCGCATGCCGACAGCGCGCTGTCGCTGGAGCCGGTGGCTCAGGCCATTGAAGACGCGCGAAGCTCGGTGTTGTACGCGGTGGTGTTTTTGAACCAGATATCCGGCCCGGTGCGCGATGCGCTGGACAGCCTGGTCAACCGCTCGCTTTTCTCCTATGGCGTGGCGCAACGCCGCAGCGGTTTAACCGTGAAAAAACCCGACGGATCGGACGGCCTGCTCAGCTTTGCCAGCCTGGGCAACAAGGCCCCCGAACCCTTCAAATCGGAATGGAATGGCAACACCACTGGGCACTCCAACATGGTTCACCACAAGTTTGTGGTGACAGACTTCAACGGCACCCACCCCACCGTGTACACCGGTTCGTCCAACATGGCTGCGGGCGGCGAAAAAGACAATGGCGATCACCTGATCTGCATTGAAGACCGCAAGGTGGCCATCGCTTACGCCATTGAGGCCCTGCGCCTGTTTGACCACTTTCACTTTCGCCTGGCGATGGCCGAAGGCGACGCCCAGCACAAGCTGATCACGCTAGCCAAACCTCCGGTCGCCGGCCAGAGCAGCTGGTTTGCGCCCTACTACCGTCAGGGCCATGTCAAAGCCCGCGATCGCAAATTGTTTGCAACTTGAAAAACAGGGAATCTGGCTTCAATCGCTACCAAAATAATAGCTGCTTGAGCAATATCTAAATGGGCTGATGGCCGTTTTGACCTTAAAAAGGTCAAAACCGGTAAATGCCGGTCAACGACAAAACCGTTTTCAGGTCTGCCGACGACCGCTTGTTGGCGCGCACGTTTGACAACAAGGCTTGCAGGTTCAACCTCTTGTCGGCCGACTCCCAGTTCGCCGCAACGCCGTAGTTCCAGCCCGCGTCCAGCCGCTGCAGATTGGCTTCGTCAATGAAGCGCGACGAGCGGTACGTGGCACTGGCAATCAGCTGCCAGCGGTTGGCTGGCTGCCAGTAAAGCAGCGCATTGGCCAGGTGGCGCGGAATGTAGGGAATCTTCAAGCCCAGAAAATCTGCGCCCGTGTTCTGGCTGTTGGCGTAGTGGTAACGAGCACTGAGCGACAGCCTGGACGCCAGGAGCCAGTTGCCCGCCACACCCATCGACGACACCTTGCCTTTGCCAAATTTGGGCGTTTCTTCCAGTTCGTCAAACGCCTGGCCAAACACCGCCCCTCGCGGACGCACCGACTCCAGGGTCAGCAATTCCAGTGAATCGTTGATGGACGCCAGTCGATCTTGCAGATTGGTCACTTGCCGCTGTTCGGCAAAAAACCGGTAAAAGCTACTGTCGTTTCGCTGCCAGTCGTACTGTGCGCGCAACCTGCTCAGCAGGCCGCCCGCCGTCACCAGCCGGTCTTCAACAGGAATTCCCAGCGTGTCGACGGGCGCCAAAGTGGCTACCCCGGGCGGGCGGCGCCAGCGCTGATACACCAGCTTGAGTTGCTGGCCCTGCGCGGTGGCAATGCGCACGCCCAGTCGGGGGCTGAGGCTTCTGATGGACTCGGGTGTCACGCTGTCTTGTTCGGTCGCGTCAATGCCACCTCCCACATCAATCAGTGCCCCGACCACCGACTTTCCACGAAACGACTGATGGGCCAGATCAGCCTGCCAGGAAAAGCTGTCGGATGGGCTGGAGCGGCCAGACACATACCAACCGGTGTATTTCAAATCACGCGTGCCACTCAGGTCAAAGCGGGTCGCACGGGGTGAGCCCGCAGCACCTTGGAACGACTGGGCCAGCACAATGGTTTGCTGGTCTTGCACCTGCTCGAAACCCCAGCTCAACTGCGTTTGGCTGCTGAGTGCCAGGCTGTGGTTGAACTGAAAGTCGCGGACCCGGTTTCGGGCGCGGTAGTCCAGCTCGCCGATGGGGTTGAACGGAACCGCGTCAGGGTCGACCAGTACAACCAAGACGTCGAACAGGTCGGTGATTTCCTGGCTTTCTGTTTTTCCCTTTTTGGTGGTTGCCTGGCTGCCTTGACCGTACTTAAGCATGATCTGGTTGTCCGGCGCGAAGCGATAGGTCAAACCGATGTCATGGCGCGGGTTGCTCAGCTTGATGCTGCTATCGGGCTGACTCCCACCCGTTAACGCCACAAATGGCGATTTGGCTGCCAGGCCAATACGCGAACCAAAGTAAAAAATACCCAGATCAGACGATGGCTTCATGCCCAAACCCACGGTCAGGTTGTCCAGATTGCTGTCGCGCAATTGGCCATTTCTGGCGCTGAGCGACGCCTTTTGACCGGTCAGTGAATAGGCAATCGGCACGTTGGTAGCGAACAGGCCATTGGCCGTGACCTGCCCAATCGTGTAGTCAATATCGGCCCGCTGCCGCTCCAAGCCCACACTCCCGTAATGCCCCGGCACCGCCACCAGCGAGCTCAACCGGTTCGATGCGCCAAACGACAACGGGTCGAGCAAAAAGCCCCGGTACAGCTGCGAATTTTTGTTGAAGCCGTCGGTGTAGCGATCGGCCAGAAAAAACGCACTGCCCGCCCAATACGGGTTGTAGGAAGCCGTGGCATACGACTGCGCCCATTCCTCCATGCCGCGATTGGCCAGTGCCGTGCCCACGTTGGCGCTGCCTTTCTGGTCGTTGAGCAACTGGTTGGCTGATTTCAAAAAGGGCATGCGCACCTGGGCCTGTTGGGCCGCTTCGGTGGCCAGCGCCAGCTCTTGCGCGTCGCCGTGAATCAGGCCCAGCATCAAGTAGGGCAGCGGGTCTTTTTCATCCAGCTGCGCCGCGCGGTTGACCGCCTCAATCGCACGCTGCGCATCACCGAGCTGGTAGTAGGTCACGCCCACATACAGCTGCGCGCGGGCAAAGCGGGGCTCCAGCACGGTGGCTTTGAGGAACGATTCCAGCGCTTGCTGCGGCTCACCGGTTTTCAGCTGCAAGATGCCCAAGCCCGTCCAGGCCAGGTAGTCGTCGGGGTGCTGCTTCAGTGCCTCGTCAAATGCGGTGCGTGCGGCCTTCAGATCGCCCGACAAAGCCAACAAGGTGGCGCGCTCACCCTGGTAGCCCGCTTCATTGGGGCTCAGACGAATGGCTTCGTCCAGCGCGGCTTTGGCTTTGGACAGGTCTTCCTTGTCCACCTGAATTCGGCCCACGCCAAACCAGGCTTCGTGGCTCTTGGGGTGCGCCAGCGTGACTTGTGAAAACCAGCGCAGCGCCTGGTCTGCGTCGCCCTGCACGCGCGCCACGTCAGCCACGGCCAGCACCAGTTCCCGGTCGGCGGGGTGCGTTTTCAGGCCTTCTTGCAGCAGACTGGCGGCTTCGTCCAATCGCCCGGCCACCAGCAGTGCGCGGCCTTGTAGCGCGGTGGCCGCCGGGTCACCACGGCCTGCCTGCGAAAACGGGGCCAGCACATTGACCGCGTCAGCTGTGCGACCCAGGTAGATGTAGACATCGGCCAGCAACAGGCTGGCGGCCACTTGGGAGCGGTTGGACTCCAGCGCAGCAAGCGCCTTGGCGTAAGCGCCCGCTTCAATGTCACGCACCGCGGCTTGCAGCGCCGCGGGCGGGCTGGGTAGCCAGCGCGCAGGGGCGGGCCGGTAAGCAGTGACCCACTGCACCCGGTCGCGCGCGCTGGACAGCAGGCTTTTCACCGGTGCCTTGCCGGCTTCAGCCACGGCTTGCTCATTGGCACCTACTGACACACGCCCAAATTCGTTGGCCATCTCCACTTCGCCGCTGACCACCGTCAGCGTGGTGATGCCCTGGTCACCCACCACCAGCTCCCAGTCGGTTCCACGAATGCCCACGGTCGCCGTGGGCGTGATGATGCGCAGCCGGTTGGGCAGCACCGCAGCGGACGCCACCCGAACCACGCCGGTGGCCAGTTGTTTGACTTGTGCCCACAAGCGGCCCTGCGTGAGCGAGAGCACCGTGGAATCGCTGCCGGCTTGCAGCGACCTGATTTGCAACGTGGTGTTTTGATTCAGGCGCAATTGCGTCTGGTCGCGCAGCAGCAGCGCCATTTGCGCGTCGGGCCCCGTGCGCACAAAGCTGCCTGAAACCAGCTTTTGCGGCGCGCGGGCCGGCGTCCAGGCACTGGGCTCCGAGGTTCGCACCTCACCGGGCCCCACCACCATCAAAATGTCGGCGTCCTGTGCCCACACGGGGGCCGCACAGACCAGGCTCACCAGCGCCGACAGCGTGCGTAGTACCCAGGCAGGTTGATTGGATTTTTCAAAGTGAATGGCTGTCATGGTGGGCTCGCTGTTGGAGGTTCCGGGTCGATTGCACGTAACGCCAGGCAACTTTAACTAGTTCAATAGTTGTCATTAGCAGCAGTTTGTAACAGCAGCCACCCCGCCTGATAATCAGCCGAATGCCCTCTTCGACCCTGCGCGTTCTCTCGCTCATCCCGCCGATGACACAGCTGAACACGCCCTACCCGTCCACCGCCTACTTGACAGGTTTTCTGCGTTCGCGCGGTGTGCAGGCGATGCAGGCAGATGTGGCGCTGGCGTTGGTGCTCAAGCTGTTTTGTGCCGAGGGGCTGCGGCAGATACGCGCCGACATTGAAAAGCACACGCAAACCACCGCACGCGTGGCCTTGTTCACGGAGCAGTTTGACCGCTACCAGGCCACGATCAACCCTACCATCGCTTACCTGCAAGGCAAAGACTCCACGCTGGCACACCGCATCAACTCGCGCAGCTTTCTGCCCGAAGGCCCACGCTTTGAGTCGCTCGATGTGTATGTGGATGACGACGGCGGCGACCCGCTGGCCTGGGCTTTTGGCTCGCTGGGCGCGCAAGACAAGGCTCGCCACCTGGCCACCTTGTATTTGAACGACCTGGCCGATGTGCTGAAAGACGCGATTGACCCGCGCTTTGAATTCGTGCGCTACGCCGAGTCGCTGGCCGGCAGCCAGCCCACGTTTGAGCCGCTGGCCACCGCGCTGGCCCTGCCGTTCACGTTGGTGGACCAAACCCTGGTGGCGCTCGCGCTGCAAAGCGTGGCGCAGCACCAGCCCACCGTGGTGCTGCTCTCAGTGCCCTTTCCTGGCTCGGTGTACGCGGCGTTTCGCATCGCACAGGCCATCAAATTGCACCACCCGCACATCACCACCGTGCTGGGCGGCGGCTATGTGAACACCGAGCTGCGCGAGCTGGCCGAGCCCCGGGTGTTTGACTACTTTGATTTCGTCACGCTGGACGCAGGCGAGCGCCCCTTGCTGGCGCTGCTGGAACATGTGCAAGGCCAGCGCGGCGCGCAGCGCCTGGTGCGCACGTTTGTGCGAGACCAGGGCCAGGTGAAATACATCAACCTGGCCGAGCCCGACGTGCCGTTTTCCGATGTGGGCACGCCCACCTGGGACGGCCTGCCGCTGGACAAATACCTGAGCCTGCTGGACATGCTCAACCCCATGCACCGCCTGTGGAGCGATGGCCGCTGGAACAAGCTCACAGTGGCCCATGGCTGCTACTGGAAGAAATGCAGCTTTTGCGATGTGAGCCTGGACTACATCAGCCGCTACGAAGGCACGACCGCGCAAGAGCTGGTCAACCGCATCGAGGCCATCGTGCTGGAGACCGGCCAGACCGGCTTTCACTTTGTCGACGAAGCCGCCCCACCCAAAGCGCTCAAAGCCCTGGCCGCCGAGCTGCAGGCGCGTGGCACGGCCATTAGTTGGTGGGGCAATATCCGCTTTGAAAAATCGTTCACACCCGATTTGTGCCAGGAGCTGGCCGACAGCGGCTGCATTGCCATCAGCGGCGGGCTGGAAGTGGCGTCTGACCGCTTGCTCAAACTGATGAAAAAAGGCGTGTCGGTCGAACAGGTGGCCCGCGTGACCAAAGGCTTTTCAGACGCGGGCATTTTGGTGCACGCCTACCTGATGTACGGCTTTCCCACGCAGACAGTGCAAGACACGGTAGACGCGCTGGAATACGTGCGCCAGTTGTTTGCTGCGGGCTGCATTCAAAGCGGCTTTTTTCACCGGTTTGCTTGCACCGTGCACTCGCCGGTGGGCAAAGCACCGCAAGACTATGGCGTGACCCTGGTGCCGCTGCCGCCGGGCAACTTTGCGAAAAACGACATCGCCTTCATCGACCCGACCGGCGTTGACCACGACGCGCTGGGCAAGGGCTTGAACAAGGCGCTGTACAACTACATGCACGGCATTGGCCTCACGCAAAACGTGCGCAGCTGGTTTGATGTGCGCGTGCCCAAAACCAAGGTGGCACCTGACTTTGTGGAACGTGCTCTGGCAGGGAGCACACACCCAATTGCTATCAATAAAATAGCTGCTTGAGCATATTTTATAAGGGCTGGTAGCCATTTTTACTTGAAATTCGTCCCTCAACACACCTGGCCAACCATGACACCCCATCTGAACACCTTCGACGGCAACACCTACCTGAACGCCCACGATTCAGACCCCGTGGCGCTGGGCTGGATGCAGGGCTCGCCACCGCCACAGGACAAAACCATCCGCTTTTCCGACAACCAGTTTTTGAACTTTCCGCAAAACCGCTGGGCGCTGTCGCACATGCGGGAGCTGGTGCCTACCGCCAACGTGTGGCGCGGCAGCGCGCCGCCCAGTGACCTGGGTCGCGTGAACACAGCCACCCAAGCCGCCATTGACGCCCTGCCCTTTACCGACATGAATGGCCAGCCCCGCACCTGGAGCACGTCGCTGGCAGACACCTACACCGACGGCATGGTGGTGCTGCACCGCGGCCAACGCGTCTATGAGCGCTATGCCGGTGCCTTGCAGCCCCATGGCTCCCACGCCTGCTTTTCCATCACCAAGTCGTACGCCGCCACGCTGGCGGCCACGCTGTTGCATGAAAACGTGCTGGATGAAACCCGCACCGTGCCCTTTTACCTGCCCGAAATGGCTCGCACCGCCTATGCCGACGCCAGCTTGCGCCAGGTGCTGGACATGCAGATTGGCGTGGCCTTTTCCGAGCTGTACGCGGACCCCCAGGCCCAGATCTGGAGCCACGCCCGCGCTGGCGGCCTGCTGGCGCGCAAGGCGGGTGACAACGGCCCCGGCACCTTCTATGAGTTTCTGCAAACCCTGCAAAAAGAAGGCGAACACGGCCAGGCCTTTGCCTACAAAACCGTCAACACCGACCTCTTGTGCTGGGTCATGAAGCGCGTGACCGGCCAGGCCCTGGCCGACATGCTCAGCGAGCGCATCTGGCAGCGCCTGGCCTGCGAGGAAGACGCTCAGATCAGTGTCGATTCCATCGGCGTGGCCTTCGGCGGCGGTGGCCTGAGCGCCACCCTGCGCGACCTGGCCCGCTTTGGCGAACTCATGCGCTGCGGCGGCGCGCGCGGTGCCGATCAGATCATTCCAGCTGCCGTGGTGGCCGACATCCGGCGCGGTGCCGACCCTGCCAGGTTCGCCAAGGCCGGCTACACCCTGCTGCCCGGTTACTCGTATCGCAACATGTGGTGGGTCACACACAACGCCCATGGTGCTTTTGAAGCCCGCGGCATCCACGGCCAGCGGCTGTACGTCGCGCCCCAGGCCGAACTGGTGATCGCACGCTTCGCCTCCCACCCCATTGCCTCCAGCGCCGCGAATGACCCGATCAGCCTGCCCGCGTTTGCCGCGCTGGGGGAATGGGTGAAAGGGTTGTAGATCGGCGGGTTATGGCTGCAGGGTTTTGTCCTGCAAGGCCGCCAGATCGGCAGCGCTCAACCAGCGCCATTGCCCCGGCAGCAGATCGGTCGGCAGCGCCAGTGCGCCAATTTGCGAGCGGTGCAGCCCTTCCACCCGGTTGCCCACCGCGGCCAGCATGCGCTTGACCTGGTGGTATTTGCCATCGGTCAAGGTCAGCCGCAGATGGTGCCCGGCCACGGCCTCGCAGGCGGCGGCGCGCACGGGTTTGGGGTCGTCGTCCAGCACCACACCGGCCAGCAGCTTTTGCACCTGGGCGTCGTCCAGCGGGTGCTTGGTAGTCACGTCATACACCTTGGGCACGTGGTGGCGCGGCGAGCTCATGCGGTGGATGAAATTGCCGTCGTCCGTCAGCAGCAGCAGCCCGGTGGTGTCCTGGTCCAGCCGACCCACTGCCTGCACGCCTTGCACCGGGCCTTTTTGGGGCCGCTGGCGCAGCGGCGGGGGCAGCAGGGTGTAGATGCTGGGCCAGGTGGACGCCTTGTGCGAGCACTCGGTGCCCATCGGCTTGTGCAGCATCACATAAGCCTTCTCGTGGTACGGCCAGTCCACGCCTTGCACCGTGAACTGCAAACCGTCTGCTACAAATTCAGTAGCTGCTTGAGCAATCGTTTCATGGGCTACCGCCACAAAACCCTGTTGAATGAGGCCCGCGCACACGCGGCGGGTGCCAAAGCCTTGGGTGTAGAGAATGTCTTGAAGCTGCATGGGTTTGGACATGGGGCAAGTATGGCAAAGGCGGGGTTGGCAAAACTGTGCCAGAATTCGTTCACTCAATCTACCAACTAGTCGGTAATTTATGAATTCGCCCACCCTGCTGAATGCTGATCTCTCCGACCGCACGGTAGTCAACACCACATCCCTGCCCTGGCAAGCATCGCCTACACCGGGGGTGTCACGCCGCCAGATCGAGCGCATTGGCGACGAGGTGGCGCGGGCAACGTCCGTGGTGCGCTACGCGCCTGGTGCCCGCTTTCCCGCGCACACCCACGGCCTGGGCGAAGAAATTTTGGTGCTGGAGGGCGTGCTCTCAGACGAGCATGGCCACTACGGCCCTGGCACCTACATCAAGAACCCACCACAGTCTCAGCATTCCCCGTTCACCGAAGCCGGTTGCACGCTGTTTGTGAAGCTGCGGCATCTGCAGGCCGATGACCTCAGCCGCACCGTGATTGATACCCGCTTGGCGACCTGGCATCCAGGCTTGGTGCCAGGTTTGCAGGTCTTGCCTTTGTCAGCCTTTGGCACGGAGCACACAGCCCTGGTGCGCTGGGCACCTCAGACATTTTTCAATCCGCACCGCCACCACGGCGGCGAAGAAATTTACGTCGTGCAGGGCGTGTTTGAAGACGAGCATGGCCGCTACCCGGAAGGTAGCTGGATTCGCAGCCCGCACTTGAGCCAGCACCAACCCTTCAGCCGCGAAGGTTGCACGATTTTTGTCAAAACGGGGCACTTGCCCGACACGTCCGCATGAAGCACTTCAGCGAAATCACCCCCGCCGCCGAAAAGGTGCTGGACGCCGCCGAAGGCCTGGTGCAGCGCTTTGGCTACAACGGCTTTTCATACGACGACATTGCCCGGCAGGTGGGCATTAAAAAGCCCAGCATTCACCACCACTTTGCCACCAAGGCGCAGCTGGTGGCCACCATGGCGCAACGTTTTGCGCAGCGGTTTTTTGATGCACTGGACGGCATTGAACAAACCCACACCGGTGGGCCTGCGCGGCTGCAGGCCTATGCCGCCTTGTTTGAGCAAACCTATGCGCAAGACCGGCGCTTGTGCGTCTGCGGCATTCTGGGCACCGAGGCCGAAGACTTGCCGCCGCCCGTGGGCGATGAAGTGCAAGCCTTCTTCAACCGCAACCTGGCCTGGCTGGCCCATGTGATCTCGACTGGCCACACCGGCAAAAAGCCTCTTGCGCGAGACGAAGCCCAGCGCCGCGCGATGCTGTTTTTGTGCGCGCTGGAAGGCGCCATGATGGTGGGGCGCGGCCTGCGCAGTGACAGCGGACCGCAAACCGTGACGCAAGGATTGATGGGGTATTTGCTGGCCTGAAAACGCGTTTTTAGGCTGGCATCTGGCGACCTTTCGAGGTCATTTTTTGATGCGCTTTATCTACCAACTAGTAGGTACAATTAGAGGATTTCGTCATAAACCTGGGTGACCCGCGCGGTGTGGGATGTGGATGGCGGGGTGATGGCGGGGCGCAATACGTATTGAGAAGCCTCAAGCCTGGGTCACCCGGTTCATGATGTAGAGCGCAGGCTTGTCGAATTTGTTGCTACTTGCTCCGTACAAAATGCGCAAACCTGCATCGGTGTAGACCTCTTTCAAAGCGCCGCCGCCAAATAAGATTCGCACGATCCAGGTGGGCACGACGTTGATATCGCTGGTGATCTCGCCTCTTTCCAGTAAACCCGGCAGCTCAAACAGTTGGGTTCCATCTGCCGGCCTTTTGCTCAGGCCGGGGTAGCGAACAAAACGCACCAACAACACATTGGACTGCGTGTCATCAAACCTGTACTCGCCGCGCAACAGCGCGATGCGTTCGCGCGAGCGATCACCCCGGTCATACAGCGGCGTGACGTTGTAGTAGATGCCGTTGGGGAGCACCACTTGGTAAATCTCGTTAACACCAAGTTCGGGATCGACCGTACGCTCGGAGCCACGGTAGTTGTAAGGCCCCCAAATCTGCTGCCAGGGGCCTGCAATGGTGGCAATGCGCTGGCTGACGGGCGCCTGCGGCCGGAGCGCCAGCAAGCTGTCAATCAACGGCTGGAACGACGCCTGCTTTGAAAAATCAGGATCCCCTTGTCCGGCATACGACTGCGCCAGCCTGACGATGTCGTTCTTCAACTGCACCACCGCCGGCTGGGTAGTGGCGCTTTCGGTGGCGGCCAGTGCGTTGCTGGCCATGGCCAGCAGAGGCGACAAAACAATTTGACGACGCAGCTTCATGGCAATGGCCTTTTATCAATAAAGATAGGAAAAAAATCGTAGCACCGGTGCAGGGCCTGTGCGCGCGGGCCACAACATGACCCGCGAAACCGGATACCTTCGTACCGCCCGCGGTCTACCTCCGCCCGCGCGGTTGTGTCCGGTCCGTACCCAAGCCACGGGAACATTTGCTGCAGCAGGGTGTTTTCCACCAACTACCAGGTGATAACCCTGAGGAGAGGTCTTACAGTTTGTCAGGGTGATGGCCTGAAATCTAGCCAATTGCAGGTGGCCTGGACACAATTGCCGTCCGAAATACCACTGGAAACAATTTCATGATGGCTGACGCGCCCACCTTTGATGCCCAACCCTGGCAATCTGCCTACGGCAAGGCCATTGAACCTCAACTCCCGCCGCCCCGGTACCAAAACCTGGCCCATCTGGTCGACCAGGCCTGCACCCGCTATGGCAGCAAAAAGGCCTTTACCGCCGTGGTGCCCAATGGCATGAACGGCAGCTTGAGCTACCAGCAGCTCGGGCAGTTGTCAGATGCGTTTGCCGTCTATCTGCGCCAGGTCTGTGGTCTGAACGCCGGTGACCGGGTCGCGGTGCAGTTGCCCAACGGGTTGGCTTATCCGGTGGTGGCGTTTGGTGTGTTCAAGGCCGGTTGTGTGCTGGTCAACACCAACCCCTTGTACACCCCCAGCGAAATGGCGCATCAGTTCAAAGACTCGGGTGCCCGGGTGCTGGTGATCGTGGACATGTTTGCCGACAAGCTGGCTGAGGTGCTGCCCAAAACCGCGATTGAGCGGGTGGTGCTGGCGGGCGTGTCCGAGCTGTTCCCGGCCGTGCCCAACCTGATCGTGCGCGGTGTGCAAAAGGTCTGGAGCAAGGTGCTGCCACCGATTCCAACGCTGCCGCAGTCCATCGAGCGATTGAACAAGGCGCTGCAAGCCGGAATGGCGGGCAACAAACCAGGGCAGGTTGCTGGCTGGTGGAAAGCCGTTGCGGCACAAGACATCGTGGCCCTGCAATACACCGGTGGCACCACCGGCGTGAGCAAGGGTGCCATGCTCACCCATGCCAACATGCTGGCCAATGTGGATCAGGTGCTGGCCATGGGCAAGTCACACATGGGCGCAGACGAATGCGTGCTGACCGCGCTGCCGCTGTATCACATCTTCGCGTTCACAGCCAACCTGTTGTGCTTTGTGGACATCGGCGGGCACAACGTTTTGATCCCCAGCCCGCGCCCGGTGCAAAACCTGCAGCGCGCGATTGAAAACTACCCCATCACCTGGATCACGGGCGTGAACACCCTGTTCAATGGCCTGATGAACGAAGAATGGTTCACCGCCTTCCCGCCCAAGCATCTGAAAGCCGCCATCGCCGGTGGAACCGCCCTGCACAACGCCGTGGCGCAGCGCTGGCAGCAGATCACGGGCACGCGCATTGCCGAAGGCTTTGGCCTGACCGAATGCTCGCCGGTGGTGACCTTCAACCCCTTGAGTGGCGTGGCCAAGCCCGACAGCATTGGCATTCCCGTGCCCGGCACCGAGGTACGCCTGGTGAATGACGCCGGTGAACCGGTGGCGGCCGGAGAGCCGGGTGAACTGATCGTGCGCGGCCCGCAAACCATGCGGGGCTACTGGCAACGACCCGATGAAACAGCAGCCGTGCTCAAGGATGGCTGGCTGTACACCGGCGATGTGGCCGTGATGGACACGCAGGGTTACTTCAAGATCGTGGACCGCAAAAAAGACCTGGTGCTGGTCTCCGGGTTCAACGTGTATCCCAACGAAATTGAAGACGCGCTGGCCAAAATGGACGCGGTGCTGGAGGCGGCAGTGGTGGGTGTGCCCGATGCCAAGACCGGTGAGGCGGTGCGCGCCTATGTGGTCAAGAACCCCGAATTTGCAGGTGAACTGACGAAAGAGGCGGTGCTGGCCCACTGCAAGACCCTGCTGACCGACTACAAGATTCCCAAGTCCATCGTGTTTCGCGACGAGCTACCCAAGTCACCGGTGGGCAAGATTCTTCGCAAGGACTTGAAGGTCGAAGTCAAAGCCGAATTCAACAAGAAATAAAGGACTACCCCCATGTTGACCGAACTTGAAACCAAGCTGCTGGGCGTGATGATGATGGTCATCATGTTGGGCATGGGTGCGTCGCTGACGTTTCGCGACTTTCTGATTGCCTTCAAGAAACCCAAGGGGGTGATTGTTGGCATCGTGTGCCAGTATGGCGTGATGCCGTTTTTGGGCTATCTGCTGGCGGTGCTGCTGGGTTTGCCGCCCGCGCTGGCAGTGGGCCTGATTCTGATGGGCTGCATGCCGGGCGGCACCACCTCCAACATCTTTACGTATTTCAGCAAGGGTGCGCTGGCCCTGTCCATCATGATGACCAGCGTGTCCACCTTGGTGGCCATTGCTGCCGTGCCACTGCTGATCGCCTTTTACAGCAAGCTGGCAGGCGTGACCGGTGAGTTCGCCATTCCGGCGGCCAACGTGGCGCAGGTGCTGGTGGTGCTGCTGGTGCCCACCATCCTGGGCATGGTTCTGCGCAAGGTCAACCCGAATGTGGGGGCCACCATCGAACTGATTGGTTCGATGCTGGGCATTTTCGTGATCCTGTTCCTGATCGTGTCATGGGTGCCGCGCAACTACCAGCTGCTGCTGTCCACGCCGTGGCCGGTGTTCTTTGCAGCCGTCGGGCTCGGTTTGTTTGGCATGCTGTTGGGTTACTGGTTGGCGCGGCTGCTCAAGCAAGACAACAACCGTTCTCGCACCATCAGCCTGGAGACGGGTATTCAAAACGGCCCTCTGGCTGTGTTGATCGTCACGCTCACCTTCAAGGGGGAATTGCAGCAGCAGGTGCTGCTGATCCCCGTGCTCTACAGCCTGTTTATTGTGCTGACCAGCTCAGCCGTCACCGTCTGGTATCGCAAAAATGCCACCCGTGAAGCACTGGCCCGCGATGCAGCCAAGGTGGGGGCGGCGGCACCGGCTTGAGGATCGTTAGGGTGTGTCCTTGGCGCAGCGAAAACCGATGTACACCACCGAGGTGTCGGCGGGCTTGCTTTGGTGGTGGTTGTCTTGCATGGCGCTGGCACCGTACCACCAACTTCCACCCCGCGTGCGCTTGTCGGCCCCCGGGCCGCTGTCAACCCATTCCCAGGCATTGCCGCCCATGTCATACAAACCATTGACGCCCATGCGCGTGCTGCCCACCATCGCATGGCCCTTGCCACGGCTGGTGACGGCGTTGCTCACCGTGGCCACGCTGCCGCAATCGCCCAGGCAATTGGCACCTTGCGGGCTGTCACCGGTGGGGTAGGCATAGGTGCGGCCCGTCACGAAGCCGGCCGGTGGCTTGGCCCGGCGCTCGGTGTAGGCGGCCTCACCCCATTCGGCGTCGGTGGGCAAGCGCTTGCCGGCCCACTGGCAAAAGGCTTGCGCCTCCCGGTAGTTGATGTGGACCGCCGGCTCGTTGGCATGGCCCGGCTGGCCAAATGGCGCGCGCCAGGTCCAGCCGCGGCGCTGCTGCCAGCCGGCTTCATAGGTGCTGCCACCGCCTGCACGCTCGGCGGCGGTCACGGTTTGGGTGGCGTCTACAAAGCGCTGAAACTGGCCGATGCTGACCTCGGTGCGGTCTATCTCGAAACGGCCCATCGGCTGCATGGGCTGCACCGGCGGGGCAGTCTGGCTGTGGGCAGCGGTCAGCGACGTGCACAGAACAACAAGGGCAGCGTTTTTTAACCAACTCATGGGTGTGCCTTTCGCGGTTGTGCGGCAGATCAATCATCGACCAAGGCATTGCTGCTCAGCGCCCTATAGCCTTCGCGTGACACGTGCAGCAAATCGGCAATCTGTTGAGGGGTCAGCGGGGCCATCATGGTGCGCACCACCTCAGCCTGCACAGCAAAAGCCTGGTGCGCCAGCGCCAGGCCAGTGGGCGTGAGGGTGATGGATTTGCTGCGCTTGTCGCTGGCGCTACCGGTGCGGCTGATCCAACCCAGTTGCTCCATGTCAGCCAGCACCGCGCTCATGTGGCTCTTGGTCACAAAGCTGGTTTCGGCCAGCTGCTGCTGGGTTTTTTCAGTCGTGTGCAACAGGCTCATCAACACGTCGTGCTGCGCCAGCTTCAGCCCCAGCGGCTTGATGCGGGCCGTCAACACCTCGACACACTTTTGGTAGGTGCGCACCACGGCCAACCACGCACCCAGGCCCTGCGCAGCGTCATAGGGGTGTGTTTTTTTGGATACAGGCATGGTGTTGATAATTCGTTCGTTAATGAACTATAATGGTGTGATTACGAACCAATTTTAAACCTACTTCACGGATCACACCATGCTGGAAATGCTCAACCCCACCGGCGGCGACATGCTGCGTTTTGCGGCCGCTGTGCTGAAGGTGCGCCGCCACATCAACCAGGCGGCCAAACAAGGGCCTGCGCCGTTGCAGGCTGTGGTGGTGCAAGCCTTTTGCACGCCACCTGCGTCGGCCCGCCGCAAGCCCGATCTGGCCCGTTTGCGGGAAGACACGCAGCGCTACTTTGGCTGGAAAACCACCCAGTGGCGTACTGCGGAGCCGCCACTGCGCAGCCTGCTGGACCGCGCCCAGCGCTACACCGTGCAGCACGACGGGCTGGACGTGCAGTGCTACCGCTGGTCGGCCACCGGCGTGTCGCGCGGGCGAATGCTGCTGTGCCATGGCTGGGAGGGCTATGCGCTGAATTTTGCGCTGCTGATTGAACAGGCGCTGCAAGCGGGCTATGAAGTCCATGCGTTTGACCACCTGGCTCACGGCGGCAGCCAGGGCGAGATCAGTGGCTTGCCGGTGGCACTGGCCACCCTGCTCACTGTTGCCGCCCATGTGCAAAAAGCGTCAGGCCCAATTGACGTGCTGGTGGGCCATTCGCTGGGCGGGGCCGCTGCCAGTTGGGCGGTGGCCAACCGCCAGATTGCGGTCAAGCGTCTGGTGCTGTTGGCCCCGTTTTACGACACCCTCAAGCTGTCAGGTCTGTGGGCCAAAGCCCACCTTCTGTCCGATGAGGTTCGCGCTGCTTTGCAAGAGGGGCTGGAGCGTTCATCGGGCAAAAGATTCAGCGACTTCATGCCCGATGCGCTGGCCCCGCTGTACCAGCAAATCCCGCACACCCAGGTGCTGATCGTGCACGACAGGGCCGACAAAATCACCGCCTTCAAACACAGCGCCAGCATGGCCGCGCAAAGCCCGACCATTGGCCTGCACGAAGCCAAGCAACTGGGGCATCTGGCCATCCTGGCCGACGAGGGCTGCGTGCAGGCCGTGTTGGCGTTTGTGCGCAGCTGAAACGGCCAAGCTTCATGGTTTAGGCCGTGCAAACCCACCGTCAGCCCAAGCCACAGCGCTGCTGCGGTTCAGCTTGAACGACGGTGCCACCCGCTGCCTGGCCAGCAGGTCGCCGCCTTCGTTGTGCGCACT
Organism: Comamonadaceae bacterium; assembly: GCA_013297875.1. Taxonomy (GTDB): domain Bacteria; phylum Pseudomonadota; class Gammaproteobacteria; order Burkholderiales; family Burkholderiaceae_C; genus JAAFIW01. The sequence continues at coordinate 19,637 of JAAFIW010000008.1, read as the reverse complement.
CAAGGTGGCTGTGGGGTTTTCGTCGTCAGGCACGATGTCCAGGCTCACGGTGACGCGCTGACCCTTGGCCGTGACGGTGATGCTCTGGTGCAGCGACGCATGCAGTTGCTGCTCGTGCCGCCGCACAAACTCGCTGGCGGTTTTCACCAGGGTGCTGAAGGCCGGGCCGTCCAGCGGCTTGGGGTTCTTTTTGTCGCGGCCCATGGTCCAGGGGCCCACCAGCGCGGGCTCGGTCTGGCCATCCGGTGTCATCGCAACCGCCCAGCCGTCATCGTCTTCGTTTTTGATGACCTGCGCCGTCCAGCCATCGGCCACCCAGCGGCGCGGCTCCTGGGTTTTGATGGGGTCTGCTTCTGATGGGGTCATGGTTTTGATTTGATGGTGAAAATGGCTTGTTGCCCATAGATTGTCTGCTCAAACAGCTATATAAAACATAGCGAATGCCACCCTACCCGTCACACCGATTGGTCGCCATAGCCGACTGCGCTTGGGCTCCCCGTCAGGTCAAGGGTGATGTAGAGCGTCCTTAGGGCAGCAACGCATCCTGCAGCAGCGCATCCAGCACCACCAAGTCGGGCGGCTCAGACACTGGCGCAGCATTTGCCAGCGCGGCCAAAGATGCGTCAATAAACGCATTGAGGTGCGGTTTGCGGGGCATCAGATCGCTCTCGGCAACCGCTCGCTTTTCGCGCAGCAAGTCGGCAATCTCGGCCAATACGGCCGGGTCTTGCACCATCGCTTCCACCATCGATTCAAAGCGCATGGGGGGTGCTTGGCGCATGCGCAGGCTCCACTGCGCCGCCAGAAGGGGGCGCAGCACATACAGGTATTTTTTGGCCCGCACCTGCTCGCCTTGCAAATACTCCCGGTAGTTGCCGCGCGCCATGTGCAGGTAGTGGTGAAAGCCGCGCACCGGCTGGTAAACCTGGGCTGACGCCGCGCGTAGCCGTGCCACGAGCGCCGCATCTTCCCGGTAGACCACGGGCGACGACAGCCACTCCACCAGCGTTGCATTGCCCTTGGCCAGCAGCTGCAAAGCCTTGCGCAAGTCCCAGCCATTCACATCAAACACCGGGCCGGGCACTTCTTCGATCACGTCGCGCATGGGCCAGATGCGCAGGTACTCGCGCACCGGGCGAACGTAGATAAAGCGCACGTCGTAGTCCGAATCTGGCGACGCAAAACCCCAGCCCCGGCTGCCCGACTCGCAGGCATAGACCACCCGCACGCCATGCTCGCGCTCGACTGCCGCGAGCTTGTCCATGATTTGCGCGCGGATGTCGGGGGCGATGGGGTGGGAGTCCATGGATGCATCCACCGCGTGATGGGGCGCGTTCACTGCGCCGCCGCCCGCTGCAGATTCAGCGCCAGCAGGCGCTTCAAAATTTCTTCGTCCGGCATTTCCGCGCTGTAGTCGGCCCAGCCGTAAGCCGCGGCCACGGCCAGGTCCAGCGCCTGGTGCGCCGCGTGCAGCCAGGCGGGGCGCTGGTTGTACAGCTTGGTCAGCGTGCGCTCGGCCAGGTCTTTTTCGTGGCCTGCTGTGGCCACGATGCGGTCTGGGTACGGGCTGCTGGTCATGCCCAGAGGAATCACCTCAGGAATGCGCTGCGTCCACTCGGGTGGGTTCAGCCAGTTTTCGCGCAGCGCGTTCAGGCGGTGGGCGGCTTGGGCGATGGCGATGGCGGAGGTGCGAACGGGTTCTGGCAGGCCTGCGGGGATGAGGGCGGGACTTGCTCCCTCTCCGGCACCTGAAGGCGAAGCCTTCGGCTGCACGTGCGGGAGAGGGTTCTCCTGCACCGATTCAGTTTGCTGGCTGGCGGTGTCGGCGGGGGTCAGGCCGGGAGGGAAGGGAAAGGTTCTGAACGTTGTGGAAGATGTATATCGCGGTCGATCCTCTAATGAAGTTCCCTTACGCAGTGCCCACACCTCGTGAAACCGGGACTGCAAAACACCGAAAAAACAGTCATCAAGTTTTAAAAAAACAACCAGATTTTTATCCGGTGCAGTACCAAGCGGTAGCCACGCGAAGATCCTGTGTTTTGAAACCTCGGGCGTGACGAGGTAGCGGTGCATTTTCAGAATGGCGCTGCGAACTTTAGGAGCGGACGCGTTGTATCGCCACCAAAAAATTTTGCGGGATGGCATACCCTGTTTGCGTCGGGCGGGCTTAACCAACCTATTGACATGCTCAAAAGGCTTTTCATACAAACAAGCCTCGGTTTCCGACATCTCCGCAAAGTCGATGATCCACTTTCCAGACCACCGACCAGCGATGCTGTCACCGTTAAACCAAGGTTTAAGAACATCCGCGTTAGATTTTCTGTTCGGATTCCCACTACTAACAATCCATTGAGCAGCGAGAGCACCTTCAATATCAAAACTGCCTCCTTTCGTAGGTCCTTGAAGCGCAACTCCTTTGTTTTCGCGCAGACCACTCGCCGACACAATGTCACTTTCATTCCCAACTTGATCATTTGCTCGCAGGTCGGTGTGAATTCGACTAACCACATTTCCGTCCAGTCGCGCGAGCTGGACTGAACTGCCGAATGCGATCAATGAAACATTAACTGCGGCCCCCTTGTTCACCCATCCCTCATCACTCCATGCTTCGAAAATTCGTGTGATTTTGCAAATTGCGTCTAAAACTGTACGGTTTTTTCCTCCTCGAATGGAGTTCGTTGCAACAAGTCCGGCAGCGCCAAGTTCATTGGTTTCCATAGCGGTGCGAGCTCTTTCAAACCAATAGCAAACCAGGTCAGCACCGCCGGGCACTCGCCCTTTGTAGACCTTTCGCAGAGCGTTCGTGTAGTCGTCGCCCAGCTCGGCACGCATCTTCTTGTCGCCCACAAACGGCGGATTCCCGATCACGATGCTGGCTTGGGGCCAGGTGGCTTCTATGGCTTTTGGGAGCGGGGAGCCCCCACCCCCGCCCTCCCCCGGGAGGGGAGGGGGCCGATCCGGGGAAGAGACAAACTCAAGCAGCGCATCACGACACTCAATGTTGTCCAGCGGCTCCAGCACGGGATTGGTTTTGAATTCGTAGCCTTTGGCCAGCCGCCACTGAAGCTCGCCAATCCACACCGTCAAGCGAGCCAGTTCGGCGGCGTATTCGTTCAGCTCGATGCCCAGCATGTTGTGCGGGCCGGTGACCAGATCAGCCTCGCGGTCCAGGCCCAGGGCGGCGGCTTGTAGGTGGCTTTGGTGCTCGATGTCTTTCAGCGCCTTCAAGCCCAGGAACAAAAAGTTGCCGCTGCCGCAGGCCGGGTCGAGCACGCGAAAGTTTTGCAGTTGCAGCAGCCAGTCGGTGAAACGGGCGCGGGCTTTTTTGTACTGCGCGTCGTCTTTCTTCTTGCTTTTGGCCATCAGCCCTTGTATTTCCTGCTCAACCAGCTCCCATATTTGTAGCAACGGGCGCTGTAACACGGGCTCGATGATGCGCATGATGGTGGCCGGGTCGGTGTAGTGCGCGCCCAGCTGGCTGCGTTTGCCGGGGTCCAGGCCGCGCTCGAACAGGGTGCCGAAGATGGACACGTCGATGGCCGACCAGTTCAGGGCGGCAGCGTTGCGCAGCTCGGTGACATTCATGATGTCCAGCTTGGGAACATCAATGTTCTTGAACAAGCCGCCGTTAAACCACACCAGATCATGAACACCAAACAGGTCGCCTGTATTCATGGCGTGGAACAAAGAGTTCAATCCATTAGCCAGTTTTTCGCTGGGAAGTGCCCCACTCTTGCTCGGCAGATCCAGCTTGGCATTGATCATCTTTTCAAACAGGCGATTCGGCAAGAGGCCCACATCCTCTGCAAAAAAGCAAAACAGACACTGCGTCAAAAAGTGCGACACCTTCTGCGGCTCGTGCCCTGATTTGCGCAGCTGCCCAGCCAGCGTCGCAAAGCTCTTAGCCGCCTCTTCCGTGATGTCACGGCTGGTAACTTTGGGGCGAAAGCTCTCTGGATCCAGCCAGATGCGGCGCAGCAGGGCCAGCTTGTCGGGCTGCTGCAGCTCGTCCAGCAGCACGGTGAACTTTTCACTCGGGTGGCCGGTGAACTGGCTTTGCACGCGAATCGTCAGGCGGTCGCAGACCACCAGCAAGGGCGGGTTGCTCAGGGCGCTGCTGTAGTTGAGCAATTGCTTGAGCGCGGCATCGAGGTTTTTGCCGGGGGCCTTGTTTTCCCAAGCGAATGCGCCGCGCTTGAATACGTCGGCATAGCCCCTGGCCTCACCGAGCACGAGGGCCTTCTTTTCAAATACGTAGCCGTCCTGGCTGCCAGGCTTGGGCACATCCAGCAGCTCGCACAGGTCTAAAAAATGGCTTTGCGCGCCCTGCTCTTCATTCAAGGCAAACGCTGGGCCCTTGGGGCCCCACTTGTCGATGAAGGTTTGAGGGCTCATGTGGGATGGCGTTGGACGTTGAAATCAAGCAAAAAGTAGCACCAGCCCATATGAATACTGCTCAAGCAGCTACCATTTTCATAGTGAAAACAAGGCTAACGCGAGCGCCGGACACGCAGGATTTCATCCAGTATCAAGCAGGCTGCGCCGATGGTGATGGCTGCATCGGCCACATTAAAGGCGGGAAAGTGCCGGCCGCTCAGGTGAAAGTCCAGAAAGTCCACCACGTAGCCGTGCAGCAAACGATCGACCACATTGCCCACCGCTCCGCCCAGAATGCAGCTGAGCGCAAACGCAAACAGGCGCTGGCCGGCATGGGCGCGCAGCATCCAGATGATGAAAATGGCGGCCACCACGCCAATGCCGGTGAAAAACCAGCGCTGCCAGCCACCGGCGTTCGACAAAAACGAGAACGCCGCGCCGTGGTTGTGCACCCGAACCACGTTGAAAAACTCGGTGACGTAGGTGGCGTCGCCCAGTTTGTAGTAGCCCAGGATCAGCGTCTTGGTGAACTGGTCAGCCAGGATGATGATGAGGGCCAGGCCCAGCCAGGGGAGGATGCTGGTGGTTTTGTTGAAGAATTTTCGGGTGGCCATGGAATTTAAAGATAGTCAATTGGACAAACGGCGCTGCCAGAGGTCGGGGTCTCTTGCAGTGTGAAAGAAGCAGTACACCGTTAGATGACTGTCACTGAAGTCGAAATAGATTTGATACGGAAAACGCAGCAGATTGACTCTTCGGAAGGAACCCAGAGCCACTTTGAATTGCAAAGGGTTTCGTGCCGCTCGGTTGAGCACTTCCCAAGCGTGGGTGTTCAGGTCAGTGGCCAGTTTGCCGTCAATGTCCGCGTACCAGTCGACCGCAGCTTCAAATTCCCGAGCAGCTTGTGCTTCAAATCGAACGGCACGCATCAAATGCCGTGCCTTTTCTTGATACCTGCTTGCAGCGCTTCCCAAGACACTGCCGACTCTGGATGCTGCTCCAGATACGCGCGCCGTCGCTCCAACTCGGGTAGCAACCAAATTGGCGGCGAAACATCCGATTCGTCCAGGCTGTCCCACAGCTTGCCAATCAGCGCGTGCCGCTGGGCAGAGGGCAAGGCCAGCAATGGCGCTGCAATTTCGGCAGTCTGCGCTTCAAGTTCATCAATGGTCATGACGCAACTCCTGAGTAAGGTTTCACGCAATTGTCCGCACTTCCCCCGCCCCATACAAATTGCTCGTGCAGCGCCCGCAAATCGTGGGGTGGGCGCTGTCGTGGCCCACGTCGGGGCGGTAGTGCCAGCAGCGGTCGCATTTGGGGTCAGATGAGGCTTTCACCCTTATATATACTGCTGAAGCAGCTTCTAATTCGATAGCAGATATGATGAACACAAATTTCAAATCGTCACCTAATGTGGCTAGCAAGGCGTGGTCTTCTGGGGGCACAGCCAAGACCACGTTGACCTGTAGCGATGAGCCAACCTGGCCTTGCGCGCGCAGGGCTTCGATGTCTTTGTTCACCAGGTCGCGCAGCTCGCGGATGCGGCTGTATTTGGCGATCAGGGCCGCATCGGCGGGCGGCAGCTGCGCATAGGTTTCCAGGAAGATGGAGTCGGAGTTGCCAAAGTCTTTCCACGCTTCTTCTGCCGTGAAGCTTAAAAACGGTGCCATCCAGCGCAGCATGGCTTGGGTGATCTGGTGCAGCGCGGTTTGGGCGCTGCGCCGGGCCAGGCTTTTGGCGGCGGTGGTGTAGAGGCGGTCTTTGAGCACGTCCAGATAGAAGCCGCCCAGGTCTTCGCTGCAATACAGCTGCAGCTTGGTGACCACGGGGTGGAACTCGTACACCTCGAAGTGGGCCAGGATGTCGGCTTGCAGTTGCGCGGCCCGGGCCACGGCGTAGCGGTCGATCTCCAGCATGTCGGCCAGCGGCACGGCGTCGGCCTCAAAGTTGAAGTCGCTGATATTGGCCAGGAGGAATTTGAGTGTGTTGCGGATGCGGCGGTAGGTGTCGACCACGCGGGCCAGGATTTTGTCGTCAATAGCCAGGTCGCCCGAGTAGTCGGTGGCGGCGCACCACAAGCGCAGAATTTCCGCGCCCATCTTGTCGCTGACCACTTGCGGGGCCACCACATTGCCCAGGCTTTTGCTCATCTTGCGGCCCTGGCCATCTACCGTAAAACCGTGGGTCAGCAGGCCTTTGTAGGGCGCACGGCCATTCATCGCAGCGCTGGTCAAAAGCGACGAGTGGAACCAGCCGCGGTGCTGGTCGTGGCCCTCTAGATACAAGTCAGCCTCGGGGCCGGTGTTGTGGGCATGTAGGTAGTGGCCCGCTGCATCCTGCTCGCCGTGGCTGCCTTTGAGCACGGTGAAGTGGGTGGTGCCGGAGTCAAACCACACTTCCAGAATGTCGGTGCTCTTGTCGTAGTCGTTTCCTTCTACGCCCAGCACATCGGTGGCAGTCAAACGGCTCCAGGCCTCCACGCCGCCTTTTTCCACAATGGCGGCGGCCTGGTCGATGATTTCTAGCGTGCGCGGGTGCAGCTCGCCGGTGGCTTTGTGGGTGAAAAACGGAATGTTCACACCCCAGTTGCGCTGGCGGCTGATGCACCAGTCGGGCCGGCCCGCAATCATGTCGCGCAGCCGGGCACGGCCGTTTTCGGGGTAGAACTGGGTGGATTCGATGGCGGCCAGCGCGGTTTCACGCAGGGTGTGCGGGGCCTTTTCAGTCGTAAAGACACCTTCTCCGCTGTCCATCCGAATAAACCACTGGGCCGACGCCCGGTAGATCACCGGCGTTTTGTGCCGCCAGCAATGCGGGTAGCTGTGCTCGATGTTGTGGGTGGCAAACAGGCGACCGGCCTCGCGCAGGGTGTCGATGACCAGCGGCGCGGCCTTCCAGATGAACTGCCCGCCAAACAGCGGCAGATCGGGCGCATACACGCCATTGCCTTGCACGGGGTTGAGCACCTCGTCGTAGGTGATGCCGTTTTTGATGCAGGAGTTGAAGTCTTCCACGCCGTAAGCAGGCGAGGAGTGCACGATGCCGGTGCCGTCGTCTGCGGTGGCGTAGTCGGCCAGGAAAACGGGGCTGAAGCGGTCGTAGCCTTTGTCAACATGGGCCAGCGGGTGCTTGAATTTGATCAGGCCCAGCTTGTCACCCAGGCATGTGGCAATGACCTGGCCGGTGAGTTGGTAGCGCTCAAGGCATTTGTCGACCAGGCTTTCGGCCAGGATCAGCAAGCCGCGTGGGGTGTCTACCAGCGCGTAGGTCAACTCAGGGTTCAGGTTCAGCGCCTGGTTGGCGGGGATGGTCCAGGCGGTAGTGGTCCAGATGACGGCAAAAATGAGTGTGTCCGCACTTGCCCCCACCCCCGCCCTCCCCCGGAAGGGGAGGGAGTCCGAATCGGTATCGCTCCTTCCCCTCCCGGGGGAAGGCTGGGATGGGGGCTCTGTGAGCCCAAACGCCGCCAGCAGCCTCGAAGGCTCCGCACACAAAAACCCCACATCCAGCGTCTGCGACTTTTTATCCGCGTATTCAATCTCAAACTCAGCCAGCGACGAGCCGCAGTCAAAGCACCAATACGTGGGCTTGAGCCCGCGATAAACAAACCCACGCTCCACCACTTTCTTCAGCGCCCGCAGCTCCTGCGCCTCAGTGGCAAAGTCCATGGTGCGGTAGGGCTTGTCCCACTGGCCCAGCACGCCCAGGCGCTTGAAGTCGGTCATTTGCTTGGCGATTTGCTCGGTGGCAAAGGCGCGGCTTTTGGCTTGCACTTCGTCGCGCGTGAGCTTGCGTCCATACAGCTTCTCGATGGCGTTTTCAATCGGCAAGCCATGGCAATCCCAACCGGGGATGTACTGCGCATCCAGCCCTTTGAGCTGGCGGGCCTTGACGATCATGTCTTTCAATATCTTGTTGGCCGCATGGCCCACGTGCAGTTGGCCATTGGCATACGGCGGGCCGTCGTGCAGGATGAATTTGGGTTTGCCCAGGCGCGCATCGCGCAGCTTTTTGTAGACGCCTTTTTCATCCCATTCCTTCACCCAGCCCGGCTCGCGCTTGGGCAGGTCGCCGCGCATGGGAAAAGGGGTGTCGGGCAGGTTCAGGGTGGCGCGGTAATCGGATTTTTCGGTCATGGCCAGAACTTTGAAGGAATTTGAAAGATTGGATCCCCGGTAGGCACACGGGGCCAGCGGGGTATGTGTCAGCAAGGGGTGGGGCATGGCGCAGGCGTAAGACCTGCTGCCCCTTCAAATTCGGGAAACGCCGGAACCTGCAAACCAGGCCCGTGCCTCGTCGCAGTCGCGTGCGATGCCCTGGGTCAAGGCATCCAGGCCGTCGTAGGCCAATTCGTCGTGTAATTTGTGCAGTAGTTCCACGCGAATGAGTTTACCGTAGCCCCCTTCTGGCCCCAGGCCCGCAGGCCAGTCCAGGCAATGGGTTTCCAACAAAACGCGGCCACCGTTGACATCAGAATCGTCCAGCGAGGGCCGAACGCCCAGGTTGGCTACACCGGGCACGGGCTGGTCGCCCAAGCCATGTACCTGCACCAGAAAAATGCCACTGGCGGCGGGCTTCCAGTGGGCAAAGCGCAGATTCAAAGTTCGAAACCCGGCTGGCCTTGTCTCGCTCGCACCCAAACTGCGGCCCAGCTTGCGGCCATGCACCACGTGGCCGCTGATGCTGTAAGGGCGACCCAGTAAGGCGGCGGCGACTTGCAAGCGGCCTTGCTGCAAGGCCTCGCGCACGGCGGAGCTGGAAACCCGCAGGTTATGCACTTCGTAGCTGTTCATGCGGGCCACGTCGAAACCGCGTTGGTCGCCAGCTGCGTCCAGCATGGCGTAGTCGCCGGCACGTTTCGCACCAAAACGAAAATCGTCGCCGACCAACACGTATCGCACGCCCAGGCCGCGCAACAGCACCTGTTCAATGAACTGCTCGGCTGGCTGCGCGGCCAGACGCGCGTTGAAAGGCAGCACCACACAGTGATCCATGCCGCAACGGGCCAGCTCGGTCAGCTTGTCGCGCAGAGTGGCAATGCGGGCGGGAGCGAAATCTGTCTTGCCCGTGATGGCGGCGAAATAGTCTCGCGGGTGGGGCTCAAATGTCATCACGCAACTGGGTACCCCGCGGTGCTGGGCTTCGTTTTTCAGCAGCGCCAGCATGGCCTGGTGACCCCGGTGCACGCCGTCAAAATTACCGATGGTCAACGCACAGGTGGGCGGCAGTCGGGGGGAATCAAGGCCTCGAAAAATGTGCATGGCGGATGGCGGCGAACAAGGTTCCTGGTATCGTTTTCATAGCAGCTTGAGCAATATGGTCAAGCGCTAGAGGCTAAAAGTGTCATCAAAACAAGGTATATTGTCTCGCAGGTAAGCCATTGAGCTTGCGGTCTTTCTGCTGTAGTCCCTTTTCTTTGAAGGAGGCGTGCTGTGAAGGTGTTGAAGTTGTCGGCCCAGGGCTTGCCCCAATCGTGGATTTCGCTGGAACAAGCGGTGATTCATTACGCCGCAGGCGAGGTGCGCTGGGAAGTCGGCGGCGAGGTGGCCGTGTTTCGCGGCGGGCACAACGCACTGACCGGCGAGCAATCCAAAATCACCGTCAGCAGCATCATCGGCACACGCGGCGTGCCCAACATCAACCCCTTTGACCTGCGCCCCGGGCTGACCAACAGCAAGCTGTTTGCCCGCGACCGCAATGTGTGCGCCTACTGCGGTGGCCATTTTCACGAAGAAGAGCTGACGCGCGAGCACATCATTCCCTACGCGCAAAACGGGCAGGATCACTGGATGAATGTGGTCACATCCTGCCGCGCCTGCAACCACCGCAAAAGCAGCCGCACACCCGAGCAGGCCCGCATGCCGCTGCTCTACGCGCCCTACGTGCCCAGCCTGTGGGAAGACTTCATCCTGCGCAACCGCCGCATCCTGGCCGACCAGATGGAGTTTTTAATGGCGCATCTGCCCAAGACATCGCGGCTGTACGCGTAGCTGCGCTACTTACTGCCCCTGCCCTAGCGCAAACCCCTGTTCGCCGTCAAAGGTGCACAGGTTCTCCGTCTTGATCACATCCACCCCGCCCTGCGTCACGCGGGCCAGCAGGTCAATGATGTCACTGTGCGCAATGGTCTGATTGGCCCCCACCGTCAAGAAGCGGCAGCGCCAGTGGTCGGTGCAAAAGGTCTCGGGAAAGCCGCCTGGCCACACCTTCACGCCGCGGTTGGTGATCATTTGCAGCTTGAGCATAGGCGTGGCCAGCGTGCTCAAGCGGCCTGCGAGAAAGTCGGGGCTGCTGTCGGCGCTGTGCACAAACACATCCACGCCCACCATCTCTTTCCTGGCAGCGGGCCGGCGGGTGTACAGCGGCTGCGGGTTACGGGCTACGGCGGCCGGGTTGCTGTAGGCCACCGGAGCAAAGTGCTGGGGTAGCTGGCCCAGCCGGTCTATCACGGCCTGGCCAAAGGCGTCGGTGCTCAGCACACGCTGGGTGCGCTCGCCTTTCAGATCAGCCGTGTGCAAACCGTCTTCAATGGTGCGCAACCAGGCGTTGTGAATGGCTTGGGCCACGCTGGCCTGGCGAATGTGAACCAGCATCATGACCGCGCCCAGCAGCAGGCCGCTGGGGTTGGCTTGACCAGTGCCCGCAATGTCGGGCGCGCTGCCGTGAATGGCCTCAAACATTGCCACATGCTCACCAATGTTGGCGCTGCCCGCCAGGCCCACGCTGCCAGTGATTTCGGCGGCCACGTCGCTGATGATGTCGCCATACAGATTGGGCGTGACGATCACGTCAAAGCGCTCGGGGTGGGTGGCAATGCGGGCGGCACCGATGTCGATGATGTAACGCTCGGTCTGAATGTCGGGGTACTGAACGCTGATTTCCTGAAACACTTGGTAGAACAAACCATCAGTCATCTTCATGATGTTGTCTTTGACCATGCAGGTGACTTTTTTGCGGCCATGGCTGCGCGCGTATTCAAACGCGTAGCGCACAATTTTTTCGCAGCCCGGGCGGGTGATCAGCTTCAGGCACTGAAACACCTCGTCGGTCTGGCGGTGCTCAATGCCGGCATACAGGTCTTCTTCGTTTTCGCGCACGATGACCACGTCCATCTTGGGGTGGTGGGTGCTGACGAATGGCGCGTAGCTGATACAGGGGCGCACGTTGGCATACAGCCCAAGGGTTTTGCGCACTGTCACGTTCAGGCTTTTGAAGCCACTGCCCGAGGGTGTGGTGACCGGCGCTTTCAAAAACACCTTGGTGCGGCGCAGGCTGGCCCAGGCGCTGGGCGCAATGCCGGCGGTGTTGCCCGAGCGGTAGACCTGCTCGCCAATCTCGATGAACTCAGGGTTGATGCGGGCACCCGCAGCTTCCAGAATTTTCAGGGTCACGGCCATGATTTCAGGGCCAATGCCGTCGCCATGGGCCACGGTAATCGGGGTGCGTTCGGTCTGCGTGTTGTCGGTGTTGCTCATAGATCCTGCGGGTTTGAAGTGGCAAAACACCGACTGTAGGAAGAATTTGAAATTTGAGAAAATACTTTGTTTTCATGCTGAGCATAGACAAAATACGATGGAAAAGAAATGACAGACAAAGCTTTGCGCGCGCTGCAACGCGTCACGCCCCAGCAGCTGCGAGCCTTTGAAGCGGCAGCACGTTTGCTGTCAATCACCCGTGCCGCGCATGAGCTGCATGTGACCCAACCCACGGTAAGCGTGCAATTGCGCGACCTGGCGCAAGCCGTGGGCATGCCGCTGTTTGAAACCACGGGAAGGCAGATCCGCCTCACACAGTCGGGCGAGGCCTTGCAGCAAACCGCTGCCGAGTTGCTGGCCTGCTGGCAACGCTTTGAGTCGCGCATGGCCGAAATCCATGGCCTGGTGCGCGGGCGCCTGCGCATTGCCGCCGTCACCACAGCCGAGTACTTTGTGCCCGAGTTGATTGGCCCGTTTTCAGCGGCGCACCCGGGCGTGGAAATCGAGCTGGCCATTGAAAACCGCAACAGCGTGGTGGAGCGTTTGCGTGGCGGCGTGTATGACCTGGCGGTGATGATGCTGCCGCCCGACGATCTGCCTTTGTGGCGCGTACCGTTCCGGCAAAACCCGCTGGTGGTGGTCGCGCCCGCCGGACACCCGCTGGCGGGCAAGCGCACCCGGCTGGCCAGCCTGGCCAAGCAACGCTGGCTGATGCGCGAGCCGGGCAGCGGCACCCGTATGGCGGCCGAACAGCATTTCAGCAAGGTCGGCTTTGCGCCGCAGGTGGTGATGAGCCTGGGCAGCAATGAAGCCATCAAACACGCGGTGGCGGCGGGTCTGGGTATCTCGGTGCTGTCGGCGCTGGCCGTTCAGTCCAGCCTGGCCGCAGGCCCTGCCCCCACTGGCAACAGTGCACTGGCTGTGCTGGACGTGGCGGGGTTTCCACTGCGCCGGTCATGGTCGGTGGTGTGGCGCAAGGACCTGCCACCGTCGGCCGTGGCCCGGCGCTTCGTGGAGCATGTGCAGCTGCAAGCCTGAGGCTTGGCGCATAAGGCCTGGCAAACGACATGTGCCCCCGAAAAAGTGCACAAATAGCCTGACAGCCCATACAAATACTGCTCAAGCAGCTATTGAATCAATAGCGAGCAGTGTGCGCTTCAAACACGCTACTGCCCGGTCGCCGTCACATTGCAGGTCAACACAAAGGTAACGGTGGAGCCCGCATTGAACGTGGGTGTGATGGTGACACCGGTGGTTTGAAAGGTGTTCAAAGGCGCTGGGCAACTGGCTCCCGCGGTCGCTGCACACGTGGGCGTGCCACAGGCAAGACCGGAAGCCGGTGGATCCAGCACCGTGGTACCCGGTGCATTGCTGGGCCCCAGGTTGGCCACGGTGATGGTGTAGCTGGTGGTTCCCCCAGCCGTGAGCGTATTCACACCGTTGGTTTTGGTGACCGTGAGCGAGGTGTCGAGGCACGACGGTGCGACCACCGCCGTCGCGCTGTTGTTGCCCGGTGCCGTATCAGCCGTAGGCAGGGTAATGGACACGGCGTTGGTCTTGGTGCTGCTGGGGCACGAGTCGCTGATGCGAACGGTGGCAGTGATCACCGGGTAGTTGGTGGCGCTGGCGATCTGGAAGGCCTGCGCGTCGGGCAGGGTGCATGCCACGGTGCTGGTGCCAGAACAAGTCCAGCCCGCGCCATTGAAGGCAGCGGTGGTGGTGACACCGGTCGGCAATGAGTCGGTGACGGTGAGCGGCGACGACGCGAGCGCTGCGCCCACCGCCGCAACGGTGGCAAGGTCGGTGGCCTGGTCGATGGCAAAGGTGATGGGCGAGACCGGGCGGCCATTGTTGCGTGGTGTGAGGGTGTAGGTGAAGGTGACGCCTGGTGCGACAGTGGCCACCGAAGCTGCTTTGGTGATGCTGAAGTCTGGCAACAGGCGCACGTCTTCTGTACTGGGGCCAGCTTGCAGGCCGCTGTAGTGGGTGCCCGCCACGGGGGTGCCGCCTGCGCCAGCAAAGTTCATATACGTGGTGTTGGGGCTGTAGGGGGTGGCCGAACGGTTGGCGGTGTTGTTGGTGGACGGGGCTACCGTGCGGGTGCTGCCCGCCGCACGGGTGGGATCTAGAAAGCGTACACCGGCCGGGTTGTGATAGGTACCCACGGTGGCCGTATCGGGAATGCTGGCGACAAAGGTGATGGTCACCACCGAGGGCACGCCAGCCTTCACAGGAGCCAGCGCAAACGAACTCCAGGTCAGGGAATTGCTGCCTGCGGTGGGTATCCCTGCCGCTAGCGGCGCTGCGCCCACGGCCCAGGTGGCCGAGGTGGTGAGGCTGACCGTCTCGGCCCCACTGGACAGCTGGTCGGCCGCCAGCGGCTGCGGGGGTGAGAACTGGTAGGTGGGCGCTGCCGCCGCCCGTGACCAGCCCGGCGGCAGCGCGTTATCGACCACGTCCACAAAGCGCGCACCGCCACCGGCGTTGCTGATGGTAATGACGTACTGCGCCGTCGCCCCAGTCGCGGCGGTCACTGTCGGCGTGGTGGTGGATTTGGTCACGGTCAGGTTGGGCAGGCATTCATAGCCCACCTGCACGCCTGGGCTGGTGATGGCATAACCGGCTGCGCCGCTGCTACCCAACCCGGAGCGTTGGCCGCAATCGGCCCCCGGTGTGGCCGGCGGGCAGGCCTGGCTGTTGGAAGCAATGGCAGCGCCCCCATTGGCTACAAAACTCACGCTGCCGCTGACAATGTTGTGCACCAACATACCGCCACCGCCGCCCCCACCGTTACCGTCCTGCTCGGCGGTAACCAGGGTATAGGCTCCCCCAGCACCGCCGTTGGCGCTGGCGTTGATGGCACCACCTGCGACACCACCTGAGCCCAGCGCAAGGATCAAGGTTCCCCCTGCGCCGCCGCCGCCTGCACCATCGGTGGCGCGGCTGTTTTGTCCCCGCACACCATTCAGACTGATGGTGCCGCCACCCACCAAGCGACTGGCACGCAAAATCACCATGGCACCAGCAGCCCCACCTGAACCATCCGGCGCTGTGGTGCCGTTGCCACCCAGATCGGCTGCGCCACCGCCGCCGCCCATGACCCAGCGGGCCGCTGCGTTTTGCGAGGGCGAGCCACCAAACCCACCCACCAGGGTGCCCACATAGGTCACCTGGCTGTTGTTCCAGCTGTTGCCACCGTTGCCGCCCGCGCCGCCATTGGCACCGCCGCCGCCGCCTGCGTTGTGCTGGTTGCCACCGCCGCCAGCATTGCCGGGTGCGCCGCGCATCAGGTCACCGTTGACATAGCCGTCTGCACCGGTACCAATGGTTCCACCGCCCGTGCCGCCCGGGTCACCGTCGTAGACGCGCCCAGGGGTGCCGGCGAGGCCTTCGCCTTTGGAGCCGCCACGCGTACCGGCAAGCAAACCTCGAAATTCCAGGCAACCAATCGGGTCGGGCGTGGCGATGCACTGCGGGGTGACATTCACGCCACCCGCTCCGCGAAAGCCCCGGCCGTTGCCGTCAATGGTTTGGCCGTTCAGGTTGATATCACCCGCTGCATCGATGGCCAACACACCGCCCGTGCCGCCGTTCCAGGCTTGCACGGTGAGCCCGGCTGTCACCGTGGCGTTGGCGTATTGCGGCACCCGAATCACCTGAAAGGCCTGTTTGCCTGTGGTGGCGCTGCCGGCGCGGGTGAAATAGCCGTTGGAAAGCCCACGGCTCAAATTGATCGTGCCGCCGGCGGCAAAGCCAACCGCATTGGTCGCCACCGCCCATTCGTAGGTGCCAGCGATAAAGTTGCTGCCATTGATACCCCCGGCGTAGCCCGCTGCGCCGAAAGCCACGGTGCTTGTCACACCGGCAGCGCCCGTGCCCGAGCCATAGGCATTGGTGTCGCTGGCATCAAAATCAGCGCCCTGCATCTGAATGATCAGCAGCAAATCACCGGCTTGAATGTCGCGACTCAAGCCAGTGCCCGCCCCGACCGCAATGGACGAATTGCCAGCCCCCGGACTGGCTGTGCCCGGGAAAAAAGTGTTGGGTTGGGTTGCGATGGCGTCAGTACCAGCCTGGCCGGGAATCGAGCACGACTGGGCCTGTGCGGGATGGCTTGCAAACAAAGCGACAAGCAGCACACCCCACACCACAACCCATCCGCCTAATTTGTGTATCAACAAGTACATAGAGTAATGATAAAGGTTTGGTGTGCGGAGCAGCCTCTGGGGTGCTGAAGGCGTTGATCACTACGCTTTTGATAGCTGCTCGACCAATCAACCTAGAAGCAGCAGTTGACCGCTCGTCCCGGTAACTTTTTCCAATGAAATCAAGCGCTTGTAGCGTTGAGCGACTTCACCAGCTGGGTGACAACGCTACGCACCCAATTGAGCCGCCCTGGCGTGCGCTAGCGGCGTTGCTCCGCCTAGCAGGCAAGGGCCTGCGTCGTTGTCGCGCCTTGCCAGCCCACCCCATGTCGGCCCACTCGGGCGCGTCCAACTGCTGTTTCTAGGATCAATACATGGGCAGTTGGCTGTTTTAACTTCAAAACCCCAAACACCGCTCAAACCGCTTTTTCCGCAACCCTCAAAGCCCGCTTCAAGTCGTCAATCAAATCATCCGGGTCTTCCAGCCCGATCGACAGCCGGATGGTGCCCTGGCCGATGCCGCCCGCCGCCAGCGCCTCGTCGGTCATGCGAAAGTGGGTGGTGCTGGCCGGGTGAATCACCAGGCTGCGGCAGTCGCCCACGTTGGCCAGGTGGCTGAACACTTTCAAGGCTTCAATGAAAGCCTTGCCCTGCGCGCGGTTGCCCTTGATGTCAAAGCTGAACACGCTGCCCGCGCCCTTGGGCAGCAGCTTTTGCGCCAGCGCATGGCTGGTGTGCGATTCCAGCATGGGGTGGCCTACACGCCCCACAAACGCGTGGCTGGCCAGAAACTCCACAACGCGCGCCGTATTACTCATGTGCCGGGCCATGCGCAGCGGCAGGGTTTCAATGCCTTGCAAAATCAACCACGCGGTGTGCGGGCTCATGCAAGCCCCAAAGTCGCGCAGGCCTTCGCGGCGGGCGCGCAGCAAGAAGGCACCCACCGTGCTTTCTTCGGCAAACACCATGTTGTGAAAACCATCGTAAGGCTCAGTCAAGCCCGCAAATTTGCCAGCGGCTTGCGGGCCGCCCCAGTCAAAACTGCCGCCGTCGACCACGATGCCGCCAATCACCGTGCCGTGGCCCGACAAGAATTTGGTGGCTGAGTGGTAGACCAAGTCGGCCCCATGCTCCAGCGGCTTCATCAACCACGGCGAGGTCAGCGTACTGTCTACCAACAGCGGCAGGCCCGCCTCGTGCGCAATGGCGCTCACGGTGGGAATGTCCAGCACGTCCAGCCCGGGGTTGCCCACGGTTTCGCCAAACAGCAGCCGGGTGTTGGGGCGAATGGCGGCGCGCCAGCCGTCGATGTCGTGCGGCTGCACAAAGGTGGTCTCAATGCCAAAGCGGCGCAAGGTGTAGTGCAGCAGGTTTTGCGAGCCGCCATACAGCGCGGTAGAGGCCACGATGTGCGAGCCCGCGCCCATCAGCGTGGCAATGCACAGGTGCAGCGCGGCCTGGCCGCTGGCCGTGGCAATCGCGCCAATGCCGTCTTCCAGCGCGGCCACCCGCTGCTCCAGCACGGCGTTGGTGGGGTTGCTGATGCGGCTGTAGACATGGCCTGCCCTCTCCAGGTTGAACAGCGCTGCCGCATGGTCGCTGGACTCAAAAACAAACGAGGTGGTCAGGTGAATGGGCACAGCGCGCGCGCCGGTGGCGTCGGGCGCAGCGCCTGCGTGCAGGGCCAGGGTGTCAAAACCGGGGTCAGCGTAGCCGGGCATAAGGGTCTCTCCAGTATCTCAAGGTAATCAGGGGTGATTTCTCAAACATTGTGGGCTATATTCATTTGCACCTTAGCCACTGGAGACCCCCATGAAAGTCAGCGACATCCTGCGCGTCAAAGGCAACACGCTGTACACCGTCACCCCCGACCAGCCGCTGGCGCATGCGGTGGACATCATGGCCGAGAAAGACATTGGCTCATTGGTGGTGATGGACCACGGCGAGCTGACCGGCATGCTGACCTTTCGCGAGGTCATTGTGGCGATTGTGAAAAACGGCGGCGGCGTGGGCACCACCCTGATCCGCAGCGCCATGGACGACCACCCCCTGACCTGCACCCCCGAAACCGAACTGGACGAGGTGCGCCGCATGATGCTGGAGCGCCACGCCCGCTACATGCCGGTGATGAGCCAGAAAATGCTGATGGGCGTGATCAGCTTTTACGACGTGGCCAAGACCGTGGTGGACAGCCAGAACTTTGAAAACAAGATGCTCAAAGCCTACATCCGCGACTGGCCGGGTGGGGATGATGGTGAGGATGCGCGGGGGTAGGGCTGAATTCTGACGAAAATTCGTCACTGCTCAAAGATGATCCGACCCCTCACCGAGGCTGCGCCTTCAGCACCAACCGGCCAGGGGAAAAGGAAAATTCGCCTGCGCTGATGTAAATCGTGGGCTGCACGCCAACGGCCACCGCATCAGGATAGGGCAACACGCCAGGCAAGGGCCCCAAGGTCAGTGTGGCGGTAGACGGGGTGCCCGCCGTGGCGGGCAGTTGCCCCGCCACCGTGCTGACGATTCCGCTGGCAGAAACACGGCGAATGGCAGAATTTCCAGTATCGGCGACGTAGATATTGTTGTCGGCATCGATGGACATACTGGTCAGGGAGTGAAATCTTGCATCAAGCCGTGGGCCATCGAGGGCACCTGTTACGTTGAGTGAAGAGGCCCAAGGCGATGAAACACCAGCCCATGTGCCAACCGACCCATCAACCCCGATTTTAATAATATAAGAAGCTAGAGGCCGCGATGGGGGGCACAGACCAACAAACACAAAGGCACTGTCTACCGATGCGATGAATAGATTACCAGCGCGATCTACCGCAATTGCCTTGAGTGATTTAATGCCATAAGGATCCTTTTCTGGGTTTGAAACAAATAGATAGTTTGAAACAAATCGATAAACGGTGCTAACCGAACCTGTTGGTGTGATCTTGCGGATAGCCTGGTCTGTACTTGAAAAACATGCATTGAAGGGATCAGCCAAAGCATCAATCACATATATATTGCCGCTGCTATCAATTGTCATGGCCGAGGGTGAAGTAAATTTTGCGTCTGCAAGAACTCCATCCGCATAGCCTCGTTTATCTGATCCACCCGCCACGGTTTGCACGAGCCCATTGGTGTCTATTTTACGAATAGCGGCAGTCGCGTGATCGGAAACATAAATTGTGCCCTTTGTATCGACTGCAATACCGCGTATCGCGCCAAAACGGGCTGCAGTACCAAGTCCATCATTAAATGGGCCTTCTAGCGAAACATTGTCTCCACCTGCCAAGGTGGTCACAGCGCCCTGAGGTGAAATCTTTCGAACCCGATCACTGTGTGCAATAAACAAATTTCCTTGCGAATCCGACACCATCGCAACGATGACCGGAATCTGGCTTTGGCCCCCGACACCATCAATCGGAAAAACCGGCGTGGTAGCCGGTTGTATCGCAACCGGCACCAAGCTCCCCGCCAGCCTTTCTAAAGTGCCCGAAGCAATGGGAGCTGGAGCTGGAGCCGGTAGCGGTGCTGGTGCTGGTGCTGGTGCTGGTGCGGGTGCGGGTGCGGGTGCGGGTGCGGGTGCGGGTGACGGCGTGGGCGCGTTGGCAGTGGCCGAGTCGCCGCCGCCGCCGCCGCAGCCGGCCAGCGA